>NZ_JBIAPF010000008.1:0-456299 GCF_042888135.1 Streptomyces sp. NPDC003247
TTTTTGGCACGCTGTTGAGTTCTCAAGGAACGGACGCTTCCTTTGTACTCACCCGAGAGACTCTCTCAGGCTTTCCTCCGGGCTTTTCCCTTCGGCCTTGCGTTTCCGACTCTATCAGGGTTTCTCCGACTCTCTGACCACCCTCCTGCGGACATGCAGAAGTCGACCCAGAGATGAGGATCTGACAAGTTGGATGCTGCTCGGTTAAGCGCGCTTGATCGCGTCGCTCACCCTCAAGCAGGAGTACGACTGTACAGGGGGGCGCGCAACACTTGCAAATCCATTAGAGTGGTGGTCTAGACCACGACCGTGATCACCTGAGCGGAACCCGTACTTCATGTGACATACCCTGCTGCACAGGGCACGGTCCGGGACCAAGAGTGACGGCCCACATACATCTCCACCCCTGGGAGGCTTCCCATGACCACCGTGACGTCCCCGCTGGCAGGACGCGCCATCGGACTGGCCGCCGTGCCGGATCCGGTCTTCTCCGGGGCCATGGTCGGCCCGGGGACCGCGATCGATCCCGTGCGCGAGCCTTCCGAGGCCGTCGCACCCGTGGACGGGGTCATCGTCTCCCTCCACCCGCACGCCTTCGTCGTGGTGGACGCCGAAGGGCACGGGGTGCTCACGCATCTCGGCATCGACACCGTGCAGCTCAACGGCGAAGGATTCGAGCTCCTCGTCAACAAGGGCGACACCGTGACGCGTGGACAGGGCATCGTGCGCTGGAACCCGGCCGCGGTGGAAGAGGCCGGCAAGTCGGCCGTGTGCCCGGTCGTGGCGCTGGAGGCCACCGCCGACGCCCTGGTCGAGCTCCGTGAGGACGGCGACCTCAAGACGGGCGACGTTCTCTTCTCCTGGCACTGACGCCGCAGCCGTCGTCCTGACGGCACACAGGGACAACCACCACGGCGGCGGGACCCGCCGCACTATCGGAGACGGTGAGATGGAGACAACGCTGCGAGGCGTCGGCGTGAGCCACGGGGTGGCGATCGGCGAGGTTCGGCACATGGGAACGGCGGTTCTCGAACCGCCCGCCAAGCAGATCCCCGCCGAGGAGGCGGAGCGCGAGCAGGGACGGGCCCGCCAGGCCGTCGAAGCCGTGGCGGCGGACCTGATCGCGCGCGGCAATCTGGCCGGCGGCGAGGCACAGGCGGTGCTAGAGGCCCAGGCCATGATGGCTCAGGATCCTGAGCTGATGGCGGACGTGGACCGGAGGATCGCCGTGGGCAGCACGGCCGAGCGTGCCGTGTACGACGCCTTCGCCGCCTACCGGGAACTGCTGGCGGCGGCCGGGGAGTACCTGGCCGGACGAGTGGCCGACCTCGACGACGTGCGGAACCGTATCGTCGCCCGTCTGCTGGGCGTCCCGATGCCGGGTGTCCCGGACAGTGACGAGCCGTACGTGCTCGTCGCCCGGGATCTGGCGCCGGCCGACACCGCGTTGCTGGACCCGACGCTGGTGCTCGGTTTCGTCACCGAGGAGGGTGGGCCGACCAGCCACAGCGCGATCCTGGCCCGTGCCCTGGGCGTGCCGGCGGTCGTCGCGCTGCCCGGTGCGGGTGAGCTCTCCGAGGGGACGCTGATCGCCGTCGACGGCAGCACCGGCGAGATCTTCGTGAACCCGAGCGACGAGAAGAAGGCGCAGCTCGAGTCCGCCGCCGCGCAGCGCAGGGCCGCGCTCGCCGCCTCCACCGGGCCGGGCGTCACCGCCGACGGTCACAAGGTCCCGTTGCTGGCGAACGTCGGCGGGCCGGCCGACGTGCCGGCCGCCGTGGAGGCGGGCGCGGAGGGAGTCGGTCTGTTCCGGACCGAGTTCCTCTTCCTCGACGACAGCAAGAACGCGCCGTCGGAGGAGAAGCAGGTCGAGGCGTACCGGCAGGTGCTCGAGGCGTTCCCGGAGGGCCGGGTCGTCGTACGGGTGCTGGACGCGGGGGCGGACAAGCCGCTGGACTTCCTGACCCCGGCGGACGAGCCGAACCCGGCGCTGGGCGTGCGGGGGCTGCGGACGCTGCTGGACCACCCCGAGATCCTGCGGACCCAGCTGACGGCGCTGGCCCGGGCCGTCGAAGGGTTGCCCGTCCACCTCGAGGTGATGGCCCCGATGGTGGCGGACCGCGCCGACGCCAAGGCGTTCGCCGACGCGTGCCGGGCGGCGGGGCTGCAGGCGAAGATCGGTGCGATGGTCGAGATTCCGTCGGCCGCGCTGCGGGCCCGTTCCCTCCTCCAGGAGGTGGAGTTCCTGTCGCTGGGGACGAACGACCTCGCGCAGTACACCTTCGCCGCCGACCGCCAGGTGGGTGCGGTGTCGCGTCTTCAGGATCCCTGGCAGCCCGCGCTGCTCGACCTGGTCGCGCTGTCCGCCGAGGCGGCCGGGGCCGAGGGCAAGAGCTGTGGTGTCTGCGGCGAGGCCGCGTCGGACCCGCTGCTCGCGTGTGTGCTGACCGGTCTGGGCGTGACCTCTCTGTCGATGGGGGCTGCGTCGATTCCTTATGTGCGGGCGACGCTCGCGAAGTACACGTTGGCTCAGTGCGAGCGGGCCGCCGCGGCCGCGCGGGCGGCCGACAGCGCCGAGGAGGCGCGGACCGCGGCGCAGGCCGTCCTGTCCGGTGAGTAGGCGGACCGGCGCGGCATACGGCTGGTGAGCGAGGGGCGCTCCTCCTTAAGGGGGAGCGCCCCTCGTCGTGGGTCAGTGGTGGTGGTTCGGCACCGGTCCTTCCCCGTCCCGCCGGCCGAGGTCGGGCGGTGCGCAGTAGTCGACGCCGGACTCGGGCGAGATGAGGTCTCCGGACTCGACGTCGGTGCAATAGGCGTCGAAGACCTCGCCTGCGGTCAGCGGCTCGAGGCCTTCGCCGCGCAGTCGCCATCCGTAGACCCGGTCCGGTGTGCCCGGGGCGCTGGTGCGCATGACCAGGCCGCCGGGGCTGCGGGTGGCGAGTCCGAGGGCCAGGACGGTGGTGAACTCGAGGGCCTCTGCCTCGTCGAGGGGTGTGGTGCCGTCCGCCGCCCGGTCGGCGTGGAGGACGGCGACGAGGGTTTCGGGTGTGCCCGTGACGCTGCAGACGAGGTGCCGGTCGCCCGGTGGCGCGGTGTCGAGGATGCGGGCGACGAGGTCGGAGGCGTCGGTGAACGCGGCGCGGCCGAGGTCTTCGCCGCAGCTCGCGCACGGGCCGAGGCGGGCCAGGAGGGTGGCCGCGTACTCCCAGGTCGCCTGCCGGACGGCTTCGTCGACGAGGGCGGGCACGAGTTCGGCGAGGGGCTGGCCCTCGTAGGGGAGGGTGGGGCCGGTCGTCGCCAGTTCGGCGGTGAAGCGGGTGCGGTGGGCCGGGACGTCGGGGTCGAGGCCTTTGGTCGAGCAGAACTCGGCGTACTCCTGCGGGTCGAAGAGGGCCACCGTGGTGTGGATGCCCTGGAGGGCGCGGATCCTGAGGAGGTCCTCGACCTGCCGGAGGTAGGTGGCGTGGTCGTTGAAGGTGAAGCTGCGGTAGCGCCGCATGGCACGGAAGTCGTGTTCGTCGGTGAGTAGGCCGATGGTGCCGGCGATCTCGCGGCGCAGGACGCGTCGCATGGTCCGGTGGTCGGTGTGTGCCATGGTTCCCCCTGTGTGCACGGTCGATCAATGCTCACTCACAGTAATCGAAGGCACTGACAGCGGGCCCTGGGTCGGCCGTCCGTCCGACCGGACGTCGGCGGAATGCCCAGGTCATAGCGGTGGTGTCGCCGTGTGGGGCAGGTGCTCGGACTCGGCGGGCGTGGCTGCCGGTCCGAGGCACCTACGGCGGGTGAACGGCTGTGGTGCGGGTCAGGCCCGCTTGCGGGCCAGGTCCTCGTAGAAGTGCAGCAGGTCGAGGTCGTCGATCGAGCCGGCGTTGACCGCCTGCTCCAGGGGGGTGCCCTGGAGCAGGCGCTTGACGGGGACCTCGATGCGTTTTCCGGTGAGGGTGTGCGGGACTCCGGGCACCTCGATGATCTCGTCGGGGACGTGGCGGGGGGAGAGCTGCTCGCGGATGGTCCGTTTGACGCGGTTCAGCAGGGCGTCGTCGAGGACGGCTCCCGGCGCCAAGTGGACGAAGAGGGGCATCCAGTAGCCGCCGTCGGGCTGCTCGATGCCGATGACCAGGGACTCCTTGATCTCGGGGAGTCGTTCGACGGCTTCGTAGATGTCGGCGGAGCCCATGCGGACGCCCTGGCGGTTGAGCGTGGAGTCGGAGCGGCCGTGGATGACGACGGAGCCGCGTGAGGTGAGGGTGATCCAGTCGCCGTGGCGCCAGACGCCGGGATAGGTGTCGAAGTAGCTGTCGTGGTAGCGGCGGCCGTCGGGGTCGTTCCAGAAGTGGACCGGCATGGACGGCATGGGGTTGGTGACGACCAGTTCACCGACCTCGTCGATGACGGGGCGGCCGTCCGGGTCCCAGGACCGCAGGTCGGTGCCGAGGCCGGCCGCCTGGAGCTCGCCGGTGTACACCGGGAGGGTCGGGACGGCTCCGGCGAAGCAGGAGCAGACGTCCGTGCCGCCGCTGACGGAGGCGATCCACAGGTCGTCGCGGACCTCGTCGTGCAGCCAGCGGAACCCGTCGGGCGGGAGCGGGGAGCCCGTGGTCGCGACGCACCGCACGCCGGACAGGTCGAAGTCCCGGGCGGGGTGGACGCCGGCCTTGCGGCAGGCCATGACGTACGCCGCCGAGGTGCCGTAGAGGGTGGCGCCCGTGCGTTCGACGACGCGCCACTGGGCCGCGGTGTCGGGGTGGCCGGGGCTGCCGTCGTAGAGGACGACCGTGGTGCCGGTGAGGAGACCGGAGACGAGGAAGTTCCACATCATCCAGCCGGTCGAGGTGTACCAGAAGAAGCGGTCCCCGGGGCCGAGGTCGCAGTGCAGGCCGAGCTGCTTGAGGTGTTCGACCAGGATGCCGCCCTGGGACTGGACGATGGCCTTGGGCAGGCCGGTCGTGCCCGAGGAGTAGAGCACCCACAACGGGTGCTCGAAGGGGACCTGTTCGAAGACGGGGTCCTCGTCGGCGGCCGTCAGGGCCGCCCATGGCAGGGCTCCCTCGGGTGCCTCGGTGCCCAGGAGGGGGATGTGGACCACCGCGCGGAGGGTGGGCAGCTCGCGGCGCAGTTCGGCCACGGTGTCGCGGCGGTCGTGCTCCTTGCCGCCGTAGCGGTAGCCGTCCACGGTGAACAGGACGACGGGTTCGACCTGCTGGAAGCGGTCGAGGACGCTGCGCGCGCCGAAGTCGGGGGCGCAGGAGGTCCAGACGCCGCCCACGGCCGCCGTCGCGAGGAGGGCGACGGCGGCCTCCGGGATGTTCGGGAGGTAGCCGCTGACGCGGTCTCCGGGGCGGACGCCGAGGCGGCGGAGCTCGGCGGCGAGCGAGCCGACCTGGCGGCGCAGCTCGGACCAGGTCACCGGGCGGGGTTCATGGGTCTCGTCGACGTGGAGGAGGGCCGGTTCGTCCGCTCGGGTGGCGCTCGCGCGCAGGGCGTGCTCGGCGTAGTTCAGGGTCGCTCCGGGGAACCACCGGGCGCCGGGCATGGAGCGGTCGGCCAGCACGCGCGCGTAGGGCGTGGAGAAGCGGACGTCGAACCACTCCGTGACCGCCTTCCAGAACGTCTCCAGTTCGTCGACGGACCAGCGGTGCAGTGCCGGGTAGCCGCCGTCCGACGGGGCTCCGTGGCGTTCGGCCGCCCAGGCCTGGAACCTGGTCACCTGGGCGTCGGCGATGCGCTGTGGATCGGGCCGCCAGAGCGGCTCGGGGTTCACGGTCGACATGGGGCGGCTCCCGGGCTGTGCGCGTCGTGTGCGTCACCCGCGCACGTGCTGGGGTGTGCGCGTGACGCGGCTGACACGGACGATGCCATGGGAGTGATATCCGCACCAGGGCGGGCGCCACACAGTTCAAGTGGTGAAGATGTGGTCTGGGCACGGGTGAACGGAAGTTGAACGACACGCGCGCGTGGCCCGGCAGATGGCAGGGTGAGCACTATGGACGGTCGTGACCTGGTGCGTTCGATGAAGACGGTCGGTTCCGCAGGGGCTGCCCAGGGGTTGCGCACCGTGCGGGCCGCCTGGCGGCGTCGGCGCGCCGACGCCGCGGGGCTGCCGGCCCGCGGGGCCGAGCGGGCCCGGGTGCCCGGGCAGGTGCGGGAGGTGGAGCCGGGGCCCGGCGGCGGGACGGTCCGGTTCGGCCGCTCGGAGCTGCGCGTCCGCGTGGCCATGAACGGGGCCGTGTTCTGGGGCTGGGACGGGTCCGGTCCCGAGCCGTCGTACGCGCTGGCGGGGCGGTGTCCCGAGGCGGATCCCCGGGCGGTGCTGGAGCCCGACAAGGACGGCGGCTGGCGGGTCGTCGCCGAGCGGGTGACGGTCGTGATCTCACGGCACGGTGCGATCGAGGTGCGGACGCCGGGAGGGGTCACGCTGCGGCGTGATCTGCCGCCGCGCTGGTGGGAGCCGCAGGAGGGCGGTCCGGGCCGCTGGATGCAGCGGTCGGAGGTGGCGGCCGACGCGCGGTTCTTCGGGCTCGGCGGGCGGACGTCCGGGCCGCGGCTGCGGGACGGCGCGTACCGGCTGTGGAACACCGACCCCGGGCGTGCGGTGGGCCGCCGGGACGACCCGCTGCATCTGACGATGCCGGTGCAGCTGGTGGTGGCCGACGCGGGCACGCATCTGGTGTTCCACGACACCTCCTGGGACGGGACGGTGACCCTGCGGGAGGGCGAGGAGGGGGCCGGCTCGGGGCACGACCGGGCCGGGACGTCACAGCTGCGGATGGACGGCGGGCCCCTGCGCTGCTGGGTCGTGGTCGGCACGCCCGCGCGCGTGCTGTTCGTCTGGGCCTCGCTCACCGGGGCGCCGGCGCTGCCGCCCGCGTGGGCGCTGGGCCACCATCACGCGCGGTCGGGTTCCGGGGGCGAGCAGGAGCTGCGGCAGGTCGTCGCGGGCTACCACGAGCACGGTCTGCCGCTGGACGCGGTCCATCTGGACATCGGCCACCTCGACGGCCGCCGGGCGTTCACCGTCGACCAGGAGCGCTTTCCCAAGCTGCCGGTGCTCGCCGAGGAACTGCGGCGGGACGGGATCCGTCTGGTGTCGGTCGTCGACGCGGCGGTGCCGGCCACGCCGGGCGACGCCGTGTACGACAGCGGGATCGCCGAGGGCGCGTTCGTGCGGGACGCCTCCGGGCGGGTCGTCCACGGGGTGGTGGGGCCGGGCGAGTCGGTGTACCCGGACTTCACGGACGCGCGCGTGCGCGCATGGTGGGGAGACCGTTGCGCGGAGCGGATCGAGCAGGGGTTCGCGGGGTTCCGGCACGGCCTGGACGAGCCGACGTCGTTCACCGCCTTCGGGGAGCCGACGCTCCCCCGGTCGGCCCGGCACTCGCTGGAGGGGCGCGGCGGCGACCACCGCGAGGCGCACAACGTCTACGGGCTGTGCATGGCCCGGGCCGGTTACGAGGGGATGCGCGGGCGGCTCCCCGAGGAGCGGCCCTTCGTGCTGTCGCGCTCCGGCTGGGCCGGCCTGCAACGCTACGGCGGCACCTGGTCCGGCGACGTCGCCACGGGCTGGCCGGGGCTGCGGGCGTCCCTGTCGCTGGTGCTGGGCCTCGGACTGTGCGGGGTGCCGTACTCGGGGGCGGGTGTGGGAAGTCGTGACGGCCGTCCGTCCGCGGAGCTGTACCTGCGGTGGTTGCAGCTGGGCGCCTATCTGCCGCTGTTCCGTACGCACGCCGGTCCGCGCGCGGGGTGCGGGGAGCCGTGGGAGTACGGCGCCGACGTGCTGGAGCACGCGCGCGTGGCGCTGCTCGAACGCCGGCGGCTGCTGCCGTACTTCGTGACGTTGGCGCATCTCGCCCGGCGTACGGGGGCTCCCTATGTGCGTCCGCTGTGGTGGGCGGCGCCCGAGGAGCGGGCGCTGCGGGACTGCGAGGACGCCTTCCTGCTGGGTGACTGTCTGCTGGTGGCGCCGGTGCTGGAACCGGGGGCGGGCCGGCGGGCGGTGCGGTTGCCGCGGGGTCTCTGGTACGACACGGCGACGGGGACGGCGTACGAGGGTCCGGGGCAGGTGCTGGTGGATGCCCCGCCGGAACGTGTTCCGGTGCTCGCGCGCGCGGGTGCCGTCCTGCCGGTGCGCGGGGCGGACGGCGGGCTGGAGCTGGAGGTGTGGGCGCCCGCCCGGGGGCGGACGGGGGGCGGTCTGGTGGTGCGGGACGCCGGTGACGGCCGGGACGATGCCGAGGTCGAGCGGTACGTCGTCCGCTGGGCGGGCGGGAAGGTCGTCGTCGAGCGGGAGGGTGAGGCCGGCGGGGGCGTGCCGCCCCACCCGGTGCGCGTACGCGGGCTCGGTGGGGCGCCTCAGACGTAGCGGCCCTCGAAGAAGGCGCGTGCGGCGAGGGTGTGCAGCGGGAAGGCCAGCTCTTCCGGCCCGCGCAGGAGGTGCCGGCCTTCGGTCTCGTCCGTGGCCGCGGAGGCGGGCAGTCGGTCCGCGGGGCGTTCCGGCAGGAGACCGAAGATCAGGAGGTGGCCGTCGGGGGAGCTCATGGCGTCGGCGAGGCGCACCTCCCGGCTCTCGGCTTCGATGCCCGTCTCCTCGCGGAGTTCGCGGACGACGGCCTTCCGCCAGTCCTCGCGGTCGTCGATGAACCCGCCGGGCAGGGCGATGCCCCCGCGCGCCGGGGGGATGGCGCGGGTGATGACGACCAGGGAGGTGCCCTGGCTGTCGTACACGGGCTGGAGCGCGACGGCGACCGGGAGCGGGTTGCGGTACGCCACGGCGGCGCAGGCCGGGCAGGAGCGGGGCCAGCCGGTGACGCCCTCCCCGTAGGGCGCTCCGCAGCTCGAACAGTGGGAGCCGGCCGGGGAGTTGGGGGTGGAGTGTGGGTTCTCGGACACGCGGCGGACTGTATCCGATCACATGAGGGCGGTGTGCGGCCGGTTCCGTGGATGCTGATCGGCGGACGGCCGCTGCCGGTGTCCGTCGCGCCGGTGAGGGGCCGGGCCTCTTCGTCGCGGTGATCGTCGGGCTCGCGGGCGCACGGACAGGCGTTCGAGCTGCGCTTTTCACGCGCTGTGATCGTTCGGGAATCCTGCGTGAACGTCTCATGAACTGCGCCTGGGCGCACGTCGGGGGCGCCATCATGCTCCCGTGCACTCCTGGACGGATACTCTCCGCTTCGCCTTTCAGCCGGTGGTCAATCTGGTCACCGGAGGTGTGGCGGGGCTGGAGGTGCTCGCCCGCCCGGAGACCGGCGACATCCTGGCGGAGGCCCGGCGGGACGCCGAACTCGACGGCCGGCTGGCCGTGTCGGCGGTACGGGCCGCCGCGCGCCGGGAGACCCTGCTCCCCCTTCAGGTGAACGTGTTCGCCGGCACCCTCGCCGATCTGGGCGGTCTCACCCCGCTCCACGACGCCGTGCGCCAGGCGGGGCGGCTGCCGTGGGAGGTGACGGTCGACGTCGTCCCGCCGTACACGCACGTGCCGCAGCGCGCGTTGCTGGAGGCGCTGGCGGCGTTGCGGGAGCAGGGTTTCCGGATCAGCGCGGACGGTGTCGGGGACGGGGACGTGCCGCTGCGGCTGCTCACGGACATCGCGCCGGACCTGGTGAAGCTCGACGCGTGCCTGCTGGCGCGGCCGGCGGCGGTACGGGCGATGCGGACCCTGTGCGACGAGCTGGGAGCGCTGCTGGCGGTCGAGGGCGTGGAGACGGAACGGCAGTGTGCGGCGGCCCGGTCGGCCGGTGCGCAGCTCGCCCAGGGTGAGCTGTTCGCGCCGCCGGCCCGGCTGCCCGCGGCGGACGTGTACGTGCCGCCGCGCACCTCGGGAACGGTGTCGGCGCCCCGGTCGGGGCCGTCGGTGCGGGAGTTCGTCCGGCCGGCCGCGCTGCTGCCCGCGGCCGCCTCCGCCGGGCAGGTGCGGGCGCTGCTGACCGGGTCGCCGGACGTCTCCGGGGTGCTGCTGGTGGACCGGGCGGGGGTGCCGCTGCGGTCGGTGCACCGCTCGCGCTTCCTGCTGTCGATGTCGGGGCGTTACGGACACGCCCTGTACGCCGACCGGCCCGCGGCCAAACTCGGTGATCCGCCGCGGACGGTGGGTATCGACGCGACGGCGTGGGAGGTGCTGGACGTCGTCGCCGTCGGCGGCCGGGACCGCACCTCCGACGATGTGGCGGTCGTCGACCGCCACGGGCGGTGCGTGGGTGTCGTGCGCCTCGCGGACCTGGTGCGGGCGCTGTCCGAGACGCGGGTGGAGGAGGCGGCGGGGCTCAACCCGCTGACGCGGCTGCCCGGTTCGGACGCGATCACCGTGGAGGCGGACCGGTGGATCGCGGAGGGGCGGGCCCTCGCGCTGAGCTGGCTGGACGTCGACCGCTTCAAGCAGGTCAACGACGGCGCCGGGTTCGCCGCCGGGAACGAGCTGATCCGCTCGGTGGGACGGGCGTTGCAGGCCGCGGCGTCCGGCAGCACGCGCGTGGGGCACATCGGCGGGGACGACTTCCTGGTGCTGGCCGGTCCGGAGGACCTGGATCCGCTGGCCGCCGCGGTGCTCGACGCGCCGTGGTCGGCGGGCGGGCGTCCGGTGACGCTGTCGCTGGCGACGGTGGTGTGCCCGCCGGGCAGTGTGCCGGACCATCGCCGTGCGGCGGCCTGCCTGGCACCGCTGAAGAAGGCCGCGAAGGCGTTGCGCGGGGCCAGCTGGGTGCTGGGGCGCGCGGGGGCGCCGGGGCACGAGGTGCGGAGGGGGGCGCCGCCGGGGGCGGTCGCCGGGCCGGGGGCGGTGGGCGCTGCCGGGCCGGGCGCGGTGAGCAGCACCGGACCAGGCACATCGAGCGCCGCTGGACCGGGGGCGGTAGGCGCTTCCGGGCCGGGCGCGGTGGGAGTGGAGCCGGGCCGGGGACGAGAGGGGCCCGGGTGAGCCGGGCCGGGGACGCGGGCGGCTCTCCCCCGGGGTGAGCGCGGCGCCGCTCCTCGGTCCGCCCGGCTCTCGCCAGTCGTGGCCGTCACCCTCCTTGACGGTCCCTGAGCGCCGGTGAAAACTTCCCGGTGTCAGCCGACATCGCCGTACATTCACGGCTTACCTGGCACCGTACCCCCAGGGGCTCCCCTGCCGGGACGCGCTCTTCCAGGGGCGAATCGGCTACGACGGCACACGCTCGTCATGGACGCCGGGCGGGGCGCGGGACCTCCCTGCCCTGGCCGGAGCAGCGACGGGAACCGCACCTGCACGCCGGCGCACCGGAGTCGTTCGCCCCGGGCCCGGCCTAGGAGCCGCCATGAGCGACGGGGACGTCCTCCTCATCTTCGGGATCGCCGTCGGCACGTGCGCGTGGGGCACGCGATGGGTCTGTCCGCTGATCGGCGGAGCGCTCGCGGGCCTCCTCCGCGACGTACGACGCAGCCTTCCGAACCCGGCCCAAGGGGTGGCCATGACGGACAACGGACAGAAGTACGTCGCCGCGATCCATCAGGGCACCACCGCGACCCGCTGCATCGTCTTCGACCGGAGCGGCGCGATCGTCGCGCTGGACCGGCGCGAACACCGCCGGATCTCCCCGAAGTCCGGCTGGGTGGAGCACGACGCCGCCGAGATCTGGTCCGAGGTGCGGGCGGTCGTCGCCGGGGCGATCGCCCGGGCCGGGCTGCGGGCGGAGCGGATCAGCGCGCTCGGCATCACCAACCAGCGCGGGACGACCGTGCTGTGGGACCGCGCCACGGGCAAGCCCCTCCACAACCCGATCGTGTGGCAGGACACCAGGACCGCCGCGCTCTGCGAGGAACTCGGCGGCGCCGACGGGCAGGACCGCTTCCGCGAGCGGACCGGGCTGCCGTCGGCCGGTTGCTTCTCCGGACCCAAGGCGGCCTGGCTGCTCGACAGCGTGCCCGGGCTCAGGAACCGTGCCCGGCGCGGCGAGATCGCCTTCGGCACCATCGACTCCCGGCTCGTCCGGAACCTCACCGGCGGCCTCGACGGCGGCCGGCACGTGACCGACGTGACCAACGCCGGACGCACCCTGCTGAGGGATCTGGAGACCCTTCACCCCGCTGCCCGGCGTGCCGGTCGCCTCGGCCCTGGGCGACCAGCGGGCGGCGCTGTTCGGGCAGGCCTGCTACGACGCGGGGACGGCGAAGAACACGTACGGGACGGGGAGTTCCCTGCTGCTGAACACCGGCGACCAGCAGGTGCTGGAGGCCGTGAGCTAGCAGACGCGGGAGGTCGTGGACGCCATGCACCGGGACTCCGGGGTGCGGATCACGGCCCTGAAGGTGGAGGGCGGCATGACGAAGAGCAGCCTGCTCATGCAGCACCAGGCGGATGTGCTCGGCGTCCCAGTGACCCGGCCGCGGGTCCCGGAGACGAGCTGCCTGGGCGCGGCCTACGCGGCCGGTCTGGCCACCGGGGTGTGGAACGACCTCGACGAGCTGAAGGCGCGCTGGCGGCGGGACGCCGAGTGGACGCCGCCGATGCGGGCGTCGGTACGGGACCGTGAGTACGGCAACTGGCGCCGGGCCGTGGAGAAGAGCTTCGGCTGGGTACAGGAGGGCGGGGGCCAGGGAGCTTCTGACGGATCTCCGTGGGAAGCGCCCTAGGGCCGTCGCAAGCGCCCCAGGGTAAAGGCGCCGGGCGGGCCGCCCCCCGAGCCACGGCTCGTACCCCTGTCGGCGGGGGTACGGGCCGTGCCCGCGTCCCGGGTGCGTCTCGGGTGCGTCTCAGGTGGTGACGGCCCGGCGGCGGTCGCCCGCGTACTCCATGGCGTGCTGGACGACGCCGACGAGGATGTCCTTGACGGAGCCGCGGTCGCGCGCGTCGCACGGGACGACCGGTACACCGTCGTCGAGGTCGAGCGCCCGGCGTACCTCCTCGACCGGGTAACGGGGCGCGCCCTCGAAGCAGTTCACGCCGACGAGGAAGGGGATGGAACGTCGCTCGAAGTAGTCGACCGCGGCGAAGCAGTCCTCCAGTCGGCGCGTGTCCGCGAGCACGACGGCGCCCAGCGCGCCCTCGGACAGCTCGTCCCACATGAACCAGAACCGTTCCTGGCCGGGCGTGCCGAACAGGTACAGCACCAGGCCCTCGCGCAGGGTGATGCGCCCGAAGTCCATGGCGACGGTGGTGGTGTGCTTGCGCTCGACGCCCGTGAGGTCGTCGACCGGACGTCCGGCCTCGGTGAGGTACTCCTCGGTGCGCAGCGGCCTGATCTCGCTGACGGCGCCGACGAGGGTCGTCTTGCCCACGCCGAAGCCGCCGGCCACCAGGATCTTGAGCGTGACGGGCTCGACCGGGGGCTTGCCGCGCTCAGAACGCCCGAAGATCATCGATCACTTCTCCTGCTTGATGGGGGGTCTAGGGCGGCGGTGGGCCGTGGCCCCCGCCGTCGGGGGTGCGGACGGCCCGGCGGGCCGGGGCGCGCGGCCCGGACGCCGCGTGCCCCGCAGTGGTCGCCGGGTCACGTCCTCACCCCCGTCTCCGCGCTGCTCACAACGCCCTGAGGCCGTTGATCACGTCGCGCAGGATGCTCTCGTCCGGCAGCTCGGCCGGCGGGACGGGCCGGTTCACGTGGACGAACTCCGCGTCCACGAGGTCCCCGACGAGGACCCGGACCACGCCGATGGGCAGGTCGAGTCCGGCGGCGAGTTCGGCGACCGACTGCGGCTCCTCCCGGCACAGGCCGACGATGTCGACGTGTTCCGGGGAGAGCGAGGGGTCCTCGTCGGGGTCGTCCGCGTGGGGTTCGGCGACGACCACCGCGATCAGGTCGAGACGGTGCTGGACCGCGCTGGTGGTGCGGCCGCGTGTCATGGCGTACGGACGGACGACCGGTCCGGCTTCGTCGTCGAACCAGTGGCTTCTTCCCTGACCGTCTGTGCTCATGCCATCCCACTACCCGCCCGCGGGCAGATCGGTGCGCGGCGCCGTGCCCAGGTGTACGCCGACCCGCTTCACGAGGAGCGTCATCTCGTACGCCACGAGTCCGACGTCCGAGTCGGCGTCCGCGAGGACGGCGAGGCAGCTGCCGTCGCCGGCGGCGGTGACGAACAGGAAGGCCTCGTCGAGTTCGACGACGGTCTGCCGGACGCTCCCGGCGTCGAAGTGGCGGCCGACGCCCTTGGCGAGGCTGTGGAATCCGGAGGCGACGGCGGCCAGGTGCTCGCTGTCCTCCCGGGTGAGGTCCTTGGACGCTCCGGTCGGCAGGCCGTCGCCGGAGAGCACGACGGCCTTGCGGATGCTGGCGACGCGGTCGACGAGTTCGTCGAGAAGCCAGTTCAGCTCGCCGTTGCTGGTCGTGCTCTGGCCGGTCGCCTTCGGTGCGGTCATCGACCGTCCCCCTCTGTGGTTCGTTGTGGTGCTGTGCCGCTGTGGGCGTCTTCGCCCGCGGCGTTCTCCGCGCGGCCGCGCTGCCAGCCGCGCTGGAGCGAAGCCATGCGGCTGCGTACTTCGTCGGCGTCCCGGTCCGCGGGGTCGGTGCGGTTCCCGGCGCGCGGCGCCGGGCCCTGCCGCAGCTGCGGGGCCAGGTTCGCCTGCCGTACGCGCCGGGGCAGCGCCCCGGTCGGGGCGCCGGGTCGGGTGTCCGCGGCGGGGCCCGGTGCGGTGGTCGCGGGACCGCCCGGTGCGGCGTCCGCGGGGCTGCGGTGCGGGGTGCCCGGGTGCCCGGGCGGGTCGGCCGGGCCGTTCGTCGGCACCGCGGCCTGCCGGGTCCGCTGCGGAAGGGCGGGCGGCTGGGACCGCTCGTCGGTGCGCCGGGCGGACGGCCGGGCCGGCTCGACGGCACCGCGCGCGCGTGGCGGCGAAGGCTGTTCGACACCCCGGGCGGACGGCTGTGACGGCTGTGACGACTGCGACGGCCGGTCGACGCCCCAGGCTGACGACTGGGACGACTGCGACGGCCGGTCGACGCCCCAGGCTGACGACTGGGACGACTGTGACGACTGCGGCGACTGGGGCGGCTGGTCGCGGCCGCGGTCGTGGGACGGGGGCCGCTGGTCCGTGCCGCGGACGGGGCGCTCGGACGGGTCCGTGCTCCGGGGTATGTGGGCCGTGGCGCCGCGTCGGCGCGACGGCAGGGGCGCCGGGGTGTCGTCGTCCGGTGCCCGGCGCGGCCCCGGCCGCGACGGCGGGTTCTCGGCCGTCTCCGCGCGGCGGGAGCGCTGCTCGGTCACCGGGCGGCCGTGGGAGCTGACCAGTTTGGGCGTCCGGCGGCTCGGCAGGGGTACGGGGGCGGCCGGTTCGCCGGCAGCGGTCCGGTCCGCCGCGTCACGGGCGTCGGACAGCCGGCCGTGCGGTTCGGCGGCCGGGCCGGCCGGCTCGTCCTGCGTACGGGGGAGGGAGCGGCGCGGGCGGAACAGTCCGCCTCGGTCGTCGTCGTCCTCCAGAGGAGCGGGGAAGTCGCCGAGGGCGTCCAGGTCGACGGGCGCCTCCAGCTCGACCGGGCCGTCCAGCAGCGCGGCCGGCACTCCGGGCAGCTGCACCGGGGTGGCGGACAGGGCGGAGCGGCGGTTCTGCGCGGGCTCGCCCTCCTTGGGGGGCCGGGGGCGGTCGAGGCGGAAGCCGATGCCGTTCGTGTCGGGTATGTCGTCGGTGAGCAGGGCGTCGGGGATGAAGATGACGGCGGTCGTGCCCCCGTAGGGGGAGGGCTGGAGGGAGACGCGGACGTTCTGCCGCTGGGCGAGCCGGCTGACCACGAACAGGCCGAGCCGGTCGGTGTCGGACAGCTCGAACTCCGGGGTCTCCGCGAGCCGGAGATTGGCCTCGAGGAGCGCTTCGGGCGCCATGCCGAGACCACGGTCGTGGATCTCCAGGGTGAAGCCGTTGGCGACGCGCTCGCCCAGGACGTGGACGGCGGTGTGCGGCGGGGAGAACACCGTGGCGTTCTCCAGGAGTTCGGCCACGAGGTGGGTGAGGTCGGCGACGGCCGGTCCGGTGACGGCGACGCGCGGCAGGCGGCGGACCTCGATGCGTTCGTAGTCCTCGACCTCGGCGACCGCGGCGCGCACGATGTCCATCAGCTGGATGGGCTTGCGCCACTGCCGCGAGGGCGCGGCGCCGGAGAGGATCACCAGGCCCTCGGCGTGGCGGCGCATCCGGGTGGTGAGGTGGTCGAGCCGGAAGAGGTCGGCGAGCTCCTCGGTGTCCTCGGTGCGGCGCTCCATGGTGTCCAGCAGGGTGAGCTGCTTGTGCAGCAGGACCTGGCTGCGGCGGGCGAGGTTGACGAAGACCTCGGACACGCCGGCGCGCAGTTCGGCCTGTTTCACGGCGGCCTCGACGGCGGCGCGCTGAAGGGTGTTGAGTGCCTGGCCGACCTCGCCGATCTCGTTCCTGTCGTACTCCAGGCGCGGGACCTCGGTCTCGACGTCGACCTGCTCGCCCGCGGAGAGCCGGCGCATCACGCTGGGCAGCCGGACGCCGGACGCCTCGTGGGCCTCCAGCCGGAGCTGGCGCAGGTCGCGGATGAGGCCGCGGCCGATGCGGACGGACAGGACGAGGGAGACCAGCAGGGCCACCAGTCCGAGGACGCCGGCGACGACCGCCTTGACGATGACCTCGACCGCGACCGGGCGGACGCGGTCCTGGTAGCGGTCGTGCGCCTGCTCGTCGAGGGTGCCCAGTTCGTCGAGGACGTTGGCGGCCGCGGTGTCCCAGGTCCGTGCCGTGACACCGCGGGGCATGTCGCCGGGCGTGGTGGCGACGACGGCCTGTTCCGCCGTGCGGACGGGCGCGGTGGTGGCGTTCTTCCAGAAGCTCTCGTAGCGTTCGCGCTCCGCGGCGGGCAGTTGGGAGAGGCCGATGTCGTAGACGACGTCGCGCTGTGCCTCGAGGTCGGAGACGGCGCGTATCTCGTTGCGGGTGAGGCGGCCCACGACCAGGGCGGAGCCCAGCAGGGCGTCCTCCTGGGAGAGCAGTTCGCGGGCCCGGGCGACGCCGACGAGGGCGCGGTACTGCTTGTCCATCTCGACGCTGTCGACGACGTCCAGCCTGGCCAGCAGGGAGTAGCAGGGGGCGATCAGCCTGTTGTACAGGTCCAGGGCCTGCGCGCGGGACACGGTGCCGTCCTCGACGCTGCGGCGCAGCGAGTCGATGCCGTCGAAGGCGTCGAGCACCGCGGTCAGGGCCTCGCGGTCGTCGTCGTCCAGTTCGTCGCGCACGTCGGGGTCGCTGCCGTTCCTGCGGATCTCCGCGAGCGCCTCGTCGGTGGCGGTGCGCGTGCGGTCCAGCGCGGCGAGCGCGTCGGAGGCGCGGGGGTCGGCGAGGTGGACCAGGGTCTGGCGGCGTTCCTGCTGGACGACCCGGACGGTGTCCTCCATCGGGTAGCCGAGCTTCTCGAAGAGGTGCGACACGGTGAACAGGCGGTTCGCCTCGCGGCCCGTGAGTACCGTGGCGAAGCCCCAGATCGCCATCAGGGACACCAGCGGCACGAGAAGCAGCGCCACGATCTTCCGGCGGATCGACTTCCCGCGAAAGCGCATGGCCTCCCCCAGCTCGAACCCCCACAGGCCGGGGGTACATCCAGCTCCGACCCCCACCGGCCGGGGGCACATCTGTGCGTCAACGAACGGCGCGAGCCTACTACCGACGCAAAGTTAACTTACAGCGCCGTCCGGAAGCAGGTGGTCCGGATCCACAGCGGTACGGGGGGAGTTGTCCCGTCATTGCGGGAGATTGCCTCCCCGGGGCGGCGTCTGCGGAAGGTGCCGTACCGGAACGATGTCGTGGGCGAGTTGGCCAGAACTTTTCGAAATCGGGGAATCTTCGAGGTGGGTCGTGCGTCCTATCCATTGGGAATTGGGGGCGGAATCGGCCACAGGAGCCGCATGCCGCACCTGGGCGGCGTAAAAGAAGGCAAGCCGGGCAGCCACTGGGGAGCCGGTTCTTCGAACCGGGGCAAGCGGTCTGCCGGCGGTGGGGAGTGACACGTTGATGGGCACGGCGGAGCGGCGCGGGGCGCCCGAGGACGGCGGGGCGGCGCCCGGTACGGCGCTGCGGGAGGCCGAGGCGCCCGGGGCGCGGGATCACGGCATCCCGGCGACCGGACGCGGGGCGGCGGACGGGTGGGACGCGGCGGTGACCGCGGGGTCCGACGGCGCGCGCCAAGGCGCCGGGCGGGCCGGCGGGGCCGCGCGCGGCACGGAGGAGGAGCGGGCGGCCCCGCGGCCGCTGTGGGTGGAGGAGCCAGCGCGGCGGCGCCGGCTTCCCGATCCGGTGCGCACCGCGGCCGTGCGCGCGGTGCTCGTCATCGCGGTGACGCTGCTTCAGGCGATGGTCGCCTTCCTGTGCACCCTGGCCGGGTCCTGGCTGGCGTTCCCCATGGTGATCAGCAGCGTGGTCAGCACGGTGGTGGCCACGTGGGCCGCGCTGGACGTCTGGGTGACCCGCCAGGTGTGGAGCCAGCGGCACGGCGTCGTGTCGGCCCCGAGCAGCACCGCACGGGCGCTGCGGCGCGAGCGGCGCCGCGCCCGTCGGCAGGCGCGGGCCGTCGAGCGGACGCAGGAGCGGATACGCCGGCGGGGCGGCGGCGCCGGGCAGTTGTCGCACTCCTGAGCGGAGGCCGCCGGGCGGCCACGGTGCCAGGGCCCTGCCGGGCACCGTGGCCGCCGGAGCGTCGTCACCCCGCCGGGGGGACGCGAGGAGCGTGCCGGGCGCGGGATCCGGCGGAGTCCGGCAGGACCCGGCGCGGCCTCGCCTCGCTCAGGAGGTGCTGCTGGGCGCCGGGCGCTTGTACATCCTCGTCGCCGTGATCTCGCTGTGCACCGCCTCCCCCGCCTGGGGCTGCTGCGGCAGTCCCGGACGCAGGTGCTCCTCCACGCTGATGTACTTCAGACCGGCCCTGAGGTCGGCGTCGTTGCGCAGCCGGATCACCAGGGGGAACTCCGCGAGCGCCGTGGTGTCGAACAGGCCGGTGGTGTAGAGGAGCTGGACGCCGAGGGCGTCCGAGACCGCCCGCTGGAGTTCCAGCAGATAGGTCGCGTTGGCGCGGCCGATGGGGTTGTCGAGGAACAGCGTTCCGGCGTGGCGGTGCTTGTCCCGGCCCCGGTCGTTGGAGCGCAGGGCCGCCATCGTGCAGTACAGGGCGATGGCGGCGGTGAGCAGCTGGCCGCCGGAGAACACGTCGCCCATCTGCCCGACGGGCACCCGCTCGGCGCGCAGCACGGCGTCCGGTTTGAGGATCTCGACGGCGACGCCCCGGGGTTGGAGCGCGGCCGCCACGCCCCGCAGCAGCAGCGACATGCCGTCGCGCCGCAGGTCGGAGTTCTTCTTGACGGCCGCGCGGGTGGCCTCGTCGATGACCTCGCCGAGCCGCTCGGTGAGGGTCGCCTGGTCGGGTTCGTCGAAGCGGATGCGCAGGAACTCCTGGCCGGACCACTCGCCGAGCCCCTCGGGCAGGCGGGACAGCCGCTGGGCGGACCGCAGGGTGGCGAGCGCCGACTCCACGAGTCCGCGCAGCCGGTCCACGATCGAGTCGCGGTTGCGCTCCAGCTGCTCCAGTTCGTCGGTGAGGACCCGGAGCCGGGGCGCGAAGGCGTCCGCCCACTTCTGGGCGTGCTCGGGCAGCGCGGAGGCGGGCAGCTCGCGGATCTGCTGCCGGGCGGGGGTGCGGACCTGTTCGTAGCGGGTGGAGTTGGCGTGCCGGACGAGGACGTCGCTCGCCTCTCGGACGGAGGTTTCGGCGGCGGACAGATCGGCGGCGCAGCCCCGTAGCGAGCGGCGGGCCTCGGCGGCGGACTGCCGGGCCTCCTCCAGGGTGCCGGGGTAGGTCTCCGGCTGCTCCTGCTCCTCCTCGGGGGTGTGCTCGCGCAGCAGGTCCCGGAGCATGGCGGCGATCTCGTCGAAGCCGCCGGCCGCGTCCTCGGCGGCCCGGTGGGCGTCGAGGAGTTCGGCGTGTGCCTCGCGGGCATGGCCCAACGCGTCGGTGCGGGAGGCGAGTTCGCCCGTGGCGGTGCGCAGCAGCGCCTGTGCGTGCTCGGCGTCGCGCGGGACGAGGTCCTCGGGGAGTTCGGTGTGGGCCTCGCCGTCCTCGGGCGCGTGCCGCTCCGCCTCGCCGCGCAGCCGGCCGAGCTGCTCGCTGGCGCTGGACATGCGGGTCTCCAGCAGCTGCACCAGTTCCTCGGCGCGGGCGGCGGCGGCCTGCCGGGACGGCCCGTCGGAGCCGTCGGGTGACTGGAGGAGCTGTTCGGCGCGGGTGCGGACCTTGTTGCTGAGCCGGTCCAGCTCGGCGCGGGCCGCGCTCTCGTCGCTCTCCGCCCGCGCCTGCTCGGCCCTCAGGTCGGCGCCGACGCCGACCTTCTCGTACACCTGGGAGGCGGCCCGGTAGGCCTCGCGGAGCGCGGGCAGGGGAGCCTGCGCGCCGCCGTCCGGTACGTCGTCCGGTACGTCGTCGGGGGCGCCGGCGATCTCGGAGCGCTCGGCGCGCAGCGCACGCGCGGTGCGGCGGGCGTCGTCGGCGGCGCGCTGGGCGGCGCGGCGGTCCTCGTCGGCGGCGCGGGCCCGCTCCAGGCAGACCTGTGCGCGTGCTTCGGATTCGGCGGCCTCGTCGGCCAGTTCCCGCAGCTTGGCCTGCCAGCCGGCGCGTTCGCGCAGCCGGAAGGCGAGTCCGGCGAGGGCGTCGGCGGCGCGCCGGGCCTTCTGCGCGGCTTCCTGCCGCTCGTCGCGCATCCGCGCGGCCTCGGCGGCGGCCTCGTCGGCCTCCGCGCGCACGGTGCGTGCCTCGGCGAGTTCGGCCTCGGACTCCTCGGCGAAGGAACGTGCCTCGCGGGCGGCCTGCGCCAGTTCGGCCAGCCGGCCCGCGGGGCAGCCCGTGCGCCAGGAGGCGAGCCGCGCCGCCAGTTCGCGGTCCTTGCCGAGCCGGGCCGCGAGCCGTCGGATCTCCTCGTCGCGCTCCGTGGCCCGCGCGCGCAGCGCCTGCCGCTCCTCGTCGGCGGCGTGCTCGTCGTGCATGGCCGGGTTCGGCGGTACGAGGAACACGTCGCCGGTGTCGGTGCCGGGCGCCGGCGTCGGGGCGAGGAGGGCGGCGGCCGTGCCGACGGCGACGGCGGACCGGGGCAGCAGGGCGGCGTCGCCGAGCGCCGCACGCGCGCGGGTGTGCGAGTCGGGGTCGGTGATGATCACGCCGTCGACGAGTTCGGGGCGGGCGGCGAGCACGCGCGCGTGGTCGGCGGGGTCGACGGCCTGGGCGAGGTAGCGCCAGCCGGACAGTGCGGGGATGCCGTGCTCGCCGAGGAACTCGACGGTGGCTAGCACGTCCGGGCCGGGCGGCAGCAGGCCGCCGTCGCCGAGCGCGCCGAGGATGCGGGAGTCGTCGTCGGCGGCGGTGCGCAGCGCGAAGAGCTGCCGTTCGGCGGAGGAGACGGTGTCGTCGAGGAGGGTGCGCAGGTCGTCGGCGTTGCGGTCCAGTTCCTCGGGGGTCAGGGCGGTCTCGTCCGTCTCGCGGTCCTGGCGGGGCTGCGGGATGATCCGGCGGGGGGTGCCGCCGGTCAGGCCGAGCAGCTCCGTCAGCCGTTCCTCGCGGGCCAGCGCCTCGGCGGTCCGCCGTTCGGCCTCGTACGAGCGGTGCGCGGCGGTCGCCGCGTCGGCGGCGCGGGCCGCGGTCAGCTCGGCGCGGGACTCGGCGGAGGCCGCCTCGCGCGCGTGCTCGCCGGCCCGGCGGGCCGCCTCACGGGCGGTGTCCCAGGCGGCGACGGCGGTCTTCTCGGCGTCGCTGGCGGCGAGGGCGGCGCGGGCGGGGTCGGCGTCGGGCGCGCTGTCGTCGAGCCAGCCGGCGCGTACCGCCTCGGCGGTCTCCTGCTCGACCTCGGTGAGGCGCTGGCGCAGATGTCCGGCCTCGCTGCGGGCGCGCTGTGCCTCGGTGGCGGCGGAGGTGGAGTCGCGGTGGGCGGACTCGCCGGCTTCCTGGAGGGCGGCGGAGCGCTCCTCCTCCTCGTTGGCGAGGGCCTCGGCGCTGCCGGCGGCCGCGTGCAGGGCCCGGACGAGGTCGACGGCGGCCTTGGCGCGGGCGGCGAGGGCCGGGGCGGCGTCCCGCTCGGCCTCCTGGATCGCGGCGGACACCCGGGCGACGCGGTCGGCGGCGGCGCGGTGGCGGAGCACGGCCTCGGCGGCCTGCCAGGCGGAGTGCAGGGTGCGCGCGTCGGCGAGTTCCCGCTTCTGGACGGCGGCGGACTTCTCGGCGGCGGCGAGGGCCAGGGAGGCGTGCCGGAAGGCGAGTTCGGCGGCGATCAGCGCGCTGCGTTCGCGTGCGCTCTCCGCGTGGGTGACGGCGTAGGCGGCGGCGGTGACGCGCTGGGCGAGGTCCGCGGCCCGGGCCCGTTCCCGTACGCCCCGCGCGGACAGCCGTCGGGCCAGGGTGCGGGTGCGCCGCTCGGCGCCGGCGTGGATGTCACGCGCGCGTGCCCGTGCGTCGGCGGCGTCCACGATCCGCCCGAGGAGGTCCACCGATCCGGCGGTGAAGTCCCGTTCGGCGATGAGTTCGGCGCGCCGGCCCAGCTTGTTGCCGAAGCCGCCGACGAGGTCGGCGAGTCCGTCGGTGTCCCGGGTGTCGGTCACCGCGCGCAGCAGCAGGTCGGTGAAGTCGGAGTCCTTCTTGACGGCGAAGAGGCCGGCGGCCTCGCCCTCGTCGGCGTTCATCTCCCGCTGGTAGCGGAAGAGTTCGGGGTCGAGGCCGAGGTCGCCGAGGTGCTCGATCCACCGGTCGTGGATCTCCTCCCAGTGCACCTCCAGATGCGGGTACGCCTTGCCCGCGTCGGTGAGCGCGTCCCGGAACCCCTTCATGGTGCGGCGCCGCCCCTGCGCCCCCGACTGCCCCTCGACGGGCGGCCGTACGGCGGTGGACTCGGCGACGGGCAGGTTGTCCAGGGTCAGTCCGGGGCCGGGCCGGAACGAGTACCAGGCCTCCGCGAACTTCCGCGGGTCGTTGGACACCTGGCGCCCGCGCCATTCGCTCACCTTGCCGACGACGACGCACTCACCGGTCAGGACGTGCTGCCACTCCAGCGCGACGTGCCCGCAGTCGTCGGCGAGCAGGAACTTGCGCAGCACGCCGGAGCTGGCGCCGCCGAGGGTGTTGCGGTGGCCCGGCAGCATCACCGAGAAAATCAGCTTGAGCAGGACGGACTTGCCGCCGCCGTTCTCCAGGAAGAGCACGCCGGCGGGCGCCGGGCGGCGCGGCGGGCCGACGGGCTCCTCCTCGAAGAACTCCGCCTGGGTGGGGGCGGGGTCGGGCACGACGTCGCCCACGCCCCTCAGGTCAAGCACGGTGTCGGCGTAGCGCGCACCGGCGGGCCCGATGGAGTAGAGGCGGACCCGGGACAGCTCGTACATGGCGGACTCTCGTAAATCTTCGGCAGATCGGGGAGGGCGGTGGGGCTCAGGAGTGGAACGGCAGCCCGGCGTCGGCCACCAGGTCCAGGTCGTCGGTGTCCTCGGCAGGCAGCAGGGTGGGGCTGCCGTCGGTGACGGGGACGACGCCCAGCTCCAGCAGCTCGGCGAGGGCGGCGGCGCCGGCCATGTCGCGGACCTGGAGCTGGTAGCGGGCGGTGGTCCGGTAGGTGCCGCCGTGGTCGTCGCCGGTGCGCTGGAGGAAGCCGGAGTCGGTGAGGAACGCGACGGCCTTGCCGACGATGCCGGTCGTCGAACCGGCGAGTCTGCGCGCGTCCTTGGTGGCGCCGGTGGCGCTGCGCCGGGCCCAGATCCGCCAGGCGGCCTCCAGGCCGGGCGCGTCGCTGGCCGGGTCGGTGTTCTCGCCCTGTGCCTCGGCCCGTTCCTCCAGCCGGCGGCAGGCCTGTCGTACGAAGGCGTCGACGCCGTTGACGCTGACCCGGCCGATGTAGCCGTCGTCGGCCAGGTCCTCGGGGCGCGGGAACGCCATCGCGGCGACGGCGAGGTGCGCGAGTCCGTGCAGGAAGCGGTCTCCGCCGTCGGCGGAGGTGCGACGTGCGTAGTCGCCCATGCGTACGGCGAACACCGAGTCCTCGGCGGCGGTGACGGCCATGCCCGCGCGGGGGGACACCTCCAGCACGATCAGGCCGAGCCCGGCGGCGACGGCGTCGGCGAGGCGGGCGAACGCGGGGTCCTCGCGGTGGCGCCGCAGCAGTTCCGCGTACTCCTGGTCCCGCGCCGGCTGGAGCTTGGGCTGGAGTCCGAAGGCGACGAGCCGGGCCGCGTCGGCCGCGTCGGCGGGGGTGACGGCGGCGTGCGCCGACGGGGCGGGGGCCTCCGGTTCGCTCCGGTCGACGTGCTCGGTCACGGACACAACTCCTCGTTCTCGTCGGCGGGGGCGGGGACGGTCGCCTCGGTGGCTCGCGTCGACTCGGGGGTGGGGGGCCGGAGGACGTGCCGCTCGGTCGCGGGGGCGCGGTCCGCCGGGGCCGGACGGAGGCCGCGGTGGCGCATCACGCTGCCTCCGTCCGGTCCGCCGCCATCCCCGCGGCGTCCAGCAGCGCGGTCCCGACGATGAGGTCGGCTCCGCCGAACTCCGGGTCGTCCAGCTCCGTCCCGTCGTCCACGGCGAACAGCAGCTTCTCCTCGCCCTGCCGGTACGCGGTGCCCACCGGGGGGCTGGCCGCGTGGACCGCCAGCAGGGCGACCAGGTAGGGCAGTTCGGGGTCGGACCGGCGGGCTTGCGCCAGCAGCCCCGACAGCCTGCGGGGGGCGTCGGCGGGCAGGTCCAGCAGTATCTTCGCCGCGGCGAGCTGTTCCTCGCTGAAGCGGCTGTCGTCCGGTGTCGCGATCAGATCGGGCTCGGGCATCTCCGCCCCGAGGTGCTCCCGCTCCACCGGCGGGGTCAGCAGCAGGTCGACGAGGTCGCCGACCCGTACGGACACCGGCGTGCGCAGCCCGGTGCCGCGGGCGAAGAACGCGTCGGTGACCCGGGCCGCCTGCTCCAGCGGCAGCGGGAGCACGGGCGCGACGAGGTGGCCGTACAGGTCGATCCCCGAGGTCGTCAACGGGGTGGCGAAGGCCTGACGGTCCTGCTCGGCCCGGAAGAGGGGGCCGGCCTCCAGCAGCCGGGACTGCAACTGTGTGTGCCTGCGGATGCAGTCCTTGACGATGTCGACCAGCTCGGCGGCGCGCCGCTTGTGCTCGGGGTCCTCGGACTCGTCGCGGGCCTTGCGGATGTTGGTGAGGATGGCGTTCTCGTGGCGGTAGCGGTCGGCCACGTGGTCCAGCGCCTCGGCGATCATGTCGGGGACGGCGTTGAGCCAGTCCACCGCGCGGACGTTGCGCCGGGTCGCCTCCAGGGCGCGGCGCAGCGTCTCCGCGTACTGCACGGTGCGGTAGCGGGCCTGTTCGGCGGCGAGCTGGGCGTCGGCCAGGCGGCCCCGGCGGATGAGGACCTCCAGCTTGACCTCGGCGGCGATCTGCGCGCTGGTGACATCGGTGTCCAGGGCGCCGACGAGGACGTTGACGGCCTCGTCCGTGGTGCGGAGGTAGACGGCGCCGCCGTAGCCGGGGACCTCTTCGAGGAGCTTGAAGTCGTAGTCGCGGCGCACATAGGTGCCGTCCGGCCCGAACGTGCCGTACACGGCGCGGAAGCCCCGGTCGACGCTGCCGACGTTGACGAGGTTCTCCAGGACCCAGCGGGCCACGCGCTCGTGCTCCTCGGCGGGCCGCTGGGGGGCCTGCGCGGCGATGCGGGGGACGAGGCGGGCCACTATCTGGTCGTGGTCGGCGCCGGTGTCGAAGTCCATGTTGAGGGTGACCAGGTCGATGGCGGCGAGGGCGATCTCCGCCATGCCGTACACCGAGTACTCGCCGGCGAGGTTGGCCTTGCGTGCGTCGAGGTCGTGGATCGGGGCGGTGCAGGCGAGCGCGCGCAGCCGCCGCGCCAGCCCCTCGTCGGCGGCCGGGCCCGTGGCGGGGCGCGGCCCCGCGCTGAGCTGGGGCGGAACGCGTTCCGTCGATGCAGGCGAAGTCACGGTGCACAGACTAGGTCCTCGGTCTGACACCGTCCCAAACGGGCACCGATCGGCACCGCCCGGCGCCGCCCGGCGCCGCCCGGCGCCGGGTCGGCGCGACTGCCGGTGCGCGGGGGCAGGGCGTCGGTCAGTCGGTCTCCGCCGTGTCGTCGCCGACCCGTCGCCGGTACACCTCGACCACGCGTTCGAGGGAGTCCTCCAGGTACACCGAGAGCAGTGTCTCGGCCTCCGCGCGGTTCCCGGCCCGCAGCGCCTGGTGGATCTGCCGGTTGCGCGCGAGGTACGGCTCGTGCAGCCGACGCGGGTCGTCCACGACGTGGAAGGCGAGGCGCAGCTCGGCGAAGACGCTGCGCATCAGCTCGTCGGTGCGTTCGCTGCCCGCCAGGGCGACGAGTTCCCGGTGGAAGTGGATGTTGGCGGTACCCAGCGCTTTCCAGTCATCTTCGCGGACCGCCCGCTGCCCCTCCGCCACGGCGTCGGCGAGGCCGTCGAGCGCGTACGGCGGCTCGCCCAGCCCGCGCACGACGGCGCACTCGACGAGCGCGCGGGTGCGGTAGATGTCCTCGACGTCCTCGACGGTCAGGACCCTGACGAAGACGCCCCGGTTGAGTTCGTGGACGAGCAGGCGCTCATGCGTGAGCAGCCGGAACGCCTCGCGCAGTGTGTTGCGGGAGACGCCGAGGGCTCCGCCGATGCTGTCCTCCGACAGCCGTGTCCCCGGCGGGAAGTAGCCCTCGGCGATGCGGCTCCTGAGGATGTCCGAGACGCGCTCGGCCGTGCTGGTGCGGCCCAGGAGGGCGCGGTCGTCGGCCAGTCCCGTCAGCTGCTCTGCCATGCCCGGAATTCAATCGCAGACGAAGGGACGAAACAACAGGGGTATTGAAGGATCGTTCAACGATCCTCTACCGTGCTGCGCACAGCACGCTTCACCTCCGCACGATCGCCGCACGGCCCGGCACCACCACCGCGCGGCACTGCTCAGCACCACCACCGCACGGCACTGCCGGCACCACCACCGCACGGCACAGCTCAGTCCCAGCACCCTCCGTCATCCCTCAGTGAGGTGCCTCCATGAGCACGACCCCTCCGCCATCGCGGGCCCCGTCCACCGCCACCGCCACCACCACCCGCTCCCCGGCCGCCGGCCCCGCCGACGAGAACGGCGCACTGGACTGGCTGCGCGCCCTCGGCCCGCGCGGCCGCCGCGCCTTCGCGGGCGCGTTCGGCGGCTACGCGCTCGACTCCTACGACTACTTCACGCTGCCGCTGAGCATGGTCGCGCTGGCGGCGTACTTCGGCCTGGACAGCGGCCAGAGCGGCCTGTTCACCACGGTCACGCTGGCCGCCTCCGCGATCGGCGGCGCCCTCGCCGGCGTGCTGGCCGACCGGATCGGCCGGGTCAGGGCCCTGATGATCACGGTGATCACCTACGCCGTCTTCACGGTCGCCTGCGGCTTCGCGCCGACCTACGGGACGCTGCTGGTCTTCCGCGCCCTGCAGGGCCTCGGCTTCGGCGGCGAGTGGGCCGTCGGCGCGATCCTGGTCGCCGAGTACGCGAGCGCCCGGCACCGGGGGCGCACCCTGGGCGCGGTCCAGAGCTCGTGGGCCGTCGGCTGGGGGCTCGCGGCGGTCGTGTACACGCTGGTCTTCTCGGTGTTCCGCGACGACGTGGCCTGGCGCGTGATGTTCTGGACCGGTGCCCTGCCCGCCCTGCTCGTGGTGTGGATGCGGCGCCGGGTGCAGGACGCGCCGGCGGCCGTCGCGGCGCGCGAGCACAGCGGCGAGAAGGGCTCCTTCCCGGCGATCTTCCGCGGCTCCCTGCTGCGCACGACGGTCTTCGCGGGCCTGCTCTCCACCGGCGTCCAGGGCGGCTACTACACCCTGGCCACCTGGGTGCCGACGTACCTCAAGACCGAGCGCGGCCTGTCGGTGGTCAACACCGGCGGCTACCTGACGTTCCTCATCTCGGGCGCCTTCCTGGGCTACCTGACGGGCGGCCACCTCACGGACAGGCTGGGCCGGCGCCGCAACATCTGGCTCTTCGCCCTGCTGTCGGCGGTCTGCATCCTGGCGTACGCGAACATCCCGGGCGGCGCCGACACCCTGCTCCTCGTCCTCGGCTTCCCGCTCGGGTTCTGCATGTCGGCGATCTTCAGCGGCTTCGGGTCCTTCCTGAGCGAGCTGTACCCGACGGCGGTGCGCGGCACGGGACAGGGATTCACGTACAACACCGGGCGCGCCGTCGGCGCCGTCTTCCCCACCACGGTCGGTTTCCTGGCCGACAGCTGGGGCGTGGGCGGTGCGCTGGTCTTCGGCGCGGTCGGCTACGGCCTCGCGGCCCTGGCGCTGCTGGGGCTGCCGGAGACGCGCGGGAAGGAGCTGGAGTGAACCGTCCGGCCCGCACGGAGGACAGCCCCGTGGCCGTCGTCGACGAGCACGCGCGCGCGTGGAGCCCGGCCGTCGCCCGGTCCCGCTTCCGGGACGGGCTGACGGGGCCCACGGCCGGGATCGCGGCGGGCCACACCCAGGCCAACCTGATCTCGGTGCCCGCGGACTGGGCGTACGACATGCTCCTGTTCTGCCAGCGCAACCCCAAGCCCTGCCCGGTCCTCGACGTCACCGACGCCGGCTCCTGGACGACCGTGCTGGCCGGGGGCGCCGACCTGCGCACCGACCTGCCGCGCTACCGCGTGTGGCGGGACGGCGAGCTGGTGGACGAGCCGACGGACGTGCGCGCGTACTGGCGCGAGGACCTGGTGACGTTCCTGCTCGGGTGCAGCTTCACCTTCGAGTGGGCGCTGGCCGGGGCGGGCGTCCCGATCCGCCACGTCGAGCAGGGGCGCAACGTGCCCATGTACGTGACGAGCCGCCAGTGCCGTCCGGCGGGGCGGCTGCACGGGCCGATGGTGGTGTCCATGCGCCCGGTGCCGCCCGAGCACCTGGCGGCGGCGATCCGGGAGAGCAGTCTGCTCCCGGCGGTGCACGGCGGCCCCGTGCACTGCGGCGACCCGTCGGGGCTGGGCATCGAGGACCTCGGCCGTCCGGACTTCGGCGACCCGGTGGACGCCGGCCCGGACGACATCCCGGTGTTCTGGGCCTGCGGTGTGACCCCGCAGGCGGCGGTGACGGCCTCACGGCCGCCGTTCGCCCTCACCCACGCGCCGGGGCAGATGTTCATCACCGACGCCCGCGACGAGCAGTACCGCGTGGCCTGATCAGGAGAGACTGGAACCATGACCGCGATCGATCTGAACGCCGACCTCGGCGAGGGCTTCGGCCGCTGGCGGCTGACCGACGACGAGCAGCTCCTGTCCGTCGTCACCAGCGCCAACGTGGCCTGCGGCTTCCACGCCGGGGACGCGGCCACCATGCGGCGGGTGTGCGAGCTGGCGGCCGAGCGGGGCGTGACGATCGGCGCCCAGGTCTCCTACCGGGACCTGGCCGGGTTCGGGCGGCGCGCCATGGACGTGCCGTCCGCCGAACTGGCCGCCGAGGTGGCGTACCAGATCGGTGCCCTCCAGGTCTTCGCGCGGGCGGCGGGGGCGCGCGTGGCGTACGTCAAGCCGCACGGCGCGCTCTACAACCGGATCGTGCGCGACGAGGAGCAGGCCGGCGCCGTGGTCGACGGCGTGCTCCTCGCCGACGCCACGCTGCCGGTGCTCGGGCTGCCCGGCTCGCGCGTGCTGGCGCTGGCCGCCGAGGCGGGTCTGCCGGCCGTCACGGAGGCGTTCGCGGACCGCGCGTACACCGACGAGGGCACGCTCGTCCCGCGCGCGCAGGACGGGGCCGTGATCACCGATCCGGACGCCGTCGTCGAACGGTCGGTGGGTCTGGCCCGCTCGGGGCTGGTCACCTCCCGCTCGGGAGCGCGTGTCGCGGTACGCGCGCGTTCGCTGTGCCTGCACGGCGACACCCCCGGCGCGGTGGAGCTGGCCCGCCGGGTCCGCCGGTGTCTGGAGCAGTCGGGCGTCCGGGTGGAGGCCTTCGCATGAGGGCACTGCCCGTCGGCGAGGACGCCCTGCTCGTCGAGGTGGACTCGGACGTGGAGGCCCAGGCCCTCCACGCGGAGCTGCTGCGGCGCCGCGCGGAGGGCTCGCTGACCGTCCGCGAGATCGTCCCCGCCGCCCGTACGGTCCTCCTCGACGGCCTGGACGATCCGGTCCGCCGGGCCGGCGAGCTCGCTTCCGCCGCCGTCCCGCCCGCTCCCCCGCCGGCCGGCGAGGTGGTCGAGCTGCCGGTGCGCTACGACGGCCCCGACCTCGCGGACGTCGCCGCGCACTGGGGCGTGCCGGAGCGGGAGGTGGCCCGCATCCACGCGGGTACGGAGTTCCGGGTCGCGTTCTGCGGTTTCGCGCCCGGGTTCGGCTACCTCACGGGCCTGCCGGGGCGCTACGACGTCCCGCGGCGGGCCACCCCGCGCACGGCCGTCCCGCGCGGATCCGTCGCGCTGGCGGGCCCGTACACCGGTGTCTACCCGCGCTCGTCACCCGGCGGCTGGCAGCTGATCGGCACGACGGACGCGGTGCTGTGGGACCACACGCGCGTACCGGCCGCGCTGCTGACGCCGGGCACGCGCGTGCGCTTCGTACCGGTCTCGGGGGAGGGCGGGAGCGCCCGGGAGGGCTCGGCCTCCGGGAGGGGCGCGTCATGAGCGACCGTGCGCTCTCCGTCGTCCGTGCGGGTGCCCTGACCACCGTGCAGGACCGGGGCCGGCCCGGCCATGCCCACCTCGGCGTGCCCCGCTCCGGCGCCCTGGACGGGCCCGCCGCGGCGCTCGTCAACCGGCTGGTCGGCAACCCGCCCGAGGCCGCCGTCCTGGAGACGACGGTCAACGGCTGTACCCTGCGCCCCCGGTCGGCGGTCACCGTGGCCGTCGGCGGCGCGCCGTGCGCGGTCACCGTCGACGGCCGGCCGGCCGCCTGGGGCGCGCCCGTACGGCTGCCCGGCGGCGCGCTGCTGGACGTCGGGCCGGCGGTCCGGGGGCTGCGCAGCTATGTGGCCGTGTCCGGCGGCGTCGCCGTCGAGCCCGTCCTCGGCAGCCGGTCCACGGACCTGCTGTCCGGTCTCGGTCCGCCGCCCCTCACGGACGGCACGGTCCTGCCCCTGGGGCGGGTTCACGCCCCGCCCGCGCGCGTGGACACCGCCCCGCAGCCGGCGCCCCCGGCGGAACTCGTGCTGCGGGTGACGCTGGGCCCGCGGGACGACTGGTTCACGCCGGAGGCGGTCCGCGTGTTCACCACGCGTGCGTACCGGGTGTCGGCCGCGAGCAACCGCATCGGTCTGCGCACGGAAGGCCCCGCCCTGGAACGGGTCCGTCCGGGCGAGCTCCCCAGCGAGGGCATGGTGCTGGGCGCGGTCCAGGTCCCCCCGGACGGCAGGCCGGTCGTCTTCCTCGCCGACCACCCGACCACCGGCGGCTACCCGGTGATCGGGGTCGTGCGTCCGGCCGACCTCGCGTCCGCCGCGCAAGCGGTCCCGGGGACGCCGGTCCGCTTCACCGCCGTACGGCGCCGCTGACAACCGCGGCACACCGCCGCTGAGGCCACCGCTTCTCGCCGCCGCTGAGGCCACCGCCTCTCGCCGCCGCTGAGGCCGACGTACGACACCACTGGCGGCCGACGTACGACACCACTGGCGGCCGTCGCACGGCACCATTGGCGGCCGTCGGCGGCCCGTCCCCGGCTGGCCCGCCTCCGACGGCTCCGCCATCCGGTCAGGCGGAGGCGGGGGCCCGGGCGGTGTCCGGCTGTCGTTCCACGACGGACAGCGCGGCCAGCGCCGCCGACACCGCGGCGGCGGCCCGCAGGTCGAGCCGGGCGCTCGTCCCGCGCGCGCGGTGCCGTATCTCGTCCGCCGCCAGTGCCAGCAGCTGGGGCAGCAGGTCGGTGCAGCGCCGGGCCACCCAGCCGGTGCCGGCGGTCGCCAGCCACCGCAGTCCGGCCGACCGTGTGGGCGGCGGGAACTCCGGCTCGGGCGAGGGCGCGGTCCCGCTCGCGAGGCCGGCCCCGGCCAGCAGCGCATGGAACCGCACCGCCAGTTGCCGGTGGCCGCGCTCGCCGGGGTGCAGCCGGTCCGCGCTCCACATCGCGCGGTCCGTCAGCCACGCGCCCTCGGAGGCGTGCAGATGGACGGCCCCGTAGCGGTCGGAGAGCGCGTGGACGACGGCGTTGACCGCGCGCTGCCGTCGGGCGAGCGGGCGGGCGAGGGCCCCCGGAAGCCCCAGCATGGCGCCCGGGTCGGGCAGGCACGCGGTGAGCAGGACCGCGCCCTGCTCGGTGAAGGAGCGGTACACCGTGTCGAGGCGGGCGGCGACGGCGTGGATGTCGAAGGTGCAGCGCAGGGTGTCGTTGACGCCGATCAGGACCGAGGCCATGTCGGGCCGGAGCGCGAGCCCGGACGGGAGCTGCCGTTCCAGGACGTCCCGCGTCTGGGCTCCGCTGACGGCGAGGTTGGTGAACGTGACGGGTTCCCCGGCCCGGTCGGCCAGTCCGCCGGCGAGCAGCGCGGCCCAGCCGCGCCACCGCCCGCCCACGGGGTCGCCGACGCCCTCGGTGAGCGAGTCCCCGAGAGCCACGAAGCGGACGGCTCTCATCCCAGCCCCCCTGACACGGACCGGGCCGCGACCGGCGTGTCACGCCCGCCGGACCGGGCGGCCGCCGCCCCCTCACCCGCCGGGGAAAACGTCGACACCGCCCCCTCGGCCACCGGGGAAAACGTCGGCACCACCCCCTCATCCGCCGGAGAAAGCACCGGCACCGTCCCCTCCACCACCGGAGAAAGCACCGGCACCGCCCCCTCCACCACCGGAGAAAGCACCGGCACCGCCCCCTCCACCACCGGAGAAAGCACCGGCACCGCCCCCACCGGGAGCCGGCCCGGAACCACCACCCCGCCACTCCCGTCGGAACGGGACGGCGACTCCCCCGCACCCCCACCGGAGCGGATGCCCCGCGTCTCCCCGTCCAGGACCGCGCCCGGGAGCACGGTCGCGTCGTGCGCCGCGAGGAACGCGCGTACCGCGGTCCCCCACCCGAAGCACTCCGCACGCGCGCGTGCGGCCTCCCCGCGCTCCGCCACGGGCTTCGCCAGGAGCGTCTCCACCGCGTCCGCGAACGCCTCCCCGTCGTCCGCCGCGACGGCGCCCGCGGCGCCGATCACCTCGGGCAGCGCGGACGAGGCGCTCACGACCACGGGTGTCCCGCAGGCCATGGCCTCCAGCGCGGCGAGCCCGAAGGTCTCCGCGGGCCCCGGTGCCAGGCACACGTCCGCGGACGCCTGGAGGGCACCCAGCGCGCCCCGGTCGGAGACGTGCCCGAGGAAGACGACGGGCAGTCCGCGTTCCCGCGCCCGGCTCTCGAGCCGGCCCCGCAGCGGCCCGTCCCCGGCGACGACCAGCACCGCGCGCCGGCCGCGCCGTACCAGGGCCTCCAAGGCGTCCAGCGCGGTACCGGGCCGCTTCTCGACGGACAGCCGGGTGCACGTGACCAGGAACGCCTCGTCCGCGCGCGCGTAGCGCCCCCGCAGCCGGAGATCGCGCAGCGCGGGGTGCCGTTCGACCAGGTCGACGCCGAGCGGTGCGCGCACCACGTTGCGGGCGCCGATCCGCACGAACTCCCGCTCGGCGAACTCCGTGGTGCACACCACGCGCGCGTAGGTGTGCGCGGTGCGGAGGTTGAGCGCGTCGGCGGCCCGGCGCGCCGTCTCCTGCGGCACGCCCCAGGTGCGCAGCACGCCGTCCGCGGTCTCGTGGGAGACCATCACGGCGGGCACGCGCGCGCGGCGCGCCCACTTGCCGGTCCAGCGCAGCGTCGTGCGGTCGGAGACCTCCAGGCGGTCGGGCGCGAGGTCCTCCAGCAGCCGGGCGACGCACCGCTTGCCGGTGAGGACCCGGTAGCCGCCGGTGCCGGGCAGCAGCGGTCCGGGGAGGGTGATCACCCGGCCCTGCTCGGTCTCCCGGTCGTCCTCCCGTTCGCCCGGCACGATCAGGACCGGTTCGTGTCCGGCGGCGCGGTAGCCCCTGCCGAGTTCGCGCAGCGCCGTGCGCAGCCCGCCCGACGCGGGCGCGACGAAGTTGGCGAGCCGGACGATCCGCAGCGGCCCGTGCGTTCCTCCGCTCATGCCGCCACCACCGGCCGGCGCGCGGCGAGCACGTCCGTGTAGTGGCCGATCAGCTGGTCGCCGACGGCGGCCCAGGTGCGGCCCTCCACCGTGGCCCGGCCGGCCGCCCCGTAGGCGGCCCGCCGCGCGGGGTCGGCGGCGAGGGCGCGCACCGCGTCGCGCACGGCGGCGGCGTCGCGCGGCGGGACGAGCAGGCCGGTGCGCCCGTGGTCGACCAGGTCCAGCGGTCCGCCCGCGGCGGGGGCGACCACCGGCACGCCGCTGGCCATGGCCTCCTGGACGGTCTGGCAGAACGTCTCGAAGGGACCGGTGTGGGCGAAGACGTCCAGCGAGGCGAAGACGCGGGCGAGGTCGTCGCCGGTGCGCCGCCCCAGGAAGACCGCGCCGGGCAGGGCCTCGGCGAGCCCGGGCCCGCTGGGGCCGTCACCCACGACCACGACCCGTACGCCGTCCAGGCCGCACACCCCGGACAGCAGTTCGACCTGCTTCTCGGGTGCGAGCCGCCCGACGTAGCCGACGATCACCTCGCCGTTCGGGGCGAGTTCCCGGCGCAGCGCCTCGTCACGGTGCGCGGGGCGGAAGCGGGCCGTGTCCACGCCCCGCGCCCACAGTCTGACCCGGGGCACGCCGTGCGTCTCCAGGTCGCGCAGGGCCGCGCTGGAGGGGGCGAGCGTGAGGTCGGCGGCGGCGTGGACGGACCGGATGCGCCGCCAGGCCGCGGCCTCCCCGGCGCCCATGTAGGTGCGGGCGTATCCGGCCAGGTCGGTCTGGTAGACGGCGACGGCCGGGATGCCGAGCCGGGAGGCGGCCGCCATGCCGCGGACGCCGAGGACGAAGGGGCTGGCCAGGTGGACCAGGTCGGCGCGGTGGTCGGCGATGGCGGCGGCGACGCGTCGGCTGGGGAGGGCGACGCGGACCTGGGGGTAGCCCGGGAGCGGGAGGGAGGGCACACGGACGACGGGGCACGGCGCCTGGGCGTCGGTCCCGCTGCCGGCCGCGGTGGCCGGCGCGACGACGAGCGGGAGGTGACCGCGGTCTGCGAGGTGCCGGGCGGTCTGGAGCGCGCAGTGGGCCACGCCGTTCACATCGGGGGGAAAGGATTCGGTCACGATGACGACACGCATACCGGTGTTGTCGCCGCGCTGGACGTGGCCGCGTCAAAGTGGATCTGTCCGAACGACAAACGTCCCGTGAGCGTTGCGCTGCGCGCCCTCGCAGGTCGGGAGGTGTCCATGCCCGCCCGTCCGGGAGGTCACCCCGTGTTCACCCGGCGGGCATGGCTCGGCCCGGGTTCACATGGCAGACGTCGCGTCCGGTCCGATCCGGCTGCGGACGGCCGTCTGGACCTCCGCCTCCTCGGCCGGGTCGGAGGCGAGCCGGCGCAGCCGTTCGACGACCCGGGCGTCACCGGTCTCGGCGTGCCGGGCGGCGATCTCGCGGGTGGTCTCCTCGCAGTCCCACAGGCACTCGACGGCGAAGCCGGTGGCGAAGGAGGGGTCGGTGGCGGCGAGGGCGCGGGCGCAGCGCCCGCGGAGATGGGAGGACGCCGTCTCGCGGTAGATATGGCGCAGGACGGGGGCCGCGCAGACGATGCCGAGGCGTCCGGCGCCGTCGACGAGGGTCCACAGGGTGGGCGCGTCGCAGCCCTCGCCGCGGACGGCCTCGCGCAGGGCGGCGAGGACGAGGTCGCTGTCGCGGGTGCCGCCCCGGCAGGCCAGCACGCGGCCCGCGGCGGCGCCCAGGGCGTCGGGCCGGTGCGCCCAGCCCCGTGCCCGGTCGACGGCGGCGGCACCGCGCATGCGTTCGAAGGCGTCGACGGCTGCCTCCACGACGACCGCCGAGCCGGTGGCCACGGCAGCCTCGACCAGGCCCAGCGCGTCGGGATCCTCGCTGTCGGCGAGGTAGCGCAGGGCGGTGCACCGGGCCCCCTCGGAGCCGTCCCGGGCCGCCCGCACGATCTCGGGCCGGTCGTCGGGCCCGGCCACGGCGGTGAGGCAGCGGGCGGCGGGCACATGGAGCGCGGCGCCGCGTTCGACGCCCTGCTGGGCCCATTCGAAGACGGCCTGCACGCTCCAGCCGGGGCGGGGGCCAGGGGGGCTCATCTGCCGCTGCCAGCGGTCGAAGCAGCCGGCTTCCTGGGCGGCACGCACGCGCGTGGAGACGTACTCACGGGGATCCTCGGCCCACAGCCGCCAGGGCCGGGGCTCGAAGGCGTCCCGGACGGCGGTGGCCAGCTCGGCCTCGCCCTCGGCATCGGTGCCGAACCGGGCGAGCACGGGCGCGGCCAGGGCGCGCAGGCCGGCGTCGTCGTCGCGCAGAGCGAGCTCGTCCAGGGCCCAGGCCCAGTTGGACCCCGAGGCCGCGTACCTGCGGAGCAGTCCGAGGGCGTCCCGCCTGCCGTAGGAGGCGAGGTGGCCCAGGACGGCCAGGGCGAGGCCGGTGCGGGACTCGTCGGTGTCGAAGGCGTCCTCGACGTCGAAGAGGTGCGCCTCGATCTCGCCCAGGTCGCCGCCGAGGTCGAGGTAGAGGCGGGCGTAGTACAGGGAGCGGTTCTCCACCTGCCAGTCGTGGCGGGGGTCGCGCAGCACACAGTGGTTCAGTGCCGCGAGCGCCTCGGGGCGGGGAGCGGTGAGCGCGTGCAGTGTGCCGTCGCCGCGGCCCCGCTGGAGCAGGCCGAGCAGCGTACCGCTGGGCGCTATGACCGGATCGAACATGGGAAACAGCCTCACATCAAGCGTCGACGCAACCGGGGACGTGCATTACCTGGCCGCGTGACAACACGTCGGGGCGCCCGCCGTTTCCTGCTTGCTGTAAGCCATCTTCCTCTGCCTCTCGTCGGTGGCCCATGCGGGCCGCATCACGGCCCGCGCGGTGCGGCAACACCTGCCCGGCCATCGCGTCCGTGAATCACGTCGTCATGATGACCCGGCAGCTCAACCTGCCGCGACCGAAATTTCCGGCGGCCTTGTACCGCCTCCCCCGTGGTCGTCGTTTTACCTGCTCAAAACCTTTGTCCTGGCTGTTCAGGGCTGCTCGGGAGCGCCGGCGTCACTGGGCGCCGAACAGTTCGAGCAGCTCCGTGCGCGCGAACATCCGGGCCGTGTCGACGGCCGAGGGGGTGCCGGCCGCCGGGTCGGCGCCGGCCTCCAGGAGGGCCTTGACGACCTCCGTCTCACCCTTGAAGGCAGCCCCGGCGAGCGGCGTCTGGCCTCGGTCGTTGATGCGGTCGGCGTCGGCGCCGCGGGCCAGCAGCGCCCGCACCGCGCCGGCGTGGCCGTGGTAGGCGGCGAGCATCACGAGGGTGTCGCCGCGGTCGTTGGTGAGGTTGGCCGGAACGCCCGCGTCGACGTACGCCACGAGTGCCTCGGTCTGTCCCCGGCGAGCCAGATCGAAGATCTTGGTCGCCAGCTCCACGACCTCGGGGTCGGGGGCTTCGCTCATCGGCCGGACCGCCTCTCGTTGCAGCCGTTCAGGTGAATCGCCAGGGTACTGGCTCGGCGGGCACATGACGGGACCCGTCGAAGGCAAAGATCACCACCGGACCCGTTCGACGCAACCCGCCTGCTCAGAGGGCCCTTCGAGGGTTCCGCCATCAGGGGGAAAACAGCCGGTTTTCACCCATTTGCACCTTTAATCGTATGGATACATCCTGTGATCCTGGAAGTACTCATGGTGACTGTCCCCGCGAACCAGGAGAACTCACATGATCCTGTCCATCTCAGGCGTGGTCCTGCTCGGCATCATCGTCTTCCTCTTCTCCCGCAAGGACGGGCTCAAGGCGTCGCACGCCCTGGTCTGCGCCCTGTTCGGCTTCTACCTGGCCAGTACGGCCATCGCGCCGAGCATCAAGGCGGGCGGCGAGAGCCTGGCGAGCCTGCTCGGCGGCATCAAGTTCTGACGCCGCCCGTCCGGCCGTCCTCCCCCAGGACTCCGACAAGCTCCGTCCCGGGGGGCACCCCCACCATCCGTACGCACCACCAGGAGACCGCAGTGGCCCGGCGCCCCCTCCCCCGCATCCTGAGCACTGGCAGCGCGCAGATCGCCCGGAGCCGGGAGCTGGCCCGGACGGCGGCCGACAGCGCCACCGACGTCCTCCATCCGCTGATCACGGTCTCCCGCGGTCTGCGCCGGCTGGCCTCTGCCGGGCGGCGCAGGTGGGCCGAGACCCCGAGGGACAAGCGCGGGCCGCTGCTGTGCCTGGCGGCCTCGGTGATCCTGGTCGTGGCCCTGGTGCCGTACGGCCCGCTGCTCGCCGTCGTCACGCTGATGGCGGCGGCGGCCTGGCAGGGCCGGGACCGCACCCCACCGGCTCCCGAAGGCCCTGACGAGTCGCAGACCCAGCGACTCCAGGCGCTGTACGAGGCTCTGGTCCCGTACTTCTCGACGGAGGAGGACCCTTCTCCCCTCTACGTCCACGGCGGCGAGTGGGAGAAGGCCTTCCCGTCGTACGAGTTCGACGGCTCGGGCCGTGTCAGCCACCTCGAGGTCGCCTACCCGGCGTACTTCCCGGACGGCGAGGCCGAGGAGCGCGCCCGGATCGAGCACCTGCTGGCGGCCAAGTCCGGCCGGGGCCGCGAGTACCACTTCCACTGGGACGAGGAGGGCAACGCGCTCACCGTGACGGTCCTCCACCCGCTCCCCACCGACATCGCCGCCCAGCGCTTCGTGACGGCGCCGGGCGAGACCGTCCTGGGCTTCACCGACCCCTCCCAGGTCCCGCGCACGCTCCCCCTCGGCTTCGGCGGGGAACTCCGTGACGTCCCGCCGGTCGTCTGGCGCACCGGCCTCCGCTCCACCGAGCCGCACCTGCTGGTGACCGGCCAGCCCGGCAGCGGCACCTCCACCCTGCTCCGCTCCATCGCCCTCCAGGCCCTCCGGTACGGCGACGTCCTCGTCGTCGACGGCGGCGGGACCGGTGAGTACGCCTGTCTGACCGGCCGGGACGGCGTCCTGGGCGTCGAGGTCGGGCTGGCCGGGGTGCTGGCCGGCCTCGAGTGGGCGGCGCAGGAGACCGAACGCCGGCTCGTCGCCGCGAACAGCGCCCGCCAGGAGGGAAACCCGCCACCGGACGACACCAAGCGCCCCCTGTGGCTCCTCCTCGACCGTCCCACGGCGTTCACGCACCTCGCCGAGGCGGAGGGCCGCAAGGATCCACGGGCCTTCCTGGAGGTCCCTCTCCGGCACGGCCGCGCGGCCCATGTCACGGTGGTCGTGGCCGAACAACTGGACGGCCTGGAGGCCCTCGGCGACGCCGTACGGCAGCACACGCGCGCGCGGGTCGTCCTCGGGCCGGCGTCGGCCGCCCTCGTGGAGTCGGTCCTGGGCGCCCGCCCGCACACCACCCCCGTCGACCACGTCCCGCCGGGCCGCGGCTACGCCCGGCTGGGCACCGGACCGGTGCACCGCCTCCAGGTGCCGGCGACGCCGGACCCGTACGACGACGCGACCAGCGACGCGCACCGCCAGGCGGTGCTGGACCTGCTGCCGCCCCGTTCGACCCCGGCGGACGGCGAGACCCTGCCGGTCCCGGCCGAGGCCATGGCCGCCGAGGGCTCGTAAGGAAGGGAAACACCCGGCAGCGGCCGAAGCCCCGGAGCCGGGGCAGTCGACCGACGCGGCTCCACAGCTGGAACACAGGCCGACGCCCGGTCGGTCAGTCGCCGGCTACGCGACGAACGTGCGCGGGCCCTCCGTCCCCAGGGTCCCCCCGCTCTCCACGATCCGTGCCGCCGCGGCCAGCCGTGCCGCCGCCTCCTCAGCGACCGCGCCCCCCACGGTGAACGGCAGCCGCACGTACCCCTCGAAGGCGCCGTCGACGCCGAAGCGCGGTCCGGAGGGCACCCGTACCCCCACGCGCTCCCCCGCCTCGGCGAGCCGGGACCCCGACAGGCCCCCGGCGCGCACCCACAGCGTCAGCCCTCCCCTGGGCACCGCGAACTCCCAGTCGGGCAGTTCCCGGCGCACCGCGGCGATCAGCGCGTCCCGGTTGCCGCGGGCCTGGCGGCGCCGCAGCTCCACGGCCTGCTCCCAGCCGCCCGTGCTGAAGAGCCAGTTCACCGCCAGCTGTTCCAGCACCGGCGTGCCCAGGTCGGCGTAGGCGCGTGCCGCGACCAGGCTGCGGATGACGTCCGGAGCCGCCCGGACCCATCCGATGCGCATCCCGGCCCAGAAGGCCTTGCTCGCCGACCCGACGGTGATCACCGTCGAGCCGGCCGGGTCGAAGCCGCACACCGGCCGCGGCATCCCCGCGCCCTCGGCGTCCTCGGCGTCCGCGTCGAGCCACAGCTCGCTCATCGTCTCGTCGGCGACGAGCACGGTCCCCGCCGACCGGGCCGCCTCGACCAGCCGGCGGCGCTGCTCCTCGTCGGCGAGCGCGCCGGTCGGGTTGTGGAAGTCGGCGACGACGTAGGCCATCCGCGGCGCGGCCTCGCGCAGCACCTGGCGCCAGCGGTCCAGGTCCCACCCGGCGAGCCCCTCGGCCATGGCGACGGGCACCAGCCGGGCGCCCGCCTCCCGCATGAGCTGGAGGATGTTGGCGTAGGACGGCGACTCGACGGCGATGCGCTCACCGCGCCCGGCGAACAGATGGCAGATGGCGTCGATCGCGCCCATCGCCCCGGTCGTCACCATGATCTGCTCGGGCATCGTGGGGATCCCGCGCGCGGTGTAGCGCTCGGCGATCATCGCCCGCAGGGCGGGCAGGCCCGCCGGGTAGTCGCCGTGCGTGTGCGCGTACGGCGGCAGCTCCTCCAGCGCGCCCTGTACGGCGCGGGTGAGCCAGGGCTCGGGCGCCGGCAGGGCCGCGCAGCCCAGGTCGATCATCGAGCCGAGGGCCTCGGGCGGCAGGGGTTCGAGGCCGCGCGCGGGCAGCGGGTTCCCGGCCGGGACGGCCGTCCAGCTGCCGGCTCCGCGCCGGGACTCCAGGAAGCCCTCCGCGCGCAGCGCCTCGTAGGCGGCGGCGACGGTCGTACGGCTCACCGACAGCGCCAGCGCCAGTTCCCGCTCGGCGGGCAGCCGGGCGGCGACGGGGACGCGCCCCTCCAGCACCAGCAGGCGGATGCCGTCGGCGAGCGCGCGGTAGGCGGGCGGGCGGCGCGTACCGGGGCCCGCCGGACGGTCCTGCTGGGACATGAGCAGCCGCGCGAGCTGCGCGGCCCCCACCGCCGAGGTCCACTGCGCCATGGTGATCAGTCCACCTTCCCCGAATTGGCCATGGATGACTCTTCCTTCCACGCCACAGAGTGTCATGAGTCAGTCCACCACCACCACAGGGGGACCCGTTGTCCGTGCCACCGTCGCAGGGCGGCCTCATCCGCCGACTGCTCCAGCTGTACGTCGGTCTGGCGCTCTACGGCGCCAGTTCCGCCCTCCTCGTCCGGGCCGGCCTGGGCCTGGAACCCTGGAACGTGCTGCACCAGGGGCTGGCCGAGCTGACCGGTCTGTCGATCGGGGCCGTGTCGATCGTGGTGGGCGCCGTGGTGCTGCTGCTGTGGATCCCGCTGCGCCAGCGCCCGGGCCTCGGCACCGTCTCCAACGTCTTCGTGGTGGGCCTCGCCATGGACGGCACGCTCGCGCTCGTCCCCGAGGCGCACGGCCTGAGCGCCGGCGCGGCGCTCCTGGCGGCCGGCATCGTCCTCAACGGCGTGGCCACCGGCCTCTACATCGCGGCCCGCTTCGGGCCGGGGCCGCGGGACGGGCTGATGACCGGTCTGCACCGTCGCACCGGCCGTTCGATCCGTCTGATGCGCACGGCCGTCGAAGCGGCGGTCGTGGTGACCGGCGTCGCCCTCGGCGGCACCGTCGGCGTCGGCACGCTGCTGTACGCGGTGTCGATCGGCCCGCTCGCCCAGCTCTTCCTGCGGGTGTTCGCCGTTCCCCCGGCATCCGCCGGCAGCGCGGTCGTTGCCACCGGGTCATCCCGCAGGGCGATACTTCGTCCGTGAGCACCCTCGTACGCCATCCCTACCTCGACCATCCCGGGCCGATCCCGTTCGCGCACCGCGGCGGGGCCGCGGACGGTCTGGAGAACACCGCGGCGCAGTTCCGGCAGGCGGTCGCGACGGGCTACCGCTACATCGAGACCGATGTGCACGCCACGCGCGACGGCCGGCTCGTCGCCTTCCACGACGCGACGCTGGACCGGGTGACCGACGGCGCGGGCCGGATCGCCGATCTGCCCTGGGCGGACGTCCGGCACGCGCGCGTGGGCGGCAGGGAACCGGTCCCGCTCTTCGAGGAGCTCCTGGAGACCTTCCCCGAGGTCCGCTGGAACGTGGACGTCAAGGCCGAGTCGGCCCTCCATCCCCTGCTCAACCTGATCGGGCGGGCGGGCGCGTGGGACCGGGTGTGCGTCGGCTCCTTCTCCGAGGCCCGGGTGCTGCGCGCCCAGCGGCTGGCCGGTCCACGCCTCGCGACGTCGTACGGCACCCGGGGCGTGCTCAACCTGCGGCTGCGGTCCTGGGGGGTGCCCGCCGCGCTGCGCCGGTCGGCGGTGGCCGCGCAGGTGCCCGAGACGCAGTCGGGCATCCAGGTCGTCGACCGCCGCTTCGTGCGCGCCGCCCACGCGCGCGGGCTCCAGGTGCACGTGTGGACGATCAACGAAGCCGATCGGATGCACCGGCTCCTTGACCTGGGAGTCGATGGCATCATGACCGATCACATCGACACACTGCGCAAGGTCATGGAGGACCGGGGCGTCTGGGTCTGACCCCGGCCGTACCGCGGTCCGCGTCCCTCGCGCGGCCACTCTCAGCGGGGAAGCGAGGGCACCGGTGGACACCGACACCGTGCGGACGGCGGCCGACGACGCCGCGGGGCGGCGGCGCGAACAGCGCGGCTGGTACTTCTACGACTGGGCCTGCTCCGTCTACTCGACGAGTGTGCTCACCGTGTTCCTCGGACCGTATCTGACCGGGGTCGCGGAGGAGGCGGCGGACGCCGGCGGGTACGTGCACCCGCTGGGCATACCGGTCCGCGCGGGCTCGTTCTTCGCGTACTCGGTGTCCCTGTCGGTGATCGTGGCCGTGCTGGTGATGCCGCTGGTGGGCGCGGCGGCCGACCGCACGGGCCGCAAGAAGCCCCTGCTGGGGGCCGCCGCGTACGTGGGCGCCGCGGCCACGACGGGCATGTTCTTCCTCTCCGGCGACCGCTATCTGCTGGGCGGCGCGCTACTGGTCGTCGCGAACGCGGCCCAGTCCGTGGCGATGATGCTCTACAACTCCTATCTGCCCCAGATCGCCCCGCCCGAGGAACGCGACGCGGTCTCCTCGCGCGGCTGGGCGTTCGGGTACGCGGCGGGCTCACTGGTCCTGGTGGTGAACCTGGGGCTGTACCTCGGCCACGACGCCCTGGGCATCTCCGAGTCGGCGGCCGTCCGCGTCTGCCTGGCCTCGGCCGGCCTGTGGTGGGGCGGCTTCGCCCTCGTCCCGCTGCGCAGACTGCGCGACCGGCCGGCGGCCGCCCGCGAGGCGACCGCCCCCGGCCTGCGGCAGCTCGCGGCGACCGTCCGCGACATGCGCCGCCACCCCCTCACCCTCGCGTTCCTCCTCGCCTACCTCGTCTACAACGACGGCATCCAGACGGTGATCTCCCAGGCCTCGATCTACGGCTCCGAGGAGCTCGGCCTCGGCCAGTCCACCCTCATCGGCGCCGTCCTGCTGGTGCAGGTGCTGGCCGTCGTGGGCGCCCTGGCGATGGGCCGCCTGGCCCGCCGGTACGGCGCGAAGCGCACGATCCTCGGCTCGCTGGTGGCGTGGACGCTCACGCTGGGCGCCGGATACTTCCTGCCGGCCGGCGTGCCGGTGGGCTTCTTCCTGCTGGCGGCGGCGATCGGCCTGGTGCTGGGCGGCAGCCAGGCGCTGTCCCGCTCCCTGTTCTCCCATCTCGTACCGCCCGGCAAGGAGGCCGAGTACTTCTCCGCGTACGAGGTGAGCGACCGCGGGATGAGCTGGCTGGGGCCGCTGCTGTTCGGGCTCACCTACCAGCTGACCGGGAGCTACCGTGACGCGATCATCTCGTTGGTGATCTTCTTCGTCCTCGGGTTCGCGCTGCTCGCGCGGGTCCCGGTGCGACGGGCGATCGGGGACGCGGGGAACCCTGTACCGGAAAGGATTTAGCACTCCGGGCGAAAGGGCGGTAGTGTACGCGTTTGGCCTGCCAGGCGTACCGTTACTGCGCGTCAAAGATGCCGAAACGCTGGGTGACATCTCCTTTCAGATGTGACAAACCGGGCGCCGGTGGGTACTGCACTGGTTGACAAGGCTGCGGCTACGACGGCGACGCATGACCCGGGACGGGACTCGGAACGGGAATCTTTACCGCCGACCGGACGTTGACCGGATGACGACGACAGCGACACCTGTCCTGTGGGCGACAAGCCCGGGAGGCACGATTCATGAGTGAGCGAGCTCTTCGCGGCACGCGCCTCGTGGTGACCAGCTACGAGACGGACCGCGGCATCGACCTGGCCCCGCGCCAGGCCGTGGAGTACGCATGCGAGAAGGGGCATCGCTTCGAGATGCCCTTCTCGGTCGAGGCGGAGATCCCGCCGGAGTGGGAGTGCAAGGTCTGCGGGGCCCAGGCACTCCTCGTGGACGGCGACGGCCCTGAGGAGAAGAAGGCCAAGCCCGCGCGTACGCACTGGGACATGCTGATGGAGCGGCGGACCCGCGAGGAACTCGAAGAGGTCCTCGAGGAGCGGCTGGCCGTTCTGCGGTCGGGGGCGATGAACCTCGCGGTCCATCCCCGCGACAGCCGTAAGTCGGCGTAGTCCCGCGGGGCTGGGACCAGACCACCAGCGCACGTGACATGACCGCGGGCGCCGTACGTGAGAGACGTACGGCGCCCGCGGTCGTGGTGTGTCCGGGCGTATGCGCTCAGTCGTGCAACGCGTACGGCTCCGGACGGGCCGGCGCCCCGTGCGGGGCCGGCCCGTCCGGAGCCGTACGCGCCACCTGGCGGCGATCACATGTCGGCGATCGCCCGGCGGTCAGCGTGTCAGCGGCGGACGCGGACCCGCGCCCGCGTCGCCTGCGTCGCTCCCGCGCTCGTCGTCCCTGATCACCTCGCCCTGGACCACCTTCCCGTCGGGCCGACGCATCCGGGCCTGCTGGAAGACATCGCCCAGGGAGCCGGGGCCGGCCTCCCGGAGCTTGCGGTCCACCACGCGCTCCGCCGAGCGCCCGACGGCCTTCTGGACCGGCGGGAGCAGCAGGAGCAGGCCGAGGGCGTCGGAGATCAGACCCGGGAGTATCAGCAGCAGACCGCCGAGCATCATCAGGCCGTTGCCACCGCCCCGGGACGGGGGCGTGCCGCGCTGGAGCGCCTCGTTGAGGTTCTGGAAGGCGCGGCGGCCGGCCCGCTTGATGACCACCGAGCCGAGGACGAGCCCGGCGACCAGCAGCAGGAAGACCGTGACTCCGCCGGCCGCGCCCGCGACCACGGTGAGCAGCCAGATCTCCAGCACCAGCCACGCGGCCACGCCCAGCGGCAGTGCCGTCCGCAGGCGGGAGCGTCGGGGCCGGGCCGGGTGGAAGGGGGTCGAAGCGCCAGTCGTCATGCACCCAGTGTGCCTGGGCCCGGCTCAGCGGAGCATAAGAGGACGATCAGTCGTTCCTGTGCGACTCGGGCGACGACGGCGACGCGGACTCCGGAGCGGGCGCGGCGGCAGCCGGACGGTCGGAGGCCGAGCCCCCGGAAGCCGGCTCCTCGGACACCGGTTCCCCGGAGGCCTCACTCCCGGACACCGATGTCCCAGACGCCGAGGCATCGGACGCCGAGGCATCGGATGCCGGGGCCCCGGATGCCGTACCCCCGGAAGCCGAGCCGACGGGAGCCGCACCCGCGGAAGCCGAGCCGGCCGACGACGCACCGTCGGACGACGCACCGTCGGACGGCGGAGCGTCGGACGGTGCCGGCTGCTCCTGCCGCTCCCCCTTGCCCGCGATCTTGCCGACCCGCTCCCCCACGCCCCATGCCGTGACCCGCCACAGAGCCTCGACGAGGATGTCGCGGCTCATCTTGGAGTCACCGAGTTCCCGCTCGACGAAGGTGATGGGCACCTCGACCACGTGGAAGCCGGCCTTGACCGCGCGGCGGGCGAGGTCGACCTGGAAGCAGTAGCCCTGGGAGGCGACCTCGTCGAGTCCGAGGCCCTCGAGGGTCTCGCGGCGGAAGGCGCGGTACCCGCCGGTGATGTCCCGCAGGGGCAGATCCAGGGCCAGGCGTGAGTAGAGGCTGCCGCCGCGGGAGATGATCTCGCGGGACCTGGGCCAGTTCACGACGCGGCCGCCCGGCACCCAGCGGGAGCCCAGGACGAGGTCGGCGCCCTTGAGGGCGGTCAGCAGACGGGGCAGTTCCTCGGGCTGGTGCGAGCCGTCGGCGTCCATCTCGATCAGGACGCCGTAGCCGTGCTCCAGGCCCCAGCGGAAACCCGCGAGGTAGGCGGCGCCGAGCCCTTCCTTGCCCTTGCGGTGCAGCACCCGGACCTGCTCGTCGGCGGCGGCCAGCTCGTCGGCGAGCTTGCCGGTGCCGTCGGGGCTGTTGTCGTCGGCCACGAGGACGTGGGCCTCGGGGACAGCCTCGCGCACCCGGCCGACGATGGTCTTGATGTTCTCGGCCTCGTTGTAGGTCGGGATGATCACCAAGGCCTTGCCGAGCGGACCGAACTGCCTCCCACGGTCCTGTGCCGCGCGGGTCGCGTCGCCGTCGTTCACTGCTGCCCCTTCGTGTCCGTACGCAGGGGACCACCATAGTGGCCGCCGCCTGCGCCGACGTGACGGGACGTTCGTATGGTGGTGTCGTTTTCAGAAAAGCGGGGTATGTACGCGCTTTTGGGCTTGTATGTACGAGGCTACTGCGGAGGCGGGTGGCCCGGTGCAGTGCGGACGGGGGTGGTCCGGGGTGCTGCGGATGGGGGCCCGGCGCTCTTCGGGCCGACCTGGGACCCGCTGGCTGCGGGTCGACCGAAAGCCGTTGTCTACTGAGCGCCCGGGCCCCATCCGGGTCACACCTCCCCTACCGGCCGGAACGGTCCCTCGCCACGACGCGGGCGCTGAGCCTGGCTCCCAGTGGCGGTACGCCGGTGCGGCGGACCGTCCCTGACCCAGCGGCGCCCCGGCGAGTGAGCGGACGTTCCCCGGCGGGGCGTCCGGTGGTGGACTCGCCGAACCTATCGGCCCCCCGCCGTCGCCTGTCAACAGCCGTTCGACCTGCGGGTCTTCGGTCAATGCGCTGGTCAGCGGCAAGATCACCGGAGGGCGGGCGGACGGGTGATCCTCCGCCCACCGTCCCGGGGGATCACTCCCCCGGCCGTACGTGGACCGTCCGCCCTCCGACCACCGTGCGCAGGCAGACAGGCAGGTCGGAGCCCGGGGTCAGGTCGGGCAGGCCGGGCGTTCCGGAGCGGGGATCGGTGGACCAGCGGGCCACCCGGTCGTCCGGGGCCTGCACGACCAGTTCCTCCGTGCGCCACACCGCGTAGTCCGCCGGCGCGCCCGGCACCAGCACGCCCGCGTCGTCGCGTCCGACCGCCCGCCAGCCCCCGCGGGTGTGGGCGGTGAAGGCGGCGCGCACGGAGACGCGGTGCTCGGGCGTGCGGTGGAAGGCGGCGGCGCGGACCGTGCCCCACGGGTCGAGGGGCGTGACCGGGCTGTCGGAGCCGAAGGCCAGGGGGACACCGACGCGCAGCAGGGCGGCGAACGGGTTCAGCGTGCGGGCCCGGTCGGCGCCCAGGCGCCGGGCGTACATGCCGTCCTCGCCGCCCCACAGGGCGTCGAAGGCGGGCTGGACGGAGGCCGTCAGACCGAGTTCGGCGAAGCCGGCGATCGTCTCCGGGGTGAGCATCTCGGCGTGCTCGACCCGGTGCCGGGCGGCCCGGACCCGGGCCGGGCCGAGCGTGTCGGCGGCGGCGCGCACGCCCTCCACGACGGCGGAGACGGCGGCGTCGCCGATGGCGTGGAAGCCCGCCTGGAGGCCGGCCTCGGTGCAGGCCACGACGTGTGCGGCGATCTCGGGGGCGCTCAGGTAGGCGCGGCCGGTGTGGGCCGCGTCGGCGTACGGGGTGTGCAGACAGGCGGTGTGGGAGCCGAGGGCGCCGTCGACGAAGAGGTCGCCGGCCGCGCCGACGGCGCCGAGTTCGCGGGCCTTGTGCACGTCCCGCTCGGCCCAGTAGCCGACGACCCGCGGGCCCGGCTCCTCGCCGGCGAGCCGCAGCAGTCCGGTGAAGTCGTCCTCGGAGGAGATGTCGGGGCCCGCGCACTCGTGGACCGAGCCGATGCCGAGGGATACGGCGTGGGCGAGGGCGGCGCGCTGGGCGTCGGTGCGCTGCCGGGCCGTCACGGCCGCGAACGCCGCGGCGCGTACGGCGTGGTGGTCGTCGGCGGTGAGCGGGCGGTCCGGCGGAAGGTCCGTTCGGCCGAGGTCCGGGGTCAGGTCCAGCAGGGCCGTGGTGACGACCGCGGAGTGGACGTCGATCCGGGAGAGGTAGAGGGGACGGCCGCCCGCGGCCTCGTCCAGTTCCGTGCGCGTCGGCGGGCGGCCGCCGGGCCAGCGGGAGGCGTCCCAGCCGTGGCCGAGCAGCACCTTGTCCTGCGGGTGGGCCGCGGCGAAGTCCCGTACCCGGGCGAGGGCCGCCTCCAGGGAGGGCGCGGCCGACAGGTCCAGGCCGGTCAGGGCGAGGCCGGTGGCGGTGGTGTGGACGTGGGCGTCGGTGAACGCGGGGGTGACCAGGGCGCCGTCCAGGTCGACCACCTCGTCGACGCCGTCGGCGAAGGCGTCCGCCGCACCCTCGGAACCGACCCAGGCGACCTGGCCGCGCTCGACGACCATCGCGGTCGCGAACGGGTCGGCGGGGCTGTGGACCTCTCCTCGGCGGAGCAGGACGGTCTTCGGCTCGGGGGTGCGCTCACTCATGGACACAGTGTCGCGCCCCGCCCGGGCCGCCCGGCACGCGGACCCCTCAGATCCTCGGCGGCCGGGCCTCGTACGGGGTGGACAGGACGACCGTCGTCCGCGTCGAGACGCCCGCGAGCGCCCGGAGCCGGCCCAGCAGCTCCTCCAGTTCGTGCGGGGTGGCCACGCGCACCTTCAGGATGTAGTTCTCGTCGCCGGCCACGCTGTGGCAGGCCTCGATCTCCGGCACCCCGGAGAGACGGTCGGCGATGTCGTCGGGGGCGCTGGGGTCGAAGGGTTTCACCGAGATGAACGCGGTCAGGGGCAGCCCGACGGCCTCGGAGTCGACGACGGCCGCGTATCCGCGGATGACGCCGCGCTGTTCGAGCCGGCGCACCCGCTGGTGCACGGCCGAGGTGGACAGGCCCGTGGCCTTGCCCAGATCGGTGTAACTCATCCGCCCGTCCTTGACGAGCAGCTGCACGATTTGTCGGTCCAGCTCCTCCATGGCGCAAGAACTTACAGGGCACGCGATCTCCCCGTATACCTATGCAGCCCAGGTCATACGGGTTCGTGATGTGACCGAAGGTCAGGTGCGGGCGGACCCGGCGGACCGGTTCGCACCGGCACCTGCGCGCGGCATGTGACGAACACCACAAGCCCCGCCCGGGCTTCGTGATGTTCCCGTGATTACCCCCGAGACGGTCTGGGAAGTGCTTGCTGTGGTCGAGGCCGCAGCGCCTTCACGGCCCAGCCCGAGGGGGAGAATCCCATGCAGAGTCTTAAGCGCCCTGGTCGTACCGCGCCCAAGCGGTTCCAGCCCGTCGTCGTCGAACTCGAGCCGGAGGGCGTCGAACCCGACGGCTTCGACGCCGAACTCGCCGACGGGGACGAGGAGTTCGACGCGTACGACACCTTCGAGATGTACCGGGTGATCTGCCCGGACTGCGCGCAGCCCATCGCGCTGCTGGCGGACGAGGAGATCCTGCCGGAGCACGCGCTGTGCGCCTCGCCGTGGAACCCGTTCGGGCTCACGGTCTGCGCCGGCACCGGCCGCACGGCGTCCGAGGCGCGCCCCGCGGACGAGTCCTTCGAGCCCCAGGAGCAGGACACCGCCCTGCTGCTGACGCTCCCGCAGGGCCTGGACTGGCGCATGCAGCCCTTCTCCCACGTCGGCGGCCCGGGCTCGCGCCCGATGCGCGTGCCGACGACGCGCCGCCACGCCGCCTGAGCGTCCCGCCCGGCCGGAGCCGGCCCGCCTTCGTCGACTGCCCTGCACCGTGGCCCTGGGCTGCCATGACCTGAGGATGCCGTGGTGCAGGACCGCTGTGTCCGCACCGGCTCCCACGGCGCCCGCGCCGAGGCACCGCGCCGACCGGCGGGAGGACCGACGGACCGATGCCCCCGTCGGCCCCGCTGCGCCGCGACGGAGCCCGGGGCACCCTCCGAACTCACGCCCGATCGACCGGGCCGGTGACCCGGACGCGCGCCCGCGCGTTGCCCCGGTATGGTCCTCACCTACTCGACAGCGCCCGGGCGTCACCGCCAGCTCTACGTCCCGGCGCCCGCAGAATCGGTTCCGCCGGACCCGCCGATCTACCGTGCCGTGATGCGCGCCTGGGCCGACCGGGGCCGTACCCTGCCGGGCCGGCACGACCCGGAGTGGGCGCGTCTGGCGGCCCCGCTGGTGCGTCCGGGCCAGTTCAGCGGGTCTGCGGACCCACTAGGTGACGGGCGATGACCATGCGCTGGATCTGGTTCGTGCCCTCGACGATCTGCAGAACCTTGGCCTCACGCAGGTAGCGCTCGACGGGGAAGTCCGCGGTGTAGCCGTAGCCGCCGAGGACCTGGACGGCGTCGAGGGTGACCTGCATCGCGGCGTCGGTGCAGTGCAGCTTGGCCATGGCCGCCTGCGGCGCGAACGGCCGGCCGGCGTCCCGCAGCCGCGCCGCCGCCAGGTACAGGGCCCGGCCGGCCTCGACCCGGGTCGCCATGTCGGCGAGCAGGAAGCGCAGTCCCTGGAAGTCGGCGATCGGCCGCCCGAACTGCCGCCGCCGCCCCGCGTACACGACCGCCTCGTCGAGGGCGGCCCGGGCGACCCCGACCGCGCAGGCCGCGATGCCGAGCCGCCCGGAGTCCAGCGCGGCCAGGGCGATCGCGAAGCCCTGCCCCTCGTCGCCGACGCGGCGCGCGTCGGGGACCCGTACGCCGTCGAAGTGGAGCTGGGCGGTGGGCGAGCCCCGCAGCCCCATCTTCCGCTCCGGCGGCGCGGCGGTCAGGCCCTCGGCGTCACCGGGGACCAGGAAGGCGGTGATCCCCCGCGGGCCCGCGCCGCCGGTACGCGCCAGGACGGTGTAGAAGTCCGCGACGCCGCCGTGGGTGACCCAGGCCTTGGTACCGGTGATCCGCCACTCGTCGCCGTCGCGCACCGCCCTGGTCCGCAGCGAGGCCGCGTCCGAACCGGAGGACGGCTCGGACAGGCAGTAGGCGCCGAGCCGCCCGCCGCCGAGCATCCCGGGCAGGTGCGCGGCCCGCTGGGCCTCGGTGCCGTGGGCGGCGACCGGAAAGGCGGCCAGGGTGTGGACGCTGACGCCGAGCCCTACGGTGAGCCGGGCCGCGGCCAGTTCCTCCACGGCCTGGAGGTAGACCTCGTAGGGCTGGCCGCCGCCACCGTACGCGGGGTCGTACGGCAGGCCCAGGAGTCCCGTCTCCGACAGGAGGGTGAACAGCGGGCGCGGGAAGTGCCCGGCGGCCTCCTCCGCCGCGGCCGTCGGGGCGATCTCGCGGGCGGCGATGTCCCGGACGAGGGCGAGCAGGTCGCGGGCCTCCTCCGTGGGCAGGAGGCGGTCCACCGGCGGCGGGGAGCGGTCGGTCATGGCGGCACTCTCCTCCCTGGACCCTCCCGGTACCTCCGCCCCGCGCCGCACGGGCGACGGCGGCCGGCGGAGGCCGGGCGCTGCGAGTATGCCCGCCGAGCCGGCCGCCCGCACGGCCGGAAGGCGGCGAGATCGGTCCGTACCATTGACCGGAGTGGTCTAGTCCTCATAGGCTCACGGGCACCGCGTTTTCGCGTCCATGCCAATCGGCGCACGCGACACGGCGGGCGGTGAGCTGATCAGGGCCATCGGCCGGCCGGACCCGCGAGGGCACTCGGGGCGGAGGACCACGAGCCTCCGCCCCGGGGGCGGGTCAGGAGTCCCGGCGCGCCGGTTCCGGCGCCGGGAACGCGGGGTCCAGTTCCTCGACGGCGCGCAGGGCGCCGCCCAGGGTCTTCACCAGGAGGTCGCCCATGACCTCGCGGGAGAGCTCGGGGCGGTCGATCCAGTCGAGGGTGGCGCCCTCCACGCTGCACACCCAGGAGAGCAGGCCCATCCGGGGCAGCGGCGGGATGTCGCTGCGGCCGTACGCGCCCTCGGCGATGGTCGCCACGATCGCCTCGCGCACCCCGTCCCGGATGGCGTGCACCTCGGTGTCGAAGCCGACACCGCCGCTGACGATCGTGCGGTAGGCGGCCTGGTGGTGCTCGGCGAAGCGCAGATAGCCGTCGACGGTGCGGTGCACCCGGTCCACCTGGGGCAGCTCCAGGCCGCTCGCGGCGAAGGAGACCAGGTCCGCGACGGAGTCCTGGATGATCGCCATGTAGTAGCCGCGCTTGGACCGGAAGTAGTAGTAGATCAGCCCCTTGGCGACGTGCGCCTGCCGGGCGATGTCGTCCATCGAGAGCGCGTCGTAGGACGTGTCGGCGAACAACTTCCGCCCGATGGCGATGAGTTCGGCGCGGCGCGCCAGTGAGCGCTCGGTGCCGCGCGCCTGGGGACGGGCACCGGCACGCTGGTGACTGATGTTCAAGGTCGACCCTGGTCTCAACGGTCGGCGGGACGACGTCAGTATGTCAGGTCGAACGGTGGGTCAGATCACAGCGCCGGAGATCGCGGACACCGGCGTCAGAGCAGTCCGAGCTGGGTCACGAACATGGCCACGACGGCGACGAGGACCCATCCCATGACGTGTTCGAGGATCTTCGGCCCGTCGTCCCCGGGGCCGCCGGTGCGGGTACGGGAGGCGGTGGCTGCGTGTGCGGTCATGGTGTCTCGCTGAGGTCGGGCGTACAGGATCCGGACTGTCCACCTTGCCACCGGTCAGGGCTTTTGCGGTCGAGAGCTTGCTCACACGGCGGGAGCGCGTTCCCGCCGTGTGCCCGGTTCAGTGCACCCCCACCGCAGCGAGCGCCGTGCGCTGGCCCGCGGTCGGACGCGCCGGGAAGTAGAGGTAGCAGACGCCTCCGGTGCCGGAGACGACCGTGCCGCTCGCGTTGTACCGCTTGGTCCGCAGCCAGATGTTCTCGAACTCGCGGCGCCGGTAGACGCGCCGCACCGCCGCGTTGCTCGGCGAGGCCGGGTCGTTGGCGATCACGTCCCCCTCCGCGGTGAACCCGACGACGGTCATCAGATGGCCGGAGGTGCCGTACCCGGCGCCCGTCAGCTCCCCCTTCAGGAAGGACTGGGAGGTCATGGCCGGGATGCCGGCGGCGATCAGCGTCTCCAGATCGGTGAGGGAGGTGAGCCGGGTCACCACACCCTGGAGGCCCTCGAAGGTGGCCGCGTAGGCCGCGTTGAACGGCCAGTTGCCGCAGCCCGCGTACTGGTGGTCGTACGTGTTCCGGGCGGCGTGGCACACCTGCGGGTCGGCGTACGCGGGGTCGACCCAGGCGAGCTGCTCCGGGGTGAGGCGGCCGCCCCAGTACTCGATGATCATCTGGGACGAGGTGGGGCTGCACCAGGCCTCGCCGCCGTTGTCGTACTCGGGGTACTGGCCCGTGTGGATCTCCTGGGAGTACCGCGGCACGCTCAGCTCCCCGGCCGCGCCGGGCACGGAGGCCGGGACGGTGAAGCGGTCGGGGACGTCGGAGCCCATCGCCCCCAGCCGCCACACGGTCGGGGTCAGCTTCGTACCGGGCCTGCGGTAGAGGGTCAGCCGGAGGCGGTACGAGGTGAGGCGCAGGCCGGTGGAGGCGTCGTCGACGGCCAGCGTGTCCGTCCAGACGGTGCTCCTGCCGTCGCTCTGGCCGTCGACGGAGGTCCGCCGGATGTCCTGGTCGCCGGACGCCCACCGCCCCATGACGTACCAGGGGGTGTCCGTGCCGTCGGAGTAGGTGGCCCGCAGTTCGGCCTGGAGCCAGGTGCCGCCCGGGGTGCTCGCGTTCCAGGAGACGATCGCCTCGGTCGCGGGGACGGTGAGCCGGTGGACCGGGGAGGTCCAGGTCGCGTACTCCCAGGCGGCGGTGGTGCCGGTGTGCGGGTCGGTGTAGTCGGCGGTGCCGGCGGGGGTGCCGATCGCGACGCCGGGCCGCGTCCCCGCGACCGTCCGGGTGCCCCGGGCGGTTCCGGAGCTCCAGTCGGCGAGGGTCGTCCAGGAACGGTGGTCGACGGGCCGGCCGACGGCCGCTCCGGCGCCCGCGGCGCCGGCCGTCTCGGGGCCGGCGGTGCCGACCGTGCCGGAGCCCGTGGCGCCGACTGTCTCGGGTCCCGTGGCGCCGGCCGTGTCGGGGCCCGTGGTGCCGACGGTGTCGGCGGCCGCCGGGGCCGAGCCCCCCGCGACGGCCGCGGCGACCGCGGCGGCGAGGACGGTCCTGCGGGTGGGCCGGTCGGACGCCGCGGGACACTGGTCGATTCCGCCGGAGCGCTGCTCCGCTCCGCAGGACGGCTGTTCGGCTTGGCTCATGGGCGAACGACTCCCAGGGTCTGGCGGGTCGGGTCGGATCAGATCGGATCAGATCGGATCAGGTCGGATCAGGTCGGGTCCGGTGTGCGGTGTGCGGGCGTGCGGGTGCACGGCGTGCGCCCACTATGGCCGCAGGCGGCCGGGCCGGCCAGCACCGACGCCCGTGCCACGCCCGGCGACACGGGTCCGGACCATCGACGGCACCCGGGCGGACGCCGTACCGGCGGCCCACGCCCGACACCGCTGACGGCGCCGGCGTCGCATCGGCACCTCTGGACCCACCCCCTCACGGCACACGGCGTACGCCCCCGGCACGACGGCGGCCGGGCGGCCTCCGTACCGCACTAGACTGGCCCGCCGCAGACCCGCACCCCGCGCGCGGCCCCGGGCGGCACCGCCCGAGCCCGCCCGGGGCACGCCCCGAATCACCAGGACCCGCCATCCACCAGCTCGCCTCCCGGCTCCGCCGGCTGCCCCCGTCCTGCGGCCCGGTCCGTCTGATCGGCGTCGACGGGCACGCCGGTTCGGGGAAGTCCACGTTCGCCGGACGCCTGGCGGAGGCGCTGGGCGACGCGCCCGTTCTCCATCTGGACGACATCGCGAGCCACGACGAACCCTTCTCCTGGACCGGACGTCTGCTGACCCAGGTGATCACCCCCCTCCGCACCGGCGCGACGGCCCGCTACGCCCCCTACGACTGGCACGCCCGCCGCTTCGGCCCGCCGCGCCCGCTCCCGGCCGCCCCGGTGGTCCTGGTCGAGGGCGTCGGCGCGGGCCGCCGCGCCCTGCGGCCGCACCTGGCGCACCTGCTGTGGATGGAGCTGCCCCGCGAGGAGGCCTGGGCGCGGGGGCGTTCACGGGACGGGGAGGAACAGCGGGACTTCTGGGACGGATGGGTCCGGGCCGAGGAACGTCATTTCGCCGAAGACCCGTCGAGACCGTACGCCGACACGGTGGTGCGGCAGGTGAACGAGGGGTACGAGATGCTGCCGGGGCCCGTGGGAACGCGCTGAGCGCACCACACCGTCACACACGGTGAGGGACCGCCCGCGATGTGGTGAACCTGTGAAGGGGGCGTGCGTGCGAACTTCGCCAAGTGCTCCGACCCTGCTTGACCGGCGGCCCGTACAGGACTTACGTTCTCAATGTGCGGCAATCCAAGCCGCCCCAGGACGCGAAGCCCCCGGTTGTTCCCCCGTGATCGGGGGCTTCGTTCTGCCCTCGTCCGGCGCCCTCCGCCCCGGACGACCGCCGCGCGGCGCCGTTCGCTCACCCAGGGTCACCGCCTCCAGTTGCGCCCCTTCTGCCCCCACCACGCCAAACGTCCTGTGCGGCACCCTTCGGCGGGCGACACCCCCGCAGGTACGATGCCCTCGGTGCGACCTACGGACAGCTGCTGCGCGCACCTTGCAACTCCGGTCCGCGGCACAGCGGTTCGACCAAGGCGGCCGGTGGGCGACGGCCCGGCGGCATACCGACGGGGGCACGGTTTGTGGGGGACGTGATGGACTTCGGCACGCGGGGCCCCGAGGCCCCGGCCGACCTCGCCTGGCTGCGAGGCGTGGACGCCTACACGATGGGCGCGTATCCACAGGCGGAGGAGGAGTTCCGCACCGCGGTGCGGATCGATCCCGGCATGGCCGACGGCTGGCTCGGGCTGCACGCGCTGCGCGTCGACACGACGACCGCGCTGCTGAGGATGTTCCGGCATCGCGACCGCTTCGGCGAACAGCGCACCCGGCACCGACGCACCCTCAACTCCTGGTATTGGCTGGGCTGGTGGGTGCAACCGGTACTCGAAAGCCCCCGCGACCTGCTGCTCGCGCACGCCTCGCACTGGCTGGACGGCCGGCACGTGCCCGAACTGGACCGGGCGCTCGCCGGGCTCCCGCCCGTCGACACCGACCAGCAGGTCCGCTTCCTGCACGCCTGCCGCGCCTACCTGGTCAAGGACTGGGAGCAGTTGGTCCGGCACACCGACCCGCTGGCCGACGACCCGCTGCTCGGCATCGAGGCCGGCCTGTTCGGCGGCATGGCCCGGGTCCGGCTGGAGATGTACGGGCAGGCCGAGCCGTTGCTGTCGACGGCGCTGATGCGCTGCCGCAGCGAGCAGCCGCAGCGCAAGGAACTGCGCTACTGGCTGGCCCGCGCCCACGAGGGCACCGGCCGCTCGGCCGCCGCCCTCCCCCTGTACCGCGCCGTCCACCGCGTCGACCCGGCCTTCATGGACACCGCGGCCCGGCTCGCCGCGATCGCCGAGGGCGACGGCTACGACGATCCGGGCGACCTCGCCCCGATCACCCTCACCGGTGCCGGCCAGGACACCGGTGACGGGCCCGACGTCCTCGACCCGCTCTTCGGCACCGAAGGACGGGACCTGAAGCTCACCGAACCCGGCGACCTGCCGCCGGTCGGCCCCCTCCCCTCGGTGACCGGCCCGGCGGTGCGCGAGCGGACGCTGGTGCCCTCGGTGCTGCCCGCCGGGCCCACCGACCCCGTCCTCCTGGAGGAGGCACTCGCCGAACTGGAGCGCATGGTGGGCCTGGAGCCGGTCAAGCGCCAGGTCAAGGCGTTGTCGGCGCAGTTGAACATGGCCCGGCTGAGAGCCGGGCAGGGCCTCCCGGTCCAGCCGCCCAAGCGCCATTTCGTCTTCTCCGGCCCCTCCGGCACCGGCAAGACCACGGTGGCCCGTATCCTGGGCCGCGTCTTCTACGCCCTCGGCCTCCTCGGCGGCGACCACCTCGTGGAGGCCCAGCGGGCCGATCTGGTCGGCGAGTACCTCGGCCAGACGGCGGTCAAGGCCAATGAGCTGATCGACTCCGCGCTGGGCGGTGTCCTCTTCGTCGACGAGGCGTACTCCCTGTCCAACTCCGGCTACGGCAAGGGCGACGCGTACGGCGACGAGGCACTCCAGGTGCTGCTGAAGCGGGCCGAAGACAACCGGGACCACCTGGTGGTGATCCTGGCCGGCTATCCGGAGGGCATGGACCGTCTGCTCGCCGCGAACCCCGGGCTGTCGTCCCGCTTCACGTCCCGTGTCGACTTCCCGTCGTACCGGCCGCTGGAACTCACCTCGATCGGCGAGGTCCTCGCCGCGGAGAACGGTGACGTGTGGGACGAGGAGGCCCTGGACGAGCTGCGGTCGATCGCCGGGCACGTGGTGGAGCAGGGCTGGATCGACGAGCTGGGCAACGGGCGGTTCCTGCGCACCCTGTACGAGAAGAGCTGCGCCTACCGGGACCTGCGGCTGTCGGTGTATCCCGGGGCCCTGACCCGGGACGATCTGTCGACGCTGCGGCTGCCGGACCTGATGCAGGCGTACGGGGAGGTGCTGTCGGGCCGGGGACCGCAGGATCCGTCGGCCCTGTAGGCCGCCCGGCCCGTGGCGCGGGCGCGCCGCCGGAAGCGGCACGCCCGCGCGCGAGGGCTACGAGGCCATCACCACCTCGGGCACGTCCCGGTGGGCCGGATCCCGCACCTCGCCGACGAGCAGTTCCAGGACGTCCTCCAGGGCGACCAGGCCGAGCACCTTGCCCGAGGCGTCGGCGACCTGCGCCAGATGGGTCGCCGCCCGGCGCATGACCGTCAGCGCGTCGTCGAGGGGCAGGTCCGCCCGGAGGGTCGTCATGGAGCGCCACACCTGCTGCGGCACCGCCCGGTCGGAGTGCTCCAGGTCCAGGACGTCCTTCACGTGCAGGTAGCCCATGAAGGCGCCGTTCTCCGCGGCGACGGGGAAGCGGGAGTAGCCGGTGCGGGCGGTGAGGTCGACGATCTCGCCGGGGGTGACCGACGGACTGACCGTCACCAGCGACTCGCGCCGCAGCAGCACGTCCGTGACCGGCCGGGAGCCGAGCTCCAGCGCGTCCTCCAGCCGCTCCTGCTCCTCGGGGTCGAGCAGACCGGCCTGGCCGGAGTCCTCCACCAGCCGGTTGAGCTGTTCGCTGGTGAAGACGGCCTCCACCTCGTCCTTGGGCTCGACGTCGAACAGGCGCAGGATGCCCTGGGCGCAGGCGCCGAGGGCGACCGTGATCGGACGGCACAGCCGGGCGAAGGCGACCAGCCCCGGGCCGAGCCACAGCGCGGCCTTCTCCGGGGCCGCCATGGCGAGGTTCTTCGGGACCATCTCGCCGATGACGAGGTGGAAGAAGACCACGGCGGCGAGGGCGATGACGTAGCCCAGCGGGTGGATCATCCCGTGCGGGAGGTGGACCCACTCGAAGACGGGCTCCAGCAGGTGCGCGACCGTGGGTTCGGCGACCGCGCCCAGGGTGAGGGAGCAGACGGTGATGCCGAACTGGGCGGCGGCCATCATCTGGGGCAGGCGCTCCAGACCGTGCAGGACCTGGCGGGCGCGGGCGGTGCCGAGTGGCTCGATCTGGCTGCGGCGGACCGACACCAGGGCGAACTCGGCGCCGACGAAGAAGCCGTTCGCGAGCACGAGGAGAGCGGCGAGGGCGAGTTGGAGGACGCTCATCGGGCGGCCTCCACGACGGCCCCGGTGCGCACGAGGCGGACCCGCTCGGCCCGGTAGTGGCCGACGCGGCGCACCGACAGGCGCCAGCCGGGCAGCTCGGCCCGGTCGCCGACGGCCGGGATGCGGCCCAGCAGGTCGGCGACGAGTCCGGCGACCGTCTCGTAGGGCCCCTCGGGCACGTCGAGGCCTATCCGCAGCAGGGTGTCGACACGGCAGCTGCCGTCGACGTCCCAGGCGGGCCGGCCGTCCTCGGGCGGCACGGCGGCCAGTTCCGGGGTGTCCGCGCCGTCGTGCTCGTCGCGGACCTCGCCGACGATCTCCTCGACGATGTCCTCCAGGGTGACCACGCCGGCCGTGCCGCCGTACTCGTCGACGACGACGGCGATGGGCTGCTCGCTGCGCAGCCGGGCCAGCAGGGGCCGGACGGGCAGCGTCTCGGGGACGAGCAGCGCCGGGCGGGCGATCCGGCCGACGGGGGTGCGCAGCCGTTCGTGGACGGGGACGGCGAGGGCGTCCTTGAGGTGGACCATGCCGACGATCTCGTCGATCTTCTCGTGGTAGACGGGGAAGCGGGACAGGCCGGTGGCGCGGGTCAGGTTGACCACGTCCTCGGCGGTGGCCGACGCCTGAAGGGCGCTGACCTTCACGCGCGGGGTCATGACGTGCTGGGCGGTGAGCTCGGCCAGGGACAGGGTGCGGACGAAGAGGTCGGCCGTGTCCTGTTCGAGGGCGCCGGCCTGCGCGGAATGCCGGGCCAGGGAGACCAGTTCGCCGGGGGTGCGGGCGGAGGCCAGTTCCTCGGCGGGCTCGACGCCCAGGGCCCGCACGAGCCGGTTGGCGACGGCGTTGAGGCCGGCGATGACCGGCCGGAAGAGGCGGGCGAAGGCGTACTGCGGGCCGGCGACGAAGCGCGCGACCTGGAGGGGCCTGGACACCGCCCAGTTCTTGGGCACGAGTTCGCCGATCACCATCTGCACGGCGGAGGCCAGCAGCATGCCGACCGCGACGGCGACACCGGAGACCGCGCCCTCGGGGATGCCGGTCGCGGTGATCGGGCCGTGCAGCAGCTCGGCCAGCGCGGGTTCGGCGAGCATCCCGACGACGAGGGAGGTGATGGTGATGCCGAGCTGGGTGCCGGAGAGCTGGAAGGACAGCTCCTTGAGCGACTCGACGACCGTACGGGCTCGTCGGTCGCCGTCGGCGGCGGCCTTCTCGGCCTCCGGTCGCTCGACGGTGACGAGGCCGAACTCGGCGGCGACGAAGAAGCCGTTGGCCAGGATCAGCAGGAACGCGGCTGCCAGGAGCAGCAGGGGGATGGTCATGAAACCGCCGCCTCCGCTGGGGAGGGGGCGGCGCAGGTACTACAGGACGAACCGTCCATCGCCTGAGAGGGTCACTCCTCGGGTAGCAGGAACCCCTGTGCGCCGGGCCCGGCACGACAGGGGCGGAGACGTCGGGGAAACGTCTCCGCCACCAGATTAATCAAGACACGGGCCCGTGCGGCAGGGTGGACGACCCCGAGTCAGCCCTGATCTTGCTCGGGGTCGCGCAGGGAGCGGGCCTCGACGAGGGTCCGCAGGGCGCGTGCGTCGGCGATGGCGCGTTCCCTGGCGATGCCCGGCTGGATGCCGAGCGCGGGCAGGCTGGTGCCGTCGCTGAGGTCGAGGAACACCCAGGCGTCGCCCGGACGGAGGTTCACCCGGAGGATCTCCGCCCAGTCCAGGTGCCTGCGGCTGGCGATGTTCACCACGGTGACACCGGAGTCGTCGGCGACGACCTTGACGCGGGCCAGCTGGGCCAGCACCCAGAAGCTGAGGGCGCCGGTGACGACGAAGCTGAGCCGCTCCCCGGGGCCGAGCTGCTCCAGGAGCAGCGAGACGCCCGAGATCACGACGAAGATCACGACACCGGCGGTGAGCAGCACCGCGCGGGTGCGGCCCGGCCGGAAGGTGACGGGGAGGGTGGGCAGGTCGGACATCGTCGGCGGGTACCTCAGAGGCGGCAGGCGTGGATCGCCGTGGTCAGGATGGCGCGGGCGCCGATGTCGTACAGGTCGTCCATGATCCGCTGTGCCTCCTTGGCGGGGACCATGGCGCGGACGGCGACCCAGCCCTCGTTGTGCAGCGGGGAGACGGTCGGCGACTCCAGGCCCGGCGTCAGGGCGACGGCCTTCTCGAGCTGCTCGACGCGGCAGTCGTAGTCCATCATCACGTACGTCCGGGCGACGAGGACGCCCTGGAGGCGGCGGAGGAACTGCTGGACCTTGGGCTCGTCGGTGCCGGCGCCGGTGCGGCGGATGACGACGGCCTCGGACTTCATGATCGGCTCGCCGATGACCTCCAGGCCCGCGTTGCGCAGGGAGGTGCCGGTCTCGACGACGTCCGCGATGACCTCGGCGACGCCTAGTTCGATGGCGGTCTCGACGGCGCCGTCCAGGTGGACGACGGAGGCGTCGATGCCGTTGTCGGCGAGGTGCTTGGCGACGATGCCCTCGTAGGAGGTGGCGACGGTCATGCCGCCGAGGTCCTCGACGCCCTTCGCGGTGCCGGGCTTGGTGGCGTAGCGGAAGGTGGAGCGGGCGAAGCCGAGCGGGAGGATCTCCTCGGCGTTGGCGCCGGAGTCGATGAGCAGGTCGCGGCCGGTGATGCCGATGTCGAGGCGGCCGGAGGACACGTAGATGGCGATGTCGCGGGGGCGGAGGTAGAAGAACTCGACCTCGTTCTCCGGGTCGACGATCCGCAGTTCCTTGGACTCCCGGCGCTGCTGGTAGCCGGCCTCATGCAGCATCTCCGCCGCAGGGCCTGACAGGGAACCCTTGTTGGGGACGGCGATGCGCAGCATGAGGCGAGCTTCCTTCGTTCGGGCGGGAAATGCGTGGGGGACGGATGGGACGGGTGCGGCTCAGAGGTGGGCGTAGACGTCGTCCAGGGAGATCCCGCGGGCGACCATCATCACCTGGACGTGGTACAGCAGCTGCGAGATCTCCTCGGCTGCCGCGTCCTTGCCCTCGTACTCGGCGGCCATCCAGACTTCGGCGGCCTCTTCGACGACCTTCTTGCCGATGGCATGGACGCCCTTCTCGACCAGTTCGGCGGTGCGGGAAGTGGCGGGGTCGCCGGTGGCGGCCTTCTGCTGGAGCTCGGTGAAGAGCTCCTCGAACGTCTTCTTGGACATGGTGCCGCCCACTTTACGCGGTGTGCCGGCCGGGCTAGCGCCACGGTTCGGATACTGAGCGGAGGGTGGCCGCGGTCGCCACCGCCGCCGTCACCGCCTCGTGTCCCTTGTCCTCGCTGGAGCCGTCGAGGCCGGCCCGGTCGAGGGCCTGTTCCTCGGTGTCGCAGGTGAGCAGTCCGAAGCCGACGGGGACGCCGGTGTCCACGCTGACCTGGGTGAGGCCCTGGGTGACGCCCTGGCACACGTAGTCGAAGTGCGGGGTGCCGCCGCGGATGACGACACCGAGGGCGACGATCGCGTCGTAGCCGCGGCCCGCGAGGCCCTTGGCGACGACCGGGAGCTCCCAGCTGCCGGGGACCCGCAGCAGGGTCGGTTCGTCGATGCCCAGGTCGTGCAGGGCGCGCAGGGCGCCGTCGACCAGACCGTCCATCACCTTCTCGTGCCACTGGGCCGCGATGACGGCGACCCGCAGGTCGCCCACGTTCTCCACGGACAGTTCCGGTGCGCCCTTGCCGCTCACGTCTCTCCTCGGTGCCGTAGTGCTGTCGTGCTGTGTTGCTGTCGTGCTGTGTTGCTGTCGTGCTGTGTTGCTGTCGTGCCGTGTTGCTGTCGTGCTGTGGTTACTGGTTGCCGCAGGGGGACACGGGGGCCGTGTCCAGCCAGGGCAGGTCGTGGCCCATCCGGTCCCGCTTGGTGCGCAGGTAGCGGATGTTGTGTTCGCCCGCCTGGACGGGCATCGGTTCGCGTGCGCCGACCTCGAGGCCGTGGCGCAGCAGCGCGTCCGTCTTGTCGGGGTTGTTGGTCATCAGTCGGACGCTGCGTACGCCGAGGTCGGCGAGGATCTGGGCGCCGGCCGCGTAGTCGCGGGCGTCGGCGGGCAGGCCGAGTTCGAGGTTGGCGTCGAGGGTGTCGTGGCCCTGTTCCTGGAGTTCGTAGGCCCGCAGCTTGGAGAGCAGGCCGATGCCGCGGCCCTCGTGGCCGCGCAGGTAGACGACCACGCCCCGCCCCTCGGCCTGGATGCGCCGGAGGGCGGCGTCGAGCTGGGGCCCGCAGTCGCAGCGCTGGGAGGCGAAGACGTCGCCGGTGAGGCATTCGGAGTGGACGCGGACCAGGACGTCGCGGCCGTCGCCGATGTCGCCGTGGACGAGGGCGACGTGCTCGACGCCGTCGACGGTGGAGCGGTAGCCGTACGCGGTGAAGGTGCCGTGGGCGGTGGGCAGGCGGGTCGCGGCCTCGCGGCGGACGGTGGGCTCGGCGCTGCGGCGGTAGGCGATCAGGTCCTCGATGGAGATGATCGTCAGGCCGTGCTTGCGGGCGAAGGGGATCAGTTCGGGCAGGCGCAGCATGCGGCCGTCCTCGCCGGCGATCTCGACGATCGCGCCGGCCGGACGCAGGCCGGCGAGCCGGGCGAGGTCGACGGCGGCCTCGGTGTGTCCGTTGCGGACGAGGACGCCGCCGGGCCTGGCGCGCAGCGGGAAGACGTGGCCGGGGCGGACGAGGTCGGTGGGCTCGGCGGTGCCGCTCGCCAGCAGCTGGAGGGTGGTGGCGCGGTCGGAGGCGGAGATGCCGGTGGTGACGCCGTGCGCGGCGGTGGCGTCGACGGAGACCGTGAAGGCGGTCTTCATCGACTCGGTGTTGTCGGCGACCATCTGCGGGAGGCGGAGCCGGTCGAGTTCGTCGCCCTCCATGGGGGCGCAGATCAGGCCGCGGCACTCGCTCATCATGAAGGCGACGATCTCGGGGGTGGCCTTCTCGGCGGCGATGACGAGGTCGCCCTCGTTCTCGCGGTCCTCGTCGTCGACGACCACGACCGGCCGGCCGGCCGCGATGTCGGCGACGGCCTGTTCGATCGGGTCGAGGGCGAAGTCCTCGATGTCGTCGGCGGGGTACAGGACGGGGGCGGTGCTCATGCCGGCGCTCCTTCCAGAGCGGACTGCGCCGGGCCCTTGCGGGAGCGCAGCCACCAGTCGCGCATGCCCCACAGGACGAGCGCGCCGTAGATGACGTAGACGAAGCCGGAGAAGGCGTAGCCGTTGGCGAAGTTGAGGGGGACGCCGACGAGGTCGACGAGGAGCCAGGCGAACCAGAACTCGACCATGCCGCGGGCCTGTGCGTACATGGCGACGATGGTGCCGACGAAGATGTAGGCGTCCGGCCAGGGGTCCCAGGACAGGGACGGGTAGGCCTTGAAGAGGAGGGCGACGGCGACCGTGCCGAGGGCGGCGGCGCCAGCCATGGCGGCGCGCTCGGTCCAGGTGGCGAAGCGAGGGGTGATCTGGCCGTCCGCGGCCCGTCCCTTGCTCCGGTTCCACTGCCACCAGCCGTACAGGGCGACGGCCATGACGACGACCTGCTTGCCGGCGCTGCCGGTCAGATGGCCGTAGAAGGCTCCGAAGAGGACGAGTCCGGAGAGGAACTGCACCGGCCAGGTCCACAGGGAGCGGCGCCAGCCGAGGGCGAGGGTGATCAGGCCGAGGATGTTGCCGATCATGTCCGACCAGAGGATGTGCTGGCCGAAGAGGACGAACGCCTCCGAGTTCAGCTGGTTCACCGGGTGCCCCCCTGGCCCGCCGCGAGCAGGCGCTCGACGTACTTGGCGACGACGTCGACCTCGAGGTTGACCGGGTCGCCGGGCTGCTTGAGGCCGAGGGTGGTCAGCGCGAGGGTGGTGGGGATGAGGCTGACGGTGAAGTGGTCGGCGCCGGCGTCGACGACGGTGAGGCTGATGCCGTCGACGGTGATGGAGCCCTTCTCGACGACGTACCGGGAGAGGTCGGCCGGGAGCGAGATCCTGACGATCTCCCAGTGTTCGGACGGCGTGCGCTCCAGCACCCGGCCGGTGCCGTCGACGTGGCCCTGCACGATGTGGCCGCCGAGGCGGGCGCCGACGGCGGTGGGCCGTTCGAGGTTGACGCGGGCGCCGACGCCGAGGGCACCGAGGCTCGATCGCTTGAGGGTCTCCGCCATGACGTCGGCGGTGAACTCGTCGCCCTCGTGGTCGACGACGGTGAGACAGACCCCGTTCACGGCGATGGAGTCGCCGTGCTTCGCGCCCTCGGTGACGACGGGTCCGCGCAGCCGGAAGCGGGAGGCGTCGCCGAGGTTCTCGACGGCGGTGACCTCACCCAGCTCTTCGACGATTCCGGTGAACACTTCCCGGGTCCTCCTGCCTCATTGGGGCACGGACTCCGGGGCCTGTCGATGACGACAGAACGTACGGGCGACGACACCGGGAGCGACGCCGGACGGACTCGTCCCACTGGAACGAGCACAGACGGCGGCGCGCACGAATGCCCGCCCGCCGCGCACTGCCTCCCATCCGGACTTTAACCGTCGGTCCAGGAATTTCACCTGGTCAACCGGCCGCTGGAAGCGGCCGGGTCGCGGACTGTAACCGCCGGTTCGGAATTTCACCGACCCCGGAGTGCGCTGCTTTAGGTACAGGGTCAGTGTGCCACGCCCGATCGCCGTCCAGAGGGGCGGGCGGTGTGGGGTGGCTCACAGGCCGCAGAAGCGGACGTCACGGACGGCCGGGAGCGCCTCCAACCACCGGCCGGGCGGGCGGACTTGAGATTGGTCCATACCCATTGACGCACTGGTCTAGTCCTCTCTAGGGTCCTCCAGGGTCCGCACCACGTCCGCGCGGACCTGCCGCCCCCTCCTCGGGACCGGCCCGGCGGCGGTGACGACGGCCCTTGCCCGCCGCCGGGTCTCCACATGGCCTCCCCTCCAACGCCCCACGTGGCCTGCCCGTCAGCGCCGCCGACGACTCGCCCCTCACGGCGTGCCGAACAGTTCCTCCTGGGCGGACTGCCTGGCCGTGAGGAGCGCACCGCGCAGCACCGCGCCCCCGCCCAGGCCGCTCGGCCGTACCTCGGTCGGCAGCGGGGTCATCCGCCTCAGCCGCTCCTCCACCCGGCTCGCGAGCGCCCGCCCGCCGGCCTGTCCGATCTCGCCCCCGAGGACGACGCACCCGGGGTCGAGGACGGCGACGACACAAGCGGCCCCCAGGGCCAGACGGTCGGCGAGCGCGTCGAGGAAGCCGGCCGCCGCACGGGCGGGCACCTCCGGCCGCACGGCCGCGGGGGGCGGAGCGGGACGCCCGCCGTCCCCGCGATCGGCCCCGCCGCCCCGGGCCTCGCCCACCGCCCGTACCGCGGCCCGTACCACTGCGGCCCCCGCCGGTTCGCTGCCCTCGGGCCGCGTGTCCAGTCCGTGCTCCCCCGCCAGCGCGACGATCGCCGCCGATCCGGCCAGGGAGTGGAAGCCGCCCTCGCTGTCCGTCGCCGAGGGCAGGCCGCCCGTGCCGGGTACGGGGAGGAAGCCGATCTCCCCGGTGCCGCCGGAGGCGCCCCGGCGCAGGGTGCCGTCGAGGACGACGGCGCCGCCCGTGCCGTGACCGAGCCAGAGCAGGGCGAAGGTGTCGCGGTCACGGGCGGCGCCCTCGCGCTGTTCGGCGAGGGCGGCGAGATTGGTCTCGTTCTCGATGCTGACGCGGGCCCCGGGCAGCCGCTCCTGGAGGGCGGCGACCAGGCGGCGGTGCCAGGCGGGCAGGCCGCGGGAGTCGCGCAGTTCGCCGCCGGCGGGGTCGATCAGGCCGGGCGCGCCGATGCCGACGGTGTGCAGCCGGTCGGCGCCGGCCTCCTTGACCGCCCGCTCGACCAGCGTCACCGCCTGCTCCACGGCGGGACCCGTGCCGGTGTCGCCGCCGATCGGGACGGACGCCTCGGCGCGTACCCGGCCGACCAGGTCGGACACGAGGACCGCGACGCCCTCGGTGCGCACGTCCAGGGCGGCGAGGTGGGCGCGGTCGGCGACGATGCCGTAGAGCTTGGCGTTCGGGCCGCGGCGCTGTTCGCCGGCCTCGCCGGCGACCTCGATCAGGCCGGAGGCGGTGAGGCGTTCGACGAGGTCCGCGACGGTGGGCCGGGACAGGCCGGTGAGCTGCTTGAGCTGCCCTGCCGTCAGCGGGCCCCGCTCCTGCATCAACCGCAGGGCGAGCCGGTCGTTGATGGCCCGGGCGGTGCTCGGGGATGCGGGCATGCGGCGAATCCTCCCACGGGGCGCCGGGACGTCACGCCGGACGACCCCCCTATTTATCAGGCAGGGTTCCTGATAGTTTACGGCTCCAGTGGGGATCAGGGAGGGTGGAGGATGAGCGACGTGAAGGGCCGACCCGAGGTGAGGCGGGCCCGGTACGCCGTGGCCGCCGTGTTCACCGTGCACGGCGCGGTCACCGGCTCGTTCGCCACCCGGGTGCCGTGGATCCAGGACCACGCCTCGGTCAGCGCCGGTCAGCTCGGCCTCGCGCTCGCCTTCCCCGCGTTCGGCGCGTCGGTGGCGATGCCGCTCGCCGGCCGCGTCAGCCACCGGTTCGGCGCCCGCAACGCGCTGCGCGGACTGATCGCCCTGTGGACGCTGTCCCTGGTCCTGCCGTCCCTCGCGCCGAACCTGGCGACCCTGTGCCTGGCCCTGTTCACCTACGGCGCGGCGGCGGGCATGGCCGACGTGGCGATGAACGCGCTCGGCGTGGAGGTCGAGAACCGCCTCGGCCGGTCGATCATGTCCGGTCTGCACGGCATGTGGAGCGCGGGCGCCCTGCTCGGCTCGGCCGGCGGGACGCTCGCCGCGCACCTCGGCTCGGACGCCCGCCTGCACCACCTGCTGGCGGCGGCGGTACTGACCGCGGTGGGGGTGGCGGCGTGCGGCTGGGTGCTCGACCTGCAACCCGCCGAGGACGAGGAGCCGCCTCCGCGGTTCGCCCTGCCGCCGAGGTCGGCGCTGCTCATCGGTGCCGTGGGCTTCTGCGCGGTGTTCGCGGAGGGCGCGAGCCTGGACTGGTCGGCGGTCTACCTGCGCGACCGGCTCGACTCCTCGGCCGGGCTCGCCGCCGCGTGCACGACGGGCTTCACGCTCACCATGGCGCTCGCGCGGATCGCCGGCGACCGGGTCGTGGACCGGTACGGGGCCGTGCGGACGGTCCGCGCCGGTGGCGTCCTCGGCGTCGCGGGCGGCCTGCTCATCGTCCTGGCGGGCCATCCCGCCGTCGCGATCGGCGGGTTCGCGCTCATGGGCCTGGGGATCGCCGTCGTCGTCCCGCTCTGCTTCGCGGCGGCGGGCCGCAGCGGCCCCAACCCGAGTCAGGCCATCGCGGGCGTCGCCACGATCACCTACACCTCGGGACTGATCGCGCCGAGCGCCATCGGCGGGCTGGCCCAGGCGACCAGTCTGACGGTGTCGTTCGCGCTGGTGACGACGCTGGCCGCCGGGCTGGTGGTCTTCGCCGGGGTCCTGCGCGCGGGCGAGCGCGACCGGCCGCGGGTCAGCCGGCCGGACGCAGCAGTTCCCGGCCCGCGGTCCTGAGCCTCGCGCTCCACGGCGCCGGGCGCATGGTCGCCGCGTCCAGCCGGACGAGGACCCGGGTGCCGTGGGCGTACGTCACCGCGCCGTCGGGCGAGCAGAACCGGAAGCCGTAGGTCAGGCCGGTGGTGCCGAGCCGCTCCAGCCACAGGTGGACGGCGTACGCGCCCGGCCGGGTCACCGGGGCCTCGTAGGTGACGCGCAGTTCCCTGACCGCGTTGCAGGCGTCCCCGGCCGCGGCCCAGTCGCCCTCGAAGCGCACCCCGTGGCCCTGCCACAGCTCGGTCCAGGCGCGCTCGACCAGCAGCGGGTAGCGGGCGTTGTGCAGCAGTCCGAGCGCGTCCAGGTCGTCGAAGTGGACGGTGACGGGGACCAACCGGCCGTACGACAGGGCGGGGGCGGTCGGGGCTTCGGCGGTCACGGGTGGGGCTCCTGAGGTGCGGGACGGCGGGGACGGATGGGTGTACGGGACAACCGTCCTCATCCTAAGCGGCCGCTCACCCTCCGTTTTCACGCGACAATGGCCGCGCACCCGCACCATACGAACGAAAGCGAAACCGCACCATGGATCTTGGCGTCCGCTGGAAACTGCACGGCGACGGACGCACGCCGGCGCCCGGCGCGGTCGTCCGCCCCGACGAACGGCTCTCCTGGCCCCGTACGGTCGGACTCGGCGCACAGCACGTGGTGGCCATGTTCGGGGCGAGTTTCGTCGCACCCGTCCTGATGGGCCTCGACCCCAACCTGGCGATCATGATGTCGGGCGTCGCGACCGTCATCTTCCTCCTCGCCACCCGCGGCCGGGTGCCCAGCTACCTCGGCTGCTCCCTGTCCTTCGTGGGCGTCGCCGCCGTCATCCGCGCGCAGGGCGGCACGAGCGCCACCGTCACCGGCGCGGTCCTGGTCGTCGGAGTGGCCCTGTTCCTGGTGGGGCTGGCCGTGCAGCGCTTCGGCGCGCGGATCATCCACGCCGCGATGCCGCCGATCGTGACGGGCGCGGTGGTGATGCTGATCGGCTTCAACCTCGCCCCGGTCACCGCCAGCACCTACTGGCCGCAGGACCAGTGGACGGCCCTGCTGGTCATGCTGTTCACCGGTCTGGCCGTGGTCTGCCTGCGGGGTTTCTGGTCCCGCATCGCGATCTTCCTGGGCCTGGTCTTCGGCTACGGCATCTCCTGGCTGTTCGACCAGGTCTTCGGCCGGATCCACGCCGCGGACGCGAGCGGCAAGGTCACCGACCACTGGCGGCTCGACCTCTCCGGCGTCGACCGGGCCGACTGGATCGGCCTGCCCTCCTTCCACGGCCCGTCCTTCGAGTGGTCGGCGATCCTGGTCGCGCTCCCGGTCGTCATCGCCCTGGTCGCGGAGAACGCGGGACACGTCAAGGCGGTCGGCGAGATGACCGGCAAGCGGCTCGACGACAAGCTGGGCACGGCGATCGCGGCCGACGGCGTCGGCTCGGTGCTGTCCACCGCGGTCGGCGGCCCGCCCAACACCACGTACTCCGAGAACATCGGCGTGATGGCCGCGACCCGGGTCTACTCCACCGCCGCCTACTGGGCCGCCGCCGGCTTCGCGCTGCTGTTCGGTGTGTGCCCCAAGTTCGGCGCGGTGGTGGCCGCGATCCCCGGCGGAGTCCTCGGCGGCATCACCGTCATCCTGTACGGCATGATCGGCCTGCTCGGCGCGCAGATCTGGATCACCGCGGGGGTCGACCTGCGCAACCCGCTCAACCTGGTCCCCGCCGCCGCGGGCATCATCATCGGCGTCGGCAACGTCACGATGGAGTTCACCGACACCTTCTCCCTCAGCGGCATCGCCCTCGGCACCCTCGTCGTCATCACCGGCTACCACTCCCTGCGCGCCTTCGCCCCCGCACATCTCAAGCCGCAGGAGCCCCTGCTGGACGAGGGCACGTCGTCGTACGACACCGAGGACCTGCCGCAGAGCCGGCCGGGCGGCGGTCAGCGGGCGAGTTCGTAGGCGTACGACGGGCTGAAGGTGCCCGGCGCCCCCTTGCAGCCGTCGGACTCGCCGGGGAGCTTCACCCACAGGTAGGCGTCGACGCGGGCCTCGCCGGTGGCGAGGGTGGGGGCCCGGCCGATCCTGCGGCCGTCGGGGTCGCACCACCGGCCGTCGGCGGGCGGGCCGTTGCCGTTGCGGCTGGTGTCGACCACGGCGCCCAGGTCCCGGCGCCCGCCCAGGGCGCCGAGCGCGTCGAGGACCCGCCGGTCGTAGGCGATCTCGTCGGCCGTGGCGCGGAAGTTGGAGACGTTGCTGAAGATCCCCGCCGAGGCGGCGGAGCCGGCTCCGGCCCGGTGCAGCAGGGCGGCCTGGTGCGCGGGGTCGTGCCAGTGCGAGTGGCCGGCGTCGTAGTAGACGCGCGCCCTCGGGTTCGCCGCCTTCAGGACGCGGCCGGCCCGGGCCAGCGCGGCGAACCGGGCGGCCCGCCGCTCCTCGGACAGGCAGTCGGTCTGGGCGATCGAGTCGGGCTCCAGGATCACCACGACCTCCCCCGAGCCGAGCCCGGCGGCGAACCGGTCGATCCAGGCGCCGTAGGCGCCGAGGTCGGGCGCCCCTCCGTCGGAGGCCCCGCCGCAGTCGCGGTCCGGGATCGCGTACGGCACCAGGACCGGCACCCGGCCCTGGGCGGCCGCCCCCGAGGTGACCGCACGGACGCGGGAGGTGATCGTCGCGGGCACGTAGTCGGCGAACCACACCGCGGCCGGCCGGCTCGCGACGCGGGACTCGATGACGGACCGGCGCGCGTCGCCGGGGTGGGCCCGGAGCCAGTCCCGGACCTGGGAGTCCGGGTGGACGTACAGGCCGGCGGTCCGCCGCTGCCCGCCCGCGGCGGCGGCCGAGGGCGCCGTCGTCCGCACCGCCGGGGCCGGGGTCCGCACCGGCGCGGACGGCGAGCCGGAGCGGGACACCGTGGGCGAGGACACCGGCGAGGACGACGCCGATGACGGAGTCGACGCGCGGGCGGCGGCCCGGGGCCGGGCCCGTTCGGCGTCCCGTCCGCCGCCCCCGTCACCGGCGTCGCCCAGCGCCGTGACCATTCCGGCCGCCGTGGCCAGGGCGACCACCGCCGAGGCGACGGCCACCATGACGCCCCGCCGGACGGCCTTCCCGTCACGCGAGTACCGCACGTGCTGTTCCCCCTCCCGCGCGACGGCCGCGTTCCCCCGTTCCGGGGAAGCACCGGTGCCGTCGGCCCGCGGGCCAGCCTAGGGCTGCCACCCTTCCCCCATGCCGCACTCGGAACAGTTCGCCCCACCCCTGGACGCTCCCGGCACCGCCCTCGGCGGGGTGCTCCGCCGGATGCGCGCCCTCGACGCCGCCCTGCCGGCCCGGGACGGGGTCGCGGTCTTCAACCGGGTCTACCTCGCCGTCACCGAGGAGGTCGGCCGGCGGATCGAGGCGGGCCGGTTCCCGGACGCGCGGGCCGCGATCACGCTGGACGTCCGCTTCGCGGAGCGCTACCTCACGGCCGTGGACGCGGCCGCCGGTGACCGTCGTCCGCCGGCCTGCTGGCGCCCGCTGTTCCAGCTCCGCCGCCATCCCGGCGTACGGCCGCTTCAGTTCGCGCTCGCGGGCATCAACGCGCACATCGGCCACGACCTCGCGCTCGCCGTCGTGGACGCCTGTCGTAGCCTCGGCTGCGAACCGGCCGACCTGGAGGACGAGTTCGACCGCGTGGGCGATCTCCTCGTCGCGCTGGAGGAGCGCATCCGCGAAGAGCTGATGCCGGGCCCCGACCTGCTCCAGATCGCGGACCCGCTCACCCACCTCGTCGGCGCCTGGAGCCTGGAGCGGGCCCGCGACGCCACCTGGTCCGCGGCCCGCGCCCTGTGGGCGCTGCGCCGGCTCCCGGACCTCGCCGAGGAGTTCACCGACCGCCTCGACGCGGCGGTCGGCTTCGCGGGCCGCATGCTGCTGACGCCGCTGCCCGCCTGGCCGGAGTGACCGCCGTCAGTCCTCCGGCAGTTCCACCGGCGCGATCGCGTCGAACACGTCGCCGGGCCCCGGGTTGGCCGCGTCCGTCGATCCGCCGAAGTGGTGCATGACCCCCCAGACGGCGTTCAGCGCGGTCTGCACGGCGCCCTCGGCCCAGCCGGCCGTCCAGGAGATGTCGTCGCCGGCGAGGAAGACGCCCCGCTTGTCCTCGGGCAGCCGGTCCTGCATGAAGTGGGTGAACAGGCGCCGCTGGTAGCGGTAGTGGCCGGGCAGGTTGGCCTTGAACGCCCCCATGAAGTAGGGCTCGTTCTCCCAGGAGACCGTCACCGGGTTGCCGATGACGTGCTTCCTGATGTCGACGTTCGGGTAGATCTCGCCGAGCGACTTCAGCATGACCTCCATCCGCTCGTTCGCGGACAGCGGCAGCCACTTCAGGCTGTCGTCGCACCAGGTGTACGACAGGCAGATCACGGCCGGCCTGTCGGGACCGTCGTCGAGCAGGTAGGTGCCGCGGGTCATGCGGTCGGTGAGCGTCATCGACATCACGTCACGCCCGGTCGGGTTCCCGCTGTCGTCGACGGCCTCGTCCCGCCAGAACGGCCGGTCCACCGGCACGAAGAGCTTGGAGCTCTCCATGTAGTGGGTCCGCTCGATCGCGGTCCAGTGGTCGATCGGGAAGAGCGAGTCGTCGCAGGCGATCTTCGACAGCAGCATCCACGACTGGGCGGTGAAGACGGCCGCCCGGTAGGTGCGGATGTCGCCGTTCGCGTCGGTCACCGTGATCCCGTTGCCCGCGGTGCGGTTCAGCCGGGTCACCGCCGGGCGGGGCTCGCCGCCCTCGTGCAGCGCGGCCAGCGAGGTGCCGTACGGCCAGTGCACGATCTTCTCCGGCTCGCGCTCCCACAGGCGCAGCGGGAGCTGCTGGGAGCCGCCGACGATGCCGCGGTGGTGGTCGTCGGCCTCGGTGTAGACGACCCGCAGGATCTCCAGGATCGAGTTCGGGAAGTCGGTGTCCCAGCCGCCCGTGCCGAAGCCGACCTGGCCGAAGATCTCGCGGTGGCGGAAGGAGCGGAAGGCCTCGGAGTCGCAGAGGAAGCCGTAGAAGGTCTGGTTGTCGAGCTTCTCGACGAGCCTCGCCCAGATCTCCCGGATGCGCGGCACGTCCCGCTCGCGCAGGGCGCGGTTCATGTCGGAGAAGTCGGCGCCCTCTTCGAGGCACCGCTTCCAGGCGTCGGCGACGTCGCGGTAGACCTGCGGGAGGTCGTCGGGCGTCTCGGCGTAGTGGGTCTCGCCCTTGAGGTCGACGACGGTCGACGGGGTCGCCTCGGCGAGCGGGTTGGGGAAGGGCCGGGTCCGAAGGCCCACCAGGTCGATGTAGTGCTGGAGCGCCGTGGACGACGGCGGGAAGCGCATGGCGCCCATCTCGGCGGTCAGGGACGGGTCGCAGCCCTCGAAGCCGACGGTCCGCAGCCGGCCGCCGATCCGGTCGGCCTCGTAGACCACGGGCCTCAGGCCCATCTTCATCAGCTCGTACGCGGCCACGATCCCGGACAGGCCGCCGCCGACGACCGCGACCTCGGTGCCGTGCTCGGTCGCCGGCACCTGGCCGAGCCCGGCCGGGTGGGCGAGGAAGTCGTCGTAGGCGTACGGGAAGTCCGGGCCGAACATGGTGATCGGCGGCTGCCGCTCGTCGGCGTGCTCTACGGCGTTGGGCACGGTGGACGTCATGGGGTACGGACTCCTTGCGGCACGGGAAGAGGCTCAGAGGGAACGGGGGTTCGGACCAGGGACCCGTAGAGGCCGGGGCGGCGGTCCAGCAGGTAGGGGTTCGCCTCGCGGGAGGCGGCGAGGAACGCGGGGTCGGCGTCGGCGAGGACCAGTTCCTCACCGCGTCCGGCGCGGGCGCGGGCGACCCCGTCGGGACCGGCCAGGGTGGAGAGTCCGACGAACTCGAACTCGCCCTCCACGCCGACCCGGTTGACGTACGCGACGTACATCTGGTTCTCGAAGGCGCGCACCGGGATCACCGACTCGGCGACGAACTGGAAGGGGTGCATCTGCGCCGTCGGCACCACCAGCAGGTCCGTGCCGGCCAGGGCGTGGGCGCGGACGTTCTCCGGGAACTCGACGTCGTAGCAGATCACCAGGCCGACGGTGAGGCCGTTCAGCTCGGCCTGGACGACCGGCTGCCCGCCCGGCGTGAAGTGGTCGCGTTCGAAGCAGCCGAAGAGGTGGGTCTTGCGGTAGCCGGCCAGGCGGGTGCCGTCGGCGGAGATCAGCTGGACGGCGTTGTAGACCGTCCCGCCGTCCCGCTCGGGATAGCCGTAGGCGAGCGCCAGCCCGTGGCGGGACGCGATGTCCGCGACCGCGTCCGCGGAGTCGCCGTCGGCGGGCTCGGCGAGGCGGGCGATGTCGTCGCCGATCGCGTACCCGGTGAGGAACATCTCCGGCGCGACGAGCAGCCCGGCACCCGCGGCGGCGGCCCGGCCCGCGGCCTCGTCGAGAACCTGGAGGTTCCCGGCGACCGAGCCGGGGCGGCCGGAGCTCTGGAGCAGGGCGGTGCGCATGGGTGTTTCCTCACCGGTACGGAGGGGGGTTCGGGGGGCCACGTAGACGGTACGGGCGCCTGACCAGGGCGGACAAGGAGCAGCCGTTGCGCTCCGGTGAGCGGTTCGTTGCGTGCGGCGGCGGGCCGGCGGCGATTCGTTGCACGGGCTCAGCGGCGGCCGCGCAGGACCAGTGCCGTCACGAGGTAGGGCACCGCCAGCACCGCGAAGACCGTGCTGTGGGCGGCTCGTGCGCCGAGCACCGCGTACGCGCCGAACGTGGCGACCGTGACCAGTTCGGTGCCCAGGCCGGCGACGGAGGTGAGGGTGGCCCGGCGGGACGCGTCGAGGCGGTGCTGGAGCCGGACGTCGGCGAGGACCTCGGCGAGCTGGAAGCCGCCGAAGGCGAGGCCGACCAGGGCGATGCCGGCCGGGCTCCCGGCCAGGGCTCCCGCGGCCAGGGCGACTGCGGAGCCCGCCAGCAGGGCCGCGAGGCCGTTCGTGCCGAGGCGTTCGGCCGGTCCGGTCAGCAGGCTCGCGACCGTGACCCCGCCCCAGATCAGCAGGACCAGGTGCGGCACCGTCGCCTCCGCCACCCCGAGGTCGCGGACGAGCAGGGGCGTGTACTCGTCGAGCGCTCCCCACACGGCGGCCACGGCGGGGACCAGCAGGAGGGCGCCGCGTACGGAACGGTCCCGGCGGACTGCGGCGAGCCCGGTGCGCAGGGTCGTCGCCCAGCCGTCCGCGCCGGCCCCCGGCCGCGTCCGGTGCTCCGGGAACCGGGCCGCCGTCGCCGCGGCCAGCAGACAGGCCGCGACGCTCGCCGCGCCGACGGCCGCGTGGCCGCCCGCCGCCAGGACGGGGCCGGCGAGTCCCGCCGAGCCCAGGGTGGCGAGCAGTCGTGCCGCGCGCGAGCGGCCCATGACCCGCGCGTACCGGTCGGCGGCGCCCAGCCGGTCCAGCTCGTCGTACACCAGCGCCTCCAGCGCCCCGGAGGCGAGCGCCCCGCCCGCGCCCCACAGGACGAAGCCGAGGGCGAAGGCCCCGTACGAGGGGACGGCCACCCACAGGGCGAAGCCGACGGCGGTGAGCGACGGGCCGAGCCACAGCAGCAGCCGGCGCGAGACGGCGTCGGCCCAGACGCCGGAGGGGAGCTCCAGCAGTACGCCGGTGATCGACCAGAGGGCGAAGAGGGAGGAGATCTGCCAGAGCGCGAGGCCGGTGTGGGCGAAGAGCAGCGCGTACACCGGGTAGAGCGGCACGAAGTCGTCGAGGAACGCGTAGCCGTACAGCGTGGCCGTCAGCCGGCGGACGCCGGTGGCGGGCACGGGCGCGGGTGAGAGTGTCATGGGGCCTTCCCGGGCGGGCGGTTCGGACGTCGGGGGTACGGCGTCCGGGGCGGCCCTCGGGAGGCACGGCGGGTGTATCAATGTCGCCAGGTCATGGATCTGATGGTAGGCGGGGCAGGTCCCGCCACGCAGCGGAACGAGGACTCGATGGAGATCACCGCGCTGCCGTACGTCGACGAGCGGACGGAGCTCGTCGCGGCGGACGCCGACGCCGTCTGGCGCGCCGTCGGCGATGTCCTGGACGGGGCCTTCGGGTCCGGGTACGCGCGCCTGGTGGGCTGCCCGCACCGGACGGCGTCCGGTCCCCGGCCGCCGGCCGAGGGCTCGGTGTGGCCCGGTTTCCGGGTGGACTCCGCGACCCCGGTCCGGGAGCTGGTCCTGACGGGGCGGCACCACTTCTCGACGTACGCCCTGGTCTTCCGCCTCGACGAGGCCGGCGCGGGCCGCACCCGGCTGCGGGCGGAGACCCGGGCCAGGTTCCCCGGCCCGGGCGGCGCCCTCTACCGGCTGCTCGTCATCCGCACGGGCGCGCACGCCGTCCTCACCGGACGGCTGCTGTCGTCGATCGGCCGCCGGGCGGAGGGCCTGTGATCAGGCGCTGCCGGGCCGAAGGCCTGCGATCGGGCGACGTCAGGCCGAAGCCGCCGATCCCGGCGGGTGAGTGATCCAGGCGGGCGAGCCCGCCGAGGGATCCAGGCCGGCGAACCCGCCGAGTGATCTAGGCGGGCGAGCCCGACGAGAAGCGGCGGAGCAGCGGGGAGAGCACCAGCACGGACTTCGTGCGCTCCACGAACGGCTCCCCGGCGATCCGCTCCAGCACCCGCTCGAAGTGGCGCATGTCGGCGGCGAAGACCTGGGCGATCGCGTCCGCCTCCCCGGTGACGGTGGAGGCGGCGACGACCTCCTGGTAGCGCTCCAGGCCCCGCTGGATGGTCTCCGGCGAGGTGTTGCGGCGGCAGTGGATCTCGACGAACCCCTCGGTCTCCCAGCCGAGGGCCGCCGGGTCGACGCGCACCGTGAACCCGGTGATGGCGCCGCTGGCGCGCAGCCGGTCCACCCGCCGTTTGACGGCGGGCGCGGACAGGCCGACGAGCTGACCGATGTCGGCGTAGGAGCGGCGGGCGTCCTCGGCCAGGGCGTGCACGATGCGTTCGTCGAGGTCGTTCAGCACTGCGGGGGGTTCACTTCACTTCGGACGGGGCGAGTCGGGAGCGGCGGTGGCCGTACAGGAAGTAGACCACGAGCCCCACCGCCATCCAGACCCCGAAGACCACCCAGGTGACGGCGGACAGGCTGGCCGTCATCCACACGCAGAAGGCGAAGCCGAGCGCGGGCAGCACCGGCGACAGCGGCACGCGGAAGGTGCGGGGCATCTCGGGCCGGGTCCGGCGCAGCACCACGACGGCCACGTTGACCAGCGCGAACGCGAAGAGGGTGCCGATGCTGGTGGCGTCGGCGAGCCGGCCGAGCGGGACGGCGGCGGCCAGGACACCGCAGAACAGGGACACGATCAGCGTGTTGGCGCGGGGTGCGCCGGTCCTGGGGTGGACGCGGGAGAACACCTTGGGCACGAGCCCGTCCCGGGACATGGCGAACAGGATGCGGGTCTGGCCGTAGAGCACGGTCAGGACGACGCTGGCGATGGCGATGACGGCGCAGAACGCGAGCAGCGTGCCCCAGAACGTCTGTCCGGTGACCTCGCGCATGATCTGGGCGAGCGCGGCCTCGGAGTCGGCGAAGCCCTCCCAGGGGCGGGCGCCGACGGCGACGGCGGCGACGAGGACGTACAGCGCCGTCACGATGACGAGCGACAGCATGATCGCGCGGGGCAGGTCGCGCTGGGCGTTCTTCGCCTCCTCCCCGGCGGTGGAGGCGGCGTCGAAGCCGATGTACGAGAAGAAGAGCGTCGCCCCGGCGGCGCTGACGCCCGTCATGCCGAGCGGCATGAAGTTCTCGTAGTTGCCGGAGCGGAAGCCCTGGACGCCGATCGCGCAGAACAGCACCAGCGCGGCGATCTTCACGACGACCATGACGGTGTTGGCGCGGGCGGACTCACGGGCCCCGCCGAGCAGGAAGGCCATCGCGAGGAGGACGACGATCAGCGCGGGCAGGTTGAAGACGCCTCCGTCGCCGGGCGGGGCGGACAGCGCGTCCGGGACGGTGACGCCGACGGTCCCGTCGAGGAGTTCGTTGAGGTACTCGCCCCAGCCGACGGCCACGGCGGCCACCGACACGCCGTACTCCAGGACCAGGCACCAGCCGCACACCCAGGCGATCAGCTCGCCCATCGTCGCGTACGCGTACGAGTACGAGGAGCCGGAGACCGGGATGGTGCCGGCCAGCTCGGCGTAGGAGAGGGCCGAGAAGAGCGCCGTGAGTCCGGCGATCACGAAGGAGAGGGTGACGGCCGGGCCGGCCTTCGGCACCGCCTCCCCGAGGACGACGAAGATGCCCGTGCCGAGCGTCGCGCCGATGCTGATCATGGTGAGCTGCCACAGTCCCAGGGAGCGCCTGAGGGCCCCTCCCTCGCCCTGGCCCCCCTCGGCGACCAGGCGCTCCACGGGCTTGCGCCGCATGAGGCGCGCACCGAGCCCCGGGGACGGCGGGGCGGCCTGGGTGCGGTCCTTCGGGGGTGCGCCTTGGTCGAGCACGCGCTGACTCCTTCGTCGCTGCCTCTCGACGCGAGGGGGACCGGGGACACACCTGCCTGGGCAGGGACCCACCGAGCGGGGTCCCCGCCACGCCACGTACAGCGCATGACCCTACGAGCCGGGGCATCGCGGGCGTAATGCAGCAACCTTGCACGTACACGCAAGATTGTTGCGTCCATCGCGCCGCGGGCGCGTGTTCGTTGCGGGCCGACCGCGTGCGCCCCGCCAGGGGCGCGGGGAACTGCGCGACCGGCCACAGCGGGCCCGCAGCCGTCGGACAGCCCGGCCCGCCCGGCCCGCCCGGCTCTCGCGGCTCTCGCGGCTCTCGCGGCTCTCGCGGTGGGGCTACCAGCTGGCGTGCAGCGGCTTGCCCTCCGCGTAGCCGGCGGCGCTCTGGATGCCGACGATGGCCTTCTCGGCGAACTCCTCCAGGGAGGCGGCGCCGGCGTAGGTGCAGGAGGAGCGGACGCCCGCGATGATCGAGTCGATGAGGTCCTCGACGCCGGGGCGGTCCGGGTCGAGGAACATCCGGGAGGTGGAGATGCCCTCCTCGAACAGTCCCTTGCGGGCGCGGTCGTACGCCGACTCCTCGGACGTGCGGTTGCGCACGGCGCGCGCCGACGCCATGCCGAACGACTCCTTGTAGGCACGGCCGCTCGCGTCGTGCTGGAGGTCGCCCGGCGACTCGTACGTGCCGGCGAACCACGAGCCGATCATCACGTTGGACGCGCCGGCCGCGAGGGCCATGGCGACGTCGCGGGGGTGCCGGACACCGCCGTCGGCCCACACGTGCCTGCCGTACCTGCGGGCCTCGGCGGCGCACTCCAGGACGGCGGAGAACTGGGGACGGCCGACGCCGGTCATCATGCGGGTGGTGCACATGGCGCCGGGGCCGACGCCGACCTTGATGATGTCGGCGCCCGCGTCGATCAGGTCCTTGACGCCCTCGGCGGAGACGATGTTGCCGGCGACGATCGGGACCCGCGGGTCGAGGTCGCGGACCAGCCTGATCGCGTTGATCATCGACTCCTGGTGGCCGTGCGCGGTGTCGATGACGAGCGTGTCGACGCCCGCGTCGAGCAGCAGCTTGGCCTTGGCCGCGAAGTCGCCGTTGATGCCGACGGCGGCGGCGATCCGCAGCCGGCCCCGCTCGTCGGTGGCCGGCGTGTACAGCGTGGCGCGCAGGGCGCCCTTGCGGGTGAGGATGCCGGCCAGCCTGCCGTCCGCGTCGACGGCGGGGGCGTAGCGCCGGTTGGCCGCGTCGAGCTTATTGAAGGCCTCGCGCGGTTCTATGTCCGCGTCGATGAGCAGCAGGTCCCGGGACATGACCTCGGAGAGCTGGGTGAAGCGGTCGACGCCGGTGAGGTCCCGGTCGGTGACGACGCCGACCGGCCGGTGGTGCTCGTCCACCACGACGCCCGCTTCGTGCGCCCGCTTGGGCAGCAGGGCCAGCGCGTCGGCGACGGTCTGGTGCGGGGCGAGCACGATCGGGGTGTCCAGCACGAGGTGGCGGCTCTTGACCCAGGAGATGACGTCGGTGACGACGTCGATCGGGATGTCCTGGGGGATCACCACGAGTCCGCCGCGCCGGGCCACGGTCTCGGCCATGCGGCGGCCGGCGACGGCGGTCATGTTGGCGACGACCAGCGGGATGGTGGTGCCCGTGCCGTCCGGGGAGCTGAGGTCCACGCCCTGACGCGATCCGACCGCGCTGCGGCTCGGCACCATGAAGACGTCGTCGTACGTCAGGTCGTAGGCGGGCTGGATGTCGTTGAGGAAACGCACGTGCTGCACATCCCAGTCGGTCAGAGGTGGCCCCCGGACAGGTCGGTCAGGGGGAAAAGCACGTACTTCATTGTCCCATGACGGCCGCCGTGCGGTGCCCGGACAGAACGTCCAAGCAGCTCAGGGGCGTTTAGGAGGTTCCTCCGAGGGCGAGCACCACGGAGAGCGCGGGCGCCTGGTCCACCGCGGACGTGAACACCTCCTGCGCGATCTCCCACTCGTCCGGCTGCGCCTTCGCGTACGGCCGCCAGTTGCGTACGACGACCAGGACCGGCCCCGACTCGGGCCGGTCCGGGAGGCCGGTGAGGCTGTCGGCGAGGGCGTCCCAGTTGCGGGGGAACCAGTCGGGCAGCTCCAGGTCTCGGGCGCAGCGGTCCATCAGGTCCGCCTTGCCGCCGATTCCGTCGAGGTCGAGCGTGAGCACGTGTTCCGTCATCTCGGCACCGCCTGAACGCGTCGTGTTGTCCGGTGTCCGGGGGCGGCAGGGCAGCCGCCCCCGGTACTGACCCCCCGGTACTGACTCCCGGTACAGACCCCCCTGGTACTGACCCGCCGTCAGGACCCGTCCGGGTCCGCCCTGTTGAGCGCCGGCTTCGGCGGGGATCCGGCCGTCATCAGGTAGTCCGCGGCCGAGGTGTCCGTCACCAGGCTGGTGACGAGCCCGGACCGCAGCACCGCGTCGATCGCGGCCGCCTTCCGCTGCCCGCCCGCGATCGCCACGACCTCGGGGATACGGCGGAGCTGGTCGGCCTTGACGGTGATGCACCGCTCGCCCAGGTCCCGCCCGACCCTGCGGCCGTCCCCGTCGAAGAGGTGCGCGGACATCTCGGCGGCGACGCCGAGCGAGGCGTAGTGCGAGCGTTCCTCGTCGCTGAGCATGTCGTGCACCGTGGAGATGCCCGGCTCCCAGGAGCCGATGGAGACGCAGGCGACCGTGACCTTGTCGAAGTACTCGAAGGCCCGGGCGATCCCGGTCTGGTGCCGCAGCGCGGCCGCGGTGGCCGCGTCCGGCAGCAGCATCGGCGCGTAGATGGGGTGGGCGTCGCCGCCGGACACCTGGGCGGCGCGGCGGACGGCCTCGACGGAGCCGCGCTCGGCGGTCCCGGCGTCGTACACGCCTGTCAGCTGCACCACCGTGCAGGGCGGCAGCCGGTCCAGCGCCGCCGCCATGTGGATCGTGGAACGGCCCCAGGCCAGGCCCAGCACATCACCTTCGTTCACGAGCTCGCCGAGCAGGTCGGCGGCCACTTCTCCCAGGTTCTCCGGGTCGGGCGTCTCCTCGGCATCGGCCGGGGACTCGACCACGACGGCGTGCCGAAGGCCGTAGCGGGCGCGGAGCGCGTCCGAGCGCTCGGCGTCCAGTTCGGCCGGCACGCGGATCTCGATGCGTACGAGATCCCGTTCGAGAGCGGTTTCCAGGACCCTGGCCACCTTGAAGCGGCTGACGCCGAACTCCTCGGCGATCTGGATCTTGGATTTGCCCTCGAGGTAGAAGCGGCGGGCCATGGCCGCCGCCTGCACCAGCTCAGCGGGTCCCATCCGCATGGCTGACCGGCCCGCCGACATACCCGACACGGCGATCTCCTCACTGCTGTTCACACTCTGGATTCGCCGTTCATCCTTGCAGATCCGGCGGACTCGATCAGCCCTGATGAGAGCCGTTCACGTAGCTGTGGCTCAGTGGTCGCATGCCCACGAGGCCTTGGCGGTGGCCGCTGCCGCCTGTGCGCGCAGGGCGCGGACCGCCTCCGCCGGGTCCTCGGCACCGTACACCGCGGACCCGGCCACGAAGACGTCCGCGCCCGCGTCGGCGCACTGCTCGATCGTCGCGGCCGAGACGCCGCCGTCGACCTGGAGCCACAGCTGGAGGCCGTGCTTGCTGATCAGCTCGCGGGTGCGGCGGATCTTCGGCAGCATGATGTCGAGGAACGCCTGGCCCCCGAAACCCGGTTCGACCGTCATGATCAGCAGCATGTCGAGCTCGGGCAGCAGGTCCTCGTACGGCTCGATCGGCGTCGCGGGCTTGAGCGCCATGGAGGCGCGGGCGCCCTTCGCGCGGATCTCGCGGGCGAGTCGCACGGGCGCGGCGGCCGCCTCGACGTGGAAGGTCACGGACGAGGCACCCGCCTCGACGTACTGCGGGGCCCACCGATCGGGCGCCTCGATCATCAGATGGCAGTCCAGCGGGGTGTCCGTCGCGCGGGCCAGTGACTCTACGACCGGGACGCCGAGGGTGAGGTTCGGGACGAAATGGTTGTCCATGACGTCGACGTGGAGCCAGTCGGCTCCCTCCACCGCCCGGGCCTCGTCCGCGAGGCGGGCGAAGTCGGCGGACAGGATGCTGGGGTTGATCTGCGCGGCCATGCCCCAAGCCTGCCATGCCCTCCGGGGGTGGGTGGCATCGGTCCCGGGGCGGAGGGGGCCGTATGGACAGCGCGGGCCGTCCGGGGCGGTTGCGCAGTTCCCCGCGCCCCTTGCCCGGGTACGCCGCGCCCTGTGATGTGCAGGTGCCCCTCATCCCGTCCCGGACGGGGGCGGTCGTGCGGACAGCGCGGGCCGTCCGGGGTGCTCGCGCAGTTCCCCGCGCCCCCTGCCCGGGCACGCCGCGCCCCGTGCTGTGCAGGTGCCCCTCATCCCGTCCCGGACCGAGGCGGTCGTGCGGACAGCGCGGGCCGTCCGGGGTGCTCGCGCAGTTCCCCGCGCCCCCTGCCCGGGCACGCCGCGCCCCGTGCTGTGCGGGCGCCCCTCATCCCGTCCCGGACCGAGGCGGTCGGGCGGACAGCGCGGGCCGTCCGGGGTGCTCGCGCAGTTCCCCGCGCCCCTTGGCGGTGCGCCGTGCCCCATGCTGTGCTGGCAGCCCGCGTGCCGTCCCGGGTGGAGAAGGCCGTATCGACGGCGCGGGCCGTCCGGGGCCGGGGGCGCAGTTCCCCGCGCCCCGAGCCTGGTATGCCGTGCCGTGTGCTGTGTGGGTAGCCCGCATGGCGTCCCGGAGCGCGGCGGTTCTTGGGGAGGTGGGTGGAGGGCTGCGTTTGCTTCGGGGGCTGTGGGGACGTCGGGTGGAGTGGGGGTCAGCCGGTGCGGCGCAGCAGTGCCAGGTACATCGCGTCCGTCCCGTGCAGGTGCGGCCACAGCTGGACGTCGGGCCCGTCACCCAGCGCCGGCACGCCCGGCAGCAGGGGCCGGGCGTCGATCAGCTCGGTCTCCGGGTGTTGCTTGAGGAGGTCGGAGACCACGGCCCGGGTCTCCGCGAGGTGGGGCGAGCAGGTGGCGTACCCGACGACGCCCCCGACCCGTACGGACTCCAGCGCGGTCCGCAGCAGCCCGCGCTGGAGCGGCGCGAAGCCGTCGAGGTCCTCCGGCCGGCGCCGCCACCGCGCCTCGGGCCGCCGCCGCAGGGCGCCGAGCCCGGTGCAGGGCACGTCCACCAGCACCCGGTCGAAGACCCCCGGACGCCACGGCGGGCGCGTCCCGTCCGCGGCGATCACCTGGTACGGCCCCGGATTGCCGTCGAGGGCGCGGGCCACGAGCCCCGCCCGGTGCGGCTGCTTCTCGGAGGCGAGCAGCACGGCGCCCCGCTCGGCCGCGAGGGCCGCCAGCAGCGCGGCCTTGCCCCCGGGGCCCGCACAGCCGTCGAGCCACCGTTCGTCGGGTCCGTCGAGCGGCGCGTGGGCGAGCGCGAGCGCCACGAGCTGGCTCCCCTCGTCCTGCACGCCCGCGCGGCCCTCCCGTACGGCGTCGACGGCGCCCGGCTCGCCGCCCTCGGTGAGCCGTACCGCGTACGGCGACCAGCGCCCCGGTTCGGCGGCCTCCTCGCGCAGCAGCTCGTCGACCGTGGCCCGGCCCGGCCGGGCGACCAGCGTCACCTCGGGCCGCTCGTTGTCGGCCTCCAGCAGGTCCTCGATGCCGGCCCGCCCGCCGCCGAGGGAGTCCCACAGTGCGGAGACGACCCAGCGCGGGTGCGCGTGGACGACGGCGAGGTGGTCCTCGGGATCGTCGTCGTAGGGCGGGGCGACCTGCTCGACCCACGCGTCGAAGTCACGCTGGGCGATCTTGCGCAGCACGGCGTTGACGAACTTGGCCCGCCCGTCGCCCAGCACCACCCGCGCCAGGTCGACGGTGGCGGAGACGGCGGCGTGGCTCGGGATCCGGGTCCCCAGCAATTGGTGCGCGCCGAGTCCGAGGACGTCGAGGACCGGCGGGTCGACCTCCCGCAGGGGGCGGTCGACGCACGCGGCGATGATCGCGTCGTACGTCCCCTGCCGCCGCAGCGTCCCGTACACCAGCTCGGTGGCGAGCGCGGCGTCGCGCCCGTCGAAGTCCCCGCGTTCGCGCGCCTTGCGCAGCAGCGGCGGCAGCACGAGGTTGGCGTACGCGTCCCGCTCGTCCACGGCCCGCAGCGCCTCGAAGGCGAGGATGCGGACGGGGTCCTTCTGGGGCCGCCGGTAGGGCTTGCCGGCGGGACGGGAACGGGGACGGCGGGGCTGCTCGCTCACGAAAAAGGTGCTCCGGATTGCAGGAAGGACGACGCTCTCAGCCTACGTCGGGCGGGCCGGGAGCCGTGCGGGAGCGTCACGCCCCGACGTGCTCGCCGTCCGCGATGCGCACCCCGCGGGCCCAGTCCGCCGCCCGCATCGGCTTCTTGCCCTGCGCCTGCACCCACAGCAGCTCGACGGCGTACGACCCGGTGCCGACGTGAACGCTGTTCTTGCCGACGGCGAGCGCGCCGGGGGCGAGGTCGTCGCGCCCCGGCGACGGCCGCACCTGGACCAGCTTCAGCCGCTCGCCCCGGAAGGTGGTCCAGGCGCCGGGGGCGGGCGTGCATCCGCGCACCACCCGGTCCACGCGCAGCGCCGGGGCGCTCCAGTCGACCCGCGCGTCCTCGACGGTGATCTTCGGGGCGAGGGTGACGCCGTCGGTCGGCTGCGGTACGGCCTTCAGCGTGCCGTCCTCGATGCCGTCCATGGTGGCGGCGAGCAGCCCGGCGCCCGCGAACGCCAGCCGGGTCAGCAGGTCACCGCTGGTGTCGGTGGGACGGACCTCCTCCGTCACCGTCCCGTAGACGGGCCCGGAGTCCAGCCCCTCCTCGATGAGGAAGGTGGAGGCGCCGGTGATCCCGTCCCCCGCCATGACGGCGTGCTGCACGGGCGCGGCACCCCGCCAGGCGGGCAGCAGCGAGAAGTGCAGGTTGACCCAGCCGTGGGCCGGGATGTCGAGGGCCGGCCGGGGCAGCAGGGCGCCGTAGGCGACGACGGGGCAGCAGTCCGGGGCGATCTCCCGCAGCCGCTCCAGGAACTCCGGCTCCCGCGGCCGGGCCGGCTTCAGCACCTCGATACCGGACTCCTCGGCGCGCTGCGCCACGGGGGACGCGACCAGGCGGCGCCCCCGCCCCGCGGGAGCGTCGGGCCGTGTGACGACGGCGGCCACTTCGTGCCGCCCGGAGGCGATCAGGGCGTCCAGAGCGGGGACGGCGACCTCGGGGGTACCGGCGAAGACGAGCTTCATGGGTGGGCACGGGCCTCTCGGACGGGGTACGGGGCAGCGCACAAGTTTATGACCAGGGAGCGGAACGTGAACCGGCGACGCCCCTGGGCACGCGTCCGCCGCCGGGAGCGGCCTTCCCGGGAGTGGCCATCCCAGCAGTGGCCTTCCCAGGAGCGACCTATCTGGGAGCGGCCTTCCCGGGAGCGGTCCGGCCAGGGAACGCACCGGCCGGGGAACCGCCCGTGCGGTGCCCGGAGCCGGAGAGCGGGCCCGCCGTGCGCGGGGCGGAGACCGAATCGGCGCGGGACCGGGACCGAGCCGACGCAGGACCGGGACCGAGCCGACGCAGGACGATGGCGTCGGCGTCGGCGGACGCGGCGAAGGCGGGGCCCGCCGACAGGGACCGACCGGCGCGGGCCGAGGACCGAGTCGCCGCCGAACGGGGACCGGGTCAGGCGCGGACCGAAGAGCGAGTCGGCCCAGGCCGAGGACCGATCGACGCAGGCCGGGGACCGAGTCGGCGCAGGCCGGAGGCCGCACAGCGCGGGCCCCGCGACGGGGGCGTACGCATATGCCCATACGCCCCCACACCGTGACCAGCGGAGCGAACCCGCGTTGGTCAAGAAAGAGTTGACCACACCGGACCGCTCTCCGCGGCGGCCCGCCCCATATCTCCGCAACGCCGGTTCGAGAGGCTTGTTCATGGCCGACCACGCAACCCACGACGCCCAGGCCCGGGCCAGCCTGCACTTGCTGGTGCGGGACATCGAGCGGGTCCGCCGGCAGGTGGACGCGCTGCGCACCCTGACCGCCCAGTTGGGCAACGTCTACCGCCCACGCCGCTCCGGCCCGTCCACGGGCTTCGTCGTCTACGGACGCGCCCCCGCCCCCACCGTCCGCCTCGCGCAGGAACTACGGGACAGTGTCGAGACCCTGGTCACCGCCGCGGTCGACTTCGACCGCTCGCTCGGCTTCTCGTGGGACGCCGTGGGCTCCGCGCTCGGCGTCACCAAGCAGGCCGTCCACCGCCGTTACGGCTCCCGCCGCGCCACCGCCCAGGCCACCACGGAGTCCGACCGAGCGGCGGAGCCCTCGGGAACCCGTACGGTCAGCGTGGGCACCGGCATCCCGGCGGTCCCGACGGTCCCCGCGGCCCGTTCGATGCCGACCCAGCCGACGGCCGGCAGCCCCGCCCTGCGCGACGAGGCCAGACCGACGGCCTTCCCCGGCCCGCGCAACGGCTGACGCACGCCGCGTCCCCGCTGCCCTCTCGGCGCCCGCTCCCGAGGGGGCAGCGGCGCACCCGGGCGCGCCTCGGGAGAACGGCAGCACGCCTTCGAGAGCCGTCCCCGAGCCCGGTCCCCGTCCGTGCCGTCACCCGATGTCGGGCGGATCGATCCGCACCCACACCGCCGCCGACGCGCCTCCCCCGTTCCCTCCCCGGGCCATCCGGGCCGCCTGCGCGGTCTTCAGCGCGGAGGCCAGTGCGGACCCCCGCCCCGGCGGCACCCGGACCAGTGCCCTCTCCCACTGCTCCCCGGGCGGCGGCGCCCCCGGCCGCCGCGCCCGCCCCGCAGGAGTGACCGGCAGTGGAACGGGCCCCAGCACCTCGGCCTCCGGGGGCAGTTCCACGGCGCCCAGGAACGCGGCCACCGCCTCCCCCGTGCCCGCCACCGCCGCCATCCGGGACACCGGCGGGAATCCCAGTTCGGCCCGCTCGGCGAGTTCCCGCACCGCGTGCCCGACCGGGTCCCAGCGCACCAGCGCCTGCACCGGCCGCAGGGTCGGTTCGGCGACGACGACCACGGTGCCGCCATCCCCCTGCGGCCGGACCAGCGAGGCGGCCGCGATCCACCGCCGCAGGGCGTCCTCCCCGGCCCGCAGGTCGGGCCGCCCGAGCATGGCCCAGCCGTCCAGCAGCAGGGCCGCCGCGTAGCCGCCCTCGGCGACGGGTTCGGCGCCCGGGGTGCTGACGACGAGCGCGGGCGTCCCCGGCACGGTGTCCAGCACCTGCTCACGCCCGGAGGTGCGCACGGGGACGGCGGGGAACGCCCTCCCCAGCTCCTCGGCGGTCCGCCGCGCCCCGACGACCTGTGCCCGCAGCCGGAACCCCCCGCACTCGGGGCAGTGCCAGGCGCTCTCCTCCCGCCCGCACCACCCGCACGACAGCTCGCCGCCGTCGCGCGCCTCCAGCGGGCCGGAGCAGTGCCGGCACCGCGCCGGCGCCCGGCAGGCGGCGCACGCCATCCGCGGCACGTACCCCCGCCGCGGCACCTGGACGAGCACCGGCCCGTGCCGCAGCCCCTCCCGGACGGCCTGCCAGGCGAGCGTCGGCAACCGGGCCGCGCGGGCGGCCTCGTCCCGCGCGAGGTCCTGGTCCCCCACGGTCCGCACCAGCGGCGCCGCGCGCCGCACCTGCTCCCGCGCGGCGACCAGCGGCCGCGCCCAGCCGCTCTCGACGAGCTGCGCACCCTCGACGGTGCAGCTCCACCCCCCCATCAGGAAGGCGCACCCGTCCTGGGCGGCCCTCAGCAGCAGCACGTCCCGCGCGTGCGGCTGCGGCGCGTGCTGCTCGCTGTGGCTGTCGTCGCCGTCGTCCCAGATCACCAGCAGTCCGAGGTCGCGCACCGGGGCGAACATGGCGGCCCGCGTCCCGACGACCGCCCGGACCGCACCCCGTCGCACGGCGAGCCACTGCCCGTACCGCTTCTCCGGCCCGGCGTCGGCGGTGAGGAGCGCGTGCCGCCCCTCCCCCAGCACACCGGTCAGCGCCGCGTCCACCCGGGCGGCGGCCCGCCCGTCCGGGACGACGACGAGGGCACCGCGTCCGGAAGCCAGCGTCGCGGCGACGGCCCGAGCCACCTCCTCGCTCCACCCCGGCCCCGGCAGCGCGTTCCACACGGCCCGCGGGGACGCCCCGGACGCCAGCGCCCCCAGGAAGGCGGCCCCGTGCTCGTAGCGGGCCCAGGACCCGGTCTCCGGCGCCGGTGGCGGGGGCAGCGGCGCGGGCGAGGGCCGCTGCTCCGCCCGGGCGCTGCGCGGCGGCACGGCCAGTTGGAGCACGTCCGCCAGGCTCCCCGCGTACCGGTCGGCGACGGCCCGCGCCAGCCCGAGCAGCTCCGCGCTCAGGACGCGCTCCGGCGACACCACCTGGGCGAGGGCGGCCAGTGGCCCCGCGTAGTCCGACTCGGCGAGCCGCTCGACCAGGAAGCCGTCGACGAGCCCGCCGCCCTCACGCCGTCCCTCGCGCACCCGCCCGCGCCCGGCGCCGAACCGGACCCGCACGCGCACGCCGGGCTGGGCGTCGGCGTCCAGCTCGGCCGGCACCGCGTAGTCGAAGTACCGGTCGAGGTGCAGCACCCCCTTGTCGACGAGCACCCGGGCGACCGGCAGCTCCTCGGCCAGGGCGGCCCCCCGCCACGTCCGCGGCTTCGCCCGCGGCACCTTGGCCCGGCGCACGCTCTCCCGGATCAGCGCGAGCTGCTCCGGCGGCGCCCCGTCGCCACCGGCGCCGCCTTCCCCGTGCCCGTTCTCGCTGCTCACGCTTGCATTCTTACCAAACCCCTCCGACAACGGCCCCCACCGCGGAGCCCGCCCGCCCGGGACACCGCCCCGCACGCGAAAGGCCCGGCGCCCCGAAGGGACACCGGGCCTCGCTCACCGCAGGGCGTGGTGGCCGGTCCTACAGGCCGGCAGCCTCGCGCAGCGCCTCCACCCGGTCCGTGCGCTCCCACGTGAAGTCGGGCAGCTCCCGGCCGAAGTGGCCGTAGGCGGCGGTCTGGGCGTAGATCGGGCGGAGCAGGTCGAGGTCGCGGATGATCGCGGCCGGACGGAGGTCGAAGACCTCGTCGATGGCCTTCTCGATCTTCTCCGGGTCGACCTTGTGCGTGCCGAAGGTCTCGACGAACAGACCGACCGGCTCGGCCTTGCCGATCGCGTAGGCGACCTGGACCTCGCAGCGCGCGGCCAGGCCGGCGGCGACGACGTTCTTCGCGACCCAGCGCATCGCGTACGCCGCGGAACGGTCGACCTTGGACGGGTCCTTGCCGGAGAAGGCGCCGCCGCCGTGGCGGGCGAAGCCGCCGTACGTGTCGATGATGATCTTGCGGCCGGTGAGGCCGGCGTCGCCCATGGGGCCGCCGATCTCGAAGCGGCCGGTGGGGTTCACCAGCAGGCGGTAGTTCTCGGTGTCGATCTTGATGCCCTCGTCGAGGAGCGCCTTCAGCTCCGGCTCGACGACGAACTCGCGGATGTCGGGAGCGAGCAGGGACTCCAGGTCGATGTCGGAGGCGTGCTGCGAGGAGACGACGACGGTGTCGAGGCGGACCGCCTTGTCGCCGTCGTACTCGATGGTGACCTGGGTCTTGCCGTCGGGGCGCAGGTAGGGGATGGTCCCGTTCTTGCGGACGTCCGAGAGCCGCTTGGACAGGCGGTGGGCCAGGAAGATCGGCAGCGGCATCAGCGTCGGCGTCTCGTCGGACGCGTAGCCGAACATCAGGCCCTGGTCGCCGGCGCCCTGTCGGTCCAGTTCGTCGTCGTCGCCCTCGACCCGGGTCTCGTACGCCGTGTCGACACCCTGGGCGATGTCCGGGGACTGCGCGCCGATGGACACCGAGACACCGCAGGAGGCGCCGTCGAAGCCCTTCTTGGAGGAGTCGTAGCCGATCTCGAGGATCTTGTCCCGGACGAGCTGCGGGATCGGCGCGTACGCCTGGGTGGTGACCTCTCCGGCCACGTGCACGAGGCCGGTCGTGATCAGCGTCTCGACGGCGACTCGGGACGTGGGGTCCTCGCGGAGCAACGCGTCGAGGATGGTGTCGCTGATCTGGTCAGCGATCTTGTCGGGGTGGCCCTCGGTCACGGACTCCGAGGTGAACAGGCGACGGGACACAACGCTCCCTGGGGTTGCAGCGGCTGCTGGCTGATCATTGGCGGACGCGACGGGAGCTGCGCCCGGCGTCGTCCGAGAACAGTTTATCGGTCGCGCTTCGCCACCGGCCCACCCGTCTCGCCTCTCGGGAGCGCTGTGACCTGCGGCACTGGCATTCTGCCGAATGCCCGGCACTGTTGGCCAGGTAAGCCACGCCCGGTTCAGCGAGCCGTAACGGAACGGCGAAGCGCATCAAACAGTCAGCCCAGGCGTCGCGCCACCAGGTCCCATACGGTTTCGGCCAGGGCCTCCTTGGGGCCGTGGGGTACGGCGGTCTCGCTGCCGTCGGCGCCCAGGACGACGGCCTCGTTGTCCTCGGAGCCGAAGGTCTTGAGCTCCCCCACCTCATTGACCACCAGCAGGTCACAGCCCTTGCGCCGGAGCTTCGCGCGGCCGTTGGCCAGTACGTCGTCCGTCTCCGCGGCGAAGCCGACGACTATTTGACCCGGATGGGTGCGTCCGGTCGAGACCTCCGCGAGGATGTCCGGATTACGCACGAGGAGCAGGGGTTCCGGTTCCTGGCCGTCCCGCTTCTTGATCTTGCCGGCCGCGTACTTCTCCGGGCGGAAGTCGGCGACGGCGGCGGCCATGACGACCGCGTCGGCGTCGGCGGCCGCCTTCAGCACCGCCTCGCGCATCTGCACGGCCGTACCGACCTGGACGACGTCCACGCCGGCGGGGTCGGGCAGGCCGGTGTTGGCGGCGACCAGCGTGACCCGGGCCCCGCGGGCGGCGGCGGTCCGGGCGAGGGCGTAGCCCTGCTTGCCGGAGGAGCGGTTGCCGAGGAAGCGGACGGGGTCGAGGGGTTCGCGGGTCCCGCCGGCGCTGACGACGACGTGCCGGCCGGCGAGGTCGGGCTCGCGCACCCCCCTGGCCAGCACGCGGCGGCACACCTCGAAGATCTCGGCCGGGTCGGGCAGCCGTCCCTTGCCGGTGTCGACGCCGGTCAGGCGGCCCACGGCCGGCTCGATGACGACCGCGCCGCGGCGGCGCAGCGTCGCCACGTTCTCCTGGGTGGCCGGGTGCTCCCACATCTCGGTGTGCATGGCGGGGGCGAAGACGACCGGGCAGCGGGCGGTGAGCAGGGTGTTGGTCAGCAGGTCGTCCGCCAGGCCGTGGGCGGCCTTCGCGAGCATGTCCGCGGTGGCGGGGGCGACGACCACCAGGTCGGCGCGCTGGCCGATCCGGACGTGGGGGACCTCGTGGACGTCGTCCCAGACCTCGGTGGAGACCGGGTTCCCGGAGAGCGCGGACCAGGTCGCGGCGCCGACGAAGTGCAGGGCGGAGGCGGTGGGGACGACCCGTACGTCATGGCCGGACTCCGTCAGCCTGCGCAGCAGCTCGCACGCCTTGTAGGCGGCGATGCCACCACTGACCCCCAGAACGACCTTCGGCTTGTCCACCGTCTCTCCCCGGACCTCGGATGGGGCACGCCGCGGCTCCGGCGTACTGGTTCATCACACACCACAGGCCCGACAGTCGCGCTGCCGGGCCTGTGGAACAACCAACTGCGAGCTGGAAGGACTACTGGGCCGGGCCCTCGATGGCCTCGGACGTCAGCAGCCCCGCGTTGATCTCGCGGAGGGCGATCGAGAGCGGCTTCTCGTGGACGTGGGTGTCGACGAGCGGACCGACGTACTCGAGGAGGCCCTCGCCGAGCTGCGAGTAGTACGCGTTGATCTGGCGGGCCCGCTTGGCCGCGTAGATCACGAGGCTGTACTTCGAGTCGGTGGCCTCGAGGAGCTCGTCGATCGGCGGGTTGATGATGCCCTCGGGCGCGGAGATGGAAGAGGACACGCTCTACCTTCCGATGGATGGAAAAGGATCAGTCTGAAGGATCAGGCTCGATCACACAACGTCTGTCAAGGCTAGCAGCTCACGCGCCACGTCCTCGACGGAGGTGTTGACCAGGGTCTCGTCGAACTCCGGCTCCGCCGCCAGCTCGACCTTCGCCGCCTCCAGACGGCGCTCGATCACCTCGGGCGGCTCGGTGCCCCGCCCGGTGAGCCTGCGCACCAGCTCCTCCCAGGAGGGCGGAGCCAGGAACACCAGCTGGGCCTCCGGCATGGACGCGCGGACCTGCCGGGCGCCCTGGAGGTCGATCTCCAGCAGGACGGGCTCGCCGGCCTCCAGACGCTCCAGCACGGCGGCTCGCGGGGTGCCGTAGCGGTTGCCGGCGAACTCGGCCCACTCCAGCAGCTCACCGTTGGCGATCAGCTTGTCCATCTCGTCGTCGGCGACGAAGAAGTAGTGGACCCCGTGCTTCTCGCCGGGGCGGGGCTTGCGGGTCGTCGCCGACACCGAGAGCCAGACCTCGGGGTGTTCCTTGCGCATATGGGCGACGACCGTGCTCTTGCCGACCCCGGAGGGGCCGGAGAGCACGGTCAGCCGCGGACGTTCACTCATGCAGCGATTATTCCAGTTGTCCCGCGGTGCCCGGGACCCGCTGCCCGGGGCACCTCGGACTCACTTGGCGGTCTCGCCGAACTCACGCTCCAGAGAGGCGATCTGGTTGGAGCCGAGGCCGCGCACCCGGCGGCTCTCGGAGATGCCGAGTCGCTCCATGATCTGCTTGGCGCGGACCTTGCCCACGCCCGGCAGGGACTCGAGCAGGGCGGAGACCTTCATCTTGCCGATGACGTCGTTCTCCTGGCCCTGCTTGATGACCTCGTGAAGGGAGGCGCCGGAGTGCTTCAGTCGATTCTTGACCTCGGCCCGCTCCCGGCGAGCCGCGGCGGCCTTTTCGAGCGCGGCTGCGCGCTGTTCGGGGGTAAGGGGCGGAAGAGCCACGCCTACGTCACCTCGGATGTCGAACTGTCGGATACGGACCGGTGAGGAACCTAGTCGCCCCACACCTGGTGAGCCACGAGCAACACGCTTGCCCGTTCACTCTCCGTCGGAGACTAGCGGCCAACTCCGCCAGAGTCAGCGAGAACAGAGGAAAAGTCCTGGTCAGCCTCCGTCAGGCCGGACATTGAGGACATAATGCCCCGGATTTGAGAATGTATCCAGGCTCAAAACCGGCCCCGGCCGCCCGGCCGAATCCCCGGTCGGGCGGCTGTCGGCGCTCAGACGGCCGCCACGGCGGTCCTGACCTCGTCGGCGAACCGGTCCGCGGCGTCACGCAGAGCGACCGCGTCGGGACCGTGGCGCAACACTCCGCGGCTCACGTTCGGCACGACGTTGCGCACCGCGGCCCCGAAGACCCGGGGCAGATCCGCCGCGGTCGCCCCCTGCGCCCCGATGCCGGGGGCGAGCAGCGGGCCGTTGACGGCGAGGTCGTACGAGGACAGGTCGCCGACCGTGGCGCCGACGACCGCCCCGAAGGAGCCGAGCGGCTCCTCGCCCTCGTTCTCGGCGGCCAGGTGCCCCAGCATCGTCGCGCCGACGCTGCGGCCGTCCGCGCGCACCGCGTGCTGGACCTCGCCGCCCTCGGGGTTCGACGTCAGGGCGAGCACGAAGAGACCGGTGCCGCTCTCGCGCGCGAGGGCGACGGCGGGGCTCAGGGAGCCGTAGCCGAGGTAGGGCGAGACGGTGAGGGCGTCGGAGAACAGCGGGGCGTCCTCGCGCAGGTAGGCCTCGGCGTACCCGGCCATGGTCGAGCCGATGTCGCCGCGCTTGGCGTCCATCACGACCAGGGTCCCGGCCGAGCGCGCCTCCTGGACGACCCGCTCCAGGACGGCGACGCCGCGGGAGCCGAAGCGTTCGAAGAAGGCGCTCTGCGGCTTCATGACGGCGACCCGGTCGGCCAGTGCCTCGACGACGGTCCGGCCGAACCGCTCCAGCCCGGCGACGTCGTCGCCGAGCCCCCACTCGGCGAGCAGGGACGCGTGCGGGTCGATCCCGACGCAGAGCGGTCCGCGCTCGTCCATGGCCCGGCGCAGGCGCGCGCCGAAGGGTTCCAGGGTCATGCGGTGCTCCTCACGTCGGCGCCGACCGCGTCGGCCAGCGTGGCGTACGGGCTCTGGCGCAGCCGTGCCGCGAGCCCCTTGTGGACGGCGCGGCCCCAGAAGGGCCCCTCGTAGATGAAGGCGCTGTAGCCCTGGACGAGCGTGGCGCCGGCGAGGATGCGCTGCCAGGCGTCCTCGGCGTTCTCGATGCCGCCGACGCCCACCAGGGTGACGCGGTCGCCCACGCGCGCGTAGAGGCGGCGCAGGACCTCCAGGGAGCGCGTCTTGAGCGGGGCGCCGGACAGCCCGCCCGTCTCCTTCACCAGCGCGGGGTCGGACGTCAGACCGAGCCCGTCCCGCGCGATGGTGGTGTTCGTGGCGATGATCCCGTCCAGGCCGAGTTCGACGGCCAGGTCGGCGACCGCGTCCACGTCCTCGTCGGCGAGGTCCGGCGCGATCTTCACCAGCAGCGGGACCCGGCGGTCGACGACCGTGCGGTCGGCGGCCTCGCGGACGGCGCCGAGCAGGGGGCGCAGCGCCTCGGTCGCCTGGAGGTTGCGCAGACCGGGCGTGTTCGGCGAGGAGACGTTCACGACCAGGTAGTCGGCGTACGGCGCGAGCCGCTCGGTCGACTTCACGTAGTCGGCGACGGCCTCGGCCTCGGGGACGGCCTTGGTCTTGCCGATGTTGACGCCGACGACGGTCCTGAAGACGGGCTCGCGGGACGCCAGGCGGGCGGCGACGGCCAGCGACCCCTCGTTGTTGAAGCCCATGCGGTTGATCAGCGCCCGGTCGTCGACGAGGCGGAACAGCCGCTTCCTGGGGTTGCCCGGCTGCGCCTCCCCCGTCACCGTGCCGATCTCGACGTGGTCGAAGCCCAGCATGGACATCCCGTCGATCGCGACGGCGTTCTTGTCGAAGCCGGCGGCGAGCCCGAAGGGACCGTGCATGCGCAGCCCGAAGGCCTCGGTGCGCAGTTCCCGGTGGCGGGGGGCCAGCACGGCGGCGGCGAAGACGCGCAGCACGGGGACGCGGGCGGCCAGGCGGATCCAGCGGAAGGCCAGGTGATGGGCCTTCTCCGGGTCCATCCGCCGGAAGACCAGGTGGAAGAAGAACTTGTACATGAAGGCGTGTCCTCATACAGAGGGGGACACCGTTTCCGGTGTCCCCCTCGTCGGCTGCCGGCTAGTCGCGGGCCGCGGTCAGGTGTTCGGCGTGTTCCTGGAGCGAGCGGACGCCCACGTCACCGTGGTTGAGGGCGTCGATGCCCTGGACGGCGGCGGCGAGCGCCTGGACCGTCGTCAGGCAGGGCACGGACCGGGCCACGGCCGCCGTGCGGATCTCGTAGCCGTCGAGGCGGCCGCCGGTGCCGTACGGGGTGTTGACGATGAGGTCGACCTCGCCGTCGTGGATCAGCTGGACGATGGTCTTCTCGCCGTTCGGGCCGGTGCCCTCGGACTGCTTGCGCACGACCGTGGCGTTGATGCCGTTGCGGCGCAGGACCTCGGCGGTGCCGGAGGTGGCGAGCAGCTCGAAGCCGTGGCCGACGAGCTCGCGCGCCGGGAAGATCATCGAGCGCTTGTCGCGGTTGGCGACCGAGATGAAGGCGCGGCCCTTGGTGGGCAGCGGGCCGTAGGCGCCCGCCTGCGACTTGGCGTACGCCGTGCCGAAGACGGAGTCGATGCCCATGACCTCGCCGGTGGAGCGCATCTCCGGGCCGAGGACGGTGTCGACGCCGCGCCCGGAGGTGTCCCGGAAGCGGCTCCAGGGCATCACGGCCTCCTTGACCGAGATCGGCGCGTCCAGCGGCAGCTCGCCGCCGTCGCCGGTCGCCGGGAGCAGGCCCTCGCCGCGCAGCTCGGCGACGGTCGCGCCGAGCGAGATGCGGGCGGCGGCCTTGGCCAGCGGCACCGCCGTCGCCTTGGAGGTGAAGGGCACCGTGCGGGACGCGCGCGGGTTGGCCTCCAGGACGTAGAGGATGTCGCCGGCCATCGCGAACTGGATGTTGATCAGGCCGCGCACGCCGACGCCCTTGGCGATGGCCTCCGTGGAGGCGCGCAGCCGCTTGATGTCGAAGCCGCCGAGGGTGATCGGGGGCAGGGCGCACGCCGAGTCGCCGGAGTGGATGCCGGCCTCCTCGATGTGCTCCATGACACCGCCGAGGTACAGCTCCTCGCCGTCGTAGAGGGCGTCGACGTCGATCTCGATGGCGTCGTCGAGGAAGCGGTCGACGAGGACCGGCCGGGTGGGGCTGATCTCGGTCGACTCGGCGATGTAGGCGGACAGCCGGGTCTCGTCGTAGACGATCTCCATGCCGCGGCCGCCGAGGACGTACGACGGCCGGACGAGGACCGGGTAGCCGATCTCGTCGGCGATGGCCTTGGCCTCGGTGAAGGTGGTGGCCGTGCCGTGCTTCGGGGCGGGCAGGCCCGCCTCGGCGAGCACCCGCCCGAAGGCGCCCCGGTCCTCGGCCGCGTGGATCGCCTCGGGCGGGGTGCCGACGATCGGCACGCCGTTGTCCTTCAGCGCCTGCGCCAGGCCCAGCGGGGTCTGGCCGCCGAGCTGGACGACGACGCCCGCGATCGGGCCGGCCTGGGACTCCGCGTGGACGATCTCCAGCACGTCCTCGAGCGTCAGCGGCTCGAAGTACAGGCGGTCGGAGGTGTCGTAGTCCGTGGAGACGGTCTCCGGGTTGCAGTTGACCATCACGGTCTCGTACCCGGCGTCGGACAGGGCGAAGGAGGCGTGGACGCAGGAGTAGTCGAACTCGATGCCCTGGCCGATGCGGTTGGGGCCGGAGCCCAGGATGATGACGGCCGGCTTCTCGCGCGGCGCGACCTCGCTCTCCTCGTCGTAGGAGGAGTAGAAGTACGGCGTCTTCGCGGCGAACTCGGCGGCGCAGGTGTCGACCGTCTTGTAGACCGGGCGGATGCCCAGCGCGTGCCGCACCTCGCGCACGACGTCCTCGCGCAGCCCGCGGATCTCGGCGATCTGCTGGTCGGAGAAGCCGTGCCGCTTGGCCTCGGCGAGCAGCTCGGAGGTGAGCTCCGGCGCCCCGGCGAGGTCGTCCGCGATCTCCTTGATGAGGAAGAGCTGGTCGACGAACCAGGGGTCGATCTTCGTGTACTCGAAGACCTCCTCCGGGGTGGCGCCCGCGCGGATCGCCTGCATGACGGTGTTGATCCGGCCGTCGGTGGGGCGCACCGCCTCGCGCAGCAGCTCCTCCTTGTCACCGGTCTCGCCGACGAAGGTGAACTGGCTGCCCTTCTTCTCCAGCGAGCGCATCGCCTTCTGGAAGGCCTCGGTGAAGTTGCGGCCGATGGCCATGGCCTCGCCGACCGACTTCATGGTCGTCGTCAGCGTGGAGTCGGCGCTCGGGAACTTCTCGAAGGCGAAGCGGGGGGCCTTCACGACCACGTAGTCGAGCGTGGGCTCGAAGGAGGCCGGGGTCTCCTGCGTGATGTCGTTGGGGATCTCGTCGAGGGTGTAGCCGACGGCGAGCTTGGCCGCGATCTTGGCGATGGGGAAGCCGGTCGCCTTGGAGGCCAGCGCCGAGGAGCGGGACACGCGCGGGTTCATCTCGATGACGATGACCCGGCCGTCGACGGGGTTCACCGCGAACTGGATGTTGCAGCCGCCGGTGTCGACGCCGACCTCGCGGATGACGGCGATGCCGATGTCGCGCAGGATCTGGTACTCGCGGTCGGTCAGCGTCATCGAGGGCGCGACGGTGATCGAGTCGCCGGTGTGCACGCCCATGGGGTCGAAGTTCTCGATGGAGCAGACGACCACGACGTTGTCGTGCTTGTCGCGCATCAGCTCCAGCTCGTACTCCTTCCAGCCGAGGATGGACTCCTCCAGGAGCACCTCGGTGGTCGGGGAGAGCGTGAGGCCCTGGCCGGCGATGCGGCGCAGTTCCTCCTCGTCGTGGGCGAAGCCGGAGCCGGCGCCGCCCATGGTGAAGGAGGGGCGGACGACGACCGGGTAGCCGCCGAGCTCGTCGACGCCGGCGAGGACGTCGTCCATGGAGTGGCAGATGACCGAGCGGGCGGACTCGCCGTGCCCGATCTTCTTGCGGACCTCCTCGACGACCAGCTTGAACTGGTCGCGGTCCTCGCCCTTGTGGATGGCGGTGACGTTGGCGCCGATCAGCTCGACGCCGTACTTCTCCAGGACGCCGTTCTCGTGCAGCGAGATGGCGGTGTTCAGGGCCGTCTGACCGCCCAGGGTGGGCAGCAGGGCGTCGGGGCGCTCCTTGGCGATGATCTTCTCGACGAACTCCGGGGTGATCGGCTCGACGTAGGTGGCGTCGGCGATCTCCGGGTCGGTCATGATCGTCGCCGGGTTGGAGTTGACCAGGATGACCCGGAGCCCCTCGGCGCGCAGGACGCGGCACGCCTGGGTGCCGGAGTAGTCGAACTCGGCGGCCTGGCCGATGACGATCGGGCCGGAGCCGATGACCAGGACGGACTGGATATCGGTGCGCTTAGGCACGCTGGCCCTCCATCAGGGATACGAAGCGGTCGAACAGGTAGGCGGCGTCGTGCGGACCGGCGGCCGCTTCGGGGTGGTACTGGACGGAGAAGGCCGGCTGGTCGAGCAGCTGGAGTCCCTCCACGACGTCGTCGTTGAGGCAGACGTGGGAGACCTCGGCACGGCCGAACTCGGTCTCGCTGACCCGGTCGAGCGGCGCGTCCACGGCGAAGCCGTGGTTGTGCGCGGTGACCTCGACCTTGCCGGTCGTGCGGTCCTGGACCGGCTGGTTGATGCCGCGGTGGCCGTACTTCAGCTTGTAGGTGCCGAAGCCGAGGGCGCGGCCGAGGATCTGGTTGCCGAAGCAGATCCCGAACAGGGGCGTCCTGCGCCGGAGCACCTCGCTCATCAGCGCGACCGGTCCGTCGGCCGTGGCCGGGTCGCCGGGGCCGTTGGAGAAGAACACGCCGTCGGGGGCGACGGCGTAGACGTCGTCCGCGGAGGCCGTCGCGGGCAGCACGTGCACCTCGATGCCGCGCTCGGCCATGCGGTGCGGGGTCATGCCCTTGATGCCGAGGTCGATCGCGGCGACCGTGAAGCGCTTCTCGCCGACCGCGGGGACGACGTACGCATCCTGGGTGGCGACCTCCTCGTAGAGGCTGGCGCCCTTCATGTGCGGCTGCGCCTGCACCCGCGCCACGAGGTCCGCGTCGGGGGCGACGGCCTGGCCGGAGAAGATCCCGGCCCGCATGGAGCCGCGCTCGCGCAGGTGGCGGGTGAGGGCGCGGGTGTCGATGCCGGAGATGCCGACGACGTCCTGCCGGACCAGTTCGTCGTCGAGCGACCGCCGGGAGCGCCAGTTCGAGGGCACGCGCGCGGGGTCGCGCACGACGTAGCCGGAGACCCAGATGCGCCGGGACTCGTCGTCCTCGTCGTTCCAGCCGGTGTTGCCGATCTGCGGGGCGGTCGCGACGACGATCTGCCGGTCGTACGACGGGTCGGTGAGGGTCTCCTGGTAGCCGGTCATGCCGGTGGAGAACACCGCTTCGCCGAAGGTCTCCCCCACGGCCCCGTAGGCACGGCCGCGGAAGACACGGCCGTCCTCCAGGACGAGTACGGCGGGAGCCTTGGCGGTTCCCCTGGTGGAGGTCGTCATCGCGCGCCTTCCGTTTCCGTCTGAGTTTCCGTCTTTTTGATCATTGCGTTGATGGTGTCGACCCACTCGTTGTGCTCGGCGGCGGTGTCGGAGCGGAAGCCGGAGTCGATCAGCTTGTCGCCGTGTGCCCAGGTCACCACGAGCAGTCCGCCCTCGGTGAGGACCTTGCCGGCGATGCCCTTGCCGAGCACGGCCTCGCGCAGCGCGCCGGCCGGGACGAAGAAGTCGGTCGCGCCGGGGCGTACGACGTCCAGGCCCGCGTCCGTCAGGGTGAGCTCCACCCGGCTGCGGGTGCCCAGGCCGTGCGCCACGATGCGGTCGAGCCACTGCCCGGCGGTGGTGGAGCCGTGGTAGCGGCCGCTCATGCTCAGTCTCGCCGGGCCGGGGTCGTCCGGCGCGGTGGACAGGGGCGGCAGGTCGCCCTGGAGGGTGCCGCGCCACTTCCAGCCCTCGCGCATCAGCCAGTACACGAGCGCGACGAACAGGGCGAGGCCGACGACCCAGCCGATCCGGGCGGCCCAGTCGGTCACTTCGGCCGATTCCTTCTCGGCCGCGAGCAGGATTACAGGTGTCACGTGAGTTTCCCGTCGACGAGCGTGGCCTTGCCCCGGAGCCACGTGTGCGTCACACGGCCCGGCAGCTCACGCCCCTCGTACGGGGTGTTCCGGCTGCGCGAGGCGAAGCCCGCGGGGTCCACCGACCCACGGTATGCCGTGTCGACGAGCGTGAGGTTGGCGGGCTCACCAGCCGAGACGGGACGCCCATGGCCCTGCGCCTGCCCGATCCGGGCCGGCGTGACGGACATGCGGTCGGCGACCCCGGCCCAGTCGAGGAGCCCGGTCTCCACCATCGTCTCCTGGACCACCGACAGCGCGGTCTCCAGGCCGACCATGCCCATGGCGGCTGCGGCCCACTCGCAGTCCTTGTCCTCGTGCGGGTGCGGGGCGTGGTCGGTGGCGACGATGTCGATCGTGCCGTCGGCGAGCGCCTCGCGCAGGGCGTGCACGTCGCGCTCGGTGCGCAGCGGCGGGTTGACCTTGTAGACCGGGTTGTAGGTGCGCACCAGCTCGTCGGTGAGGAGCAGGTGGTGCGGGGTGACCTCGGCGGTGACCCGGATGCCGCGGGACTTCGCCCAGCGCACGATCTCGACCGAGCCCGCGGTGGACAGGTGGCAGATGTGGACGCGGGAGCCGACGTGCTCGGCGAGCAGGACGTCCCGGGCGATGATCGATTCCTCGGCCACCGCGGGCCAGCCGCCCAGGCCCAGCTCGGAGGAGACGACGCCCTCGTTCATCTGGGCGCCCTCGGTCAGCCGGGGCTCCTGCGCGTGCTGGGCGACGACGCCGTCGAAGGCCTTCACGTACTCCAGCGCCCGCCGCATGATCACGGCGTCGTGGACGCACTTGCCGTCGTCGGAGAAGACGGTGACGCCGGCCGCCGACTCGTGCATGGCGCCCAGCTCGGCGAGCTTGCTGCCCTCCAGGCCGACGGTGACGGCGCCGATGGGCTGCACGTCGCAGTAGCCGTGCTCCCGGCCGAGCCGGTAGACCTGCTCGACGACACCGGCCGTGTCGGCCACGGGGAAGGTGTTGGCCATGGCGAACACGGCCGTGTAACCGCCGGAGGCGGCCGCCCGGGTGCCGGTCAGGACGGTCTCGGAGTCCTCGCGGCCCGGCTCGCGCAGATGGGTGTGCAGGTCGACGAGGCCGGGCAGCAGCACCTTGCCGTCGGCCTCGACGACCTGGGCGCCGTCGGCGTCCAGCCCGGCGCCGACGGCCTCGATGACCTCGCCGTCGATCAGGACGTCCTGCGGCTCGCCCCCGAGCACCTTCGCACCACGGATCAGGATCTTGCTCATGGTCGCTTACTTCTCCTCGGTGGGACCGGTGGTACGGGTGTGGCGGACGGCGGGTTCGTTCCCGCCCAGGAGCAGGTAGAGGACGGCCATGCGGACGGCCACGCCGTTGGCGACCTGCTCGACGACGGTGCAGCGGTCGGAGTCGGCGACCTCGGCGGTGATCTCCATGCCGCGGACCATCGGCCCGGGGTGCATCACGATGGCGTGCTCGGGCATCCGTGCCATCCGGTCGCCGTCGAGGCCGTAGCGGCGCGAGTACTCGCGCTCGGTCGGGAAGAACGCGGCGTTCATCCGCTCGCGCTGCACGCGCAGCATCATCACCGCGTCGGACTTGGCCAGCGTGCTGTCGAGATCGTACGAGACCGCGCAGGGCCAGGTCTCGACGCCGACCGGCACCAGGGTGGGCGGGGCGACGAGGGTGACCTCGGCGCCGAGGGTGTGCAGCAGGTCGACGTTGGAGCGGGCGACCCGGCTGTGCAGGACGTCCCCGACGATGGTGATGCGCCGGCCGGACAGGTCCTGGCCGATCCCTGCGTCCCGGCCGACGAGCCGGCGGCGCATGGTGAAGGCGTCGAGCAGGGCCTGGGTGGGGTGCTGGTGGGTGCCGTCGCCGGCGTTGATGACGGCGGCGTCGATCCAGCCGGAGTTGGCCAGGCGGTAGGGGGCTCCGGAGGCGCCGTGCCGGATGACGACGGCGTCGACGCCCATCGCCTCCAGGGTCTGGGCGGTGTCCTTCAGGGACTCGCCCTTGGAGACGCTGGACCCCTTGGCGGAGAAGTTGATCACGTCCGCGGACAGGCGCTTCTCGGCCGCCTCGAAGGAGATCCGGGTGCGCGTGGAGTCCTCGAAGAAGAGGTTGACGACCGTGCGGCCTCGCAGGGTCGGCAGCTTCTTGATGGGCCGGTCGGCGACCCTGGCCATCTCCTCCGCGGTGTCGAGGACGTGGACGGCGTCGTCGCGGGTGAGGTCGGCGGCCGAGATGAGATGACGCTGCATCTGTCAGGCTCCGTAAGACTTTCGGGAGTTTTCGGGCATGCGGGTGCACAGGGGCACGCACGCGTGGGCGTACGCCGGACCGCTAGTGCTGCGCGCCCGGGGTGGTCCGCTTCGTACCGAGCAGCACGGTGTCGCGACCGTCCTCCTCGGCGAGCTGGACCTTGACCGTCTCCCGCAGCGACGTGGGGAGGTTCTTGCCGACGTAGTCGGCGCGGATGGGCAGTTCGCGGTGGCCTCTGTCGACCAGGACCGCGAGCTGCACCGCGCGCGGGCGCCCGATGTCGTTCAGGGCGTCGAGGGCGGCGCGGATGGTGCGGCCGGAGAAGAGCACGTCGTCGACGAGGACGACCAGCTTGCCGTCGAGGCCGTCACCGGGGATCTCGGTGCGGGCCAGCGCACGCGGCGGGTGCATGCGCAGGTCGTCGCGGTACATGGTGATGTCGAGGGAGCCGACCGGGACGGCGCGGTCGGTGATCTGCTCCAGCTTGCCGGCCAGCCTGCGGGCGAGGAAGACGCCCCTGGTGGGGATGCCGAGGAGCACCACGTCGTCGGCGCCCTTGGCGCGTTCGACGATCTCGTGGGCGATGCGGGTCAGCACCCGCGCGATGTCGGGGGCTTCGAGCACGGGCCGCGCGTCGGAGCGCTGCGACTCGGGCCGGGTGTCCTGCTTGTCCATAAGAAACGGACCTCCTTCTCCGCCTCACGGGACGGACCTTAAAGGACGTCGGAATTGCGCCATCCACGGTATCAGGCCGGTTCGACACCCCTGATCACCCCCCTGGTGCAACCGGCCATCGATACCACGGAAGAGTCGGGGTGGACCATTCGGCTTGACGCAGAAGAATCACGCTGCGTAACCTCACAGTGAGTTACCAACCGCGCGGCAGGGAACCACTCCGGCCGCGTCGACCCAGTGCCGGGAGCCATATGTCCAGCGAATACGCCAAACAGCTCGGGGCCAAGCTCCGGGCGATCCGCACCCAGCAGGGCCTTTCCCTCCACGGTGTCGAGGAGAAGTCCCAGGGACGCTGGAAGGCGGTCGTGGTCGGTTCGTACGAGCGCGGCGACCGTGCCGTGACCGTACAGCGTCTTGCGGAGCTGGCCGACTTCTACGGCGTCCCGGTCCAGGAACTGCTGCCGGGCACGACCCCGGGCGGCGCGGCCGAGCCCCCGCCGAAGCTCGTCCTGGACCTGGAGCGGCTGGCCCACGTGCCGGTCGAGAAGGCCGGTCCCCTCCAGCGGTACGCGGCGACGATCCAGTCGCAGCGCGGTGACTACAACGGCAAGGTGCTCTCGATCCGCCAGGACGACCTGCGCACGCTCGCCGTGATCTACGACCAGTCGCCGTCGGTCCTGACCGAGCAGCTGATCAGCTGGGGCGTCCTGGACGCGGACGCGCGTCGCGCGGTCACCCACGAGGAGAACTGAGCGCCGGGCGTCTCAGCAGAAACGTGCCGCCGGGGTGGCCGGAACTGTACGGTTCCGGCCACCCCGGCGTTGTGCGTGCAGCCGGGAGCTCCCCGCCCCGGGTGCGCCGCCCGGCGTGGGGCTCCCGGCGTGCTCCCGGTGCACGCACGCCGGAGGGCCCGCGGACGGGATGTCCGCGGGCCCTCCGGTAGCGGGCCGTACCGCGCGCTACGCCTCGTCGCGCCGCAGCGAGGGCTTGAGCTCCTTGAGCCGGCCGAGCAGGCCGTTGACGAACGAGGGCGACTCGTCCGTGGAGAACTCCTTCGCCAGCTGCACCATCTCGTCGAGGACGACGGCATCCGGGGTCTCGTCCACCCAGATCAGCTCGTGGGCGCCGAGCCGCAGGATGTTGCGGTCGACGACCGGCATCCGGTCCAGCGTCCAGCCCACCGAGTACTGGGCGATCAGCTCGTCGATGCGCTTCGCGTGCTCCGCGTAGCCCTCGACCAGCTGCATCGTGTACTCGCTCACCGGCGGCTGCCGGGTGTCGGCCCGGGAGAGCCGGATCCAGTCCGCGAGGACCGTCAGGACGTCGGCGCCGCGCTGGTCGCCCTCGAAGAGGATCTGGAAGGCGCGCTTGCGGGCCGTGTTGCGGGCGGCCACGGTTAGCTGTTCACCCGGCCGAGGTAGTCGCTGGTGCGGGTGTCGACCTTGATCTTCTCACCGGTGGTGATGAAGAGCGGGACCTGGATCTGGTGACCGGTCTCCAGCTTGGCGGGCTTGGTGCCACCGGTGGAGCGGTCGCCCTGGAGGCCCGGCTCGGTCTCCTCGACGACGAGCTCGACGGCGGCCGGGAGCTCGACGAAGAGCACCTCGCCCTCGTGCTGCGCGACGGTGGCCGTGAAGCCCTCGATCAGGAAGTTGGCGGCGTCGCCCACGGCCTTGCGGTCGACCATGAGCTGGTCGTAGGTCTCCATGTCCATGAAGACGAAGTACTCGCCGTCCATGTACGAGAACTGCATGTCGCGCTTGTCGACAGTGGCCGTCTCGACCTTGACGCCGGCGTTGAAGGTCTTGTCGACCACCTTGCCGGACAGCACGTTCTTGAGCTTGGTGCGCACGAAGGCGGGGCCCTTGCCGGGCTTGACGTGCTGGAACTCGACGACGGACCAGAGCTGGCCGCCTTCGAGCTTGAGCACCAGGCCGTTCTTGAGGTCGTTCGTGGAAGCCACGGTTGCGGAATCTCCTGGACTGACGTGGACGACCCGGGGCGGGCGCACAGCTCGAGGCTAGAGCGCGAGCAGCTCCTTGGTCGTGATGGTGAGTAGCTCGGGTCCGCCGTCCGCCTCGGGGCGCACGACGAGCGTGTCATCGATCCGGACACCGCCCCGGCCCGGGAGGTGAACCCCCGGTTCGACGGTGACCGGCACGCAAGCGTCCAGTTTACCCATGGCCGCGGGGGCCAGCTGCGGGTCCTCGTCGATTTCGAGTCCGACACCGTGCCCGGTCATCACCGGCAGGCCTTCCGTGTACCCCGCGGCGTCCAGCACCTGGCGCGCGGCACGGTCCACGTCACGGTAGGCGACACCGGGCGCGAGGCTCTCGCGGCCGGCCCGCTGGGCGGCGAAGACGAGGTCGTACAGCTCGACCTGCCAGTCCGCCGGGGAGGTGCCGATGACGAAGGTGCGGCCGATCTCGCAGCGGTAGCCCCGGTAGACCGCGCCCAGGCAGACGGAGAGGAAGTCGCCCTCCTCCACGCGCCGGTCGGTGGGCCGGTGGCCGCGCCGGCCGGAGTGCGGGCCGGTGCCCACGGAGGTGGGGAACGCGGGCCCGTCCGCGCCGTGGTCGACGAGACGGCGTTCCAGTTCGAGGGCGAGGTGGCGTTCGGTGCGGCCGACGAGGATGGACTCGAGCAGTTCCCCGAGGGCCTGGTCGGCGATCTCGGCGCCGATGCGCAGGCAGGAGATCTCCTCCTCGTCCTTGACGACCCTGAGCTGTTCGACCGCGCCTCCGAGGTCGGCGAGGCGCAGCCGGGGGGCGACCGAGTGCAGGGCGCGGTGGCGCGCCACCGTGAGGTGGTGCTCCTCGGCGGCGAGGGAGTCGGCACCCTGGTCCGCGCAGAGGCCGGCGGCGGCCACCGCGGGGTCACCGCCGGCTCTCGGGAGGGTGTGCACCCTCAGTGCTTCGTCGGGCCGGCCGTCGCCCGGCCGGTCCTCGACCGGGCCCGAGCAGACCAGCAGGTCCTCGCGTTCGCCCAGCAGCAGGACGGCGCTGCGGGGCGCGGCGCCCGTGAGGTACCGGACGTTGGCGGGACGGGTGACGAGCGCTGCCGCGTTGCCGGACGCGTTGCAGCGCTCCCGAAGGCGGGTTCGGCGGGACGCGTAGACCTCTGACATGAGTCGAGCGTAGGAGCGGTGACCGGATTGTGCCGGTTGGGAGCCGCCGAGTGGGGTGGCGGGGGCGCGGTTCCGGTCACCACTTGGGCGGGCTGGCGATCGCCCGCGCGAGGACGTCGTCCAGGATCCGCGCCGTCGAGGGAACGTCGAGCTGGGAGTTGTCGATGATCGGCAGGCCGGAGCCGTACCAGCCGGCCATGCGGCCGTGGATGCGGGCGACCTCCTCGTCGGTGAGGCGGCGGTTGCCGGAGCGTTCGGCGTTGCGCTCCAGGACGACCTCCAGGCCGGGCAGGAGCACGACCGGGAGCAGGCCGGGGCCCACATGGCGCTTCCAGCCGCCGAGGCCGACGGCCGGGCGGTCGGGGAAGATCGCGTCGTCGAGGATGCAGGAGATGCCGTTGGCCAGGAAGTTGCGGGCGGCGAAGCCGCAGGTGCGGCGGGCCAGGCGGTACTGGGCCTCGGAGTTGTCGTTCCAGCCGCGCTGTGGGTCGGCGAAGCCGGAGCGGACCCATTCGCGCACGTCGTCGAGGCTGATGTGGGCGGTGGGCACCCGGCGGTGGTCGGCCCAGAACTTGGCGACGCTCGTCTTCCCGGCGCCCGCGGGGCCGATCAGCAGCACCGCGAGGGTGGTGGCCGCCGGGTCGGGCCCGGTCGGGGCGGGGGGCGCGCTGGGCGTGGGGACGGGGCCGCCGGGGGGCAGCGGGACGTGTCCGGTGGTGTCGGGGACCGGCGGGGCGGGGGCGTGCTGCGGGGCCGGGGGGTGGGGCACGGGAGGGACCGGCGGCCGGGGAGCGGGCGGGACCGGGCCCGAGGGGGGCGCTCCGGTGAAGCCCGGTGCCCGATGCGGCGGAGGCACGGGGGCGCTCTGCTGGGGGGTGCCGCCGGGCCGCTGCGGACCCGGGTGCTGTGCGGCCGGTGACCAGCCGACGGCCGGTCCGTGCCCCGGCTGGTGGGGCGGCGGCAGCGGAGAACCCACTGCGTGCTGCATCCGGTGCCACTCCGTCTCGTTCTTCTCGGGCTCGGTTCGCCTCCGGAGCGCCACGGCCCCTTCGGCTCGCTCGCCGCGGGCGATGGACGCCGGCGGCGGGGGCGCTGACCCCCGCCGGCACTGAACGGTACCGCCCCCGGCCGCCGTTTGGTGAAACGGCCGGGGGCGGTCCGAAGTGCCCGGCGGAGAAAGCGGATCGGGCGGAGGCGTGGTCCGCGGACTCGGAGGAACTCGGTGCCCGCAGACCCAGAGGAACTCGGTGCCCGCGGACCCGGAGAAGTGCGAAGCCCGCGGACCCGGAGGGTTTCCTACTCGCCCACTTCGCCGTACGCGGCGAGCAGGACCGCCGGGTCCGGGCCCTCCAGGACGGTCGGTTTGGCCAGGCCGTCGAGGACGATGAAGCGCAGGAGGTCGCCGCGGGACTTCTTGTCGACCTTCATGGTCTCCAGCAGCCTGGGCCACTGGTCGTGGCGGTAGTGCAGCGGCAGTCCGACCGATTCCAGGATCGTGCGGTGGCGGTCGGCGGTGGCGTCGTCCAGCCGGCCGGCCAGGCGGCCGAGTTCGGCGGCGAAGTGCATGCCGACCGAGACGGCGGCGCCGTGGCGCCACTTGTACCGCTCGTTCTTCTCGATGGCGTGGGCCAGGGTGTGGCCGTAGTTGAGGATCTCCCGCAGGCCCGACTCCTTCAGGTCGGAGGAGACGACGTCCGCCTTGACCTGGATGGACCGCCGGATCAGCTCGGCGGTGTGCGGGCCGGCCGGGGTGCGGGCGGCCTCGGGGTCGGACTCGATGAGGTCGAGGATCGCCGGGTCGGCGATGAAGCCGGCCTTGATGATCTCCGCGAGCCCGGAGACGTAGTCGTTGACCGGGAGGGAGTCCAGCGCGGCCAGGTCGCACAGCACGCCGGCCGGGGGGTGGAAGGAACCGACGAGGTTCTTGCCCTCGGCGGTGTTGATGCCGGTCTTGCCGCCGACGGCGGCGTCGACCATGGCCAGCACCGTCGTCGGGACGGCGATCCAGCGCACCCCGCGCAGCCAGGTGGCGGCCACGAACCCGGCCAGGTCGGTCGTCGAGCCGCCGCCGACGCCCACCACGACGTCGGTCCGCGTGAACCCGGACTGGCCGAGCGCCTTCCAGCAGTAGGCGGCGACCTCGGCGGTCTTCGCCTCCTCGGCGTTGGGCACCTGGATGGCGACGGCCTCGTAGCCCTGCCCGGCCAGGTCGGCGCGGAGCGCGTCACCGGTCTCGGCGAGCGCCTCCGGGTGGATGACCGCGACCCGCCGGGCGCGGTCCCCGATCAGCCCGCCGAGCTCACCGAGGAGCCGGCGGCCGATGAGCACCTCGTACGGCTCGGAGCCCGCGCTGCCGCCGACCCGGATCCGTGTCACTTCCTCACTCATGCTTCCTTCAACTCCAGGGCGTCCAGGGCGGCTCGGGTGACCTCGTCGGGGGTGCGGCCGTCCGTCGCCACGACGGCCGTGGCGACCTCTTCGTACAGGTGCCGCCGCGCCTCCATCAGCTCGCGCCACTGCCGGCGCGGGTTGACCGCGAGCAGCGGCCGGGCCGCGTTGAGGCCGGTGCGCCGCACGGCTTCCTCGACGTCCATCGACAGGTAGACCACCCGCAGCCCGGACAGCAGGGCGCGGGTGTCCGCGTCCAGGACCGAGCCGCCGCCGAGCGCCAGGACACCGTCGTGCTCGGCGAGCGCGCGGTGCACGGCGGCCTTCTCGACGGCGCGGAAGGCGGGCTCGCCCTCCTCGACGAAGATGTCGGCGATGGTGCGGCCCTGCTCGGCGACGATGTCGTCGTCGGTGTCCCGGTAGGTGACCTTCAGCTGTTCGGCGAGCTGCTGCCCGACGGTGGACTTGCCGACGCCCATCGGCCCGACCAGGACGACCAGCGGCCCGCTCATCGGACGGGGAGGTGGTCGAGGTAGGAGCGCACGTTGCGGCGGGTCTCGGCGACGCTGTCGCCGCCGAACTTCTCCGCGACCGCGTCCGCGAGGACCAGCGCCACCATCGCCTCCGCCACGATCCCCGCCGCCGGCACCGCGCACACGTCCGAACGCTGGTGATGGGCCTGCGTCGCCTCGCCGGTCGCCACGTCCACGGTCCGCAGGGCACGCGGCACGGTCGCGATCGGCTTCATCGCCGCACGCACCCGCAGCAGCTCACCCGTGGACAGACCGCCCTCGGTGCCACCCGACCGGCCGGTCGCCCGGCGGATCCCCTCCGGCGTGCTGACGATCTCGTCGTGCGCCTTCGAGCCCGGCACCCGGGCCAGCTCGAAACCGTCACCGATCTCCACGCCCTTGATCGCCTGGATGCCCATCAGGGCGCCCGCCAGCCGCGCGTCCAGCTTGCGGTCCCAGTGCACGTGCGAGCCCAGACCCACCGGCACCCCGTACGCCAGCACCTCCACCACACCCCCGAGGGTGTCACCGTCCCTGTGCGCCTGGTCGATCTCCGCGACCATCGCCTTCGACGCGTCCGCGTCCAGACACCGCACCGGGTCCGCGTCCAGCCGCTCCACGTCCGCGGGCGTCGGGTAGACACCGTACGGCGCCTTCGCCGCCGCCAGCTCCACCACGTGGGAGACGATCTCGATGCCGGCCGTCTCCTTCAGGTACGACCGGGCCACCGCGCCCAGCGCCACCCGGGCGGCCGTCTCGCGCGCGGAGGCGCGCTCCAGGATCGGGCGGGCCTCGTCGAAGCCGTACTTCTGCATGCCGGCCAGGTCGGCGTGGCCCGGGCGCGGGCGGGTCAGCGGCGCGTTGCGCGCGGACCCCGCCAGCACCTCCGGGTCGACCGGGTCGGCCGCCATCACCTGCTCCCACTTCGGCCACTCGGTGTTGCCCACCATCACCGCGACCGGGGAACCGAGGGTCAGGCCGTGGCGGACACCGCCGAGGAAGGTGACCTCGTCCCGCTCGAACTTCATCCGGGCACCGCGCCCATAGCCGAGCCGGCGCCTCGCCAGATGGTCCGCGACCATCTCCGTGGTGATCGGCACGCCGGCCGGGAGGCCCTCCAGCGTCGCCACGAGTGCGGGACCGTGGGACTCCCCCGCGGTCAGCCAGCGCAACCTGCTCAACGGTGCTCCTCAGTGCTCGCGCCTGGTACTGCCCTGCGTACGCGTGTCCTCGCGTACGGCAACGGCGTGACCGGGTGCGCGACCCACGTCCGCCACCTCCGATCCTCCCACGTCCACGACCCGGACCCGGCCGCCGGTCCATCAGGCGGACGCCGCGGGGTGCGGAGCGGGGCCGGACGCGGGCCGTCCGGCCGCTGCCGCGGGCTGCCGCGGGGCGTGGGTGCGGAGGAGGTCGGCGGCGATCGGCGCCCGGCCCCCGACCCCGGCCCGGCAGCATCGGGTGCGCCCGGGACTGCCGGGCCTGCTGGGCCTGCCGAGGCTGCCGGGCCTGCCGGTGGGCGTGCTCGGGAGGGCGCAGACCCGGCGGGTCAGTGCACCTGGCGGGCGGCGAGCGCGTGTTCGCCCGCTTTCCGCATGGCCTCCACGGGCGCCGGTCCGCGCCCGGTCATCTGCTCCACCTGGAGCACCGCCTGGTGCACCAGCAGGTCGAGTCCGCTGACGACGGCACCGCCGAACATGGACCAGCGGGCGGCGAGCTCGGTCGGCCAGGGCTCGTACAGCACGTCGAAGAGGGTGGCGGGCCGCTCCGGCACCGAGGCGGCGAGGGCGTCCGTCGTCCCGGCGGGGGTCGTCGCGACGACCAGCGGGAAGCGCAGCGCCTCGGCCGCGTCCGCCCAGTCCGCCGTACGGACCTCGACGTCGAGGCGCTCGCCCCACTCCCGCATCTCGGCGGCGCGGGCCTCGCTGCGTACGTACGCGACGACCTCGCCGGTGCAGACCCGGGCCAGGGCGGCCAGTGCGGAGGAGGCGGTGGCGCCGGCGCCGAGGATCGCGGCCGAGTCGACCTGCTCGACCCCGTGCTCACGCAGCGCGGCCACCATGCCGGGGATGTCGGTGTTGTCGCCGACGCGGCGGCCGTCCTCGGCGAACACGAGGGTGTTGACCGTCTCGACGGAGGCCGCCGTCTCGCTGATCTCGTCGAGCAGCGGGATCACCGCGCGCTTGAGCGGCATGGTCAGCGACAGCCCCGCCCACTCGGGGCCGAGTCCGTCGACGAAGGCGGGCAGGGCGGCCTCGTCGACGTCGAAGCGGTCGTACGTCCAGTCCGGGAGCTCCATCACCTGGTACGCGGCGCGGTGCAGCACCGGGGAGAGGGAGTGGGCGATGGGGCTGCCGAGCACCGCGGCCCGGTGGCGGTGGACGTGCTGCGTCCTGGCTGTGTCACTCATGGCCTCAGTTACCGGCACTCTCGTTGAACTTGTTCTTGAGCTCCTGGAATTGCGCGTAGGTCTTCGCGAATTCCGTGTTGTTCTCGCCGTCGGTCGCGACGAAATAGATCCAGCCGTCGCCCGTCGGATTCAGCGTCGCCGTGAGGGCGTTGGCGCCCGGGTTTCCGATCGGTCCCGGCGGCAGGCCCTTGTTGGTGTAGGTGTTGTACGGGTCCTGATTGCTGTTGATCTCGGACTCGCTGATGTGGATGTTGCTCTCGTTCTTCAGGTAGTTGAAGGACGAGTCGAACTGGAGCAGCTGGTTGGTCTCGGTGTTCGTCGGCTTGAGCCGGTTGTAGACGACCTCCGCCATCTTGCGATAGTCGTCGTCCGTCTTGCCCTCGGCCTGGACGAGGCTGGCGACCGTGATGACCTGCAACGGGTTCTCCAGGTCGAGCGCCGCCGCCTTGGCCTCCAAGTCGTACTTGCCGTAGGCCTCGTTGGCCCGCTGGACCATCTCCTCCAGCACCGCCGCGGGCTTCATGCCCTTGGCCGCCGGATAGGTGCCCGGGTAGAGGAAGCCCTCCAGCGGGTCCTTGATGTCGCTGTCGCTGTTCGCCCAGCTGGGCAGACCGAGATCGTCGAACTGCTTCTCGGCGACACCGCGGGTGGTGCCGGAGGAAAGGCCGAGTTTCTCGTCGATCGCCTTGTAGACCTGATAGGTGCGCTGGCCGGGTTTGACGATCAGATTGGCCTGGCTCTTCGGGTCCAGCATCATGTCGACGGCGCTCTTCGCGGACATCTCCTTCTTGAGGATGTACGCGCCGGCCTGGATCTGGGCCCCGTCCGGATCGCTCGTGAACGCGGACACGAAGGCGTCGACGCTCTTGACGACGCCCGCCTCCTTCAGCAGACGGCCGATCTCCGCGCCGCCCGCACCCTTGGGCACCTCGACGCTCACGGTCTGGCTGGTGCCGTCGCCCGCGTAATCCGGGGCCACGCCGTAACGATTCTGGTAGAACTGGTAACCGAAATAGCTCACCCCGACGATCCCGCCGCCGAACACCAGCACGACGACGAGACAGGCGCATCCATTGCGGCGCTTCTTGCCCTTGGCGTTCTTGCCGCCGCGGCCACGACGGTCCCCGCGGCCCTCCGGCTCGTCGTCGTCCTCGTCGTCGGCGCCGCCGGCGAAGAAGGCGTGCTCCCCCTGGTCGGGGCCCGGGTCCCAGTCGGGCCGCTGCTCCCCGGCCTCCGCTTCCGGCTCCGGTTCCGGCTCGGTGCGTCTGCGGCCGGGTGGCTCCGGTGGCGGGTAGGCGTCCGGGGTGCCGTAGAAGTCGGGCTGCTCGGCACCGTAGGCGGCGGCCTGCTGCCCGTACGGGTCACCGGGGTCAGCGGCGTAGGGGACGTGCGCGTGCGTGCCGGTGGCGTCCCAGCCGCCCTCTTGGTAGCCCTGTCCGGGCCCTTGCGGCGCCGGGTGGCCCTGGTGCTCCGGGTGGCTCTGATGCCCCGGGTGACCCTGGTGGGCGTACTGCTGGTAGTGCTGCTGCTGGTCGTAGGACTGCTGGTACTGCTGCCCGTCGTAGGCCTGCTGTTCGTACTGCTGCTGCCCGTACTGCTGCTGGTCGTACTGCTGCGGTCCGTTCGCCTGGCCGTGGTCCCACTGGCCGTACGCCGTCTGCTGCGGCTCCTGCGGATAGTGCTGCGGCTGGCCGCCGTAGGCAGGCTGATGGCCGACGTGGGCCTGCTGCCCTTCCCATCCGCCGTCCCCGTACAACGGGTCCTCCGGATGCCACGGTTCGGAGCCTGGGCCCCGGCCATACTCAGTCATCGATCCCCTAGAGCCGCGAGGCGCCGGTTCACGCGGCCCTGCGGGACCCGCCACCGTTCCGCCTCTTCTTGTGCGGCAGCTGTTCGAACACCGCCGCATCGCGCGGAACGTTACCGTATCGCGATCAGACGACCACTTCGACGCCCTCGCCCGGTGCGCTCCCTGACACCCGTTCGGATTCCAGCGCCTGTTGCAGGATGATCACGGCGGCTGCCTGGTCGATGACGGACCGCCCCTTCTTGGATTTCACGCCCGAGGCGCGCAGTCCCTGGCTGGCCGTCACGGTCGTCATCCGCTCGTCGACGAGCCGGACCGGGACCGGCGCGATGCCCCGGGCCAGCTCCTGGGCGAAGCCGCGGACCTTGACGGCCGCCGGTCCCTCGCCCCCCTTGAGGGAGCGGGGAAGACCGACGACGACCTCGATCGGCTCGTACTCCTCGACCAGCTGCCTCAGCCGGCGGTGCGCCGCCGGGAGGTCCCGGCCGGGGACCGTCTCGACCGGCGTGGCGAGGATCCCGTCGGGGTCGCACGAGGCGACCCCGATCCGGGCGTCCCCGACGTCGAGCGCGAGGCGACGGCCGCGGCGCATGCCCCGGCCGTCCCCGCTCGTCCGTGCCTCGGCGTTCACTTGGCCGTTTCCGCCACGAGGCGTTCGACGGCGTCGACGGCCTCGCCGACGGCGGCCGGGTTCTGGCCACCGCCCTGGGCGACGTCCGGCTTGCCGCCACCGCCGCCGCCGAGGGTCTTGGCGGCCGTACGGACCAGCTCGCCGGCCTTGAGGCCGCGCTCACGGGCGGCCTCGTTGGTGGCGATGACCGTCAGCGGCTTGCCGTTCGCCACGGCGAACAGGGCCACGACGGCGGCCCGGCCGCCCTGGATGCGGCCGCGGACGTCGAGCACCAGCCTGCGCAGGTCGTCGGCGGTGGTGCCGTCCGGAACCTGTCCGGTGACCAGGGCGACGCCCCGCACGTCCTGGGCGGACTCGGCGAGACCGGCGGCAGCCTGGAGCACCTTCTCGGCGCGGAACTTCTCGATCTCCTTCTCGGCGTCCTTCAGCTTGCCGAGCATGGCGGAGACCTTCTCCGGGAGCTCCTCCGGACGGCCCTTGATCAGCTCCTGGAGCTGGGCGACGACCGTGTGCTCGCGGGCGAGGAAGTTGTAGGCGTCGACACCGACGAGGGCCTCGATGCGGCGCACGCCCGAGCCGATGGACGACTCGCCCAGCAGCTTCACCAGGCCCAGCTGGGAGGTGTTGTGCACGTGCGTGCCGCCGCACAGCTCCTTGGAGAAGTCGCCGATGGTCACCACGCGGACGCGCTCGCCGTACTTCTCGCCGAACTCGGCGATGGCACCCTGCTTCTTGGCCTCGTCGATGCCCATGACGTCGGCGCGGACGTCCAGGTCGCGGGCGAGCACCTCGTTGATCTTCTGCTCGACGTCGGTCATCACGGCCGTCGGAACGGCGGACGGCGAGCCGAAGTCGAAGCGGAAGCGGCCCGGCTGGTTCTCGGAACCGGCCTGGGCGGCCGTCGGGCCGAGCGCGTCGCGCAGGGCCTGGTGCGTGAGGTGGGTGGCCGAGTGGGCGCGGGCGATGGCCGTGCGGCGGCGGGAGTCGATCGAGGCGTGGGCGGTGGCGCCGACGGTGACCTCGCCGACCTGGACGACGCCCTTGTGGACGTAGACGCCCGGGACCGGCTTCTGGCAGTCGCGGATCTCGATGACGGCACCCGTGTCGACCTTGATGCGGCCGGTGTCGCCGATCTGGCCGCCGCCCTCGGCGTAGAACGGGGTGCGGTCGAGGACGATCTCGACCTCGTCGCCCTCGGAGGCGGCCGGGGAGGAGACGCCGTCGACGAGGATGCCGACGATGGTGGACTCGCCGTCGGTGTCGGTGTAGCCGATGAAGTCGGTCTCACCGGCCTTGTCGGCGATCTCGCGGTAGGCGCCGACCCCGGCGTGGCCGGTCTTCTTGGCCTGGGCGTCGGCCTTGGCGCGCTCCCGCTGCTCCTTCATCAGGCGGCGGAAGCCGTCCTCGTCCACGGAGAGGCCCTGTTCGGCGGCCATCTCCAGGGTGAGGTCGATCGGGAAGCCCCAGGTGTCGTGGAGCAGGAAGGCCTTGTCGCCGGCGAGGACCGTGCCACCGGACTGCTTGGTCTCGGTGACGGCGGTGTCGAGGATGTTGGTGCCGGCCTTCAGCGTCTTGAGGAAGGCGTTCTCCTCGGCGAGGGCGACCTTCTCGATGCGCTCGCGGTCGGTGACCAGCTCCGGGTACTGCTGGCCCATCATCTCGATCACCGTGTCGATCAGGTCCTTGACGACCGGACCGGTGGCGCCGAGGAGGCGCATGTTGCGGATGGCGCGGCGCATGATGCGGCGCAGCACGTAGCCGCGGCCCTCGTTGCCGGGGGTGACGCCGTCGCCGATGAGCATCACGGAGGTGCGCATGTGGTCGGTGACCACGCGCAGGGAGACGTCCGAGCCGTGGGCGTCGCCGTAGGCGACACCGGTCAGCTCGGTGGCCTTCTTGATGACGGCCATGGAGGTGTCGATCTCGTACATGTTCTGCACGCCCTGCAGAATCATGGCGAGGCGCTCCAGGCCGAGGCCCGTGTCGATGTTCTTGCTGGGCAGTTCGCCGAGGATCTCGAAGTTGTCCTTGCCGATGCCCTCGCCGCGCTCGTACTGCATGAAGACGAGGTTCCAGATCTCCACGTACCGCTCGTCGTTGACGGCGGGGCCGCCCTCGACGCCGAACTCGGGGCCGCGGTCGTAGTTGATCTCGGAACAGGGGCCGCACGGGCCGGGGACGCCCATGGACCAGTAGTTGTCCTTCATGCCGAGGCGCTGGATGCGCTCCTTGGGCACGCCGACGACCTCGTGCCAGATGCGCTCGGCCTCGTCGTCGTCCTTGTAGACGGTGATCCAGAGCTTCTCCGGCTCCAGGCCGTAACCGCCCTTGTCCTGGGGGCTGGTGAGCAGCTCCCAGGCGTGCTTGATGGCGCCTTCCTTGAAGTAGTCGCCGAAGGAGAAGTTGCCGCACATCTGGAAGAACGTGCCGTGGCGCGTGGTCTTGCCGACCTCTTCGATGTCGGGCGTGCGCACGCACTTCTGCACGCTGGTGGCGCGCGCGAAGGGCGGCTTGACCTCGCCCAGGAAGTAGGGCTTGAAGGGCACCATGCCGGCCGGGACGAGGAGCAGAGTCGGGTCGTCCGCGATGAGCGACGCCGAAGGCACGACGGTGTGCCCGCGCTCCTCGAAGAAGCTCAGCCAGCGGCGGCGGATCTCAGCCGACTCCATCAGTGGTCCTCATTCCGGTTGTACGGGTGCTTCGCCCGCGGGTACGCCGTGTTCTCGATGTACCGGGCGTTCTTCGGTGTGGTGCGGTTCTCGATGGCGGCGTACCGCCGGGGTGCGGAGAGCTCGGGGTTCTCGTGGATCCCGAGGACCTCCTCCAGCTCGGCCTCCCGCTGGGCCATGTTGTCGCGGACGTCGAGCGCGAAGCCCACCGCGCGGTCCTTGAGGCGCGCTCCCGTCTCGAGGGCCTTGTTCGCCGCGGTCGCGGCGAGGCTCTCGGGGGTCAGCTGCTTCAGCTTGCGGTTGACCTTGGTGGTGGCCCACACACCGGCGGCGACGCCCGTGGTGAACCAGAAGGTACGGCGGAACATGCTGCGTCAGTCCCTCTTTCCACGGGAGGTCCGCTTCGCCCGCCGCGAGGCCGGGACGGTCCGCCCCACGATCACGGTACGACGGGGCTCCTTCGCGGGCACGTCGTCCTTGCGCCCGCCGAGGGCCCGGCGTACGCCGTAGCCGAAGGCGGCGATCTTCACCAGGGGGCCGCCGAAGGTGGAGGCGACCGTGGTGGACAGTGCCGAGGCGTTGGAGGTGACCTCCTGGACGTCCGAGGCGATCGCGTCGACCCGGTCGATCTGGGTCTGCGCCGAGCGCACCGTGGCGGAGGCGTCGGCCAGCAGCGGAACCGCCTGCTCGGTCACGTCCGCGACCAGCTTGGTGGTCGCCCTGAGCGTCTGGGCCAGCCTCGCCAGTGCGACGGCGAGGAAGGAGACCAGGATCGCCCAGAACACGGCCACCAGGATGCCGGCCACCTCTCCACCGGACACTGCGCACCCGCTCCCTGATACGTGCCTCTGCATCGAAAAAGTCGTGCACCGAGCCTATCGCGCCGCAAGCGGCGCTCCGAACCGGATTTGCCGGTGCGGACCGCCGGGTCGCGCGGGCACGGGCCTTAGGTCCTGTCGTCACATTCCCGTCGTCGCCCGAAGGGCGGCCCTGCGGCGTCAGGTGCGTGCTCTGGGGGTCCCCCCGGCCGAAGGCTGGGGGAGTGCCGGGCCCTGACCCTCGTACTGGATGTACTCGGGTCTGGGCCCGGTGCGGCGAGTGGGGGCACCGCCCACGCCGTTCAGGCAGTGGGGGAGCGTGCATGGCGTCGCGGGGCAGACGGGAATGTGACGACAGGGCCTAGAACGCGGGAACCCGCCGCCCCGGCCGCCCGGGAGGGGCGGCGGGACGGCGGGTCCGGGCGCAGGGTCCTGCGTCCGCCGGGGGATCAGCGGGCGTAGTACTCGACGACGAGCTGCTCGTCGCAGATGACCGGGATCTCCTTGCGGTTCGGCTCGCGGTCCAGGCGGAACGCCAGGGCCTTGAGGTTCACCTGGAGGTAGCGCGGGGTCTCGCCGTCGGGGGCGAAGCCGCCCTCACGGGCGATCGAGAAGAGGGTCTTCTCGCGGCTGCGCTCGCGGACCATCACGACGTCGTCGGGACGGACGCGGAACGAGGGCTTGTCGACCTTCTGGCCGTTGACCTCGATGTGGCCGTGGACGACCATCTGGCGGGCCTGGTAGATCGTGCGGGCGATGCCCGAACGCAGGACCAGGGCGTCGAGGCGGCGCTCCAGCTCGATGATCAGGGCCTCACCGGTCTTGCCCTGGACCTTGGAGGCACGCTCGTAGGCGCGGACGAGCTGGCGCTCGGACACGTCGTACTGCGCGCGCAGGCGCTGCTTCTCCAGCAGACGGACCTTGTAGTCCGAGTTCTGCTTGCGGCCGCGGCCGTGCTCACCCGGCGGGTAGGGGCGGGCCTCGAAGTACTTGACGGCCTTCGGGGTCAGCGCGATGCCGAGGGCACGCGACTTCTTGACCTTGGGGCGGGACTGGTTCGCCACTGTCTCTCATTTCCTGGTGTCGGCTTGTCAGGGTCGAGGGAGGTCGCATCCGCAGCCGGGGAAACCCGTCGGGTCCACTGGTGGACCTGCCGGGCAGCCGCTCCCCTGGTCTGGGCACATACGTGCAGCACGCGAGTGGCCCACCGACCGTCCCGGGACTCCGGGTGGTGGTGGGCTGCCCGCGACACCGTTCGACGGTGCGCGACGCTCCTTGGGCCGGTTCCCGAAGGACCGGCTCCGGCCGACTGTCCCGTTCTGACTGCACGGGACGCGGCGCTTCAGGCGATTCTACAGGGTGCTCACGTGCGCTTGCGACCGAGGTGCTTCCTGGTCCACTCCACCGCGTCCGCGTACCGGGCCTCGGCGCCGTGCCGGGTGGGCGTGTAGTACTCGCGCCCCGTGACGGCGTCCGGGGCGTACTGCTGGGCGGCGATCCCCTCGGGCAGGTCGTGCGGGTACACGTACCCCTGCGCGTGCCCCAGCTTGGCCGCGCCCTTGTAGTGGCCGTCCCGCAGATGCGGCGGCACGGGCCCGGCCAGGCCCTTGCGCACGTCGTCCAGGGCGGCGCCGATCGCGGTCGTCGCGGCGTTGGACTTGGGGGCCAGGGCGAGGGCGATGGTGGCGTGGCTGAGGGTGAGGGCGGCCTCGGGGAAGCCGATCATGGCGACGGCCTGGGCGGCGGCGACCGCGATCGGCAGGGCGTTGGGGTCGGCGAGGCCGATGTCCTCGCTGGCGGAGATCATCAGGCGGCGGGCGATGAAGCGGGGGTCCTCACCGGCCTCGATCATGCGGGCCAGGTAGTGCAGGGCGGCGTCGACGTCGGAGCCGCGGATGGACTTGATGAGGGCGCTGGCGACGTCGTAGTGCTGGTCGCCGTCGCGGTCGTACTTCACCGCCGCCCGGTCGACCGTCTCCTCCAGGGTGGCGAGGGCGATCTCCGTCTCGTCCTTGTCGAGCGCGGCCCCGGCGGCGGCCTCCAGGGCGGTCAGGGCCCGGCGGGCGTCGCCGCCGGCGATGCGCAGGAGGTGGCCCTCGCTGTCCTCGGGGAGGGTGACGGCGCCCTTGAGGCCCCGGTCGTCGACGAGGGCGCGCCGGATGAGGCCGCGCAGGTCGTCGTCGGTGAGGGGTTCGAGCGTGAGCAGCAGGGAGCGGGAGAGCAGGGGGGAGATCACCGAGAAGTAGGGGTTCTCGGTGGTGGCCGCGATCAGGGTCACCCAGCGGTTCTCGACGGCCGGGAGGAGGGAGTCCTGCTGGGCCTTGCTGAAGCGGTGGATCTCGTCGAGGAAGAGGACGGTCTCCTTGCCGAAGCCGCCGGTGGCGCGGCGGGCGCCGTCGATGACCGCGCGGACCTCCTTGACGCCGGCGGTGATCGCGGACAGTTCGACGAAGCGCTTGTTGGTGGCCTTGGAGACGACGTAGGCGAGGGTCGTCTTGCCGGTGCCGGGCGGACCCCACAGGATCACCGAGGACGGACCGGCCGGGCCCTTGGCGCCCTCGCCGACCAGGCGGCGCAGGGGGGAGCCCGGCTTCAGCAGGTGCTGCTGGCCCACGACCTCGTCGAGGGTGCGCGGGCGCATCCGGACCGCCAGGGGGCTGCCGGCGGGGTCCTTCTCCTGGCGTTCTTCTGCTGCGGCGGTGAACAGGTCGGGCTCCACGCTGAAACCCTAAATCACCGCACCGACAGTCCGGCCGGGGCGGTCGCCTGCCCGAGGGCGGGGCAGCCGGCCCCGGGGGTGGGTCAGCTGGTCCAGAACTCCCACCAGCGGGTCAGGATCAGCATGCCGATGATGCCGATGTGCAGCACCGGCAGGACCCAGGTGAACTCGCCGAAGAAGCCCTTCAGCCAGCCCGGGGCGGGCAGGAAGCCGTTGCGGACGTTGAACGAGGTCACGTACCAGAACATGGTGATCGTCGCGACCCAGGCCAGGCAGCACCACAGGCACAGGGCGTTGATCCGGTACAGGGACTGGAACTGGAGCCAGGCGCAGAAGACGACGCCGAAGAGCGTGCCGAAGTTGAAGGTGAGCCAGTACCAGCGCGGGAAGCGGGCGCGGGCCAGCAGGCTCATGCCGACGCAGATGACGATGCCGTAGGCGACGAGGCCGAGCATCGGGTTGGGGAAGCCGAAGGCGGCGGCCTGCTTGCTCTCCATGACGCTGCCGCAGGAGACCACGGGGTTCAGGCTGCACCCGGGGGTGAACGTCGTGCCCGCGACCTTGGCCTCGAGCAGCTTGAACTTGTCGATCGTGATGACCCACGCGGCGAGCAGACCGGCCGCGCCGGTGATCACCAGCAGCAGCGCGAACGCCCGGCTGCCGCCCGCCGTCCCCGGTGCGGCCGCCCCGGCACGCTCCGGATCGGGCTCGGTGGAGACGTCTCGAACTGTCGTCTTGCTCATCACGCCGATTCCGTCACTTGAGAGTTGGACCTTCTTCGGGCAGGCCCATTGTGCCGCACCCGCGCGCGTGCGCACCGTTCGCTTCCCATAAGGGTGAGCGGTACACGGCGGGCAGGTGTTCCGTTCTCCTGTACGGCGAAGGCGCCGGGCGCCCTGTACGGCACCCGGCGCCCCCGCGCGCGTGTCAGCCGAGCCGTGCTTCCAGCTCCGCGACGATCTCGTTGACGCCGACCGCCGTCTGCTCACCGGACTCCATGTCCTTGAGCTGGACGACGCCCTCGGCGAGGTCGCGTTCACCGGCGACGATCGCGTAGCGGGCGCCGCTGCGGTTGGCGTTCTTCATGGCGCCCTTGAGGCCCTTGGCACCGTAGGAGAAGTCGGCGGCGACGCCCAGCTTGCGCAGTTCGGTGACCTTGGCGAAGAGGACGCGGCGGGCCTCCTCGCCGAGCGGGACGGCGAACACGCTGGTGGCCGACGGCAGTTCGAGCTCGATGCCCTCCGCCTCCAGCGCCAGGACCGTGCGGTCGACGCCGAGGGCCCAGCCGACGGACGGCAGCGCGGGGCCGCCGATCATCTCGGACAGGCCGTCGTAGCGGCCGCCGCCGCCCACCGCGGACTGCGAGCCGAGACCGTCGTGGACGAACTCGAAGGTCGTGCGCGTGTAGTAGTCCAGGCCGCGGACCAGCTTGGGGTCGTCCTCGAAGGCGACGCCCGCCGCGGTGATCAGGTCGCGGACCTCCTCGTGGTACGCCTTGCAGGCGTCGCAGAGGTAGTCGCGCAGGAGGGGGGCGTCGGTGAGCTGCTTCTGCACGTCCTGGCGCTTGTCGTCGAGGACCCGCAGGGGGTTGATCTCGGCGCGGCGCAGGGTGTCCTCGTCCAGGTCGAGGCCGCGCAGGAAGTCCTGGAGGGCGGCGCGGTAGACCGGACGGCACTCCTTGTCGCCGAGGCTGTTCAGGAGGATGCGGAAGTCGCGCAGACCGAGCGAGCGGTACGCCTGGTCGGCCAGGATGATCAGCTCGGCGTCCAGCGCCGGGTCCTCGGCGCCGATCGCCTCGGCGCCGACCTGGGAGAAGTGGCGGTAGCGGCCCTTCTGGGGACGCTCGTAGCGGTAGTACGAGCCCGAGTACCAGAGCTTGACCGGCAGGTTGCCCGCCTTGTGGAGGTTGGCCTCCAGGGCGGCGCGCAGCACGGACGCGGTGCCCTCGGGGCGCAGCGCCAGCCGGTCGCCGCCCTTCGTCTCGAAGGCGTACATCTCCTTGGTCACGATGTCGGTGGACTCGCCGACACCGCGGGCGAACAGCTCGACGCTCTCGAAGCCGGGTGTCTCGACGTAGCCGTAGCCGGAGGTGCGCAGCGGGGCGGCGATCGCCTCGCGCACGGCGAGGTAGGTGGCGCTGTCCGGGGGGATCAGGTCGTACGTGCCCTTGGGGGCCTTGAAGGTGCTCACGGGAGGTCTCTCGTCACATTCCTCGTCGGGGAGCCTCGGAGGCGCCGCGTCCTCGGCGGTCTTCCGCCAGTTGCCGCAGATACGGGTTGCTGGCGCGCTCCTGGCCGATGGTCGTCTGGGGGCCGTGGCCGGACAGCACCACGGTCGAGTCGTCGAGCGGCAGGCACACGCGGGCCAGCGAGTCGAGCATCTCGGCCATGTCGCCACCGGGCAGGTCGGTGCGTCCGACGGAGCCGGCGAACAGCAGGTCGCCCGAGAAGAAGACGGACGGAACGTCCGCGGCCTCGGGCATCCGGAAGGTCACCGACCCCTTGGTATGGCCCGGCGCGTGCGCGACGGAGAACTCCAGACCGGCCAGGTCCAGCCGCGCGCCGTCGGTCAGCTCCCGGACGTCGTCCGGCTCCCCCACCGTCAGCTCGCCCATCAGCGGCATCCCCAGGGACCGGCCCAGCGCCTTCTCGGGGTCGCTCATCATGTAGCGGTCCTCGGGGTGGATCCAGGCCGGCACGTCGTGCGCGCCGCAGACTGGGACGACCGAGGCGACGTGGTCGATGTGGCCGTGGGTGAGGACGACGGCGACGGGCTTGAGCCGATGCTTCCTGATCGCTTCCTCGACTCCGGGGGCCGCCTGGTGGCCCGGGTCGATGATCACGCACTCCTCACCGGCGGCGGGGGCGACGAGATAACAGTTCGTCCCCCAGGCCCCGGCGGGGAACCCGGCAATGAGCACGATCGTCCTTCGTTGTGTCGGTACGGGATGGCTTGCGAGCGGCTACGCCCGTCGTCAGAGCCTACCGGCGCTGCCGTTTCCTCAGCGAACCCATATACGGTACGGGGCACACGCGCGCGGTCGGCTCACCGGGCGCTCGCGTACCGGCCGTCGTACGAGACGCATGAGGAGAGAACCCGGTGGTCACCCAGGAACAGCGCAAGCGTCAGCTAGCCCGGGAGAAGTTCTTGCGGCAGCAGCAGCGCCGCACGGCCGCGCGGCGCAAGGCGCGCGTGCGCAACTCGGTGATCGCGTCGGTGCTCGGCGTGGTCCTGGTGGGCAGCCTGGCGCTGTACACCACGGGCGTGATGAAGGACGACGACAAGGCGAGCGCGAGCACGGAGGCGTCCGCGTCCGCCACGCCCAGCGCGGTCGAGGACCCGTGCGAGAAGGCCGCCGCGGGCTCCGTCAAGACGGCGACCTGGAAGAAGGAGCCGGCGATCACGATCGACAAGTCGGCGAAGTACACGATGACGCTGGCGACGACGTGCGGTGACATAGACATCGCGCTGAAGGCGTCGGCGGCCCCGCACACCGTGAACTCCTTCGACTTCCTCGCGGGCAAGGGCTACTTCGACCACACCAAGTGCCACCGGCTCACCACCAACGGCATCTACGTGCTCCAGTGCGGCGACCCGACGGGCAGCGGCAGCGGCGGTCCGGGCTACACCATCCCGGACGAGAACCTGAAGGACACGAGCCTGAAGGACGACATCTACCCGGCGGGCACGGTCGCGATGGCCAACACCGGTGAGGCGGACACCGGCGGCAGCCAGTTCTTCCTCGTCTACCAGGACAGTTCGCTCCCGCCGAGCTACACCCCGTTCGGTACGGTGTCGGCCGACGGCATGACGGTCCTGAAGAAGATCGCCGCCGCGGGTGAGAACACGGGCGCCGGTGACGGCGCCCCGAACGCGACGGTCGTGATCGACAAGGCGACGGTCACCAAGTCCTGACGGCAGGGGCGGTCAACTGCGCAATTTCGGTCGCGCTGGATGCGGACAGGCGACCCGCCGTTCGCCTATGTTGGCCGTGACGAAACTGTGGACGATGCCCGGGGCTGCGAAACTCCCCGCAGGCATCATGTGGAGGAGGCGCTGTGAGCAGCGACCCGTGGGGCCGCGTCGACGAGACGGGGACCGTGTACGTGCGGACGGCCGATGGCGAGCAGGTCGTCGGTTCCTGGCAGGCCGGCTCCCCCGAGGAGGCACTGGCCTACTTCGAGCGCAAGTACGAGGGCCTGGTTGTCGAGATCGGCCTCCTCGAGAAGCGGGTCCGGACCACGGACCTGTCCGCCAAGGACGCCCAGGTCGCCATCGACCACATCCGCGAGCAGGTGGACGCGCACCACGTGGTCGGCGACCTAGACGCGTTGCGGGCCCGGCTGGACAAGCTGGTGGCGACCGTCGAGGCGCGCCGCGAGGAGCGCAAGCAGCAGCGCGCCAAGCAGTCCGACGAGGCCCGCAAGGCCAAGGAGGACCTGGTCACGGAGGCGGAGCAGCTGGCGCAGTCCGACCAGTGGCGGGCGGCCGGTGAACGGCTGCGGTCCCTGGTGGACACCTGGAAGGGCCTGCCGCGTCTGGACCGCAAGTCGGACGACGAGCTGTGGCACCGGTTCTCGCACGCGCGCTCGGCGTTCTCCAAGCGGCGCAAGGCGCACTTCGCGCAGCTGGACGCACAGCGCGAGGAGGCCCGCCGGGCCAAGGAGCGGCTGGTCGCCGAGGCCGAGGCGCTGTCGGGCTCGGTGGACTGGGGTCCGACGGCGGCGCGTTACCGCGAGCTGATGACGGAGTGGAAGGCCGCGGGCCGGGCGCAGCGCGAGCACGAGGACGACCTGTGGAACCGCTTCCGCGGCGCGCAGGACGTCTTCTTCGCGGCCCGCAGCTCGGTCTTCGCGGAGCGGGACGCGGAGCAGGCGGAGAACCTGAAGCTGAAGGAGGAGCTGGCCGAGGAGGCCGAGAAGATCCTCCCGGTCACGGATCTGAAGGCGGCGCGGGCCGCGTTCCGCTCGGTCAACGAGCGCTGGGAGGCCATCGGCCATGTGCCGCGGGACGCCCGGCCGAAGGTCGAGGGCCGGATGCACACCGTGGAGCGGGCGATCCAGGAGGCCGAGGAGGCCGAGTGGCGCCGGACCAACCCGGAGGCGCGGGCGCGTGCCGCGGGTCTGACCGGTCAGCTCCAGGCGGCCGTGGACAAGCTGACGTCCCAGATCGAGCAGGCGCGTGCCCAGGGCAACACCGCCAAGGCCGACAAGCTGGAGCGGGAGCTCCAGGGCCGTCAGGCGCTGCTGGACCAGGCGCTGAAGGGCCTGCACGAGTTCGGCGGCTGAGCCGACACCCGTCGGTGCCGTAGCGGCCCGGCCGTGGGAGACCACGGCCGGGCCGTCGCACGTTCCGGTGAGCCGGTGCCTTCCGGGGACCTCGCACGTTCCGGTGACGTTGCGGTGGCCTCGCACGTTCCGGTGCCCCGCGGCTTCGGCGGCCCCACGCGGGCGGCTGCGCGCGACCGGAGGCCGGGGGCGCGGCGCCCGTGTCAGGCCGGCCCCGGCGCGCCCCGCTCGCTGATGTCCAGGGCGTGCTTGAGCACCTCGCAGGCTTGGAGGTGGTTGCCGGACTCCTGGAGCAGGTCGGCCAGCCGCCGGCAGACGAGGACGGCCTCGGGACCGTACACCTTGTGGACCTGGTGGAAGGCGAGTTCCAGTACCTCGATGGCCTCCTTGACCTGGCCGGTCTCGGCGAGCAGCTCGGAGAGTTCGAGCTGGACGGCGAGCAGGTCGCCCTCGCTGCCGGCGGTCTGCTGTTCCTGGAGGGCGAGGCGCAGGACGGGCAGGGCGTCGCGGGTGTTGCCCTCCGCGCGCAGGAGCCGGGCGACGGCGAGTCCGGTGGAGACCATGGCGGTGCGGACGTCGGCGGCCAGGACGGGGCCCGCGGGGGCGCGCAGACCGGCGCGGGCCTTGTTGCGGGCCAGGGGGAGGCGTCCGACGCCGTTCTCCTGGGAGTGCTGGGGCAGCGGGCGGTTCTTGGCGCGCAGCCGCTCCAGCAGGACGCGGTAGAGCGTGTCGAGGTCGAGCAGCTCCGGGCCGTTGTCCACGCCGTGGCGCAGCACGCCCAGCAGTTCGCCGGTGAAGGCGGTGTAGCGCTCGCCGTCGGGGGCCAGGGCGATCCGGTCGCGGGGTGAGGCGGTGAGGACGTAGGCGCCGTCCACGGCGGCCTCGGCGGCGAGGACGTCGCCTCCGGCCAGGGCGCGGGCGGCGCGGCCGCTGAAGCAGCAGTCGAGGACGACGACCTTGCGGCGGGCCCGGGCGGACCGCAGGGCGGAGCGCAGGTGCTGGTAGGCGACGGCCGTGTAGCCGAGGTGTTCGCGGGAGTCGCCCAGGGCGAGGTAGAGGTCGGCGGAGTCGGCGTCGCGCAGGCCGTGGCCCGCGAAGTAGACGAGGAGGGTGTCGGTGGCCTCCTCGCCGGCCTGGTGGACGGGGTCGAGGATCGTGTGGGCGCTCAACGGGTCGGTGACGACCGTGCAGTGCTGTACGGGCAGCCCCCAGACGGTGGCGTCGCACAGTTCGGCGGCGAGGTCGACGACGCCCGTCTCGACGGCGGGCAGCTGGGGCAGGTGGCGGTAGGAGGCGGTGCCGATGAGGACGGCCCGCGAGCGCGCCGGGTCAGGCAGTGCCGTCATCGCCTCCGCTTCCTTCGGTGCGCGGTCCGGGCAGGGTGGCGGGCGCGGTGTCGCCGTCGAGGAGGACGACGAGACGGCGTACGGTCTCCTCGTCGCGGGCCGCGCGGGCGGTGAGGAGGACCTCCACGTCGCCGCGGCGCAGGGTGACGGCCGGGGCGCGGCGCCGGGAGGTCTGCCACTGGAGGACGGAGACGACGAGCGAGGCCGCCGACAGTCCGCCGGAGACGGCGAACTGGAGGACGTCGAAGCCGGTGCCCATGCCGCCGGGTGGGTGCGGGGCCGCGCCGGCGGGCCGGACGGGCAGGCCGACGCTTTCGTCCTCCCGCAGCCAGCGCAGCAGGGACCGCAGATCGTCCTCGGTCCCCGTGGTGTCCAGGGCGGCCGAGATGCCCGCGCCGGAGTCAGTCATCGTGTCCGTCCGTTCGTCGTGCCACACGTCGGTTGACGCTGGAGAACAGCTCCAGCGCGGGGCGCCCGGCGTCGAGCCTGGCCAGGCACACGGCATGCCAGTACTGGCTGGTCAGGGTGGTCGGGTGGTCGGGTCCGAGCGTGGTGAGGCAGACCGGGACCACGACGGACAGCATCTGCGCGGCCTCCTCCAGCCGGCCGCGCAGCACCAGGTTGACCGCCTCGCGCTGCCGGGCCAGCGCGCTCTGCGGGGTCATGGTGCCGAGCACGATCCGGCGGGTGGTGTCGCTGAGGGTGGCGGGCCGGAAGGGGTCGTCGGCCGGCCCGCGCCGGTCGGGCAGGGCGGCCGCCTCGTCCCAGAGGTACTCGGGCATCTCCTCGGCGCGGGACACCGACTCGGGGACGTCGGGCACCACCCACGCGTCGTGCAGGGCGTCGTCGCGCGCCCGGTCCGTCACCAGGTCGACCAGCCGCTCCGTGCCGCCGTAGGACAGGGGCAGCAGGGTCTCGCGGAGGGACTCGGCGTTCTGGCGGCGCAGGGCGGGGTCCTGCCGGCACAGGTCGTCGACGAGCCGGCACAGGTCCGGCGGGCAGTCCGGGCGGCGGCCCGTGAGCGGCGGGACACCGTCGCCGAGGGCGCGGTGGATGATGGCGCCGTAGTCGACGGTCGGGCCGAACGGCAGCTCGCCCGTGATCATCAGGTACATGCAGGCGCCCAGGCCGTACCAGTCCGCCGCCCGTTCCGGCAGGGCGCCCCGCATGGCCTCGGGGGCCATGAACTGGGGGGTGCCGACGATGGCTCCGGTGCGGGTGATCGCGGCCTCGCCGGCCAGCCGGGCCAGTCCGAAGTCCTGGAGGACGACCCGCCCGTTGCGGGTGAGGCCGACGTTCGTGGGCTTGACGTCGCGGTGCAGCACGCCGGCCGTGTGGGCGGCCTCCAGGGCCTCGGCGATGCCCAGGGCCACCGTGCACACCACGGTCGTCGGCAGCGGCCCCGCGGACGACGCCAGGTCGGCCAGGGTGGTGCCGTCGAGCACCTGCATCACGAGGTAGGGGGTGCCGTCGTGCACGCCGCTGTCGTACAGCGTGACGACGCCGGGGTGGTCGATCCTGGCCAGGGCGCGGGCCTCGCGCTGGAAGCGGTCCCAGGCCTCGCTGTCCCCGGTCAGCCCCTCGACGGTGGTGAGCATCTTCAGGGCGACGCGACGGTCGAGCCGGGTGTCCTCCGCCTCGTGGACGACGCCCATGCCGCCGCGGCCGAGGAAGCGGACCGGCCGGTAGCGGCCGGCGACCAGGACCGGCACCGAGGGCGGCGCCCCGCCCGGTAATCCCTCGCGCCCCGGCCCGCCCATCCCGCTCCCCCGTCTCCGCCGCTCAGGTCATCCCGTAGGTTACGGTCTCCGCGCCGACGTCACCCGGTAGACGTCGTACACGCCCTCCACCCCGCGGACGGCCTTCAGGACGTGACCGAGGTGCTTGGGGTCGCCCATCTCGAAGGTGAAGCGGGAGGTGGCGACCCGGTCCCGGGAGGTCTGGACGGCGGCCGAGAGGATGTTGACGTGCTGGTCGGACAGGACGCGGGTGACGTCCGACAGCAGCCGGGACCGGTCCAGCGCCTCGACCTGGATGGCGACCAGGAAGACCGAGGACTGCGTCGGCGCCCACTCGACGCCGAGGATGCGCTCCGGCTCGCGGGACAGTGACTCCACGTTGACGCAGTCGCTGCGGTGAACCGATACGCCACTACCGCGCGTGACGAAACCGATGATCGGATCGCCGGGGACGGGCGTACAGCAGCGGGCCAGTTTCACCCAGACGTCGTCGACGCCCTTGACCACGACACCGGGGTCGTTGCTGGTGCGCCGCTTGCGTCCGCGGCCGCGGGACGGCGGGACCGCCTCGTCGATCTCCTCGGTCGCGGCCTCCTCGCCGCCGAGGGCCTGCACCAGCTTCTGCACGACGTTCTGCGCGGCCACATGGCCCTCGCCGATCGCCGCGTACAGCGAGGAGATGTCCGGGTAGCGCATCTCGTGCGCCAGGGTGACCAGCGAGTCGCCGGTGAGGATGCGCTGGATCGGCAGGTTCTGCTTGCGCATCGCGCGGGCGATGGCGTCCTTGCCCTGCTCGATCGCCTCGTCGCGGCGCTCCTTGGAGAACCACCCCCGGATCTTGTTGCGGGCGCGCGGCGACTTGACGAAACCGAGCCAGTCGCGGGACGGGCCCGCGCCGGGGGCCTTGGAGGTGAAGACCTCCACCAGGTCGCCGTTGTCCAGGGTCGACTCCAGCGGTACGAGCCTGCCGTTGACCCGGGCTCCTATGGTGCGGTGGCCGACCTCCGTGTGGACGGCGTAGGCGAAGTCCACCGGGGTGGCCCCGGCCGGGAGCGCGATGACGTCGCCCTTGGGCGTGAAGACGAAGACCTCGTTGCGGGAGAGGTCGAAGCGCAGCGACTCCAGGAACTCGCCCGGGTCCTCGGTCTCCTTCTGCCAGTCGAGCAGCTGGCGCAGCCACGCCATGTCGTTGAGGTGGTCGTCCTTGCCCTTGCCGGACGACCTGGGCGCGTCGGTGCGGACCTTGGAGGCGCCGGCGACGGCCTCCTGCTTGTACTTCCAGTGCGCGGCGATGCCGTACTCGGCGCGGCGGTGCATGTCGAACGTGCGGATCTGGAGCTCGACCGGCTTGCCGTTGGGGCCGATGACCGTCGTGTGCAGCGACTGGTACATGTTGAACTTGGGCATCGCGATGTAGTCCTTGAACCGGCCGGGGACCGGGTTCCACCGCGCGTGCACCGTGCCGAGGGCCGCGTAGCAGTCGCGGACGGTGTCCACGAGGACGCGGATGCCCACCAGGTCGTAGATCTCCGCGAAGTCACGGCCGCGGACGATCATCTTCTGGTAGACGCTGTAATAGTGCTTCGGCCGGCCCGTGACGGTCGCCTTGATGCGGGCGGCCCGCAGGTCGGCCTGGACCTCGTCGGTCACTATGGCGAGGTACTCGTCGCGCTTGGGGGCGCGCTCGGCGACGAGGCGGACGATCTCGTCGTACATCTTGGGGTAGAGGATCGCGAAGGCGAGGTCCTCCAGTTCCCACTTGATGGTGTTCATGCCCAGGCGGTGGGCGAGCGGCGCGTAGATCTCGAGGGTCTCGCGCGCCTTCTTCTCCTGCTTCTCGCGCTTCAGGTAGCGCATGGTGCGCATGTTGTGCAGGCGGTCGGCGAGCTTGATGACCAGGACGCGCGGGTCCTTGGCCATGGCGACGACCATCTTGCGCACGGTCTCGGCCTGCGCGGCCTCGCCGAACTTGACCTTGTCCAGCTTGGTGACGCCGTCGACGAGGAGGGCGACCTGGTCGCCGAAGTCGCGGCGCAGGTCGTCGAGGCCGTACTCGGTGTCCTCGACGGTGTCGTGGAGCAGGCCCGCCATGAGGGTGGCCGGGTCCATGCCGAGTTCGGCGAGGATCGTGGTCACCGCGAGCGGGTGGGTGATGTACGGGTCGCCGCTCTTGCGCTTCTGGCCGCGGTGCCAGCGCTCGGCGACCTGGTAGGCGCGCTCGATCTGGCGCAGCGTCGACGTCTCGATCTTGGGGTCGTTGCTGCGCACTATCCGCAGCAGCGGCTCCAGGACCGGGTTGTACGGGTTGGCGCGCTGGACGCCGAGGCGGGCGAGACGGGCGCGGACGCGGTTGGAGGAGCCGGAGCGGGCGGGCGGCTGCGCGGCGGCCGGGCGGGCGGCGGGGGTGGTCGCGGAGCGCTCGGGCGCGGCCGGCTTGGGGCGGGCCTGCTCGGCCGGCTGCTCGACGGGGGCGGAGCGGTCGTGCTCGACCGGCCCACGGGCGTCGGCTTGCGTCCCCGACGCGGGCTTGGCCGCGGGCGCCGAGGCGGACTCGGGCTTGGCGGCGGTCAGGTGCTGGGCCTCGTCTGGCAAGAGGACTCCTCGTGCGCGATCCGGGTCCCCGGTCAGGCTCCGGAGCACCCATCGTAGCGATGCCGGGCTCCCGGATCGCCTTCAGGCCGATGTGAAGGCCGTGTACCCGGGAAACACCGGGGGTGTACCGGGGAAACACCAGGGGCGGGCACCGGATTCCTCCGGGCCCGCCCCTGATCCGTACGACAACCGTACGAGGGTGCCGTGATGTGTCCTTCCCGTCAGCCCGGCGCGGGGCGACGGCGGCCGGTCCTAGACCGTGAGCAGTGCCTCCAGCGGGGCTCCCCGCAGCGCCGCCTCCAGGCGGGGCCGGCCGGCCAGGAACCCGAGTTCCATCAGGACGGCGACGCCCGCGACCTCGGCGCCGGCGCGGTGGATCAGCCGGATCGACGCCTCGGCGGTGCCGCCGGTGGCGAGGACGTCGTCGACGATCAGGATGCGGTCGTCGGCGGTGAGGTCCTCGGCGTGGATCTCGATCTCGGCCGAGCCGTACTCCAGGTCGTAGGCCTGGGCGAGGGTGGCTCCGGGGAGCTTGCCCGCCTTGCGCACGGGGACGAAGCCGAGGCCGGCGCGGACGGCGACGGGGGCGCCGAGGATGAATCCCCGCGCCTCCAGGCCGACGATCTTGGTGGCGCCGGTGCGCTCGGCGACCTCGGCGAACGCGTCGGTGAGGGCGGTGAACGCCGCCGGGTCCGCGAGCAGCGGGGTGATGTCCTTGAACATCACCCCCGGCTCCGGGTAGTCGGCCACGTCACGGATACGGCTGAGCAGCAGCTCCTGGATGCCGGTCATCGGCGCTTCCCCGAGGGTCGGCCGCGGCCCCGGCCGCGGGAGGCGGGCTGGGTGCGCGGGCCGACGACGGCGGCCGCGTCCTCCGGCAGGTCCTCGCGGAGGTCGGTGCCGCGGGACTCGGTGTACTCCTCCTCGGCGGCGGCCTGGGCGCGCTTGGCCAGGACGCGCTTCTTCAGCGCCTTGTACTGGGGCTCGCGCTCCTTGAGGTCGGCGACGAGCGGCGTGGCGATGAAGATCGAGGAGTACGCACCGGCCGCGAGGCCGACGAACAGCGACAGCGAGATGTCGTTGAGCGTGCCCGCGCCGAGGAAGCCGCCGCCGATGAACAGCAGGCCGGCGACCGGGAGCAGCGCGACGACCGTGGTGTTGATGGAACGCACCAGGGTGCTGTTGATCGAGCGGTTGGCGATCTCGCTGTAGGTGAAGCGGGTCTGCTTGGTGAGGTCCTTCGTCTGCTCCTTGAGGGAGTCGAAGACGACGACCGTGTCGTACAGCGAGTAGCCGAGGATGGTCAGCAGACCGATCACCGTGCCCGGCGTGACCTCGAAGCCGACGAGGGCGTAGATGCCGACGGTGATGGTGATGTCGTGGACCAGGGCGACGAGCGCGGCGATGGCCATGCGCCACTCGAAGGCGATCGCCAGGTAGATCACGACGAGGACCATGAAGATCGCCAGACCCTGCCAGGCCTTGTTCGCGATCTGGTCGCCCCAGCTGGGGCCGACCAGGTCGGCGGCGATGGTCTCCGGGTCGACGTCGAAGTCCTCGGCGAGGGCGTTCTTGACCTTGTCGGACTGCTGGGTGTCCATGCCGGCGATCTGGATGCGCAGCGAGCCGTCGCCGAGCTTCTGCACGAGCGCCTCGTGGCCGGCCGCCTCCTCCGCGGCGGTCTCGGCCTGCGAGACCGAGACGGAGCTGTTCTTCGCGGTGGTGAAGACGGCGCCGCCCTGGAAGTCGATGCCCATGTTCAGGCCGCGGACGCCCAGGCCGAGGATGGCCGTGATGGTGATCAGGATCGAGATGCCGTACCAGATCTTGCGGTGCCCGATGAAGTCGTAGCTGATCTCGCCACGGTGCAGTCGGGCGCCGAGGTTACCGAGTTTCGACATCGCTCACGCCTCCTTCGGCTCGGCGGGGCCGGCGGCGGGACCGGCGGGACGACGGGTGCGGCGCAGCGGCGGCTTGGCGCCCAGGCTCTTCGGGTCGAGGCCGGACCACTTGTGGCCGCTCGCGAAGAACTTACGGCGGGCGATCAGCGTCATCAGCGGCTTGGTGAAGAAGAAGACCACGACCACGTCGAGGACGGTGGTCAGACCCAGCGTGAACGCGAAGCCCTGGACCTTGCCGACGGAGACGATGAAGAGCACCGCGGCGGCGAGGAAGGACACGAAGTCGGAGACCAGGATGGTGCGCCGGGCGCGCGGCCAGCCCCGCTCGACCGCGGGACGCAGCGAGCGGCCCTCGCGGATCTCGTCCCGGACGCGTTCGAAGTAGACGATGAACGAGTCCGCGGTGATGCCGATGGCGACGATGGCACCGCAGACGGCCGGCAGGTTCAGCGCGAAGCCGATGGCCGGGCCGAGCAGCGACATGAGCACGTAGGTGAGGGCCGCGGAGACCAGCAGCGAGGCGATCGCGATGAGGGACAGGCCGCGGTAGTAGGCCACCAGGTAGATGACCACCAGGGCGAGGCCGATGGCGCCGGCGAGCAGACCGGCGTGCAGCTGGTCACCGCCGAGCGCGGCGGTCACCGTGGTCACGCTCTGCTCCTGGAAGGAGAGCGGCAGCGCGCCGTAGGACAGCATGTTGGCGAGGTTCTGGGCCTCGTCCTGCGTGAAGCTGCCGGAGATCTGGGCCTGGCCGCCGGTGATGGAGGAACTGACGTACGGGCTGGAGACGACCTCGCCGTCGAGGACGATGCCGAACTCGTTCTGCGGGGCGCTGTTCTGGGCGAGCTCCGCGGTGATGTCGGCGAACTTCTTGGAGCCCGCGGAGTTGAAGTCCATCGTGACCTGCCAGCCGGCGGCGGTCTGGGTGTCGTAGACCGCCTGGGCCTTGTCGACCTCGGTGCCGTCGACGGCGGCCGGGCCGAGCAGGTACTTGTACCAGACGCCCTGGATCTGGCCGCAGCCCACGGTGGAGTCGGCGGGCTTGGCGCCCTCGCCGGCGGTGGCGCGGGCCGAGGCCTTGGAGCAGTCCAGGTCCGCGTACTCGGCTTCGAGTGCGGCGGTGTCGGTGTCGGAGGCGCTCGCGGAGGCCGACGGGCTCGCGGAGGCCGAGGCGCTCGCGGAGGCGGAGGCCGACGGGGTGGAGTCGGCCTTCAGCGCGTCGGTGACGGCGCGGCCCTGCGAGGTGGCGGAGGCCGACGGGGACGCGGAGGAGGAGGCCTCCTCATCGGCGGAGGCACTCGCGGAGGCGCCGGCGGACGCGCTCGGCGAGGCGGTGGACGAGCCGCTGGCGGACGGGCTGGGCGAGGCGCTCGCGGCGGTGCCGCTGGCCTCGCTGGCCAGGACCGGACGGAAGTACAGCTTGGCGGTGGTGCCGACCTGTTCCCGGGCTTCCTTGGAGTTGGTGCCCTTGGGGATGTTCACGATGATGTTGCTGTCGCCCTGGGTCTGCACCTCCGCCTCGGAGACGCCCAGACCGTTGACACGGCGGTTCATGATCTCGACCGCGGTGTCCATGTTGGCCTTGTTGATCGCGGACCCCTGGTCGGCCTTCGCCTCCAGCGTGATGCTCGTGCCGCCGGCAAGGTCGATGCCCAGACGCGGAGTGGTGTGTCCGGAGAGGAACATGCCTCCGGTGAGCGCCACGATCGCGATCAGGATCAGGGCCAGCGAGCGCCCCGGCTTGCTCTGGGCGCTCGCGCTCCGGCCCTTTTTAGGTGCTGCCACCTTCTCGTACTCCCTCTCGGGCCGCCTCGCGCCGGGTCAGCGCGGCGGCGGCCATGACATGGTGTCGGGATCCCCTGGTGCGAGATGCGCGCGCCCCGGGGCACGCGGGGCGCACCCGCGTGCCCCGGGGGGCGTGGCTACTTCTTCGCGTCGGAGTCGCCGTCGGTCTTCTTCGGCTCCGCGTCGGTCTCCGTGTCGGCGGCCCGCTCCTCGGTCTCGTCCTTCTTGCCGAGGTCGACGGGCTTGTCGTCGGAGGCGGCGGCAGCGTCGGCGGTCTCGTCGGACCCGGTGAGGGAGGAGGCGTCGTCCGGGACGACGTCGGACTTCAGGTCGTGCTCGATGCCGTGGACGATGCGGTTGTACTCGTCGTCGGTCAGGACGGCACCGATGGCGTTCTTCGCGAAGAGCAGCTCCACCCCCGGGCCGGCGTCGAGGAGGACCGTGTCCTCGTTGACCTCCTTGACGGTCGCGTACATGCCCCCGATGGTGCGGACACCACTGCCGGGCTGCATTGCGTTCCGCATGTCGGCGGCCTGCTGCTGCTTCTTCTTGGCCGACCGGGTCATCAGGAACATGGCCCCGATGAGCACGATGAACGGGAGGAGGGTCACGAGACTCACGGGTCGGTACTTCCTTCGCACGACCGCGATGGTGAGCGGCCTACTGGTTGGGGGTGTGTGCGCCGCCGACAACGGCGGCATCGGCGGAGTCTAAGCGAGTCCGCGCACAGGGAACAACGTTCAGCATGGCACCTGGGTTCCTCCGGCCGCCAATGCCCTGGCCGTCACCCTGCCGGGCTACGGCCGGGTGCCGGTCCGCCTTTCGGGTGCGCCGTACGTGCCGTCACCCGCCGTCACCTGGTGTCACGCCCCGAACAGGTTCTGCTGTCCGCTCCCCCCGGTCGTGGAGCGGGGCGGGGTGAGGCCCAGGTGGGTCCAGGCCGCGGGGGTGGCGACGCGGCCGCGCGGGGTGCGGGCGAGCAGGCCCTCCCGGACCAGGAAGGGTTCGGCGACCTCCTCGACGGTCTCGCGCTCCTCCCCCACCGCGACGGCCAGTGTGGACAGGCCGACCGGACCGCCGCCGAACAGTTTCAGCAGGGCCTCCAGGACCGCGCGGTCGAGGCGGTCGAGGCCGCGGGCGTCGACCTCGTAGACGGCGAGGGCCGCCGCGGCGATCTCGCGTGTGATGACGCCGTCCGCCTTGACCTGCGCGTAGTCGCGGACGCGGCGCAGCAGGCGGTTGGCGATGCGGGGCGTGCCACGGGAGCGGCCGGCGATCTCGGCGGCGCCGTCGGTGTCGATCTCGACGTCCAGGAGGTTCGCCGAGCGGTGGACGACGCGGCGGAGTTCGGCCGGTTCGTAGAACTCCATGTGGGCGGTGAAGCCGAAGCGGTCGCGCAGCGGGGGCGGCAGCAGGCCCGCGCGGGTGGTGGCGCCGACCAGGGTGAACGGGGGCAGCTCCAGCGGGATGGCGGTGGCGCCGGGGCCCTTGCCGACGATGACGTCGACGCGGAAGTCCTCCATCGCCATGTAGAGCATCTCCTCGGCGGGCCGGGACATGCGGTGGATCTCGTCGAGGAAGAGGACCTCGCCCTCCTGGAGGGAGGAGAGGATCGCGGCGAGGTCGCCGGCGTGCTGGATGGCGGGGCCGGACGTGATGCGGATCGGGGCGCCCATCTCGGCGGCGATGATCATCGAGAGGGTGGTCTTGCCGAGGCCGGGGGCGCCGGAGAGCAGCACGTGGTCGGCGGTGGCGCCGCGCGCGCGTGCCGCGCGCAGCACGAGGTCGAGCTGTTCGCGGACCTTCTCCTGGCCGATGAACTCGCCCAGGTCCTTGGGGCGCAGGGCGGCCTCGACGGCCTGGTCCTCGCGGTCGGCGACAGAGCCCACCAGCCGGTCGGCGGCGGCGCCGGTGTCGGTCGTGTCGTCCCAGTTCATGAAGTGTGCCTCGGGGTCTCGGGGTCGTTCGGCGCGGGCGGGGCGGCCGGGCTCAGCGCGCCCTGTTGAGGGTCTGCAGGGCCGCCCTCAGCAGCTGGCCCACCTGGGGCGTGCCCTCGGCCGCCTCCGCCTGGGGTGCGACGGCGGACACGGCCTCGTCGGCCTCGCGGGCCGCGTATCCGAGGCCGATCAGGGCGGCGTGCAGCTGGTCCCGCCAGCCCTGGGTGACCGGGGCGCCGGCCGCGGGGGCGCCGATCGGCTCGCCCAGGCGGTCCTTCAGCTCCAGCAACAGCTTCTGGGCGCCCTTCTTGCCGATGCCGGGGACCGCGGTGAGGGCCTTCTCGTCAGCGGTGGCGACGGCTCGGCGCAGGGCGTCCGGGGTGTGCACGGCGAGCATGGCCTGGGCGAGGCGGGGGCCGACGCCGCTGGCCGTCTGGAGCAGTTCGAAGACCTGCCGCTCGTCGTCGTCGGCGAAGCCGTACAGGGTGAGCGAGTCCTCGCGTACGACGAGGGAGGTGGCGAGCCTGGCGGGCTGGCCGAGCCGGAGCGTGGAGAGGGTGTTCGGCGTGCACTGCACGGCCATGCCGACCCCGCCCACCTCGACCACGGCGGCGTCGGGAGCGAGTGCGGCGACGGTGCCGCTCACGAAGGCGATCATGCCGTACGGCCTTTCGAGGGGGTGGGTGCGGTGGCGGTGTGCAGGGCGACGGCCTGCTGGAGGCGGTTCTGCGCGGGGGCGCGCCAGATGTGGCAGATGGCGAGGGCCAGGGCGTCGGCGGCGTCGGCGGGCCGGGGCGGCGCGCTGAGCCGCAGCAGGCGGGTGACCATGGCGCCGACCTGTGCCTTGTCGGCGCGGCCGCTGCCGGTGACGGCGGCCTTGACCTCGCTGGGGGTGTGCAGGGCGACGGGGATGCCGCGGCGGGCGGCGCAGAGCATGGCGACGGCGCTGGCCTGGGCGGTGCCCATGACCGTCCGGACGTTGTGCTGGCTGAAGACCCGCTCCACGGCGACGAACTCGGGCCGGTGCTCGTCGAGCCAGCGCTCGATGCCCTGTTCGACGGCGACGAGGCGCTGCCCCAGCTCGGCGTCGGCCGGCGTGCGGACGACGCCCACGCCGAGCATGGTGAGCGGACGGCCCGCGACCCCCTCGACCACACCGACACCGCACCGTGTCAGACCGGGGTCCACCCCGAGTACCCGCACGCCCCGCCCCTCCCGTCGACAGCCTGTTCGTGCAGGCTATCGGGTGCCACCGACAATGACGGCCGGCGGCGCCCGGCACGGCGACGGGCCGACGGGTGTGTCCCGTCGGCCCGTCGGCCGGTGCGGCCCGCGGTGGGGTTACGCGTCGACCTTCTCCATGACCTCGTCGCTGACGTCGAAGTTGGCGAAGACGTTCTGCACGTCGTCGCTGTCCTCCAGCGCGTCGATCAGCTTGAAGATCTTCTTGGCGCCCTCCTCGTCCAGCTCGACCTGCATGGTCGGGACGAAGTTGGCCTCGGCGGAGTCGTAGTCGATGCCGGCGTCCTGGAGGGCGGTGCGGACCGCGACCAGGTCGGTGGCCTCGCTGAGGACCTCGAAGTTCTCACCGAGGTCGTTGACCTCCTCGGCACCCGCGTCCAGGACCGCCCCGAGGACGTCGTCCTCGCTGAGCTCGCCCTTGGGGACGATGACGACGCCCTTGCGGTTGAACAGGTACGACACGGAACCCGGGTCGGCCATGGAGCCGCCGTTGCGGGTCATGGCGACGCGGACGTCGGAGGCGGCGCGGTTGCGGTTGTCGGTGAGGCACTCGATGAGCACCGCGACGCCGTTCGGCCCGTAGCCCTCGTACATGATCGTCTCGTAGTCGGCGCCGCCGGCCTCGAGACCGCCACCGCGCTTGATCGCGGAGTCGATGTTCTTGTTCGGGACCGACTGCTTCTTGGCCTTCTGGACGGCGTCGTAGAGCGTCGGGTTGCCCTCGAGGTCGACCCCGCCCATGCGCGCCGCGACCTCGATGTTCTTGATCAGCTTCGCGAAGAGCTTGCCGCGCTTGGCGTCGATCACGGCCTTCTTGTGCTTCGTCGTAGCCCATTTAGAGTGGCCGGACATCTGCCTGTCTCCTTCGCGTAACCCATCTGGTACGTACGCCCCCGGCCCTGAAGCCCGGGGGACCCCAGGAGATCCTACAAGGACTCCGTCGCCCGCTTCGCGCGCACCATCTCGACGAACAGGGAGTGAACGCGGTGGTCACCGGTCAGCTCCGGGTGGAACGACGTGGCGAGCGCGTCGCCCTGGCGCACGGCGACGATGTGGCCGTCGTGCTCGGCGAGCACCTCGGTCCCGGCGCCGACCGACTCCACCCAGGGGGCGCGGATGAAGACGCCCTCGACCGGGTCGCCCTCGACGCCCTTGACGTCGACCGCCGCCTCGAAGGACTCGTTCTGCCGTCCGAAGGCGTTGCGGCGCACGATCATGTCGATGCCGCCGACGGTCTCCTGGCCCGAGCGCGGGTCGAGGATCTTGTCGGCGAGCATGATCATGCCCGCGCAGGTGCCGTAGACGGGCATGCCGTCGCGCACGCGCGCGCGGAGCGGTTCCATCACGCCGAACAGGGCGGCCAGCTTGGAGATGGTGGTGGACTCGCCGCCGGGGATGACGAGGCCGTCGACTCCGGCGAGTTCCTCGGGGCGCCGCACCGGCCTGGCCACGGCGTCGGCCGCGGCCAGGGCGATGAGGTGCTCCCGTACGTCGCCCTGGAGCGCCAGGACGCCGATGACAGGGGCTTCGTGGGACATGGGGTGGTTACCAGCCACGGTTGGCGTAGCGCTCGGCCTCGGGGAGGGTGTCGCAGTTGATGCCGACCATGGCCTCGCCGAGGTTGCGGGACGCGTCCGCGATGATCTTCGGGTCGTCGTAGAAGGTGGTCGCCTTGACGATGGCGGCGGCGCGCTTGGCCGGGTCGCCCGACTTGAAGATGCCGGAGCCGACGAAGACGCCCTCGGCGCCGAGCTGGCGCATCAGGGCGGCGTCGGCCGGGGTGGCGACGCCACCGGCGGAGAACAGCACCACCGGGAGCTTGCCCAGTTCGGCGACCTCCTTGACCAGCTCGTACGGGGCGCGCAGCTCCTTGGCGGCGGCGTACAGCTCGTGGTTGTCGTAGCCGCGCAGCCTGGCGATCTCGTTCTTGATCTGGCGCAGGTGGCGGACGGCCTCGACGACGTTGCCGGTGCCGGCCTCGCCCTTGGAGCGGATCATCGCGGCGCCCTCGGCGATACGGCGCAGGGCCTCGCCGAGGTTGGTGGCGCCGCAGACGAACGGGGTCGTGAACGCCCACTTGTCGGAGTGGTTGACCTCGTCGGCCGGGGTGAGGACCTCGGACTCGTCGATGTAGTCGACGCCGAGGGACTGAAGGACCTGGGCCTCGACGAAGTGGCCGATGCGGGACTTGGCCATGACCGGGATCGAGACGGCTTCGATGATGCCCTCGATCATGTCCGGGTCGGACATGCGGGCCACGCCGCCGTCCTTGCGGATGTCGGCCGGGACCCGCTCCAGGGCCATGACGGCCACGGCTCCCGCGTCCTCGGCGATCTTCGCCTGCTCCGGCGTGACGACGTCCATGATCACGCCGCCCTTGAGCTGCTCGGCCATACCGCGCTTCACGCGCGCGGTGCCGGTCTCGGGAGCCTGGTTGTCGGTGATGGACACGGGATGACCTCACTGGGATGGAGACGGGTTCGCTTCGAGCACCGAGGAAACGCGATTGGACCAGTCCACAGCAAGGGCCAATGGGAAGGCGGTGGATCCTTTTGGGTCGGTGACCCGCCGAAGGGGCGCCGTCTCGCGCGGTCCCGGCTCACGCGGTTCGGGCTCGCGCCGCGCGGTTCCGTCTCGCGCCGCGCGGTTCCGTCTCGTGCGGTTGCGGCTCACGCCGCGCGGTTCCGTCTCGTGCGGTTGCGGCTCACGCCGCGCGGTTCCGTCTCGTGCGGTTGCGGCTCACGCCGCGCGGTCGGTCAAGGTCGTCGGCGGTTCGTCGTCCATCTCGAAGGCCATCGGGAACGGGGCGTGGCCGGCCAGCCGGAACCAGCGCACCTTGCGGTGCTCGCGCAGTCTGCGGGCCGCGCCCACGGCGTCGTTGTGGAAGCGGCGGGCCATGGGGACCCGGCGGACGGCCTCCGTCAGCTCCAGGGCCGCGGCCTCTCCGCCGGGCACCTCGCGGACGGCCTCCACCTGCCGCGGGTCGGCGAAGACGGCGCGCAGCGCCTGGCTGAGTTCGCTCTCGGCGACCTCCCGCTGCTCCTCCTCGGCCTGCCGGGCGGCGTGCGCCGCCTCGTACAGCACGATCGACGCCGCCGGGTCGAGCACCCCGGAGGTGGCGAGTTCCTGGGCGACGGAGGCCCTGCGCAGCAGTTGCGCGTCCAGCGCGGCGCGGGCGGCGTCGATGCGGGCGTGCAGCCGGTCCAGCCGTCCCGCGGTCCAGCTCAGGTACAGGCCGATCGCGACGAGGACGACGAGGATCCAGATGAGGGTTGCGGTCACGGGCCGCAAGGCTACCGGGGACGTCCGGCGGGCCGGCCGGGTCCCGCGGCGAGACCACCGACCCGCCCGACGACACCCAGGCCCCGGCTTCGGCCCGGATTCCGGCTTGGCCCGGCCGCCGGCTTCGGCCCGGGTTCCAGCTTGGTCCGGCGCCGGCCCCCGGCTCCCGCTTCGGACCAGCCTGCGGCTTCCGCCCGAATCCCGGCTTGACCCGGCCCCCGGCTTCCGCCCGGAACCTGCCTTTCGCCCGGAACCTGGCTTTCACCCGGAACCTGGCTTCGAGCTAGCCTCGGGCTTCTGCCCGGCTCCCGGCTCCCGGCTCCCGGCACCCGCCCGGCCCCCGGCTTCCGCCCGGGCGGCGTCACCGCTGGGGGTGAGCCCCGGTTCGCCGCACAAGGAGCCTGGGCAGGCATCGGCGTACGCGCACGCACGCGCGCGTCCTGCCGCTGTCCGTACCGCGTCCGCCCTGGCCGTCGGGCGTCCAGACCGTCGTCGCGCCGGGGCACCGCGCCAAGGACAGCCACCGTCACAGCGGCACCGCGCCACCGGCCCGAGCCGCGTCACCGCCCCCGTGCCGCCCAGCCGCCCCTCAGTCCCGCGCCAGCCCCAGCCGCGCCCGCAGTCCGCCGCTCCCGCTGCCGCCGCCCGGGGTGCGTTCGTCGGCGGCCACCGCGGCCGCGCCCGCCGTCACCGTCTCGTAGACGGAGAGGATGTCGGCGCCGACGGTGGACCAGTCGAAGCGCCGTACGTGGGCACTGCCGCGTTCCCGCAGCTCCGCCAGGCGGGCGGGGTCCCCGAGGAGCCGTACGGCGGCGTCGGCGAGTGCGTCGGCGTCCTCGTTGGCGAAGAGTTCGCCCGCCGCTCCCTGGTCCAGCACCTGGGCGAAGGCGTCCAGGTCGGAGGCGAGGACGGGGGCGCCGGCGGACAGGGCCTCGACCAGGATGATGCCGAAGCTCTCGCCGCCGGTGTTGGGGGCGACGTACAGGTCGACGCTGCGCAGGAAGTGGGCCTTGTCCTCGTCGCTGATCATGCCGAGGAACTCCACGCGGGAGCGCAGTTCCTCCGGCAGGCCGGCCACCGCCGCCTCCTCGTCGCCGCGCCCGGCGATGAGGAGGCGGGCCTCCGGCCGCTCCGCGAAGATCGTCGGCAGCGCCCGCATCAGGACGGGCAGGCCCTTGCGCGGCTCGTCGATGCGGCCCATGAAGCCGATGGTCTGCCCCTGCCACTCGGGTCTGGGCTCGGCCTTGGCGAAGAAGTCGACGTCGACGCCGTTGGGGATCACGACCGCGTCCCCGCCGAGGTGCTCCACCAGCGTCCGCCGGGCGTACTCGCTCACCGCGATCCGGGCGCTGATCTTCTCCAGGGCGGCCTGGAGGATGGAGTACGCGGCGATCATCGCGCGCGAGCGCGGGTTGGACGTGTGGAAGGTCGCCACGATGGGGCCCTGCGCCGCCCAGCAGGCCAGCAGGCCCAGCGAGGGCGACGTCGGCTCGTGGATGTGGATGACGTCGAACGCGCCGTCGTGCAGCCAGCGGCGTACCCGGGCGGCGCTCAGGAAGCCGAAGTTCAGGCGGGCCACCGAGCCGTTGTACGGCACTGGCACCGCGCGGCCGGCCGGGACGACGTACGGCGGCACCGGGGTGTCGTCGTCGGCCGGGGCCAGGACGGAGACCTCGTGGCCGAGCCGGATGAAGTACTCGGCGAGGTCGCGGATGTGGAACTGGACGCCGCCCGGCACGTCCCAGGAGTACGGGCAGACGATGCCGATCCTCACGCGGCCCCTCCGGAAGGACGAGAGGGAGGAGCGGGACGCGCCGGGTCGAGGTCCGCGAGCCAAAGCCGCTGCAGCATGTGCCAGTCCTCCGGGTGGTCGGCGATGCCCGTGGCGAAGGCGTTCGCCAGCGCCTGTGTCATGACAGACGTCTTCTCGGCCCGGTTGCCTGCCTCGGGCACCTCGATCGGGGGATGGATGCGGCCCCGCATGACGGGCGAGTCGTCGTACCAGAGCGTGACGGGGAGCAGCAGCGCGCCGGTCTGCTGGGCGAGCAGGGCCGGTCCCGCGGGCATGCGGGCGGTGTCGCCGAAGAAGTCGACCTCGACGCCGGACGCGGACAGGTCCCGGTCGGCGACCAGGCAGACCAGGCCTCCGTCGCGCAGCCGCCGGGCGAGGGTGCCGAAGGCGGTGCCGCCGCTGTGCGGCAGGACCTCCATGCCGAGGCCCTCGCGGTAGGCGACGAAACGGTCGTAGAGGGATTCCGGCTTCAGCCGCTCGGCGACCGTCGTGAACGGGATCTTCAGCTCGGTGGTGACCCAGGCACCGGCGAGGTCCCAGTTGGCCAGGTGGGGCAGCGCGAGGACGACGCCCCGGCCGGCGGCGAGCCCGTCGGTCAGGTGGTGCAGGTCCTTGACGGCGAAGCCGTCCCTGATGCGCTCGGCGCCGAAGGCCGGGAGCCGGAAGGACTCCATCCAGTACCGCAGGTAGGAACGCATGCCCGCGCGCGAGAGCTCGGCCAGGCGCTCGGGGCTCGCGTCGGGCACCACGCGCGCGTAGTTGCTCTCCAGGCGCAGCACGCCCTTGCCGCGCTGCTTCCAGGCGAGGTCGGCGATGGTGTGGCCGAGGCGGACCGCCACGGGCTCGGGGAGCCGCTTGACGGTGCTCCAGCCGAGGCCGTACAGGGCGTCGCTGACCTGGTCCCGGGGGTTCACTTGGCCGCCTCGTGCCCCTCGGTCTCCGGCCGGTCGGAGGCCCCGGCCCCGGACCCGGACCCGGCGTCCGCCGCCCCGGCCTCCGCCGCCGCCTCGGCCTCCGCCGACTCGCGCCGTACGGTGACGACCCGCTGGATCAGCGTGACCAGGCTGCCGACGGCGACGATCCACAGGGCGACCGGCAGCAGGTACTGGATGCCGGGCACGCCGAACGCGTGCAGACCCGCCAGACCGGCCGCGACCAGCGAGACCACCAGCCGCTCGGCCCGCTCCACGAGCCCGTTGACGGCGACCGGCAGCCCGATCGACTCGCCGCGCGCCTTGGTGTACGACACGACCTGGCCGCTGGCCAGGCAGAAGATCGAGACGGCGCACAGGACATCGTCGTCGCCGCCGCCCGCGTACCAGAGCGCGAACCCGCCGAAGATCGCGCCATCGGCCACCCGGTCGAGCGTGGAGTCCAGGAAGGCGCCCCAGCGGCTGGAGCGGCCGAGCTGGCGGGCCATGTTGCCGTCGACGAGGTCGGAGAAGACGAAGAGGGTGATCACCACCGTGCCCCAGAAGAACTCGCCCCGGGGGTAGAAGACCAGCGCGCCCGCGACCACGCCGGCGGTGCCGATCAGCGTGACCGTGTCGGGGCTCACGCCCCGGCGGATGAGAAACGCGGCGAACGGCGTGAGGACACGCGTGAAGAATGCACGCGCGTACTTGTTCAGCATGGCCTTCCCGACGGTCGGTGTGGCCGCGGCCCCTGGTGGCCACCGGCTGGCCCATCGTAGCCACGGGCGCGCGGGGGCGGCCGTCGGGCACCCGGCCCCCCCGTGTCACGGGCCGGCGGGCGGCCCGGTCGCGCGCGCCCGCCACGGGTGCGTGGCGCCGGCGCGTCCCTCGTATGGACGAGCCGTGACGGGAGTGGAAAGCTCGAAGGACCGCGGGCGTCGCCGGAGCCGCCACCGCACGCGGCGCCGCCGTGTCCGCGCCCCCGATGACCTCACCGTGCACGGGAGGCAAGAAATGGGCGACAAGACACACACCCACCCCGGAGCCGCCGGCAGGGCTACGGCGGCCGACCACCCCGCGTCCGTACGGAATGTGGTGTTGGTCGGCCACAGCGGATCGGGCAAGACGACCCTGGTGGAGGCTCTCGCGCTGACGGCGGGAGCGGTGAACCGGGCGGGCCGCGTGGAGGACGGCGGCACCGTGTCCGACTACGACGAGATCGAGCACCGCCAGCAGCGCTCGGTGCAGCTCTCCCTGGTGCCGGTCGGCTGGGACGGCATCAAGATCAACGTCATCGACACCCCCGGATACGCCGACTTCGTCGGCGAGCTCAGGGCCGGTCTGCGCGCCGCGGACGCGGCCCTCTTCGTCGTCTCCGCCTCGGACGGTGTGGACGGCTCGACCCGGATGGTGTGGGACGAGTGCGCCGCCGTCGGCATGCCGCGCGCCATCGTCGTGACGCACCTGGAGGCAGCGCGCGCGGACTTCGAGGAGATGACCCGGATCTGCGCGGAGGCCTTCGGCGGCGACGATCCCGACGCCGTGCTGCCGCTGTACCTGCCGCTGCACGGCCCGCAGGCACCGGACGGGCACGCGCCCGTGACGGGGCTGATCGGCCTGCTGTCGCAGAAGCTGTTCGACTACTCCACCGGGGAGCGCAAGGAGTCCGAGCCCGGTGAGGACCAGCTGCCGCTGATCGAGGAGGCCCGCAACCGGCTGATCGAGGGGATCATCGCCGAGAGCGAGGACGAGACGCTCATGGACCGCTATCTGGGCGGCGAGCAGATCGGCGTCGGGGCGCTGATCGAGGACCTGGAGCGGGCCGTCGCGCGCGGGACGTTCTTCCCCGTGCTGGCCGCCGCCCCCGCGGCCGAGGGCGCCCGCCAGGGCCTCGGCACGGTCGAGCTGCTGGACCTGGTCACCCGCGGCTTCCCGACCCCCCTGGAGCGCGAGGCGCCGGGCGTCACGACCGTCGACGGCAAGCCGCGCGAGCTGACGCCGTGCGATCCGGGCGGGCCGCTGGTCGCGGAGGTCGTGAAGACGTCGTCCGACCCCTACGTCGGCCGTGTCTCGCTCGTCCGCGTCTTCTCCGGCACCCTGCGCCCCGACGACACCGTCCACGTCTCCGGCCACGGGCTGACCGACCGCGGCCACGAGGACCACGACGTCGACGAACGCGTCGGCGCCCTGTCCGCGCCCTTCGGCAAACAGCAGCGCGCCCTGACCCACTGCGTCGCGGGCGACCTCGCGTGCGTGGCCAAGCTGAGCCGCGCGGAGACCGGCGACACCCTCTCCGCCAAGGACGACCCGCTCCTGATGGAGCCCTGGCGGATGCCCGACCCGCTGCTGCCGCTGGCCATCCGGGCCCACAGCAAGGCGGACGAGGACAAGCTCTCGCAGGGGCTGGCACGGCTGGTCGCCGAGGACCCGACGATGCGCCTGGAGCAGAACCAGGACACCCACCAGGTGGTGCTGTGGTGCCTGGGCGAGGCCCACGCGGACGTCGCCCTGGAACGGCTGCGCAGCCGCTACGGCGTCCAGGTCGACGTCGTGACGCACCAGGTCCCCCTGCGGGAGACGTTCGCGGAGAGGTCCGCCGGCCGCGGCCGGCACGTCAAGCAGTCCGGCGGGCACGGTCAGTACGCCATCTGCGAGATCGAGGTCGAGCCGCTGCCGGGCGGCTCGGGCATCGAGTTCGTGGACAAGGTCGTCGGCGGCGCGGTGCCGCGCCAGTTCATCCCCTCCGTCGAGAAGGGCGTCCGGGCCCAGGCGGCCAAGGGGGTGGCGGCCGGGCATCCCCTGGTCGACGTGCGGATCACGCTCCTCGACGGCAAGGCGCACTCGGTGGACTCCTCGGACGCCGCGTTCCAGACGGCCGGCGCGCTCGCGCTGCGGGAGGCCGCGGCCGACGCCCGGATCCATCTGCTGGAGCCGGTGGCCGAGGTGTCCGTCCTGGTCGGCGACGAGTACGTGGGCGCCGTGATGAGCGACCTGTCCGGCCGGCGCGGGCGGGTGCTGGGCACCGAGCAGACGAGTGGCGGGCGCACGCTGGTGCGCGCCGAGGTGCCCGAGATCGAGATCGGCCGGTACGCGGTCGACCTGCGCTCGCTCTCGCACGGCACGGCCCGCTTCGACCGCTCCTACGCCCGGCACGAGCCGATGCCGGTCCAGGTGGCCGAGCGGGTGCGCCAACAGGCGGAGGAGGGTTAGGAGTTGGGAAGAGGCCGTCCCCGAGTGGCCTCAAGTGACCCGTACGGAACGCTTTCCCGCGATTCCTCCGGTTCCTCCGGTTCCTCCGGTTCCTCCGATTCGGCGGGCGGCTTCGGCCGTCCGCCGACGGATGCCGTCGGCTGGAGATACGCTGATGACCTGATCAACAGGTGTGCGGAGTACGGAAGTCGGGAAGGCCGCAGGAGCGAGAGTGGCGGCGAGTGGGGGCGGGAATGACCGTTGAGGACTTCTTCGGGCCACAGGTGCCGAGGACGGGCGGCTCAGGGGGTGCCCCGACATACGCCCTGGCTTCGGCAGCCTATCGGGACACACCGATGGAGGAGATCAAGAAGGCCGACAACGAGTGGCACCAGACCACGGTCAAGGAGGGCCGCCCGTGGGCGAAGATCTTCCGGCCCAACTTCGGTGAGGCCTACTCCCAGGCCGTGATCGACCGCATGCTGGGCGTCGGCCGCGATCCGCTCATCCAGTCCTTCGGCAGCGAACCGCAGGTGGTCGTCGAGCACTGCCTGGCGGCCAGCCGCATCCGTCGGCAGCGCGACCAGAAGCTGACCGGGCTCATGCTGCTGTGCGGGGTGCTCTTCCTGCCGGGTCTGCTGGTCTGGCTGCTCGTCTTCCAGCTGCGGGCCACCATGGGCAAGGCGGACAACAAGCGGGTCTCCGGGCTCGCCACCGGCCTGCTGATCGCCGTCGGCGCCCTCGCCGTGATCTTCCTGCTGCGGATGCCGTTCACCGGCATCGCGGGGTGGTACGCGCGTGGGTGCATCGTGGCCCCCGTGGCCGGCTGGTTCCTGGCCAAGCGGCTCTGCGAGAGCACCGCGAAGGATCTGCGCGAGAACTGGGGCGGGCTGCTGTCCGGCGGCAGCGTCGGCGCGAAGGTCCCCGAGGCGGTGCCCACCAGTCCCGACCAGGCCGCTGCCGAGCAGCTGCGCCAGTCCCTGGCCCGGCTCAGCGCCGAGCAGCAGTCCAACTCGGTCTTCTACGCGGGCCACAAGGGCATCCTCGGCATGGGCACCCGCTGGGGCGCCTGGCACCTCGCCGAGGAGCTGGTCCCGATCGACCCGGTCAAGGGCGTCCACGAGTTCCGCAGCTGGACGGTCGTGAGGGCCATCCACGACGAACTGAGCCTGCTGAACCGGCAGAACCTGAAGACCGGGGGGTTCCCCGCTCCGTCGGTTCGGCACTGGGTCGTCACCCACGTGGGCGCGGGCGCCACGGCGGTGTCCAGGCCCGAGGGCACCGACGTCGAGGCCTACCAGGTCAAGCCGAGGGCCGTCGAGGACATCTGCAACAACCAGCAGTTCGACAGCGGCGACCGGCACTACCTGGGCGTCCAGTGGCCCCACCTGTGGAACGGCAATCTGATCCTCACCATGATGATCACGGTGACCGTGCTGAAGGAGACCCTGCGGATCGAGGTCACCGGACACGCCCTGGGCCCGGTCAACGGGCTGTTCAGCACCAAGCCCTCGGCGCCCAGCAAGCAGGTGGCCAAGACCGTCCGCTTCTGGGAGACCCGGACGGTCAAGCTTCCGCTCGTCACGCCCGACGAGGTGGTGCGGCTGGCCGCCCGCGCCACGATCAGCTGGTACCCGCCGCTGTTGAAGTGGCTCGGCGGCTCGATCGGCCTGCCCGAGCCCTTCGGTCTGCGCCACGCCTGGGCCGACCAGCCCTGGAGCCACCGCTTCATGGCGGACGACGCGCTGCGCACCGCCACGCCGGTGCTGCGCGCGGTGCACCGGGCCGCGCTCAGGGTGCTCAAGGAGCACGACGTGGACACCGACAAGTTCAGCTCGCGCGCGTCGGCGCTCAGCGGGGCGGTGCAGGAGGCGTCCCCGAAGAAGGCCGACACCTACGACGCGTAGCCTCCCGCGGTCGGACCGGACCGGACGCGGACGGCCGGTCTCGGCCAGGGGTGCGGACGGTGGGCCCCGAGGGCCTTTCGGTTCCGGTGGACATCGCGATCCACAGCGAACCGGAAGGCCCTCACCTGTTCAGGATCCCGTGGCCGAGTCCTGACTCACCCGTCCCGAGCCTTCCGGGACGACACCTAGGAAGCCGGCGGCCACGCCTCCGCCAGCATCTTCCGGGTGTCCGCCAGCAGCTGCGGCAGCACCCGGGTGTGCCCCACGACCGGCATGAAGTTCGTGTCGCCGCCCCAGCGGGGCACGATGTGCTGGTGCAGGTGCGCCGCGATGCCGGCGCCCGCCACCGAGCCCTGGTTCATGCCGATGTTGAAGCCCTGCGCGCCGGACGCGGTGCGCAGCGCGGTCATCGCCTGCTTGGTCAGCTCACCTAGCTCGGCGGTCTCCGGCCCCGTCAGGTCGGTGTAGTCGGCGACGTGCCGGTAGGGGACGGTCATGAGGTGGCCGCCGTTGTACGGGTACAGGTTCAGCACCGCGTACACGTGCTCACCGCGCCGGACGATCAGCCCGTCCTCGTCGGATTTCGCCGGGATCGAGCAGAAGGGGCAGCCGTCGTCGGCCCCCGGGCCGGTCGGCTTGTTCTCGCCCTGGATGTAGGCCATCCGGTGGGGCGTCCACAGGCGCTGGAACGCGTCCTGCGTCCCCACTCCGATCTGCTGCTCCGGCTCACTCGTCATGCAAGGCAGCATATGGCTTCGCCCGTTCGCGACGTGTCGCCGGGGTTGCGGCGCGACCTGCGCGGGCCAAGCTGGGCCGATGGACGAAGTCGGCCGTCAGGCCCGCTGGGAGCGGCGCACCGAGCTGCCTCTGGCCGTCGCCTCACTGGTGTTCCTCATCATGTACGCGATCCAGGTCCTCGCCCAGGGCCTGCCGGGCGCATGGCGGGACCTGTGCGCGGCGGTGATGTACCTCGCCTGGCTGATGTTCGTGGTCGACTACGGGGTGCGCTGGCGGCTGAGCGGGCAGGGGCTGCGGTTCGTCCCCGCGCACAAGCTGGACACCGTGGTCGTCCTGCTGCCCCTGCTGCGCCCGCTGCGGGTGGTCAAGGTGTACGAGGCCGTCCAGCGCCGGCACGGTGAACCCCGGCTGTCGCTCTACGCGCGCGTGATCGCCTACGCCGGGGTGACGACCGTCCTGCTCGGCTTCGCGTGCTCGCTCGCCGTCTACGACGAGGAACGGGGGGCGCCTGGCACCCAGATGCACACCTTCGGGGACGCGCTGTGGTGGGCGTGCGCAACGCTGACCACGGTCGGCTACGGCGATGTCGTCCCGGTCACGGCCCGGGGCCGGGTGATCGCCGTCGGCCTGATGATGTGCGGGCTGGCGCTGCTGGGCGCGGTGACGGGCTCGTTCTCGTCGTGGCTGCTCCAGGTGTTCTCGCTGGAGAGCGACCGCCGGAACGGCGGCGGGCCCTCGGAGGACTGAGCTCTCCGAGGGCCCGCGCACCGGGGGATCAGACCTGGGCCCGCTCCTCGACGACCTTCGCGATCTTGGCGATGGCCTCGTCGAACGGGATGCCGTTCTCCTGCGAGCCGTCGCGGTAGCGGAAGGACACCGAACCGTTCGACATGTCCTCGTCGCCCGCGATGACCATGAAGGGCACCTTCTGCTTCTGGGCGTTGCGGATCTTCTTCTGCATCCGGTCGGAGGAGGAGTCGACCTCGACGCGCAGCCCCTGCTTCTTCGCGGCGGCGGCGAACTTCTCCAGGTACTCCACGTGCCCGTCGCCGATCGGGATGCCGATCGCCTGGACCGGCGCCAGCCACGCCGGGAAGGCGCCCGCGTAGTGCTCCAGGAGCACCGCGAAGAACCGCTCGATCGAGCCGAAGAGGGCACGGTGGATCATCACCGGGCGCTGCTTCGAGCCGTCGGGGCCGGTGTACTCCAGGTCGAAGCGCTCCGGCAGGTTGAAGTCGAGCTGGATGGTCGACATCTGCCAGGTGCGGCCGATGGCGTCCTTGGTCTGGACGGAGATCTTCGGGCCGTAGAAGGCGGCGCCGCCCGGGTCGGGCACGAGCGGCAGGCCCTGCTTCTCGGCGACCTGGCGCAGGGTCTCGGTCGCCTCCTCCCAGACCTCGTCGGAGCCGACGAACTTCTCCGGGTCCTTGGTCGACAGCTCCAGGTAGAAGTCGGTCAGACCGTAGTCGCGCAGCAGGCCGAGGACGAAGGTGAGCGTCTTGTCGAGCTCCTCCGACATCTGCTCGCGGGTGCAGTAGATGTGCGCGTCGTCCTGGGTGAAGCCGCGGGCCCGGGTCAGGCCGTGCACGACGCCCGACTTCTCGTACCGGTACACGGTCCCGAACTCGAAGAGGCGCAGCGGGAGTTCACGGTAGGAGCGGCCGCGCGCGTCGAAGATCAGGTTGTGCATCGGGCAGTTCATGGGCTTGAGGTAGTAGTCCACGCCCTCGTCGAGCTGCATGGGCGGGTACATGCCGTCGGCGTACCAGTCCAGGTGGCCCGAGGTCTCGAAGAGCTTCCCCTTCGTCGCGTGCGGGGTGTAGACGAACTCGTAGCCCTCCTCCTCGTGGCGGCGCCGCGAGTAGTCCTCCATGACCCGCCGGACGATGCCGCCCTTGGGGTGGAAGACCGCGAGACCGGAGCCGATCTGCTCCGGGATGGAGAACAGGTCGAGCTCGCTGCCCAGCTTGCGGTGGTCGCGCTTCTCGGCCTCGGCGAGGAAGTCCAGGTACGCCTTCAGCTCGTCCTTGGACGGCCAGGCGGTGCCGTAGATGCGCTGGAGCATCGGGTTCTTCTCGCTGCCGCGCCAGTAGGCGGCCGCGTTGCGCATCAGCTTGAACGCCGGGATGAGCCGGGTGGAGGGCAGGTGGGGACCGCGGCAGAGGTCCTTCCAGCACAGCTCGCCGGTCTTGGCGTCCAGGTTGTCGTAGATCGTCAGCTCGCCGGCGCCGACCTCGACGTCCGCGCCGTCGTCGGAGGACGCGGAGCCCTTGAGGCCGATCAGCTCCAGCTTGTACGGCTCACCGGCCAGCTCCTCGCGGGCCTCCTCGTCCGTCACGACCCGGCGGGCGAACCTCTGCCCGCGCTTCTGGATCTCCTGCATCTTCTTCTCGATGGCCTTGAGGTCATCGGGGTGGAACGGCTTCTCGACGTCGAAGTCGTAGTAGAAGCCGTCCTTGACGGGCGGGCCGATACCCAGCTTGGCCTCGGGGAAGAGCTCCTGCACGGCCTGGGCCATGACGTGCGCGGTGGAGTGGCGCAGGATGTTGAGGCCGTCCTCGGAGGAGATCTCGACACCCTCCACGGTCTCGCCGTCCCGGAGCTCGTGGGCGAGGTCCTTGAGCTCACCGCCCACCCGCGCGGCGACGATCGAGCGCTCGCCGGCGAAGAGGTCGGCGGCCGTAGTGCCCGTCGTCACCACGCGCTCTTCCCGCTCGGAATCGCGTTGGATGATCACACGGACGTCTGACACCGGTCTCTCCTGACTGCAGGTGGGGTGCGGCGCCATACCGGGAGCGCGCGCAATAGGGGATCGTACCGACCCGCACCCGCCGACCGCGAAATCAGTCCCCTCCGCAGGCCTCCTCGAAGCAGTCAAGATTCTCGTGCAGCGACTTCATCAGCCGGTCCCGCTCGGACTCGTCCACCTGCACGGGGACCACTCCGCGCGCGGCCGTCAGCCTGCGGAACCCGCCCCGGCTCTCCAGCCGCCCCTGCACCCGCACCGGCAGTCCGACCAGGTGGGCCTGGCCCGCGATGCGGTAGTCGTCCTCGTCGAGGGTGAGCCGGACGTGCGGCACCTCGGCCCCGGCGAGCACCCGCAGCCGTACGCTGCCCTCGCCGCGCGGCCCCGACCGGCGCAGCCGGACCACCGCTCCGGTGATGCGCACGGGCACCGATGGCTCCTCGCGCAGGTAGCGGGCGCCGGCCGCGCGCAGGGCGGTCAGGTCCCCGGGCGAGAACTCCACGGGCTCGGCGGTGGCGGCGCAGCCCTCGGGCACTCCCGCGGCGGGCGCCCAGGCGACGGCGATCCGGGCGCCCTCGGTGCCCCGGACGAGGGCGATCAGCGCCTCGGTGAGCTCCCGGCTGGCGCCCGCCTCGACGGCCCCGTCGAAGGCGTCCATGCCGCCGGTGGCGCGCTGGTAGTCGATGGCCTCGCGGACGGCGTACAGCGCCTGGTGGAGGCGTACGGCGAGGGGGCGGGCCCCGGCCACCGGCGTGAACGCGGTCAGCCGGCGGCCGTCGGCCGCGGAGCCGACGAGGACGGTCTCCAGCACCGCGGCGGCCGTGCGCCGGTGCCGGGCGCCGTGGTAGCCGGCCCGTGCGCGGGTGGCGAGCGCCGCGGCGAGGAGCAGCTGCCGGGCGGCGCCGCGCAGCTGCTCCTCGACGGCCCAGGAGGCGGCGCCGACGGCCGCCGCGGGCCCGGCCGGGACGTCGCGCCACCAGTGGACCTCGTCGCTGGGGACGGCGAGGGCGACCAGCACCTCCCGCGCGGCGGGCGCCTGGCTGCGCGCCAGCGCCTGGAGCGCCTCGCCGAGCAGGTCGTCGCTGTCGGGGAAGGCACGGCTCTCGGGCACCAGCAGGCTGGTGGCGGCGCCGCCCGGTCCGGGCGGGGTCCAGCGGCCGTAGCGTCCGGCGGCGCCGCCGCGGCGCTGCCAGCCGTGCCGGTGGAGCAGGGCGCCGAGGACGGCCGGGTCGACGTCGGCGGGCTCGGGGGGACGGTGCCAGGCGGGCTCGGCGGGATGGGGCCGTACCGGCCGCAGGGGTTCGTCGTACGGGCGGTGCGTCATGGTCTGCCTCCCGTCCCGACCCGCGTCATGATCTCGCACAGGGCCCGGTCGTCGAAGACGCGTGAGGTGGGGATCCGCACGGTGGTCCGGGTCCGGCCGGTGACCGGGTGGCCGGCGAGGTTGACCCAGTAGCAGCAGTGCCTGAGGTCGAGCCGGTCGTGGCCGGCCCGCAGCCACTGGTCCCGGGACCGGGGGACGATCATCACGACGAGGATCTTGTGCACCGACACCGGGGTGCGGGCGAGCTTCCTCAGGTGGTCGTTGTCGAGCGTGAAGGAGAAGGACCGGCCGGGCGGGTTCGGCGGGATCTGGTACGTCGCCTTCAGCTGCACCTTGATGGTCACCTCGTCGTCGACGGTGTGGCCGGGCGCGCTGTGGCTGACGTGCCAGTCGATGCCGTTGTCCGGAAAGGGCTGGGACAACGAGCAGCCGGCCGCCGCCGCGACCGCGTGGAGGTAGCCCACCTGCAAGGTCTCCATGCAGGCGGTGGTGGCGAGTGTGCCGCGCTGGGGTTCCGTCCGTTCGGGCAGCAGCCCGCCCCGCTCGGGCTGCGCTATCACCATGGCCAACAGCCTTCCAGGCAGACCCGATCCCGTGCCGGGGGTCGGGTGGGTTCCGCGTCGAGCCCCTGAACTGCGGGGACCCGTACTCCTGTTGTGTCCTCCCGGCGTACGGCGCAAACAGCCCGGGTATCACCGAACAGGCAGAAGACGGGACGTCAGCTGCCGTGGCTGAACGAGGGGTTGTGCAGGTATGACGAACTGGTACGAGGGCCCTTTGGCGGCGTTCGACACGGAGACGACAGGGGTGGACGTCGAGACCGACCGGATCGTGTCGGCCGCGCTCGTCGTCCAGGACGGGCCGGCCCTCCGGCCGCGGGTGACCCGCTGGCTGGTGAACCCGGGCGTGCCGGTGCCCGCCGAGGCGACGGCGGTGCACGGGCTGACGGAGGACCATCTGCACCGCAACGGCCGCTGGCCGTCGCCGGTGATGTACGAGATAGCCGAACTGCTCGCCGAACAGGCGTCGGCAGGGCGGCCGTTGGTGGTGATGAACGCGCCGTTCGACCTGACGCTGCTCGACCGCGAGCTGCGCCGGCACCGCGCCTCGTCGCTGGGGCACTGGCTGGAGCCGGCACCGCTCCGGGTGCTGGACCCGAGGGTGCTGGACAAGCACCTGGACCGCTACCGCAAGGGCCGCCGCACGCTCACCGACCTGTGTGAGCACTACGGCGTGGCGCTGGCCGACGCGCACGACGCCGCGGCGGACGCGGTGGCCGCGCTGGAGGTGGTACGGGCGCTGGGCCGGCGCTTCGCGGCCCGGCTGGAGCGCCTGTCGCCCGGCGAACTGCACGCGTTGCAGACGTCCTGGCACGCGGCGCAGGCACGTGGCCTCCAGGCGTGGTTCGCGCGCAGCGGCTCACCGGAGACGGTCGACACGTCGTGGCCGCTGCGCCCGGTGCTGCCGGCGGCGGCGTAGGAGCCCCTACGCCGTCCCCTGCCGCTGCGGTGTGCGGCTACGGCTACGGATACGGGCAGGTCACCGGCGGGTCGGTCACCACGACCCGCCGCCACCGCCGCCGTCGCCGCCGCCTACACCCCCGCCCTCGCCACCGCCACCGCCGCCACCGCCTCCTCCGGAGGACGGGGCCGTGCTGGAGCTCACGGCGGCGGCGACCAGGCCGATGGCGAGGGCGGGGCCGATCCGGGACGTGACGGTCGCGCCCTGCCGGGGGACGACCGTCGAGTCGGCGAGTGCCTGCTGCCAGGGGTGCTCCGCCTGGAGGGACACGGACCAGGCCGTGTACAGCTCCACCCGTTCCTCGTCGAGGGGTTCGCCGTCCCGGTGCGGGGACGGGTCGAGGAGGTGGCGCCGGAACGCCTCCGTCCGGAGCCAGAGGGCGGCGCCGCGCGGGGTGCGGGTCTGCAACTCCCAGGCACGCAGCCGCAGCGCGAAGCCGACGCCGACGGCGATCAGGCCCGCGGCGAGCACGGGCGTACCGGCGGGGTTCCGGCCGCCGCCCAGCCAGGCCCCGAGCGCCGCCGTGGCGAAGCCGGTCAGGGTGGCGGCGGTACCGATGTGCCGTCCGACGCGGGCACGGCGCGCGGCGGCCGCGTCCCACAGGCCGCTGTCGGTCTGCCACCGCGTCAGCCGGTCGGCGAGCGTCTCCCAGGCGGATCTGAAGCGCGCGTCGGCCAGGCCGAGGGTGACCGTGTCCCGCCCGGCGAACATGGTGTCGAGGACGACTTCGGCGACCGGGTCCGCCGGGGCGTCGCCCGCCTCGCGGCGCTTGAGGGTGGGGTAGCGGTCGTCGCCCTCGAACGTGATGTGCCCGTCGACGGCCGCGCCGAGCAGCCAGGCCGCCTGGTGTTCGGACGCGACCTGTTCGGCGAGCAGGATCCCGCCTTGGGCCGGGGTCAGTCCCTCGGGGGGCACGGGGGACGGCGGGAGCGAGGCGGCGAGCCGGTCGAGGCTGACGCGCCGCGTCCGGCCGGGCGTCCCGTCGGGCCCTTCTTCCACGATCCGGTCGCGGCCGAGGAGGCGCAGCAGCCAGATGGTCACGGCGGCGCAGGCCAGCGTGGAGCCGAAGGCCAGCAGGGCGACCCACAGCGGGTGTTCCAGGGTTTCTCCGGCGGCCTTCCCGGAGGGCGGCTCGGGCAGTGCGGGTTTCGCGCCGGTCAGCTTCTGCCCGCGGGAGGTGGAGAGGGTGACGCCCTCGTGTCCCTCGAGCGTGCCGAGGTCGGCGGCGAGCCGGCCGGGCCCGGTCCTGTGGACCGTGCAGGGGTCCTCGGAACCGTCGGTGCCCCGCACACAGCGGGTGCCGGTGAGGTCGTACGGGGCCACGACGTGGATCTCCACGTCGTGGCGGTCGACCCGCCATCCCGTACCGACCGCGTCCCAGGCGAGCTCGCCGTTCCTGACGACCTCCGTGAGCGTGTACTGGATGCGGTACCGGTGCACGCCGGTGACGGAGCGGTCGGGGTCGCCCACCTTGATCCTGGGGGCGGCCTCGATCCTGCCGTCCGGCTTCTGGTAGTCGTCCCCGATGGTGAGTTCCCACGGGACCCGGGCGCCGTCCATGGTGACGACGATCCCGGCCGTGTCCTCGTCGTAGGGCAGGTCCGGCAGGTCCCGGTAGATGCCGTGCCGGGTGGTGTCGGGGTATCCGAAGTCGTAGTCGACGACCTCGGTGACGCGGATGCTGCCGTCGGCGGCGATCTCGGCGCCCACCCACATCGCGGTGACGCGCTCCACGTTGCCGGTCACCCGGAACAGCGCGACGAGCCCGCCGAGCAGCAGCACGAGAAAGAAGATCTTGAACGGGGCGACGACCCTCCGCGCCCGGGTGAGGTTCTCGGCCGCCCACGGTCTGCCGGCCTGCTCAGTGCTCAAGTGAAGGTCCCCTCCCGCCACGGGCGCCTCCCCTGCCCCGTGAAGATCGGAAGCGTATCCGGCCCCGCGGCAACACGGAAGAGCCGGTCCGCTCGATGCGGACCGGCTCTTTCCCGGTGGGCGATACTGGGTTCGAACCAGTGACCTCTTCGGTGTGAACGAAGCGCTCTCCCACTGAGCTAATCGCCCGGGAACGGAGTGAACAATACAGGTCCCCGCGGGCTTCGTTCAAACCGCTCGCAGGTAGGCCGCGAGTCCGCGCCGGCCGGCGCGCATCATCAGCCGGTGGTTGGCGCGGAAGACCGGCCGTCCGGGCACGGCGAACCGCCTGAGCAACGGCTTGCCGACGTCGACGACCTGGTCGTAGCGGGCGAGCGTGCCGGTTCCCGCCGCGGTCACCGTCCAGCGTGCCCAGCCCTCGATGTCCCCGGACATCGCGACCTCCAGCACCCCGGCCCCGGGATCGTGCCGGACCTCGCGCGCGGTGAAGGTCATGGCGTACGGCAGGAACGAGCGGATCGTGATGACGCCGGTGGTGTCGTCGAGCCGGGTCACCTCGCGGACCTGCGGCCACCAGCGGGGGTAGTCCTCGGGGCGTTCTAGGGCGGCGTAGACGGCGGTGGGCGGCGCGGGCAGGCGCCACAGGCTGCGGAAGCGGTAGTGCGTCCAGTCCATGGGCCGAGTGTGCCCGCCACCGGCCCCGGAGCTGAGTACGTCCTGAGTAGCCGCGCTCATGCCGTCGGCCGTGACGCGGACCACACTCCGTTCCATGACGCATTTTCCGCCCCCGGCCGAGGAGCTGTGGCTCATCGACGCCGAACTGCGGCAACTGGACGCCCGTCGGGCCTGGTTGCTGACGCGCCGCGGCCAGGTGGTCGCCGCTCTGCGGCACAGCGCGCCGCCGGTGGGAGCGCCGCCCCGGCCCGCGGCGCGTCCCGAGGCGAGCGCCCCGCGCGTCCAGAACGTCCTGCTGCTGCTCGGCGGGACCCTGCTGACGATCGCGGCGCTCGCGTTCACCCTGGTGAGCTGGGGGCATCTGGGGATCGCCGGGCGGGCGCTGGTGCTGGGCACGGTCACGGTGGCCGTGCTCGCCGCGCCGGTGTTCCTGCTGCGGCGCGGGCTGCGCTCGACCGCGGAGTCGGTGGCAGGGCTCGGCCTGGCGCTCACGGCGCTGGACGCCCACGCACTGCGCGAGGCGGCGCTCCCCGGAACCGACGGCACCGGGTACGCGGCGGTCGCGACGGCGGTGCTGGCGGCGCTCTGGGTGGGGTACGGCCGTGGGCTGCCCGCCCTGCGGCTGCCGTTGCCCTCGGCGCTGGCCGCCGCCCAACTCCCGCTGCCGATAGGTGCGTTCGCGGTGGGTGCCGACCTGGACGCCGTCGCGGCGGCGGTGCTGGTGACGGCCGGGCTCGACACGGCCGTCGCGCTCCGGGTGACCGTCCGGTCCGCGCGGGTCACCGCCGCCGTCGGCGCCTGCGCGCTGGGCGGTGGGGGCGTCCTGGCGGCCGGATGGCTGTCCTGGACGGCCGCCGGTCCGGGCGCCGCCGCCCGTGCGACGGCGCTGCTCGTCCTCGCGGCGGCCGTCGCGCTGGGCGCCGCCCTGCGGCTGCCGGGTCCGGGCCCGGCGGGTGCCGCGGCGTCCGCGGGCGGTCTGCTGCTGGTGGCGGCGGGCGGCGGGGCGCTGCGGGCGGCGCTGCCCGTCGGCTGGGCGGTCCCCGCCCACCTGGCCTTCGGCCTCGCCCTGTTCGCGGCGGTACCGCACCGGCTCGCCGAGCCGGTGCGGGTCGGCCTCGTCCGGGCCGGTGCCGCGGTGCAGGCGCTCGCGCTGCTGTGGGCCCTGCCCCTGGTCGCGGTGGTGCTGCTGGGCCCGCTCGGCCGGCTGGAGCACCCCTGGTCGGGCGCGCCCGCGGACGCCCGCGACGCGGTGACCGTCCACACCCCGTGGCCGCCGCACCCGGTGCAGGCGCTGCTCGTCCTGGTGGTCGTCGCGGGCGGCCTCGCCCTGGCCGTCCGGCACGAGAGCTGGCGGCCCCGGGCCCGTACCGGGGCGCTGTTCCTGGCGTGGGCGGCGTGCACGGCCCTCCCGGCGGTCTGCGAACTGCCCTACGTCGCCACGCTGCTGGCGCTCGGCGTCATCACCGCGGCAGCGGCCTTCCTGCCCACCCCGTGGACCGCCGCGGCCCTCTCCCTGGCCACCTCGGTCACCGTCGCCCTGCTGTCCCTGGCGACGCAGAGCGCGACCCTCACCGTGCTGCCGGCGCTGACGGCGCTGTTCGTGACGGTGTCGGCGCGGCCTCGGCTCACCCCGGTCACGGCCCCGGCCGCGCTCGGGTACGCCACCGCGCTGGCCTGCGCGGCGGGCGCGGCGGCGGACTGGCCGGCGGCGCACACCGCGCTGCCGGTCCTCGCGGTCGCCGCGGCCGCGGCCCTGTTCGCCGCCCGGCTCGGAGGGGCCCCGGCGACCGTGCCGGTCGAGGTGACGGGCGCGGCCGCCGGGGTGCTCGCCGTGGGGCTCGCGGTGACCGATCCGCCGATGCTGGCGCTGGTGCTGTCCCTGTGCGGTGTGATCACGGGCGCCTCGGCGGTCCGCGCCGGCCGCCGGTCCGCCGGCTTCGCGGCCGGTGGCCTCTTCCTGCTGGCCGCCTGGGTCCGCCTGGCCGCCTGGGACGTCTCCACGCCGGAGGCGTACACGCTGCCCGTGACCGTCTCGGCGCTGGCCGTGGGGGCCTGGCGCCGGCGCCGCGTGCCGGGGACCTCGTCCTGGACGGCGTACGGCCCCGGGCTCGCGGCCACGTTCCTGCCGAGCCTCGTCGCTGCCTGGGGCGACCCGCAGTGGACGCGTCCGCTGCTGCTGGGGGCCGCGGCGCTGCTGGTCACGCTGCTGGGCGCCCGGCACCGGCTCCAGGCGCCCCTGGCGCTCGGCGCCTCGGTGCTGGCCCTGGTCGCGCTGCACGAGCTGGCCCCGTACCTCGCCCAGGTCGTCGGTCTCGTCCCGCGGTGGGTGCCTCCCGCACTCGCCGGTCTGCTGCTGCTCGCGGTGGGTGCCACCTACGAGCAGCGGTTGCGCGACGCGCGGCGGGTGCGGGAGGTGCTGGGGAGGATGGACTAGCGGGTGATCCGGCCGACGCGGATCACCCCCTTCGCCCCCGGCCGGCTACGACGGCATCTTGTCGCCGAGCAGCGCCAGGTTCTCGATGGCGGCGAGGCCGTACAGCGCGGTGTCGTTGGTGGCCACCCAGGCCGCCTCGCTGCCCGGCACCAGGGTGACGGGGCCGCTGAGGGCCTCCGTCGTCCACGGCGCGGACTCCTTGTAGCCGTCGGAGTTGTAGAACTTGTCCCAGGCGCGTGCGGCGAGCTTCTCGTCGCCGGTCTGCACGGCCGCGTACGCGTCGAGGCGCGAGTGGCCCTGGAACAGCAGCAGGGTGCCGAAGTTGGAGCCGTAGCGTGCCGCCTGTTCGGTCTTGCTGGCGTTGAAGTAGCGGCAGTAGTCGTAGTAGGCCTCGTTGAACTTCGGTATGTCGACGAGGTGGATGAGTTCGGCGCACAGCTCGTTGAGGCCGAAGACGGCGGAGAGGTGGGAGACGCCGACGACCGGCGTCGTGGCGACGGCGAACTGGCCGGTGTCGAGGTCGTACAGGCCGCTGCCCTGCACGAAGCCGTTCGGCTGGGCGGCGATGCCCTCCATCGTCGACAGCACGCGCGCCTTGGCCTTCTCCCACTTGGGGCCCTTGCGCTCCCACTCCGTCAGCCAGGCCGAGACCAGACCGCTCCAGTCGGTGCCGAAGCCGATCGACAGGGCGTGCCGGTCGGGCGTGTAGGTGTCGGTGCGCACCTTGCGCTGCGGGTCGAGGACGAGGAAGGTCTCGTCGGAGTCGACGTTGGCGTGCATGAGGTCGCCGACGCGTTCGTCGGCGGTGAGGAAGTAGTAGTAGCGGCGGTAGGTGGTGTTGGCGATGCGCTGCTGCTTGGCGCTGTCGGCGTAGTGCTGGACGCCGTGCCGGGTGCCCAGGCCCGCCCACTGGCCGATGTGGTAGACGTCGACCTCGCCGGTGTGCCGGGTCATCGCCTCGGCGAAGCGGAAGATGTCCGCGCGGCCGGAGCGCAGGTAGGCGAACCAGAGCCAGAGGTCCGGCGACAGTTCGGAGTTGTCCCAGGCGTAGCCGCCGATGTCGTACCGCCACTGGTGCCGGACGGTGTCGTAGGTGTGCATGATGTCGCCGTAGTCCCAGAAGCCGTACCAGCGGCGCTGCTCCACCTGGTCCTTGTAGTAGGTGAAGAGGAAGTCGAGGTGGTCCTCGATCTTGGCCTTGGCGGGGGTGGAGCGGTCGGGCTCGGAGTAGAGGCCGGGGCCGAAGACCTTCGCCTTGATGAGCTGCTTGGGCGGGGCGGCGAGCTGGGGCAGGACGCGGACGGCCTCGACCTGTTCGGCGAGCTTCTCCGGGGTCGGGGTGGCCTCGTTGGCCCAGAAGAGGAGTTCGGAGGTCCGGGCGATGCCGTAGGGGGTGCCGAAGCCGGGCTCGTAGTCCTCGTAGGTGATGTTGAGGCCTTCGAGCTGCTCGGCGTAGGTGTCCTGGCCCATGCCGTCGTGGTAGAAGCGCAGGTCCATGGGCTGCGCCTCGGGCGACCAGAGCCAGAGGGTGACCTCGGCCTCCTCGGTGTGGGCGTCGCGGATGTCGAGCTGGGCGGGGAACTTCTCCCAGAAGTCCCTGAGGCCGAAGGAGAGGCCGCCGCTCACGCCGCCGACGTACCCGAACCCGGAGGCCCGCTTGCCGCCGCCGGCGCCGATCCAGCCGTAGCCCTTCTTGGTGCGCTTGCGCAGGGTGAAGCCGTCGGCGGAGAGCTGGGAGAGGGTGTAGTCGCCCCACTCGGGGATGTACTGGAGGCGGGTGGTGACCCGCTGGTCCCAGGTGGAGGGGTCGGGCAGCTTCTCGCCCGCGTACTGGGCCGCCTGGACGGCCGCGCCCGGGTCGCGGCGCAGGCCGGTGATGCCCTTGACGGCCTCGCGGAGCAGGCCGGTGCCCTCGCCGCCGATGCGGATGTGCCGGTCGTAGGACTCGTCGCGCATCGGGACGGTGAAGCGGACACCGAGGCCGCGGATGAAGTCACCGCTCGCCTTCCCGGGCTCCTGCGTGCCGTCGAAGGTGATGGTGTGCACCATGCGGAAGGAGTCGGCGCCGGCGTAGAAGTACAGGCGGATGGAGAACGGCAGCCAGCTGCGGCTGCCCTTGCGGTGCTTGCCGTCGATGCGGACGACCGCGCGGACCGGGCCCTCCTGCTCGACGGTGACGTCGGAGATGGCGCCGTCGAAGCGCTCGGTCTTGACGCTGCCCTGGTCCTCGTCCTCGATCTCGGGCTGGCGGATCAGGACCAGGCGGCCGTTCTTGGCGATCTCGGTGGAGCCGCGCTTGACCGACTTGATGAGGGTGGCGCCGTCCTTGCCGATCTTCGCGGTGATGACGCCGGTGGAGACGTCGATGGTGCCGCCGCTCTTGTCGACGGTGACCTTCTGGGCGGGGGCGGCCGGGGTGCCGGCGGCGAGGGTGAGCTTGCCGGTGCCGGAGCTGACGGCGTGGGCTGTCCACTTCAGGGAGCCGTCCGGCCAGTAGGCGATCGGCCAGGACTGTACGGGCACGTCCTTGCCGTCGGCGTCCGTCAGCGCGAACGTCTGATCCTCCTGGTAGGTGCCCATCGGCCAGGGCACGCCGAGGGTGGAGCCGGGGGCGGCGCCGAGGGCGCCGTCCTCCAGCCAGTCCAGGGTCACCGGGTCGTCGTCGGCTGCCGCGGCTCTGGGCGCGGCCTGCGCGTCCTTCGCTCCCAGGGCCCAGCTGAACTGGGCGGCGGCGCCGGCGACGGCTGCCGCCTTGAGGAGGGACCTGCGGGGGATGGGAGACATGGGATGCAGCCTTTCCTTCCGTGCGGGATGCAGGGGGTGGTCAGGGGCATGACAGAGGGAGGTACGGCGCCCGGGGCGCCGGACCGAGAAGGGGCACCGGACCGACAAGGAAGCGCCGGACCGACAAGGGGGCACCGCCCGTCAGCGGCGCCGGTAGCGCTCCTCGACGGCGACGGCCGCCGCCGCGACGGCCCCCAGGACGGGGACCGCCAGCGGCGCGACGAACATGCCGGACAGGACGACCACGGCGAGCCCGGCGGTGAGCAGAAAGGATCCGGCAGGGTCGAGCACGGTACGGCGGCCGGCCTGGGCGAGCAGCGGGCGCCAGGAGTCCCCCGGCGTCCACACCGCGGCCGCGCGCATCCCGGCGACCACGAACCCGATCAGGGCGAACAGGCCCACGGCCCCGACGAGCGGCCCGCCGGGGAGCCCGGCGCGCGCGGCCTGTACGTCGATCCAGACCGCGGCCGCCACCACCCAGCCGGTGAGCCCGACGGCCCACCCCGCGCGCACGGCCGCCCGGAAGTCCGCGACGAAGTCGCGCCGGCCGCCGCCCTCGTGACGGGCCCGTCGCCGCAGGTGCCGCGCGCCGGCGGCGAAGGCCGCGGGGTAGGTGACGACCCCGAGACAGGCCACGGCGATCCACACGCCGGTGAGCAGGGACTCGGCGAAGAGCGCGAAGCGCTCGCCGAACACGGACTCCTTGCGTGCCTTCACGCGTGTCTGCGCCATGGTGACCGTCTCAGCCCTTCAGTCCGGACGTCGCCATACCGTCGATGAGGTAGCGCTGGAAGGCCATGAAGAAGGCGATGACCGGCACCAGCGCCACCAGCGACATCGCGATCATGCTGCCGTAGTTGGAGATGCCCTCCTGGTCGCGGAACATCATCAGGCCGAGCGAGACCGTGTACTTCTCGGGGGTGTTGAGGTAGATCAACGGCCCCATGAAGTCGTTCCACGCGTTGATGAAGGTGAAGATGGCACTGGTGATGATGGCGGGACGGCACAGCGGCAGCACGATGGACCAGTAGGTCCTCAGGTGCCCGCAGCCGTCGAGCTTGGCGGCCTCGTCCAGCTCACGCGGCAGCCCGCGCATGAACTGCACCATCAGGAAGACGAAGAACGCCTCCGTGGCCAGGAACTTGCCCGCGACGAGCGGCACCAGCGTGTCGACGAGTTCCAGGTTGCGGAACATCACGTACTGCGGGATGAGCAGCACGTGGTACGGCAGCAGCAGCGTGCCGATCATCAGCGTGAACAGCAGGTTCCGCCCGGCGAACCGGATCTTGGCGAAGGCGTACGCGGTCAGCGAGCTGGACACCACGACACCGATGACGGCGAGGACGGCGTACATCAGCGAGTTCACGAAGAAGCTGCTGATGGAGATGCCGGAGATGCCGTCGGCGAGCCCGGAGAAGTTGGCCCAGACGGGCTTGGTGGGCAGCAGGTCGAGGCTGGCGATGATGTCCTTGCTCGGCTTGAACGAGGCACCGACCACCCAGACGACCGGGTACAGGACGACCGCGAGGACGAGGAGCGCGCCCACGTGCCAGGCGATCGATCCGGTGCGCCGCCGCTCGTTCGCGGTGCGCACCACAGGGCTGGTGGCAGTGGTCACTTGGCGGCCTCCTCGTAGTGCACCCACTTCTTCTGCGACCAGAACAGGACCGCCGTGACGAGCGCCACCGCGATCACCAGCGTCCAGGCCATCGCGGAGGCGAAGCCCATCTGGGCCTCCTTGAAGCCCTTCTGGTAGAGGTAGCACGTGTAGACGAGCGTGGCATCGGCGGGCCCGCACCGGCCGTCGGAGACGACGTACGCCGAGCCGAACACCTGGAACGCGTGGATCGACTCCAGCAGCACGTTGAAGAACAGCACCGGGGAGATCATCGGCAGCGTGACGTTCCAGAACCTGCGGAGCGGTCCGGCCCCGTCCATCTCGGCGGCCTCGTACAGCTCCCGCGGGACCTGCTTGAGGCCGGCCAGGAAGATGACCATCGGCGCGCCGAACTGCCAGATGCTCAGGGCCACCAGGGCGTAGATGACGTAGTCCGGGTTGCCGATCCAGCCGCCCACGTCAAGACCGAAGATCTTCTGCGTACGGTCCACGACCGCGTCGTCCGAGAACAGCGCCCGCCACACGAAACCCACGGAGACGCTGGCGCCGATGAGCGAGGGCATGTAGAACGCGGCCCGGTACAGGCCCTGTCCTCGCCGCTTCTGCGCGAGCAGCAGCGCGACGCCGAGCGCGAGCAGGAGCTTGAGCGGAGTGGCCACGACGACGTACTTCAGCGTGACCTGCACCGACTTCTGCCAGCGCGGGTCCTGGAACATCGTCGTGAAGTTGTCCAGCCCCACCCACTGCGGCGGCGTGAACAGGTTGTAGCTGGTGAACGCGTAGTACAGCGACGCGATCATCGGCCCCGCCGTGAGCAGCAGGAACCCCGCGATCCACGGCGACATGAAGAGATAGCCGGCGAGGTTCTCGCGGCGCCGCCCGCGGCGCCCGGCGACGGGAGCGGCGGACCGCTTCCCGGCCGAGCGCGCGGGCGCTTCCTTGACGAGCGTCATGGTGGTACGTCCCCTCAGCCCGCGAACGCGGCCTTGGCCTCGGCGAACAGCGTCTTGGCGGCGTCGGCGGGCTTCGTCTTGCCCTGGGAGACCTCACCACCCAGACGCAGGAAGGCCGCCTCGATGATGTCGGCGCCGGACGGGTGCGGGGTGATCTTCCCGAGGACGCCGGCCGCGGCGACCTCCTCCTCGTACGCCTTGACACCCTTGTTGTTGTCGTCGGTGGGGGTGAACGCCTCGTACTGCTCGGTCGTGGCGAGGATGCCGCGGTCGTAGCCCATGATCTTGCCGACCTCGGGGTCGTGCACCATGAAGTCGATGAACTGCGCGACCTCCTTGGGGTGCTTGGTGCCGGAGAAGGCGCTGAGCATCAGCGAGCCGAGGTACTGGCCGGTGTCCTTGCCGTTCCCGGTGGGGATCGGCGCGAGCCCGTAGTCCGACTCGCCCTCGCCCTCGTAGCGGATGGAGAAGTTGTCCCAGGTGAACTCGGACGCGGCGAGGCCCGCCGACAGACCGGACTTGGGCTTGGCCTGCTCGATCTTCTTCGGGTCGGCGACGAGCCCGGACTTCACGCGCTTGTAGCCGTCCTCCCACCACTGCGTCAGGTCGTCCTGGGTGAAGCCGAGGTCGGAGTCGGTGAAGAAGGCCTTGCCGTTCTGGCGCAGGTAGAGGTCGTAGAGGTACATGATGCCGAAGTAACCGGTGTCGCCGGCGATCTTCAGCTTGTCCTGGATGGTCTGGAGCGCCGCGAAGTACTCGTCCCAGGTCCAGCCGAACTTCGGCTCGACGCCCGCCTTCTTGAAGGCGTTGAGGTCGATGACGAGCGACATGGTGTTGGCGCCGACCGGTATGCCGATCTGCTTGCCGTCGACCTGACCGTTCGCCAGAACGCCGTTGCGGAAGTTCTCCAGGCTCAGATTGCCCGCGTCCGCCTGCGCCTTGAGGTCCATCAGAACACCGCGCTTGTCGTACTTGCGCAGGAAACCGACCGCGTTCTGGAAAACGTCCGGCGGATTCCCGCCGGAGGCCTGGGTCTGGAACTTCTCCCAGAACGCCTCGTAGTCGGTGAATTCGGGCTTGATCTTGATCTTCGGGTACTTCTTCTCGAAGAGCGCGATCGTCTTCTTGATGGCGATGGCGCGCGGCTCGCCACCCCACCATGCGTAACGGAGCGTCACTGTCCCGCCCCCGGAACCGCTGTCGCCTCCGCATCCCGTGGTAGCGGCCAGCCCCAGGGTGGCCGCCGATGCCCCGGCCACCTTCAGGATCGTTCGCCTGTCAACATTCCTGCTGGCTCCCACAGCCGGCCTCCCCGCAGCGTCGTTGCCGCTTGCATGAATCGTTTCAAGAAAGCGCTTGCTGGCACAAGGTACGAGGGGGTCGGAGGAGCGTCAATGATTCGGACAGGAATTTCTTGACGGGCGGGCGCGGGTCGGGGGCGGGGCAAGTGGCTGACATTCCGTCAGCGACGGGAGGAAGGCGCAGGTGGGAGGCGGACGTTCGGCCGCTCGGACAGTGGGCGAGGGGTTGGCGGGGGTGTGGGAGCGGCTGGAATTCGCCGACGGTGGGGCAGGGAGGGGAGCAGGGGGTCGAGGTGACGGGGCGAACGGCCGGTCCCCGCCGAGGGCGAGGGGGGCGACCGCGTCGCGCAGGTCGCGCGGGCGCGACGCACGAGGAAGGACGGCCGGGAGAGGTGCCGGCAGACCAGGAGGGGGTGGGGCCGCATCGGCGCGAGCACCGCGTGCTGCGGACGTATCCGGTCAGCCGGGCGCCTCCTGCCGCCATCGCTCGTCGAGCCACCCGGGCTCCCGCTACCGTGACCAGGCGTCGAGCCACCCGGGCTCCCGCTGCCGTGACCAGGCGTCGAGCCACCCGGGCTCCCGCTGCCGTCACTGGGCGTCGAGCCACCCGGGCTCCCGCTGCCGTCACTGAGCGTCGAGCCACCCGGGCTCCCGCTACCGCGCGTGCAGCCACCCCGGCTCCCCCTGTCGCCACCGCGCGTCCAGCCACCCGGCTTGCCTTTGCCTCCATCGCGCGTCCAGCCACCCGACCTCCCCTGCCGCCACCGCACGGATGGCCCCTCCGAGCATGGGCCGCCACCGCATGCATCACCCATCCGACCATCGGCGACCCCCGCAAGGGAAGGGGCGCCGACCGACTGTGCCGGGCAGCACCCTGTGCCGAGACGACGGCCTGCGCCAGGGTGGCAGTATGCGCCTGAGCAGCAAGGACGGACCACGACGGCTCAGCCCGCCACCCTGACAGGAAGGGGAGCCGGCCGGAGGGTCGACGGAGGCAGTACGGCGAGGCGGTGGGAGCCGTCGGCCGGCGCCCCGGGCTGGGCTCACCCCGGGCTCGCCTTGGGCTCACCTCGGGCTCCCCCTGGCTCTCGCACGGCGCAGACGGCGCTCCTCACGGCGGCGAAGACCCGGCGCCGGGGATCCCGCGCGTCGCCTCAACCGCGCGTCACTGCGCTTCACCGCCCTCGCAGGCCCCCTGCGCCCTCACGGGTCCCTGCGCCCTCTTGGGCCTTCCCGACAGCCGGTCTCAGTGGCGTCCGACCGGAGGCGCCATGCCAGGCCCCTGGCGGCCCGGCGGCTGGGCGGCTGGGCGGCCCGGCACGAGTCCTCGGGCGGTTCGCGGCGGGCGGCACGTCGGGTCGCAGGCCACCGTCCTGCGCCCCGGCGTGGTGGTTCCCGCGCCACTGACGGGGCACGGGGTCGGCGTGCGACGGCATGCCGGGAGGGAGGCGCGCGACGGGCATACGACGGCGGCCCGTCTGCTCTGTCGCAGACGGGCCGCCATGCCGGGTGGGCGATACTGGGTTCGAACCAGTGACCTCTTCGGTGTGAACGAAGCGCTCTCCCACTGAGCTAATCGCCCGGGCGCAGGAAGAACATTACCCCATGTCAGCGGGTGCCTGTGACCGGCCTCCCGGTCCGTGCGCCCCTGCCCCGGATCACTGGTCCTCGATGTTCCAGGGCATCTCGAGGCCGAACTTCCACAGGTAGATACCGACGATCACCGCGATGATCAGGAGACCGATCGAGGTCAGGATGATGTTGCGTCGCCGCACCTTCGGGTCGAGCGCGCGCTGGGCCGCCTCGGTGACCTTGCGCTTGGTCCAGCGCAGGACCAACTGCGCCCAGACGAACTCGGTCGCCCAGATCGCCATGCCACCGAAGATCACGATCCAGCCGGGTCCGGGCAGCGGCAGCATGATGATGCCGGCCACCACGACCGCCAGACCGACGACAAAGATCCCGACCTGCCAGCTCAGGTGCAGGACGCGACGGGCCTTGACGAATTCCGGCGCCCGGGAGCCGAGCGCCTGCTCCTGCCCCTGCGCCGCCCCGTCGGTCTTCGCATCCTCCGGCGCCATGGCTACCTCGCCCGGCTCGTCACTCCCCGTATTCATACAGGCCAACCCTACCCGAGAGATTCCGGTCACCGTAATGGTGGTACTCCCCGAACGATCTCTCGGCCGGAAGGGTTACATAAAGGCACGCAAAACACTCAGAGGGGTTTACAACGGCACCGTAGGTGGCATGTCGATTTCGCCGACGTGCGAATCCCCGAGCGCACACTGAGCGAAAGGCCCTGGCGCTTATGAACACCACGGTCAGCTGCGAGCTGCACCTGCGCCTCGTTGTGTCGAGCGAGTCCTCCCTGCCTGTCCCCGCAGGCCTGCGGTACGACACGGCCGACCCCTACGCCGTGCACGCCACCTTCCACACCGGAGCCGAGGAGACCGTCGAGTGGGTGTTCGCCCGCGACCTCCTCGCGGAGGGCCTGCACCGGCCCACGGGCACCGGCGACGTCCGTGTCTGGCCGTCGCGCAGCCACGGTCAGGGCGTCGTGTGCATCGCCCTGAGCTCTCCGGAGGGCGAGGCGCTCCTCGAGGCCCCGGCGCGGGCCCTGGAATCCTTCCTGAAGCGGACGGACGCGGCTGTGCCCCCGGGCACGGAGCACCGCCACTTCGACCTCGATCAGGAGCTCTCGCACATCCTGGCGGAAAGCTAGGGCGAAGCTCCCGCTGAGCCGCCCGGCGCCGTCCACTCGGGGAGACGGCTCGGGCCAGGACAACCGCATAGGGCATGCACCGGCGCCGCGCCACGGGTCACCGTGGCGCGGCGCCGGCATGTCCGGTGCGCGTCCACGGCGTCGGCGGGCCGTGGCTCGACGGCCCGGTGCGGCTACCATCGGCCAGCATCGGCGGGCGTCCGCCCGACCCCCAGGCCAGGGAGCGAAACGTGCTGATCACCCACGACACCCGGTGTGCACTCGATGCCGTGGTGGATCTGGTCAACACCGCACCGGAGGACGACACCGCGCAGGACGGGTTGCCGGACGTCGCCGCCCTCGCGGACTTCGTACGAAAGCACGAGATCAGTGACGTCGGTGCGCTCTCCGACTTCGACCTCTCCGCGGTGCGCAGGATCCGAGCACGGTTCGCGGGCATCTTCGCGGCGCCCGACGCCCGCGCCGCCGCCACACTGATCAACGAGCTGGTGGCCGCCGCCGGCACCACGCCCCGGCTCACCGATCACGACGGCTACGACTGGCATGTGCACTACTTCGCGCCGGGTGCGTCGATCGCCGATCACCTGGCGGCCGACTGCGGGATGGCGCTGGCCTTCTTCGTGGTGGCCGGCGAGCAGGAACGGCTCCGGCGCTGCGAGGCCCCGGACTGCCGGCGCGCCTTCGTCGACCTCTCCCGCAACCGCTCCCGCCGGTACTGCGACAGCCGCACCTGCGGCAACCGCCTGCACGTGGCCGCGTACCGCGCACGCCGGAAGGAAGCCGCGGGCTGAGCAGCCGCTGGACCACTCCCCCGGTACGGAGCCGTCGATCGCCGTCTCCCCTGGTCGGCCGAGCCGGTCGCCGGGCCGTCGGGTGCCGGTGCCGGAGTCTCCGATGCCGACGCGGCCCCGGCGGGTGACGCCGGGTACCGCGGGTACGGCTCACAGCAGCAGCAGGTCGTGCAGCGCAGCCATGAGCAGCAGACTCCCGATCACCGCAAGGAAGATCATCAGCGGTGGCTGGGAAAGGGCGAAGAGGCACCCGCGCGGCTCGTCCTGAGGTGGCGCGGCATCGCTCTGTGTCGTGTCCAGCATCTCGCGGGCGATGATGACGCAGGCGGCACCGGCTTCGCGATCAACACGCCCGGATTGAGCGGGTGTTCGCCGATTTAGTAAGGTCGACTTCCGGCCGTGATCGTTTTCGCGCGGGTGTGGCTCGACTGTGTCGCTTCAGGTGTGGATGCTGTGCCGACCTGCACCGGACCGCTTCTCGCACACCGGGCCGGGCCGTCCGGGCCGCCTCCCGCACACCGGGCAGGGCCGGGCCGCCTCCCGTGCGGCCTGCCGATGCCGGTGGCGTACGAGCCGGTGCGGTCGGCACAGCGGTGCGGCCGGTGCGGCCGACCGGTGCGGCGGCACTTCAGCCGGTGCGCCACCGCTTCTTCATATGCCGTGCTTCTTCAGGATGGCCTCGATGTCACTGAAGTCGTCCGCGGCGGTCTCCCTGGGCGTGGCCGCGGGACGGGACGCCGGGCGGGAACCCTGCCCCAGGGAGGGCGCGGAGACGCCGGGGGCCACGGCGTCGGGCTGCGCGGTCCGCGCCGCCGCCTTGCGCTCCTTGCGGGTACCGCCTCGGCGGCGGCGCTCCACGGCCCGGGTGGTCGCGAGGAGCGCCCAGGCCACGCCGAGCACACCGAAGCCGGCCCAGGCCACGGGACTGAAGGCGGTGTCCGCGACCCACTGGACGGCACCGGTCATCACGAGGCCGAGCGGGACGAGTGCGTAGGCCGCGATCCGGGCGGCCTTCAGGAAGCGCTTGCGGTAGGCCGTGATCGCGGCGATGCCCAGGCCGGCCGCGGCGACGGCGGAACAGACGGTCTCGGCAATCATCCGGTCCTCCAGGCAACGGTGACGCATCGGGCAGGGACGGCTCGGCGCCGCGGCACGGCAGCGCTTCGCCCCTCCCATCCTGCACCTGCGGGGTGCCCCCGGGCCATGGATCCGAGCGGACATCAGGGACATCTCGGGGTCGGCTCCTCCACGGGTCCCGGTCGGCGCCGCGCAGTGTGCGGGCCGGCGTCCCGGGCCCGGAGAGCGGTGCGGATCGGCCGGCCCTACACCCTCAGGGACAGGCCCACGGCCTCAAGGGCAGCCCCACCGCCTCAGGGACAGGCCCACCGCCTCAGGGGCAGGCCCACGGCCTCAGGGACAGCGCAGGCCGAGGACCCGGTCCGGGTGGGGCGGCCCAGGCGGGGGCTCGGTCCGTACCGGGGCAGCGCAGGCGGGAGCCCCGTCCGAATCGGGGCGACCGCAGGCGGGGACCCCGTCAAGATCGGGGCGGCGCAGGCGGGAGCCCCGTCCGGACCGGGGCGGCGCAGGCGGGAGTCCGGTCCGGATTGGGGCGGCGCAGGCGGGAGTCCGGTCCGGATTGGGGTGGCGTGGCGTGGGCTGGGAGACTGGTGTCATGAGTGACTCCTCCCCCGCCTCCGCCCCGGCGCCCGTGGCCGCCCGTCCCTCCGCGGTCGTCCTCGACGTCTGGTGCGAACTGCAGTGCCCGGACTGCCACCGCGCCCTCGACGACCTCCACGCCCTGCGCGAGCGCTACGGGGACCGCTTGGAGGTGCGGCTGCGGCATTTCCCGCTGGAGAAGCACCAGCACGCCTTCGCCGCCGCGCAGGCCGCCGAGGAAGCACTGGAGCAGGGCAAGGGCTGGGCGTACGTCGAGGCGGTACTGGGCCGGGTCGAGGAGCTGACCCGTGGGGGAGAACCCTTCCTGGTCGAGGTCGCCCGGGAACTGGGCCTGGACGCCGAGGAGTTCGACACCGCGCTCATCGACGGCCGGCACATCCTGATCGTGGACGCGGACCAGGCCGAGGGCAAGGCGATCGGAGTCACCGGCACCCCGACGTATGTCATCGGCGGTGAGCGCCTCGACGGTGGCAAGAGCCAGGAGGGACTGCGCGCGAGGGTCGAGGAGATCGCCGACCGGCTGCTGACCGGACAGGGCTGACCCACCGGGCGGGACCGGGCCCGACAAGCCTGCTCCCCGGACAGGACCGGGTCCGACCAGGGTGACGCGCGGGGCTGGAGGGACCGGGGCTGGAGGGACCTGGCCGGTCTCAGAGCAGGTGTTTGTACAGCGAGTAGCTCACCGGGACGTAGCCGAGTGAGGCGTAGAGCCGCTCGGCGGGGGTGTTGCCGGCGAAGACGTTGAGGCCGATCACGTGTTTGCCGGCGGCGGCCGCCTGGGCCTCCGCCAGCAGCATCAGGGACCGGCCGTGGCCACGGCCCCGGAAGGGCTCGGCGGTCTCGACGTCGAAGACGTAGGCGTTGTCCGCGCGGAACGACACCCACAGGCTGCCGACCGGGGTGTGTTCGTGCTCCAGCACGCTGAACAGCGTGTCCTCCGTCGCCAGGCGCCGCGGCAGCAGCACCTCGTGGTCCCGTAGCGACTTGGCGAACGCCTCGTCCTCGGGCACGCCCCGGCCGATCCATTCCTGGGCGTAGCCGGGAACGGCCCGTTCGTACCACCGCTCGAACTCGGGCTCCGTCATGGGCCTGACCCTGCTGCCGGCGGGCAGCTCGGGCACGGCCGTGCCGAGGGGCTTCTCCATGCCCCGGTTGCGCTGGACGTAGCCGAGCGCGGACGCCAGCCGCAGTGCGGCCTCGGCGCGGGCGGGCACCCTGGTCTCGAGCCGGGCGCATCCCCAGCTCCGGGCCACCTCCTCCGCGGCGAGCGCGGCCACCGTGGCCCGGCCGCGCCCGCGGTCCGGCTCCTCGATGCGCAGATCCTCGATCTGGGCGACACGGGGGCCGAAGGACACGGACGTCGAGAGGTGGATCGCTCCGACGGGACGGCTGTTCACGCACACCTGGTAGTGACGGGACAGTGCCCCGTCCGCACCGTGCTGGAGCGGCTCGGTCGGCCGCAGGGTCGTCGTCATCACGGGTGTTCTACCCACTGTCGCGCTCCGGGTCAGCCGAATATCCGCGGACGCGATGGACGCGCACACACACCCTGGGCGGACGCCTCCGCATGAACGCCGGCGACGGACGCCCCCGTGCAACGGCCGGGCACGGACGGCCCCGTACGACCGCCGGGCAGGGACGTCTCCGTGGAACCACCGGCCACGGACGCGTCCCGGTGGCCGCCCGGCCCCGCCCGTCACGGATCGAGGTCGTCGCCCGCCCGCTCCTCGAAGACGCGCATCGCCTTGGCGGTCACCGGTCCCGCCGCGCCCGGCAGTTCACGGCCGTCGACGCGGTGCACGGCCTGGACGTCCCGCAGGGTGGAGGTCAGGAAGACCTCCTCGGCCCGCTGGAGCACCTCCAGGGGCAGATCGGTCTCCTTGGCGCCGGTCCACTCGACGGTGAGCGCCCGGGTGATGCCCGCGAGGCAGCCGGAGGCGAGCGGCGGGGTGTGGATCTCGCCGTCCAGGACGACGAAGACGTTCGATCCGGTGCCCTCGCAGAGCCGGTCGGCCGTGTTGCCGAACAGGGCCTCGGAGGCGCCCTCTTGGTGTGCCCGGGCCAGCGCGACGACGTTCTCGGCGTACGAGGTGGTCTTCAGGCCGGTGAGCGCGCCGCGTTCGTTGCGGGTCCAGGGGACGGTGATCACGGCCGTGGAGTCGGGCCGGCGGCTGGTCTCGCCGAGGGCGACGACCAGGGTCGGGCCGTGCTCGCCCCGGTCGGAGCCGAGCGGGCCGTGGCCGCCGGTGTAGGTGATGCGCAGCCGTCCCAGCGGCATGGGGTTGGCCTCGAGGACCGCGGCGCAGGCGCGGCGGACCTCGTCGTGGTCGGGGTCGGGCAGCCCGAGGCCGCGCGCGGAGCGGGTCAGCCGGTCGAGGTGGCGGGTCAGCGCGAACGGCCGGCCGTCCACCGCCTTCACGGTCTCGAAGATGCCGTCGCCCACGGTCAGGCCGTGGTCGAAGACGGAGACGCGCGCGGACTCGCTGTCCCGCAGCCCGCCGTCGAGCCATATCTTCACGTCAGGGTCCTTCCCTCCACCTCGTACGCTCCCGACGCTACCGCGAGCAGCCGGGCCGCCTTCAGCTCGGTCTCCCGCCATTCCGCCTCGGGGTCGGACCCCCAGGTGATGCCGGCGCCGGTGCCGAAGCGCAGGACTCCTTCCGCGCGGTCGATCCAGAAGGTGCGGATGCCCACCGCCAGCTCGGCGGTGGCGCGGTCGGCGTCGACCCAGCCGATGCCGCCACAGTACGGGCCGCGGGGCGCGGTCTCGAGCGCGTCGATGATCCGCAGGGCGCTGGACTTGGGGGCGCCGGTGACGGAGCCGGGCGGGAACGCGGCGTCCAGCAGCTCCGGCCAGCCCGCGCCGTCGCGCAGCTCGCCGCGGACGGTCGACACGAGGTGGACGAGACCGGGGTGCTTCTCGACCGCGCACAGGTCGGGGACGGTGACGCTGCCGGTGAGGCTGACGCGGCCGATGTCGTTGCGGACCAGGTCCACGATCATCACGTTCTCGGCGTGGTCCTTGTCGAGGAGGTCCGCCTCGGTCCGCCCGGTGCCCTTGATCGGCCCGGACTCCACGGCCCGCCCGTCCCGGCGCAGGAACAGCTCGGGCGACGCGGTGGCGATCTCGACGCCGTGCGCGGGCAGGCGGATCGTTCCCGCGTACGGTGCCGGATTGCCGCGGGCCAGCAGGGCCGTCAGCGCGTCCACGTCGGCGTCGGGTGCCACCGGCGCGGAGAGGACGCGGCAGAGGTTGGCCTGGTAGACCTCGCCGGCCGCGATGTGCTGCCGTATGCGGCGCACGCCGGCCGTGTACGCGGCGCGGTCCAGGGACGACGTCCAGTCGTCCGCCGTGGGTCCCCGCCACTCCCCCGGCGCGGGCGCGGGCACCGGCTCGACCCGCACGTCCGCGAAGCGCGCGCAGACCAGACGCCCCTCGAAGTCCGCGCAGACGGCCCAGAACCCCTCGGAGTCGAGGGCCGCGGGATCGTCGGTGACGTCGAGGAGCCCGGTGGCGACGCGGTCGCCGAAGCGGGCGAGAGGAGGGAAGTCGAGCACGCTGTCGAGTCTAGGACGGGCGTCCCGGCGACGGCCCGGGCACGTCCCGAGGGGGGCCTGAGCAGGCGCTGCGGCCGGTACCTGCGGAGACGCAGCGCAGCACGCTGCACAAACGCGTTTTTGTACTGGCCGAGGAATCCGCTAGAGTTCAACACGTCGCCGGGACGCGGAAGCGGACCGAAACGACAGGCGGACGTAGCTCAGTTGGTAGAGCGCAACCTTGCCAAGGTTGAGGTCGCGAGTTCGAGCCTCGTCGTCCGCTCGAAGGAACAAGGGGATCTTCCCGAACCCCTGCACTCCTGGTGGAGTGGCCGAGAGGCGAGGCAACGGCCTGCAAAGCCGTCTACACGGGTTCAAATCCCGTCTCCACCTCCAAGGACGATTAGCTCAGCGGGAGAGCGCTTCCCTGACACGGAAGAGGTCACTGGTTCAATCCCAGTATCGTCCACTGGATCTTCGGATCCCCGCGCGATTAGCTCAGCGGGAGAGCGCTTCCCTGACACGGAAGAGGTCACTGGTTCAATCCCAGTATCGCGCACGCAGTACCCACGACCCGCGGGTCGTGGCCCCGAGGACGATTAGCTCAGCGGGAGAGCGCTTCCCTGACACGGAAGAGGTCACTGGTTCAATCCCAGTATCGTCCACACACCGGAGCCCCCGGCCGTTCCCACGGCCGGGGGCTTCTCCGTATGCGAGCGCTGCAAGTGCTGCAAGGGCTGCGGAGGGGGCGGGCCGGGTGGCCCGCCGGGCTCAGCTGGAGAAGAGCATGTGGCCGAAGCTCTTGTTGCGGTGGTGACCGTAGTGCCCACCATGACCGCCGTGGCCGCCGTGCGGCGCGCCCCAGGCCGGGGCGGGCGGGGCGGCCGGCGGGTAGGCCTGCGGGGCGGCCGGGGGCGGCGGGGCCGGCTGCGACCACTGGGACTCCAGACGGGTCAGCGCCTCCAGTTCGCCGTAGTCCAGGAAGATCCCGCGGCAGTTGCTGCACTGCTCGATCTGGACGCCGTTGCGGTTGTAGGTGTGCATCGGAGCGTGACACTTCGGACACTGCATGGTTCGGCTCAACTCCTCGCCGGTCGGTCCTGCTTCGCCTCTCGCCGGGACAGACTCTGCCCGGCTGCGGTCGGTTGCACCCTACGTGGCGGAGTTCGGCGCCAACTGCGGAGGGAGGGACCCCATTCGGGCACAGGCGTCGACGAGACTCCGCTCGACCTCGTCCAACGGCCGTCCGCCCCCCGCGAGCACCTTGGTGAGGGCACGGGCCGCGCTCTGCACGGTGAGGGCGCGGGCCGGGACGTCGAGGTCGGGCCAGGGGTCGCCGTCGGCGGGGACGGCGGGGCCGTGCGCCTGCCGGTAGGCGGTCAGGAAGCGGGTCCACTCCTCGGGCGGCAGCAGACCGCAGGCGTACCAGGCGGCGGGACGGGCGAGGTCCCAGGCCGGGACGCCTACGCCGAGATCGTCGACGTCGATGAGGCGCCAGGGGCCGTCGGGGGCCGGGTGACGGACGAGCTGGCCGAGGTGGAGGTCGCCGTGGCAGACGGTGGTGCCGTCCGGCATGGGCGCCTCGGCGCGGGCCCAGGCGGGCAGGGTGTCCCAGGCGCGCAGGACGTCGGCCACGGCCGGGTGGGGGCCGGCGGCACGCAGGCGGGCCACGGCGCGGGCGGCCTTGGCGGGACCCCGCATCGGCGGCAGCGGGGTGGGCGCGGCGGCGCGGTGCAGACGGGCGAGGAGGGTCCCCGCGGCCTCCCAGGGGGCGGCGTCCGGGTCGTCCGCGTCCACCGGGGTGCCGTACGGCCAGAAGGTGACCAGGCGGCCGTGGAGGGAAGCGGGCGTCGGGGTGAGCGGCGGGAGGAGGACGTCGGGCAGGTGCGCGGCGGTGACGAGGCGGGGGGCGAGTGCGCCGGCGTCCGTGTCCGGGGCGTGGGCCTTGGCGACGGTGCCGGCGTGGCGGACGACGGTGGCGTCGGCGCGGTCGGCGAGCGTGGCGGTGCCGCAGACGCAGTCGTCGACGGACGCGTGGGCGGAGCTGCGCGCGCGGGCGGCGAGCGCCGGGAGCAGGGGGACGGCTGGCATGGGACTCCCTCGGCGGCGCCTGACGTCGGTTCGTTGGCGAGGGTACGTGGCCGGAGGAGAGAGTCCGCCGAGGGGCGGGGGCAGAGACGACGGTCCGCCGGGACGAAGGGCGAGGGGTGAGGGCCGCCGGGAGGAGGAACTGGGAGGAGGGGCCGGGAACGGTCAGGTTCCGGGAACGCCACGCGAGGTCAGTGGCACAGGCACCGCGCGGGCACCGCATGGCCGCCGCACGGGCGGCAACCGTGCCGGAAAAGGGCAATGCCGGCGCAGCTCCCCAGCTGCGCCGGCATTTGTGCCGTCCGCCGCACCCCCGTCCCCACGGGGTTTCATGGGTGGATGTCCCCGCCCGGACCGCTCTTCCGGGCCTGGGGTCGCCGCTCAGCGCCCCAGCATCACGCCCACGGACGACGCCTGTGTGGTCACTGTCTCCCAGCCGTCGAAGACGACGAGGAGCAGGACCGCCAGAGGAAGGGCCATCAGCGTCGCCACCAGGGGGTGGCGGCGGCCCTGGCGGCGGGCGCGGAGCGCGGTGCGCTCCTGGCTGCGGACGAGCGTCCGCGGTGCCGTGTGGGCCATGGTCCCTCTCCTGACCGTGTCGGTTGTCCTTGGCAGCGGCGGGTGTCTGACCTCGGGGGACGAGTGCTGCACCCGCCGCTTGACCTCCAATCTAGGCGCGTGGCGGAGGGCGGGCGTCATGCCCTCGTACCGATTGGCGGGCCTCCCGGAGGATGAGCCGTGACCTGGGGCGTACTCCCCTGGGTGGAGACGGTGGCCCAGGTCTCGGGGTCTTCCCGGAGGGGCCGTCCGGTACCGGGCTGCTTTCCCGAGTTGTCCTCGCGGAGGACCCCCCAGGGTGACTTCACTCACTTCCGCCACCCCTCGGCGTACCGCGGTCTCCGCCCGGCGGCCCGCCCTGCTCGCCGCCACCTCGTGCGTCCGTGTCGTGCCGCCGGCGTCGACGACGCTCTCCACCCGGTCACCCCTCGTGGGTTCAACCCCCTTTCCGTGCGGCACCGTTGAGGCGCCGGAGGCAGCAAGGCGCCTGCGGGCGCGAGCCCCCTGACAGCTCTTCAAGTGGCCCGCCGGGCACTGACAATCCGCCGGGCCGAGAGGGCGCGGCCTCTGCGCGCGGACGGCTGTGGAAACGTAAGCTGTGCCACGTCACACGGACCGGGCAGCGGGGATGAACATGGCGATGATGCGCCTGAGGCGCGAGGACCCGCGCGTCGTCGGCTCGTTCAAGCTTCACCGACGGCTCGGCGCGGGCGGGATGGGCGTCGTCTATCTGGGTTCCGACAAGAAGGGGCAGCGGGTCGCGCTGAAGGTGATCCGGCCCGATCTGGCGGAGGACCAGGAGTTCCGGTCGCGGTTCGCGCGGGAGGTCTCGGCGGCGCGGCGGATCAGGGGCGGGTGCACCGCACGGCTGGTCGCGGCGGACCTGGACGCCGACCGCCCGTGGTTCGCCACACAGTACGTGCCCGGCCCCTCCCTCCACGACAAGGTCAACGACGACGGCCCCCTGGGGGCCGCCGAGCTCGCGGCGATCGGGGCCGCGCTGTCCGAGGGGCTCGTCGCCGTCCACGAGGCCGGGGTCGTGCACCGGGACCTGAAGCCGTCGAACATCCTGCTCTCCCCCAAGGGACCGCGGATCATCGACTTCGGCATCGCGTGGGCGACGGGGGCCTCGACGCTGACCCACGTCGGTACGGCGGTCGGCTCGCCCGGCTTCCTGGCGCCCGAGCAGGTGCGCGGCGCGGCGGTCACCCCGGCGACCGACGTCTTCTCGCTCGGTGCCACGCTCGCGTACGCCTCGATGGCCGACTCCCCCTTCGGGCAGGGCAGTTCCGAGGTCATGCTGTACCGGGTGGTGCACGAGGAGCCCCAGCTGCACGGCGTACCGGATGCCCTGGCCCCGCTGATCCGGGCCTGTCTGGCGAAGGACCCCGAGGAGCGGCCCAGCACCCTGGACCTGTCGCTCAGGCTGAAGGAGATCGCGGCCCGCGAGGCCCACGGGATGACCGAGGTCAGGCCGCCCGTGCCGCGGGCCAGTGAGGCGGACCGGCCGACCGGGCGGCTGACCGATCCCGGTTTTCCGCAGCCCACGCTGCGCCGGCCCGGCACTCCGGTGCCGCGGGGCGGGGTTCCGTCCTCGCGCGGGACGGTGCCGCCTCGGGGAGGCGCGCCCTCGCGGGGCGGTGGCGCCGCGCCGGGCGGGAGCGCCTCCCGGGGCGGAAGTGGCGCGCGGGGCGGCGGTGTGCCGTCGTCGTCGCGGTCCGGGGCCCGCCCCACTCCGACCGGCCGCACCGCGCGCGCCGCCCGCGGCACCCGGTCCGGCAGCGGCAGCCGGCCGGCGCCCCGCGGCGCCTCGGGCCGTACGGCGCCGCGATCCACGGGGACCGGGCTGCGGCCGGCCAATCCGCGGCTGCTGCGGCAGCGGTTGTTCGTCTTCGTCGTCGTGACGCTGCTCGTCGCGCTCGGCATCGCCGTCGTCCAGGGGTGCCAGGGTCCCGCCCGGGGACTCGGGGGCGGCGACGGCGTCGTGAAGGATCAGCGGCAGGGGCAGGGAGTGGATCAGGGGCAGGGGCAGGGAGAGTCCCGGCCGGGGGTCGGTGGCGGGTCGGCGGCCGGGTAGGTCCCGGGCCGGGGACGAGGGGCCGGCCTGTGGTCCGTGGTCCCTGTTCCTCGTCTCCCGGGCGCGGTGCCTCGCCGGACGCGTCTATGCCCGCGGGCGGCCGGTCGCCACCGCGTAGAAGGCGACCGCCGCGGCCGCGCCCACGTTGAGCGAGTCGACGCCGTGGGACATGGGGATGCGGACCCATTCGTCGGCGGCGACCAGGGCCTGGGTGGACAGGCCGTCGCCCTCCGCGCCCAGCATGAGGGCGACCCGGTCCATGGTGTGCGGGGCGGCCTCGTCCAGGCTGCGGGCCTTCTCGTCCGGGGTGAGGGCGAGGAGCGTGAACCCGGCCTCGCGGACCGAGTCCAGGTCCTTGGGCCAGCTGTCCAGGCGGGCGTACGGCACGGAGAAGACCGCGCCCATGGAGACCTTCACACTGCGCCGGTAGAGGGGGTCGGCGCAGTCCGGTGAGAGCAGGACGGCGTCCATGCCGAGGGCGGCGGCCGAGCGGAAGATGGCGCCGATGTTGGTGTGGTCGTTGACCGATTCCATGATCACCACACGGCGGGCGGTGCGCAGGAGGCCGGCGGCCGTCGGGAGCGGCTTGCGCTGCATGGAGGCGAGGGCGCCGCGGTGGACGTGGTAGCCGGTGACCCGTTCGGCGAGCTCCGGGCTGACGGCGTACACCGGGGCCGGGAGCTCGTCGATGACGTCCCGCATGACGTCGACCCACTTCGCGGAGAGCAGCATCGAGCGCATCTCGTAGCCGGCCTCCTTGGCGCGCCTGATGACCTTCTCGCCCTCGGCGATGAACAGGCCCTCGGCGGGCTCGCGCCGGCGGCGCAGCTCGACGTCGGTCAGGCCGGTGTAGTCGCGCAGACGCGGGTCGCCGGGGTCGTCGATGGTGATGAGATCGGCCACGGTGGGTGTTACCGCCTTGTCCTGGGTGCGGTGCGAACGGCTCGGAACGGGGCTGTCGCCCGCGGTCAGGCCGGCGTGTGCGGCGGTGCCGGGGTACGCGGGCCGACGGTGACGACCTCGCCGACGACGATGACCGCCGGGGGTTTGACCTCCTGCGTACGGACCGTCTCGGCGACCGTCGCCAGGGTGGCGTCGACGCGGCGCTGGGCGGACGTCGTGCCCTCCTGGACGAGCGCCACGGGGGTGTCGGCGGGCTTGCCGTGCGCCACCAGCGTCTCGGCGATCCGGCCGATCTTGTCGACGCCCATGAGGATCACGAGGGTGCCGGTGAGCTTCGCCAGCGACGCCCAGTCGACCAGGGAGCGCTCGTCGTCGGGGGCGACGTGGCCGCTGACCACGGTGAACTCATGGGCGACGCCACGGTGGGTGACCGGGATGCCGGCCGCGCCCGGCACCGAGATCGAACTGGAGATGCCGGGGACGACGGTGCAGGCGATGCCCGCGTCGGCGAGGGCCTGGAGTTCCTCCATGCCGCGGCCGAAGACGTACGGGTCGCCGCCCTTGAGCCGGACGACGGACTTGCCCTGCTTGGCGTGCTCGATCAGCGCGTTGTTGATCGCCTCCTGGGCCATGTAGCGCCCGTAGGGGATCTTCGCCGCGTCGATGACCTCGACGTGCGGCGGGAGTTCGGCGAGGAGGTCGCGGGGGCCGAGGCGGTCGGCGATGACGACGTCGGCCTCGGCGAGGAGCCGGCGGCCACGGACCGTGATCAGGTCCGGGTCGCCGGGGCCGCCGCCGACCAGGGCCACGCCGGGGGTGCGGGTGCGGTGGTGCGGTGCCACCAGGGTGCCGTCGCGCAGGCCCTCGACCACCGCGTCGCGGATGGCGGCGGTGTGGCGGGGGTCGCGGCCGCGGGCGTTCGTGGTGAGGACGGCGACCGTGACGCCCTCGCTGGTGCCGGTGGCCGGGGTCCAGGCGGTCGCCGCGTCGGCGTCGTCGGAACGGACACACCAGACGCGGTGCGCCTCCGCCTCGGCCGAGGCACGGGCGTTCGCCTCCGGGTCGCTGGTGGCGATCAGGGCGTACCAGGCGTCCGCGAGGTCGCCCTCGGCGTAGGAGCGCCGCGTCCACGCGATCTCGCCCGCGTCCGCCATGGCCTCGACGGACGGGGTGGCCGTCGGGGACACGAGGACGATGTCCGCGCCCGCCGCGATCAGTGCCGGGAGGCGGCGCTGGGCGACCTGGCCGCCGCCGAGGACGACGACCCGGCGGCCGGTGAGGCGGAGGCCTACGGGGTAGGCGGGGTGTTCGGCCATGAGGTGCGGCTCCTCCTGCGGCGGTGCGATAGCCCTGACGTGCGGATTTTAAGCTGCGAGGGATTCTGGCGGATCGGGTGTCCGGTGGCTGGGCACGGTTGGCCGGGCCGGGCGCACCGGTTGGACGGGCGCCCAGCCGGTGGCCCGGCCCGGGCGCCGAGCCGGTACGCCCGGGACCCGCCCGGGGTGAGGGCGGGCCCTGACGGGCCCGGAGCGGGGACGACGCCGGGCGCGACGCCCGCCGTCCCCAGTCACCTACTGCTCGGTCACCTGCTGCTCCACCCTCGCTACTTCTCGGTCACCCCGGCCGAGTCGAACGTCGCCACCTCGTGCATCGCCCGGGCCGTGCTCTGGACCATGGGGAGGGCCAGGAGGGCGCCGGTGCCCTCGCCGAGACGGAGGTCGAGGTCGACCAGGGGGCGCAGGCCCAGCTTGTTCAGCGCGGCCACGTGACCCGGCTCCGCGCTGCGGTGGCCCGCGATGCAGGCCGCGAGGACCTCGGGAGCGATGGCACGGGCGACCAGGGCGGCGGCGCCGGCGCTGACGCCGTCCAGGATCACGGGCGTACGGAGGGAGGCGCCGCCCAGGAGGAGGCCCACCATCGCTGCGTGCTCGAAGCCGCCGATCGCGGCCAGGACGCCGATGGGGTCGGCGGGGTCCGGCTGGTGGAGTTCGAGGGCGCGGCGGACGACCTCGGTCTTGCGGGCGAGGGTCTCGTCGTTGATGCCGGTGCCTCGGCCGGTGACCTCGGCTGGGTCAGCGCCCGTGAAGACGGAGATGAGGGCGGCGGACGCCGTGGTGTTCGCGATGCCCATCTCACCGGTGAGCAGCGCCTTGTTGCCGGCCGCGACCAGGTCGCGAGCCGTCTCGATGCCCACCTCGATGGCCTGTTTGGCCTCCTCGCGGGTCATGGCGGGACCGGTGGTCATGTCGGACGTGCCCGCGCGGACCTTGCGGGGCAGCAGGCCGGGGGTGGCGGGGAGGTCGGCCGCCACGCCGACGTCCACCACGCAGACCTCGGCGCCCACCTGGGTCGCGAAGGCGTTGCAGACCGCTCCGCCGCCCAGGAAGTTGGCGACCATCTGGGCCGTGACCTCCTGCGGCCAGGGGGTGACGCCCTGGGCGTGCACCCCGTGGTCGCCGGCGAAGACCGCCACGGCCGCGGGCTCCGGGATCGGCGGCGGGCACTGGCGCGACAGACCGGACAGCTGGGCGGAGATGATCTCCAGCATCCCGAGCGCCCCGGCCGGCTTGGTCATGCGCTTCTGCCGTTCCCAGGCCTCGCCGAGCGCCTTGGCGTCGAGCGGGCGGATGCCGGCGACGGTCTCGGCGAGCAGGTCGTGCGGGTCCTCGCCGGGCAGCGCGCGGCGGCCGTACGTCTCCTCGTGGACGACCCACGACAGGGGGCGGCGCTTGGCCCAGCCGGCCTGCATCAGCTCGGGCTCGTCCGGGAACTCGTCGACGTAGCCGACGCAGAGGTAGGCGACCACTTCGAGGTGGTCGGGCAGGCCCAGCGCGCGGACCATCTCGCGCTCGTCGAAGAAGCTGACCCAGCCGACGCCGAGGCCCTCGGCGCGGGCGGCGAGCCAGAGGTTCTCGACCGCGAGCGCGGAGGAGTACGGGGCCATCTGCGGCTGGGTGTGGCGGCCCAGGGTGTGGCGGCCGCCGCGGGTGGGGTCGGCGGTGACGACGATGTTCACCGGGGTGTCGAGGATGGCCTCGATCTTCAGTTCCTTGAACTGCTTCGCCCGGCCCTTGGGCAGCGACTTCGCGTAGGCGTCGCGCTGCCGCATCGCCAGTTCGTGCATCGCGCGCCGGGTGTCGGCGGAGCGGATGACGACGAAGTCCCAGGGCTGCGAGTGCCCGACGGAGGGCGCGGTGTGGGCGGCCTCCAGGACGCGCAGCAGCACCTCGTGCGGGATGGGGTCGCTGCGGAAGCCGTTGCGGATGTCACGGCGTTCCCGCATGACCTTCAGGACGGCCTCGCGCTCGGCGTCGTCGTACGCGGGCGCGGCGGGGCCGGTGGGCTGCGGTGCTTCTTCCACCGGGGCCGTGCTCTCCTCCTGGTCGGCGGCCCTGGTGTCCAGGTCCTCCGGGTTCTGCGCGACGTCCGGGTCGGGCTCGGGCCCCGGCTCGGCGCCCGGCTCCGTGCCGGGGGCGACGGCCGCCGTGATCGGGGCGTCGGCTCCGCGGGGGGCGGGGACCGTGGCGACGGGGGTGCCGGCCGCCGGGGCGGCAGCGGCCCCGGGCGCCGGGGCGACGAGCGTCTCCGCGCCCGGCTCGGCCGCCTGCGGGCCGTCCGGCAGCATGATGACGTGCGGCGCGGCCGGGGCGAGGTCCGCAGCGGACACCGTGCCGTCCACCGGGACGAACTCACCTGCGGGCGCCTCCGCCCCGGACTGCGCGGCGGGCTGCGCGGCGACGGCAGCGGCAGCGGGGTCGGCCTCGGCCGTCACCGGGGCGGCGACGGTGTCCGGGGCCTGGGACGCCGGGTCCGCTCCGTGGTCGGGCGCCGGGGTCCCGGGCACGGTCGGCTCCGCCTGCGGGGCGGCCTGCTGCTCCGTCGGCTGTTCGGGCTGCTGCTCCGCTTGCGGCTCGGGCTGCTGCTGCTCCGGCTCCTGTTCCGCCTGCGGTCCGGGCTGCGGTGCGGGCTGCTGCGGTGCGGACCCGTGCTCCGGCTGCGGTTCCGGGGCGTGGTGGTGCTCGGGTGCGGGCTCCACGAGGGCTTCGGCCACGGGCTCCTGCTGGGGGGCCTGCCCGGCCTCGGCGGGCTGCTGCTGGGGCGCCGGGTCGGCGGAAGCGCCCTCGGCGGGGACCGCGGAGGCGTCCGCGAGGTGGGCGTCGGGCGTCGCGGCTACGGCGACGGGTTCGGCCGGCGCCTCGACGGCGGGCTCGGCGACGGCGGGCTCGGCGGCTACGGGCTCGGCGGCTGCGGGAGCGGGCGCCTCGGGGGCGGGGGCGGCCGGGGCGTCCGGCTGCTCGGCCGCAACGGCCTGCTCAGCGGGAGCGGCCTGCTCTACGGGAGCGGCCTGCTCTGCGGCAGGGGCGACCGGTTCCGGGACCTGCGGGGTCGCCGGTGCCGCCGTCTCGGGCGTTCCGGTGGCCTCCTGGACCGGGGCCGCGGCATCGGTGGCGGGAGCTTCGGCGGCCGCGCCGGGGGTGGCCGGGACGTCGGAAGCGACGGCCTCGGGGGCCGGTCCGGGTACGGGCACCTCGACGGCGTCGGCCTGCGCGTCGGCCGGGGCCTCCGCGTCCGCGTGGGGCGCCTCGGCGGGGGCCGGGGCGGCCGCGTCGGCCGCGGGCACCGGGGTCTCGGCGGCCGGCGCCGGCACGGCGGCGGGCGCCTCCGCGACCGGGGCGGCAGGGGCGGGCGGGGACACCGCCGGACCCTCGGCAGCCTGGACAGCGGGGGCCGCGTCAGCGGGTGTCTCGGCGGCGGCCGCCTGAGGACCGTCCACCGTACCGGCGGACAGACCCGCGCCCTGATCGGCGGGCAGACCCGCGCCCGGAGTCTCCGCCCCGGGAACCAGGACGGGCCCGGACGGGTCTGGCCCCGGCTCCACCGGCGCGGCCTCCGCCGTCACGGACTCCACCGGCGCGGCCTCCGCCACCACGGCCTCGGACGGCACAGGTCCGGACGGCACGCTCCCGGACGGCACGGACTCGGACGGCACGGACTCGGCGCCGGTCTGCTCCGCCGCCTGCACGCCCCCAGGGGCACCGGCGGCGGACTCCTGCGCATGCCCGCCCTGCTGGACCTGCTCGGCCTGCGGCGCCTGCGGCCCGTCCACGGGCCCTCCCGCGGCCGGCGCCGGGGCACCGGCGGCGGCCTCGGGCACCTGTCCGGTCCCCGGCACCGGGGCGGGCACGGGCTCCGCCCCCGGCGTGTGCGGCGCGGCCTCGGCGGACACCGCGCCGCCGGTCACGGGCTGCGCGCCGGCGACGGCACCGGGGTGAACGGCCTCCACGGGCTGCGGCGTCGCGGCGGCGTGCCCGTGCTCGTGCTCGTGCTCCTGCTGCGGAACACCGGTGGCCGCGACGGCCTGCGTGGCCACGCGGGCCACGACCGCCTCGGCCGCGCCCACCGGCTCGGGCTGCTGCGGGGCCGCCGGGACAACCGTTTCGGCGGGGGCCGCCCCCGGGACGACCGGCGCCTGGGGCGCGGCCTGGGCACCCCAGGGAACGGCGCCCTGCGGGGCCGTCTCGCGCAGCGGCTGGGCGTCGAGGTACTCGGGGCCGGAGACGGGCGGGCCCGGATGGCGTACCGGCGCTCCGGCGGGGCCGCGGTCGGCGAGGGAGCGAACCGGGCTGGCGGAGGTGTCGGGGAGGGGCGGGCCCAGGTGCAGCGGGCGGCGGGGGGTGATCGGCGGGATCGGCGTGGTGGGGGCCGTGGGCACCGTGGGGCCGGGCAGGCGGACGGCGCTGAGGTCGACCGATCCGCTGTCGCGGCCGGCCGTCTCGTGCGGGCCCGGTTCGTGCAGGGCCTCGACCACCGGCTCCGGTGCCGGCGGCGCCACCTCGTTGCCCCAGGCGCTCTGGGCGCCCGGCAGCAGCAACAGGTCCTCGTCCTCGGCTGTGGTCTCGGAGAGGTAGGTGTACGCGCCGGGTGCGGAGGCGCCCGGCTGATCCACCATGCCTGCGTTCTCCGGCAGTCCCTCGCCCGGAACCTGGCCGGTGTCGGTCATGCGTACCCCTCGCCCATCGGTTAGTGCTCCTACGACCAGCTCACCCGGAACGGCGCACCGACCGCCCCGTAGTGAAGAACGAGCGTCCGCGCCCAGCGGCACGAACGACCCGCCCGCAAAAGGCGACAAAGCCATTCAGTGGCATTGTCCCGGCCCTCGTCGCGCCACGACAGGTTGATCCGCGACGCTCCCTTGTGGACTGCGCCACGTTGCGCACCCTCCGGTTTCGCCCTACCACACGCATCCCAAAACGGATGCGTTTTCCGGACATTGACCGACGAAGCGCCGGGCGAACGGATGCGGTACGACGATCGGCCAGCCTACCGCGCGCGGTACGACAACAGGATCACGGGGAGGGTGGACCGGGTCAGGCGGAACGGTCGGGGAGCACCCCGCTGAGCAGGAACGCGACGCTCCGCTCCGTCTCCGTCCAGTCCCGCGTGTCGAGTTCGACGGACTGGAGGAGGGCGCACTCGACGCGGTAGCCGTGTTGGGTCAGCTCGCGGCCGACGAGTTCGGCGGCGTCCCGGGTGAGGGCGTGGGTGACGATGCGCTGCGGACGGCGGTCGGCGACCGCGGAGACCACCGCCGCTCCCCCGCCGCCGACGCGGACGACGTCCGGTTCGGGCAGGTTCTCCAGGACGTGCGGGGCGGTGCCGCGGACGATCTGGAGGTGGACGCCGTGGCGGCGCCCGGAGGCGTCGGTGCGGGCGCAGGCCTCCAGTTCGCGGTCGACGGCGATGACGGCCGCGCCCGCCCGTGCGGCGTCGGTCGCGAAGGCGCCGCTGCCGCAGCCGATGTCCCAGACGAGGTCGCCCACACGCGGGCCGAGACGGGCGAGTTGCGCCGCGCGGAGCAGTTCCGACTCGCCCTCGCCGAGGTCGCCGCCGTGGGCTTCGGCGGGCAGGGCCCAGCCGCGCGGGCCGGCGCCCGGGTCGCGGCCGGCGATCCAGCCGCCCTCGGCGCCCGCCACCGGGGCGGTGGGCCCTCCGATGACGATGACGACGTTGGGGTCGCGCCAGGTGTGGTCGGCGGCCTTGTCGGAGGTGACGACGGCGACCCGTTCGCGGTCGGTGCCGAGTTCCTCGCAGACGACGAAGGTGCGGTGGACGCCCTCCAGGAGCAGGCCCAGTTCGGCGGGGCCGGCGCCGGGTGAGGTGAGGACGGCGACCTTGGGGTGGGCGCGGCACACGTTCACCGCGCGGCGCAGGGTGCGCCGGTGGGCGACGACCACCTGGGCGTCGTCCCAGGGCATGCCGGCGCGGGCGAAGGCGGCGGCGACGGAGGAGACGGCCGGGACGACCTCGACCTCCAGGCCGAACTCGGGGGCGCGCAGGGTGCGGACGACGCCGAAGAAGCCGGGGTCGCCGTCGGCGAGGACGACCGCGGTGCCGCGGTGGGGGGCGATGCGGCGGGCGGCGAGGGCGACGCTGCCGAGGCGGATGCGTTCGGCGGCGGGCGGCACTTCGGGCAGCGCCAGGTGGTGGGCGGCGCCGGCCACGAGCGTGGCGGCACCCAGCGCGGAGCGGGCCGCGGCGGTCAGGGGCGAGCCGTCCCAGCCGATCACCGTGACGCGGTCGGCCATCGTCGTCAGTCTCCCGGGAATCTACGCAGGCGGCGGGCTCCGTGAGAGTACCTGGTCGGGTGGGCCCGGGCGGCGGCGGTGGGGTGGCCGGAGGTCAGTTCCAGTCGGCGTAGGACGTGAAGCCGCCGTCGTCCGAGAGCTGCTCCCCGGCGCCGTCCAGGTCCTCGGGGAGCAGGCTCCAGACGATGAAGTCGGTGCGCACCTCGTTCCAGGTGCCGTCCTCGGCGCGGGCGCGCGCTATGCAGGCGTTGCGCAGGACGCCCTCGCTGATGCAGCCGATCTTCTGCGCGACCTGCTGGGAGGCGGTGTTGTCGGCGGCCGTGCGCACCTCGATGCGCTCGAACTTCTGGTCGGTGAACAGCCATTGCGCGGTGGCGAGCGCCGCCTCGGAGGCGTAGCCCTCGCCGCGCGCCCAGGGGGCGATGATGTACGACAGCTCGGTGGAGCGGACGTGCCAGTTCGTCTTTCCGAGCTGGATGACGCCGACGAGCCGCTGGGTGAGGAACTCGGTGACGGCGAGGTCGAGGCCACGGCCGGCGGTGCGTTCGGCGGGGGCGTACTCGGTGATCCAGGTGCGGGCTCCGGCCTCGGAGAAGGGCTGGGGAACCGCCGTCCAGGCCGTGACCTGTTCGTCGTTCATCATCTCGGCCAGGGCGGGCACGTCGTCCTCGTCGAGGGGACGCAGCACCAACCGCTCCGTGCTGATGGAGATGGTGGGGAAGGTGCTCGTCATGCGCCGCTCCGTAACCTTCGAAACCGTCGGGGCCCGGCCTGTTCGACCGTCAGGCCTGCTGAACTGCCCAGCATGCAGCATGAAAGCACCGCGACGCACCACGGGGTCCACTCCCTGTGAAGGAGCGGACCCTGTGGGTGTGCGCGGATGCCGTGGGTGCGCGGGGGGAGCCGGCCCGAAGCGGCCGGGATCGCCTCGCGACGGTGCCGGTGCCGGTGCCGGTGCCTCAGAAGGAGGCGATGACCGAGCCGGCGTACTTGTCCTCGATGAACTTCTTGACCTCGTCGGAGGTCAGCAGCTTGGCGAGCTTCTTGACGCGCGGGTCGTCCTCGTTGCCCTCCTTGACGGCGAGGAAGTTGCCGTAGGGGTTGTCCTTGGCGGACTCCAGGACGAGGGCGTCCTCGGCGGGCTTGAGGTCGGCCTCGATGGCGTAGTTGCCGTTGATGACGGCGGCGTCCACGTCGTCCAGGGAGCGCGGGGTCTGGGCCGCCTCCAGCTCCTTGAACTTCAGGCCCTTGGGGTTCTTGGTGATGTCGGCGGGGGTGGCCGAGGTGCCCGCGCCGTCCTTGAGGGTGATGATCCCGTTCGCGGCGAGCAGCTTCAGCGCGCGTGCCTCGTTGACGGTGTCGTTCGGGACGGCGACGGTCGCACCGCTCTTCAGGTCGTCGACGCTCTTGACCGTGCTGGAGTAGAGGCCGAGCGGCTCCAGATGGACCGTGACGACGGGCACGATGTGGGTGCCGTTCTTCTTGTTGAAGTCGTCGAGGTACGGCTGGTTCTGGAAGTAGTTCGCGCCCACGGAGCCGTCCTCGGTCGCCGTGTTCGGCGTGACGTAGTCGGTGAACTCCTTCACCTCCAGGTCGAGGCCGGCCTTCTCGGCCAGGTTCTCCTTGACGTAGTCGAGGATCTCGGCGTGCGGGACCGGGCTCGCGGCGACGATCAGCGGGCCGCTGGTGTCGGAGGCGGAGTCCTTGTCCGAACCGCAGGCGGTGAGTCCGAGGGTGAGGGCTCCGGCGGCGAGGACGGCGGTCGTGATCTTGGCGGTGTTACGCACGAAAAGTGCCTTTCCTGAGGGTGATGCGACCCCGCTGCGGGTGTGCGGGGAATCCGGGCGGACGGGTCAGGCGACGTTGCCGATGTCGGCGGCCGCGGGCTCCTTGACCTTGAGGAGCCGCAGCTTGGGGGCGGGGCCCGAGCGGCCGCCGCGGCGGTGCAGGGAGCGGGCCGCGTAGTCGCCGGCGAACTGGATGAGCGAGATGACGACGGCGAGGATCGCGACGGTGATCCACATCAGTTCGGTCTCGAAGCGCTGGTAGCCGTAGCGGATGGCGATGTCGCCGAGGCCGCCGGCGCCGACCGTGCCGGCCATCGCGGAGTAGCCGATGAGGGCGACGATCGTGGTGGTGGTGCTGGCGATCAGCGAGGGCAGGGCCTCCGGTACGAGGACCTTGCGCACGATCGTCCAGGTGTTGCCGCCCATCGACTGCACGGCTTCCACGAGACCGCCGTCCACCTCGCGCACGGCCGTCTCGACCAGGCGGGCGAAGAACGGGATGGCGCCGATGGCGAGCGGCACGATGGCGGCCTCGCGGCCGATGGTGGTGCCGGTGATCGAGCGGGTGAAGCCCATCAGGGCGACCATGAGGATGATGAACGGCATGGAGCGGGCGATGTTCACGACCTGCCCGATCACCTTGTTGGCGACGACGTTCTGCAACAGGCCGCCGCGGTCGGTGAGGACGAGCAGGACGCCGAGCGGGAGGCCGCCGACGACGGCGATGAGGGTGGACCAGCCCACCATGTAGAGGGTGTCCCAACACGCCTGCGCGAGCAGGGGCTGCATCTCGGACCAGGTCACTTGGCACCGTCCTTCACCAGCGGGGACTCCTCGTGCGAAGCGCCCAGTACGTCGATCTGGAGTCCCTGTTCGCGCAGGAAGCCGACCGGTACGACGTTGTCCTCGTAGCGGCCCGGCAGTTCGATGCGCATCCGGCCGACCTGGAGGCCGCCGACGGTGTCGATGGCGGCGCCCAGGATCGAGATGTCGATGTTGTAGGTGCGCGCGAGCTGGGAGATGACCGGCTGGGTCGCGGACTCTCCGTGGAAGGTGACGTCGATGACGGTGCGGCCCTCGCCGGCGGCCTCGCCGCTCACCGGGAAGAGCGCGGCGGCGAGCTCCGAGCCGGGCGTCGCGAGCAGCTCGCTGACCGTGCCGGACTCCACGACGCGGCCCTGCTCCATGAGCGCGGCCGAGTCGCAGATGCTCTTGACCACGTCCATCTCGTGCGTGATGAGCAGGACGGTCAGGCCCAGCTGCCGGTTCAGGTCGCGCAGCAGCGTCAGGATCGAGCGGGTGGTCTCCGGGTCGAGGGCGCTGGTGGCCTCGTCGGAGAGCAGGACCTTGGGGTCGCCGGCCAGGGCGCGGGCGATGCCGACGCGCTGCTTCTGGCCGCCGGAGAGCTGGGCGGGGTAGGCCTTGGCCTTGTCGGCGAGGCCGACCAGGTCGAGCAGTTCGAGGGCCTTGCGGGAGCGCTCCCGGCCCGACCTGCCGAGGATCTCCAGCGGCAGCTCGACGTTGTCCTGCACGGTCCGCGTGGACAGCAGGTTGAAGTGCTGGAAGACCATGCCGATGCGGCTGCGCGCCTGGCGGAGCTCACGGCCGGCGCGCGGTCCGCGGCCCGCGAGGGCGGTGAGGTCCTGTCCGTCGACGGTGACCGTCCCGGCGGTGGGGCGCTCGAGCAGGTTGATGCAGCGGATGAGCGAGGACTTGCCGGCGCCGGACTGGCCGATGACGCCGTAGACCTCGCCTTCGCGGACGTGCAGGTCGACGCCGTCGAGGGCGGTGACCTCACGGCTGCGGGAGCGGTCAGCCCGATAAATCTTCGTCAGGCCCGATGTGGTGATCACTGGTTTTCCGTCACTGTCGAGTGCGCGGGCGTGGGTGTGCCCGGGCACGGAGGAGATTCGGTCAGGGACGCGGCACGGTCCTCGCGGTGGCGATCGAACCGGGGGGAGAACTGGTGCGCGGGGCGCGGCTCGGGACGCGTACGGCTCACGGCGTACCGATGTGCCACGGCGGCTCGCTTCGGGGCGCGAACCCGGGGTGGTGCAGGGGCCCTCTAAAAGGCGCACATTCGACCCGTACAACGAGCACCGGGCGTCGGGGTCGCCTCGGTCGCAAGGGTGCGGCTGCTCGTGGTGGTCATGCGATCAGTAAACCAGACGTACGGTCCTGACAGGGCCTGATCGTCCGCATCACGGACGGCCACGGACGTGCCCCGGACGCCCTCGGAGATCTCCCCTCCCGTCGTTGACCAGGAAGGACGGGGCTGACAGCTCTTTCACAGCGGGGCGGCGCCGGACCGCCGGGCCGGTGGGCTGTGGCCAACGCCACGGTCCTCGCGCCGAGGGCGCGGGCGGCGCGGCGGCGGGGCCCGGGGCCGACCACGGGGCGCCGGTCACGCCGTAATAAAGTCGCTGCATGCTTGATGTCCTGACGCTGGTGACCGGTGTCGCCGCGCTGCTGCTGGCCGCCTGGTGCGGCTGGGCGGCCTACCGTGATCAGCCCACGAAGGACTGGCACTTCATCGGGATGGCCGTGGTCTCGGTCCTGGCGCTGGCGCAGCTGGTGATCGGGATCGTGCAGCTGGCGCGGGGCGAGGACCCGGCGCAGGGCACGACGATCTTCGTGGCCTATCTGCTGGGGGCGTTCGCGTGCGTGCCGGCGGCGGGGTTCATGTCGCTGGCCGAGCGGACGCGCTGGGGTTCGGTGACGGTCGCGGCCGGCGGCGTGGTGCTCGCCGTGCTGGAGGTGCGGCTCTATGACATCTGGGGAGGCTGAGATGGCGGCCGTGGAGGAGAAGCCGGCGCGGCTCATCGGAGGGCCGGGGCTGGTGCTGGTGTGGTTCTACGGCGTGATGGTGGTCGGGGCCGTGTCGCGGTCGGCGTACCAGATCGCCACGGAGTTCGACCGGGCGCCGCTGGCGTACTCGCTGTCCGCGCTGGCCGGGATCGTGTACGGCTTCATCACGTACTCGCTGGTGCGGGGCGGGGAGACGGCGCGGAGGGCGGCGCAGGTGTGCTGCGCCGCCGAACTCGCGGGGGTGCTGGTGGTCGGGACGTGGACGCTGGTGGAGCCGTCGGCCTTCCCCGACTCGACCGTGTGGTCGGACTACGGGATGGGGTACGTGTTCATCCCGGTGCTGCTGCCGTTGACGGCGCTGTACTGGCTGCGCAGGTCGCGCACGGTCACGCCGTAGCCACGTACGTCCCGGCCGCCTTCTCCAGGACGATCATCGGTACGCCGTCGGTGCCCTGGGAGGTGCCGACCGTCTCGTAGCCGACGCGGCGGTAGAGGCGGAGGTTGCCCTCGCTGCGGTGGCCGGTGAAGAGGCGGAACCGCGTGGCGCCGCGTTCCTCGGCGAGGGCGGACTCGGCGGCGCGCAGCAGCCGGGCGCCGATGCCGTGCCCCTGGAGGCGGGGGTGGACGCAGAGCTTGCCGATGGCGGCGGCGCCGTCCTCGGTGAGGGAGCCGCGGACCGAGCCGACGACCTCGTCGCCCAGCCGCGCCACGAACACGCAGTCGGAGGCGAGCTCCTGGCGGACCGAGTCGAGGGTCTGGACGAGGGGGGCGATGCGGTAGTTGCCGTAGAGGGCCGCCTCGCTCTGGAAACACAGGTACTGCAACCTGAAGATCTGCTCGGCATCCTGCTCGGTCGCCACCGAGATGGTCACGCTCATGCCCATGTGCGCACGCCTCCCGCTCACCTGATCGCTCGTGGTCCTTCACTCCTATCCCCGCACTTCGCGGGGCGCAACCTCCGGTGCGAGCAGACGCCGCAGACATCCCAGACATCTGGAACGTTCCGGTCCGAGGCTGCCCTGTGAGATACCCAACTCCCCCGCGATCTCCCGGTACGTGAGGTCCCGCGGCGACAGCAGCGCCTGGAGGAGCCGGGGGCAGCGGCCGGGGAGCCGGCGCACGGCGTCGCGCAGGGCGCGGTGGCGGGCGGCGGTGAGGGCGAGGTGCTCGGGTCCGTGGTCGCCGTCGTCGGCGGGATCGGTCGCGTAGGGCCGTTCCCGGCGGGTGGTGCGGCGGGCGCGGCGGGACTCGGCGCGGACGGCGCCGCGCAGCCAGCGGTGCGGGTCGAGGGGCGGCCGGCCGTCGGTGGCGAGGTGTTCCAGCAGGCGCAGCCAGACGGCCTGTTCGAGGTCGGCGGGCTCGGTTCCGGTGGCGTGCGCCTCGGCGGAGGCCTCCGCGGTGAGCAGCGGGCGCAGGGCGGCGAGCAGGTCGTGCGTCATGTGCGGCACGACGCGGCCGCCCGGGCCGGGGTTGCCCGGGCGGCCGGTTCGTCACCCCAACGGGTCGGTCAGCCGTTGACGTGGTCCTCGCGGGCCAGCAGGCCGGTGTCGGGCTGGTCGGTGAAGACGCCGTCGATGCCGGTGGCGAAGTACGCCCGGTAGGCGCCGAAGACGTCGCCGTAGGCGTCCGCGTCGGTGCCCTTGCGGAACTCCGCGGGCAGGAAGGGGTTCTCGTTGCGCAGGGTGTAGGGGTGCAGGATCAGGCCGGCCGCGTGGGCGTCCTTCACCAGGGTGGTCGGGGTGGTGAGGCGGCCGTTCGCGTCCTTCGGGATCACCAGGTCGAGGGTGGGGCCGATGCCCTGGGCGTACCCGGCGATCTCGCGCAGGCCCTTGCGGGTGACGAGGTCGGCGACGGTGCGCGGGTCGCCGGTCTCGACGAAGTCCCAGGGGCGGGTGGCGGCGGTGGAGAGGAGGACGACGAGGGGGTTGTCGACCAGCTTGTTCAGGCGCTGGATGCTGGTCGGTTCGAAGGACTGGAGGACGACGGGCGCGTTCCTGTCGTCCTTGCCCTCCCGGCGCAGCAGCTTGGCGACCCGCTCCTCCAGGCCCAGGCCCAGCTTGCGGAAGTAGGTGGGGTGCTTGAGCTCGGGGTAGATCCAGACCTGCCGGCCGCGCTCCCGGGTCTGCTCGTCCTGCCAGGCGAGGACCTCCTCGAAGGTGGGGATCTCCCAGCGGCCGTCGTAGAGGGTGTTGTGCGGGCGGTTGGCCGGGATGCGTTCGGTCGCGCGCAGGGTCTTCAGCTCGGCGAGCGTGAAGTCCTCGGTGAACCAGCCGGTGGTGGAGACGCCGTCGAGGACCTTGGTGGTCTTCCGGTCGGCGAACTCGGGGTGGTCGGCGACGTCCGTGGTGCCGCCGATCTCGGGCTCGTGGCGGCAGACGAGGTGGCCGTCCTTGGTGGGCACGAGGTCGCCGGCCTCGACGATGTCGGCGCCGAGGTCGAGGGCGAGCTGGTAGGAGCCGAGGGTGTGCTCGGGCCGGTAGCCGCTGGCCCCCCGGTGCCCGATGATCGTCGGCACGGGCAGGCTCTTCAGGCCCTTGCCGCCGCCGGCGGCGGCGGTCCGGGTCCCGGCGGCCCGGGCGGTGCCGGTCAGGCCGAGCGCCGTGCCGCCGGCCCCGAGGACGGCGGCCGCTCCGAGGAACGCCCGCCGTCCGGTTCCGCTCGCCCGGTCGTTCGACTCCGGAGCGTGCTGCGACTTCCGCGACTCCTGCGACTCGCGCGTTCCCATGGGGCCTCCCTGCCGTCGGCTCGTGTCGTGCGCGCAGATCGTAGGGGCCTCCACATGACCGAAGGGAGGCTCCGGCCCGAACGGGCGAGTGACGGGAGATGGCCGGTTCCCGACGCTGTCGTGACGGTCCGTCGGATTCGGTGGGGCGGGGCGGGGTAGCCGCTCGGTGTCGGCCGGAGCGGGCCGGGACCGGCCGGCCCGGGCCGCGGTGGCGCTCGCCGTCGTACGGCGTCGAGCGCTTCCGCGCCCGGTGACACGGCGCGCCGCGCACGCCGGGCGGCGGGCCGCGGCGGGTGACGGGCCGCACCGGACGGCGGGCCGCACCGGGTGGCGGCGTGCCGTACCGGGTGGCGGGCGGACGTGCCGGGCCCGGTGGGGCGAGGGCCGCGACGGTCCGCGTCGCCCCGGGACCGCCTCGGCCGCGAGATACGTCACACCGGTCCGTCCGTGTGACGGACCGGGGACGGGGCGTCCGTTCAGGTAAACGTACGTCAACAGTACGTAAGACCTCGGTGAACCCGATGTGCGGTTCCAGGGGCGCCGCGAGTATCGTCCTCACCTGCACAGACTCATACCGCTATCCCTTGACATCGGAGGGCTCGTTGTCCCGCTTCGCGCTCATCAAGGCAGTGCTCGGACCGATCATGCGCCTGATGTTCCGCCCCCGTGTGGAAGGCGCGGAGCACATCCCGGGGGACGGTCCCGTCATCCTGGCCGGCAACCACCTCACCTTCATCGACTCGGTGATCCTGCCGCTCGTGTGCGACCGTCAGGTCTTCTTCATCGGCAAGGACGAGTACGTCACCGGCAAGGGCCTCAAGGGGCGGCTGATGGCGTGGTTCTTCACCGGCGTCGGCATGATCCCGGTGGACCGGGACGGCGGCCGCGGCGGTGTGGCCGCGCTGACGACCGGCCGGCGGGTGCTGGAGGAGGGCAGGATCTTCGGCATCTACCCCGAGGGCACCCGGTCGCCCGACGGACGTCTGTACCGCGGCCGTACGGGCATCGCCCGGCTGACGCTGATGACCGGGGCGCCCGTCGTCCCCTTCGCGGTGATCGGCACGGACAAGCTCCAGCCGGGCGGTGCCGGGATGCCCCGGCCGGGGCGGGTCACCGTCCGCTTCGGTGAGGCGATGGAGTTCTCCCGCTACGAGGGCATGGACCGTGACCGCTACGTGCTGCGGGCGGTGACCGACTCGGTGATGACCGAGGTCATGCGGCTGTCGGGGCAGGAGTACGTGGACATGTACGCGACCAAGGCGAAGGCGGCGTAGGCCTCCGGCGGCCGGGCGGCTCCTCGGCTCGGCCGCCTCCCCAGCTCGGCCGGCTCCCCGGCCCGGCCGCCTCCTCGGTCCGGCTGCCTCCCCAGTTCGGCCGCCTCCCCAGCCCGGCTGCCTCCCCGGCCCGGCTGCCTCCCCAGTTCGGCCGCCTCCCCAGCCCGGCTGCCTCCCCGGCCCGGCCGCCTCCCCAGCCCGGCCGCCTCCCCAGCTCGGCCGCCTCCCCGGCCCGGCCTCCCCTTCAGGGCCGGCTCTCCAGCCGTGCGTTCCGCAGCAGGAACCATGCCGCGACCGCCGTGACCAGCAGGACCACCGCGCCCAGGCCGGCGGCGACGGAGAGTCCGTCGACGAACGCCTCGCGCGCCGAGGTCAGCATCTCCCGGGCCCCGGCCGCCGGCATGGCCGTCGCCGCCTCGACCGCGCCGCCCAGTGACTCGTGGGCCGCCTCCGGGGTGCCCGCCGGCGCGGTGAAGCCCCGGTACACGCCCGTCACGATCGAGCCGAGCGCGGCGATGCCCAGGGCGGCGCCCAGCTCGTACGCCGTCTCGGACACCGCGGAGGCCGCGCCCGCCTGTTCCTTGGGGACCGAGGACAGGATCACGTCGGCGGTCACCGTGAAGGAGAAGCCGGCGCCCAGGCCGACGACCAGGAGGGCGCCTCCCAGCAGCGGGTAGCCCGTGGACCGGTCCAGAACGGTCAGCGCGGCCAGGGCCAGGCCGACGGCCGCCAGGCCGCCGGAGACCACCGCGCGGACCGAGAACCGGCGCGCCGCCCGGCCCGCCACCAGACCGGCGGCCACCGCGCCGATCGCCGCGGGCAGTTCGGCCAGACCCGCCTCCAACGAGCCCCGTCCCTGGACGAGTTGCAGGTACTGGGAGAGGAAGAAGACCAGGCCGGACATCCCGAGCACGGTCAGCAGATCGGCCAGGACGGCACCGCTGAAGCCCCGGTTGCGGAACAGCCGCACGTCCAGCAGCGGGGCCTGCAGGGTGAGCTGGCGGCGCACGAAGCCGTACAGGGCGGCCGCGCCGAGCACGCCGACCGTGAGGGCGTCCCAGGTGGGGCCGTGGGTGGCGGCCTCCTTGACCGCGTAGACCACGCCGATCGTGCCGGTCAGCGACAGGACGACGCCGGGCAGGTCCCAGGGGCCGGGTTCGGGGTTCCTGGACTCCGGCAGGAGCCTGCTGCCGACGAGGACCAGGACGACCATCACGGGCAGGTTGATCAGGAAGACCGAGCCCCACCAGAAGTGCTCCAGCAGGAAACCGCCCGCGATGGGGCCGACGGCCGTGCCGGCGGAGGCGGTGGCGCCCCAGATGCCGACGGCGAGGCTGCGCTCGCGCGGGTCGTGGAAGAGGTTGCGGATCAGGGCGAGGGTGGCGGGCATCAGGGTCGCGCCGGCGACACCGAGCAGCGCCCGCGCCGCGATCATCGCCTCCGGTGTCGCGGCGTAGGCGTTGAGGACGGATATCAGGCCGAACGCCGTGGCGCCGCCGAGCAGGATCCGCTTGCGGCCGATGCGGTCGCCCAGGCTGCCCATCGAGACGAGCAGGCCCGCGATGACGAAGGAGTAGACGTCGCCGATCCAGAGGAGCTGGGTGCCGGTGGGCTGGAGGTCCTCGCTGATGTAGGGGGTCGCGAGACCGAGGACAGTCGCGTCGACGGCCACCAGCAGCACGGCGAGCACGAGGACGGAGAGCGCGAGCCAGCGGCCCGGACGCCTCACCTCCGCCGTCGTTCCGGCCGGCCGCAGGGTGCTGGTCATGGTTCCTCTCTCCGTGGTGCGGGGTGGCGCAGTGCGCCGCCGAGCAGCAGCTCGGTGATCATGTGGTGGAAGTCCTTGGCGGCGACCTTGCCGCTCAGCACGACCCAGGCGCCGGAGGCGATGAGGCCGTAGAGGGCCTCGGTGAGCCAGGCCGGAGTGAGGTCGATGCGGAACTCGCCGTTCTGCTGGCCGCGCCGGAACAGGGCGGCGATCCGCGCGTCGAGCCGGTCCCAGCCCTCGTTCTGCCCCTCGCCCTCGAACAGCTGGCTCTCGGTGTAGAGGAAGGACAGCAGTCCGGCGGCGGGTTCGAGCTCGCGGACGAGGCGGCTGACGGCGTCGCGCGCCGGGCCGTCGTCGAGCCGGGCCGCGTCCAGCGCGGCCTCGCACTCCGCGATGCCCAGCGCCTCCAGCGCCCGTACGAGCGCGTCCCGCCCGGCGAAGTGGCGGTGCAGGGTGGCGCGGCTGATCCCGGCGGCCTTGGCGACCTCGTCCATGGTCGCGGTGGCTTTGCGGGTCAGCAGGGCGGCTGCGCTGCGCAGCACGTGGTCTCGGTCGACAGCCATGAGACAAGAGTAGCCCACGTGAGACATCTATGTCTCACTATGGGCATGCGAGTCTCAAGAAGGGCGGTGGGAGGGGAGGGTGCTGGAGAGAAGGGTGGCGCGAGAGAAGGGTGTGTCCGGGGCGGCTCAGTGCCAGGGCAGCCGGCCGCGGCGCTCCCAGTAGGCCTGCGGTTCCTCGGCCAGCGTGCCGAGCGCGGCCCGCTGCTCCTCGTCGAGGTCGACGACGGCCGCGTGCAGGTTGGAGGCGAGCTGGGCGGTGGTCGCGGCGCCGGAGAGGACGACCCCGGCCCACGGCTGTGCGAGGACCAGGGCGAGGGCGACGGCGTCGCAGCCCAGGCCGGTCCCGGCCGCGACGGCCCGCAGGGCGTCCGGCGCGTGCGGTTCCGCGAGACGCCCGTTGGCCATGCCCTCCTTGACGATCACCGTCAGTCCGGCCGCGTGGGCCTCGGCGAGGGCGGGTCCCGCGGAGGTCTCCAGCGCGTTGTACGTCGACTGGACGGTACGGAAGAGGGGGGCGCCGTCGACCGTGATCGCGACGGCGGCGCGGATCGCGTCGGCCTGGGCGGGGCCGCTGGTGGAGAAGCCGATGGTGAGGCCCCCGGCCGCGGCCTCGGCCAGCTTCGCGTGGAGTTCCTTGTCGGTGAGGGCCGGGCTGTCGGGGGTCACCGAGTGGATCTGGTAGAGGTCGAGCCGGTCGCCGAGCAGTCCGGCCGTCTCGGCGCGCTGCCTCTCGTACGTGGCGAGGCCGTGCTCCTTGACCTCGTGCCGCTCGGCGTCGGTGGTCCAGCCGGCGGTGTAGGTGTAGCCCCATTTGCTGCCGACGACGACGTCGTCGACGTCGGGGCGGGCCCGGAGCCAGTCGGCGAGGAACTCCTCGGAACGGCCGTAGGAGCGGGCGACGTCGACGTAGCGGACGCCCTGGGCGTAGGCCGCGTCGAGGAGTTCGCCGGTGCGGGCGCGCAGCGCCTCGACGCTGCGGTCCTCGCCGAGGTCGCGGTCCCGGCCGAGGTTGATGTAGCCGGGGCGGCCGACGGCGGCGAGACCCAGTCCGAGGTGGCAGGTGGGGGTCGTCGCTGAGGCGAGGCGGGCGAAGGGCATCGCGGGCTCCGTTCGGTCGGTCCGGTACGGCTTCGACCAACGTAACCCGCGATGACCTTCGTCCGAGAGACCCGTCGCCGTGGTCGCCGTGGTCGCCGCGGTGGCCCCGGTCGCCGCGGTGCTGTGGCGAGTGCGGGATCGTCGTGGCTCGTCGCGCAGTTCCCCGCGCCCCTTCAGGGCGCTTGCCCCCACGCTCCTTCAGGACACGTGTCCCCGCTGCAGGGCGCTTGCTGCCTCAGCTCTTCTTCTTCGCCGTCGCCCATGCGTGCTGGGCCGCCACGTTCCGCTTGACCTCGGACAGCTGGATCGCGACCGCGCTGGGCGCGGTACCGCCGCGGCCGTCGCGGGAGGCGAGGGCGCCGGGGACGTTGAGGACGGAGCGCACCTCGGGGGTGAGGTGGGCGGAGATCTTCGCGAACTGCTCGTCGGTGAGCTCGTCGAGCTCCTTGCCCTCGGCCTCGGCGGCCTTCACGCACTCGCCGGCGACCTCGTGCGCCACCCGGAACGGCACGCCCTGCTTGACCAGCCACTCGGCGATGTCGGTGGCGAGCGAGAAGCCGGCCGGGGCCAGCTCCTCCATGCGCTCGCGGTGGACGGTGAGCGTGGCGATCATGCCGGTGAAGGCGGGCAGGAGGACCTCGAGCTGGTCGCAGGAGTCGAAGACCGGCTCCTTGTCCTCCTGGAGGTCACGGTTGTACGCGAGCGGCAGCGCCTTCAGGGTGGCCAGCAGGCCCGTCAGGTTGCCGATCAGCCGGCCCGACTTGCCGCGCGCCAGCTCGGCGATGTCCGGGTTCTTCTTCTGCGGCATGATCGACGAGCCGGTGGAGAACGCGTCGTGCAGGGTGACGAAGGAGAACTCCTTCGTGTTCCAGATGATGATCTCCTCGGCGATCCGGGAGAGGTTGACGCCGATCATCGCGGTGATGAAGGCGAACTCGGCGACGAAGTCGCGGGACGCCGTGCCGTCGATGGAGTTGCCGACGCTGCCGTGCTCGAAGCCGAGGTCCTCGGCGACCGCCTGGGGGTCGAGGCCGAGCGACGACCCCGCGAGCGCGCCGGAGCCGTACGGCGAGACCGCCGTGCGCTCGTCCCACTGGCGCAGCCGCTCGGCGTCCCGGGACAGGGACTGCACGTGCGCGAGGACGTGGTGGGCGAAGAGCACCGGCTGGGCGTGCTGGAGGTGGGTGCGGCCGGGCATCGCCACGTCGGGGTGGGCCTCCGCCAGGCCGATCAGCGCGTCCTGGAGCTCGGCGATCAGGCCGCCGATGATCCGGGCGTGGTCCCGCAGGTACATCCGGAAGAGGGTGGCGACCTGGTCGTTCCGCGACCGTCCCGCGCGCAGCTTGCCGCCGAGGTCGGGGCCGAGACGCTCCAGGAGGCCGCGCTCCAGGGCGGTGTGCACGTCCTCGTCGGCGACGGTGCCGGTGAAGGAGCCGTCCGCCACGTCCGCCTCGAGCCGGTCCAGGCCCGCGAGCATGCCCGTCAGCTCGTCGTCCGCGAGCAGACCCGCCTTGTGCAGCACGCGCGCGTGGGCGCGCGAACCGGCGATGTCGTACGGCGCGAGCCGCCAGTCGAAGTGGACGGACGCGGACAGCTTGGCCAGGGCCTCGGCGGGACCGTCGGCGAAACGGCCGCCCCAGAGCCGGACGTCACCGCTGTTGCTGCTCACTTGTGCTGCTCCTCGCAAGGGGTGTGGATGATCCGCCTGGATGGTGTCCGGATCCGCTCGGACGGTGCCCCGTTCCACCTGCCGTCACCGTACAACTGGCATGCATGCATGAGTATGCAGAACTCTGCATGATTCGTCAATCAGGCCCCGGCTCGGGCCCGCCCCCCGGACGCACCGCTCCCGGCGAACTTTTCACGGAGCCCTTGAACACCGGCAACCGCTTACCCGTACTCACCGCTGAACCCGCCGGCGCCGGCCCGTCCCCCCGTCCCTGACCCAAGTGAGGCATCCGCATGTCCAGGGCTCTTCCGAAGTACAACAAGCGTCGTGTGGCGGCCATCGGCGCCGCCGCCGCTCTGGCGCTGACCGGCGCCGTGGTCGTGAACTCCGCCCTCGCCGGGGAGTCGTCCGGGAAGAGCGCCACGGACGCCAGGACACTCGCCTCCCCGTCCACGATCACCTGCCCGGACGTGGCCTCGCAGCTCCCCGCCGTCCCGGCCACCGCACAGGCCGAGGTCGACCGCAACCTCGCCCTGCTCGACACCCAGATCGCCGAAGCCAACCAACGCCTCGCCGACACCGTCGGCCAGGGCGGCCCCAACTTCGTCCAGAACGCCATCCTCGGCCCCCTCGAAGACAAACGCGTCGCCACCGTCGACCGCATCGCCATCGCCATCGGCCGCACCGCCGCCCGCCCCGAAGGCCTCGACGCCCTGGCATCGTGCACCCTCGACACGGCCGGCGCCGGCGCCACGGCCGCCCCGAGCGCCACGGCGACCGGGTCGGCGGGTGGAGCCGACGACGCGGACGACGCGGGGAACGCCGGGGAAACGGGCGACACCGGCACCGGCGTCTCCACGATCACCTGCCCGGACGTGGCCTCGCAGCTCCCCGCCGTCCCGGCCACCGCACAGGCCGAGGTCGACCGCAACCTCGCCCTGCTCGACACCCAGATCGCCGAAGCCAACCAACGCCTCGCCGACACCGTCGGCCAGGGCGGCCCCAACTTCGTCCAGAACGCCATCCTCGGCCCCCTCGAAGACAAACGCATCGCCACCGTCGACCGCATCGCCATCGCCATCGGCCGCACCGCCGCCCGCCCCGAAGGCCTCGACGCCCTGGCCGCCTGCACGTTGAACCAGTGACGTGACAGGCGCGGCGGCCGCCCCGTGGAGCGCCGGCCGGGGCGGCCGTCGCGGTGTCCGGGCCCCCACCCCAAGATTTCCTCAGCCGAACGAAGGAAAGTCCCGGATAATCACCGGACATGGGAAAGACCTATGAGCGCATAGACGGCAGGCTCCGTACGTTCATCGAGGAGCAGCCCCTGTTCTTCACCGCGACCGCGCCCCTGTCCGCCGACGGCACGGTCAACCTCTCCCCCAAGGGCCTGAAGGGGTCGTTCGCCGTCGTCGACGACCGCACCGTGGCCTACCTCGACTTCGCCGGCTCCAACGCCGAGACCGTCGCGCATCTGCGCGAGAACGGCCGGATCACCCTGATGTGGTGCGCCTTCCAGGGCCCGCCGAACATCGTGCGGGTGCACGGCCGCGGCGAGCCGGTCTTCCGCGACGACCCGCGCTTCGGCCCGCTCCTCACCCACTTCCCGGACATCGACCCGACGCCGCACGGTCTGCGCGCGGTCATCCTCGTGCACGCCGAACTCGTGCGGGACACCTGCGGGTACGCGGTGCCCTTCATGACGTACGACGAGGACCGCGAGCTGCACGGGAAGCGGTTCGCCCGGGAGGACGACGCCTCGCTCAGCGCGTACTTCGAGAAGAAGGAGCACATCGCCACGAGCATCGACGGACTGCCGGGCGTCCCCCTCCCCCTCCCGCCTGCCCGGTTTACGCAGATTGACTGAATGTACAGAAATATAGGATCACTGCGGTATTTGACGGAATTCTCCCGTCCGGTGCTCGGGTCACCTAGCGTGGGCGCCATCATGCGCGCCGACAGGAACACATGGGGGAAACATGTTCCGCTCCTCACGCGAACCGCAGAGCAAACGCCATGTCCGCTCGTCGTTCTTCGTCGTCGGTGAGGGTGTGCTCACCGACGACGGGAGCGACGGGCCGGTGACACCGGTCAAGGCGTCGTCCCTCGCCGCCCTGCGCAAGTTCCGGTTCTCCCGTCTCGGGCCCCCGGCCCGGCCCGAGCACCTGCTCGACCACGACGCCCGCGTGGCGCTCGCCGGGGCGATGACCGCCGCCGGCAACCAGCCCGACTCCAACAACCCCGCGGTCCCGGCCGGCTTCACCTATCTCGGCCAGTTCGTCGACCACGACCTGACCCTGGACGCCACCGCCGTCCACCTGGGCAAGGACGTCACCGTCGACCAGCTCCTCCAGGGCCGCTCCCCGGCACTGGACCTGGACAGCCTCTACGGGCTCGGACCGGACCACCCCGTCGACCGCCGCTTCTACGAGGACGACGGGCTGCGCCTGCGGACCGGCACCACCCAGGGCCTGCCCCGCCCCGGCGCGGACCCCCTGGTCGGCCTGTCCCTCACCGGGTTCGACCTGCCCCGCGCGGGCGTCGGCTCGCTGATCTCCGAGCGGCGCCGGCCGCTGATCCCGGACCCGCGCAACGACGAGAACCTGGCCGTCGCCCAGATCCACGCCGCGTTCATCCGCTTCCACAACAGGGTCGTGGCCGACCTCGTCGACAAGGGCGTCTCGAGCGCGGTGCTGTTCGAGACCGCCCGGGAGACGGTCGTCAAGCACTACCAGTGGATGCTGCGGCACGACTTCCTCGGCCGGATCGTCGACCCGGCCATCGTGGACCAGGTGTTCACCCAAGGGCGCAGGTTCTTCGAGCCCCGGGCCGGCGAGGACGACCGCCCCACGATGCCGATCGAGTTCTCGGTGGCCGCCTACCGGCTGGGCCACAGCATGGTCCGCGGGGCCTACAACTGGAACCGGATCTTCGACGACGGCGCGGGCACCCTGCGCCTGCTGTTCCAGTTCAGCGGCACGAGCGGCATCCTCTCCCCGCCGCCCGACGACCCGGACGACCCGGACGCCGGCCGGTTCGAGCGGCTGCCCACCAACTGGATCGCCGACCTGCGGCGGCTGTTCGACTTCCCGGCCGGCGGCCGGCCGGACCTGGGTGTGCCGGCGGCCAAGTCCAACGTGGCGAAGAGGATCGACACGCTGCTGGTCAACCCGCTCGCCGAACTGCCGCTCGGCTCCTTCGGGAGCCGGCCGAACGCGCCGGAGGACACCAACGAGCTCAACCTGGCCTTCCGCAACCTCACCCGGGGCACCATGGTCCGCCTCGCCACCGGGCAGCAGATGGCCAAGGCACTCGGCGTCAAGCCGCTGCTCGCCTCCGACTTCGCGAACGGTTCCGGGGCCCAGCTGAGCAGCGACCTGGCGGCCGAGCTCGTCGACCACTGCCCGCTGTGGTTCTACATCCTGCGCGAGGCCGAGGTGAACGGCGGCGGGCGGCTGACCGGCGTCGGCGGGCAGATCGTCGCCGAGGTCTTCCACCGGGCGATGGAGGGCAGCCGCCACTCCATCGTGCGCGACCCCTTCTGGCGCCCCTTCCTCAGCCCCGACCCGGCGCGCAGCGCCAAGGACGTCTTCGAGATGACCGACCTGCTGCTGCACGCCTTCGAGGGGCGGGCGGACCTGCTCAACCCGCTGGGCGCCTGAGCGGAGGACGCCGGGGGAGGCGGCGTCACCCACCGGGGCGCCACCGCCGTCACGCGGTCCCGGGGCCGGCGGCCTCAGGGCAGCGGCAGGCGCACGGTGAACGCCGTCGAACCCGGTTCGCTCTCCACGGCCACGGTTCCACCGTGCGCCTCCACCACCGCCGCCACGATCGACAGGCCCAGGCCCGCCCCGCCGCTCTCCGTCTTGGTGCGGCGGTCGGCCCGTGTGAAGCGCTCGAAGACGCCCGGCCGGACGTCCTCGGGGATGCCCGAGCCGTCGTCGTGGACGGTGAGCACGGCCTCCTTCGCGTCCGTGCCCAGGGTGACCGTCACCTTGGTGCCGGCGGGCGTGTGCACACGGGCGTTGGTCAGCAGGTTGGCCAGGACCTGCGGGAGGCGGTGCGCGTCGCCGGTCACCGTGACCGGGGCCTCGGGGAGGTCCAGTTCCCAGCGGTGACCGGGGCCGGTGGCCCGTGCGTCCGTGACCGCGTCGAGGACCAGGCGGGTCAGGTCGACCGGCAGGGCCTCCAGCGGCCGGCCCGCGTCCAGGCGGGCCAGGAGCAGCAGGTCGTCGACCATCGCGCTCATCCGGGTCGACTCGGCGGTGATGCGTTCCAGGGCCCGGGTGACCTCCGGCGGGACCGGTCCCGGGTGCAGCAGGGCGAGTTCGGCGTGGCCGCGGACCGAGGCGACCGGGGTGCGCAGTTCGTGGCTGGCGTCGGCGGCGAAGCTGCGCAGCCGTTCCTCACTGGCGTGGCGCTTGGTGAGGGCGTCCTCGACATGACCGAGCATGTGGTCGAAGGCGCCGGCGACCCGGCCCACCTCGCTGCGCGGATCGGTTTCCGGGACGCGCGGCGGGAGCGCCACCTCCCCGCTGGCCAGCGGGAGTTCGCTCACCCGGGCGGCGGTCTCCGCGACCCGGCTCAGCGGGCGCAGGGACCAGCGCACCCACAGGGCGCCCGCGACGCCGGTCACCGTCAGGGCGGCCCCGAAGACGATCCCGGCGACCAGTTCCAGGCGGTGGACGGTGGCCTCGACGGGTTCCAGGGGCAGACCGGTGATCAGGACGTCGCCGTCGATGCCCCGGGAGGCGAGCAGCCGGTAGCCGTCCAGGGCGGAGAGGTCCACGCTGTGGCCGCGGCCGTCGGGCGGGACCGCGGCGAGCCCTTCCCGGTCGGCGTCCGTGAGGCGGACGTCGAGGGTGCCGGTGGTGCGGACGACGGCCGCGTTGGTCACCGTGCCGTCCACCAGCCGGGCGCCGAAGGTGCCCGTGGCCTGCCGCCGGGTGTCACCGTGCTCGTCGCCGTCATGGTCGGCGCGCTCGGGCTCCCCGCCGTGCTCCAGGCTGACCGCGAACCGGTTGCCGGCCTCGGTCAGCTGCTCGTCGAGCCGGCTGGTGAGGAAGGCCCGCACCCCGAGGACCGCGGCGACGCCGACGGCGGCACAGCTGATCGCGAGCAGCACCACCAGCCCGAGGGTGAGCCGGGCGCGCAGGGTGTGCGGCCGGGGGATCCGGCGGGCCGGGCAGGTCATCGGGTCACCGGTTTGAGGACGTACCCCGCCCCCCGCACGGTGTGGATCATCGGCTCGCGTCCCGCGTCGACCTTCTTGCGCAGGTAGGAGATGTACAGCTCGACGACATGGGCGCGGCCGCCGAAGTCGTAGGACCACACACGGTCGAGGATCTGCGCCTTGCTGAGCACGCGCCGCGGGTTGCGCATGAGGAAGCGCAGCAGCTCGAACTCGGTGGGGGACAGCTCGATCAGCTCGCCGGCGCGCAGCACCTCGTGGGCCTCCTCGTCCATCACCAGGTCGCCGACGGTCAGCCGCGGGCCGTCCTCCTGCTGCCGGGCCATGCCCGCGCGGCGCAGCAGACCGCGCAGCCGCGCCACGACCTCCTCCAGGCTGAAGGGCTTGGTGACGTAGTCGTCGCCGCCCGCGGTGATGCCGGCGATACGGTCCTCCACGGCGTCCCGCGCGGTGAGGAAGAGCACGCACACGTCGGGCCGCACGGTGTGCAGGGAGCGCAGCACGGCGAAGCCGTCGGTGTCGGGGAGCATCACGTCCAGGACGACGGCGTCGGGCAGCAGCTCCCGGGCCGCGGTGAGCGCCGAGGCCCCGTCGCCGGCGGTGCGGACCCGCCAGCCCTCGTAGCGCAGCGCACCGCTCAGCACCTCCGCGAGGTCGGGGTCGTCGTCGACGACGAGGACCCGCAGCGGGGTGCCGTCGGGGCGGGTGAGGGCGGGGCGGCCGGAGCGCGTGGTGTTCATGGCCTCTCCAGCATCGCCCCTCGCCGGGTGCGCGGACGCCCGCGGGGGCTCTGAGTTCCCTCTGAGTCTCCTCAGCGGGGCGCCTTCTCAGAGCGTGCTGAGAGGTTCGGCGCGCACAGTGGCGAGCCGGACGGGAGAAAGGACGTACCCATGACCGCCCTGTACGAGCGGACGACGCCGGCCGTGCCGCTCGCCGCCCGGCGCTCCCCCGCGGGACCGCTGCTCGCCCTGCTGTGGGCCGGGGCGGCGGCCGCGGTGGCACTGTGGTGGCTGAACGCCGGGTCGGTGGTCGGCACGGCCGGCTGGCTGACGAACGCCGGGCGGATCGCCGGACTGCTGTGCGGCTACGCGTGTGCCGTGCTCGTCGGGCTGATGGCCCGCGTCCCGCTGCTGGAGTGCCGCGTCGGCTCCGACCGGGTGGCGCGCTGGCACGCGATGGCGGGCCGCTACACGGTCTGCCTGCTGCTCGCGCACATCGTGCTGATCCTCGCCGGCTATGCCGCCCAGGACGGCGCCTCGCTCCTGCACGAGACGACGACGGTGGTCCTGGACTACCCGGAGATGCTGAAGGCCACCGCGGGCACGCTGATCCTCCTCGTGGTCGGCGTCACCTCGGCGCGTGCCGTGCGCCGCCGGGTCGGACACGAGTTCTGGTACCACGTCCACCTGCTCACCTACGCGGCCGTCTTCCTGGCCTTCTTCCACCAGGTCCAGCTGGGTTCCGACCTCACGGCGGGACCCGCGCGGGCCGCCTGGTACGCGCTGTACCTGGGGGTGGCGGCGCTGGTGCTGTGGTTCCGGATCCTCGCCCCGGTACGGCTGAACCTGCGGCACCGGCTGCGGGTGGAGTCCGTGCACCAGGAGGCGCCGGGCGTGTGGTCGGTCGTCGTGCGCGGCCGGGCGCTGGACGAACTGGGGGCGCGGGCGGGGCAGTTCCTCCGCTGGCGGTTCCTCACCGGGGGCCTGCGGTGGACGTCGACGCCGTACTCGCTGTCGGCGCCGCCGCGCCCGGACCGGCTGCGCATCACGGTCAAGGCGCTCGGCGACCACAGCACGGCCGTCGCGCTGCTGCGGCCGGGCACCCGGGTGTGGGCCGAGGGGCCCTACGGCGCACTGACCGCCGAGCGGCGGACGGCGCCCCGGGCGGTGCTGATCGCGGGCGGGGTGGGCGTCACCCCGCTGCGGGCGCTGTTCGAGACGCTGCCGGGCGAGGTCACCCTCGTCTACCGGGCGCGGACGGCCCAGGACCTCGCGCTGGGCGGTGAGCTCGAGGCGCTGGCACGGTGGCGCGGCGGGCGGGTGCGGTACGCGCTGAACGGGCCGGACGGGCGGCGGCCGGACCTGAGCGCCGGGGCGCTGCGCGCGAGCGTGCCCGGTCTCGCCGACCACGACGTGTACCTGTGCGGTCCGCCCGGCTTCGCCCGGGACGTGTACGCGGCCCTGCGCGCCGCGGGGGTGCCGGACCGCCGTATCCACCACGAGTCCTTCGAACTGTGAGGTCCCACCCGTGCACGCGCTGAGGAAGAACCGCCCGCTGCGGCGGATCGTGCTGGCGAGCGCCGCCACCGTCTCCGGCATGGTCCTGCTGCTGTCGCTGAAGCCGCACGACACGCCGGCCGTCGCCGTCCCCGCCCCCGCGACCGCCCCGTCCGGCGGCACGAGCGGCTCGACGGCCGGCGGCACGACCGTCACCGGCGACTCCGCGCAGACGCGCTGGGGCCCCGTCCAGGTCCGTGTGACGCTCCAGAACGGCAAGCTCACCGACGTCACCGCCGTCGACTACCCCACGGACAACCCTCGGGACCAGGAGATCAACAGTTACGCCCTGCCCCGGCTGCGGACGGAGGCGCTCCAGGCGCAGAGCGCCGACATCGACACGGTCTCCGGGGCCACCTACACGAGCGACGGTTACCGCCGGTCGCTCCAGTCCGCCCTCGACTCCGCGGGCGGCTGAACACTCCGCGGTGCCGGCACGTATTCGTGGGTCAAGGGTCCGTACCCACGGAGGAACCGTGACCACGACGATCGCCGGCGGCCGTGCCGCCCGCCGCCAGACGATGCGCCGCATCCGACCGCGCCGCTCCCCGGCCGTCCCGCTGCTGCTCGCCGTCTGGGCGGGTGCCGCGGGCGTGCTGTGGCTGTGGTGGGACAACACGCCGTCCATCGCGGACGACACCGGCCGGGTCCTGAACGCGGGACGCATCACCGGCCTGCTCGCCGGCTACCTGATGGCACTGGTCGTCCTCCAGATGGCCAGGGTGCCGGCCCTGGAGCGGCGGGTGGGCTCGGACCGGGTCGCCCGCTGGCACGCGATGACCGGCCGGTACACCCTCTGCCTCACCTTCACGCACGTGTTCCTCATCATGTGGGGCTACGCGCTCCAGGCCGGCAAGTCGCTCGGCGACGTCGTCCAGCAGACCGTCGACTCCGTGAACCAGCTGCCCGACATGGGCAAGGCCGCCCTCGGCACCGGCCTGCTGCTGGTCATCGGTCTGGTCTCGATCGGCCCGGTCCGCCGCCGGATGCCCTACGACACCTGGTACCACGTCCACCTGATGACGTACGCCGCGGTGTTCCTGACGTTCTGGCACCAGATCACCACGGGCAACGACTTCGCCGTCCAGCCGGCCGCCAAGACCGCCTGGTACGCGCTGTACGGGTCGGTCACCGCGCTGGTCGTCTGGTACCGCGTCCTCACCCCGCTCCGGCTGAACCTGCGTCACCGCCTCTACGTCGAGGCGGTCATCGAGGAGACGCCGGGGATCGTGTCGGTGCTGATCGGCGGGCGCAGGCTGCACCGGATGGGCGCGGAGGCCGGGCAGTTCTTCCGGTGGCGGTTCCTGGCGCCGGGGATGCGGTTCAGCTCCCACCCGTACTCGCTGTCGGCGGCGCCCCGCCCGGAGATGCTGCGGATCACCGTCAAGGCGATCGGTGACCACAGCGCGGCCCTGCGCGGGCTGAAGCCCGGCACGAAGGTGTGGGCCGAGGGCCCGTACGGCGCGATGACGGCGTCCCGCCGCAGCCGCGGCAAGGTGCTGCTGGTGGCCGGCGGGGTCGGGATCACCCCGATGCGGGCGCTGTTCGAGACGCTGCCGGGCGCGGCCGGGGACATCACCCTCCTCTACCGGGCCAACAGCACCCAGGACCTGGCCCTGTGGGACGAACTGGCGAAGATCGCCGACGAGCGCGGGGCGCGGCTGATGTACGCGGTCAACAGCCCCGACGGGGAGCGCCCCGACATCTCGGCGGAGTCGCTTCAGCGGAAGATCCCCGACATCGACCGCCACGACGTCTTCATGTGCGGGCCGAACGGTTTCGCCCAGTCGGTGTACGAGGCCTTGCGCGGCGCCGGGGTCCCCGCCCGCCGCATCCATCACGAGTCGTTCGAGATGTGAGCGACGGGAATCAGGAGCTCAGGAAGCGATGAGGAAGAGCCACCCCTTCCGGCGCGTCGTGCTCGCCGGTGCCGCCACCGTCTCCGGGATCGTGCTGCTGCTGGCGCTGAAGCCGTCGTCGGACCCGGCCTCCGCGGCGGGCACCGCGCCCGCGCAGTCCTCGGTCCAGGGCGGTGCCCAGGCCGCGGGAACCGGCACGGTCACCGGTGACGCGGCCCAGACCCAGTACGGGGTCGTGCAGGTCCGGCTGACCGTCGCCGGCGGGAAGATCACCCAGGCGGACGCGGTCCAGGCGCCCAAGGGCGGCCAGAGCGACCAGATCACCGCCAACGCCGTACCCCAGCTCAACCAGGCCGCGGTCGCCGCGCAGAGCGCGGACATCGACTCCGTCTCCGGGGCCACCTACACCAGCGAGGGCTACAAGAAGTCGTTGCAGTCGGCGCTGGACAAGGTGAAGGCGGGCGCGGGCGCTTCCCAGGGGTCCGGCACCGTCCAGGTCACGGGCACCTTCACCGGGGACGCGGCCCAGACCCAGTACGGGGTCGTGCAGGTCCGCATCACCGTCAGCAAGAACCAGATCACCAAGGCGGAGGCGGTGCAGGCGCCCAAGGGCGGCCGGAGCGACCAGGTCACCGCGGACGCCGTGCCCCAGCTCAACGAGGCGACGGTGGCCGGGCAGAGCCCCGACATCGACACGGTCTCCGGGGCGACCTACACCAGCACCGGCTACAAGAAGTCCCTCCAGTCCGCGATCGACAAGGCGAACGCGAGCGCGGGGTCGTCGTCGCAGGACTCCGGGGCGCAGGAGGGGGCGCAGGAGTCGGAGTCGCCGGAGCCGGGAGCACAGGAGTCGGGGGCGCAGGGCTCCGGGAGTGACCAGGCGTCCGGCACCTTCACCGGGGACGCGGCCCAGACCCAGTACGGCGCGGTGCAGGTCCGCATCACCGTCGCGGACGGGAAGATCACCAAGGCGGAGGCGGTGCAGGCGCCCAAGGGCGGCCGGAGCGACCAGGTCACCGCGGACGCCGTGCCCCAGCTCAACCAGGCGGCCGTCGCGGCCGGCAGCGCGGACATCGACGCGGTGTCCGGGGCCACGTACACCAGCGCGGGCTACAAGGAGTCGCTCCAGTCGGCGCTGGACCGGGCCGGTGGCTGACGCGGTGGCCGAGTGGGCGCAGGCTCCCGCCGCGGTGCGTCACGTGGAGGAGGTCATGGGGACGGTCTTCTCCTTCGACGTCCGCGGCGGGGAACCCGGCGCGGTGCGGACGGCGCTGCGGGCGGCGGTCGCCTCGCTGCACCGGGTCGACGAGGTGTTCAGCACCTACCGCGAGGACAGCCAGGTCTCCCGGCTGGTGCGCGGGGAGCTGGGCGTCGAGGAGTGCGATCCCGAGGTGGCCGAGGTGCTGGAGCTGGGCGCCGAGGCGGAGCGGGTGAGCGGGGGCTGGTTCAGCCTGCGCTACGACGGCCCGCTCGACCCGACCGGGATCGTGAAGGGGTGGGCCGCCGAGCGGGCGGCCCGGATCGTCGCCGGGGCCGGGGTGAGCGGGGTCAGCGTCAACGGCGGCGGCGATGTGCAGTTGCTGGGCGTGCCCGGCCCGGAGCGGCCGTGGCGAGTGGGCGTCTCGGACCCCCTGCGGCCGGGTGGGCTCGCGGCCGTGGTGTCGGCGGCCGGCGCGGACGAGCTGGCCGTGGCCACGTCGGGTACGGCGGAGCGGGGCGCGCACATCGTCGACCCCCGCACGGGCCGCTCCGCGGTGACGGACCTGGTGGCCGTCACCGTCGTCGCCCCCGAACTGACCTGGGCCGACTGCTGGGCCACTGCCGCGTTCGCGATGGGGTCGCGGGAGGGACTGGCCTGGCTGGAGTCGCTGCCCGACGTGGAGGCACTGCTGGTCACGGCAGGCGACGAGGTGCGGTGCACCGGCGGGTTGGCGAGGCGGCTGGGCTGAGCCGCGGGGCAAGGCACGGCTCCCGCAGCTCAACGGACCTGAAGGGGCGCGGGGAACTGCGCGACCAGCCCCCACGCGCCCGCAGCCGGCGCACCGCCGGCCCCCACGCGCCCCCCACGCGCCCGCAGCCGGCGCACCACGGTCACACCCGCGGTCGCAGCCGGCGCGCCACGGTCACACCCGCGGTCGCAGCCGGCGCGCCACGGTCACACCCGCGGTCGCCAGGCGGCTCAGTGGCCGTTCTGCGCCAGCCGGAGCAAGTGGTCGGCCAGGGCCTGTCCCCCCGTCGGCTCCCGGCTGATCAGCAGCAGCGTGTCGTCCCCCGCGATCGTGCCCAGGATGTCGTGCAGCTCCGCCTGGTCGATCGCGGAGGCGAGGAACTGCGCCGCCCCCGGAGGGGTGCGCAGGACCACGAGGTTCGCCGAGGCCTCCGCCGAGATCAGCAGCTCCTGGGAGAGCCGCCGCATCCGCTCCTCCTTCGCCGACTCCCCCAGCGGTGCGCGCGGCGTACGGAAACCGCCCTCGCTGGGCACCGCGTAGATCAGGTCGCCGTCGGTGTTGCGGATCTTGACCGCGTTCAGCTCGTCCAGGTCCCGGGAGAGCGTCGCCTGGGTGACGCTCAGCCCGTCGTCGGCGAGCAGTTTCGCCAACTGGCTCTGGGAGCGCACGGCCTGCCGGTTGAGGATGTCGACGATCCGGCGGTGGCGGGCGGTGCGCGTCTGCGGCACGGCGGGCCCGTTCGCCCCCGGCTGCTCGTCGTGGTCCTGCGCCTGGCTCATCGTCGTCTCATTCCCCGGTTCGTCCGTCCCCGCCCACTGTGTCGAGGAGGCCGGGCAGCGCTCCGAGGAAGGCGTCCACCTCGTCGTCCCGCAGGTTCAGCGGCGGCATGAGCCGGACGACGTCGGGGGCGGGCGCGTTCACGAGGAGACCGGCCTCCTGAGCCGCCTGCTGCACCTGGGGCGCGAGCGGCTCGGTGAGCACGATACCCAGGAGGAGGCCGGCGCCCCGGACGTGATCGACCAACGGGTGGCCCAGGCCCTCGATCCCGTTGCGCAGCTTCTCGCCCTGCCGCTTGACGTTCTCCAGCAGGCCGTCGTCGGCGATGGTGTCGAGGACGGCGATCCCGGCGGCGCACGCGACGGGGTTGCCGCCGAAGGTCGTGCCGTGCCGGCCGGGCCGGAGCAGCTCCGCGGCGCGGCCGAAGGCGACGGTCGCGCCGATCGGCAGCCCGCCGCCGAGGCCCTTCGCCAGCGTCACGACGTCCGGCAGGACGCCCTCGTGGGCCTGGTACTCGAACCAGTGCCCGGTGCGGCCGATCCCGGTCTGCACCTCGTCCAGCACCAGCAGGGAGCCGGTGGCCGCGGTGATCGCCCGGGCGGCCTTGAGGTAGCCGGCCGGCGGCACCACGACGCCGTTCTCGCCCTGGACCGGCTCGATGACGACGAGGGCGGTCTCCTCGGTCACGGCGGCGGCCAGTGCCTGCGCGTCGCCGTAGGGGACGTGGGTGACGTCGCCGGGCAGCGGGTGGAAGCCGTCCTGCTTGCCGGGCTGGCCGGTGAGCGCGAGGGCGCCCATGGTGCGGCCGTGGAAGCCGCCCTGGGTGGCGACCATGTGGGTCCGCCCGGTCAGCCGCCCGATCTTGAAGGCGCCCTCGTTGGCCTCGGCGCCGGAGTTGCAGAAGTAGACCCTGCCGTCCCGGCCGAAGTGCTGGAGCAGCCGTTCGGCGAGGGCGACGGGCGGTTCGGCGACGAAGAGGTTGGAGACGTGGCCCAGCGACGCGATCTGCCGGCTCACGGCCTCCACGACGGCCGGGTGGGCGTGGCCGAGCGCGTTGACCGCGATACCGCCGACGAAGTCGAGGTACTCCTTGCCGTCGGCGTCCCACACCCGGGTGCCCTCACCGCGCACCAGAGGGAGCCTCGGGGTGCCGTAGTTGTCCATGAGCGCGCCCTGCCACCGCGCGGTCAGTTCCTGGTTGCTCATGACGGCTCCCCCTGTTCGGCCGGCTTGTCGTCGGGCACGACCATCGTGCCGATTCCTTCATCCGTGAAGATCTCCAGCAGGATCGAGTGCTGGACCCGTCCGTCGATGACGCGGGCGGTGGTGACGCCGTTGCGCACGGCGTGCAGGCAGCCCTCCATCTTCGGCACCATGCCGGAGGACAGCTCCGGCAGCAGCTTCTCCAGTTGGGAAGCGGTGAGGCGGCTGATCACCTCGTCGGAGTTCGGCCAGTCCTCGTAGAGGCCCTCGACGTCGGTGAGGACCATGAGGGTCTCGGCGCCCAGGGCGGCGGCGAGCGCCGCGGCCGCCGTGTCGGCGTTGACGTTGTAGACGTGTCCGTCGTCCTCGGAGCGGGCGATCGAGGAGACGACCGGGATGCGGCCGTCGGCGATGAGGGCCTCGATGGCGCCCGTGTCGATCGAGGTGATCTCGCCGACCCGTCCGATGTCGACCCGTTCGCCGTCGATCTCGGGCTGGTGCTTGGTGGCGGTGATCGTGTGGGCGTCCTCGCCGGTGAGGCCGACGGCGAGCGGGCCGTGCTGGTTGAGCAGCCCGACCAGTTCGCGCTGCACCTGTCCGGCGAGGACCATGCGGACGACGTCCATGGCGTCCTCGGTGGTGACGCGCAGGCCGGCCTTGAACTCGCTGACGATGCCGTGCTTGTCGAGGGCGGCGCTGATCTGCGGGCCGCCGCCGTGCACGACGACGGGCTTGAGGCCGGCGTGGTGCAGGAACACGACGTCCTGTGCGAAGGCGGCCTTCAGGTCCTCGTCGACCATGGCGTTGCCGCCGAACTTGATGACGACGGTCCTGCCGTTGTGGCGGACCAGCCAGGGCAGCGCCTCGATGAGGATCTGGGCCTTGGGCAGGGCGGTGTGCTTACGGGTAGTGCTCATGACGAGTACGCGCTGTTCTCGTGGACGTATTCCGCGGTCAGGTCGTTGGTCCAGATCGTGGCGGTCTCGGAGCCCGCCGCGAGGTCGGCGACGATGTGCACCTCGCGGTAGCGCATGTCGACCTTCTCGCGGTCCTCGCCGACGCCGCCGTTCTTGCACACCCAGACGCCGTTGATGGCGACGTTGAGCCGGTCGGGCTCGAAGGCGGCACGGGTGGTGCCGATCGCGGAGAGCACACGGCCCCAGTTGGGGTCCTCGCCGTGGATGGCGCACTTGAGGAGGTTGTTGCGGGCGATGGAGCGGCCCACCTCGACGGCCTCGTCCTCGCTCGCGGCGTTGACGACCTCGATCCTGATGTCCTTGCTGGCGCCCTCGGCGTCACGGATCAGCTGCTGTCCCAGGTCGTCGCAGACGGCCCGGACGGCCTCGGCGAACTCCGCCTCCCGCGGGGTGACCCCGGAGGCGCCGGAGGCGAGGAGCAGGACGGTGTCGTTGGTGGACATGCAGCCGTCGGAGTCGACGCGGTCGAAGGTGACCTTCGTGGCGGCGCGCAGCGCCCCGTCCAGGGTCGCGGCGTCCAGGTCGGCGTCGGTGGTGAGGACGACGAGCATGGTGGCGAGGCCGGGGGCGAGCATGCCCGCGCCCTTGGCCATGCCGCCGACGGTCCAGCCGTCCCGGGTGATGACGGACGTCTTGTGGACGGTGTCGGTGGTCTTGATGGCGATGGCGGCCTTCTCGCCGCCGTGCTCGGAGAGCTGGGCGGCGGCGGTCTCCACGCCCGGCAGGAGCTTGTCCATCGGGAGCAGGACGCCGATCAGGCCGGTGGAGCAGACCGCGACCTCGCCCGCGCCCACGCCGAGCACGTCCGCGACCTTCTCGGCGGTGGCGTGCGTGTCCTGGAAGCCCTTCGGTCCGGTACAGGCGTTGGCGCCGCCGGAGTTGAGGACGACGGCGGCGAGCTCGCCGCTCTTGAGGACCTGCTCGGACCAGAGCACCGGGGCGGCCTTGACGCGGTTGGAGGTGAAGACGCCCGCGGCGGCGCGGCGGGGCCCGGTGTTGACCACGAGGGCCAGGTCCGGGTTGCCGTTCTCCTTGATCCCGGCGGCGATGCCCGCCGCCGTGAACCCCTTGGCTGCCGTGACACTCACGGTGCGACTCCGATCGTGGAAAGGCCGGTGGTCTCGTCGAGACCCAGGGCGATGTTCATGCTCTGGACGGCACCGCCCGCGGTGCCCTTGGTCAGGTTGTCGATGGCGCTGATCGCGATGATCCGTCCCGCGTCCGCGTCATGGGCGACCTGCACCTGAACGGCGTTCGAGCCGTACACGGACGCGGTGGTGGGCCACTGGCCGGCGGGCAGCAGGTGGACGAAGGGCTCGTCGGCGAAGGCCTTCTCGTAGGCGGCGCGGACGGAGTCGGCGGTGACGCCGTCCTTCGCCTTCGCGCTGCACGTGGCGAGGATGCCGCGGGGCATCGGCGCGAGGGTCGGCGTGAAGGAGACGGAGACCCGCTCGCCGGCCGCCGCGCTGAGGTTCTGGATCATCTCCGGCGTGTGCCGGTGGCCGCCGCCGACGCCGTACGGCGACATGGAGCCCATGACCTCGCTGCCCAGCAGGTGCGGCTTGGGCGCCTTGCCCGCGCCGGAGGTGCCGGAGGCGGCGACGATCACGGCCTCGGACTCGGCCAGCCCCGCCGCGTACGCCGGGAAGAGGGCGAGGGAGACGGCCGTGGGGTAGCAACCGGGGACCGCGATGCGCTTGGACCCCTCCAGCGCGCTGCGGCCGCCCGGCAGTTCGGGGAGGCCGTAGGGCCAGGTGCCGGCGTGGGCGGAGCCGTAGAACCGCTCCCAGTCGGCCGGGTCCTTCAGCCGGAAGTCCGCGCCCATGTCGACGACGAGGACGTCCGGGCCGAGCTGTTCGGCGACGGCGGCGGACTGTCCGTGCGGGAGCGCGAGGAAGACGACGTCGTGTCCGGCGAGGATCTCGGCGGTCGTCGGCTCCAGCACCCGGTCGGCCAGGGGCAGCAGGTGCGGCTGGAGCGCGCCCAGCTTCTGGCCCGCGTTGGAGGCGCCGGTCAGGGCGCCGATCTGGACCTCGGGGTGTGCGAGGAGCAGGCGCAGCACCTCGCCGCCCGCGTACCCGCTCGCTCCGGCCACTGCCGCACGTACCGCCATGGTCTCCTCCTCTTGGATGGCATGACTATACGTTTCGCTGCACGTTTATGCAATCTATTCAGGCACCGGCGCGCTCCGGGCGATCCGTGCCCAGGCCATCCGTCTGCGTAACCTCCCGCATGGGGAACGTGTTCCAGGCTGGTGCCGAAGCATGGATCTGTCCAACGGCGGGACCGCGGTGTCCGTCGAGGTCCTGACCCTCGCCGTCGCGGAGCTCGCGCCTGACGGGACCCCCGGCGGAAGGCGCCCCGCGGGAGGTGCCCGGGGGAACCCGGCCACCTCCCGCGGGCCCGGCTCACCTCCGCTTGATCCGCAGGAAGGTGATCGAGTTCGCCGGGAAGGTGTACGTGAACTCGTCGGCGACCCCGGTGAAGGTGGAGGTCACCGGCGTGACCGGGGTCTCCGTCTCCGTGTTGACCGCGTCCGGCGCGGCGGCCAGCGTGGTCACCCGGGCCGTGGAGGCGGCCTTGGCGCCGCCCAGGTCGATCGCGGTGCGGGCGTCCGCGGACTGGGCGTTGACGACCTTGACGATCAGGTCGCCGGTCTTCTTGTCCTGGGTGACGACCTGGCGGAACGGCTCGGCCGGCTTGTCGTCGGTGAAGCTGCCCCACTCCTGGCCGTCGAGGTAGAGGGTGACCTGGCGGCCCCGCACCGTGATGTCGATGTCGTAGGCCCGGCCGGTCTCGATCGTCCCGGCCTTGGAGAGGAGCGTCGACTTGCCGCCGTCGACGGCCTGCTCGACGGCGCTGGCGGTGTTGTTCCAGCCGCCCAGGTTCCACCAGTAGTAGTTGCCGGTGTCCTGCACGCCGAAGGCGACGAGGAAGCCCTCCTTGCCGGCCGTCTTGGTGGCCTTCACATGCAGGTCGTAGTCGTGCCAGGCGGTGTCGCCGGCGGAGACCATGGTGTTCTCGGCGGCCACGTCGGTCTGCGCGTACCGCCCGTCCTGGAGCGACCAGCTGCCGCCGCCGGTGTGCGTCCACTGCGAGGCGTCACCGGAGAAGTCGTCGGACAGCAGGGTGGTCCCGTCGGCGTCCGTCACCTTCACGTCGTCGTACGCCGCCGTGGTCGCCCAGGTCGACAGGCCCACGGCGCCGGTGATGGGGCCGCTGACGGACGGGGTGGTGGTGGCCGTGGAGGGGACGACGCGGTCGCCGACGTTGTTCATGAACAGCTTCTGGACCTCGTAGTTGGCCGAGTTCCAGGAGGCGTGGTTGTCGAACCAGATCAGGTCCGGGTTCCACTGCACGTAGTCCTCGTTGGCCAGCAACGGTGCGTAGGACGCCAGCTTCACCACATCGGCGTTGCGTTCCAGGCCGGTCATGAAGGCCGCTTCGGCGAGGCCGTTCTTGAAGGTGTTGCCGAGGGAGGCGTACTCGCCGAGGAAGACCTTCGGGCCGCTGCGGTCGTAGGAGTCGTAGCGGTCGTTGTTCTGAAGGAACCACTGCGGGCTGTTGTAGTAGTGCTCGTCGACCATGTCGACGTCCGCGTCGCGGTTGAGCTGCCAGGCGGCGTCGAAGGTCGTGCCGGAGTCGTCGGGGCCGGAGTTGGAGACGACGGTGACGTCCGGGTACACGGCCTCGATGGCGGCGCGGAACTGCTGGAAGCGTTCGAAGAACGCCGCGGGCAGGTTCTCCTCGTTGCCGACCTCTAGGTGGGTGAGGCCGAAGGGCTTCGGGTGGCCCATCTGGGCGCGCTTCTTGCCCCAGGTCGAGGTGACGGGGCCGTTGGCGAACTCGATGAGGTCGAGGGTGTCCTGGATGTGCCGCTTCAGCAGCGCGTCGTCGACGACGGCCTGGTTCTGTCCGCAGCCGGTCACCAGGGCCGGCACGACGGGCAGCGGCATCGCACCGATGTCCTCGGCGAAGCGGAAGTACTCGTAGTAGCCGAGGCCGTAGCTCTGGTTGTAGCCCCAGAAGTTGGCGTTGGTGGCGCGCTCCTCGACGGGGCCGATGGTGTCCTTCCACTGGTAGGAGCGGGCGCGCTGCCAGTCGGAGGCCTCGCTGTAGTCCTGCATGGAGCCGGTGTTGACCAGGCAGCCGCCGGGGAAGCGCACGAAGCCCGGCTTCAGGGCGGCGATCTTCTCGGCGAGGTCCTTGCGCAGGCCGTTGGACTGGTGCTTGTAGGTGTCGCGCGGGAACAGCGACACCATGTCGAGGGCCGCCGCGCCGGACGAGGCGACGGTCAGGCGGCCGGCGGTGCTGGTGCGGGTGGCGGTGAGGGTCGCCCGGTACTGGGCCCAGCCGCCCTTGGCGGCCACCTTGCGGGCGGTGGCCAGGGTGCCGTCGGCGTCCTGGAGGGAGACGGTGAGCGAGGTGCCGGCCTCGGCGCGGGCCCACACCGAGAAGTCGTACTTCTCGCCCTGCTCCAGGGAGATGCCGGTGTTGTAGCCGGCGTTGGTGACCGACGCTCCGGCCGCCAGGGAGAGGTAGGTGCGGTTGCGCTCGTTGAGACGGCCGTCGTCGTCCAGGGTCTGCGCGGTGCCGTCGACGGTCCAGGAGGTCAGGGGGGTGTAGGAGCGGTTGTCGACGGTGGAGTACTCGAAGGACCGGTTCTGCACGAGTTCGGCGTACAGCCCGCCGTCGGCGGCCCGGTTGATGTCCTCGAAGAAGACGCCGTACATCGTGTCGTCGATCGTCGCGCCCTGGGCGGTGGGGTCGACGGTGATCGCGTAGTCGGTGACGTCCTCGGCGTGCGCGGGGGCGGGCAGGAGGGCGCCGGCCGTCAGCAGGGCGGTGACGGCGAGACCGGCTCTCCAGCGGGTGCGGGCGGTGCTGCGTGACATGGATACTCCGCGGCTCGGGTGGGGCATCGTCGCAGTTGTTCGAGATTACGGACATTGATCAGCACTTCGAACGGCAAGATAGGGAGGGGGCGGGAGCGCGTCAATGGGTCGCGCAGCAACGGACGTGACGGAGGACGGAATCCATGGGCGAGTTCTGGCCAGTGCCCGACGTCCTGGCCCACCTGGCCGGCCGGTGGCGGGTCGAGCGGTCCGTACGGGATCTCGCGGGGGGCGACGAGGGCGCGTTCACCGGCGTCACCGACTTCGGCCCGCTCGACGGGGGCGGGCTGCTGCACCACGAGTCGGGCACCTTCACCTGGCGGGGCGTCCCCCGGCCCGCCGAGCGGACCCTGCGCTTCCTGCCCGGTCCGGCCCCCGGCACGGCGGACGTGCGGTTCGCCGACGGCCGGCCCTTCCACGACCTGGACCTGACGAGCGGACGGCACGTCACCGACCACCCGTGCGCGGCCGATCTCTACCGGGGCGAGTTCACCGTCCGGGACGCGGACCGCTGGCGCACGGTCTGGCGCGTGGCCGGCCCGGCCAAGGACCTGCTGCTCACCACCGACTACGTGCGCGAGGCCTGAGCCGGCGTCCCGTCGAGACGCAGGTGCCAGCGCCCGCCCCGGCCACTGACGGTGGTCGTCGACAGCGGCCCGACGTCGATGTTCCAGTACGACGACGGCGGCGCCTTGAGCGCGTACACCAGGGCGGCCCGGATCACGCTCGGCTCGGCCACGGCGACGATCCGGCAGCCGTCCTCCACCGGCCGGGTGTCGAGCCAGCCGCCCACCCGGGAGATGAACGACAGCAGCGACTCACCGCCGTGCGGAGTGGCCCGGGGATCGGCCAGCCAGGCGTCCACGGCCTGGGGTTCCCGGGCCATCGCCTCACCGAGGGTCAGTCCCCGCCAGCGGCCCATGTCGCAGTCGCGCAGGGCTAGCTGGACGAGCGGGGCGTACCCGAGCGCCTCCCCGGTGGCGCGGCTGCGCGGGGTCGGCGAGCAGTAGCGCAGTTCGGCCGCCGCGAGCGGCAGCAGGTCGCCGACCACGCGTTGCACCGCGTCCCAGCCGGCCCGGTCCAGCGGCCGGTCGTCCTCGAAGCGGTCCGCGAGCAGCGGGGAACTGCGCGCGCTGGCGACGAACGTGACCCGGACTGCCATGCGGCGATGGTCCGGCGACCGCGTGGGCAGGGCAAGGGGTGTTCGCGAATTACTTCTCGTTACTTCTCGAAAAACAGCGCCATGTACTGATCGGGCTCCGGCAGGTTGGCGAAACCGGCCTTCTCGTACACTCCGTGCGCGTCGTGCGTGGCGAGCAGGATGCGGCGCAGGCCGTGCGGCCGGAGGTGCTCGCGGACGGCCTCGACGAGCGAGGTCCCGATGCCCTTGCCGCGCACGGCCGGATCCACGTACACGTCGCACAGCCACGCGAAGGTCGCCAGGTCCGTCACGATGCGCGCATAGGCGACCTGCTCCCCCGAGGCGGTGTCGTACACCCCGAAGTTGAGCGATCCGGCGATCGCCCGGTCCTGCTTCTCCCGGGCGCGCCCGAGGGCCCAGTACGCGTCCGTGGACAGCCAGCGGTGGACCTTCCCGGCATCGATGCGGGCGAGGTCGGTGGAGATCTCGTAGCCCTCGGCGAGGGGCGTGACGTCGGTCATGGGGGGACCCTCACAGACCGCGCGCCCCCTGTCGAACGGATTCCGCGAGCACCTCGTCCCACGCCTGCCGCAGCCGCCGCACCCCCTCGCCGATCTCCGCCGTCCCCGCGACCGCCGCGAAGCTCAGGCGCACGTGCGCGGCCGGGGGTTCGGCGCTGAAGTACGGGCGGCCCGGGGCGAGGGCGACGCCGGCGCGCAGGGCCGCCGCCGTGAACGCCGGCTCCACCCCGGAGCCGAAGGCCGGGGAGGTGCCCCCGGTGCCGTCGGGCAGGCGCAGCCAGAGGTGGTAGCCGCCGGACGGGACGTGCGGCAGGGCGAGTTCGGGGAGGCGGAGGGCGAGCTCCCGGGTCATGGCGTCGCGCCGCGCCTTCAACTCGGTCGCGATCGTGCGCAGATGGCGCGGCCAGGCGGGCGAGCCGACGAGTTCGAGGGCGGCCTCCTGGAGCGGGCGCGGCACGAAGAAGGTGTCGACGACCTGGATAGCGCGCAGCCGCTCCAGCACCGGGCCGCGGGCGGCGAGGGCGCTGACCCGGAAGCTCGGCGAGGTCGCCTTGGTGAGGGAGCCGACGTGGACGACGACGCCGTCGGGGTCGTCGGCGGCGAGCGGGCGCGGCAGCGCACCGGCGTCCTCGTGCGCGAGCCGCCGGACGAAGTCGTCCTCGACGACGAAGGCGCCCGCCTCGCGCGCGATGCGCAGCACCTCGCCGCGCCGGTCCGGGGCGAGGACGGCGCCCGTCGGGTTCTGGAACAGCGGCTGGCAGACGAAGACACGGGCCCCGGTCGCCCGGAAGGCGTCCGCGAGCAGCTCGGGCTTCACCCCGTCCGGGTCGACCGGCACGGGGACGGGCCGCAGCCCCGCCGACCGGGCGATCGCCAGCATGCCGGGGTAGGTCGGCGACTCCACGAGCACCGGCGCGCCGGGCGGGGCCAGGGCGCGCAGGGCGGTGGTGAGGGCCGTCTGGCCGCCCGCGGCGACCAGCACCTCGGCCGCGGTGACGGCCCCTCCGATGGAGCGCGCGAACCACTCGCGCAGCTCCGGCAGCCCCTCGATCGGCGGCCGTCCCCAGGCGCCGGGGCGCCGTCCGGCCCGGGCCAGCGCCGCGGACATCGCCCGCTCCGGTTGCAGGGTGGGGTGCAGATAGCCGCCGTTGAACTCGATCACGCCGGGCGGCGGGGCGGCCAGCGAGACGGTGACGCCCGAGGCGTCCACCGAGCGCGGGACGAGGTCGGCGGCGCCGTCGGCGCTCAGCGCGACCTCCTGCCAGGAGGTGTCGCCGGCCGGCCCGGTGGGCGTGCGGGGCCGGGCTCGGAAGGCGCCGGCGCCGGGCCGGGTGACCACCAGTCCCTCGGCGGCCAGTCGCGCCAGGGCGCGCGAGACGGTCACCGGGCTCACCCGGAACCGTTCGACGAGGGCACGGCTCGACGGGAGCTTTCCACCCGGCGAGTAGCGGTCCAGCTCACTTCGCAGCAGTTCCGCCAGTTCACCCACACTGCTACGCTCGTGCATGAAGACACAGAGTAGCGCTACTGCGCCGCCCCCGGTAGCAGTCACCACGTCCCCGACGGCCTCCTCGACCCGGTCCGGGCCCGCCGGCACCCTCCAGGCCGCTCTCGGTGTCGTCGCCTTCTCCCTGACGTTCCCGGCCACCGCCTGGGGACTGGAAGGGTTCGGCCCCTGGTCGCTGGTCGCCGTGCGCAGTGTGCTGGCCGCGGTGATCGCGGGCGGCTGCCTGCTGGCCGTGCGGACGTCGGTACCCGGGCGGAGCCGGACGCGGGGCGTGCCGCTGCCCGCCCGGCGGCACTGGCCGGGGATCGCCGTGGTGGCCGCCGGGGTCGTCGCCGGCTTCCCGCTGCTCACCACGCTCGCCCTGCGGACGTCCACCACCGCGCACGCCGCGGTCGTGGTCGGCCTGCTGCCCCTGACCACCGCCCTGTTCTCCGCCCTGCGCGTCGGCTCCCGTCCCTCCCGCACCTTCTGGATCGCGGCGCTGGCGGGTGCCGGCGCGGTGGTCGCGTTCACCGTGCAGCAGAGCGGTGGGGCCCTGACCAGCGCCGACCTGTACCTGTTCGGGGCGCTGCTGGTGTGTGCGGCCGGCTACACCGAGGGCGGCCGGCTGGCCCGGGTCATGCCGGGCTGGCAGGTCATCGCGTGGGCGCTGGTGCTCTGCCTGCCGCTGTCCGTGCCGGCCGCCGCGGTGGCCCTCGCCCACGAGCCGGTCGCGCTCACCGGGCACAGTGTGGCGGGGGTGCTGTGGGTCGCGGCGGGCTCGCAGTTCCTGGGCCTGGTCGTCTGGTACCGGGGCATGGCGGCCATCGGCATTCCCAAGGCCAGCCAGTTGCAGTTGGCCCAGCCCCTGCTCACACTGGTGTGGTCGGTGCTGCTGCTGGGCGAGCACCTGACAGTGGCCGCCCCGCTGACGGCCGCGGCGGTGCTCGTCTGCATCGCCGTCACCCAGCGGGCGCGTGGCTGAGCGGGCCGTACGGCCGGCTCTCCGCCACGCTCCGCTCCGCAGAACCCGCGCAGAACCAAGGCCACGGACCGCTGCTCCCGCTCTCGCTGAGGAGGCCCCAGAGATGCGTGCAACCGTGGGCGACCAGCTTGTCCAGCACGGCAGGGTGGTCGGCCAACACGACAAGGTCGGCGAGATCGTCGAAGTCCTGGGCCACGAGGGCAATCCCCCGTACCGCGTCCGTTTCGAGGACGGACACGAGGGCCTGTGCTCGCCCGGCCCCGACACCGAGATCCGCCACCGGGAGACCGGCCCGTCGATCGGCCGGTAGCCCCCCACAAGACCCCGGCCGCAGACCGAGCGGCCGGCGGGCCCGCAGGGGACCGGCCGTCGACCGAGCGGCCGGTAGGCCCACACGAGATCCCTCCCGCCGACCGGGCCGGCCCGCCCGCGCGGGACCCCCACGCGCCGGCTCCGGGCGCATACCGAGCGGCCGGTGGGCCCGCGGGAGACCGGCCGTCGACCGGGCGGCCGGTGCGTCAGCGCGGCGGTTGCGCCGGCTGCCGGTAGTGGTCGGCGAGCACCCGCGCCATGGCACCGATCCGGTCCGTCGCGACGTCCTTGGCGGCGAAGAAGACGTGTCCGCGCACCTCCGGGTGGCCCTTGGCCAGGGTGAGGTGCCGGGACAGCTCGGCCGGCTCCTGCCAGGCGGCGTCCTGCGCGGGGTCGCCCGCGCGGTAGAGCGCCTCCCCGATGTACAGCTTGGTCCGGCTCCCCCGCGCCACCTCCGCCCACCAGGGCACGAGCTTGGCGTAGTCGGCGGCGGAGAGGCCGATGTGCCAGTACAGCTGCGGGACGATGTAGTCGATCCAGCCCTCGCGCACCCACGTACGGGTGTCGGCGTGGATGGCGTCGTAGGACTGGAGGGCGCGGGTGTCCGAGCCGCGCGGGTCGGTGGAGGCGTTGCGCCACACCCCGAACGGGCTGATGCCGAACTGTGTGGCGGGCCGGGCCGCCTTGATCCTGGCCGCCGTCTCGCGGACCAGCCGGTCGATGTTGTCGCGCCGCCAGGCCGCCCGGTTGGGGAAGCTCCCGCCGTGGCGGTCGTAGGACGCGTCGTCGTCGAAGTTCTGGCCGGCCACGGGGTACGGGTAGAAGTAGTCGTCGAAGTGGACGGCGTCCACCGGATACTTCCGGACCGCGTCGAGGATGGCGTCCTGCACGAACGCGCGGACCTCCGGCAGCCCGGGGTCGTAGTAGAGCTTGCCGCCGTAGGGGACCACCCAGTCGGGGTGGCGGCGCGCGGGGTGGGAGGCGACGAGCCGCCCGGGGTCGGCGTGGGTGGCGACCCGGTACGGGTTGAACCAGGCGTGCAACTGGAGGCCGCGGGCGTGCGCCTCCCGTACGGCCGTGTCCAGCGGGTCCCAGCCCGGCTCCTTGCCCTGGGTGCCGGTGAGCACCTCCGACCAGGGCTCGTACGCCGAGGGCCACAGCGCGTCGGCCGTGGGCCGCACCTGGAACATCACCGTGTTGAGCCGGTCGCGGACGGCGAGATCCAGCCAGGCGAGCAGCTCGGAGCGCTGCTGGGCGGCGGTCAGGCCGGGCCGCGACGGCCAGTCGCGGTTGTGCACCGTCGCCAGCCACACCCCCCGCATCGAGGCGCCGGCCCGGCGGTCACCGGGCCGCCCCGAGGGCCCGCGGCCGGCTGCCGCCGCTCCCGTCGTCGTGCACGCCGCCAGCGCGGCCAGCGCGAACGCCCGCCGGGTCAGTCGTCCCATCGCACACACCCCAGACACACCGCGGATCCGATCGGTCACGGACCGTCTTCGCGCCCAGGATGCCCCCACCCAGCCGATCGATCATCGATACTTGCTAGTAACGTGCACGATCGGAGCAGGCGGACCGGGATCCGGCGGACCTGTCCCAGCCATCAGCGTCAGGAGCAGCGCAGTGAAGGGGACGATGTGACGGACATCCCAGCGGGAGACATCGCACGCGTCGGAGTGGTGGGCTGCGGCCAGATGGGGGCCGGCATCGCCGAGGTCTGCGCCCGCGCCGGTCTCGACGTCAAGGTCGCCGAGACCACCGGCGAGGCCCTGGAGATCGGCCGTACCCGGCTGTTCAACTCCCTGGCCAAGGCCGCCGAGCGCGGCAAGATCACCGCGGTGGAGCGGGACACCACGCAGGCGCGCCTCGGCTTCACCACCGACCTCGGCGAGTTCGCCGACCGCGACCTGGTCATCGAGGCCGTCGTCGAGAACGAGCAGGTCAAGACCGAGATCTTCCAGGTGCTGGACCAGGTGGTGACCCGCCCGGACGCCATTCTGGCCTCCAACACCTCCTCCATCCCGCTGGTGCGGCTGGCGGTCGCCACCTCGCGGCCCGACCAGGTCGTCGGCATCCACTTCTTCAACCCGGCCCCCGTGCAGAAGCTCGTCGAGCTGATCCCGGCGCTGACGACCTCCGAGGGCACGCTGAGCCGGGCCCAGCTGTTCGCCGAGAAGCTGCTGGGCAAGCACGCCATCCGCGCCCAAGACCGCTCCGGCTTCGTGGTCAACGCGCTGCTGATCCCCTACCTGCTCTCCGCGATCCGGATGTTCGAGACGGGCATCGCCAGCCGCGAGGACATCGACAACGGCATGGAGCTGGGCTGCGCCCACCCGATGGGCCCGCTGAAGCTGTCCGACCTGATCGGCCTGGACACGGTCGCCTCGGTGGCGCAGAGCATGTACGACGAGTTCAAGGAACCGCTGTACGCCGCTCCCCCGCTGCTCCAGCGCATGGTCGACGCGGGCCGGCTGGGCCGCAAGACCGGCTCCGGCTTCTACACGTACGGCTGATCGTCACCAACGACTGATCGCCGTCCACGGCTGATCATCGTCCACGGCTGATCGTCACCTACGGCTGCCCGCCCCTCCCGGCGGCCGTCGCGGGCCCGGCGCCTCGGTGAGCGCCGGGCCCGCGGCATTCACACGGCGTGTGCGCGCCGGGTCCGCATATGCCGTTCGCACACTCTCCCCCTCGGCCCGCCGGACGGGTTGACTCATCATGCGCATGCAAGGTATGCGCGACAACCAGGGAAGGGAGTGGAGACGTGACCGCCGATAGCGAGCATCCCGTCGTCCACGGAGAACTCGCCGAGTTACGCCGTCGGCTCGACGTGGCCTACGCACGCGTCGAGGGTGGTCTGGCGCTGCTGACGCACCGCACCGAGGAGACCGCCAAGGAGATCGACGAACTGAACACCCGGATCGTCACACTGGAGCACGCCCGCTGGCCGCTGCCGTCGATCGCGGCGGTCACGGCCGTCGGCGCCCTCGTCCTGACGGTCTGGCAGGCCTTCGGGCGCTAGATGTATCGACCCTCGCCCCTCAGGGCGCGGCGTCCTGTCCGTGCCTCAGATGGTGCAGCAGCAGTAACGCGGCCGCCATGGTGGTGGCCGGGACCTCCCCCCGGGCGACCATGTCGGGGACGATCTTGAGCGGGACCCATTCCCTGCGGTCCGACTCGAAGTCGTCCACCGGGTGCCCGACGTACTCGCCCTCGTCCGACCAGAAGACGTGGTGGACGGCGTCGGTGAGGCCGTTGGACGGCTCCACGCTCATCAGGTGGCGCAGGCGTCCCGGCCGCCAGCCGGTCTCCTCCTCCAGTTCCCGGGCGGCCGCGTGGGTGACGTCCTCGCCGTCCTCGACGACGCCCGCCGCGAGTTCCCAGCCCCAGCTGTCGGTGATGAAGCGGTGGCGCCACAGCAGGAGGACCTCGTTGGCCCGGTTCACCACGGTGGCCACGGCGACCGGCCTGAGCCGTATGAGGAAGTGGTCCAGGTGCCGGCCGTCGGGCAGTTCGACATCCGCGAGGTTGACCCGGAACCAGCGGTTCTCATACACAGTTTGTTCGTTCTGTTTCGTCCACTGCACGGTTCTGCCACCTTCCGTCGAGTAAGTGGCAATATCGCAGCAGGAACTGTGTCGCGCCGGTGCTCGGTCCCCGGCCCGCGGCGGTCACCGCGGGTCTGTCTACAGCGGTACGCGCAGGGCCCCGTCGATCAGTTCGGCCGCCTCGGCGGTGCCCGCGCAGCCGCTGCGCACCAGGTGTTCGCGCACCGCGCGGAGTCTGTCGCGCAGCCGCTGCGACTCCATGCCGCGGGCCTGTTCGGCCATCCGCACGGCGGTGGCGACCGCCTTGTCGGCTTTCCCCTGGCGCAGTTCGATGGTGCTGAGCATGGCGAGCCGGTGCACCCGGCCGCGGTCGTGGGCGGGGGTGTCGACGGCGGCCTCGGCGTGCTCGGCCGCGGCGGTCAGATCGCCGAGGCTCAGCAGGGCCTCCGCCACCTGGACGTTGACCAGGCCCGGCTGGACGTAGCCGGTCTCGTCCGGCTCGCGTCCGCGCAGGATGCGGTCGGCGGCGGTCTCGGCCCGCCGGATGCACCCCAGGGCGCTCGTGCCGTCGCCGAGATGGGCGTACGCCTTCGCCTGCATCGCGTACAGGTCGGAGGCGAGGGCGGGGGTGATGTGCCGGCCCGCGGCGCGCAGCGCGGCCTCCGCGAAGGCGACGGCCTGCCGGAACTCCCGCATGAACAGCGCCTGGTTCACCAGCAGCGCGATCACGTAGGCCCCGAGGCCCCGGTCGCCGCTGGCCTTCGCCAGGCGCAGCGCCTGGTGGAAGTAGCGCTGGGCGAGCCCGTGGGCGTCGGAGTCGTACGCGCAGATGCCGGCGATCGCGACCAGTCCGCCGGTGGCGCGGTGCAGTTGACGGCCGGTGGCGTCGGTGTAGCCGCCGCGCAGCAACGGGGCCGCCTCGGCGTTGAGGAAGCCGACGATCCGGCTGCGGGTCGCCACCCCGCCGGCCTTGCGGTACATCTGCTCGTAGTGGGTGCGGGCGGCGCGCAGGGTGTCGATGTCGGCAGGGGTGACCCGGTGCCGTCCGCCGCGGGAGACGTCGACGTCCTCGGGCGGGTTCTCCCACTCCCAGACCGGCATCACGGCGGGCGTGCCGGTGACGGCGGCGGCGCCGAGGACGTGCGGGCGCTGCTGTTCGTCGGAGCGCCACAGGGCGGTGGCCCGTTCGACGAAGCCGGACAGCGAGGTGGCGTGCCCGGTGGCGGGCTCGCCCGGGACGCCGAGGCCGATGTCGTCGAGGGTGACGGGCCGTCGCAGCCGGCCGGCGAGCACCTCGCAGATCAGGTCGGGCACCTGGCCGCGCGGCCGCTGCCCCTTCAGCCACCGGGCGACGGCCGTGTGCTCGTACCGCAGCGCGAGTCCGCGGGCGCGTCCGGCCTGGTTGACGTGGGCGGCGAGGCCGGCGTGGGAGATGCCCGCCTCGTCCAGGATCGCGTCGAGCAGCGTGTTGGGCTGCATGGTTCCCCCCGGTGGCCAGGTGCCGTCGGTGTCGTCAGAGTAGAGGGTCCGTCTTCACACGGGGTGTGAACGGAGTACGCGCATCCGTACCGTGTGCGCGCTGTCGCGGAGCGTGCCGGGCCCGGTTGACTGGACTGCCTCGCAAGAGGACCGCCGGGCCGTCGGCTCCCCCTCGTAAAGCGACGGTCCGGCGACCCGCTCCGCGGGTCCGGCCACGCTCACCGGTGGTCGGACGGGTGCGGTTGCAGGGCGGCCGGCCGCGCGGTTCCCCGCGCCCCGGGGATGCGCACGCCCGCCCGGCCGTTCCGCAGGACCAGTAACGCCACGTCGTCGGCCGGCGCCCCTGCCGTATGCCGAAGAACCGCGCCCTCGACCGTGCGGACGATCGTCTGGGGGGAGACCGGAGGGTCGTGTGCCACCGCGGCCAGGGCGGCCGGCAGGGAGAAGAAGCGGCCCCTGGCGTCCCGCGCGTCCTCCACGCCATCCGTGTACATGACCAAGGACTCGCCCGGGCGGAGCGGACCGCACGGGACGACGGGCAGGTCGGGCGGCAGGGGGAACGGCCCCAGCGGCGGCAGGGGGTCGGCCCGGGCCAGCGGCTCGACACCGCCGCCGCCGATCAGGTACGGCCAGGGGTGGCCGCAGTTCAGGGCGCGGACCTCGCCGTCCCCGCCGATCTCCAGCAGCAGGACGGTGACGAACTCCTCGGAGACCGGCGCCTCCGGGACCCGGCCGCTCGCGGGGTGTTCCTCACGGTGCCGTTCCCGCAGGTGGCGAGCGAGGGCGCGGTCCAGTCTGCGCAGCACACGGCCGAGGTCGGGTTCGTCGTGCACCGCCTCGCGGAAGCTGCCGAGGAGCGCGGCGACGGCCCCGAGGGCGGGCAGTCCGTGTCCGCGCACGTCGCCGATGACGACCCGTACGCCGTGTTCGGTGGCGATGACCTCGTACAGGTCGCCGCCGACGGTGGCGCCGCGCTCCGCGGAGAGCCGGGCGGCGGCCACGTCGAGTCCGTCGACACGCGGCGGCAGGGGCCGCAGCAGCACGCCCTGCGCGGCACGGGCGACCCGGCGCGCCTGCCGGAGTTCCCGCAGCAGCCGGTGCCGTAGGTGGTGGATCAGTCCGGTGCCCACGGCGAAGAAGACGGCGCTGGTGACGATCCGCGCGCCGAGCCCGTCCTGCCGGGCCAGCGGGCAGCCCAGCTTGTAGGTGACCGCCACGGCTCCCCGGACCGCGGGCAGCCCCGGCGAGAGGGCCCGGCGCAGCGGCCGTCCGATGACCGACATGTCGATGGCCCCCATCCAGGCCTGACAACGCAGACAGACCGGCCCCGAGAGGCCGGTCCGATTCTGTCGAGGTCATGGCCGGGAGAGCCAGGTCACAGGGAGATCTCACTCGAACGAGTGAGGTGACCGCTGTGGGCCGGTGGGGGCCTGTGTGGGGGCGCAGGCCCCCACACCAGGGACGCGGGGAACCGCGCGACCGGCCACGACGATGCCGCGGCCGGCACACCGCGCGGTCCCCACGGCGGCTAGCCGCGCAGCACGGCCCCCGTCCGCTCGCCCGCCAGGGCGACCGCGGCGTCCCGCGCGGCCGACGCCTCGTCGACCGTCAGCGTCCGGTCCGCCGCGCGGAAGCGCAGCGCGTAGGCGAGGGACTTCCTGCCGTCGCCGAGCTGCTCGGCGTTCTCGTACACGTCGAACAGCCGGATCGCCTCCAGCAGCTCGCCCGCGCCCTCGCGCAGCGCGGACTCGACCTCGGCGTGCGGCACCGACGCGTCGACGACGAGGGCGACGTCCTGCGTGGCGACCGGGAACGTGGAGATGCCCGGGGCCTGGGGCGTGCCGTCACCGACCTGCTCCAGGACGTCCAGGTCCAGCTCCATCGCGGACGTGCGCGCCGGCAGGCCCAGGGCCTTCAGCACCCGGGGGTGCAGCTCACCGGCGTGCCCCACGACCCGCTCGGCGCCGTCGAGGACGACGACCAGCTCGGCGCAGCGCCCGGGGTGCCACGGCCCGTACTGGCCGCTGCGGACGGTCAGCTCGGCGCCCGCCTCGCGGGCGACCGCGCGCGCCGCCTCGACGGCGTCGGCCCAGTCGGCCGGGCGGCCCTTGCCCCACCAGCCGGCCTGCTCGCGGGCGCCCGCGAGGACGACGGCGACGTGGCGCGGCTGCTCGGGCAGCGCGGCGTCGAGCGAGGCCAGCTCCTCGTCGGTGGGCCGGCGGTCGACCGGCAGGTGACCGGCGACGCGCTGCTCCTCGCGCGGCAGGAAGACCAGCCCGGTCTCGAACAGCGCAAGGTCGTGCGCGCCGCGCCCGTCGTTGCGCCGCAGCGCGCCCAGCAGGCCGGGCAGCAGCGTGGTGCGGAGCGCGGGCTCCTCGTCGTTGAGCGGGTTGACCAGCTTGACGACCCGGCGGGCCGGGTCGTCGGCGGCCAGGCCGAGCTGGTCGAAGACCTGCTCACCGACGAACGGGTAGGTCGGCGCCTCGACGTACCCGGCCCCGGCGAGGGCCCGGCCGACGCGGCGGTGCAGCCGCTGGCGGTGGGTGAGACCGCGGCCGGAGGGGAGCTTCGGCAGCGTGGAGGGCAGGTTCTCGTAGCCCTCCAGCCGGATGACCTCCTCGGCCAGGTCGTTGGCCTCGGCCAGGTCGGGCCGCCAGGACGGCACGGTGACGAGCAGCTCGTCCTGCCCGTACACGTCGCAGCCGATCTGCTGGAGCCGCCGTACGACGGTCTCGCGGCCGTAGGTGACACCCGCGACCTTGTCGGGGTGGTCGGCCGGGCAGGTGATGGTGTGCGGCGCGGACGGTGCGACGACCTCGGTGACGCCGGCCTCGGCGGTGCCGCCCGCGAGCAGCACCAGCAGGTCGACCGTGCGCTGCGCGGCGGCCGACGCGGCCTGCGGGTCGACACCGCGTTCGAAACGGCGGGAGGCCTCGGAGGACAGCTTGTGCCGGCGGGCCGTACGGGCGATGGCGACCTCGTCGAAGTGCGCGGCCTCGATGACCACGTCGGTGGTGCCCTGCGCCTCGGTGTGGTCGGCGATCTCCGTGTTGGCGCCGCCCATCACACCGGCGAGGCCGATCGGGCCGCGCTCGTCGGTGATGACCAGGTCCTCGGCGTGCAGGGTGCGCTTGACGCCGTCGAGGGTGACGATCTTCTCGCCCTCCTCGGCGCGGCGCACGCCGATGGTGCCCTGGACCAGGGAGCGGTCGTAGGCGTGCAGGGGCTGCCCCAGCTCCATCATCACGTAGTTGGTGACGTCGACGGCGAGCGAGATCGGGCGCATGCCGACCTTCTGGAGCCGTCGCTTCAGCCAGATCGGGGAGCGCGCCTCGGGGCTCAGACCGGTGACGGTGCGGGCGGTGAAGCGGTCGCAGCCGGCCGGGTCGGAGACCTGCACGGGGTACCCGAAGGCGTTCGGGCCGGGCACGTCGAGCAGCGCCGGGTCGCGCAGCGGCAGACCGTAGGCGATGGCGGTCTCGCGGGCGACGCCGCGGATCGACAGGCAGTCGCCGCGGTTGGCGGTGACGGCGATGTCCAGCACCTCGTCGACCAGTTGCAGCAGCTCGATGGCGTCCTTGCCGACCTCGGTCTCCGGGGGCAGCACGATGATGCCGTGGCTGCCGTCGTCGCCCATGCCCAGCTCGTCGCCGGAGCAGATCATGCCGTGGGACGTCTTGCCGTAGGTCTTGCGCGCGGAGATCGAGAAGCCGCCCGGCAGGGTGGCGCCGGGGAGGACCACGACGACCTTGTCGCCGACGGCGAAGTTGCGGGCGCCGCAGACGATCTCCTGCGGCTCGCCGCTGCCGTTGGCCCGGCCGACGTCGACGGTGCAGAAGCGGATCGGCTTCTTGAAGCCCTCCAGCTCCTCGATGGTCAGCACCTGGCCGACGACGAGCGGCCCCTTGAGGTCGTGGCCGAGCTGTTCGACCGTCTCGACCTCCAGGCCCGCCGAAATCAGCTTGGCCTGGACGTCACGGCCGGTCTCGGTGGCCGGCAGGTCGACGTACTCCCGCAGCCAGGAAAGCGGGACCCGCATCAGATCTCCATCCCGAACGGCCGGGTGAACCGGATGTCACCCTCGACCATGTCTCGCATGTCTTCGACGTTGTGGCGGAACATCAGCATTCGCTCGATGCCGAACCCGAAGGCGAAGCCGCTGTACTTCTCCGGGTCGACACCGCAGGCGGCCAGCACCTTGGGGTTGACCATGCCGCAGCCGCCGAGTTCGATCCAGCCCTCGGAGGAGCAGGTGCGGCAGGGCCGGTCGGGGTTGCCGACGGACTCGCCGCGGCAGACGTAGCACACCATGTCCATCTCGGCGGACGGCTCGGTGAAGGGGAAGAAGTTCGGCCGCAGCCGGGTCTTCATGCCCTCGCCGAACAGCGCCTGGACCATGTGGTCGAGGGTGCCCTTGAGGTCGGCCATGGTCAGGCCCTCGTCCACGGCGAGCAGCTCGACCTGGTGGAAGACGGGCGTGTGCGTGGCGTCCAGCTCGTCGGTGCGGTACACGCGGCCGGGGCAGATCACGTAGACCGGCAGCTCGCGCTCCATCAGGGAGCGGATCTGCACGGGCGAGGTGTGGGTGCGCAGTACGACGCCGGACTCGGTGCCGCCCTGCGGGCCCTGTACGAAGAACGTGTCCGCCTCACCGCGGGCCGGGTGGTCCGGGCCGATGTTCAGGGCGTCGAAGTTGAACCACTCGGACTCGACCTGCGGGCCCTCGGCGACCTCGTAGCCCATGGCGACGAAGACGTCCTCGATGCGCTCCGACAGCGTGGTCAGCGGGTGGCGGGCGCCGGCCGGTACCCGGTCGTAGGGCAGGGTGACGTCCACTGCCTCCTCGACCAGCACCCGCGCGTCGCGCTCGTCCTCCAGCTCGGCCTGCCGGGCGGCGAGGGCCTTGTTCACCGCGCCGCGGGCCTGGCCGACGATCTTGCCGGCGGCGGCCTTGGCGTGCGGGGGCAGCGCGCCGATCTCGCGGTTGGCGAGGGCCAGCGGGGAGGTGCCGCCGGTGTGGGCGACCTTGGCCTCCTGGAGCGCGTCGAGGGAACCCGCGGCGGCGAAGGCGGCGAGCGCCTCGTCCCGCATGCGCTCGATCTCTTCCGGTTTCAACGCCTCGACCTCGACAGGGTCGTACGACTTATTGGGTGCCGACATCTCTTCCCGTGCTTCCGATTGGCTGGCTGAAGGTCCCCGTCACCGACTCTGCGACTGGCTGAGGGCCGTCCCTGGGACACAAAGGTGCCAAAGGCCGAGTCTAACGGGGTGGAGGAACGCGAATGCGCCCGCGGGCTGCTCGGGCGGCTCTCAGGTGAGATACGCCGGGGCCCCCACGGGCAACGTAAATCGGAACTCCGCGCCGCCGCCGGGGGCGCGTCCGACCGTGACGGTGCCGCCGTGGGCCTCGACGATGCCTTTGACGATGTACAGCCCGAGGCCCGTCCCGCCGCGCTTGCTGCCCCGCCAGAAGCGGGTGAAGACGCGGTTCATGGACTCCTCCGGGATGCCGGTGCCCTCGTCGCTCACCACGACCGACGTGCCGGCGTCCTCTCCCTCGCGGGGGGACGGGGCGGGCGTGATGTCGATGGTGACGGTTCCCTCGCCGTGCCGCACCGCATTTTCGATGAGGTTGCTGAGGACCTGGTCGACCTTGTCGGGATCGGCCCACAGGGCGGGCAGCGGCTGTTCGATGCGGAGCAGGAAGCGGTCGGCGGGCTGCCCGGCGGCGACGTAGGCCTGGATGTGCCGTCCGACGGCGGCGCCCATGTCGACGGGCTGGCGGCGCACCTCCAGCCGTCCGGAGTCGATCCGCGAGATGTCGAGCAGCTCGGCGATGAGGCGGGTGACGCGGTCGGCGTCGGCGTCGACCGTCTCCAGCATCAGCCGTTTCTGGTCGTCGGTGAAGCGCGACCACTTGGCGAGGAGGGTGGCGGTGAAGCCCTTGACGGAGGTGAGCGGGGAGCGCAGCTCGTGGGCGACGGTGGCGATCAGCTCGGCGTGGCTGCGTTCGGTGCGGCGGCGGGCCTCGGTGTCCCGGAGGCAGACGACGACGCGGCGGACGGGCCCGGTGGGTTCGGCGCGCACGTACCGCGCGGAGACGAGCACCTCGCGCCCGCCGGGCAGCAGCAGGTTCCGCTCGGGCTGCCGGACCCGGATGGCGAGCCCGCCGTACGGGTCGGTCAGCTGCCACCAGCGGCGGCCCTCCAGGTCCTCCAGCGGCAGGGCCTTGTCGAGGCGCCGGCCGAGGGCCTCGGCGGCGGGGACGGCGGTGATGCGCTCGGCGGCCGCGTTGAAGCAGACGACGTGCCCGTGCTCGTCGGCGACGACGAGACCGTCGGGCAGGTCGTCGGGGTCGACGGCGTACGGTCCGGCGAGGTCACCGGCCGGTCGGGCCGCGGGCGGGCGCCGCGTGTTCCCGGCTCCCGGTGCGCTGCTCGTACCGACACTCATCCTCGTACCCCACCTCCCAGACGAGGACCCCCGAGCTGGTCACCCTACTAGCTCTCGGTGACGGAGCGGCACCCTCCGGAGGCGCGCTGTGCACGGGCCGACGCGTAGAGACATACGGCCGCGGCGGTGGCGAGGTTCAGACTCTCGGCCTTTCCGTGGAGGGGGACGCGGACGACGGCGTCCGCGAGGGCGCGGGTCTCCTCCGGCAGGCCCCAGGCCTCGTTGCCGAACACCCACGCCGTGGGCCCGCCCATGGTGCCCTTGTCGAGCTCGTCGTCGAGGTCGTGCTGCCCGGCCCCGTCCGCGGCGAGGATCCGCACCCCGGCCTCCTTGAGCCCGGCCACGGCCCGCTCGACGGGGACGCCGACGGCTACGGGCAGGTGGAAGAGGGAGCCGACGGAGGCGCGGACGGCCTTGGGGTTGTACAGGTCGACGGAGGCGTCGGTCAGGACGACCGCCTCGGCGCCGGCGGCGTCGGCGCAGCGCAGCACGGTGCCGGCGTTGCCGGGGTCGCGGACGTGGGCGAGGACGGCGACGAGCCGGGGCCGGGCGGCGAGGATGTCGTCGAAGGGCGTGTCGAGGAACCGGCAGACGCCCACCAGGCCCTGGGGGGTGACGGTGGTGGAGATGTCCTCGATGACCTGCTCGGCGGCGAGGTGGATGCGGGCTCCGGCGCCCCGCGCCTCGCCGATGATGTCGGCGTGGCGCTCCGCGGCCTCCAGGGTGGCGAACAGCTCGACGAGCGTGTCCCCGTGCGCGGCGGCCTCCCGTACGGCCTGCGGCCCCTCCGCGAGGAACAGCCGTTCCTTCCCCCGGAAGTTCCGTCGCGCGAGGCGCCGGGCGGCGGCAACGCGGGGGGAGCGGGGGGAGATGAGGTCGGGGGTGGCGGGGGGCATGGGGGTCACCTTCGGTGGGTCGGCGGAACGTGGGGGTGCGGGCGGGCCCCGGTGTGTCCCGCCCACGCCGCCCCTTCCCGTCCCGTTCCCGGGGGCTGCCGCCCCCCGGACCCCCGCTTCGGCCCTGGACGGGCCTCGTCCTCGAGCGCCGGACGGCTGACGAACCCAGCCCCTCCGGCGTTTGAGGAGCGGGGTCCGGGGCGGAGCCCCGTGGGACGGGACGGGACGGGGCGGCGGGGGCGGGAAGCGACCGGGCCCGGACGCAGTCGGACCCGCAGGCTTGCTGCCTGCGGGTCCGTCCGGCATCGGCTCAGTGCCGGCGCGGCGTCACGCCGCCTTCGGCGCGTTGACGTCGCTCGGCAGCGCCTTCTGCGCGACCTCGACGAGCGCGGCGAACGCGTTGGCGTCGTTCACGGCGAGCTCGGCCAGGATCTTGCGGTCGACCTCGACGTTCGCGGCCTTCAGACCCTGGATGAAGCGGTTGTACGTCATGCCGTTGGCGCGGGCAGCGGCGTTGATGCGCTGGATCCACAGCTGACGGAAGTCGCCCTTGCGCTTCTTGCGGTCGTTGTAGTTGTAGACCAGCGAGTGGGTGACCTGCTCCTTGGCCTTGCGGTACAGGCGCGAACGCTGACCGCGGTAGCCGGAGGCCTGCTCGAGGATCGCCCGGCGCTTCTTGTGGGCGTTGACTGCCCGCTTGACGCGTGCCACTTGATTAACTCCTTGTAGCGGGGCCGTGGTTGGACTCACACGGCCCGGAAACGATTGGGTCCCGGTCAGATGTCAGGCGCGGTGTCCGCGCCGGACGTCACTTGCCGAGAAGCTTCTTGATCTTCGCGGCGTCGCCCGGGGCCATCTCGGCGTTGCCGGTGAGGCGACGCGTCACGCGGGACGACTTGTGCTCGAGCAGGTGGCGCTTGCCGGCGCGCTCGCGGAGCACCTTGCCGGAGCCGGTGACCTTGAAGCGCTTGCTGGCACCGCTGTGCGACTTGTTCTTCGGCATGGCGCCGTTCTCTCCTCGTCGGTGGCGCTCCGGTGCCCGGTCGCGAAAACCGGGCACGGTGGAGCGTCGCTCTTGTATCGGTTACGTCCTGGGACTTCCGTCCCGGGGGTCACGCCTCGGCGGGCGCCTCGGCAGGCTCCTCGGCGGGCGCCTCGGAGTCCGCGGGGTTCTGCGAGCGACCGGGGTTGGCCTTCGCCTCCGCCTTGCGGGCTTCCTGCGCCTGGCGAGCCTCGGCCATCGCCTCGGTCTTCTTCTTGTGCGGACCGAGGACCATGATCATGTTGCGGCCGTCCTGCTTCGGGTTCGACTCCACGAAGCCGAGGTCCTGGACGTCCTCCGCGAGACGCTGCAGCAGTCGGTAGCCCAGCTCGGGCCGGGACTGCTCGCGACCACGGAACATGATCGTGATCTTGACCTTGTCGCCCTGCTTGAGGAACCGGACGACGTGACCCTTCTTGGTGTCATAGTCGTGCGGGTCGATCTTCGGCCGGAGCTTCATCTCCTTGATGACCGTGTGCGCCTGGTTCTTGCGCGCCTCACGGGCCTTCATGGCCGACTCGTACTTGAACTTCCCGTAGTCCATGAGCTTGCAGACCGGCGGGCGGGCGTTCGCCGCGACCTCGACCAGGTCCAGGTCGTACTCCTGCGCAAGCTCCAGTGCCTTCGCGAGCGGCACGATGCCGACCTGCTCGCCACTGGGACCGACAAGTCGCACCTCGGGAACGCGAATCCGGTCGTTGATGCGGGGCTCGGCGCTGATGGATCCTCCTCGGTAGCACCACGCGGCGGTCTGGCGGACGGCCGCGTAACGTCTGTGTTCGTCAGGCTTGTAACCACGCCGAAGCACAAAAAATGCCCCGAACGATCACATGCGGGGCTCCAAGCACTACCGGAGCACCGTCGCGAGGATCGCGGGGCGCACTACCGGGCGACTCCATCGTCCGTACGGAACGATGGCGGCCGCCTGACCGGGTGACCCGCCGCCCGTGAGGGTGGTCGGGTGGGAGTTCGGAGCCTCCACTTGCGGGTCGGGCCCACCTGCTGGGGCGCATGCGTGTCCGACCGGTCGTTACACGAGATTAGCAGCTCATGGAGGCGGGCGCGAATCCGGTGTCTCCCGCCTCCTGCTGTCAAGGGGGCGCCCGGTGGGCCCTATCGTGTGGGGCATGAGTGAGACCCCTTCCCCGGACACCCCCGAGACGGCAGGCGCCGCCGACTTCGACGAGATGACCCGCGACATCGCCGAGGTCCCCGCGGTCGAGGTGATCGTGACGGTCGCCGTCAACCTGATGAGCGCCGCCGCCGTGAAGCTCGGTCTGACCGAGGAGGGCGACAAGTACAAGGACCTGGACGAGGCCCGCAAGCTGGTCACCGCCCTCGCCGGACTGCTGGACGCGAGCACGACCGAGATCAGCTCCTTCCACGCGGCGCCGCTGCGGGACGGCCTGAAGTCGCTCCAGCTGGCGTTCCGCGAGGCGTCGATCGTCCCGGACGAGCCGGGCCAGGGGCCGGGCGAAAAGTACACCGGTCCGGTCTACGGCTAGGGCGCCAGCGCCCTAGGCCGGCTTCCTCACGTACAGGGGCTCGCCCGGAGGCGTCGTCCCGGCCGGCAGCAGTGCCAGGTCGAGACCGCGCACCAGGCGGGCCCTCAGTGTCTCGTCGGCGGCCAGGCGACGGGCGACGGCCCGCGCGGCCTCGGCGGGGGCGGCGGCCGGGTCCAGGACGAGGGCCAGGATGCCGTCGGACCGGCCCGGCCCGAGGTGGGCGCGGAGGACGGCGGGCTCGGCGGCGACGGCGGCCCGGACCGCCTCCACCACCGCGGGGTCGTCGAGCGGGTCGGTCGTGGTGCGTCCCTCGGCGAGGGCGAGCAGCGCCGGTCCCGTCAGTTCGAACGCCACCGGTCCGGCCATGTCCAGCACCACGGTGTCCGCCTTCTCGTGCGCGGCGGCCTGGAGCGCCTGGTGCAGGGGTACGGCGACGGGGCGGGCCTCGGGGTCCCAGCGGGCGAGCGAGCCGGTGGAGGTGAAGGCGGGCAGGGCGGTGCGCCGGCCGGCCTTCAGGGTCGGGACCGCCATGTCGCTGGTCTTCTCGCGGCGCAGTCCGTTCTCGTCCTCCTCGACCTCCCCGAGCACGGCCACCACCGGCACCAGCAGCCGGGCGCCCCTGAGCGCCTCCAGCACCGGTCCCACGGCGGTGCGGTCCTCGGCCCAGGCGGCGAGCGCGGCGCTCAGCCGGGGGTCGGCGGAGCCGTCGTCGTCGGAGAAGCCGGGGTCGGGAATGTTCTTGTTCGCCACGGTCACCGACCCTATCGGGGGGATGCTGCTGGTCTTGTGCGGGGCCGGAAACACGGCGGTGACGCCTCTCACGGGTTTCTCAGGTTTCCCTGACGCAGATCTAACGTTCGCCTAACGGAAGGCACAGGCACCGCCCCCAGCATCGCGGGCATGGAGTCCTCCAGAGCACGTCGCAGCCGTCGCGCTCGGCCGCCCCGGCGCCGTCCCCTCCTCTACTCCACGCTGGCCTGCGTGGCCGTCCTCGGTGCCACGGCGGGCGGGACCGTGTACGTGAGGGCGCATCCGCTCTCCGGTTCCGGCGCCGTATCGTCGTCGGGGACGCCGTCGGCCGCGGCGTCGGTTCCGGCGAGTGGGGAGGCGTCCGTGGCGTCCGTGGCCGAGTCCGAGCCCGAGGTGGACCGGGACGCGATGCTGGCGGAGGCGATGGGGGCGGTGACCGTGCCGGGGGACGCGGCGCTGTCCGTGGCCGTGCTCGACGTGGACTCCGGGGACAGCGCCACGTACGGCACGGAGCCCTTCGACACGGCGAGCATCGTCAAGGTGGACATCCTGGCGGCGCTGCTGCTCCAGGCGCAGGACGACGGCCGGGTGCTCACCGCGCAGGAGAAGGCGTACGCCACCGCGATGATCGAGAACAGCGACAACGAGTCGGCGTCGGCGCTGTGGGACGCGATCGGGCAGGGCGCGGGGCTGGACGCGGCGAACGAGCGGTTCGGGCTGACGGCGACGGAGGGCGGCGACGGGGCGTTGTGGGGGCTGACCCAGACGACGGCCGCCGACCAGTTGGTCCTGCTCCAGCAGGTGTTCGGGGAGGACTCGGAGCTGAGCGAGGCGTCCCGGGCGTACCTCCAGGAGCTGATGGGCGCGATCGCCGCCGATCAGGACTGGGGCGTCTCGGCCGCCGCCGATGCCTCCGCCTGGGCCTTGAAGAACGGGTGGCTGGCACGGAGCACGACCGGTCTGTGGGACGTCAACAGCATCGGCCGGGTGACCGCCGGCGGGCGGGACTTCCTGGTGGCCGTGCTGTCGAACGGCAACACGACCCAGGCGGTGGGCGTCACGCTGGTCGAGGCGGCGGCGAAGGCGGCGGTGACGGCGTTCACGGACGCCTGACGGTCGGCCGTCCGCGCCCGAGGCCGGGGCACACGGCCGGCGGGCGGTGTCTCACGGGGCGAAGCCGTACGGCTCCCGCTCGCGGCGTCTCACGAGGCGATGTCGTACGGCTCGCTCCCGCTCGCGCCGACTCACAAGGTGATGTCGTACGGCTCCCGCTCGCGGCGGCCCCGCCACAGCACCACCGCGGCCACCAGCAGCACTCCCCCGGTACCGCCGGCGAGCGGGCCGGCCCAGCTCGGCTCGTCCTCGCCCGCCTCGGTGTCTGGACCGGGGCCGAAGTACTCCTCCCCGTACGAGGCCGAGCGCAGCCCCTCCGGGGCGAGGGTGGCGGCGGCCTCGATGGCGGCGGCCGGGTCGATGAACCCGAAGCCGCGGGAGTCGTCGCGGCCGCCGGTGGGGGCGTTGCGGGCGGTGTCCTCCAGGAGCTTCTTGATCTGCGCCGGGGTCAGGCCCGGGTGGGCGGCCTTGACCAGGGCGACGGCGCCGGAGACGAAGGCCGCCGCGGCGGAGGTGCCCCAGCCCTCGTAGTACTTGTGGTCCGGGTCGGCGATGACGACGTCGACACCGGGGGCGCTGACCGTGGCGTACCAGCGGCGGGTGGAGAAGGAGGCGCGGGTGCCGTAGCGGTCGACGGCGGTCGCGGCGATCACGCCCGGGTAGGCGGCCGGGTAGGAGATGTGGTCGCCCTTCTCGCCGCCGTTGCCGGCCGAGGCGACGACGACGGCGCCCTTGCTCAGGGCGTACTGGACGGCCTCGTCCTCGGCGGGCTCGGGGTGGGCGGAGGCGGAGTCGTCGCCGAGGGAGAGGTTGATGACGTCGGCGCCCTGGTCGGCGGCCCAGCGGATGCCCTCGGCGAGGGCGTTGCCGCGGGTGGTGCGGGCCTTGGTGCGGGCCGGGTCGCCGTCCTCCAGGATGACGCGGACGGGCAGGATCGTGGCCTCCGGGGCGATGCCCATGACGCCGTCGGCGCCGCCGGTGCCGTGTCCGTGGCCGGCGATGATGCCGGCCATCGCGGTGCCGTGGCGGGCCCAGGCGCGGTCGCCGTCCTGTGCGCCGAAGCCGACGAGGTCCTTGCCGGGCAGGACGTTGCCGTCGAGGTCGGGGTGGTCGGCCTCGACTCCGGTGTCGAGGACGGCGACGGTGACGCCCGCGCCCTTGGTGGTCTGCCAGACCTCGTCGGTGTGCAGGGCCTCCAGCGCCCACTGCTGGGCGCGGATGCCGTCGGCGTGCGCGGGGGCGGCGGGCAGCAGGGCGAGGGAGGCGGCCAGGAGGCAGCACAGCAGGCCGGCCCGGTGCGTCCTCGTCGTTCGGCTCGTACGGCTGCTGCTCATGAGGGCTGCTCCGAGGGCGAGACGGCGGTCCTGCGCAGGGCGCGCTCGATGCGGTCGGCGAGGCCCTTCGCCTCGTGCCCCAGGCCGCCCTGGGCGGGGGACGTGGTGGCGCCGGACGCGGTGGCCTGTGCGGCGGGCTGCGGCGTGGCGACCGTACGGCCGTCGGCCCAGCCGGAGACGGCGTAGACGACGACGGGCGCGTCGGTGAGGACGGAGATCGTCCACGAGGCGCGCTGCTGGTCGCCGAAGGCGGCGGCGACGGTGTCCTCGGCTGCGTACGGGCGGGGGATCAGGTCGGTGCGGGCGGCGAGGGCCTCCTTCGCGAACCGGGCGTCGAGCGCGCGCATACCGGCCGCGTCGGCCTTGGTGAACAGCAGGCCGACGGTGGTGACGTAGCTCTGGGTGGCGTCGGTGTAGGTGGCGCGCAGCAGGCGGGTGCAGCCGACCGGGGCGAGCGTCTTGAGCAGCAGCGGGTCGAAGGCGTCGGCGCAGCCGCCGTCCGGGGCGACGGCGATCCGCGTCCAGGTGCGGTCGGCGCCGCCGGGGCCCGCGCCCTGTCCGTCGACGGTGGGCGGGAACAGCTGGTCGACGGGGACGTTGTGCCACAGGCCGCCGGCCGTGGCGTAGGCCCCCCGCTCGCCCGCGTCCGCGGTGTCGCCGACGAGCCAGCTGCCGGTAACGGCTCCGCCGATGAGTCCGAGCCCGAGGACGACACAGGCGGCGGCCGCGACGGTCCGGCTCCGCCGGGGCCGCGGCAGGTCCCGGTACCCCTCGGGCCGAGCGAACCTGATGACGGGCCGGGTGGCGCGGGGCGCGGCGCCCGGTGCCGTCGGGGCGCTCCAGGAGAACGCCGGGTCGGGCCCGACCGGGCCGGCGGACCGGGCCGCCGTCTCCGGCGCCCCGCCGGGCCTCGGCACCCGCACGGCCCCGGACACGTCCGGCCCGTCGACCTCGGGGAGCCGCACGGGCGCCGTCGGCGTCCAGGCCGGCCGGGAGTCGTCCTCGGAGGACTCCCGCCGCAAGGGCGCGGTGGTCGACGCCCACGGGGCCTGTACGTCCTGCTCGGGGACGCCACGCACGGGTGGGGCGGACGACACCCGCGGGGACTGCACGTCCCGCTCGGGGACGCCACGCGTGGGTGGGGCGGACGACACCCGCGGGGTCCGTGTGTCCCGCTCGGGGACGCCTCCACGTACAGGCGTGGCGGACGACGCCCGCGGGGACTGCGCGGCCTGCTCGGCGGAGCCGCTGCGTGCAGGCGGGGCGGTGGGTGTCCGCGGGGACTGCGCGGCCTCCCCCGAGGGCGACTGCCGTACCGGTGTCGTGGGCGTCCAGGCGGGTCCCGCCTCCTGGCCGGCCCGGTGTCCGGGCACGGCCGTGGACAGGGCCTCCCGGGGAGACTCGGCGGGGCTGGGCGCCCAGGTCCGGGGCAGCGGGGTCCACGCGGGGCCGGAGCCGGGGGGCCTGGGGGTGTCCGTGGCGTGCGGGCCGGCGGGGCGGGTGCCGTTCGGGCGCACGTCGGGAGCGCCGGTCCCGGCGGAGGGACGGGCGGGCCCGGCCCCTGCGGTGTCCCGACCGGTGTCGGCGGCGCCCCCGGCCCCGGTCGGCCGCTCCGGGCCGTCGCCGTGCGGGGGCGGGGGCGACTCGGCGCGGGCGGGGGTTTCCGGCGTCTCCTCGTCCTCGGGTGCCCCCGCCCTCGGTGGGCGGGCCGGGCGCGGCGGGGCCGTGGGGTGCGGCGGCGTCGCGGCGGCGGCGGGCGTGTCCGGGGTCTGTGGGGTACCGGCGGGGGGTGGGGCGGACGGGCGCGGGGGGACCGGGGCGCGGCGTGCGTCCGTGCTCATGCACCCCCCGTTTCCTCGTCCCGGGCCGTCGTTCTTCTGCGCGGGCGCTCGCTGTTCGTGCCCAGGGCGGCCCGGCGCGGACGTACGGTCCGTCAGGGCACGCATACCCGCACGGGCGGGCCGGCATCCCGGCGCGGCTGCCGGGCCGGAGCCGCTCGTCCGTGCGTGCGCGTCACTCTACGGCTTGTCGCCGCGCGAACGGGAACCAGTCCCGGGACCCCGGGGCATCTGCCCGGATCATCCCCCTACCCCGCGGTAATCCGGTCTGGCAGGCTGCGTCCATGACTGCGCGCGCCACCGACCGGGCCCGTTACGACCGGGCCACCGCCCACCTGGACGCACCGCTCGCCCTCGTGGACGTCGACGCCTTCGATGCCAACGCGGACGATCTCGTCCGCCGGGCGGGAGGCAAGCCGGTCCGCGTCGCGAGCAAGTCCGTCCGCTGCCGCGCCCTGCTGGAACGCGTCCTGGCGAAGGACGGCTTCGCGGGCGTCATGTCCTTCACCCTGGCCGAATCGCTGTGGCTGGCGCGCTCCGGATACGACGACGTCCTGCTCGCGTATCCGTCGGCGGACCGGTCCGGCTTCGCGGAACTCGCCGGCGACGCCAAGCTCGCCGAGGCGGTGACCGTCATGGTCGACGACGTCGCCCAGCTCGACCTGATCGACTCCGCGCGGGCCGACGGACGCGAAGTGGTGCGGGTCTGCCTGGAGTTGGACACCTCGCTGAGGATGCTCGGCGGGCGGGTGCGGGTCGGCGCGCGGCGCTCGCCCCTGCACTCCCCCGCCCAGGTCGCCGACCTGGCCCGGTCGGTGGCCCGGCGGCCGGGGTTCCGGCTGGTGGGGATCATGGCGTACGAGGGGCACATCGCCGGGGTCGGCGACGCGGTCGCCGGACGGCCGCTGCGGTCGCGCGCGGTGCGGCTGATGCAGGCCGCCGCGCGCCGGGAGCTCGCCGAGCGCCGTGCGGCCGTGGTGCGGGCGGTGCGGGCGGTGGCGCCGGACCTGGAGTTCGTCAACGGCGGCGGCACCGGCAGCGTGCAGCACACGGCCGCCGAGGAGGCGGTGACCGAGATCGCGGCGGGCTCGGGGCTGTACGTGCCGCGGCTGTTCGACCACTACACCTCGTTCAGCGGCCGTCCGGCCGCCCTCTTCGCGCAGCCCGTGGTGCGGCGGCCGGGGGTGGGGGTGGTCACCGTCCTCGGCGGCGGGTACCCGGCCTCCGGCGCGGCCGGACCGGACCGGCTGCCGGTGCCGTACCTGCCGGAGGGACTCCGCTACGACCCCCAGGAGGGTCCCGGCGAGGTGCAGACGCCGTTGCTCGGCTCCCCCGCCGACGATCTGCTGATCGGCGACAAGGTGTGGTTCCGGCACGCGAAGGCCGGTGAGCTGTGCGAGCGGTTCGACGTGCTGCACCTGGTCGAGGGGGACGTGGTGACGGCGACGGTGCCCACGTACCGGGGCGAGGGGCGCACCTTCCTGTAGGCCGACCCGCGGGCCCGGCGGCCGACCCGCGGGCCCGACACCCGGCGGGCGGGACGCGGGCCCGGCGGCCGGCGGGCAGGACGCGGGCCCGGCGGCCGGCGGGCAGGACGCGGGCCCGGCACCCGGCGAGCGGGACACGCGGGCCCGGTGGCCGGTGGCCGGGGCGCCTACAGGGGGGTGACGTAGGCGCCGGAGATCCCGCCGTCCACGAGGAAGTCGGTGGCGTTGACGAAGGAGGAGTCGTCGCTGGCGAGGAAGGCGACGGCGGCGGCGATCTCCTCGGCCTCGGCGAACCGGCCCAGCGGGATGTGGACGAGGCGGCGGGCGGCCCGCTCGGGGTCCTTGGCGAACAGTTCCTGGAGCAGCGGGGTGTTGACCGGTCCGGGGCAGAGGGCGTTGACGCGGATGCCCTCCCGGGCGAACTGCACGCCGAGTTCGCGGGACAGGGCGAGGACGCCGCCCTTGGACGCCGTGTACGAGATCTGCGAGGTGGCCGCGCCCATCCGGGCCACGAAGGACGCCGTGTTGATGATGGAGCCCCGGCCCTGGCGCCGCATGTAGGGCAGGGCGGCCTTGCAGCACAGGTAGACGGAGGTGAGGTTGACCTCCTGGACGCGCTTCCAGGCCTCCAGGCCGGTCTCCAGGATGGAGTCGTCGTCGGGCGGGGAGATGCCGGCGTTGTTGAAGGCGACGTCGACGCTGCCGTAGGTGTCGTACGCCGTGCGGAAGAGGGTCTCGACCTGGTCGGGGTCGGTGACGTCGACCTTCACGAAGGTGCCGCCCACCTCGTCGGCGGCCGCCTTGCCGCGGGTCTCGTCGATGTCTCCGCAGACGACGTGGGCGCCCTCGGAGGCGAGGCGGCGCGTGGTGGCGAGGCCGATGCCGCTGCCGGCCCCGGTGATGACGGCGGTACGGCCGACCAGTCGGCGGCAGACGGTCGGTGAGGTCTCAGGGGTCACTGTGCGGGGCCCTCCGTACTGAGGTAGACGTTCTTGGTCTCGGTGAAGGCGGTCAGGGCGTCCGGGCCCAGCTCACGGCCGACGCCGGACTGCTTGAAGCCGCCGAACGGGGTCCAGTAGCGCACGCTGGAGTGGGAGTTGACGGACAGGTTCCCGGCGCGCACGGCCTGCGCGACGCGCAGGGCGCGGCCGACGTCCCGGGTCCAGAGGGAGCCGGAGAGGCCGTAGGGGGTGTCGTTGGCGAGGCGGATCGCGTCCTGCTCGTCGGTGAACGGCAGCAGGACGGCGACGGGGCCGAAGATCTCCTCGCGGGCGGCGGCGGAGTCGGGCCGCTCCCCGGTGAGCACGGTCGGCGGGAACCAGAAGCCGGGGCCGTCGGGGGCGCTGCCGCGCAGCGCGGGGGCGTCGTCCGGCACGAACGACCGGACGCGCTCGACCTGCTGACGGGAGATCAGCGGTCCCATCCGGGTGTCCTCGTCCGCCGGGTCGCCGACCACCACGGCGGACAGTTCGCGGGCGAGGAGGTCGGCGACCTCGTCGTACACCGTCTCCTGGACGAGGATGCGGGTGCGGGCGCAGCAGTCCTGGCCGGAGTTGTCGAGGAAGGAGAAGGGGTCGACGGCGGCCTTGAGGTCGGCGTCGGCGAAGACGACGTTGGGGCTCTTGCCGCCGAGTTCGAGGGTGACGGGCTTGATGTGCCGGGCGCAGCGCTCCATGATCTCGCGGCCGGTGCGGGTGGACCCGGTGAAGACGATCTTCGCGACGTCCGGGTGGTCGACCAGGGCGCGGCCGGTGATGCGGCCGTGTCCGGGCAGCACCTGGAAGAGGTGCTCGGGCAGCCCCGCCTCCAGGGCCAGTTCGGCCAGGCGCAGGGCGGTGAGCGGGGTGGTCTCGGCGGGCTTGAGGAGGACGGCGTTGCCCGCGGCGAGTGCCGGGAAGGAGCCCCAGGCGGCGATGGGCATCGGGAAGTTCCAGGGGGCGATCACCCCGACCGTGCCGAGGGGTTCGTGGAAGGTGACGTTCCAGCCGCCGGGGACGGGGATCTGCCGGCCGAGGAGGCGTTCGATGCCGCCCGCCGCGTAGAGCAGCAGGTCACGGGCGTTGCCGGCCTCCCAGCGGGCGTTGCCGAGGAGGTGGCCGGCCTCGCGGACCTCCAGCAGCGCCAGTTCGTCGACGTGCGCGTCGACGACGTCGGCGAAGCGGCGCAGCAGCCGGGCGCGGTCGGCGGGGGCGGCGGCGGCCCAGACCGCCTGGGCGGCGCCGGCGCGGGCGACCGCGCGGTCGACGTCGGCGGCGTCGGCGGCGGGGACGGTGGCGATGACCTCCTCGGTGGCGGGGTTGAGGACCGTCAGCTGGTGCGGGTCCGCCGCGAGGGGGGCGCCGTCGCTGTCGCTGTCGTGCGGATCGGGCACGGGGTGACCTTTCACAGGCGTTCGAAGGAGCGGCGCAGCTCCCAGTCGGTGACCGCGGCGTCGAAGGCCTCCAGCTCGACGCGGGCCATGGTGCGGTAGTGGGCGACGACCTCGTCGCCGAAGGCGGCCCGCGCGATCGGGCTGTTCTCCCACAGCTCGGCGGCCTCGCGCAGGGTGGTGGGGACGTGGGCGTGGCCGGCGGTGTAGGCGTTGCCGGGGCAGGGGTCGGGCAGTTCCAGCTTGCGCTCGACGCCGTGCAGTCCGGCGGCCACCAGGCCGGCCACCGCGAGGTGCGGGTTGACGTCGCCGCCGGGCAGCCGGTTCTCGAAGCGGAGGGAGCGGCCGCGGCCGACGACGCGCAGGGCGCAGGTGCGGTTGTCGTGGCCCCAGGCGACGGCGGTCGGCGCGAAGGAGCCCGGCTGGAACCGCTTGTAGGAGTTGATGTTGGGGGCGTAGAGGAGGGAGAAGTCGCGCAGGGCGGCCAGTTGTCCGGCGAGGAAGTGGCGCATGGTGTCGGACATGCCGTGCGGGTCCTCGGCGGAGCCGGCCATGACGTTGGTGCCGTCGGCGTCCGCGAGGGAGAGGTGGATGTGGCAGGAGTTGCCCTCGCGCTCGTTGTACTTGGCCATGAAGGTCAGCGAGACGCCCTCCTGGGCGGCGATCTCCTTGGCCCCGGTCTTGTAGACGGCGTGCTGGTCGCAGGTGACCAGGGCCTCGTCGTAGCGGAAGGCGATCTCGTGCTGGCCGGGGTTGCACTCGCCCTTGGCGGACTCGACGGTGAGGCCGGCGCCGGCCATGTCGTTGCGCAGGCGGCGCAGGAGGGGCTCGACGCGGCCGGTGCCGAGGATGGAGTAGTCGACGTTGTACCGGTTGGCCGGCGTGAGCCCCCGGTATCCGGAGTCCCACGCCTGCTCGTAGGTGTCGTTGAAGACGATGAACTCCAGCTCGGTGCCGACCTGGGCGGTGAGGCCCAGCTCGGCGAGGCGGTCGAGCTGGCGGCGCAGGATCTGCCGGGGGGCGGCGGCGACCGGGGAGCCGTCGTGCCAGGCGAGGTCGGCGATCAGCATCGCCGTACCCGCGTTCCAGGGCACGCGGCGCAGGGTGGCGAGGTCGGGGTGGAGGGCGAAGTCGCCGTAGCCGTTGTCCCACGAGGACATCGCGTACCCGTCGACGGTGTTCATCTCGGTGTCGACGGCGAGCAGGTAGGCGCAGCCCTCGGTGCCGTGGTGGAGGACCTCGTCGAGGAAGAAGCGGGCGGCGAACCGCTTGCCCTGGAGACGCCCTTGCATGTCGGGGAAGGCCAGGACGACAGTGTCGATCTCACCGCCCGCGACGAGGGCGTGCAGTTCCTCGACGGCGAGCGGGGGTGTGCGGTCTGCCACGGGAGGGCCTCCTCAGGCTTCCTCTGCGCTGCGGTGTGCGGGGATCTGGCGGGTTCGCGGGGCGGCCGGGAGCCTAAGGTATGGGTGAGAACCATTGCTTGGGAAGGGGGCGCGGCCAGATGCCGGTGGACGCTGACAGCGGCGCGGACGACCGGTTGGCGCCGGTGCTGCGGCCGGTGCGGGCGGGGAACGGCTTCGAGGAGGCGCTGGAGCAGATCCTCCAGGTCGTCCGGCTGGGCCTGGTGCCGGGCGGGGAGCGGCTGCCGGCCGAGCGGGACCTGGCGGAGCGGCTCGGGATCAGCCGCGTGACGCTGCGCGAGGTGCTCAAGGTGCTCCAGGAGCAGGGGCTGGTGGAGTCCCGCCGCGGCCGGTACGGCGGAACGTTCGTGCTGGCGCGCGCGGACGCGGCCGGGCAGGACGAGCTGCGGCGGCGGGTCGCCGCGACCGACATCGAGGACGTGCTGCGCTTCCGGGAGGTGCTCGAGGTGGGGGCCGCCGGGCTGTGCGCGGAGCACGGTCTCACCGAGGAGCAGCGGAGCCGGCTGCGCCGGGCGCTGGCCCGCACCCGGGACGCACCGCTCACCGACTACCGCCGCCGGGACACCCTGCTCCACCTCACCCTGGCCGAGCTGTGCGGCTCCCCGTCGCTGACCGCGCAGTACGCGGCGGTCCGGGCGACGGTGAACGACCTGCTGGACTGCATCCCGCTGCTCGTGCGCAACCTGGAGCACTCGCAGCGCCAGCACGCGGCCCTGGTGGAGGCCGTGCTGGACGGCGACCCGGCCGGGGCGCGGGAGGTCATGCGGGAGCACTGCGCCGGAACGGCCGCCTTGCTCAGGGGCTTCCTGGCGTGACGGCCGGACACACCGGGCATGCTCCAATGGTTCGATCCGCGTCCATTCGAACGAGGGGGTGAGCGAGGCATGGCGAGGGTGACGGGCAGGCCGTTGATCGGCGTCAGCACGTATCTGGAGGCCGGGGCCCGCTGGAGCGTCTGGGAGCTGGACGCGGCGCTGCTGCCGGCCGGGTATCCGCGGCTCGTGCAGCGGGCGGGCGGGCTGGCCGCGATGCTCCCGCCGGACGCGCCCGAGCACGCGGCGGCGACCGTGGCGCGACTGGACGGTCTGGTGATCGCGGGCGGCCCGGACGTGGAGCCGCTCCGCTACGGCGCCGGACGCGACCCCCGTACCGGCCCGCCGGCGCGGGAGCGGGACGTCTGGGAGCTCGCCCTGATCGGCGCGGCACTGGCCGCGGGCGTCCCCCTGCTGGGCATCTGCCGGGGCATGCAACTGCTGAACGTCGCCGTCGGCGGCACGCTGGTGCAGCACCTGGAGGGGCACGCGGAGTCCGTCGGCGTCTTCGGCCGGCACCCGGTGAAGCCGGTACCCGGCACTCTGTACGCCGCTCTCGTCCCGGAGGAGACCTCCGTGCCGACCTACCACCACCAGGCCGTGGACCGCCTCGGCACGGACCTGGTCCCGGCGGCGCACGCGACGGACGGCACGGTGGAGGCCGTGGAACTGACACCCGACGCCGGCGGGTGGGCGCTGGGGGTGCAGTGGCACCCGGAGATGGACGAGGACGTACGGGTGATGCGGGGGCTGGTGGCGGCGGCAGGCGGGGGTGCCGGAGGGGCCTCCGTCACCACCGGCCCCCGCCACCACTAGCCCGTCCGGCGCTTGAGGACGAGGCCCGTTCAGGGCCGACAGCGGGGGTCCGGGGGCGGCAGCCCCCGGGGACGATGGGGGTCCCCCCGCTCGAGCGAAGTCGAGAGTCGGGGAGGGAAGGGGCGGCGGGGGCGAAGAAACCCCCACCGCCCCCGCCCCTCACCCCCGCGTCAACGACAACAACTCCCGCGCCGGCCCCGTGGGCCGATGCCCCGTCGGCCACACCGCGCGCAGGTCACGCGCCAGCAGCACCCCCTCCACCGGCACCCTGACCAGCCGCCGCATCGCCAGCTCCTCCCCCACCGCCAGCTCGCTCAGCACCGCCGGCCCCGCCCCGCTGACCGCCGCCGCCTTGACCGCCGTCGTCGAGGACAGCTCGATCAGCGGCCGGGCCAGACCGCCCAGGGCCGCGTCCAGCACCTGCCGGGTGCCCGACCCCTTCTCCCGCAGGATCAGCGGGGTCGACGCCAGCTCCCGCGCGGCCAGCGGGCGCCGCCGCCGGACCCACGGATGGGCGGGCGCGGCGACGACGATCAGGCGGTCGTGGGCGATGACCGCCGAGTCGAGCCCGGACGGCACCGTCAGCCCCTCCACGAAGCCCAGGTCCGCCTCCCCGGCCAGCAGCCGCTCCGCCACCGCGGTGGAGTTGCCCGCGAGCAGCGACACCGCGGTGTCCGGCCGCTCCGCGCGCAGGGCGAGCAGCCACCCGGGGAGCAGGTACTCGGCGATGGTCATGCTGGCCGCGACCCGCAGCCGCGAGTCCCGCCGGTCCCGCAGCGCCTGCGCGCCCGCGTCGAAGGCCTGCGCGGCCTCGACGACCCGGCGTGCCCAGTCCGTGACCAGCGCCCCCGCGTCGGTGAGCCGGGAACCCCGTGGCGAACGGTCCACCAGGGCCACCCCGAGCTGCCGTTCCATGGAGCGGATCCGGCTGCTGGCGGCCGGCTGGGTGATGCCCAGCTCCCGCGCGGCCGCGCCCAGGCTGCCCAGCCGGGCCACCGCCAGCAGCAGTTCCAGCGCCCCGAGGTCCGGAACCCGGTGCGCGATCGAGCCCGCCGGTCCCGCCGGTCCCGGCGGCCCCGGCGGCCCCGGCGCACGCGCCCCCTCCTCCGTGCCTGTCCCTGTCTCCGTCTGCCCACTGGCCATAAGCCCAGTTTATGCCCCCATAGACACATCCTCCCTGGTCGCGGGCGCCTGCGGGCGTCAGGGTGGGACCATGATCACCGCCGTGCGCCATCTCGGCCCGAACTGGTACGCCACCGTCATGGGCACCGCCGTCGTGGCCACGGCCGGCTCCGCACTGCCCCGGCCGGCGCCGAGGCAGGCCTGCACCGCCCTCTGGGCCCTCTCGCTCGCCCTGCTGCTGACCCTGCTCGTCGCGCGCGCCCTGCACTGGCGCCACCACCGCGACCAGGCCCGCGCCCACCTCCTCGACCCGGCGGCGGCTCCCTTCTACGGCTGCCTCGCCATGGCCCTGGTCTCCGTCGGGGGCGCCACGCTCACCGTCGGCCGGGACTGGATCGGCACCGGGGCGGCCGTCGCCCTCGACGCCGTCCTGTTCACCGCCGGTACGGCCGTCGGTCTGGCCGGCGCCGTGACCGTGCCGTACCTCATGGCCGTACGCCACCGCGTCGAGCCGGGGCAGGCCACGCCGGTGTGGCTGCTGCCGATGGTGGCGCCGATGGTGGCGGCGGCGTCGGGGCCGCTGCTGGTGCCGCACCTGCCGGCCGGGCAGGCGCGGGAGACCCTGCTGCTGGCCTGTGTCGCGCTGTTCGGTCTGAGCCTGCTCGGCACGCTCGTGATGCTGCCGGTGGTCTTCGGCCGGCTGCTCACCGGCGGACCGCTGCCCCTCGCGCTCACCCCGACGCTCTTCTTCGTCCTCGGACCGCTCGGACAGTCCACGACGGCCGCCGGCGCCTTCGCGGAGGCCGCGCCGGGGGCGGTGCCCGCGCCGGACAGCCGCGGCTTCGCCGTCCTCGCCGTCCTCTACGGCGTGCCCGTCATGGGGTTCGCCCTGTTGTGGCTGTGCCTGGCCACCGCCCACGTGGTGCGGGCCCGGCGGCACGGGATGGGCTTCACGATGACGTGGTGGGCGTTCACCTTCCCCGTCGGCACCTGTGTGACCGGGGCCGCCGCCCTGGCCCGGCACACCGGCCTGGTCGCCTACGAGGCCCTCGCGACGGGGCTGTACGTGGTCCTGGTCGCCGTCTGGGCGGTCGTCGCCGCGCTGACCGTGCGGGGAGTGGTCGGCGGCACGCTGCTCGCGGCGCCCCGGCCGGTGCTGCCGGCGCCCCGGCCGGCGGACGACGCGCCCCGGCGCGCGGCGGACCGCACCACGTCCGGCGCCGTCCGCTGACCGACGCGCGGGCCGGCCGCTACCGCCTGCGGTCCCGGACCGCCTCGATGTGCTCGGCGACCGCGACGACGACCACCCGGGTGTCCGGGACGGTCGCCCGCCAGCGGTGGCGCACCCCGCCGGTCAGGTACAGCGTGTCACCGCGGCCGAGGCGGTAGGCGCGGCCCTCCGCCTCGATCTCCACGGCGCCGTCGGCCACGTACATCAACTGGTCGTTGCGGTACTGGAACTCGCGTCCCGCCTCGTGGTCGCCGGTGAACTCCGAGGCGTGCATCTGGTGATGGCCGCGCACCAGGGAGCGGGAACGGGGCCCGGGGCCGGGCGCGGCGAGCTCGGCGCGGACGACGTCGACGCTGCACGCCGGGTCGGCGGCGGCGAGGAGCTCGACGGCCGTGGTGCGCAGCGCGTCGGCCACCTTCTCCAGGGAGCTGGTGCTGGGCCGGGCCCGGTCGTTCTCGATCTGGCTCAGGAAGGGCACGGACAGGCCGCTGCGCTCGGCCACGACGGCGAGCGTGAGGTCCAGGGACCGGCGCCGCCGCCGGACGGCCGCGCCCACCCGGAGGGGCTGTTCTTTGTGGTCGCCCATCGCTCCGGCTCCCTCCTTCGCTCGTCGCTCCGACTCACCGAGTGCCCCGCTTCGGGCGCCCGTCCTCTGATGAGTTCTCTGCACCCTACGCATGTTCGGCAAACCGTTTCATGTGCCCGTCACATCGAGGACATACGGCGTCACGAGCGACCTCACGGATCGCGCCAGTCGATCATCGCCGGGAGACCCCGGGCGGGGACGTCGCGCGCGTTCTCCTCTTCAATGCCCGGACGGGCCGTGGTGTTCCCGTGTCGTCGCGGTCCACGATCCCCGCTGGTGGAGCGACCGGCACGCCCGGTCGGCACATGGCCGAGTCCGGGCATGGGCGTGGCTCTGCGTGGTTGGCCGGATCGTTGCCGTGCAGAACGACGCGAGGGGCGGGCCCTCCGTACGCGTCGGACGTGTACGGCGGGCCCGCCCCTCGCCGGGCGGTCGCGGGGCTGTCAGGTCACCCGGCCGCCCTGCTCTGCGCCCCCGCGCCGGTCACCGGCGCCCACTGGTCCAGCAGACCGGGGTTGTCGTTCAGCCAGGTGCGGACGGCGTCCTGCTCCTTGCCCTTGCCGGACTTCTGGATCTGCGCCTCCAGCGCGGTGAGCTGCTGCTCGGTCATCGAGAAGTCCTTGAGCCACTCGCCGACCTCGGGGTTGTCCCCGGCGAAACCCTTGCGGGCCAGGGTGTGCACGCCGTCGCCGTCGCCCCAGGCGCCCTCGGGGTCCTTCAGCTTCTTCAGGTCGTACTCGCTGTACGCCCAGTGCGGGGACCACAGGGTGACGAGGATCGGCTCCTTCTTGGCGTACGCGCGCTTGAGCTCGGCGAGCATGGCCGGGGTGGAGCCGTCGACGACCTCGTAGCTGCCGTCGAGGCCGTACTGCTTGAGGACCTTGTCCTTGAGCAGGCCCATCATGCCGGCACTGGGCTCGATGCCGGTGATCTTCCCGTCGAAGCGGGAGGCCTTGCTCTTGAGGTCCGCCAGCGAGTTCACGTCCTTCATGTACGAGGGGACGGTCAGCTCGAGGGAGGTGGGGCCGTACCACTGCCCGAGGTCGTCGAGCTGCTTGCCGTACTTCTTCCAGTACTCGGCGTGGGTGGTGGGCAGCCAGGAGTCGGTCTGGAAGTCGATCTGCCCGGTGGCCAGGCCCGTATAGAGGGGGCCGGCGGCGTACTGGGTGGTCTTCACCTCGAAGCCGCGCCGCTCCAGCAGTTCCTTCCAGAGGAAGGTGGAGGCGATGCCCTCGTCCCAGGGGATGTAGCCGATGGTGATCTCCTTGCCCCGGCCCACGTTCCCGGCCGAGGCCTCGGCGCTGCCGGAGCCGGAGCCGAAGACGCCCATGCCGCCGGCGACGAGGGCGAGGACGACCACGCCGACCGTGGCGACGGAGGCGCGCGGGCGGTACGACCAGACCGTGGTGCGGGCCTTCGCGGCTGCCCGGCGGCCGAGCGGGGAGATGCGGGTGCCCAGGGCGCCGGTCATCCGGTCCAGGTAGATCGCGAGGACGACGATGCCGAGGCCCGCCTCGAAGCCGAGGCCGATGTCGAGCTGGCCGATGGCCTCGTTGACGGCGCCGCCGAGACCGCCGGTGCCGACCATGCCGGCGATGACGACCATCGACAGGCCGAGCATGATCACCTGGTTGACGCCCGCCATGATCGTCGGCAGGGCGAGGGGCAGCTGGACCCGCAGGAGCGTGTCGCGCGGCGTCGTGCCGAACGCCTCGGCGGCCTCGACGAGCTCGGCGTCGACCTGGCGGATGCCGAGTTCGGTCATGCGCACGCCGGGTGCGAGGGCGAAGATCAGGGTGGCGACGACACCGGCCGGCACACCCATGCCGAAGAACAGGATCGCCGGGATCAGCAGGACCATCGACGGCATCGTCTGGAGCAGGTCCAGGACCGGCCGCACGGCCGCGCTGACGGCCTTGGAACGGGCGGCCCAGATGCCCAGCGGCACGGAGATCACCAGGGCGATCACCGTGGCCACGAGCACCAGGGACAGCGTCGACATGGCCTCCTCCCACAGATCGAGGGAGACGATGAGGGCGAACCCGGCGAAGCCGAGGACACCCGCGACCAGGCCGCGCAGCCACCAGGCGAGCACCGCGAGGATGCCCGCGAGCAGCAGGGGCTGGGGGGCGTTCAGGAGGCCGTCGAGACCGTCGTACATGCCTTCGACGACCGCTTTGAGCGCGTCGAAGAGCCAGGACATGTGGGCGACGAGCCAGTCGACGCCGGAGTCGACCCAGTCACCGAGGTGCAGCCTAGGCACGGGCGGCCTCCTTCCCGTGGGCGCGCGGACTGCCGCAGGGGACCTCCGCGGCCCGCTCGTCGCCGAGGAAGCCGACCAGACGGCGGCGCGGGACGACGCCGACGAGGCCGCGGCCGGAGTCGAGCACGGCGACCGGGTGCGGCACCCGGGCGCTGAGCGCGCACAGGACGGTGAACGGTGTGTCGGGGGTGGCGGTGGCGCAGTCGCAGTCGGCCTCGTCGCCGCGGACGCCGGTGTCCATGACCGCGGAGGCGGTCAGCACGCGGGAGCGGTCGACGTCCTGGATGAAGGAGGCGACGTAGTCGTCGGCCGGGCGCACGAGGATGTCCTCGGCGGTGCCGTTCTGCACGACGCGGCCGTCGCGCATGACGGCGATGCGGTCGCCCAGGCGCATGGCCTCGTTGAGGTCGTGGGTGATGAACACGATCGTCTTCTTCAGCGTCTTCTGGAGCGTGAGGAGCTGGTCCTGCATGTCGCGGCGGATCAGCGGGTCCAGCGCGCTGAAGGACTCGTCCATCAGCAGCAGGTCGGCGTCGGTGGCCAGGGCGCGGGCGAGGCCCACGCGCTGCTGCATGCCGCCGGAGAGCTCGTCCGGCCAGGACTTCTCCCAGCCGGCCAGGCCGCACAGCCGCAGCGCCTCGGCGGCCCGCCGTTCGCGCTCGGCCCGCGGCACGCCCTGGACGGCGAGGCCGTAGGCGGCGTTGTCGAGGACGCTGCGGTGCGGGAAGAGGGCGAAGTGCTGGAAGACCATGCTGATCTTCTTGGCGCGGACCTCGCGCAGGTCCCGGTCGCTGAGCGCGGTCAGGTCCTCACCGTCGAAGAGGACGCGCCCGGCGGTGGGCTCCAGCAGTCCGTTGAGCATGCGCAGCAGCGTGGACTTGCCGGAGCCGGACAGGCCCATGACGACGAAGATCTGGCCAGGGTCCACGGCGAAGGAGGCGTCGATGACGGCGGCGGTGGTGCCGTCGGCGCGCAGCTCCTCCCGGTCGGCTCCGCCGCGGAGCCGTTCGACCGCCTCGTCCTGTCGTCTGCCGAACACCTTGTAGAGATGTTCGGCCTCAAGCCTGGAGGACACACGTACCTTCTCTGATCGGGGACAGGGGCGGAGGGACACCGGGCCCTGAGGCCCTGTGCCGCACGGCCGGGACCGCACGAGAACCTCGTGAGGACCTCGTGAGGACCGCTAACTGTTGAAAGCGCAACCGGCACCGCTCCGAGGCGGCGCCTGCCCGGACCGAACCGGGGCAAACGCATGAGTGGGCCAGTTCACATGGCTCTCACAAGCTCCACAGGGGTGAACGCGGACGCCGTGCGGGGGGCTCCGGTGGGGCATGATGCGTGACGTGACCGGACGACTGATGCTCCTCGACACCGCCTCGCTCTACTTCCGCGCCTACTTCGGCGTCCCGGACTCGGTGAAGGCACCGGACGGCACACCGGTGAACGCCGTACGCGGTCTGCTCGACTTCATCGACCGCCTGGTCAAGGACCACCGGCCCGACGAACTGGTCGCGTGCATGGACGCCGACTGGCGGCCGCGGTGGCGGGTCGACCTGATCCCCTCCTACAAGGCGCACCGGGTCGCGGAGGAGCGCACGGCGGGCCCCGACGAGGAAGTGGTCCCGGACACGCTCTCGCCGCAGGTGCCGGTCATCGAGGAGGTGCTGGACGCCCTCGGCATCGCGCGGGTGGGCGTCGCGGGGTACGAGGCGGACGACGTCATCGGCACGTTCACCGCGCGGGCGAAGGGACCGGTGGACATCGTCACCGGCGACCGCGACCTGTACCAGCTGGTGGACGACGCGCGTGGGGTGCGGGTGCTGTACCCGCTCAAGGGCGTCGGGACGCTCCAGGCGACGGACGAGGCCTGGCTGCGCGAGAAGTACGGCGTCGACGGCCGCGGCTACGCCGATCTCGCGCTGCTGCGCGGCGATCCCAGCGACGGCCTGCCGGGCGTCGCCGGCGTCGGGGAGAAGACCGCGGCCAAGCTGCTGGCCGAGTTCGGCGACCTGGCCGGAATCATGGCGGCGGTCGACGACCCCGCGGCGAAGCTCACACCGACGCAGCGCCGGCGGCTCACCGAGGCGCGGCCGTACCTCGCCGTCGCGCCGAAGGTGGTCCGGGTCGCCGACGACGTGCCGCTGCCGGAGGTGGACACCGCACTGCCCCGCGCACCGCGGGAACCGGCGACACTGGAGGGGCTGGCGGAGCGCTGGGGACTCGGCGGATCGTTGCAGCGGCTGCTGACCACGCTCGCCGCGTAACCATTGTTCTCGCGGGGACGGATGGTTGTTTCTGTGGCCGAAAGTCACTCTCGGTCGGAGGGGCGACGCACACCACCATGAGCATCACCGGGGGGTGGATGCTAACTTAGGTAAACCTAACCAAACGCACTGGGAGGCCGTCATGGCAGAACGTCCGGCACGGAAGCCGCGGAAGCCCCATTCCGCGCAGGTCGTCCGCACCGAACGGCTCACCCCGCACATGCAGCGCGTGGTCCTCGGCGGCGAAGGGCTGTCCGAGTTCTCCGCCGGCACCTGCACCGACCACTACGTCAAACTGCTCTTCGCCCCCGAGGGCGTGACCTACCCGGAACCCTTCGACATGGAACGCATCCGGGCCGAGTTCCCCCGCGAGCAGTGGCCGGTGCCCCGGACGTACACCGTGCGCCACTGGGACGCCGAGCACCGCCAGCTCACCCTGGACTTCGTCATCCACGGCGACGAGGGCCTGGCCGGGCCCTGGGCGGCCCGCGTCCAGCCGGGCGAGACCGTCCGCTTCATGGGCCCCGGCGGCGCCTACACCCCCGACCCGGCCGCCGACTGGCACCTGCTCGCCGGTGACGAGAGCGCCCTGCCCGCCATCGCGGCGGCACTGGAGGCCCTGCCCGCCGGTGCCGTGGCCCACGCGTTCGTCGAGGTGTCCGGCCCCGAGGAGGAGCAGAAGATCGACTCCGACGTGGAGGTCGTCTGGCTGCACCGCGGCGACCGGCCCGTCGGCGAGAAACTCGTCGAGGCCGTCCGGGCGCTCGCCTTCCCCGAGGGCCGACTGCACGCCTTCGTGCACGGCGAGGCCGCGGCGGTGAAGGAGCTGCGCCGGCTGCTCCGCGTCGAGCACGAGGTCCCGCGCGAGGACCTGTCGATCTCCGGCTACTGGCGGCTCGGCCACAACGAGGACGGCTGGCAGGCCTCCAAGCGCGAGTGGAACGCGAACGTCGAGCAGGAGCAGGAAGGGTCGGCACCGGCGGCCTGAGCCCCCCGCGAGCGGCCCGCACACGGAGGGCGGGCCGCGCCGTCCCCGACGGCCCCGCGCGTGCGGACACCCCACGCGCCGGCCGTCCGGTCCACGGCGGGACGTGCCGGCCGGTGCCCTCCGGACCGTGACCGTCCCGGCACCCCGTCGACGACGCGATGCCCGGCCCCGGCGGTGACGCCGGCCCCGCAGACCGAAGGCACTACCGCGCCGAGCGACCACGACGCGGCCGCGACCGCCCTGCACCGCAGCCCCCGCCCCGCCCCGAGGCGCCGACCGCCGTCGTCGTCGTACGGCCGTCCCCGCGGGCCCGGCCCGCCGCCGTCACCCCGGCCGCCGCGGTGATTACCGGCCACCGCCGCCGCACCGGCCGCAGTCGCCGTCGTACGGGCCACCCCCATGAGCCCGGCCGTCACCATCACACAGACCGCTGCCGAACCTACCGGCCACCGCCGTCGTACCCGCCGCAGCCGCCGTCATACGGGCCACCCCCATGAGCCCGGCCGTCACCATCACACAGACCGCTGCCGAACCTACCGGCCACCGCCGCCGTACTGGCCACCCCTGTCAGCCCGGCCGTCACCATCACACCGGCCGCCGTCGTACCTACCGGCCGCCGTCGTACCTACCGGCCGCCGCCGTACGGGCCTCCCATGAGCCCGGCCATCACCGTCCCGCCCGGCCCCCGCCGCCGTACCGGCCGCCCGCCCCACCGGCGCCTTCCCGCACCTTCCGCACCTTCCCGCGCCGTGCCGTGCCTTCCCGCGTCGGCCGGCCCGCGGCCCCGTTCGCCGTACGCTTGGTCCCGATGAGACGCCGTACCCCTCCCCCGCCCTCGCCCCTCCCCCAGCGCGACGGGGTCGACGCGGTGCGGGTGCGGCTGCCGGGGACGGGGCGGTGGGCGACCGTGCGGGAGCATCTGCGGGAGCGGTTCGGCGCGGCGCGGGCCGGGCTCGTCGAGGAGATGTTCGCGGCGGGGCGGATCGTCGGGGCCGACGGTCGGGCGGTGGCGCCGGACGCGGCCTACGTGCCCGGCCTGTTCGTGTGGTTCCACCGGGAGCTGCCCGCCGAGGAGCCGGTGCCGTTCCCCCTGGAGGTCGTGTACCGCGACGACCACGTCGTCGTCGCCGACAAGCCGCACTTCCTCGCCACCACCCCGCGCGGCGGCCATGTCACCGAGACCGCGCTGGCACGGCTGCGGCGCGAACTGGACCTGCCGGCGCTCGGCGCCGCCCACCGCCTCGACCGCCTCACCGCCGGGCTGGTGCTGTTCACCGTGCGCCCCGAGGAGCGCGGCGCCTACCAGACCCTGTTCCGCGACCGGCGGGTGCGCAAGGTGTACGAGGCCGTCGCCCCGTACGATCCCGCGCTCGCCCTGCCGGTGACCGTACGCAGCCGGATCGTGAAGGAGCGCGGCACGCTGACCGCCCGCGAGGTGCCGGGCGAGCCGAACGCGGTCAGCCGCGTCGAGCTGGTCGAGCACCGGCCGGACGGCCTGGCCCGCTACCGGCTGACGCCGCGGACCGGGCAGACCCATCAGCTGCGGGTGCACATGACCGCGCTGGGCGTCCCGATCCTCGGCGACCCCCTCTATCCCGAGGTGGCCGCCCCCGCCCCGGCCGGCGACTTCCGGCGCCCGCTGCAACTGCTGGCGCGGGAGCTGGAGTTCACCGATCCGGTCACGGGGACGGCCCACCGGCTGCGGAGCGGGCGCACGCTGGGCGCCTGGTCGTCGTACGACGACTGGGACGGCGGTCAGTAGCCGCGCCACCAGGCCAGGAAGCGGCGCCAGGCGTTCGGTCCGCGGGCCGGTTCCGGTGCGGGCGCGGCGGCGGGCGCCGGTGCCGGGGCGGCCCCGGGGCGGGGTGCGGTTCCCGGCAGGGGCTGGGCGGCGCGCGGCGCGGCGGCGGAGCCGGAGGCGGCCGGGGCGGGAGCGGCCGTCCCGTGAGCCACCGGGCGCGGGGCCGGCGTTGCGGGAGCGGCCGCCCCGGGACCCGCGGGCGCGGGGTCGGCCGGCGCCGGCCGGGGTTCGAGGGTGATCGGCGGCAGGTGGGGGCGCGGCTGCGGTACCAGGCCGTGGCTCGGCTTGGCGACGATGTCCTGCTGGGACTTCGGCTCGAACCGGACCGGCAGCTCCGTCAGGTGCCGTGAGGCGATCGACGTCGTCCAGCGCAGGTCCTCCTCCTCGCAGTCGAGCTGGATGTCCGGCAGCCGCATGAGCAGCGCGTCGACGCCGACGTCGGCGATGGCGCGGCCGATGTCCTGGCCGGGGCACTCGTGCGGGCCGCCGCCGAAGGCGAGGTGGGACCGGTTGCCCTGCATGTTGGCGGCGAGGTCGGGACGCACCCGCGGGTCGACGTTGGCCGGCGCGGGCGCGAAGAGGAGACCGTCGCCCTTGCGGATGCGCTGGCCGCCCAGCTCGGTGTCCTGCTTGGCGAAGTAGCCGAGGATCGCGCTGAACGGCGGCTCGTCCCACAGGGACTGCTCGACCGCCTCCGGCACCGTCATCTGCCCGCCGTTGAGCTGGGCGACGAACCGCGGGTCGGTGAGGACCATGCGCAGCGCGTTGGAGAGCAGGTTGACGGAGGCCTCGTAGGCGGCGAACAGCACCAGGCGCAGGTGTTCGCGGACCTCGTCGTCGGTAAGGCCGGCCGGGTCGGCGATGAGGTGGCTGGCGAAGTCCTCGTCGGGCCGGGCGCGACGGCGGGTGGCGAGCCGGCTCACCGCCTCCATGACGTGGGAGTGGCTGGCGATCGCGGTGTCGGTGCCCTTGAGCGCGTCGCGGGCGGCCTGCACCATCCGGTCGTCGTACTCCTCGGGCATGCCGAGGATGTGGCACATCACGGCCATCGGGAGGTGCTCGGCGAACTGGCCGACCAGTTCGGCGCGGCCCTCCTCGCAGAAGCGGTTGACCAGGCGCTGGCTGGATCGGTAGATGTACCGGCGCAGGCTGCGGTCGTCGATGGTGGCCATGGCCGCGGTGACGGCGCCGCGCAGCCGCTTGTGCTCGTCGCCCTCGGCGTGGGAGCAGATCGGCTGCCAGGTGATGTGCGGCATCAGCGGGTGGTCGGGCTTGATCGTGCCCTCACGCAGCGGGTTCCAGACGCGGATGTCGCGGGTGAACTGCGAGGGCGCGCGCACCATGTGCAGGTTCTCGGCGTGGCCGAGGACCACCCAGATCGGTACGTCGTCGTGGAGGAGCGCGGGTGCCACCGGGCCGTGCTGCTCGCGGAGCCGCTCGTAGAGGTCGTTCAGGTCCTCGGCGCCGGGGCCGTAGAGGCGGTGCAGTCCGCCGGGGCCGCTGCCGTGCGCGGGGCAGCCGGGGGGCGGGTCGAGGGCGAGGTCGTGCGGGCCGGTCGTCGGGGGGTGTTCAGGCGTCACAGGAGGTCGCTCCGAAACTGTGGGCGAACGGGGGTGGGGGGGCGGGTCAGGTGAGGCTGCGGGTGAGCGCCAGGGAGTGCAGGAAGCGCATCAGGGTCATCAGCACGTCACGGCTGGAGGCCCGGCGGCGTACGTCGCACTCGATGATCGGGACCTCGGGCGGCAGGTCGAGCGCGGACCGCAGGTCGTCGACGGGGTAACGGGGCCCGTCGGGGAAGGTGTTGACGGCGACCACGAACGGCACGCCGCGCTCCTCCAGCCGCCCCATGACCTCGTAACTGACCTCGAGGCGGCGGGTGTCGACCAGGACGACGGCGCCCAGCGCGCCTTCGAACAGTCCGTGCCACAGGAACCAGAACCGCTCCTGGCCGGGCGTGCCGAACAGGTAGAGCACGATCTGGTCCGTGATCCGGATACGGCCGAAGTCCATCGCCACGGTGGTGGCGGTCTTGGACTCGGAGCCGTGGTCGTCGTCGACGCCGATGCCGGCCTGCGTCATGGTCTCCTCGGTGGTCAGCGGTCTGATCTCGCTGACGGAGCCGACCATGGTCGTCTTGCCGACGCCGAAGCCGCCCACGATGACGATCTTGGCTGCCGCCGTGGTGGTGTGCGGCAGGTGATCCTCGGCCCGTGGTCCGGGGATCGTGTCAGAGCCTTTGAAGTCCATGCATCACCGCTTCGAGAAGGGAACGGTCGGCAACCTGCTGCCGGGCGATCGGGGCGCGCGCCTGTACGAGGTCGGCCGCCAGCATCTCGGTGAGCAGCACCGTCACCACGCTGAACGGCAGGCCGAGATAGGCCGAGACCTCGGCCACCGACAGCGGGGCCTGGCACATCCTCAGCACCGCCGTCTGTTCGGGGGTGGCGGAGGAGGGCGGTTCGGCGTGCGCCACGACCAAGGTCACCAGGTCGAGGGGGGCGCGTTCACCGTCCGCGCCCGAGATGACGTACAGCCGCTCGACGTTCTTGCGCTCCCCGTCCTGCGGGCCCGGGGCGGGAGGTTCCGGCAGAGGGTGCCGCCGCTGGCGTTGCGGAGGCGTCATACGCTCTGCCCGTTGTACCGGGGCGGGGTGGTCAGATGGGCGCCGATGCGGACCACGAGGTCGCGCATCATGCCGCTCATCCGGCCGGCCTCGCAGCGCACGTCGGCGAGGACCGCGAGGTAGGCGTTGGCGCCGGCGGACATCAGGTAGAAGTAGCCGCCGTTCAGTTCGATGACGACCAGCTGCATCTCGCCGTCGCTGGAGTGGATCTCCTGGGCGACGGCACCGGCCAGGCTCTGCAGGCCCGCGCAGGCGGCGGCGACGCGGTCGGCTGCGTCGGGGTCGCCGGCGTAGCGGGCGATGCGCAGTCCGTCGGCCGACAGCACGACGATCATCTCGATGCCCGGAACTCCGTCGTAGAGCTCCTTGAGCAGCCAGTCGAAGTTGGCGCGCTGCTGGATCACGTGAGGTCCCCCTCGTCGTCGGCCCCGGTCGTGGCCTGGTCGTCGATCAGGTGCAGGTATGCGGTGGGATTGCGGGTGAAGTCGGTGGGGTGGACGTCCGACGGGATGTCCTTCTTCAGGCCCTCCCAGAAGGCCTCGAAGTGCACGCCGGGTTCGGTGCCGTCCTTCTTGGCCACGGGCTCGGGCCGGGCCTGGGCGAAGGGGTCGGGCCTGCCCTCGCGCGCGGCGGCCTCGGCCGCGTCCTTGGCCGCGTACGCCTCGCGGTAGATCTCGCTGATGGGGACCGTGGCCTTGCTGCGGCGCTGGGGCAGGCCCTTGTCGGTCCACTCGGTGATGACCGGGATCTCGTCGTCGTCCAGGGAGACTCCGGCCGGGATGCGCGGGTTGGTGGGGCGGCGCTTCTTGGGCGGCCGCTTGGGGCCCTCGATGTTGCCCAGGTCGATCTGCGGCACGGAGGTGGCGCCGATGCCGTGGGCGAACCCGGGGGCGGGGTCGGTGGTGAGCATCTCGCTGGGCACGACCAGCACGGCGCGGACGCCGCCGTAGGCCGAGGTGCGCAGCGACACCTGCATGTTGAACGACGTGCACAGGCGGCCGACGACGGCCAGGCCCAGGCGCGGGGTGCCGCCGACGTCCTGGATGTCGACGCCGGCCTTGGCCAGTTCCAGCATGCGTTCGGCCTTGGCGCGGGCCTCCTCGCTGAGGCTGACGCCGGCGTCCTCGATCTCGATCGCGATGCCGGTCTGCACCTCGACGGCGTTGACGTGCACCTTGCTCTGCGGGGGCGAGTAGCGGGTGGCGTTGTCGAGGAGTTCGGCGGCCGCGTGGATGAGCGGTTCGACGGAGAGACCGCGGATGTTGACCTTGGCGATGGAGTCGAGCTGGATGCGCCGGTACTCCAGGATCCGGGACATGGCGCCGCGCAGCACGCTGTAGAGGGGGACCGGTCCGGGCCAGTTGCGGCCGGGGCGGCCGCCGCCGAGCACGCCGACGGAGTCGGCGAGGCGGCCGATCAGCGCGTTGCCGTGGTCGATGCGCAGGAGGTCGTCGAAGACCTCGGGGTTGCGGCCGTGGTCCTCCTCCATCTCCCTGAGTTCCGCGGCCTGTTGGTGGACGATGGCCTGGACGCGCCGGGCGACGCTGACGAAGGAGCGCTGGGCCGAGTCGCGCAGGGCTTCCTCGTGGTCGACGATGTCGAGGATCTTCTTGATGACCTGGCGCTGGCCGTCGCCGAGTTCGTTGAAGGCGGGGTCGACCTCGGCGAAGTGCAGCATCACCTCTCGGGGGGAACTGCCCTTGCGCAGCCACTCCACCGCCTGCGGCACGAAGTACCGGGCGATGCGGACGTTCTGCTCGTCGTGAGCGGTTTCCCGTCGCTCCAGATGGGCGACGCGCAGGTCCTTCTCCGCGCGCAGCTCCCGCAGATGCCGGCCGCGGCGGACCGACTGGGCCCCGCTCGCGATCACCAGAAGGGTCGCCACAGCTCCGCAGACGCCGACGGCGAGCCGGGCCGACGGTGCCACGAGGGCGGCGGCCGCTCCGGTCGCCGCGGCCATCAGTATCGCCGGTGGTACCAGCACACGGGCGGGGGCCGGTTCGCGGCGACCGGGTGGGGACTGAACACTCACCATATGGGCACCCTCTGTAGGGACATGTCGGCATCTTCGGAATGATGGGGAACAGGCGCACGAATTCACCCCAACTCGGTGCGCCGCGGGCGAGCTTAGTCCGACCGGATCATCGCTGTGTCATATTCGGCGACCGCCTGAAATCGGGCGGCTGCGTGGAGTAACCTCGACCGTTTCGCACACTCCGATTGCGCTCGAACACGGTGTGTAACGGCGAACGGGCGTACGGACGAACTCACCGGGACGGATGAACCGAACGACGCGAGGGCCCGTCGCGCCTCCCCCGAGGGCCGTCTACGCGCCGGACCGGGCCGCCGGTGGAACGGGTGAACTCGCGGACGGGTGCTCGACCGACGAGCGGGGACGGAGGCGGTCGTCCCGACGGGCCGGGAGAGGCAGGGGAGCGCGGGGACGCCGAGGCGTCATGACGGGACGCGCTCAGGGGTTCACGGCGCGCACGCCGTCGCGTCAGCCGGAACTCGCCCCGGGGGCGGCCGACGGGCGACGGCAGCCGGCGCACATCCTCACCGGGCCGCGCGGCCACCCCGGCGCACGAGTACGACCGCCCGCGCGAGCACCCGCTCCCGAGCCCACCGCCCCCTGTCACGGCCGGCTCCGGGCACGCCGCCCGGCACCGTCGCACTGAGGCCACTGGATGCGCGTACCGGTCGAGGGGAAAGGGGGCGGGCGGTCGGGGGCGAGGGTTGTCGTCCGCCTCGCTCGGCCGGTCGTCCCGAATCCGCGCAGGAAGGGGCGGATTCGGGACCCTGCCGCGGCCCGGACGGCCCGGGTTCAGCCCACCGACGAGTAGGCCACGACGCCGCGCAGCAGCCCGTCGACGGCCTTGCGGGCGGTCTTCGCCACGCTGGAGCCCTCCGGGGGAGCCGCCGCCGCGATCTGCCCGAGCACGTCGATCACCTGCTTGCACCAGCGCACGAAGTCCCCGGCCGGCATCTCCGCCTCCCGCAGCACCTCGTCGAGCCCCTTGCCGGAGGCCCACATGTACGCGGCCCAGGCGAAGCCGAGATCGGGCTCGCGCTGCCCGACCCCCTCCGTCTGGTTGATCCGGAAGTCCTCCTCCAGGGCGTCCAGCCGGCCCCAGATCCGCACCATCTCCCCCATCGCGGCCTTCGCCTTGCCGGAGGGCAGCTTGGGGGCCATGGCGTCGTCACCGACCCGCGCCTCGTACACCAACGCCGAGACACAGGCGGCGAGCTCGGCCGGGGCCAGCCCTTCCCAGACGCCGGCCCGCAGGCATTCGCTCGCCAGGAGGTCCAGCTCGCCGTACAACCGGGCCAGCCGTCTGCCGTGTTCGGTGACGTCGTCGCCGCGCAGGTAGTCCAGTTCGGTCAGCAGTGCCACGATCCGGTCGAAGGTACGGGCGATGGTGTTCGTCCGGCCCTCGATGCGCCGCTCCAGCTGCGAGGTGTCGCGCAGCAGCCGGTGGTAGCGCTCGGCCCAGCGGGCGTGGTCCTCGCGTTCGGCACAGCCGTGGCAGGGGTGCGCGCGCAGCGCGGTGCGCAGCCGGGCGATCTCCCGGTCGTCCGCGGCCTGGGACCGCTTCTTGCGGGCCCGCTCCGGCGGAATGTGCCCGGCCTTGCTGCGCAGCGCGGAGGCCAGGTCCCGGCGGGACTGCGGCGAGCGCGGGTTGAACGTCTTCGGGATCCGCATCCGCTCCAACGGCTCGACCGGCACCGGGAAGTCGATCGAGGCGAGCCGCTTGACCTGCCGTTCGGCGGTTAGCACCAGCGGGCGCGGCCCGTCGTGGTGGTCGAAGCCGCGGTGGCCGTTGGCCCGCCCGGCGGGCAGGCCGGGGTCGAGGACCAGCGCCAGGCCGGCGTACTTGCCGGTGGGCACGTGGATGACGTCGCCCGGCTTCAGCTTCTCCAGCGCCACGGCCGCCTCGGCCCGCCGCTGGGCGGCGCCCTGCCGGGCCAGCTCCGTCTCGCGGTCCTTGAGTTCGCGGCGCAGCCGGGCGTACTCCTCGAAGTCGCCGAGGTGGCAGGTCATGGAGGCCTTGTAGCCCTCCAGGCCCTCCTCGTTGCGCTGCACCTGCCGGGAGATCCCGACCACCGACCGGTCGGCCTGGAACTGCGCGAACGACGTCTCCAGCAGCTCACGCGAGCGGTGCCGCCCGAACTGCTCCACGAGGTTGACCGCCATGTTGTACGACGGCTTGAAGCTGGAGCGCAGCGGGTAGGTGCGGGTGCCGGCGAGACCGGCCACCTGGTCGGGGTTCATGCCGCGCTGCCAGAGCACGACGGCATGGCCCTCGACGTCGATGCCGCGCCGGCCGGCCCGTCCGGTCAGCTGGGTGTACTCGCCGGGGGTGATGTCGGCGTGCTGCTCGCCGTTCCACTTGACGAGCTTCTCCAGTACCACCGAGCGGGCGGGCATGTTGATGCCGAGGGCGAGGGTCTCGGTGGCGAAGACGGCCTTGACCAGGCCGCGCACGAAGAGTTCCTCGACGACCTCCTTGAAGGTCGGCAGCATGCCCGCGTGGTGGGCGGCGATGCCCCGTTCCAGGCCTTCGAGCCACTCGTAGTAGCCGAGGACGTGCAGGTCCTCGCGGGGGATGGCGGCGGTGCGCTCCTCGACCAGGGCGCGGACCCGTTCCCGCGCCTCCTCGTCGTTGAGCCGCAGGCCGGCGTAGAGGCACTGCTGGACGGCGGCCTCGCAGGCGGCGCGGCTGAAGATGAAGGTGATGGCGGGCAGCAGCCCCTCGGCGTCGAGGCGTTCGATCACCTCGGGCCGGCCCGGCGTCCACACCCGGGAGCGCTGCCGGCGCTCCCGTTCGCGGTCGGCCTCCCGCATCCGCCCGCGCCGGCGGTCCTGGTACGACGGCCTGCTCGCCTCCATGCGGGCCAGGCGCGCGAGGTCGGGGTTGACGGCCTTGCGGTGGCCCTCGCCCTCCTCGAACAGGTCGTACATCCGCCGCCCGGCGAGCACGTGCTGGAACAGCGGCACGGGCCGGTGCTCGGAGACGATCACCTCGGTGTCGCCGCGGACGGTGTCCAGCCAGTCGCCGAACTCCTCGGCGTTGGAGACGGTCGCGGAGAGCGAGACCAGGGTCACCGACTCGGGGAGGTGGATGATCACTTCCTCCCAGACGGCGCCGCGGAAGCGGTCGGAGAGGTAGTGCACCTCGTCCATGACCACGTACCCGAGGCCGTAGAGGGTCTGCGAGCCGGCATACAGCATGTTGCGCAGCACCTCGGTGGTCATCACGACCACCGGGGCGTCGGAGTTCACGCTGTTGTCGCCGGTGAGCAGGCCGACCTTGGCGGAGCCGTAGCGGCGGCACAGGTCGGAGTACTTCTGGTTGGACAGCGCCTTGATGGGCGTCGTGTAGAAGCACTTCTTGCCCTGCTGGAGGGCGAGGTGGACGGCGAACTCGCCCACGATCGTCTTGCCGGAGCCGGTGGGAGCGGCCACCAGGACGCCCTTGCCCGCCTCGAGCGCCTGACAGGCCTCGATCTGGAAGGGGTCGAGGCCGAAGTCGTACATCTCGCGGAAGGAGGCGAGCGCGGTGGCCTGCTCGGCTGCGCGCCTGCGCGCAGCCGCGTACCGCTCGGCCGGTGAGAGGTCCTCTGTCATCGTGCTTTCGAGCGTACCGGGCCGCACTGACAACAGGACGATCATTATCCGGATCTGCTGCTGTAAAACGTCGATCCGTGCAGTTCAGGGGGTCGTGGCCGGCGATGTCCGCCGTGCCGGTACGGTCCGGTGCGGCCGGCCGCGCCCGTGACACGGAAGCGGCCGGCGGCGCCGTGCGGGCGCCCCGGCCGCGGCCCGCGGTGGGGTGAGGAGGCGGGTGGTCCCGACGGTCGCGCGAGTGACCTCGGGGAGTGCCCGCCGTGGTGCTCTGCTCAGGTCACGTCGTCGTAGCCGTTGACCCGTTCCGTGCTCGCCTGTTCCGGCAGGGCGCGGCTCGCGGCCACCGTCTCGACCTCGCCGATGTCCTCGGGTGTCAGGTCCAGCTCGGAGGCCTCGTCGTCGGCGGGGCCCAGGGCGTCACGGCGCCGCCTGCGGCGGTCGTTCAGCAGCGAGAAGGCGACCGCGCCGAAGTACAGGATCCAGATCGGTCCGGCGAGCGCCAGCATCGAGACGGGGTCGGTGCTGGGCGTGGCGATGGCGGCGAACACCGTGATGCCGATGATCATGGCGCGCCACCAGCCGAGCATGCGGCTGCCGGTGATGACACCGGTCAGGTTCAGCATGATCAGCAGCAACGGCAGTTCGAAGGAGAGGCCGAAGACCACGACCATGCGCGTGACGAGCTGGAGCAGGTCGTCGAGCGGCAGGAAGTTGTCGACGCCGGTCGGCGTGAACTCGATCAGCACCTTCGCCGTGGTCGGCAGCACCATGTAGGCGAAGTAGCCGCCGCCCAGGAAGAGCGGGACGCCGGTGCCGACGAACCCGTAGGCGTACTTGCGTTCGTGCCGGTGCAGCCCCGGGGCGACGAAGGCCCACAGCTGGTAGAGCCAGACCGGCGAGGCGAAGACGACGCCGGCCATCAGGGAGACCTGGAGGGCCAGGGTGAAGGGGGCGAGAAGACCGTTGATCGTGATCCGCGCGCACTGCTGGCTGGTCTCGCCCGACGAGCTGAGCTCGCTCTGGATCTGCTCGAAGGTCTTCCCGCAGCCGACCGAGTCGAGGATCGGCTTGGTGAGGAAGTTGATGATGTCGTTGTAGAAGAAGGCGGCGACGACCGTCACGAGGACGATGGCGAGCAACGCCTTCGCGAGCCGGTTGCGAAGCTCACGGAGGTGTTCCGCGAGGGGCATCCGCCCCTCGGGATCCTTCTCCTTCTTGCGGGCAGGCTTGAGCAACCCACGTTCCCATCTCGTGCGGCAGGCCGGGGGTCACCGGCCCTGCGTCAGCGCTTGGTCGTGTCCGTCGGCTCGCCGACCGGGCGCGAGCTGGTCACGTCGCCGGGGGCGGCCTGGATGGTGCGCTGAGCGGAGGGCTGCTCACCGGTGTTCGGCGGGCCGGCCGGGGTGGTGTTGCTGCTGCCCTCCTCCTTCATCGCCTTGGCCTCGCTCTTGAGGATGCGCGCGGACTTGCCGAGCGAGCGGGCCATGTCCGGAAGCTTCTTCGCGCCGAACAGCAGGATGATGACGACGAGGATGAGAATGATCTCGGGGGCGCCGAGCCTTCCGAACATAAGTCTTTACCTTCTCACCGAGGCGGCTGGGTGGGATGCTGTCCGACCGGTCGGACAATTCGTCCGAACGATCGTGCTGGCAGCGATCGTAACGCCGGGGGGTGAACGTGAGGCAATCCCCTTGCGTACTCCCGGTCCGCGGCCCGGGCCTCGTTTTCCGGACCGCGACCAGCAGCGTACCCGCCCGAACGGGCGTGATGGGAGGGCGAAGTCGCCCAAAACGCATTCGGCCCAGGACTCACAGCCCTGCCACAGCAGCACTCACAGCGTGCCCACAGCCCGGCCCGCGCTCGCGGCGGCCCGCTCCAGTTCCTCGGCGGCCCGGTTGATACGGCGTGCGGAGTCCACGACCTGCTGTCCCAGGCGCCGTGCCTCCAGGAAGACCCGGACGGCGAACACAGCGAGGACGGCGAGACCCAGGAAACCCATGGCTACCGCGAACATCGGCCAGAACATGACGCCGAGCCTAGACCCTCCTGGCCACGGCCCAGGACACGCCCGCCGGATCGCCCCATCCGCTTGGGCCTGACCCCTTGGGCCTGACCCCTTGGCCCTGTCCCTTGGCCCTGTCCCTTGGCCCTGCCCTGTCGGCCCCGCCTCGTCGGTCCGGCTCCGCTGGTCCTGCGCCGCGACCGCGGCACCACCGTCCTGGCGGCACCGGACCGACGGCGGCGGTACGCCGGGGCGCGGGCGCCCGCGCGGGACGGTCAGCACCCCCGGTCCTCGGTCTCCCCTGCCCTTCCGGTCTCCCCGGTCCCCCCGGTCCCCCCGGGAAGGCTGCGCCGAAGGCGCCCTCAGAGCGTCGAATGCAGCCGCAGGGTCCTGACCCCGCCGCGGGTGAGCAGCTCGACGATCCGTTCACCGGCCGGCTTGCGTACGGCGGCCCCGCAGTCGGGGCAGGTGAACGAGTAGAAGGTGGTACGGCTGGTGGCTCCGATGGCCAGCAGCAGCGCGCCGGCGGAGAGCTCGAACCGTCCCCGGCAGTCCGGACACCCGGCCCGGAACGCCACGGGAGCCACGCTCCGCATCCCCGCGAACGCGGAGGCCACCGAGACCCCCCGCACACCGGACAGCCCCGACTCGCTCACTGCCTCTGCTCCCGCCCGTCGCCCTGACCGACCCACTGCCCGCCACCGGCCCGCGTCCCGGCCGCGGCGTCATCCTGCCCACCGGCCAGGCCGCCGACCCGTCCGTCGGCCACGGAACCGGTCCGCTCCCGCACGGCCGTGCCGCCCGGCTCGCCGGACACGGCACCGGCCTGCCCCGCAAGCCGCTCACCGGGCCACCCGGGGTGCGCCGTCCCGAGATGCCCGGCCGTCGGGCCGCCGTGCTCCGGGGCCGCGTCCCGACGTCCGGCGGGCGGAGCCTCGTCACGGCGTCCGGCGGAGGGGACGTCGTCCCCGCCTGCGCCGGACGGAACGTCGTCCCGGCGGGCCGCCTCCGCCTCGACCCCGTCGTACGCCGCGAGCGCGTCGCGGGCGGCACGGCGGGCGCTGTCGGCGAGGCCCGGCGGCGAGACGATCCGGCCGTCGGGGCCCAGCCGCAGGGCCAGGCGGCGCAGGGACGCCGGGTCGGGGGTGCGCAGCGTGATGCGCAGACCGCCGTCGGGAAGCTCGTCGGCCTGGTCGTGGGGGTAGTACTCGGCGACCCAGCGGCCGCCGGGGCCGACCTCGACGACGACCTCCGGATCCTCGGCGGCCGGCTGGACCAGCCCCTCCGACAGGTCCCGCAGTTCGATCTCGGGCGGGGCGGACGGCTCGTCGAGGATCCTGATCTCGGCGACCCGGTCGAGGCGGAAGGTACGGCGCGCCTCGGAGCGGCGGCACCAGGCCTCGACATAGGTGTGGCCGACGCTGACCAGGCGGATGGGGTCGATCTCCCGCTCGGTGACCTCGTCACGGGCGGGCGAGTAGTAGCGGATCCACAGCCGGCGCCGCTCGGAGATCGCCCGGTCGACGTCGGCGAAGACACCGCCCTCGGACTCGAAGGTCACCGACAGGCGTGAGCTGGCGCCCGCCGCCTCGCCGGCCGCGGTCTCCACCTTGGCCGTCGCCCGCAGCAGCGCCTGGCGGTCGCTCTCGCGCAGGCCCGGCAGCGTGGCCACGGCCCGCGCGGCCACCAGCAGCGCGGTCGCCTCGTCGGCGGCCAGCCGCAGCGGCTCGGCGGCGTCCGCGCCGAGCGCGGCCGGGTTGTGCCACCAGATGCGCTCGCCGTCGGTGTCGATGTCCAGCAGATCGCCGCCGCGGAAGCTGGTGCCGCACATGGGCAGCACGTCGAGGTCGGAGACCAGCTCGTCCTCGGTGATGCCGAAGGCGCGCGCCACGTCCTCGATCCGCGCCCCGGGCCGCTCCCGCAGATAGGTCACCAGGGAGAGCATCCGCCGGGTCTGGTCGATCGCGTTCGCCGGCCTGACCGGTTTGCCTGCCACTGTGTCGCTCGCTCCCCCTCAGCCCTTGGCCACGGCACGCAGCCGGTCCACCACGTCGGCCCGCAGCTCCGCGGGCTCCAGGACCACCACGTCCGGCCCGAACTCCACCAGCCAGGCGTCCAGCCCGTGCCCGTACGGAATCTCCAACTCGTCCCAGCCGTTCCCGAGTTCCCGCACCGCCGTCGCCTTCGCCCGCAGGGGGTACCCGGCGTCCGTGCGCAGCCGGATGAGGGCGCTGCGGTCGGCGGTCTCCCCCGCCCAGCCCGCGACGGTCTCCCGGACGGTGACCACGTCCGGGACGGCGGCGGTGAAGCGGCCGCCCCGGGAGCGCACCTTGCCGGTGATCCGGGACAGCCGGAAGACGCGTTCGGCGCCCCGGTCGCGGTCCCAGCCCGCCAGGTACCAGTGGCCGCGCCAGCACTCCAGCGCCCACGGTTCGACGTTGCGGGGCTCGGGGCGGGCGGCGGTGGCCTTGCGGTAGTCGAAGGAGACCGCGCGGCGGTCGCGGCAGGCCAGCATCAGCGGCTCGAACGCGGCCTCGTGCACCGGGATGCGCGGCTCGAGGGCGCCGTGCGTCTCGTAGGGGTCGACGCCCTCGGGCAGTCCGGCCGCGCGCAGCTTCTGGAGCGCGCCGCTGGCGGCGCCGGCGAGCCGGGCCTGCTGCCACACCTTGGCGGCCAGCCCCAGCGCGGCGGCCTCCTCGGCGTCGAGGGTGATGGGCGGGAGGCGGTTGCTGTCGCGGCGGGCGAGATAGCCGACCTCGCCGTCGATGCTCTCCACGGTCTCGATGACCAGGCCGAGCTCACGCAGGTCGTCCTTGTCTCGCTCGAACATGCGGTTGAAGGAGTCGTCGTTGCCCGCTTCCAGGTAGGCCTCGATGGACTCGCGCAGCTCGCGCTTGCTGAGCGGCCGCCGCGTCCCGAGCAGACACAGCGCCAGGTTCATCAGCCGCTCGGCCTTGGCAATGGCCATCGACGCCCTTCGCCTTCCTCATGGTGCTTCCGACGGACGACCGTACCGCCCCGCGGTGTCCCGGCAAAAGCCGAGGGCCCATGCCCGGACAGGCATGGGCCCCAGGTGGTCGGAACCGGTCGCGTCCCGACCACCCCGACCGTTCGCACGACGACCGGACGGACCGGCCGCACGACGACCGGTCGCCGGACGATCAGACCCCGAGCAGGTCCACCACGAAGATCAGCGTCTCACCGGGCTTGATCGCCGGGGTGGGGCTCTGGTCGCCGTAGGCGAGGTGGGCCGGAATGGTCAGCTGACGACGGCCGCCGACCTTCATGCCCTGCACGCCCCGGTCCCAGCCCGCGATGACACGGCCGCCACCGAGCGGGAAGCGGAACGGGGTGCCCCGGTTCCAGCTCGCGTCGAACTCCTCACCGGTGCTGAAGGCGACACCGACGTAGTGCACGGTGACGGTCTGGCCCGCCTGCGCCACCTCGCCGTCGCCCTCCCAGATGTCCTTGATCTCGAGGTCCGCCGGGGGCTGGCCCTCGGGGAAGTCGATCTCGGGCTTCTCGATGCTCACGTCTCTAGCTCCACGTTCTTCTACGGAAAGGCAACAAGCACAGTCTTACACCTCGACGCCGTCACATCTTCGCGAGGATGTCCACCGTGAAGACCATCGTCGAGTCCTTATCGATGCCGCTGCCGGCCGGCGGCGCGTCGCCGTACCCCAGGTCCGGCGGAACGACGATGACGACCCGGCTGCCGACCTTCTTCCCGGTCAGCCCCTGCGACCACCCCTTGACGACCTGCTGGAGCCCGAAGGACGTCAGCGCCTTGCGCGAGTACGTCGAGTCGAACTCCTTGCCCGTGTCCCACACGACGCCCTTGTACTGCACCAGGACGCTGTCGTCCGCGGCGACCGCCGCACCGTCACCCTCGATGACGTAGTTCGCCACGAGCTTCTTCGGCGGATCGGCCTTGGGGATCTCGATGGAGGGCGCCTTGCCGTCGGTGTTCGTGCCCACCTTCGGCAGAGCGGCGTCGTCCTGCGCGACGTCCTTGCCCTCCGCCGAGCTGCTCGCGTTGAACGTGGCCTCCAGGTCCACCACGAACACCAGCGTGTCGGTGCCCTCGATACCCGCCTGCTCGTTGCCCTCCGTGCCGTACCCCCAGGTCGGCGGCACGGAGAACTCCACCCGGCTGCCCGTCTTCTTCCCCGTCAGGGCATAGCGCCAGCCGTCGATGATGCTCCCGGCCGCCAGCTGGATGACCAGCGGCGTCTTCCGGTCGTAGGAGTTGTCGAACACCTTCGCGGTGTCCCAGATCTGACCGAGGTAGTTCGCCTGGACGTAGTCGTTCTCCGCGACGGTCCGGCCACCGCCCGCGATCACCGTCTTCACCGCGAGCTGGCCGGAAGGATCACCACTGCCCTTGGCGACCGTCGGCTTCTCCCCGAACTTCACACCGGCCGTGATAGCCGGCAGCGGACCGTCCACGATCTTCGGCGCGGGCGCGGAGGACTCCGAGGCGGAGGGCGACGCACTGCCGTCGGCCGAGCTCGACGAACCGGACGAGTCGTCACCGCACCCGGCGAGCGTGACCAGTCCTGCGGGAACGGCGGCGAAGATGAGTGAGCGTCGGCGCACGGTGAAGGCCTCGTAATCGGTCGATCTCGTGAAGGGCGTGCGCGCAACTCTACGGCGTGAGAAGGGCGCCGTACGGAAAACGTACGGCGCCCGCGTTGCGTTCCGGAACGGCACCCTCCCACCCGGACGGATCCAGGTCCCAGGACACCCGAACGCCTCACTCACATTCCGGCGATCAGCTTCTCCACCCGGTCGTCCACCGAACGGAACGGGTCCTTGCACAGAACGGTGCGCTGCGCCTGGTCGTTCAGCTTCAGATGCACCCAGTCCACGGTGAAGTCCCGCCGCTGCTCCTGCGCCCGACGGATGAAGTCACCGCGCAACCGCGCCCGAGTCGTCTGCGGCGGCACCGACTTGCCCTCGAAGATCTTCAAGTCGTTGCAGATCCGCGCTGCTTGACCCTTCTTCTCCAGCAGGTAGTACAGACCACGACGACGGTGGATGTCGTGGTAGGCGAGGTCTATCTGCGCGACACGCGGATGCGACATCGTCATGTTGTGCTTGGCCCGGTACCGCTCGATGAGCTTGTACTTCATCACCCAGTCGATCTCGGTACCGATACGGTCCAGATCCTCCGACTCGATCGAGTCCAGCGTCCGGCCCCACAGCTCCAGGACCTGCTCCACGGTACCCGTCCGGATACCCCGGCGCTCGCAGAAGTCCACGGCCTTCTCGTAGTACTCCCGCTGCACCTCCAGCGCGGACGCCTCCCGGCCACTGGCCAGACGCACCTTGCGCCGGCCGGTGATGTCATGGCTGACCTCACGGATCGCCCGGATCGGGTTCTCCAGCGTGAGGTCGCGCATCACCGTGCCCGCCTCGATCATGCGCAGCACCAGGTCGGTGGCACCCACCTTGAGCAGCATGGTCGTCTCGGACATGTTCGAGTCGCCCACGATCACATGCAGCCGGCGGTACCGCTCCGCATCCGCGTGCGGCTCGTCCCGCGTGTTGATGATGGGCCGGGAACGCGTCGTCGCCGACGACACGCCCTCCCAGATGTGCTCGGCCCGCTGACTCACGCAGTACACGGCCCCGCGCGGCGTCTGCAGCACCTTCCCCGCCCCGCACAACAGCTGCCGGGTCACCAGGAACGGGATCAGGATGTCCGCGAGCCGGGAGAACTCCCCGTGCCGGGCCACCAGGTAGTTCTCGTGGCAACCGTAGGAGTTGCCCGCCGAGTCGGTGTTGTTCTTGAAGAGGTAGACGTCGCCCGCGATTCCCTCCTCGTGCAGGCGTCGTTCCGCGTCCACCAGGAGTCCCTCGAGAATGCGCTCGCCGGCCTTGTCGTGGGTGACCAGTTCGGTCACGTTGTCACATTCGGGTGTCGCGTATTCCGGATGCGATCCCACGTCGAGATACAGGCGGGCGCCGTTCCGCAGAAAGACATTGCTGCTACGGCCCCATGACACGACACGGCGGAAGAGGTACCGCGCCACCTCGTCAGGCGACAGGCGGCGCTGTCCCCTGAACGTGCACGTGACGCCGTACTCGTTCTCCAGCCCGAAAATGCGGCGGTCCATGACTGAACATTACGCCCGATCCCCTGAACTGAAACGGGGTTCGACGGCACGGTTCGGATCATTTTCCGAAACGGCCGCAACGACCCCGCCCCCGGCCGGAGCTGCGAGTACCCTCCCCGCCACCACCAAAACCAGCAAAGACACCCCGCCCGCGGCCCCCGGCACCACGAAACCCCACAACGCGCCACCCGCCTCGACCACCGGACCCGCCAGACCCGTTCCCACCGACGAACCGACCGTGAACGTCGTCACCAGCCACGAGAACGCCTCCGTCACCGTCCCGGCCGGCGCATGCCGGTCCACCAGCACGAACGCACACGCGATCGCCGGCGCGAGAAACACCCCCGCGAGCGCCGCCAACGCCACCATCGCCACCGCGCCCGGCATCAGCATCAACGGCAGATAACACACCGCCAGAAACGCCACCAGCACCCGCAACCGGCGCTCCGGCGCCCCCCGCCACCGCCGGGCCCCGTACCCCACCCCCCCGACCAGCGCACCCAGCCCCAGAGCCGCCATCAGCCACCCGTACACCGCGTCCCCGCCGTGCTCGTCCGCGTACGGCACCGAAGCGACCGTGATCGACCCCAGCGCCACCCCCACGAACAGGAACGCCGCCAGCAGCACCAGCAGCCCCGGCGACCGCAGAGCACCCAGCCAGTGCGCCTCACGCGGAGCCGACCGCCACGCACGCGACGGCGCCGACACCACCACCGACAGCGCCCCCAGCACCCCCACCACGTTCAGCACCAGCAACGCCGCCTGCGCCGACCACAGCGACACGCACAGCGTCACCAGCAGCGGCCCCACGGTGAACATCACCTCCTGCGCCACCGCGTCCATCGCGTACGCCGTGTGCACCTGGTCCTCCCGGCGCAGCACCGACGGCCACAGCGCCCGCAGACCCCCCTCCAGCGGCGGCGTGAACAGCCCGGCCGCCGCCACCGCCGCGTACGCCACCAGCAGCGGGCCCACACCCGCCCACGCGAACACCGCCATCGCCACGGCCGAGGCCAGCGCCGCCGGCAACTGCACCCGCGGCTGACCGTGCAGATCGACCAGGCGCCCGAGCAGCGGCTGACCCACCGCGTTGGCCACCCCGTACACGGCCGCCAGAGCGCCCGCGAGACTGTAGCTCCCGCCCTCCGCCCGCACGAACAGCACGATCGCGATCGCAGCCGTGGCATTCGGCAGCCGACCGACGAGCGTGCCCGCGAGCAGCCGCGCCACATGCCTCATCCCGAGGATCTCCACGTATCCCGCGGCCAAAGTCCCGCCTCCGTCAGCTCGCCCGAAGCCCTGCACCACTCCGGGTTTTACGTATAACGCCCTCCGCCATACGTACCATGTCGCTGTTCACCAGTCCAGAGCACCCCGCCCGCACGCCCCCCGCACCACCCCACCCGCCAGACCAGAGAGCAGGCCCACGGTGGCATCAGGTAACACCCGCCCCACCAGCCGTGACGTCGCCCAGGCCGCAGGAGTCTCCCAAGCCGCCGTCTCCCTCGTCCTCGGCGACAAATGGCGCGGCCGCGTCTCCGAAACCACCGCCGAACGCGTCCGCCGAGCCGCACGCGACCTCGACTACCGCCCCAACCTCGCCGCCCGCCACCTCCGCCTCGGCCGCACCCGCACCGTCCTGCTCGTCGTCCCCGCCCTCACCACCGAATTCTTCGCCGGCGTCTACACCGGCGCCGCCCGCATCGCCGCCCACCACGGCTTCGGCGTCGTCCTCTACCCCTCCCCCGAAGGCATCGGCCCCGCCCGCGACCCCTTCGCCTCCGCCCCCGCGGCCCTCGACGGCGTCATCGCCTCCTCCATGGCCGCCGACGCCCTCACCGCCATCCGCCGCGACCGACTCCCCCTCGTCATGCTCGACAGCGACCCCACCGGCAACCTCGGCACCGCCACCGTCAACCTCGACATCACAGACGGCACCCACCAGACCGCCGACCACCTCCTCACCCTCGGCCACCGCCACTTCCTGCACCTCGCCGCCGACATCCCCTCCTGGACCTTCGACATCCGCGCCCGCGCACTCGCCGCCCGACTGCGCACCGTCCCCGGAACCTCACTCACCACCGCCCACACCCCCCTCACCATCGACGGCGCCCTCACCGCCACCGACACCGCCCTCGACACACCCGGCCCCCGCCCCACCGCCGTCGTCTGCGACGACGACAAACTCGCCGCCGGCGTCTACAAAGCAGCCCGCCGCCGCGGCCTGCGCATCCCCGACGACCTCTCCGTCACCGGCGTCGACGACATCACCCTCGCCACCGCCCTCGACCCCGAACTCACCACCGTCCGACTCGACGCCGAACTCTTCGGAGAACGCGGCATGCAAGCCCTCCTCGCCGTCCTGGACGGCCGAACACCGGACGACGGAGACATCCCCGTCCACCTCGTCGTCCGAGGCTCCACAGCACCCCCAGGCGCCCCCTGAACACACCCGTGCCCCCGACCACCACCACCGGCCGGGGGCACACACGACGACAACCGAGACCTACTCCTCACCGTCCTCCGACGTCTCCGCCTCCGTCGCCGCACCACCGGCCTCCAGCAACCGCGCCAACTGCCGGCCCACGATCCGCTTGAACTTCCGCGACTGCGGCCGCGTACGATCCAGCACCGCCACCTCCAGCCGCTCCGCCGGAATCTCCCGCTGCGTACCGTTCGTGTCACGCGACAACGCCTGCACGGCCAGCTTCAACGCCTCCGACAGACTCATCCCGTCCTGATGACGCTGATCCAGGTAACTGCCGATCTGCTCGGCATTACCCCCCACCGCCACCGAACCGTGCTCATCCACGATCGACCCGTCATGCGGCAGCCGATAGATCTGGTCACCGTCCGGCGTCTCACCGACCTCGGCCACCACCAGCTCCACCTCGTACGGCTTCTCCCCCGCCGAGGAGAAGATCGTGCCGAGCGTCTGGGCATACACATTCGCCAGACCACGAGCGGTCACATCGTCCCGGTCGTACGTGTAACCCCGCAGATCCGCATAGCGCACCCCACCGATGCGCAAATTCTCGTACTCGTTGTACTTACCAGCAGCCGCAAAACCGATCCGGTCATAGATCTCACTGAACTTGTGCAGCGCCCGCGACGGGTTCTCGCCCACGAAGACGATCCCGTCGGCATACTGCAACACGACCAGACTGCGACCACGAGCGATACCCTTCCGCGCGTACTCCGCACGGTCGGCCATCGCCTGCTGAGGCGAAACATAGAACGGCGTCGACACCGGTTATCCGTCCCTTTCAGTAGAAGTCACTCGATCACCCCGCCGAACCGACGGCCCCTACAGCAGCGCGGCCCGCGGACCGTCCGGCTGCTCCAGCCGACGCGCCAGCACCGACCGGGCGATCTCGGACGACTCCTCCTCCGTCAGCCGACGGAACCCGTCCTCGGTGATCACAGTGACGATGGGGTAGATCCGACGCGCGACATCCGGACCACCCGTCGCCGAGTCGTCGTCCGCCGCGTCGTACAACGCCTGCACCACCAACGTCGTGGCCTGCTCCTCGGTCAGATCACCACGGAACAGCTTCTTCATCGCACCCCGCGCGAAGACCGAACCCGAACCCGTCGCCGCGAAGTTCTGCTCCTCCGAACGACCACCCGTGACGTCGTACGAGAAGATCCGCCCCTTGCCCCGGTCCACGTCGAACCCGGCGAACAGCGGCACCACCGCCAGACCCTGCATGGCCATGCCCAGATTCGACCGGATCATCGTCGACAACCGGTTCGCCTTGCCCTCCAACGAGAGCTGCGCACCCTCCACCTTCTCGAAGTGCTCCAGCTCCAGCTGGAACAGCTTCACCATCTCCACGGCCAGACCGGCGGTGCCGGCGATACCGACGGCCGAGTACTCGTCCGCCGGGAACACCTTCTCGATGTCCCGCTGCGCGATGACGTTGCCCATGGTCGCCCGCCGGTCACCGGCCAGCACCACACCACCCGGGAACGTCACCGCCACGATCGTGGTGCCGTGCGGCGCCTCGAGCACACCCTGGGTCGGGGGCAGCTGCCGGTTGCCGGGCAGCAGCTCCGGCTGGTGCTCGGAGAGGAAGTCCATGAAGGACGAGGACCCAGGCGTCAGGAAGGCAGCTGGTAGACGCCCGGTGCTACGAGTGTTGGCTTCCACGTGGTTCCTTCCAGGTAGGCAGCAGCCCGACGGACCGCGTCGGGATCGTCTCCCAACTTGCCGATGGCCGAATTGCAGTTGAAGCACAGTACGCCACGGACCTTACCCGTCTCGTGGCAGTGATCCACATGTACCGCCGGAGCTTTCAGGCAGATCACGCAGAGCCCCATCTGTGAGGCGATCATCGTGTCCCGCTCCGTCGGCGTCAGACCGTACTTGCGCTTGAAGTAACTGATCCGGTTCCTCTCCGCCCGGCACACTCGGCAGTAGCTGGACCAGCCGTCCGACGAGGACTTGTTGCGCTCCCACTCAGCGTGGGGCTTGATCTCCTGACACTGGGGGCACCGCTTGAACCCTTCGGAAACCGAGACCTTCTCCCGAACCTTCTTACCCTTGGCCTCCTGGCGCTGCCGGTAGTACTCGGCGGCACAGTCCCGGCAGTACGCCTGGAGGCCATCAGGCATGGACTTGTTGCTCGCGAACGCCGTCCGCGGCAGGTGCCGCTTGCACCGCGAACAGCGCCTCGTACTCTTTGACTCGTCGATCACTTCGCCAATCCCCCGCCTTCACCTTCGAATCGAAGGCGAAAACTACTCTCCACCCTTCTGGACGAAGGACCTCACGAAGTCCTCGGCATTCTCCTCGAGTACATCGTCAATCTCGTCAAGAACCGAGTCCACGTCGTCGCTCAGCTTCTCGTGCCGTTCCTTGAGGTTTTCCGAGGCCTGCGTCTCCGCCGCCTGCTCCTCGACCTCCTCCGTGGACCGCGTGGCCTTCTGCTGCCCGCCGCCGGTGTCCTTGGTCGCCATAACCCTCACCCCGCTCTGTTGCCCGACATGGTCGACAGGTCGGCATTCCTGCCGATCGGTGATGATCAGACCCTACAAGCCCGGTCCGACATCGGCCCCGCAGTTGTTGGAACGTACGGGTGCCACTTCGATGATTCCCTGGCGCCGGGGTTTCCACCCCGGCGCCGGGGGCGGCCCGAGTACCCGCTCAGTTGCCCGACAAGACCCTGACCAGGTCTTCCGCGGTGCGACAGCGGTCCAGGAGCTCCTTGACGTGATTTCGCGTTCCGCGAAGCGGTTCGAGGGTTGGGACGCGCTGGAGGGAGTCCCGGCCGGGCAGGTCGAAGATGACCGAGTCCCAGGAGGCGGCGGCGACGTCGTCGGCGTACTGCTCCAGGCAGCGGCCGCGGAAGTAGGCGCGGGTGTCCTCCGGGGGCTTGGCCTTGGCCCGTTCGACCTCCGCCTCGGTCAGGAGCCGCTTCATGCGGCCGCGGGCCGCCAGGCGGTTGTAGAGGCCCTTCTCGGGGCGTACGTCGGCGTACTGGAGGTCGACGAGGTGGAGGCGGGCGGCGTCCCAGTCGACGCCGTCGCGGCGCCGGTAGCCCTCCATGAGTTCGCGTTTGGCGACCCAGTCGAGTTCGCCGGCGAGGCTCATGGGGTCGTTCTCGAGGCGGGTGAGGGTGTCCTCCCAGCGTGCGAGGACGTCCTTGGTCTGGTCGTCGGCGTCGGCGCCGTGGCGTTCCTCCACGTATTTGCGTGCCAGTTCGTAGTACTCCATCTGGAGCTGGACGGCGGTGAGTGTGCGGCCGCTGCGGAGGGTGACCAGGCGCTTGAGGGTGGGGTCGTGGGAGACCTGGTGGAGGGTGCGGACGGGCTGGTCGACGGCGAGGTCGACGGCGATGAAGCCGTCTTCGATCATGGACAGGACCAGGGCGGTCGTGCCCAGTTTGAGGTAGGTGGAGATCTCGGAGAGGTTGGCGTCGCCGATGATCACGTGGAGGCGGCGGTACTTCTCGGCGTCGGCGTGGGGTTCGTCGCGGGTGTTGATGATGGGCCGTTTGAGGGTGGTCTCCAGGCCGACCTCGACCTCGAAGTAGTCGGCGCGCTGGCTGAGCTGGAAGCCGTGTTCGTGGCCGTCCTGGCCGATGCCGACGCGGCCGGCTCCGGCGAAGACCTGGCGGGAGACGAAGAAGGGCGTGAGGTGGCGCACGATGTCGGAGAAAGCGGTTTCCCGCTTCATGAGGTAGTTCTCGTGCGTGCCGTAGGAGGCGCCCTTGTTGTCGGTGTTGTTCTTGTAGAGGTGGATGGGCTGGGCGCCGGGGAGTGCGGCGGCCCGTTCGGCGGCCTCGGCCATGATGCGTTCGCCGGCCTTGTCCCAGAGGACGGCGTCGCGGGGGTTGGTGACCTCGGGGGCGCTGTATTCGGGGTGGGCGTGGTCGACGTAGAGGCGGGCGCCGTTGGTGAGGATCACGTTGGCGAGGCCGATGTCCTCGTCGGTGAGCTGGCTGGCGTCGGCGGCCTCGCGGGCGAGGTCGAAGCCTCGGGCGTCCCGCAGGGGGTTCTCCTCCTCGAAGTCCCAGCGGGCCCGGCGGGCCCGGTGCATCGCCGCCGCGTAGGCGTTGACGATCTGGGACGAGGTGAGCATGGCATTGGCGTTCGGGTGGCCGGGGACGGAGATCCCGTACTCCGTCTCGATGCCCATTACTCGCCGTACGGTCATGCGGCCCTCCTTGCCCGGCGGCATCCTCGGTCGTGGGTGCCGTTCGCGTACCGCTGGTGCTCCGGTGCGTGTGCGGTGCCCGTCCCCGCACTGCGCCCGGCGGTACGGAAGAGCCTAGAACGCCTCTGCGCTGGTGGGGAGATCATTTGCGTCATTGCCTGCTCCAGCCGTGGCCCGAAAAGCAGTCGGCTGCGGGTACCCCGGTTCGGGTACCCGCAGCCGTTCCGGTTTTACAGGTACTGTCCGGTGTTCGCCACCGTGTCGATGGAGCGGCCGGTGTCGGAGCCCTGCTTTCCGGTGATCAGGGTGCGGATGTAGACGATCCGCTCGCCCTTCTTTCCGGAGATGCGGGCCCAGTCGTCGGGGTTGGTGGTGTTGGGCAGGTCCTCGTTCTCCTTGAACTCGTCCACGCAGGCCTGGAGGAGGTGGGAGACGCGGAGGCCTTTCTGGTTCTTCTCGAGGAAGTCCTTGATCGCCATTTTCTTGGCACGGCCCACGATGTTTTCGATCATGGCGCCGGAGTTGAAGTCCTTGAAGTAGAGGACTTCCTTGTCGCCGTTGGCGTAGGTGACCTCCAGGAAGCGGTTCTCCTCGGTTTCGGCGTACATGTGTTCCACTGCCGTCTGGATCATGCTCTGGACGGTGGTGGTCTTGTCGCCGCCGTGTTCGCCGAGGTCGTCTCCGTGCAGGGGGAGGCGTTCGGTGAGGTACTTGCCGAAGATGTCCTTGGCCGCTTCGGCGTCCGGGCGCTCGATCTTGATCTTCACGTCGAGCCGGCCGGGTCGCAGGATGGCGGGGTCGATCATGTCCTCGCGGTTGGAGGCGCCGATCACGACCACGTTCTGCAGGCCTTCCACGCCGTCGATCTCGGCGAGCAGCTGCGGGACGATGGTGTTCTCCACGTCGGAGCTGACGCCGGAGCCGCGGGTGCGGAAGAGGGATTCCATCTCGTCGAAGAAGACGATGACGGGGGTTCCTTCGCTGGCCTTCTCGCGGGCTCGCTGGAAGACGAGGCGGATCTGGCGTTCGGTTTCGCCGACGTACTTGTTGAGGAGCTCGGGGCCCTTGATGTTGAGGAAGAAGCTCTTGCCGGCGGCCTGGCCGGTGACCTCGGCGACCTTCTTGGCCAGTGAGTTGGCGACGGCCTTGGCGATGAGCGTCTTGCCGCATCCGGGGGGCCCGTACAGCAGGACGCCCTTGGGCGGCCGCAGTTCGTGCTCCTTGAACAGGTCGGGGTAGAGGTAGGGGAGCTCGACGGCGTCGCGGATGGCTTCGATCTGGCCGCCGAGGCCGCCGATCTGCTCGTAGCCGATGTCGGGGACCTCTTCGAGGACGAGTTCCTCGACCTCGCTCTTGGGGACGATCTCGTAGACGTAGCCGGAGCGGGGTTCGAGCAGCAGGGCGTCGCCGGGGCGGATGGTGACGTCGAGCAGGGGCTCGGCGAGTCGTACGACCCGTTCTTCGTCGGTGTGTCCGAGGACCAGGGCGCGCTCGCCGTCCTCGAGGATCTCCTTGAGGGTGACGATGTCGCCGACGCGCTCGAATTCCATGGCGTCGACCACGTTGAGCGCTTCGTTGAGCATCACTTCCTGGCCGCGTCGGAGCTCGTCGAGCTCGACGCTGGGGCTGACGTTCACGCGGAGTTTGCGGCCTCCGGTGAAGATGTCGGCCGTGCCGTCCTCGTTCGCCGCGAGGAAGACTCCGAAGCCGGCCGGCGGCTGGGCGAGCCGGTCGACTTCCTCCTTGAGGGCCACGATCTGGTCGCGGGCTTCGCGGAGTGTGTTGGCGAGTCGCTCGTTCTGGGCGGACACGCCGGCCAGGTTGGTCTGCAGCTCGACGATCCGCTCTTCGAGAATCCTCGTGTGTCGCGGAGAGTCGGCGAGCTTACGTCGCAGGACGGCGATCTCCTGCTCAAGGTAGGCGATCTGCCCGGCCGGGTCGTCGGACCCTCGTCCCGGGCGGATGCCGCGGTTCATGTCGTCGTCGTGGGCTGCCACGGTCCTCACCTCCTCCAAGGGGAGCTGGACGCTTCCAGACCCTACCTGGGTGGGTGTCGATTGAAACCCCTAGATCACAAAGACTGTCGGGGTGTGTCCGATCTTCACCCTTGCGCTCTCCCTCACGCCAGGGGAATACCCACCGAACATGATTGGAAAGCTGCCGACGGTAGGGTCGAAGTGTTCAACACCCGTCAGAGCCTGCATCGTTCCCGGGCGGCTCGGCAGTAAACGGCAGGAGATATGGGCGTGCAGCAGGAGGCCGGTGTCGGCGGCGAGGCGCTGGAGGTCTGGATCGATCAGGATCTCTGTACCGGCGATGGCATCTGTGCGCAGTATGCGCCGGAGGTGTTCGAGCTGGACATCGATGGTCTGGCGTATGTGAAGGGGGCTGGGGAGGAGCTTTTGCAGGAGCGTGGGGCGACGACGCCGGTGCCGCTTCCGTTGTTGACGGATGTGGTGGACTCGGCGCGGGAGTGTCCGGGCGAGTGCATCCATGTGCGAAGGGTTTCGGACAGGGTGGAGGTGTTCGGCCCGGACGCGGAGTGAGGGTTCGCGTACGGTCCGTCACGGCTGTCTGATTTCTCACAGCGTGGGGTGGTGGGGGTCAGACGCTGTGGGTACCGGAGGGTGTCGTGCGGACGAACGTGTTGTCCTTCCACTGCCACTTGGCGCTGTCCTTGACGTCGGGGCAGCAACTGGGCACGTCGGCAGAGGAGTAGCCGAGGAGTGTGGCGAGGACGGTGCCGTCGGTGATGGAGAGGCTGGTGACGGTGGTGCGGGTCTGGGGGTCGACGAGGGTGGCGACCACGCGCGCGTGGGTGGCGTCGGCGGCCTGGGTGAGGACGTAGACGCCGTCGGGCGGGGTGCCCATGGGGGCGTCGCAGTGGACGGCGGCGACGGTTTCGGGGCGGCCGTCGCCGTCGAGGTCGCCGGAAGCCTGTTTCTGGACGAGGGCTTTGACCGGGCCGCAGTCGATCGGGAAGTCGACGCCGGTGGTGGCGGGGGCGGCGGCGGGTGTGGTCGGGGTGTCGGGGGCGGTCGGCTGGGCGGCCGTCGCCGGGTGGGGCTGGAGGACCGAGGAGAGGGCGACGACGCCGGCCACGGCGGTGGCGGTCGCGAGCCAGTGGATCGGCCGGGTGTGGGTGTGTGCCAGTTCCGGGACGGCGGGTTGCACTAGGAGCGTCTCCTGTGAGGGCTGTGCCGGTGGGGGTGGCCAGCATCGTGCCACACGTCACAGTGCGGGGGAACGGCGGGGGGCGGGGTGCCGGTGGTGGGTGTCAACGTGAGGGCGCCGTGGTCGAGTTCCGGGGGTGTGCGGGGAACTCGGCCACGGCGCTGATGCGTTGACGTGGTGCGCGGTGGTGTCAGCGGCCGGTGCCGCCGTCGGCGTTGGGGCCGGCGTAGTCCTCGCCGTAGGCGCCCTTGGCGGGGCGGCGGCGGCGCATGGGCGGTTCGACGCCGTCGGCGAGGCGGCGTGCGGTGAGGAGGAAGCCGGTGTGGCCGATCATGCGGTGGTCCGGGCGGACGGCGAGGCCTTCGATGTGCCAGTTGCGGATCATCGTCTCCCAGGCGGTCGGCTCGTTGAAGGAGCCGATCTCGCGGATGGACTCGACGGTCCGGGCGAGCTGGGTGGTGGTGGCGACGTAGCAGCAGAGGATGCCGCCGGGGACGAGGGCCTTGGAGACGGCTTCCAGGCATTCCCAGGGGGCGAGCATGTCGAGGATGACGCGGTCGACGTCGGTGTCGCTCAGGTTGTCCTGGAGGTCGCCGACGGTGAGCTGCCAGGCGGGGTGGGGGCCGCCGAAGTAGCGTTCGACGTTCTGCCGGGCGATGTCGGCGAAGTCCTCGCGGCGCTCGTAGGAGTGCAGCATGCCCTGGTCGCCGATGGCGCGCAGCAGGAAGCTGCTGAGGGAGCCGGAGCCGACGCCGGCTTCGACGACGCGTGCGCCGGGGAAGATGTCGGCGAAGGCGAGGATCTGCCCCGCGTCCTTGGGGTAGACGACGGCTGCCCCGCGGGGCATGGACAGGACGTAGTCGGGGAGCAGGGGGCGCAGCGCGAGGTAGGCGACGTTCCCGGTGGTGCGGACAACGCTGCCCTCGGGTGCGCCGATCAGTTCGTCGTGCGGGAAGGAACCCTTGTGGGTGTGGAAGTTCTTTCCGGCTTCGAGCGTGAACGTGTAGTGGCGGCCCTTGGGGTCGGTCAGCTGTACCTGGTCCCCGACCTTGAAGGGCCCGCGCCTGCGGGCGGCACCGGTCGGTTCGGACATGTGAACAGCCTACCGGCGTTTGCGGGGGCCGCCGACCACGGTTCGGGGAGGGTGGTGGTCAGCTGGGGCGGGCCATGGCCTTGACGAAGGCGCGCTCGACGTCGGCGGCGGAGAGGACGCCGTAGATCTCGCCGGTCTCCTCGACGACGAGGTATTCGGTGGCGGGTGCGGCGCGCAGGGCGTCGAGCAGGTCTTCTCCGGCGAGTTCGGCGGAGACGCGCATGCCGTCGGTGAGGTCCTGGGCGAGGCCGCTGACGGGGACCCAGGGGCGGCGGTGTTCGGGGACGCCGACGATGGCGGCTTCGCGGACCAGGGAGAGGGGTTCGCCGTGGGCGTCGACGACGACGAGGGCGCGGGCTCCGGCGTCGTTGGCGCGGCGGAGGGCTTCGGAGAGGGATGTGTCGGATTCGACGGGGACGGCTCGGCGGGTGAGGGTGCGGGCGCGGAGTTCGGGGAGGTGTTCGCGCAGGCGGGCCATGCGGAGGCTGTTGCCGGCGCCGGTCCAGATGATGGCGGCGAGGATGGCGGCGAGCAGGGCGTCGAGGACGGTGTCCATGCCGACGCTGTCCTCGGCGGATTCTCCGAGGGCTCCGGACTGGGTGAGCAGGGGCAGTCCGATGAGGACGGAGACGGCGAGGGCGCGTCCGACCCAGGCGGCGGCGACGGTGCCGCTCATGGGTTTGCCGGTGATCTTCCAGACGACGGCGCGGAGCATGCGGCCGCCGTCGAGGGGGAGGCCGGGCAGGAGGTTGAAGATCGCCACGATGAGGTTGGAGATCATCAGGCCGGCGAGGAGGACGCCGGGGACGGTGCCGGGTTCCACGGGCTGGAGGGCGAGGTAGAAGAGGCCGGCGAGGACGAGGGAGAGGAGCGGGCCGACGAAGGCCAGCCAGAACTCGCGGCCGGGGGTCTCGGCTTCCTTCTCGATCTCGGAGACGCCGCCGAAGAACTGGAGCTGGATGCGGCGGACGGGGAGTTTGAAGCGGAGGGCGGCGACCGTGTGGGCGAGTTCGTGGACGAGGACGGAGGCGTAGAAGGCGACCGCGAAGAAGAGGGAGACGAGGTAGCGGGCGGCGCCGAGTTCGGGCAGGACGCGTTCGAGCTGGCCGCCGAAGACCCAGGTGATGAGGGCGGCGACGAGGAACCAGCTGGGGGCGACGTAGACGGGGACGCCGAAGGGGCGTCCCATGAGCAGGCCGCCGCGGGACTCCGGGGGTCGCTGGGGCGGGCGGCCCTTGGCGGGGTGCTCGCCGAGGGCGGGTGCGGGGGTGGTGGTGTGGGCGTGGGGGTGGTGGGGGTGGCGGTCTGTGGGGGTGGTGGGGGCTGTGGGGCTGGGGTCGGCGGCGGTGGGGGTTGCTGTGGTGGCGCTCGGGCTGCTTTCCCGCGCCCGGGCCGGGTGCGTCTCGGTGTCGCTGTCGCTGTCGCCCTGGGCGGCTGTGTCCGTCTTGGCGGTGCCCGTCTTGGCGGTGCCCGTCTCGGACGTGCCCGTCTCAACCGTGTCCGTCTCGGACGTGCCCGTCTCAGCCGTGTCCGTCTCGGCAGAGCCCGTCTCGGCCGTCCCCGGCTCGGTCCCGTCCGTGGTGTCCTGGTCCGGCGTGTTCGGGGGGGTGGGCTGTGTGGGCGGTGCCTCCGGTGGGGTCGGGTCGGTGGTCCGGGGCGCAGGTGTCACGGGGCGCTCGGCCGACTCGTCGCTGTCCGGCCGCGGCCGCCCGCTCCCGCCGCTTTCCACCACGGTGTCCCCTCGATCGAAGCGTCTCCCGCTCCTGCCGGGCGGAAGGGTCTCGCTACCGATGGTATGCGGCCGTCGGGACGCGTTCCGCCCCGGCACCCCCGTGTTTCCCGGCCGTCGCAGGTGTCCGCCGGCCGTGGGCTGGGTGACTGTCGGTGGCGGGCCGTAAGGTCTGTGGGCATGGAGAGCAGCAGCGAGGGTGTCGCCCAGGTGGGCGACGGCGGTGTCGTGCGGGTTCCGCCGCGGGTGGGGGCGGCGCAGGCGGTGGCGGACGGCGGTCGGAAGACGTACGTCGCCATACCGCCCGCCTCGCTCTCGCCGTCGCGGGCCGGGGACTTCATGCAGTGCCCGCTGCTGTACCGGTTCCGGGTGATCGACCGGCTGCCGGAGAAGCCGAGTCCGGCGGCGACGCGGGGGACGCTGGTGCACGCGGTACTGGAGCGTCTGTTCGATTCACCGGCGGCCGAGCGGACCGCGCCGCGTGCCAAGGCCCTCGTTCCCGGGCAGTGGGACCGGCTGCGCGAGTCCCGGCCGGAGGTGGTGGAGCTGTTCGCCGACGATCCGCGGGGCGAGCGGCTGGCGGGGTGGCTGGCGGAGGCGGAGCGGCTGGTCGAGCGGTGGTTCACGCTGGAGGATCCGACGCGGCTGGAGCCCGCCGAGCGGGAGCTGTTCGTCGAGGCGGAGCTGGAGTCGGGGCTGACGCTGCGCGGGATCATCGACCGGGTCGACGTGGCGCCCACCGGGGAGGTGCGGATCGTCGACTACAAGACGGGCAAGGCGCCGCGGCCGGAGTACGCCGAGGGCGCGCTGTTCCAGATGAAGTTCTACGCCCTGGTGGTCTGGCGGCTGAAGAAGGTGATCCCGCGCCGGCTGCAACTGGTGTACCTGGGCAGCGGGGACGTGCTGACCTACGATCCGGTCCTCGCCGACCTGGAGCGGGTGGAGCGCAAGCTGCTCGCGCTGTGGGAGGCGATCCGGGAGGCGACGGAGACGGGTGACTGGCGGCCCAGGCCGACGAAGCTGTGCGGCTGGTGCGATCACCGGGAGCACTGTCCGGAGTTCGGGGGTACTCCCCCGCCGTATCCGCTGCCGGTGAGGGCGCCCGGGTCGGTCGCTGTGGAGCAGGGCAGAATGGGGCCGGACTAGCGAAGGAGACTTACGTGGCCATCCGCGTCCTACTGGTCGACGACCAGCCGCTGCTGCGTACCGGCTTCCGGATGATCCTGGAGGCGGAGCAGGACATCGCGGTGGTCGGCGAGGCCGGCGACGGCTTGCAGGCCCTCGACCAGGTGCGGGCCCTTCAGCCCGACGTGGTTCTGATGGACATCCGCATGCCCCGGATGGACGGGGTCGAGGCGACGCGGCAGATCACGGGGCCGGGGCGGGACGGCCCGGCGAAGGTGCTGGTGCTGACGACGTTCGACCTCGACGAGTACGTGGTGGAGGCGCTGCGTGCGGGCGCCAGTGGCTTCCTGCTGAAGGACGCCCCGGCCACCGAGCTGGTGCAGGCGATCCGGGTGGTGGCCGCCGGTGAGGCGTTGCTGGCGCCGAGCATCACGCGTCGGCTGCTGGACAAGTACGCCACGCATCTGCCGTCCGGTGACGAGCCGGTGCCGGACACGCTGCACACGCTGACCGACCGCGAGGTCGAGGTGCTGAAGCTGGTGGCGCGGGGGCTGTCGAACGCCGAGATCGCCGCCGACCTGTTCGTCAGCGAGACGACGGTGAAGACGCATGTGGGGCATGTGCTGACCAAGCTGGGGCTGCGTGACCGGGTGCAGGCCGCGGTGTACGCGTACGAGAGCGGACTGGTGCGCCCGGGCGCGCAGTAGTCGCCCGCGGGTACGGCAGAGGGCGCCCCTCCGGGAGGAGGGGCGCCCTTCGTGTGTGCCGGGGTCAGGGTGCCGGGATCAGCCGCTGACGCCGCGGGCGAGCTCCCACAGCTGGAGGGTGGCGGAGGAGTTGAGGACGTACGCGGTGCCGGTGATGTCGTCCCGGGAGGCGACGTACTGCTTGCCCTGCCACAGGGGGATGATCGGGACGTCCTCGGCCACGATGTCCTGAATCGCCGTCAGGTTGGCGGCGGCGGAGAGGCGGTCGGCCTCCCGGCGGGACTCGGGGATGAGGGTGTCGGTGATCTCGTCGTTGCTGTACGGGGACTTGAGGAAGTTGTCCTTGTCGAGGAACGGCGCGAGGAAGTTGTCGGCGTCGGGGAAGTCGGGGAACCAGCCCATGCCGTAGACCGCGTACTCGCCCTTGCGCTCGGCGGGGATGAAGGTGTCCCAGGCGGCGCCCTCGATGGAGACGTCGAAGAGGCCGCTGTCGTTGAGCTGCTTCTGGAGCTGCTCGAACTCCTGCTTGGTGGCCGTGCCGTAGTGGTCGGTCGTGTAGTTCAGCGTCAGCTTCACCGGGGTGCTGACGTCGGCCTCCTCCAGCAGCTCCTTGGCCTTGTCGGCGCTCGGGTCGCCGTAGGTGTTGAAGAAGGAGTTGGAGTGGCCGGTGACGGTGGCCGGGACCAGGGAGTACAGCGGTTCGGCCTGGGTGCCGTAGACCTCGGAGACGAGTTCGCTGCGGTCGATGAGCTGGGCCATGGCCTGGCGGACGGCCTTGCTCTTCACCACGGGGGCGGAGGTGTTGAAGGCGAGGTAGCGGATCTCGAGGCCGGCGACTTCGACGAGGTCCTCGTCGTTGTCCGCGGCGGCGTCGGAGAGGGCGTCGATCTGCTCCGGCGACATGGTGCGGGTCATGACGTCGATGTCGCCGCCGTCGAGGGCGGCGCCCATGGCGTCGGCGTCCGTGAAGGAGAGGATCTCGACCTTGTCGTTCTTCACGTCCAAGGTCCCCTTGTAGTTGGGGTTCTTGGTGAAGACGGCCCGGGTCATCTCGTCGCCCTCGGTCTCCGCGGAGAGGGTGTAGGGGCCCGAGCCGTCGACGGAGAAGCCCTCGCGCAGCTTGCCCTTGTCGTAGTCGTCGGGGTTGACGATGCCGGCGACCGGGGTGGAGAGCTTGAAGGGGAAGGTGGCGTCGGCGGTCTTGAGGTGGAAGATGACCTTGTCGTCGCCCTGGGTCTCGACCGTGTCGATGGTGGACAGCAGGGCGAACACGCCGGAGTCCGCCTTGATGGCGCGGGCGCGGTCGATGGAGAACTTCACGTCCTCGGCGGTGATGGCGTCTCCGTTGGAGAACTTCAGGCCGCTGCGCAGCGTGCAGGCGTAGCGCTCGTTGCCGCTGTCGGTGAAGCCGCAGCTCTCGGCGGCCTCCGGGACGGGGTCGCCGTCGCCCTTGGGCTGGATCATCAGGGTCTGCACGGTCTGGCGCAGGATGTTCCAGGTGCCGACGTCGTAGGAGTACGCCGGGTCGAGCGGCGCCGGGGCGTCCTTGGTGGCGCTGAACCGGTCGGTGGTGCCCACGACGATGGCGTCGCCGCCGCCGCTCCCGCTGTCGGTCCCGCCGCACGCGGCGAGCACGGGCGCGAGCAGACCGACCACGGCCGGCAGCACCAAAGTCTTGCGGTTCATGCTCGGGTTTCTCCAGAACTGTCAAGTCCGTGTACCCGGCATGCAGGGGTGTGGCAGCGGATCACGGGGTGGGGGCGATGTTCTCGCGATGAGATTAGTCCGCGCTTGCAGGACGGTTCGCGGTCACCGGAGTTGAATGCCCATCACGCAGCGGAATCGGGTGTGGACGCACGGAAAAGCCGACTGGGGAATGATTCGTGCAGCGTTCCACCAATCGGGACACAAGGGCACGCCCACTCCGCCCGAACAGGGGTGAACAGCACGGGGAGGGCACCCTGTCGACCCCCTTCGGCGTGAGGAACGTCACACATTCGGCGCGGTGTGGGGGGTGTGCAATTCAGCTGTCGGTGATGATCCGAATTCACCGCGCACACGCGCCGAATTTCCGCCGCAATCGATGATGCACGCTGGGTGAACGGCTATCGCATTTCCGTTATCGCGAGATCACCGATGATCGACCGGTCGATCATCGGAGCGGCATCAGATCGCGCAGGAATGTCAGATCGACCTCTTCCAGCGAGGCCACGACGGTGCGTCCGGCGGCCGGGGCGATGGGGGCCACCGAGGGCACGGCGACGACGTGGCAGCCCGCCGCCTCGGCCGCGGCCACGCCGGTGGCGGTGTCCTCGATCACGGCGCACCGGGCGGGGTCCGCGCCGAGTCCGGCGGCGGCGAACAGATAGGGGTCGGGGTGCGGCTTGGTGCGCGCGACCTCGTCGCCGGCGACGGTGAGGGCGAAGTGCTGGGCGCCCAGTGAGGTGAGGACGCGGTCGATGATGCGCCGGTGCGAGGCGGAGACGAGGGCCGTGGGGATCTCGTGCTCGGACAGTTCGGCCAGCAGTCGGGCGGCCCCCGGCATCAGCGGCAGGGCGCGTCCGATGCGCTCCTCGAACCCCTCGTTGAGCAGGACGGTGAGGTCGTCGAGGGTGATGTCGGCGCCGGTCGCCTCGATCAGGAAGCCCGCGCTGCGGGCCATGGGGCCGCCGACCACGACATGGCGCCAGGAGTCGTCCAGGGTGTGGCCGAGTCCCGCGAAGACCTCGGCCTCGACGTCCCACCAGAACCCCTCGGTGTCCACCAGGGTGCCGTCCATGTCGAGGAGCACGGCCTGGAGGGCGGAGCCCTCGGCCGTACGGGTTCCTAGGGCGGGAACCGTGCTGGTCATCCGCGTACCTCCTTGAGGGACGAGCAGGCCGGTTCCCGCTGGGGGAACCGGCCTGCAGTGGACCGACCAGTGTACGGCGTGTCGGTCCGGCGTGCCGGGTGAGGCGGGCTTCACCGTGGGTGAGGTCCCGCCGGGGGCACCGTGGGTGAGGCTCCGCGGGGGTCACCGTGCGTTGAAGTACTTCGCCTCGGGGTGGTGGATGACGATGGCGTCGGTGGACTGCTCGGGGTGGAGCTGGAACTCCTCCGACAGCCGGACCCCGATCCGCTCGGGCCGCAGCAGTTCGGCGATCTTGGAGCGGTCCTCCAGGTCGGGGCAGGCGCCGTAGCCGAGGGAGAAGCGGGCGCCCCGGTACTTCAGGGCGAACATGTCCTGGATGTCGGCCGGGTCCTCGCCGGCGAAGCCCAGTTCGGAGCGCACGCGCGCGTGCCAGTACTCGGCGAGGGCCTCGGCCAGCTGCACGGACAGTCCGTGCAGTTCGAGGTAGTCGCGGTAGGAGTTCGCCTCGAAGAGCTTGGCGGTCTCCTCGCCGATGCGGGAGCCGACGGTGACGACCTGGAGGCCGACGACGTCGGTCTCGCCGGACTCCTGGGGGCGGAAGAAGTCGGCGAGGCACAGGCGGCGGCCACGGCGCTGGCGGGGGAAGGTGAAGCGGGTGCGCTCGTTGCCGTGCTCGTCCAGGAGGATCAGGTCGTCGTCCTTGGACACGCAGGGGAAGTAGCCGTAGACGACGGCGGCCTCGAGGAGGTTGTCGGTCTGGAGCCGGTCCAGCAGGCCGCGCAGGCGCGGCCGGCCCTCAGTCTCGGCGAGTTCCTCGTACGTCGGTCCGTCGCCGGTGCGGGCCTGCTTCAGGCCCCACTGGCCCTTGAAGAGGGCGCCCTCGTCCAGCCAGGAGGCGTACTCCTTGAGCTGGATGCCCTTGATGACGCGGGTGCCCCAGAAGGGGGGCTCGGGGACCGGGTTGTCGGTGGCGACGTCGGAGCGGACGTGGCCCTCCTCGGGGCGCTCCTCCACCTCGATCGCGGCGGCCGGGCGGACCCGGCGCTGCTTCAGTTCCGGCAGCTTGGCGCCGGGCACGCCGCGCTTGACGCCGATGAGGGCGTCCATCAGGCGCAGTCCCTCGAAGGCGTCGCGGGCGTAGCGGACCTCGCCCTCGTAGACCTCGTGGAGGTCCTGTTCGACGTAGGCGCGGGTCAGGGCGGCGCCGCCGAGGATGACCGGGTAGTCGGCGGCCAGGCCGCGCTGGTTGAGCTCCTCCAGGTTCTCCTTCATGATCACCGTGGACTTGACCAGGAGCCCGGACATGCCGATGACGTCGGCGCGGTGTTCCTCGGCGGCTTCGAGGATCGCGGCGACCGGCTGCTTGATGCCGAGGTTGACGACGTTGTAGCCGTTGTTGGACAGGATGATGTCGACGAGGTTCTTGCCGATGTCGTGGACGTCGCCGCGGACGGTGGCCAGGACGATGGTGCCCTTGCCCTCGGTGTCGGACTTCTCCATGTGCGGTTCGAGGTGGGCGACCGCGGCCTTCATGACCTCGGCGGACTGGAGGACGAACGGCAGCTGCATCTGGCCGGAGCCGAAGAGGTCGCCGACGACCTTCATGCCGTCCAGGAGGGTCTCGTTGACGATGTCGAGTGCCGGGCGGCTCAGCAGGGCCTCGTCGAGGTCGGTCTCCAGGCCGTTGCGCTCGCCGTCGATGATGCGGCGCTTGAGGCGCTCCTCCAGCGGCAGGGCGGCGAGTTCCTCGGCCTTGCCGGCCTTCAGGGACTTGGCGGTGGCGCCCTCGAAGAGCTGCATGAGCTTCTGGAGGGGGTCGTAGCCCTCGGCGCGGCGGTCGTGGATCAGGTCCAGGGCGGTCTGGACCTCCTCCTCGCTGAAGCGGGCGATGGGCAGGATCTTCGACGCGTGGACGATCGCCGAGTCCAGGCCCGCCTTGACGCATTCGTCGAGGAAGACGGAGTTGAGCAGGATGCGGGCGGCCGGGTTGAGGCCGAAGGAGATGTTCGACAGGCCGAGGGTGGTCTGCACGTCGGGGTGGCGGCGCTTGAGCTCGCGGATCGCCTCGATGGTGGCGATGCCGTCCTTGCGGGACTCCTCCTGACCGGTGCAGATGGTGAAGGTCAGGGTGTCGATGAGGATGTCCTCCTCACGGATGCCCCAGTTCCCGGTGAGGTCGTCGATGAGCCGTTCGGCGATCTCGACCTTCTTCTCGGGGGTGCGGGCCTGGCCCTCCTCGTCGATGGTGAGGGCGATCAGCGCGGCACCGTGCTCCCGGGCCAGCCGGGTGACCCGGGCGAACCGCGACTCGGGTCCGTCGCCGTCCTCGTAGTTCACGGAGTTGATGACGGCGCGGCCGCCGAGCTTCTCCAGGCCCGCCTCGATGACGTCGACCTCGGTGGAGTCCAGCACGATCGGCAGGGTGGAGGCGGTGGCCAGGCGGCCGGCGAGTTCCTCCATGTCGGTGACGCCGTCGCGGCCGACGTAGTCGACGCAGAGGTCGAGCATGTGCGCGCCCTCGCGGATCTGCTCGCGGGCCATCTCCACGCAGTCGTCCCAGCGGGCCTCCAGCATGGCCTCGCGGAACTTCTTGGAGCCGTTGGCGTTGGTGCGCTCACCGATGGCCAGGTAGGAGGTGTCCTGGCGGAAGGGGACGGTCTGGTAGAGGGAGGCGGCGCCCGCTTCGGGGCGCGGGCTGCGCTCGACGGGGCTGAGGCCGCGGACGCGCTCGACGACCTGGCGCAGGTGCTCGGGGGTGGTGCCGCAGCAGCCGCCGACCAGGGACAGGCCGTAGTCGCGGACGAAGTTCTCCTGGGCGTCGGCCAGCTCCGGGGCGGTCAGCGGGTAGCTGGCGCCGTCCTTGCCGAGGACCGGCAGGCCCGCGTTGGGCATGCAGGCGAGCGGGATGCGGGCGTTGCGGGCCAGGTAGCGCAGGTGCTCGCTCATCTCGGCGGGGCCGGTGGCGCAGTTCATGCCGATCATGTCGATGCCGAGCGGCTCCAGGGCCGTCAGGGCGGCGCCGATCTCGGAGCCGAGCAGCATGGTGCCGGTGGTCTCGACGGTGACGGAGACGATCAGCGGCACGTCCAGGCCGGCGCTCTCGCGGGCGCGGTGGGCGCCGAGCACGGCGGCCTTGGTCTGGAGCAGGTCCTGGGTGGTCTCGACGATGAGCGCGTCGGCGCCGCCCGCGATGAGCCCTTCGGCGTTCTGCTGGAAGGCGTCGCGCAGGGTGCGGTAGGCGACGTGGCCGAGGGTGGGCAGCTTGGTGCCCGGGCCGATCGAGCCCAGCACCCAGCGGGTGCGGCCGTCGCGGCCGGCGAAGGCGTCGGCGGTCTCGCGGGCGATGCGGGCGCCGGCCTCGGACAGCTCGTACACCCGCTCGGGGATGTCGTACTCGGCCATGGCCGCGAAGTTGGCGCCGAAGGTGTTGGTCTCGACGCAGTCCACGCCGGCGTCGTAGTACGCCTCGTGGACGGAGCGGACGATGTCCGGCCGGGTGACGTTGAGGATCTCGTTGCAGCCCTCGAGGTTCTCGAAGTCCTCGAGGGTCGGCTCCTGGGCTTGGAGCATGGTGCCCATGGCTCCGTCGGCCACCACCACGCGGGTGGCGAGGGCCTCGCGGAGCGCGGACACACGGGCCCGGCTGTCGGCGGAAAGGGTCGGCGGCACTGAGGCCATGGAGGGGCTCCCTTGGATGCGACGGCTGTCGGCTTTGCGTCACCTCGGAAATGCGCGCGACAACGCTTCCCGAGGACGGCGCACGCCGCCAGGGTATCCGGGACCGTGGGCTTATGGTTCGGGGCGTCCACGGGACGGACCAGGACGGCGGTCCCGGCCGCCGTGGGACACGCGTGGCGTGAAGACGTATCGACCGACCGTTGGCGGGAGGTCGGCAGGGACCGGTAGTGTTCGACATTGCCGAACGACGGTGGCGCATGCCGCCCGTGGACAGGCGATGGGGACGGAGGCAGGACGGCGATGGCACGGAACATCCAGTCGCTCGAACGGGCGGCCGCGATGCTGCGGCTGCTCGGGGGCGGCGAGCGACGGCTGGGTCTGTCGGACATCGCCTCGTCCCTGGGCCTGGCCAAGGGCACCGCCCACGGCATCCTGCGCACCCTCCAGCAGGAGGGGTTCGTCGAGCAGGACGAGGCCTCCGGGCGCTACCAGCTGGGCGCGGAGCTGCTGCGCCTGGGCACCACCTACCTCGACGTGCACGAGCTGCGGGCGCGCGCGCTGGTGTGGACGGACGACCTGGCCCGCTCCAGCGGTGAGAGCGTCCATCTGGGGGTGCTGCACCAGCAGGGCGTGCTGATCGTGCACCACGTCTTCCGGCCCGACGACAGCCGGCAGGTCCTGGAGATCGGGGCCATGCAGCCGCTGCACTCCACGGCCCTGGGCAAGGTGCTGTCCGCCTACGACCCGGTCGCGCACAGCGAGGCGCTGGAGGCCGACCGCAAGCCCTTCACCGAGCGCACGGTGTGCGAGCTGGAGGACTTCGAGCAGCTCCTCGACATCACGCGCGCGCGGGGCTACGCGGCGGACGTGGAGGAGACCTGGGAGGGGGTCGCCTCCATCGCGGCGCCGATCCACGACCGGCGGCGGATGCCGGTGGGCGCGGTGGGCATCACCGGCGCGGTGGAGCGGGTGTGCCGGGAGGGCGAGCTGCGGCCCGAGCTGGTCGCGGCGGTGCGCGACTGCGCCCGCGCGGTGTCGCGGGACCTGGGCGCGGCCCGGTTCTGAGCGGCGGGCCGCCGCCGCGGGGCGGACCGGCGGCCGCCGGTACACGCAGGTGAACGGACCGGGACGACGGAGGTCGTCCCGGCTTTCGCCATGCCCGGGCGGGGCGTGACGGCGGGCCGGGCCGGGGGCACGTCGGGCTGGGGCGCGGGCACGGCGGCGGGCGTCGGCGGGCGGCCGAGGCGCCGGCGGGGACCCGGCTACGGCGGCGGGCGGCCGAGGCGCCCGCGTGGATCCGGGCACGGCGGCGGGTCCGGGCGCGAGCCCGGGCACGGCAATGGGCCGAGGCGGGACGCGGCACGAACCCGGGCGCAGCGGCGGGCCGAGCCGGGACGCGGGCACGAGTCCGGGCACGACGGCGGGTCCGGGCGCAGGCACGAGTCCGGGCGCGGGGCACGAGTCCGGGCGCGGGCACGAGTCCGGGCATGGCAATGGGCCGAGGCGGGACTCGGCACGAACCCGGGCGCGGCGGCGGGCCGAGCCGGGACGCGGGCACGAGCCCGGGCAGGGCGGCGGGGCGGGCCAGGACGCGGGCTCGGGCGCGGCGGCGGGGCGAGGCGTGGGCTTCGGCTCGGGTGCGGCAGCGAGCTGGGGCATGGGCTTCTTCGGCGCGGGCGCGGCAGCGGGTGGGAACCGACCGTGCGCCGGTCCCCGAGCAATCCCCCACCGATAGCCGATTCCGATCAATAACGATCCCGTTTTGGATAACAGAACTCTTGACTCACCCGTCACGCCAGGACAAGACTCCCGTCCATCGGTCGGCATTGTCGAACAGCTACCGGCAATACGCGCTAGAGTGTGACAACGCCAAGGGCCGGCATCGCTCTCATCTCGAGGGCACCGGAAACCCCGGAGGGACCCGGGGTTCGGCTTCCCTGGACGAAGGACAAAGGAGTCGCGGGTGTCCAGCTCCGACATCTTCATAGGCGAGACCATCGGTACCGCCATACTCATCCTGCTCGGCGGTGGCGTCTGCGCCGCCGTGACCCTGAAGGCCTCCAAGGCCCGCAACGCCGGCTGGCTCGCCATCGCCTTCGGGTGGGGTTTCGCCGTCCTCACCGCGGTCTACACCTCGGCACCGCTCTCCGGCGCCCACCTGAACCCCGCGGTCACCCTCGGCATCGCGATCAAGGACGGCGACTGGAGCGACGTCCCGGTCTATTGGGCCGGTCAGCTGCTCGGCGCCATGATCGGCGCGGCCCTGGTGTGGGCCGCCTACTACGGCCAGTTCCACGCGCACCTCACCGACCGCGAGATCGTCGGCGGTCCGGGCGCGCAGGCCACGGCGGCCAAGGCCGTCGAGGCACAGGAGAAGGGCGCGGGCCCGGTGCTCGGCGTCTTCTCCACCGGCCCCGAGATCCGCAACGCGGTCCAGAACCTCGCCACGGAGATCATCGGCACCGTGGTGCTGGTGCTCGCGGTCCTCACCCAGGGCCTCAACGACGACGGCAACGGCCTCGGTCCCCTGGGTGCCCTGATCACCGCGCTCGTGGTGGTGTCCATCGGTCTGTCCCTGGGCGGCCCGACCGGCTACGCGATCAACCCGGCCCGTGACCTCGGCCCGCGCATCGTGCACGCCCTGCTCCCCCTGCCGAACAAGGGCGGCTCCGACTGGGGCTACGCCTGGATCCCGGTCGTCGGCCCGCTGGCCGGCGGGGCGATCGCCGCGGGAATCTACAACCTCGCGTTCGCTTAGGGACATCCGGCCCCGCCGCACGGCGGGCACGCGCCGTACGCACCGCCCCCACCCACGGAACCTCCAGGAGCACACTGTGACCGACGCCCACACCGCCGGCCCGTTCATCGCCGCCATCGACCAGGGCACCACCTCCTCCCGCTGCATCGTCTTCGACCGCGACGGCCGCATCGTCTCCGTCGACCAGAAGGAGCACGAGCAGATCTTCCCCAAGCCGGGCTGGGTGGAGCACGACGCCACCGAGATCTGGACCAACGTCCAGGAGGTCGTCGCCGGGGCCATCGCCAAGGCGGGCATCACCCGCGACGACATCAAGGCCATCGGCATCACCAACCAGCGCGAGACCACCCTGCTGTGGGACCGCCACACCGGTGAGCCCGTCCACCACGCCATCGTCTGGCAGGACACCCGCACCGACGCCCTGTGCAAGGAACTCGGCCGCAACGTCGGCCAGGACCGCTTCCGCCGCGAGACCGGACTGCCCCTCGCCTCCTACTTCGCCGGCCCGAAGGCCCGCTGGCTGCTGGACAACGTCGAGGGCCTGCGCGAGCGCGCCGAGGCCGGCGACATCCTCTTCGGCACCATGGACAGCTGGGTCATCTGGAACCTGACCGGCGGCGTCGACGGCGGCCGGCACGTCACCGACGTCACCAACGCCTCCCGCACCCTGCTGATGAACCTGCACACCATGGAGTGGGACGCCAAGATCGCCGAGTCCATCGGTGTGCCGCTGGCGATGCTGCCGGAGATCCGCTCCTCCGCCGAGGTGTACGGCGAGGTCACGGGCGGCAGGCTCGGTGACCTCCTGGGCGGCGTCCCCGTCGCGTCCGCGCTCGGCGACCAGCAGGCCGCCCTGTTCGGCCAGACCTGCTTCGCCGAGGGCGAGGCCAAGTCGACGTACGGCACCGGCACCTTCCTGCTGATGAACACCGGCGGCAAGCCGGTCAACTCCTACAACGGCCTGCTCACCACCGTCGGCTACCGCATCGGCGACGAGAAGCCCGTCTACGCCCTCGAGGGCTCCATCGCGGTCACCGGCTCGCTGGTGCAGTGGATGCGCGACCAGATGGGCCTGATCTCCACCGCCGCCGAGATCGAGACGCTCGCGCTCTCCGTCGAGGACAACGGCGGCGCCTACTTCGTGCCGGCCTTCTCCGGCCTGTTCGCCCCCTACTGGCGCTCCGACGCCCGCGGTGTGATCGCCGGCCTCACCCGGTACGTCACCAAGGCGCACCTCGCGCGCGCCGTCCTGGAGGCCACCGCCTGGCAGACCCGGGAGATCACCGACGCCATGACGAAGGACTCCGGCGTCGAGCTCGCGGCCCTCAAGGTCGACGGCGGCATGACCTCCAACAACCTGCTGATGCAGACCCTCTCGGACTTCCTGGACGCGCCCGTGGTGCGCCCGATGGTCGCCGAGACCACCTGTCTCGGCGCCGCCTACGCCGCCGGGCTCGCCGTCGGCTTCTGGACCAGCACCGACGACCTGCGCGCCAACTGGCGCCGGGCCGCCGAGTGGACCCCCCGCATGGACGCGGAGACCCGCGACCGTGAGTACAAGAGCTGGCTCAAGGCCGTCGAGCGGACCATGGGCTGGCTCGAGGACGAGAGCTGACGACAGCCCGCGACGGCTCAGGCGTACGCTCTGATGAGGAGTAAGAACCCGATATGACCAGTCAGTCCACCCTGCCGTCCGTGCCTGCCCTGGGGACGCACCCGGCCTCCGGCTCGAACCCGAGCCGAGCCGAGACCCGGGAGCAGCTCGCCAAGGCGTCGTACGACCTCCTCGTGATCGGCGGCGGCATCCTGGGCATCTCCACCGCCTGGCACGCCGCGCAGTCCGGCCTCAGGGTGGCACTGGTCGACGCCGGCGACTTCGCCGGCGCCACCTCCTCCGCCTCCTCCAAGCTGCTCCACGGCGGTCTGCGCTACCTCCAGACCGGCGCGGTGAAGCTGGTGGCGGAGAACCACTTCGAGCGCCGTGCGGTCTCCCGCCAGGTGGCCCCGCACCTGGCGAACCCGCTCACGTTCTACCTCCCCGTGTACAAGGGCGGGCCGCACGGCGCGGCGAAGCTCGGGGCGGGCGTCTTCGCCTACTCCGCGCTGTCGGCGTTCGGCGACGGCGTGGGGCACCTGCTCTCCCCCGCCAAGGCGCAGCAGGACGTGCCGGAGCTGCGCACCGAGAACCTCAAGGCCGTGGCCGTCTACGGCGACGACCAGATGAACGACGCCCGCATGGCGCTGATGACGGTCCGCGCGGCCGTCGAGGCGGGCGCGGTCGTGCTCAACCACGCCGAGGTCACCGGCTTGCGCTTCACCAGGGGCCGGGTGACGGGCGCGGAGCTGAAGGACCGTCTGTCCGGTGACGAGTTCGGGGTGAACGCCCGTCTCGTGCTCAACGCGACCGGCCCGTGGGTCGACCACCTGCGCCGGATGGAGGACCCGAACGCGGCCCCGTCGATCCGCCTGTCGAAGGGTGCGCACCTGGTCCTGAAGCGGACGTCGCCGTGGAGGGCCGCGCTCGCGACCCCGATCGACAAGTACCGCATCACGTTCGCCCTGCCCTGGGAGGACATGCTGCTGCTGGGCACCACGGACGAGGAGTTCGAGGGCGACCCGGCGGACGTCGCGGTCACCGACAAGGACGTGGCCCAGATCCTGGACGAGGCCGCGTTCTCCGTCCGCGACCAGCAGCTCGACCGTGACCTGATCACGTACGCCTTCGCGGGCCTGCGGGTGCTGCCGGGCGGCCCCGGCAGCACGGCGAAGGCCAAGCGCGAGACCGTGGTGACCGAGGGCAGGGGCGGGATGCTGTCGGTCGCGGGCGGCAAGTGGACGACGTTCCGGCACATCGGCCGGACGGTCATGCAGAAGCTGGAGGCGCTGCCGGGCCACCCGCTCGGCGACGACTTCGAGCCGATCGCCTCCCTGCCGAAGAAGCTGCCGCTGCCGGGGGTCGCCAACCCGCGCGCGGTCGCGCACCGCCTGCTGGTGGACCGCCCCGCGCCCGGACCGCGCATGGCCGCCGACACCGCCCGGCACCTGGCCACGCACTACGGCTCGCTGGCCTTCGACATCGCCCGCCTGGCCAACGAGAACCCGGAACTGGGCGAGCGCGTCCACCCCGACGCCCCGGAGATCTGGGCGCAGGTCGTGTACGCCCGGGACCACGAGTGGGCCGAGACCGCGGACGACGTGCTGCGCCGCCGGACGACGCTGACGATCCGCGGCCTGGCCACGGACGAGGTCCGCGCCGGGGTCCAGGACCTGCTCGACAAGAAGTAGAGGGCTTCGGTGCCGGCCCGCCCTCCCGACCGGGGCCGGCACCGAGGACCGGCCTCGGCACACCGGGGCCGGCACCGAGAAACCGGCCTCCGCAGACCGGAGCCGGCACCGGGGACCGGTCGCCACACCGGGCCCGGCACCACTGGAGCGGGACGGTTCCCCGCTCCCCGCTCCCCGCCGTCAGTGATCGCAGAACCGGAGGCACGCGCCTGGTCAGCCCCCATAATGACGCCTAGACATCCGATGTCTGGGCGATGAACGACAGGGAGGCCGGTCATGGCAGTCACCGACGAGGCGATCGAGAAGATCAAAGGCATGATCGTCACCGGTGCGCTGCGCCCCGGGGACCGGCTGCCCAGGGAGAGCGAGCTCGCCGCCGAACTGGGCCTGTCCCGCAACTCCCTGCGGGAGGCGGTCCGGGCGCTGTCGCTGATCCGGATCCTGGACGTACGGCAGGGCGACGGCACATACGTGACCAGCCTCGACCCGCAACTGCTGCTGGAGGCTCTGAGCTTCGTCGTCGACTTCCACCGCGACGACACGGTCCTGGAGTTCCTGGCCGTGCGCCGCATCCTGGAGCCGGCCGCGACGGCGATGGCGGCGCTGCGCATCGGCGAGGAGGAACTCGACGCCCTGGGCGCGCAGTTGGACCGGCTCGGCGCCCGGCCGTCGGTGGAGGAACTCGTCGCCTGCGACCTGGAGTTCCACCGGGGCATCGTGCAGGGCGCGGGCAACTCGGTGCTGTGTTCCCTGCTCGACGGCCTGTCGGGGCCCACCACCCGGGCCCGGATCTGGCGCGGGCTGACGCAGGAGGACGCGGTCGCCCGCACCCTGCACGAGCACCGGGCGATCCTCGCGGCGCTGCGGGACCGGGACGCGGAGGCGGCGCGGTCGTGGGCGACGGTGCACATCGCGAGCGTGGAGCAGTGGCTGAGGTCGAGCCTGTGAGCCGCTTCGGCAGGCGGGTGTTCGGGGGTGGGGAACGGGGCAGTGATCCGTTCACTCCCCCGTGCAAGGGGGCTGCGGGCGCCCCCGCGGGACGCCGTAAGGTTGGGTGGTCAGGCGAGGGCACGTCGGAAGGAGGCACTGGGTGATCGAGCTCGAGGGGGTTCCCGAGCTGATCGACCCGGTCATGGTGGCCGCGTTCGAGGGCTGGAACGATGCCGGCGACGCCGCTTCCACCGCGGTCGCGCATCTCGAGAGGGAGTGGAAGGGCGAGGTCTTCGCGGCGCTGGACGCCGAGGACTACTACGACTTCCAGGTGAACCGTCCCACGGTGTTCATGGAGGCCGGCGTCCGCAAGATCACATGGCCGACGACAAGGTTGTCGGTGGTGCGGATCGGCGGCGAGAAGCCGCGCGACCTGGTGCTGGTGCGCGGTATCGAACCGTCCATGCGCTGGCGCTCGTTCTGCAACGAGCTGCTCGGCTTCGCCCACGAACTGGGCGTGGAGCTGGTGGTCATCCTGGGCGCCCTGCTCGGCGACACCCCGCACACGCGTCCGGTGCCGATCAGCGGGACCACGTCCGACGCGGACCTGGCGCGCCGGATGGACCTGGAGGAGACCAAGTACGAGGGTCCCACGGGCATCGTCGGTGTCCTGCAAGAGGCGTGCACGCACGCGGGGGTGCCCGCGGTCAGCCTCTGGGCGGCCGTACCGCACTACGTCTCGCAGCCGCCCAACCCCAAGGCGACGCTGGCGCTCCTCAACCGTCTGGAGGATCTGATCGACGTGCGCATCCCGCTGGGCGAGCTGCCCGAGGACGCGCGCGCGTGGCAGGTGGGCGTGGATCAGCTGGCCGCCGAGGACAGCGAGGTCGCCGAGTACGTCCAGACGCTGGAGGAGGCCCGGGACACCGCGGAGCTGCCGGAGGCGTCGGGTGAGGCGATCGCCCGGGAGTTCGAGCGGTATCTGCGGCGCCGGGACGGCGGCGGTCCGCCCGCCCCGGGCGAACGGACCCGGCCGCCGAAGCCGCCGAAGCCGAGCGGGGAGTCCGCCGACGACGACGAATCGTCGGAGGACTAGTCGGAGGACTGGTCGGAGGACTGGAGGACTGGCGAGGGACAGGAGTGGAAAGGGGCGGTGCGCCGGAAGGCGCACCGCCCCTTTTCCTTGCTGCCGCTGCCGCTGCCGCTAGAGAGCCACGCCCAGCAGTGCGTCCACCGCGCGGGAGACCACGCCGGGGGCCGCGGTGTCCGTGCCGCCCCGCTCCTGCTGGAGCGCGGCCCAGCGGTCGACGGCGGCCAGCGCGGCCGGGGCGTCGAGGTCGTCGGCGAGGGCTTCGCGGATCTCCTCGACCAGGGCGTCGGCGGGCGGGCCGTCGGGCCGGGAGACGGCCGCGCGCCAGCGTCCGAGCCGGTCCACGGCGTCCTGGAGCACCTGGTCGGTCCACTCCCAGTCGCTGCGGTAGTGGTGGGCGAGGAGGGTGAGCCGGATCGCCGCGGGGTCGACGCCCTCGCGCCGCAGCGCGGAGACGAAGACGAGGTTGCCCTTGGACTTGGACATCTTCTCGCCGTCCAGGGCGACCATGCCGGCGTGGACGTACGCCTTGGCCATGGGGAACTCGCCGGTGAGGACCTGGGCGTGGGAGGCGCCCATCTCGTGGTGCGGGAAGGCGAGGTCGGAGCCGCCGCCCTGGACGTCGAAGCCCATGCCGAGGTGGTCCAGGGCGATGGCGACGCACTCGATGTGCCAGCCGGGGCGCCCGCGGCCGAGCGAGCCGCCGTCCCAGCTGGGCTCGCCCTCGCGGGCCGCCGTCCAGAGCATCGGGTCGAGCGGGTTCTTCTTGCCGGGCCGGTCGGGGTCGCCGCCCCGCTCGGCGGAGAGCAGCCGCATCGCGGCGGCGTCCAGGCGGGAGACCGTGCCGAAGTTCGGGTCGGACTCCACGGAGAAGTAGACGTCGCCCTCGAGTTCGTAGGCGGCACCGGCGTCGCGCAGGCGCTCCACGAGCGGCACGATGCCGGGTATGGCCTCGACGGCGCCTATGTAGTGCCGCGGCGGGAGCATCCGCAGGGCGGTCATGTCCTCGCGGAAGAGGGCCGTCTCCCGCTCGGCGAGGGCGACCCAGTCGACGCCGTCCCGCTCGGCCCGTTCGAGGAGCGGGTCGTCGACGTCGGTGACGTTCTGGACGTAGTGCACCTGCCGCTTGGTGTCCAGCCACACGCGCTGAACGAGGTCGAACGCGTTGTAGGTCGCCGCGTGACCCATGTGGGTCGCGTCGTACGGCGTGATGCCGCAGACGTAGATACGGGCGACGGGACCGGGGTCGAGGGTGACCGGTCCGCCGGTCGCGGTGTCGTGGATCCTCAGGTCGCGGCCCTGACCAGGCAGGGCGGGGACCTCGGAAGCGGGCCAGGCATGCATGTCATGAGCGTAACCGGCCGGAAGTTCCGGGTACGAACCGGAGCGGTCCGGACGGCCGAGAAGGCGCTCTTGCGTCTGCGCGGGCGATGTGCTGGGGGTCCTGGGACGCCCGGGAACGCGCTCTTGCGCGTGCGCCGGTGGTGTGCTGGGCGGTCCTCGGGCACGTGTCCCGGATCACCTCCGGGGCCGCGGGACACGTGTCACGGATCACCTCCGGGTCCGCGGGATGCGGGTCACGGATCACCTCCGGGTCCGCGGGATGCGGGTCACGGATCATCCCCGGGGCCGCGGGACCGTGTCAGACGGGCGGCCAGGGGATCGCCGGCCACTCGCCGCCGGGCTCGGGGTGCCGGCCGGACTCCAGCAGCGCGGTGGTCCGCGCGCGCGTGGCGTCGACCTCGGCGGGGGTGAGGAGTGCGGACAGGCCGGCCGCCAGGGTGCCGCCCGGCTCCAGGGCGCCGGCGAGGCCGCTGAGCACCTCGACGGCCTCCTCGGTGAGGGGCTCCCCCGCCCAGCCCCACAGGAGGGTGCGCAGCTTGTCGTCGGCGTGGAAGGTGACGCCGTGGTCGATGCCGTACAGCCGCCCGTCGGCGGTGGTGAGCAGATGGCCGCCCTTGCGGTCGGCGTTGTTGAGCACCGCGTCCAGGACGGCCAGGCGCCGCAGCCGCTCGTCGTCGGCGTGCACCAGCAGCGCGGTCCGGTCCTCGCCGACCTCGGCGAACCCGATCGCCTTCCAGCCGGGCCCGGGCTCCTCCTCGTCGACCAGGGCGAGCAGCCCGTCCTCCGGGGACGCCTCGATCCACAGCTGGCACATGCCCTCGCCGTAGGGCCCGTCGCGCAGCACGGTGGGCGGTACGAGCCCCCAGCCGGTCGCCTCGGACACGGCGTACGCGGCGACCTCGCGCTGGGCGAGCGTGCCGTCGGGGAAGTCCCACAGGGGCCGCTCCCCGGCGACCGGCTTGTAGACGCAGGCGGCCTCCCGGCCGTCGTGGGCGACCGTGCAGTACAGGGCGGCGTTGGAGGCGTCACGGATGCGTCCGCGCACGGTCAGCCCGCCATGGGCGAGCAGTTCCGCGTCCGCGGGGTCGGCGGTCGTCACGCCCCGCGGCGGTATCCGTTCTGGCGCGGACATACGTGTCCTTCCGGGTCGAGCGGCAGGCTGCACAGCGGGCACGGCGGCCGGCCGGCGTTGACGACGTCGAGGGCTCTCTTCGCGAAGGCTCTCGCCTGGGCGCCGGTGAGCCGGACCCGCAGCATCGGGGGCCCGTTCTCCTCGTCCTGGAGCAACCGCTCCTCGGCCTCGGCGAGGTCCTCCTCGGAGTCGGCGTCGAGCTCCACGAGGGCCTGCGCCTCGACGATCATGCGCTGTTCCTCGCCGTCCCAGGCGAGGGCCATGGTGCCGACCCGGAACTCCTCCTCGATCGGTGTGTCGAGGGGGCCGGTGTCGGTGATCTCGGCGGGCGCCATCGCGGGCACGGCGGCGCTCCCGCCGCTACGGCGTACGACCTCGTCCAGCAGTTCGTCCATGCGCTCGGCGAGCGCGGCGACCTGGGTCTTCTCCAGGGCCACACTGGTCACTCGGGAGCCGGCGGTGGCCTGGAGGAAGAAGGTACGGCGCCCGGGCAGTCCGACCGTACCGGCCACGAAGCGGTCCGGGGGGTCGTAGAGGAACACCTGACGGGACACGTCCTGTCTCCCTGGGAATCGTGGGTACGTGAACGTCCATGCGTGAACGTGCGTATGCGGACCGCTTCACCCTACTGCGGGCGACGATCACGGTGCGCCCGCACCGCCCCCGACCGTCGCCTCCTGGGCCGGGGGCTCCTGGCGCGGGACGAGCGAGGCGAAGTCGCCGGTGTCGCCGAGGCGCACCAGAAAGGGGCGCAGACGGGTGTAACGGATCGCGGTGATGGAACACGGTTCGACGGAGATTCGCTGGAAGAGGTCGAGATGCAGCCCGAGCGCGTCCGCCACGAGCGACTTGATGATGTCGCCGTGCGAGCACATGAGGTAGACGGCGTCGGCGCCGTGGTCGCGCTCCACGCGCGCGTTCCACTCGCGCACCGCCTCGGCGGCGCGGGTCTGCATGGCCCGCATGGACTCACCGCCGGGGAAGGCGGCCGCGGAGGGGTGCGTCTGGACGACCTCCATCAGCGGCTCGTCGTTCAGCTCGGCGAGCTTGCGTCCCGACCAGTCGCCGTAGTCGCACTCGCCGATGCGTTCGTCGGTGTGCACGGGCAGTCCGGGGCGGGCGTCCAGCAGGGGCCGCAGGGTCTCCCGGCAGCGTTGCAGGGGGCTCGTGACGGCCTCGGCGAGCGGCAGCTCCGCCAGCCGTCCGGGCAGCGCGGCGGCCTGGGCGGCGCCCCGCTCGTCGAGGGCGACGCCGGGTGTCCGGCCGGCGAGCACTGCGGAGGTGTTGGCGGTGGACCGTCCGTGCCGGACGAGGATCAGCGTGGGCATGCCGCCCAGGGTAGGCGTAGGGCCGGGGGCACCGGTGATACGTCCTGGTGCACAGGTGAACGGCCGAAAGGGGAACGCACTCCGTGATCGTCGACTGCGCCATCTACCGGGACGGGCACCGCACCGAGGGCCCGCCAGACTTCTCCGACGCGCTCGACGACGCGCGTGCCGGGGGCGGCTTCGTCTGGATCGGGCTGCACGAGCCCACCGAGAAGGAGTTCGACCACGTCACGCGCGAGTTCGCCCTGCACCCGCTGGCCGTGGAGGACGCCCTCAAGGCCCACCAGCGGCCCAAGCTGGAGGTGTACGACGACTCGCTGTTCCTGGTGCTGAAGCCGGTGGTGTACGAGCCGCGGAGCGACACCGTCTCCTCCGGTGAGGTCATGGTCTTCCTCGGCGACTCCTTCGTGGTGACCGTCCGGCACGGCGAGGGCTCTCCACTGGCGGTCGTGCGGCAGCGGCTGGAGAAGGAGCCCGAGCTGCTCGCGAAGGGCCCCACCTCCGTCCTGTACGCGATCGCCGACGCGACCGTCGACCACTACCTGGACGTGGCGACCGAGCTCCAGACCGATCTGGAGGAGCTGGAGGCGGAGGTGTTCTCCCCGGACGGCGGCGGCTCGCGGCACACCGCGTCCCGGATCTACGGCTTCAAGCGGCAGGTCCTGGAGTTCCGCCGGTCGACCGGCCCGCTGACACCGCCCCTGACCCGGCTCGCGGACACGGGGTCGGTCGGTTCGGCGCTGCCGTTCGTCGACGACAAGGCGCGGCCGTTCTTCCGCGACGTCGGCGACCACCTCGCGCGCGTGAACGAGTCCGTCGAGGGTCTGGACCGGCTGGTGTCGGACATCCTGTCGGCGCACCTGGCGCAGATGAGCGTCCGGCAGAACGACGACATGCGGAAGATCTCGGCGTGGGCGGCCATGGCCGCGATCCCGACCATGATCGCGGGGATCTACGGCATGAACTTCCAGCACATGCCGGAACTGCGCTGGGTGTGGTCGTATCCGGCGGTGATCGCGGTCATGGCGGCTCTGGAGGTGCTGCTGTACCGGCTGTTCAAGCACCGGGGGTGGATGTAGCGGGCTCCCGCGCGCGGGGGGAGCGGTCGCAGCCGGTCCGGCGGGTCGCGGCTGGTCCGGTCAGTTGCGGCTGGGCCGGCGGGTCGCGGCTGGCCCGGCCGGTTGCGGCTGAACCGGCGGGTCGCGGCTGGCCCGGCCGGTTGCGGCTGAACCGGCGGGTCGCGGCTGGCCCGGTCAGTTGCTGCTGGCCGACTCGCCGACTGGACGGCTGGGCGGCTGGAGGGCTGGTTCCGGCTCAGGCGAACTCGGGAGCGGTGGTCTCCGGTCCGCCGAGGGCGTCGCGGCGTTCGGGCATCGTCAGGGACACCATGCGCCGCCAGCCGGCGAACCGCTCCCAGGCGTGCACGGCGTGGATGCCGGCCGCGAGGAGGGCCGCCCGGGGCCGGGACCAGCCGAGGATGCGGCCCATGCGGGCCATGACGGCGAGGCTGACGTCGCGGTGGACGCGGATCTCGGCGAGGGCGCTCTCGCGCAGCGTCCGCTGGATGGCCCGGCCGTGTCCGGCACGCGCGAAGCGCAGCAGTTCCTCGTGGCAGTAGGCGAGGTGGTTGTCCTCGTCGTCGGAGATCATCCGCACCGCGCGGCCGATGTCGGGATGGTCGGCGAAGTGTCTGCGCAGCAGCGCCATCTGCTCGGAGGCACGCTGCTCGGTGACCCTGCTGTGGGCGAGGTAGGTGACGATGTCCTGGACGGTCAGCGGCCGGTCGGCCTCGAGCCGGTCGTGGGCGAGACCGATGCCCCCGCGCTCCAGGAGCATGGTGTAGTCGGTCTCGGGCGGCACGGGGACGGGGTCGAGGCCGCGCTTCTTCAGCAGGGCGGCGAAGATCCGGCCGTGTTTGTCCTCGTCGGCGCCGTGCCGGGCGATCTTGGGGGCGAGCGCGCGTTCGCTCTGCGGGACGAGCGCCGCGATCCGGGCGTTCTCCCAGCCGCCCTGGGCCTCCCCGCCGGCGGCGATGGAGCAGAACAGCCGGAAGGACTCGTCGTGGTCGAGGATCTCCTGGAACAGACTCTTGGCCGAAAGCATCGTGGGGCACCTCTCCGCAGGGTTCCGCGAAGAACGAGTCAAATGCGGCGCGGGGCGGGGTGCAACAGGGGTGTCGGACGACTGCGCCGAACGGAGGACCACCGCGGTCGCCCCGGGGGCGTGACCGCGCGGGCCGCGGCGCGTTGTTCCCCGTGACGGCCGTGGCGGGGAAGACCCCCGAGCCCCCACCACGGCCGCTGAACACCCTCCGTGACCTGCTCGATGACCTGCTCGATGACCTGCTCGATGACCTGCTGGGTGGCCTGCTCGGTGACCTGCTCGCCGGGCGACGGCCCTCCTCTCTCCCCCCACGCCGGTCGGCGCCCTGCCTTCCCCCCTACGCCAGGCCGGCGCGCTCCAGCGCCTCGGCGCCCGCCCGCAGCGAGGCCAGGCGCTCGTCGAGGGTGAAGCCCGCGGGGGCGAGGGTGAGGGTGGTGACGCCGGCCGCCGCGTAGGCCTTCATCCGGTCGGCGATCCGCTCGACCGAGCCCAGCAGCGTCGTCCGGTCGATCAGCTCGTGCGGGACGGCGGCCGCGGCGGCCTCCTTGTCACCGGCCAGGTACAGGTCCTGGATCTCGGCGGCGGCCTGCTCGTAGCCCATGCGCCGGGCGAGCTGGTTGTAGAAGTTCTGCTTGCGGCTGCCCATGCCGCCGACGTACAGCGCGGTGTAGGGGCGGAAGGTGTCGGCGAGCCGCTCGACGTCGTCGTCGGAGCCGACGGCGAGGGGCAGGGTCGGGCAGACGTCGAAGCCCTCCAGCGTCTTCCCGGCCTTCTCGCGCCCGGCCCGCAGGTGCTTGACCGCGGTGTCCTCGAGGTGGTCGGCGGACGGGAAGATCAGCAGGGCGCCGTCGGCGATCTCGCCGGTCTGCTCCAGGTTCTTCGGTCCGATGGCCGCGATGTACAGCGGGATGTGCTCGCGCTGCGGGTGCACGGTCAGCTTGATCGGCTTGCCCGGGCCGCCCGGCAGCGGCAGCGTCCAGTGCTCACCCTCGTACGACAGGCGCTCCCGGGTCATCGCCTTGCGGACGATCTCGACGTACTCGCGGGTGCGGGACAGCGGCTTGTCGAACTTCACGCCGTACCAGCCCTCGGAGACCTGCGGGCCGGAGACGCCGAGGCCGAGGCGGAAGCGGCCGCCGGAGAGGGAGTCGAGGGTGGCGGCGGTCATCGCGGTCATCGCCGGCTGCCGGGCCGGGATCTGGAAGATGGCGGAGCCCACGTCGATCCGCTCGGTCTGGGCGGCGACCCAGCTGAGCACGGTGGCCGCGTCGGAGCCGTAGGCCTCGGCGGCCCAGCACACGGCGTAGCCGAGCCGGTCGGCCTCCTGGGCCACGGCCAGGTTGTCCGCGTCCATTCCGGCACCCCAGTAGCCGAGGTTGATCCCGAGCTGCATGGCCGATTCCCCTTACTGATCAGTAACGACGCTGTCGGGCAGACAGTAGCGCGGGGCCGCCGTCGAGGGGAGGGCAGTGGGGCGAGGGCCGTGTCGGACCGGACGGGTTCCCGGCCTGCCCGAACCCGGGCCGGGACCACCCGGAATTCGGTTGTCCACAGGCAACCCACGGCCCAGTTCTGGCCAGTAATCTCGGCGTTCATGGAGCAGAGGCATCTCGGCCGCACCGGCCTGCGTGTGTCCCGCGTCGGGCTCGGCACCCTGACCTGGGGGCGGGACACCGACGAGCACGACGCCGCGAACCTCTTGAAGACGTTCTGGGAGGCGGGCGGGACCCTCGTCGACACGGCCGACGTGTACGGCGACGGAGAGGCCGAGTACCTGCTGGGGCGGCTCATGGAGGGCCTGGTTCCGCGCCGCGACCTGATCATCTCCACGAAGGCGGGCAGCGTGCCCGACCCGGAACGCCGCTTCGACGGCTCGCGCGGCCATCTCCTCGCCGCCCTGGACGCCTCCCTCGCCCGGCTTGGCACCGACCACGTCGACGTGTGGCACGTGCACGCCTTCGACTCCTCCACCCCGCTGGAGGAGACCCTCCAGGCCCTCGACATAGCGGTCGCCAGCGGCCGCGCCCGCTACGCCGGCGTCTCCAACTTCTGCGGCTGGCAGCTCGCCAAGGCCGCCACCTGGCAGCTCGCCGCACCGGGCGCCCGCACCCGGCTGGCCAGTACGCAGATGGAGTACTCGCTGCTCCAGCGGGGCGTGGAGCGCGAGGTGCTGCCGGCCGCGCTGGACCTCGGCATCGGTCTGCTGCCCTCCTCGCCGCTGGGCCGGGGCGTCCTCACCGGCAAGTACCGGGGCGGCGCGCTGCCCCCGGACTCGCGCGGCGCCTCCGACCACTTCGCGCTCTTCGTCGAGCCGTACCTGGACGACACCGCGAGCCGCATCGTGGACGCGGTGACGACCGCGGCGGACGGACTCGCGGTGACCCCGCTCCAGGTCGCCCTGGCCTGGATCCGCGACCGGCCCGGCGTGACCGCCCCGATCGTCGGAGCGCGCACCGCGCAGCAGCTCACGGCCGCGTTGTCAGTGGAGGCCCTTAGTCTTCCTGACGAGATCTGCCGGGCGCTCGACGACGTGTCGGCGCCCGTGCACCGCTATCCCGATCACGACTGGAGCACGCTGTGAGCACGGAGCCGGAGCCCCCCGAGACGACGGAGAACACCGGGCCGGGGACCCCGGACGACGCCACACCCACCGCGGCCACACCCGCCGAGGCCACACCTGCCGACGGCACGCCTGCCGACGGCGCCGCGGCCGACGGCACCGCCTCCCCTCAGACCGCGGAGCGGACGCGGCGCGAGTTCCCCGTGGTCGCGGACGGCGGGGAGGGCGGGGACAGGCCGGGCGCGGGCGCCGGGGGCGGCTCCGAGGCGAAGGACAGTGGCGGTACGGCCGGCACCGAAGACGCAGACAGCGGCGGGCCCGCGGCGGGTGCCGGGACCGGAGACGACGGCGGTACGACGGACTCCGGGGGCGCGGACGGCGGCGGTACGACCGGGTCCGGGGCCGACGACGGCAGCGGCCGTGGGGCGGACTCCGGGACCGGCGACGGCGCCGACGCGGGAGCGCGCTCCGAGGCCGAGGCCGAGCTGGCAGCGCAGAAGCTGGAGCGGGAGCGGATCGAGCGGCGCAAGGCCGAGAAGGAGCCGATCGACAGCGGCGCCAAGCTCAGTGGGAAGGCCGCCGACCTGCTCGCGGCCGTCCGGGCCGTGGAGAGCGGCGCGAAGCCCGCCGCCACCGCGTTCGACGAGCCCGCTCCCACCCCGCGCCGCCCGGCCCCGGAGCCCGAGCGGCGACCGCAGCCGGTGGTCGCGGAACCCGCCGCCACGGGCTCGGCGCCCGCGCCGGAGACCGTCGAGGCCGTCCGGCGCGTCCTGGCCGGCGGCGGCGCGCCCGAGGCGCTGGCGCCGCAGACCGCCTCCGCCCTCGGCGAGGGCGCGGAGCAGGCGCTGGGCGAGGATCCCTGGCAGTTGCTGCGCGTCCCCGGGGTGCGGCCCGAGCAGGCCGACGGTTTCGCGCGGGCGCTGCTCGGCGCCGACTGCGCCCCGGACGACGAGCGGCGGGGCCGCGCGGTGACGGTGTGGCTGCTGGAGCAGGCCGCCCTGGCCGGACACACCGCCCTGGAGCTGCCCGCCCTGACGGCCGCGCTCGACCGGCAGGGCGTGCCGGACGCGGACGCGGCGGTGCAGAGCACCCTCGCGGAGGGCGAGGCCCTCGCCTTCCAGGACGCCCTGGAGGAGCCCGGCGCCGCCTCGGCCGGGGTGAACCGCGCCGGGGAGACACCAGGGGAGCAGGCCGAGGAGGACGAGGAGGAGGCCCGCCCGGTCCGGGTCCTGGTCGGCCTGGAGCGGTACGCGCTCGCCGAGGAGAGCCTCGCCGACGGCCTCGCACGGGTGGTCAACTCCCCGCCCAAGGAGGCTGCCGCCGACTGGGAGCCGGCGGCTGCCGCGGCCCGCGGCAGCGCCGCCGAGCTGATCCGCGCGGTCGCCGCCCACGGGCTGGTGCTGCACACCGGCGGGGAGGCCGCCCGCGCGGAGACCGCGGCCCTGCTCACCGCCGCCCGGACCCTCGGTCTGCGCGCCGTGGCCGCCTGCCACGCACCGGACGGACGGCGCCGGCTCGCCTCCGTCGTGGACGCGGGGGACGACGCCGTGGTCACCCTGTCGGGTCTGCTCTCCGGCGCGGAGGGACCCGGCCGGGACACCGACGGCGCGCTCGCGGTGGACCTGCTGATCCTGCTGGACGCCCCGCAACTGGACGTGGAGGCCGCCGCGATGGTGGTGGAGTCGCTGCCGGACTCCGCCCGGCTGGTGCTCAGCGGGGATCCGGCCGTGCTGTGGTCGGCCGGGCCCGGCCGGGTCTTCGCCGACCTGCTCGCCGCGCGCGCGTGTCCGCAGGTTGCCTCGCGCACGCCCGACCCGGGTCCGCTCGGCGAACTGGTCTCCGGGATCGGTGTCGGCGAGCTGAACCAGGTGGACGCGCCCGGCAAGGAGATCGTGATCGTCCCGGTGCGGGACGCGGGCGAGGCCGTGCACCGGACCGTGCAGCTCGTCGTGGACTCGGTGCCGCGGGCCTTCGGGATCGCCCCCGAGCACACGGTGGTGATCACCCCGGGCCACGGTGGGGCGGCCGGGACGCGCGCACTCAACGCCGCCCTCAAGGAGCGCTGCAACCCGGGCCCCGGCCGCTTCGGCGGGTTCGACCCCGGGGACCGGATCGCCTACTCCCCCGCGCCGGGCCGCACGGTCGTGGGCCAGGTGGTGAAGGCCGACGCGGACGGGCTGCACCTGTCCCTGGCGGGCGCCCCCGTGGTCGTCCCGCGCGAGCGGGTGGAGCAGTCCGTGCGGCACGGCTGGGCGCTGACGGCCCATCAGGCGGTGGGCGCCCGGTGGCCGGCGGCGGTCGTGGTGCTGCCCGGGGACGCCGCGCGGACCCTCTCCCGCCCCTGGGTCTACACGGCCTTCGGGCGGGCGGAGCGCCACCTGTCCGTGGTCCACGGGGTCGAGCAGGCCCTGCCGCGAGCGGTCGCCGAGGTGCCGGCGAAGCCCCGGACCACCCGGCTGTCCGCCCTGCTGCGCACCCAGGTGCCGGCGGCCGGCTGACGGGCGGGACACGGCGAACGGCGGCGGTGGCGGGTCGAACCCCTCGCCACCGCCGCCGGCCGTCGGTCACCGCGGCCCGGACCGAGCAGCCCGGACTACCGGTCCGCGCTGCTGCTACCGGTCCACGCGCCCCGCACCGCCGACCCGGCCCGCACGATCCGTGTCCAGCGACCCCGGATGCCCGTCCTCGACGTCCTCGTCCAGATCGGTGTCGAGATCGTCGTCGTCGTCGACCTCGGCATCGGCATCGACGTCGTCCACCGCGTCCTCGACATCGTCGATGTCCTCCACGTCCTCCACGTCGTCGACATCGTCGATGTCACCGGTGTCCTCGATGCCGTCGGCCGCGTCAAGGTCGTCGAGGTCGTCGTCGAACACCGAGCTCACGTCGAAGCGGCAGACCACCCGCTGCGGGTCGAGCTGCTCGAAGGGCGCCTCCAGCCATTCGCCCGGCTCGGCCGGTTCCTCCGCGGCCACCACCCACAGCGTGGAGTCGCCCTCCTCCAGGCCGAACTCCTTGTGCCGGGAGGCGATCTCGTCGGGTTCGAACTCCCCGAACAGCAGGCCGAGCGCCCCGTGGACGGTGCCGGAGGCCCGGCTGTCCGCGTCGGCGCCGCCGGTGTACTCCGCCGCCTCGACCCGCTGGGCCTGCCCCAGCAGCCGCTGCTGGTCCGCCACGGCGTAGTCGCGGCGGATCAGCACGCTCAGCGCGTTCGGTTCCTCCGGACCCGCGTACGGCGGCAGCGAGTCGTCCGCCGCGGGGATCTCGAAGGGGGTGACCTCGTCGTAGCGGTCGTAGAGCAGTTCGTCGTACGCCTCCGCCGCCGCGGCCAGCTGGTTGAACGCCTCGTAGACGGCCGGGTCGTCCTCCCCCGTCCTGCGTTCGACCGCGGCCAGGTGGCGGTCGAGCGCGGTCTTGACCGCCTCGGCGGCGGCGCGTACCTCGGCAGCGGTGGGCTGCGCAGCATCAGACATAGAGCAGACGCTATCCGTACCGGGCCCCAGCCCGCACAATAGATGCGATGCCGGAATACGAATTTGTCGACGTGTACGTACCGCGCGGGGTCTCCCGCAAGGAGGCGACACGTCTGCTGACGGACCATGCCGAGTACGGACACTGGGAGCTGCACCGCCTGAGCCTGCTGCGCGACGGCAGCCGTAGGGTGCGCCTGCGCCGCCGGATCATCCGCCAGGCGCGTGCCACGTGGTGAGCTGAACACGACGGAGACGGAGCGGGCCCCGTGGCGGCGGGGCCCGCTCCGTCGTGGAGGGCGCCGTAGGCGCGTGGCCGGTTACGCCGAGGCGCGCGCCTTGCGGTAGAGCACCGCGCCCGCGAGCAGGCTGCCCACGCCGACCGGCAGGGCGAGGCCCAGGGGCAGCTCACTGCCGGTCTGCGCGAGCTGCGCGGCGTGGGCGGGCTGCGCGGCGTGGGCGGGCTGCCGCGCGGACGCGTGGCCGGCCGGGGTGACCCGTTCCGGGGTGGACGGCGCGCCCTCGGGTCCGGCCGGGGCGGAGTCGGCCGGCTTGCCGGGGTTCTGGGTGCCGGGGTCGCCGGGGGTCCGGTCGCCGGGAGGCGTGCCGTAGTCGTGGCCGGTGGGGGCGCTGTCGTCGGCGCAGTGGTTGCCCGTCGTCGGGTTGAGGGCGCCGATGACGTCGACGCTGTTGCCGCAGACGTTCACCGGCACGTGGATCGGCGCTTCGACGTGGTTGCCGGAGGCGACACCGGGCGAGTGGGCGGTGTGCCCGCCCGCGTGTGCGCCGCCCGAGCCGCTGTGCGCTCCGGAGCCGCCCTGGTCGCCGCCGTGGCCGTGCTTGCCCCCGCCGTGCTTGCCCCCGCCGTGCTTGCCTCCGCCGTGCTCGCCGCCGCCCATGTGCTGGCCTCCGCCGCCGTGGTCGGCGCTCCGGTTGGCGCAGGAGTTGCCGACGGCCGGGTTGAGGATGCCGATGACGTCGACGGTGTTGCCGCAGACGTTCACCGGCACGTCCACCGGCGCCTGGACCGTGTTGCCGGACGCGACGCCGGGCGAGTGGGAGGCGGACCCGTGTGCGCCGGAGTCGGCGTGGGCGTAGCCGCCGGCGGCGGCGATCACCCCCGTAGCCGCCGCCACGGTCATCAGGCTCTTGCGGGTGACCTGTCGCATTGCTGAGTCCCTGCTTTCGATCTCGTCCCGAATTGCTCGCATCATTCCAGGGACGCGATCGCCTCGGGTTCTTCGAACTTCTTCGGCTTTTCCTTCGACGTCCGCGTGAAGGGACGCGAAAAGACCGGTCGGTCCCGGAGCGCGTGGCGCGCACTCCGGGACCGACGGTGTGGACGACCCCTCAGCGGGTCGGCGTCACTTGTTGACGCAGTAGTTGCCGAAGGCGGGGTTCAGCAGGCCGATCACGGAGATCGTGTTGCCGCAGACGTTCACGGGGACGTGCACGGGCACCTGGATCACGTTGCCGGACGCGACGCCCGGGGAGTGCACCGCGGCACCCTGGGCACCGGAGTCGGCGACGGCCAGGCCCGCGCCCGCGAGAACCAGCCCACCGGTGGCAGCCGCGACGGCGACGACCTTCTTGATCATTATTCCTCCTAGTTGACAAAAGCGATCCCCAGCAGCGGATCGCATCACCAGTAACGAGGAGGAATTAATGAGGCTACGCGCTTATCGGCGCATTCACCCTTCCCAGTCACGCCCGCACAGGCGCACGATTAGTAAATTCTCGTTTCACCGGGACAATGGGACAATTCAGGACGCGTCGATGAAACGGTCGAGCACGCGCACCCCGAACTGGAGCCCGTCCACCGGCACCCGCTCGTCGACGCCGTGGAACATGCCGGCGAAGTCCAGCTCCGGCGGCAGCTTCAGCGGGGCGAAGCCGAAGCCGCGGATGCCGAGGTCGTCGAAGGACTTGGCGTCCGTCCCGCCGGAGAGCATGTAGGGGATGGCCTTGGCGGTCGGGTCCTCGGCGAGCAGCGCCGACTGCATCGCCTCCACCAGCGCCCCGTCGAACGACGTCTCCACGGCCTTGTCGGCGTGCACGTCCTCCCGCCGCACCTTCGGCCCGAGGATCCGGTCGAGGTCGGCGAGGAACTCCTCCTCGTGCCCCGGCAGGAAGCGTCCGTCGACGTGGGCGGTGGCCTCGCCCGGGATGACGTTGACCTTGTAACCGGCGCCGAGCTGGGTCGGGTTGGCGGTGTTGCTGAGGGTGGCGCCGATCAGCTTGGCGATGCCGCCGAGCCGGGCGAGGGTGGACTCCATGTCCTCCGGGTCCAGTTCGATGCCGAGCGCGTCCCCGAGCTCGTCGAGGAAGGCCCGGGTGGTCTTGGTGACCCGGACCGGGAACGTGTGGCGGCCCAGCCGCGCGACCGCCTCCGACAGCTCGGTGATCGCGTTGTCCCGGTGGATCATCGAACCGTGCCCGGCGGTGCCGGCGACGGTCAGCTTCATCCAGTGCATACCCTTCTCGGCCGTCTGGATCAGGTAGAGCCGCCGCTGCTCGCTCACCGTGAAGGAGAACCCGCCCACCTCGCTGATCGCCTCGGTGACGCCCTCGAACAGCTCGGGGTGGTGGTCGACGAGGTACCGGGCGCCGTACGTGCCGCCCGCCTCCTCGTCGGCGAGGAACGCGAGCACGATGTCGCGCGGGGGCCTGCGCCCGGTGCGCAGCCGGTCGCGGACGACCGCCAGGGTCATCGCGTCCATGTCCTTCATGTCGACGGCGCCCCGCCCCCACACACACCCGTCGGCGACCTCGCCGGAGAACGGGCCGTGGGTCCAGTCGGCCGCGTTGGCCGGTACGACGTCGAGGTGGCCGTGGATCAGCAGCGCGGGCCGGGACGGGTCCTCGCCCTCGATGCGGGCCACGGTGGACGCCCGGCCCGGGTGCGACTCGAAGATCCTCGGCTCCAGCCCCACCTCGGCGAGCTTCTCGGCGACGTACTCGGCCGCCTTGCGCTCACCCGGCCCCGAGTGGTCGCCGTAGTTGCTGGTGTCGAACCGGATCAGCTCACGGCAGAGGTCCACGACCTCGTCCTCGCCGGTGACGCCCCTGGCCGTGTCGTCCGTCGCGCTCACGCTGATTCCTCCCGCTGTCGCTGCTGTGGGTCCCCCTCATCCTCCCCCCGCCCGCCGTCCGCGCCCAAGAGCGGACCCGGCTCGTCACACCCCGTTCACGACCGCGCCGCGGCGGCCGGCGGACCACCTGTGATCGAGCACCCTCGAAAGCCTGGTAATGTTTACGACGTCGCCGCGGGGGAAACCCCGCACGACAGACACCTTGTCCGGGTGGCGGAATGGCAGACGCGCTAGCTTGAGGTGCTAGTGCCCTTTATCGGGCGTGGGGGTTCAAGTCCCCCCTCGGACACACGGAGAGTGAGGGCCGTGACCGTCAGGTCGCGGCCCTCACTCGTGTCCGCGTGCCGGTCCGGCCGTCCCGCACAATGGTGACCATGACCAGCCGTTCCTGCCCGTGCGGGCTGTCCGGGCCGTACGCGCAGTGCTGCGGCCGCTTCCACTCCGGCGACGCCGCCGCACCGACCGCCGAGACGCTGATGCGCTCGCGGTACAGCGCCTTCGTGAAGGGGGACGCCGGCTACCTGCTGCGGACCTGGCATCCGCGGACCCGGCCCGAGCGGCTCGACCTCGATCCGCGGATGCGGTGGACCGGACTGGAGATCCTCGACACGGTGGACGGATCCGCCTTCCACACCACGGGCGTCGTGGAGTTCCGGGCCTCCTACCGGGGCGGCACCCTGCGCGAGCGGAGCCGGTTCGAGCGGGTCGACGGGGGCTGGGTGTACGTCGACGGGGAGTTCCCGGCGGAGTAGCGGCAGGGGCTCGCCCGGGCTACGGCGCCAGGATGTCCAGTTCCTGCAGCGCGCCCGCCGTGATCTCCCGGGTCAGTTTCTCCGCGCGGTCCGCGTCGCCCTCGCGGACCGCCTCCGCGAGCTGGACATGCAGGGTGACGGCGGCCGGATCGGGGTCCTCGAACATGACCTCGTGGTGGGTGCGGCCGGAGAGGACCTCGGCGACGACATCGCCGAGGCGGGCGAACATCTCGTTGCCGGAGGCCGCGAGGATCACCCGGTGGAAGGCCACGTCGTGGAAGAGGTACGCCTCCAGCCGGTGGCCGCGCGAGTTGGCCACCATGCCGAGGGCGCACTCGGTCAGCTCGGCGCACTGCCCCGCCGTGGCGTTCCGCGCCGCCAGCCCGGCGGCCACCGGCTCGATCGCCGAGCGCAGGACGGTCAGCGAGCGCAGCTGGTGGGGGCGGTCGGCGCCCGCCAGACGCCAGCGGATGACCTGGGGGTCGTAGACGTTCCACTCGGCCTTCGGGCGCACCGTCACGCCCACCCTGCGGCGGGACTCGACGAGGTGCATGGACTCCAGGACGCGGACCGCCTCACGCATCACCGAGCGGGAGACGTCGAAGCGCTGGGCCAGCTCGTCGGTGCGCAGGACGCTGCCCGGAGGGTACTCGCCCGCAGTGATCGCGGGGCCGAGGGTGTCCAGTACTTGGCCGTGCAGACCCCGGCCCGGAGTGGTCATGCACTCAGCGTACGGGGTACGTCACGGCGCCAAAAAGTCAGACTTATTTGTCACAGACTCTTGAATTCGTCGTACCTAATGAGTTTCAGTGTCGTCGAACATCAGGTGTCGAGGAAGACAGCGAGGCAGAGATGCGCACCCCCCACGTCGTCGCGGTGATGGGCGTCGCCGGTACGGGCAAGACCACGATCGGTCCGCTGCTCGCCGCCCGGCTGGGCGTCCCGTACGCCGAGGGCGACGACTTCCACCCGCAGGCCAACATCGCGAAGATGTCGGCCGGCACCCCGCTCGACGACGACGACAGGTGGCCCTGGCTCGACGCCATCGGCACCTGGGCGCACGGGCGGGCCGGGCTCGGCGGGGTGGTCAGCTGCTCGGCGCTGAAGCGGTCCTACCGGGACCGGCTGCGGGCCGTCGCGCCCGACCTGGTCTTCGTCCACCTGGCGGGCGACCGCGCACTCATCGAGGACCGGATGGCGCAGCGGCAGGGGCACTTCATGCCGACCGCGCTGCTCGACTCCCAGTTCGCCACGCTCCAGCCGCTCCAGGAGGACGAGGCCGGGGTCGTCGTGGACGTGACGGGCAGTCCCGAGGAGATCAGCCGACGGGCCATGGAGGCCCTGACGGTGCTCCCCGAACCGGCCGCGTAGACCGGCCTCGCAGACCGGCGCCGTCCAGCGTCGTGGACCGGCCGCGCTCGGACCGGCCGCTCGGACCGCCTGCGCGGACCGGCCGCGCCGTCCGGGTGGACCGGCCAGGTGGACCGGCCGCTGGAACGAGCCCTTCCTCTCCCCTCCCCCTCCCCTCCCCCATCCCCCGTATCAGTAAGGGACCCCTGTGACCCCCGTGACCAGACTCAGCGTCGAGATGCTGGCAGCGGACACCGTCGAGCCGATCACCTCGGCCGGCCACGCCCAGCTGGGCATCGCCGTGCTGGCCGGTATCGCCGTCATCGTCCTGCTCATCACCAAGTTCAAGCTCCACGCCTTCCTGGCCCTCACCATCGGCTCGCTCGCGCTGGGCGCGTTCGCCGGGGCGCCGCTCGACAAGGCCATCACCAGCTTCACCACCGGCCTGGGTTCCACGGTCGCCGGGGTGGGCGTGCTGATCGCGCTGGGCGCGATCCTCGGCAAGCTGCTCGCCGACTCCGGCGGCGCCGACCAGATCGTGGACACGATCCTCGCCAAGGCGGGCGGCCGTTCGATGCCGTGGGCGATGGTGCTGATCGCCTCCGTGATCGGTCTGCCGCTCTTCTTCGAGGTCGGGGTCGTGCTGCTGATCCCGGTCGTGCTCATGGTCGCCAAGCGAGGCAACTTCTCGCTCATGCGGATCGGTATCCCGGCGCTCGCCGGTCTGTCCGTGATGCACGGCCTGGTCCCGCCGCACCCGGGCCCGCTCGTGGCGATCGACGCCGTCCAGGCCAACCTCGGTGTCACGCTCGCGCTGGGCGTCCTGATCGCCGTCCCGACCGTGGTCGTCGCCGGTCCGCTGTTCTCCCGGTTCGCCGCCCGCTGGGTGGACGTGCCCGCGCCGGACCGTATGATCCCGCAGCGCCCCTCGGAGGAGCTGGAGCGCCGTCCGGGCTTCGGCGCCACGCTGGTGACCATCCTGCTGCCGGTCGTGCTGATGCTGGCCAAGGCGCTGGTCGACATCGTCGTGGACGACCCCGAGCACTCCGTGCAGCGCGTCTTCGACGTCGTCGGCTCCCCGCTCATCGCCCTGCTGGCCGCCGTGATCGTCGGCATGTTCACCCTGGGCCGGCCCGCCGGGTTCTCCAAGGAGCGGCTCTCGCAGCTCGTCGAGAAGGGCCTCGCGCCGATCGCGGGCATCCTGCTGATCGTCGGCGCGGGCGGCGGTTTCAAGCAGACGCTGATCGACTCCGGCGTGGGACAGATGGTCCTGGAGATCTCCGAGGACTGGTCGATCCCGGCGCTGCTGCTGGCCTGGCTGATCGCGGTGGTGATCCGGCTTGCGACCGGCTCGGCGACGGTGGCGACGGTGTCGGCGGCCGGTCTGGTCGCTCCCCTCGCGGCCGACATGTCGACCACCCACACGGCCCTGCTGGTCCTGGCCATCGGTGCCGGCTCCCTCTTCTTCAGCCATGTCAACGACGCCGGTTTCTGGCTGGTGAAGGAGTACTTCGGGCTGAGCGTCGGCCAGACGGTCAAGACCTGGTCCGTGATGGAGACGATCATCTCGGTCGTGGCCGGCGGCCTGGTCCTGCTCCTGTCGCTGATCATCTAGCGGATCGGCGCCGTGTCACCGGGCTCCGGCGCCTCCGCTCCCAGGGGCGGTTCTCCGATGCGGTGCGCAGGGCGGTGCACGGGTGCGGTGCGCAGGTGCGGTGCACGGGTGCGGTGCGCAGGTGCGGTACGGACCTTTCGTCGCGGGGTTCCGGCGGCCGGGGGGACGGCTCATCATGAAGGGACCGACGACTGGGGGGCGTCATGGCGATCTCGCTCGGCACGCGCGTCTCGGCCGTGCTCGTCGCGGGCGCCGTGGCGATCGTGACGGCGGCCGTGTACGAGGGCGACGGGCATGCCGGGGCGCCGCCGCGCGGTGGCGTCGGCAGCGCGCCGGCCGACACGGGCCGGCCCGGATCCGCGTCGCCGCAGGGGCGGGTGCCCGGGAGCCCCACGCCCGCCGCGAGCGCGCTGGGCTCCACGGAGACGGACGAGGCCGCGGCGCCGGAGCCGGAGCCGGAGGGCCCTGTCGGCCCGGCGGCCGGGACGACCCCTTCGCCCGCCCCGTCCCCGGACTCGACCGCCCGCCGCCCGGTGGCCACCGTGACCTGGCTGCCACCCGGGCCCGCCTCCCCCGATGCCGACCACCGGCCGGACCCGGCGTCCGTGTACGACCTCCTGCGCGCGCCCGACCGGTGCGCGGACGCCCTCCGTGCGATCCCCGCCGCCCCGGCGGCCGGCGAGTGGACGGTGCTGCGCGGACTGGCCCACGCCTGCCTCGCCGTTCAGGGCCGGGGCGGCAGCTGGAAGGTGGCCGAACAGGCCCATGCGGCCCTCGCCGACGCGGTGAACAGCTGCAAGGGATCCGCCGCCCGGCGGGTGCTCGCCGCTCTGATCGCCTTCCACCGGGCCCGCCCCTCGGGCACCGCCCGGCTGGCCGACGCCCCGGCGACCGCCGCACCCGCCTGCTCCTACGGCGTCGCCGCGGTCGACGCGGGCGACGACGGCGCGGCACGTCCCGGGGAGACCGTCCGTATAGCCCTGCGCGGCGTCCCTTTCGATCCCGCGGAGCTGGCACGGTCCGGGACGGTGCTCATCGGGGGTCGGCGGGCGGCCGTGTCGGCGGTGGGGTCCGGGTCTGGGGTGCCGTCCGGGACAGGGGCGGGGACAGGCGCGGAGAGCGGGGCGGTACCGGGTTCGGGATCGGGATCGGGATCGGGGTCGCGGGGTGACCGGCTGGTGCTGGATGTCGTCGTCCCGGCTGTCGGCGACGCCGGGCCTCCGCGGCCCGTCGACGTCGTCGTGCGGTACGCGGCGACGGAGGCGGTGAAGAGGGACGCCTTCCGGCTGGTGGGTCCGGAGGGCGGTGGCCCCACAGGCTCACCCGGACCCGGATCCCCGCAACCGCCGGGCGCCTCGGACGGCACCGGCGCCGGCTCCCGCTCCCGCTCCGGCGGTCCCGGCCCGCCCCGCTCAGGTGCCGGTGCGCCCGCCGTCTGAGTCCCTCATCCGCGCCACAGCGGATGCTCCCGCCCGGCCCACTCCCGGCTCACCGCCCCGGTCCGCATGCCCCGCCTGGCCTCCGGGTCGCCCAGGGCCATACCGATGTGGCCGGCGAGGACGATGCCGATGGTCAGCGCCAGCCAGTCGTGGACGAAGGTCGCGCTGGTGCGCCACATGATCGGGGTGAGGTGGGTGAACCACATGAGCAGTCCCGTGCCGAGCATCACCAGTGTGGCGCCCGCGATCCAGGCGGCGTAGATCTTCTGCCCGGCGTTGAACTTGCCGGCCGGCCGGGACTCCCGCCGCCGGTCGCGGCGCAGGGCGGCGCGCAGCCAGCGGCGGTCGTGCGGGCCGAAGCGGTTGAGCAGGCCGAGGTCGGCGCGGAAGGCCCGGGACGCCAGACCGGCAAGGACGGGTACGGGCAGGGCGAGGCCGGCCCACTCGTGGACGCGGACCACCAGCTCACGGCGGCCGACGAGCCGCGCGAACTCGGGGACGTAGAGGAAGGAGGCCGTCACCACGCACACGCCCATCAGCACGGCCGTCGCCCGGTGCACCCACCGTTCGGCCGGGGTGAAGCGGTGGACCCTCGGGGCGGCGGCCGGCGCGGCCGGCGCGGTCTCAGCTCGTGGGGTCATCGTCACGTCCGTTCGAGCGGCCCACCCAGGCGTCGACGTCGTAGCCGCGCTCCTCCCAGTAGCCGGGCCGCACCGTCTCGGTGACGGTGATGCCGGAGAGCCACTTGGCGGACTTGTAGAAGTACATGGGCGCCACGTAGAGGCGGACGGGGCCGCCGTGGTCGTGGCCCAGGTCCTGGTCCTGCATGCGCAGGGCGACCAGGACGTCGGCGCGGCGGGCCTGGGCGAGGGTGAGGCTCTCGGTGTAGGCGCCGTCGAAGCAGGTGAAGCGGACCGCGCCGGCCGAGGCGCGCACTCCGGCCGCGTCGAGCAGCGCGGACAGCCGTACGCCTTCGAAGGGGGTCTCGGGCACCCGCCAGCCGGTGACGCACTGGACGTCCCTGACCAGACGGGTCTGGGGCAGGGCCTTCAGGTCGGCCAGGGTGTAGGCGGCGGGGCGGTCGACGAGGCCGTCGACGGTGAGGCGGTAGGTGTCGGCGTCCTTGCGGGGGACGGAGGACGTCACCGAGTAGTAGCGGAAGCCGCCGCCGTTGGGGAGGAGACCGGTGAGGCCGGTGGGGTCCTTGTCGGCGGCACCGCCGAGGAAGCCCTCCAGACCGCGCTGGAGGGTGGGAGCGGCGACGACGCCGAGGGCGCCCAAGCCGAGGGTGCCGAGGAAGACGCGGCGGCCGACGGGGGTGCCGCGTTCCTCGGGCTGTTCGGGATGCACAGGTCCATTCGAGCACTTGGGGGCCCGGCGTGGCCAGGGACCGAGGGGATCGGGGGTGATCCGACGCCATTTCTCACCCGGTCCTCAGAGAACGCCCTGTCCGAGGCGTCCCGGTGCGCGGTCAGCCGCCGCCGAGCGCGCCGGCCCGTGCCGCGCGGAAGGCGGCGTACGGGTCGCGGTCCGGGTAGGACCAGGGGGCCGGGGTGGCGTGGTCTCCGATGCGGTGGAACAGGGCGGCCGCCTCGGCGGGCCGGCCTTCGCAGACCTTGGCGTGGGCGAGGTAGTTCAGGTCGACCAGGCGGCGGGGGTGGCCGTCGTGCTCCCACTCCAGCCACCAGTCGAAGGCGGCCTTCATCACGTCCGCGGCCCGGTGGTCGCGCCAGTGCGCGGCGGTGGCCGGGTCGGCGGGGGCGAAGCCGCGGGCGGCCAGGGCACGGTAGCGCTCGGCGTGCGCGACGATCGGGAGGATCGCCAGCGGGGAGTCGGCGGGCGCCTGCTCGGCGGCCCAGGCGGCGAACTCGTAGACCTCGTGCAGCGGGTCCGGACCGGCTGCCGCACGGCGCTCGGCGAGCAGGGCGACCATCAGGTGGTGGGCGTGGTGGTGGTCGCGGTGGCGGGCGCGGATCTCCTCGAAGATCCGCACGGCGTCGGCGGAGCCCTCGCCCTCCAGCATCAGCAGTCCGAGCCACGGGGTGGGGTCGGCGGGGGCGAGCGCGGCGGCGTCGCGGCAGGCCGCGCGGGCGCCCGCCGGGTCCTCCCTGCCGCGCAGGGCCCGGCGGACCCGGGCCAGGGCGCGCAGGACGGCCGCGTCGGCCGAGCCGGGTTCGGCGAGCAGCCACGCACCGGCCCAGGCGGCGGCGTACGGTTCGAGGGCGAGGACGGCGACGCGGTGGCCGCGGCGGTCCCAGTCGTCGCCGGTGCGGGCGAGCAGCGAGCGGGCGGCCTGCCAGCGGCCCTGCGCCAGGGCGGAGCGGGCGGCGGCGAGATCGGTGTCGTCGAGCGCCGCGCCGGGACCGGCGTCGGGCGGGCGGGCCGCGGGCTCGCGGTCCAGGGGCCGATCCGGGGTCAGGCCTCGGTTTGGGGCTCGGTCCGCATTCAGGTTGTGGTCCAGGTCCAAGTCTCGGTCCGGGGCTCGGTCCGGGGCTCGGTCCGCATTCAGGTTGTGGTCCAGGTCCAAGTCTCGGTCCGGGGCTCGGTCCGGGGCTCGGTCCGGGTTCAGGTCTCGATCCAGGTCCGGGGCTCGGTCCGGATTCGGGTCTCGATCCAGGTCCGGGGCTCGGTCCGGGTTCAGGCCCCGGTCCGGATTCGGATCTCGGTGGAGGGGGAGCGGGGGTGGGGGCACCGCGGGACTTCCTCATGCTCCTCGGTGACGGGCCTGGCAGCGGCCCGCGAGCGGCCGGTGACCCACAGGAAATCCTCAGCTCACGTCCATCGTCAAGAGCCGCGGTCACATGACAGGTGTCAACTTCCTCCGGATTCGGGGGACTTGGCCGTGGCTCCGGCCTGGTGGGGCGGGTGCGCCCGGTCGCGGTGTGGCGTACGCCATGGCGCCCGCCGTTCCCGTCCCGGAGCATGGCCGTACGGTCGCCCCGCGTCCCCGAGCCCCGCGCCGGTTCCGTCGGGTGCCGCGACCGCGCCGGCCGCCCGGTTCAGGAGCCGTCCCGGAAGCCGTTTCCGGGCGCTCCCGGGCCTGGAGGGCGCCGGGGGTCTACAGTCGGCCACAACGCACTCCCGTGGCCCGACCCGATGATCGAGGTACGCAGCGTGTCGGTTCTGGTTCTGGTCCTCGCCGTGAGCGCCGCCTGCTGCCTGGGTTTCGGCTTCGTCCTCCAGCAGAGCGCGGCACAGGAGGCGCCCCTCGGCGACTTCCTCCGGCCCCGGCTGCTCCTCGACCTGATGCGGGTGCCGCGCTGGCTGGGCGGCATCGGGCTGATGGTGGCCGGCATGGTGCTGGGCGCGATCGCGCTGGGCAAGGGCGAGATCTCCCTCGTCGAACCCCTGCTGGCGACGAACCTGCTCTTCGCGCTCGCCCTCTCCCGCCACCGGACCAAACAGCCCGTGGGCCGCCAGGGCTGGGCGGGCCTGGCCCTCCTCGCGGGCGGGGTGAGCGCGTTCCTGCTGGCGGGCCAGCCGCACGGCGGCACCGTCGTCACCGATCCGGTGCGGCACTGGCTGATCATCGGCGCCACGGTCGGGCCGGCCCTGCTCCTCACGGCGTACGCCAAGCGCACCCGGCTGTCCTCCGCCCCGGTGCTGCTCTCCCTCGCGGCCGGGCTCCTGTACGGCGTGCAGGACGCCCTGACCCGGGTCAGCGGGAACCGCTTCGCCGAGGCGGGCCTCGTCGGGCTGCTGAGCGGCTGGCAGCCGTACGCCGTGCTGGCCCTCGGGGTGACCGGGCTCATCCTGGTGCAGAGCGCGTTCGAGACGGCGCCGCTGCGCATGTCGCTGCCCGCGCTGACCGCGGCCCAGCCCCTCGCCGGCATCCTCTGCGGGGTCGGCTTCCTCGGGGACCGGCTGCGCACCGACACCGGCGCGCTGGCCTGGGAGGCGGCGGGCCTCGCGGCGGTCGTCGCGGGCATCGTGCTGCTCGGGCTGCACCCGGCGCTGCCGCAGGGCACCACCGACCGCGAGCAGGTGAGCGGCCTCCAGCCGCGGTGAGGCCGGGACGGGGTCCGGCCAGGTGACCGGGCGCCGTCCGGCGCCTGCTTGGATGGGCGCATGAGCGCTGCTGACGAGATCCTCGACATCGTCGACGAGCACGACCGGGTCGTCGGACGGTCCCCCCGCGGCGAGGCCTACGCGGCCGGTCTGCGCCACCGTTGCGTGTTCGTCCAGGCGCGGGACGCCGACGGCCGGCTCTTCGTCCACCGCCGCACCCCGACCAAGCTGGTCTTCCCCTCCCTGTACGACATGTTCGTCGGCGGGGTGGTCGGCGCGGGAGAGGCGTACGACGACGCGGCCCTGCGGGAGGCCGAGGAGGAACTCGGCGTGAGCGGGCTGCCCCGTCCGGAGTTCCTCTTCAAGTTCCTGTACGACGACGGCCCCGGGCGGTCCTGGTGGTCGGCGGTGTACGAGGTGCGCTGCGAGCTGCCCGTACGGCCCCAGGCGGAGGAGGTCGCCTGGTACGGCTTCCTTCCCGAGGAGGAGGTCGAGCGGCGGCTGTCCGAGTGGGAGTGGGTGCCGGACGGGATGGCGGCGTACGAGCGGCTCAGGGCCCACCGGGCGACGGGCTGAGCGGCGCGGCACCCGGCGCGGCGGAGGGAGGCCACCGGTGCCGGGCTCGCCATCGGTGCCGGGCTCGCCCAGGTGCCGGGCTCGCCGCCTGCGCCCTGGGGAGGCTCCTGCACCGTCGGGGGCTCCTGCACCATGGGAGGCGCTTGCGCCGTGGGGGCTCCTGCGCTGTGGGGGGGCTCCTGCGCCGTGGGGGCTCCTGCGCCGTGAGTAGACCGACAACGCCCGGTCGGCGGCCCCCGGGTAGGGTCCTGAGCGTGATCGACTTCGCGCGGAACGTCCGGTTGTGGTTCGTGCCCGAGAGGGTGCGGGAGGAGGGGCGTACCCCCGACTACCGCTTCTCGCTGGCCAACGAGCGCACCTTCCTGGCGTGGCTGCGGACCGCGCTCGCGCTGATCGGCGGCGGGTTCGCGGTGGACCAGTTCCTGCCCGACCTGCGGTGGGGCTGGCGGGTCGGGTTCGCGCTGGCGCTGCTGGCGGCGGGCGTGCTGTGCTCCCTGCGTGCGGTGAACCACTGGGTGCGGTGCGAACGGGCGATGCGGCGGGGCGAGGACCTGCCGGCGTCCCGGTTCCCCGCGCTGCTCAGTCTCGCCGTCGCGGTGGTGGCCGTCGCGATGGTGGCCGTGGTGCTCCTCGGGTGGGACGGGTGAACGGCGGACGCGACCCCGGGCTCCAGCCCGAGCGGACCCGGCTCGCCTGGCGGCGGACGACGCTGTCGAGCACCGTGGCCGCCGTCCTGGCCATGAAGACCGCGCTGCACGGCGGGCCGTCGGCCGGCGGGATCGTGGTCGGCGCGCTGTGCTGCGGGCTCTGGCTGGCCTTCCTGCTGCTCGCCCACCGCCGGATCCGCGTCCTTGCCGCGGCGCCCGCGCCGGCGGCCCTGGCCCCGTGGCACGCCACGGCGGCGGTCCTGTGCGCGGTGGCGATGGCGGTCTGCGCGGCGGCCCTGGTCATCGTCTAGCTAGGGCTTACCAGGGCTGGACGTCCCGGTCCGGCCGCCCCGACTCGGACATCCCGCCTGACCGTCCCGGCGCGGGCGTCCCAGCCCGACCGTCTCAGCGCGGGCGTCCCAGCGCGGGCATCCCGGCCCGGGCATCCCGGCCTGGCCGTCCCGCCTCAGGCGTCCCGTCCGGGCAGCCCCGGTCGGCCGTCCCGGCGCGGGCGCGCCCGGTGGCTACCAGCCCGTGGCCCGCGTCTCCGTCTCCTCCTCCCACTCCACCGTCACCACGATCTTGCCCTGGGTGCGCCCCTCCTGGCTGGTGCGGTGGGCGTCCGCCGTGCGGTCGAGGGGGTAGGTGTGCGAGACGTGGACGGACACCGCGCCCTGTTCCGCCAGTTCGCCCAGCCGGGTGAGGTCCTCGGCGTCGGGGCGGACGAAGGCGTAGCGGCCGCCGTAGTCGACGACGCCCTCGTCGGCGATCGAGACCAGGCGGCCCTCGGGGGCCAGCAGGTTGGCGGAGGTCTTCAGGGTGTCGCCGCCGATGGTGTCGAAGGCCGCGTCGACACCCTCGGGGGCGAGGCCCCGCACGCGTTCGGCCAGGCCCTCGCCGTAGGTCACGGGTTCGCCGCCGAGGGAGCGGACGAAGTCGTGGTGGGGCTCGCTCGCGGTACCGATCACCCGCGCGCCGAGGTGGCGGGCGAGCTGCACGGCGATCGAGCCGACGCCGCCCGCGGCCGCGTGGACCAGGACGGTCTCGCCGCGCCTCACCTGGAGGGCGCGGATCACCACCTGGTAGGCGGTCAGGCCCGCCAGGGGCAGCCCGGCGGCCTCCTCCCAGGTGAGGTTGCGCGGTTTGCGGGCGAGGGTGCGCACCGGGGCGGCGACGTACTCGGCGAAGGTGCCCCGGGAGAGGAAGTCCTCGCGGACGTAGCCGACGACCTCGTCGCCGACCGAGAACTCCGTGACGGACGCGCCGGGCCGGACCACGACGCCCGCGACGTCCCAGCCGGGGACCACGGGGAACACGGCGTCGAGGATCCCGTCGAGCAGGCCCTCGCGGCACTTCCAGTCGACCGGGTTGACGGCGGCCGCCCGCACCTTGACGAGGACCGCGTCGGGGCCGACCTTCGGGTCGCGCACCTCCCCGTACTCGAGGACCTCGGGACCGCCGTACCGGCTGTAGCTGATGCCCTTCATGCCACCGACCCTCCGGGGTACTCGAACGCCACGCAAGCCCGGATGCCCCGACGTGTGCCGTTCGCGTGGCAGCCCGGCCGTCGTCCACCCCGTACCCCGGAGGTGAGCACCGGCGGGGCCACCGCGGGTCCCCGCCCGGAGTGCGGGGAGCAGCCGGGTCCGGGTGGATCCGATCACGTTGGGCACCGCCTCTGGACGGCATACCGACCGGTCGGCATCATGGGGCAGGTCTCGTTGACCCGTCCGTAGGAGCGACGCATGAGCCCCGACCACCCGCCCGGACTCGACCTCGACCGGCTGCGCGCCCTGCTCGACCGCGAGCGGCCCGGTCTGGTCCACGGCCCGCTCGGCGGCCGGCTGATCGAGGGCGGACGGTCGAACCTCACCTACGCGGTCTCCGACGGCGAGGCGCGGTGGGTCGTACGGCGGCCCCCGCTCGGCCACGTCCTGGCGACCGCGCACGACATGCGGCGCGAGCACCGGGTGATCAGCGCCCTGCACCCGACCAGCGTGCCGGTGCCGGCGCCGGTGCTGCTGTGCGAGGACGAGGAGGTGCTCGGCGCGCCGTTCTACGTGATGGAGTTCGTGGAGGGCACGCCCTACCGGACGGCCGAGCAGCTGGCCCCGCTCGGCCCGGAGCGCACCCGGGGCGCCGTCCTGTCGCTGGTGGACACGCTGGTGGAGCTGCACGCGGTGGACCCCGCCGAGGTGGGCCTCGGCGACTTCGGCCGCCCCGAGGGCTTCCTCGACCGCCAGCTGCGGCGCTGGGGCAAGCAGCTGGACGCCTCCCGCAACCGGGACCTGGCGGGCATCGACGAACTGCACGCGGCGCTCGGCCGGGACCTGCCCTCCTCCCCCGCTGCCACCGTCGTGCACGGCGACTACCGGCTCGACAACGTCCTGATCGGCGAGGACGACACGATCCGGGCGATCCTCGACTGGGAGATGTCGACGCTCGGCGACCCGCTCACCGACCTGGGCCTGCTGGTGATGTACAGCATGTCGCTCGGGATGCCCGACTCGCCCGTCTCCACCACCGCCGAGGCCCCGGGGCACCCGGATCCGGCCGAACTGGTCGAACGGTACGCGGCCCGCTCGGGGCGCGACGTCTCGGCCGTCTCCTGGTACACGGCGTTCGCGTGGTTCAAGCTCGCCGTGATCCTGGAGGGCATCCACTACCGCTACACGCTGGGCCGGACGGTCGGCCGCGGTTTCGACCGCATCGGTGACCTCGTGCCCGTCTTCATCGACCACGGACTGACCACCCTCCAGGAAGGCTGACGCCCATGGACTTCGCGTTCGACGCGCGCACCGAGGAACTCCGCGCCAAGCTGCTCGCCTTCATGGACGAGTACGTGTACCCGGCCGAGGCGGTCGTCGAGGAGCAGCGGGCCCGGCTCGCCTCGCCGTGGGACACCCCGGCGGTGGTGGAGGAGCTGAAGGCCGAGGCCCGCCGGCAGGGGCTGTGGAACCTGTTCCTCCCCGACTCCGAGTACGGCGCCGGGCTGACCAACCTCCAGTACGCGCCGCTGGCGGAGATCACCGGCCGCAGCCCGCAGCTCGCGCCCACCGCGCTGAACTGCTCGGCGCCCGACACCGGCAACATGGAGGTGCTGGCGCAGTTCGGCGACGAGCGGCAGCGCAAGCAGTGGCTGCAGCCGCTGCTGGCCGGGGAGATCCGCTCGGCGTTCGCGATGACGGAGCCGGAGGTGGCCTCCTCCGACGCCACGAACATCACCACGCTCATCGAGCGGGACGGCGACGAGTACGTGATCACCGGCCGCAAGTGGTACATCTCCGGGGCGATGGACCCGGACTGCGCGATCTTCATCGTGATGGGCAAGACGGACCCGGACGGGGCGGACATCCGCCGCCAGCAGTCCATGGTGCTCGTGCCGCGCGACACCCCGGGGGTGACCGTGCGGCGCGCGATGACGGTCTTCGGCTACGAGGACCACTACCACGGCGGCCACGCCGAGGTGGTCTTCGACCACGCGCGCGTGCCGGTGACGAACCTGATCGGCGAGGAGGGCGGCGGCTTCGCCATCGCCCAGGCCCGGCTCGGACCGGGCCGCATCCACCACTGCATGCGCCTGATCGGCATGGCGGAGCGGGCCATCGAGCTGATGTGCCGGCGGGCGGTGTCCCGCACGGCGTTCGGCAAGGCGCTGGCGCAGCAGGGCGTGGTGCACAACTGGATCGCCGACGCGCGGGTGACGGTCGAGCAGCTGCGGCTGCTGGTGCTGAAGACGGCCTGGATGATGGACACGGTCGGCAACCGGGGTGCCCACACGGAGATCCAGGCGATCAAGATCGCCACTCCCCGTGCGGTGGTCGGCATCATCGACCGGGCGATCCAGCTGCACGGCGCGGGCGGGGTGAGCCAGGACTTCCCGCTGGCCGAGCTGTACGCCGGGGCGCGGACGCTGATGCTCGCCGACGGGCCGGACGAGGTGCACCAGCGGTCGCTGGCGCGGCGGGAGCTGAAGAAGTACGCGTGACCGTCCGGGGGGCGGTCGGGGGCTGCCGGGAGTGGTCGGGGCGGCCGGGGACGGGAAGGGGCGGCCGGGGGTTCCTCGCCCCCGCCGCCCCTTCCCGTCCCGTACCTGGGGGCTCCGCCCCCAGACCCCCGTATCGGCCCTGGACGGGCCTCGTCCTCAAGCTCCCCCGGAGGGGGCACCCCCGGACGGGCTGTGTCCGGACAGGCCTCGTCCTCAGACTCCCACGGAGGGGGCACCCCCAGACGGGCTGTGTGGGCCCCCGCTACGGGCGCAGGGCGCGCAGCAGCAGGTCGGCCAGGTGGTCGGCGACCTCCTGGGGGCTCATCGGTCCGTCGGGGCGGTACCAGGTCGACAGGTGGTGGACCGAGCCGAAGTGGTAGTCCACGACCAGGTCGGCGGGGGTCGCCGTGGAGAACACCCCGGCCTGCTGGCCCTCTTCGACCAGGGCGCGGAAGCGTTCGTGGTAGCGGCGGCGCTCGGCACGGACCTGCTTGTTCTTCTCGGGGCTCAGGTGGTGCATCGAGCGGAAGAAGATCGACGCGTCGTCGAGGTTCTCGATCGTCGTGACGACGACGTCGGCCGCCGCGTCCCGCAGCCGCTTCTCGATCGGCTCGTCGGCGCCGGCGAAGGCGTCCAGCCGCTCCTGCTGGACGCGCAGCACGCGCGCGTACACCTCGTGCAGGAGGTCGTCCTTGGAGCCGAAGTAGTGGTAGAGCGCCCCCTTGGTGACGCCGGCCGCCTCGACGATCTCCTGCACGGAGGTGCGGTCGTAGCCCCGCTCGGCGAAGAGCCGGGTGGCGGCGGCCAGCAGCCGCTGCGGCACGGGTGTCCCGTCGCCGTCCGTCGTCCTGGGCACTGCCGCCACCTGCCTTTCTCGATGCTGTCCCGGCGTCTGCCTCACCGGCTGTCGTGCGCGCGGGAACGCAGTTCCCGACGGAGGATCTTGCCACTCGCCGTTTTGGGCAGGTCGGGCAGGATCTCCACCTGTCGCGGGTACTTGTAGGCGGCCAGTCTCTCCTTGCAGTACACCGCGAGTTCGTCCGGGTCCGTGTCGGCGCCCGGACGCAGGCTGATGTACGCCTTGACGGTCTCCCCGCGGTAGCCGTCGGGCACCCCGACGACGGCCGCCTCGCGCACCGCCGGGTGGGTGTACAGCACGTCCTCGACCTCGCGCGGCCAGACCTTGAAGCCGGAGGCGTTGATCATGTCCTTCTTGCGGTCGACGACGTAGAGCCAGCCCTGTTCGTCCATGAAGCCGATGTCGCCGGTGCGCAGTTCGCCGCCGGGGAAGGTCTCGGCGGTGGCGTCGGGGCGCCGCCAGTAGCCGGGCACGACCTGCGGCCCGCTCACGACGATCTCGCCCTGCTCCCCGAAGGGCACCTCCTCGCCCCGGTCGTCGAGGATCCGTACGACGGTGTCGGGGCCGGGCACGCCGACCGCGAGCGTTCCCGACACCGGGTCGACCGGCGCCTCCCGGTGCGGCGGGACGGAGGCGCAGGGGGCGGTGCACTCGGTCAGGCCGTAGCCGTTGCGGATGTACGGCCCGAAGCCCGCCCGGAACTTCTCCACCAGGGCCGGCGGCAGCGGGGCGCCGCCGGAGGAGATGTTCACGAAGGAGGAGAAGTGGTCGCGGGTGACGTCCGGGTGGGCGGCCAGCGCCATGAACGCCGTGGAGGGGCCGACGGTGTAGTGCGGGCGGTGCTCGGCGAACGCCTCCAGGACGACGCCCGCCTCGAACCGGTAGGTCAGCACGAGCGTGCCGACGCTGTTCACGCAGGCGGCGAGCTGGCAGACCATGCCGGTGATGTGGAAGAGGGGTGCGAGCGCGTAGTAGACGGGCGCCTCGGGCAGGCGCAGGCCGGTGCGCTGCCGTTCGGCGTTGTGCATGATGTTGGCGTGGGTGTTGACGGCGCCCTTCGGGGTGCCGCTGGTGCCGGAGGTGTAGCTGATCAGCGCGGCGTCGGAGGCGGCCGGGGCGCGGTCCTCGGGTGCCCGGTGGCCGGCGCGGGCAACGGCGGTGAGGTCGTCGGCGTCCGGCGCCTGCGGGAGCCGTTCGAAGGTGAGCACGCGCGTGTCGCCCCGGGTCTGGAAGTCCAGCTCGCAGCCCGTGAGCACGATCCGCACCGGCGAGTCGGCGGCCGTGTCGCGCAGGTACGACTCCCAGGCGCGGTCCGAGCAGACCAGTGCGGCGACCTCGCCGTCCCGCAGGACGTGGGCCACCTCCCCCGCCTTGTACATGGGGTTGACCGGGACGACGGTCGCGCCCGCCTTCCAGGCGCCGAGGACGGCGAGGACGAAGTGCGGGGAGTTCTGGAGCAGGACGGCGACCCGGTCGCCGCGCTCCAGGCCGCGGGCGGCCAGGTGGCCGGCGATCGAGTCGCTCAGCTCGTCCGCCTCGCGGTAGCCGATCCGTCCGTCGAAGTAGGTGAGGAAGGTGCGCTCCGGGGCCTCGGCGACGGCCCGGCGCAGGGCGTGGACCAGGGACGCGTCGGGGTCGACGGGGGCGCGCTGGGCCTCGTCGAGGAGGGCCAGCCAGGGCTGGGCTGCGTAGCGTGACGCGGTCACCGTGCGGTCTCCCACTTCTGCTGGATGTGGTTCATGGTCGCCAGCCAGCGCTCGGGGTCGGCGGCGCGGGCCTGGTAGTACCCGGCGACCTCGGGGTGCGGGAGGATCAGGAAGCGGTCCTCCTCGATGCCCTGGAACAGGGCGTCGGCCACCGCCTGCGGTGCGATCGCGGTCGCCCTGAGCACCAGGTCGCCCGCGCTGCCGGCGGCGTCGAGCATGTCGGTGCGCACGCCCTGCGGACAGATGGCGTGGACCTTGATCCCGCGGTGGCGGTAGGTCAGCGACAGCCATTCGGCGAAGGCGTACGCGCCGTGCTTGGTGACGCTGTAGGCGGCCGCGCCGATCATGGTGAGCAGTCCGGCGGCGGAGACGGTGGAGACGAAGCGGCCGGTGCCGCGCTCCAGCCAGTCCGGGAGCAGGGCGTGGGCGGCGCGGACGTGGGCCATGACGTTGACGTCCCAGGACACCGTCCAGGCGCGCTCGTCGAGCGGCGCTCCGGCGTCGGCGCCGTCGAAGGCGACGCCCGCGTTGGCGCAGTAGACGTCGACGGTGCCGCCGAGGGCGTCCCGGGCCTCGGCGACGATCGCGGAGGCGTCGCCGGGGAGGGCGGTGCCGCCGATCTCGTCGGCGACCGCCTTCGCCCGGTCGGCGTCGAGGTCGTTGACGACGACGCGGGCTCCCTCGGCGGCGAAGCGGCGGGCGAGGGCGGCGCCTATGCCGCCTCCCGCTCCGGTGACGACGACTCCGGCACCCTGCACGGCTTGCACCATCGGTCTCCTTCGACGCGACTGCGACACGGCTGCGGCACGGCACGACACGACTGCCGCACGGCACGGCGTACCCGGACGGGCGTACGCGGCACGGCGTGCGTCGGCTCTGCTGCCGCGTCAGACTAACCGGTCGGTATGTTGCAGGGAAGGGTGGACGCGGGACACATCCCTCCATGCGCCTCTCCCGACGGGGTCTCCTCGCCGCCACCGCCGTGGCGTCCCTGCCCGCGTCCGGCGCCGACGCCGCCGCCGAGCGCCACGGGCGACCGAGAACCGGTTTCGAACGCCTCGCCGACGACGGGTACGCCCTGCTCCACGGAGCGCGCGTCGGCGTGGTCACCAACCCCACCGGTGTCACCCGTGACGTCCGGCACGTCGTCGACGTGATGCACGCCGATCCCCGTGTCCGTCTCACGGCGGTCTTCGGTCCCGAGCACGGCTTCCGGGGCACCGCGCAGGCGGGCGGCTCCGAGGGCCGGTACGACGATCCGGCGACCGGGCTGCCCGTGTACGACACGTACCTCAGGAGCGGCCGGCCGCTCGCGGACGTCTTCACCGCGTCCGGCGTCGACACGGTCGTCTTCGACGTCCAGGACGTCGGCGCCCGCTTCTACACGTACATCTGGACGCTGTACGACTGCATGGTGGCGGCGCGCCTGGCGGGCCTGCGGTTCGTGGTGCTGGACCGGCCGAACCCGGTGACCGGGCGGACGGCGCTGGGGCCGGTGCTGCGGCCGGAGTTCGCGAGCTTCGTCGGGCGGCGGCCCATCGCGCAGGCGCACGGCATGACGGTCGCGGAGCTGGCCCGGCTGTTCAACGGGGAGTTCCTGGAGGCGCCGGTGGAGCTGGACACCGTGGAGATGACCGGGTGGCGGCGGTCGCAGTGGTACGACGCGTCGGGGCTGCCGTGGGTGCCGCCGAGCCCGAACATGCCGACCCCGGACACGGCCCTCGTGTACGCGGGGACGTGTCTGTTCGAGGGGACGAACCTGTCGGAGGGGCGGGGCACCACCCGGCCGTTCGAACTGCTCGGCGCGGAGGGGATCGACGGGCGGTGGGCGGCCGCCGTGAACGGGCTGGAGCTGCCCGGGGCGGTCTTCCGGGAGGCGTACTTCACGCCGTCCTTCTCCACGTTCCAGGGCCGGACCGTGGGCGGGGTGCAGATCCATGTGCGCGACCGGGACGCCTTCGACCCCGTCCGTACCGGTGTCGCCCTGCTGGTGACGGCCAAGCGGGTCTGGAGCGGCTTCGCGTGGCGTCCGGACCACTGGATCGACCGGCTGACGGGGTCCGCCCGGGTGCGCACGGCGATCGACGCGGGCGCGGGCGTGGACGAGGTGGTGGGGGGCTGGGAGGAGGAACTGGCCGCTTTCCGGCGACTGCGGAGGCGGTACCTGCTGTACGGGTGAGCGGGCCGGGGCGGTACCCGCGGTGGGGCGTGTCCGCGACGACACGGCCCACCACGGGCCCCGGCCCGGCGTGGGGTCAGCGGTGCGTGGTGAACTCCACGACCTGCTGGTAGGTGGGCCGGTTCTGCCAGCTGACGGCGCCGTGCTCGATGCCGCCGAGGGCGCGCTGGACGATCGAGTCGGCGCACCACTGGTCGCCCGCCGCGCAGAGGTCGTCACCGGGGTAGACCTGGGCCGCGGTCCGGCCGGCCGCCGTCTTCAGCGTGGTGATCAGGACGTCCCGGCAGGCGCTGAGGCTGCCGCCGCCGCAGTACGTGCGCGCCAACGGGCCCTGCACCGCTTCGCCGAGCACCGTCCGGATGTCCTTGTCGACATAACTCCACCAGCCGTACTGGAAGGCGCTCCCGGCGTGCGCGCCGGTGGGGCCGTGGGCGGCCGACGGGGTCTCGTCGACGGGCAGGTTGGCGGTGAACGCGGTGTACAGCCCGGTGCCGAGACCCGGTTCGAACTGGGCCCGCACCAGCAGCGGCCACCAGGCGTCCAGGGTGCGGATCGCGTCGGCGTCGGCGTACGTCTTCGAACCGGCCGTGGTCTCGGTGCGCTTGCCGCCGGCGGTCAGCCAGGCCTGGAGCCTGCCCACGGCCGACGCGGCGGTGGTGTCGGTGACCGGCGAGCTGTTGATCACCTTCAGCAGGTCGGGCAGGACGTCCTCGGCGCGCAGGTCGGTGAGGGCCGCGTCCGCCATGGCCTTCACCAGGGCGGCACGGGTGACGCCGCCGGCCTGGACCAGCTTCTTCACCCGGGTCTCCAGGAGGTTGCCGCGGTGCACGGACCCGTCGCCCCAGGGCGCGGTCGCGTAGTCCTGGGCCTGTTTGTTGTTCCAGGAGATGTAGTAGTCCTGGTCGATGGACCGGGGGTGCGCCGAGGCGGGGGTGTACTCGGCCGTGTTGGTCGCCGGGTCCCAGTTCCGCCACTCGTACGCGGACCGCGCCCACGCCGGGAGATCGGCGTCGACGCCGGTCGCGCGCACCGGGTTGTCGCCGCTGTTGTAGTACGCGGTGTGTTCGGCGTCGGCGTAGAACCAGTTGAAGGTGTAGTTGATGTGCTGCACCGCGGTCTGGAAGGTCTGCGGGCTCGTGACGTGTCCGGGGTCGTTGAGCATCTGGAAGCCGATGATGGAGTCGACCTCGTGCAGGAAGGACGAGCGCAGGGTGGTGTAGGCGACCTTCGTGCCGCCGACCGTCGCCCGGTGGGTGACGGGGCCGTACGCGGTGCGCCAGACGCGCATCGTGTACGAGCCGGCCGCGGTGCCGTCGGCCGTGGTCGGCGTCCAGGCGTTCTTCTGTTCGACCTTCTCCATCGCCGTGCAGGTGCCGCGGTACAGGTAGTGGTAGTCGTCCTGGCACAGCTCGACGGCGTAGGTGTCGATGACGTCCTGGCCCGAGGTGGTGGCGCTCCACGCGTAGTCCTGGCCGCGGCCGAGTTCGACGTACATGCTCAGGCCCGCGAAGGAGGCGCCGCGGGCGCTGATGCCCGGGCCCTGGAGCTCCTGGAGCAGCAGCAACTGGGGGGCGAAGTAGCCGGTCTGCGGGCCGAAGACGGCGATCGGGTGGCCGCTCGCGGTGTGGTCGCCGCCGACCACGAGGGCGTTGGACATGCCGCGCCGGGCGGAGGTGAGGGCGGTGGCGGCCGCCGTGGCGGAGGCGGTCGTCGCGGTGGCGGCGGCCGCGCTGCCGGTGCGGTCGTGGACCAGCGGCTCCTCGACCACCGAGCCGGCGTCGGGCAGCGCCAGGCCCTGCGGGTCGTCGGGCCGGACGGCGTAGGGGAAGCTGCTGCCGTCGTGGAGGGTCATGACGGCCTCGGGGTCGTTCCGTTCGCGGAAGGACTCCCAGACCTCGGTGCCCTCCTCCACGCCGTACCGTTCCTGCGCCGCCAGCAGGGAGACCGCGTTGGCGACCTCGCCCCCGCCGCCGGAGCCGAAGAGGGCGCCGACTACCGAGGCCAGCGCCACCAGGTCGGTGACGGTGAACCGGGCGATGGTCCCGGCGTTGGTGATTGAGTCCTTGTGGCCGGTCAGGACGTATTCACCGGGGAAGTAGCGGCCGCTGTCGGAGGCGTCGATGTAGGCGTTGATGCCGTCCAGGTAGGCCTTGGCATCGGCCAGGGCCTGCTGTCCGCGGGCGCCGTTGCCGGCCACGGCTTCGTCGATCTGGGCCTGGAGGTCGGCCTCGGTGTAGGGGGCGTTGCGCCAGAACTGCTGCTCCAGCCCCTGGTTGGAGGCGGCGCCGCCCGCGAAGGAGGTGAGCTGACCGCGGCCGACGTGCCGGAGGACGTCCATGAGCCACAGCCGGTCCTCGGCTGCGGCATAGCCGGCACCGAACTCGGTGCCGTACCTGGTGGTACCGGTGATGTGCGGGACGCCCGTCTTCTTGTCGCGGACGATCGTGACGTCGCCGCGGCCGGCGGGATTGACGGTGGAGGCGACTTGATCGGCGGGAACCCCGAACGACGCGTCGTTGAAGAACGTGTTGATCGTGGCGTTGGTGAGGGTGGACTGGCCCTTGGCCAGGGCGGCGTAGGGGCCGAGCTGGTCCTCGGCGTGCGCGGGCTGGGTGCCGAAGGCCTGGTTGAGCAGGATCTGGGCGAGGGTGGCGTTGCCGTTCTCGCCGGGCGGCAGGATGTCGGAACACTGGCCGCCGCAGTGGTCGTTCGCGGCCGCGGCCACGACCTCGGCCTCGGCGGCCGCGGCGGAACGGGGTGCCCCGGCGACCGCCGCCGCCGGGGAAAGAGGTGTCAAAAGACCGGCCAACAGGACGCATACGGATGCGGTCTTCAGGAACCCGGGGAATCTGCCGGGAGTTCTCAGTTCGTCGAGGGCGGTGCGTGGGATTCGCCGTGGCATCGGCAGCTCCTCGCGACGGGGGTGGCCGGAAGGTTACCGCCGGTATCCCCGGGATTGAAGATGAACATGCGTCACTTTCGGGAGTCGCCTCATCCGGCTCGTGGGACGGCACCGGACACCGGATGGAGCCGAGGGGAGCCGAATCGCGTGTCGATACGTCTATTCGACGACGTCGTGCGAAGTCCGTGCGATGAACGCCGAAGTGACCGAAGTGCAGGTGCAGATGTGACGGAGGTGCAAGGCGATGGCCGGTTTCCGGAGTCTGGCGAGACAGGTGCGCGACCCGCGGTGCGATCTGGCGCTGCGGCGGTACTCACTGCGCAAGTGCCTTGAACGGTTCGCCCCTTACGGGCACAGGGCGACCTGGGACCATCTCTGCTCCCGGGCCGGTTTCGGTCCCGAGGACCGCTCCCCCGACCCGGCGCGGCTCGTGGCCGCGCTGGAGGAGCTGGAGGAGGCGCGGGCGGTGTGGCTGGCCTACGAGGTCGAGTTCGCCGAGCGCCGCAGGAAGGAGAAGCACGACGGGCTGCGCAGGCCCGGCAGTGTGGACGACTGGCACCGGCTGACCTGGGGCGGTTTCGGTGTGGCGTGGTGCGACGACCCGCGGGTCCACCCTCGTGAGCCGCTGGCCGAGGTACTGCGCCGGCTGATCGCCGCGCTGGAGCGCGCGCCGGGCTCCGGCTGCCCGGTGTGCGGCGGCGAGCGGCTGGTGTGGAAGTACGGCCTGGACCACGAGCCGTCGGCGGGTCCGGTCTGCACGGACTGCGGGATACTCGTGCCGCGGCCCGTGCTCACGCCCGACGCGCTGGCGTACGCCCGGCGCGGCGGACGACTGCTGGTGTCGGCCTGAGAGGACGACGGGGGTGCGTCGGGGATGCCGCACCCCCTGTGTCACCGCACGCCCTCTGTCACCGCATCCCCTGTGTCACCGTCCCGTGTGCCGCCCCGCGGCTCCTCGCCGCCGGTCCCCTCCCGGGGCGGCCGTCACCCTCGGGACAGGGTGCGGGTGCGCCCGGACGGGACGCGGGGCGCGGCCGGCGGCACGGCCCTTCCTGGTCGGCGCCGCCCGGCTCCGCGCCGGCCGACCGGCACGAGCCCGGGCGCCGAGGAGGTCACCGGCCGGCTGGTCGCCCTGGGCCGGGCGTCGAGGCGGGTCCGTGGTCCGGGACCGGGCTCCGCACGGCGCGGACGGCGGCGTGTGGCCCGTGCCGCGGCCGACGCCCCGGATCGGACCGGACCGGAGGTTGCCCCTGGTCCTGCCGGACGGGCGGCGGGCACTGTCCGACGCTCAGTCGGTGACGGCGGCGCCGCACCAGTACGGGTGCGCCCAGCGTTCGTCGTGGGGCAGGCCGAGGAGTGCGGCGCGGACCGCGAGGTCGGTCTCGCCTACGGCGCGCAGGCGGTCCGGGGCGTGGCGGGCGAGCCAGGCCTGCTGTTCGGCGACCACCGCCGGCCCGTCGTCCGGGGACCACCAGGAGAACGGCGTCCGGTCGGTGGCGAGTTCGTCCAGCCAGGCGCCGGCGCAGCGCGCGAGGTGCGCGTCGGGGACCGGTCCCGGCTCCCAGCGGTCGAACAGCCCGGTGACCGTCCCCAGGATCATGGCGCAGGTCTCGAACACGTCGGGCACGGGGTAGGGCGGGTCGGGCGAGGCGAGGACGTGCCGCCACCACGCGAGGACGAACGCCTCGACGGCCGCCGCCTGCACGGGGGGGCCACGACCGCCACGCCACCCGGGCGAGGCCGTGGACGCCCCAGCCGATCCCGTCGAGGACGCCGTCGGCCATCGCGTGCGCGGCCGGGGGCAGCAGGCGGCGCATCGCGGCGGGGTGGTCGTGGAAATGGCCGGGGTCCTCGAACAGGTACCGGTTCACGACGTCGACGGGGACACGGGTGTACGGCGTGCGCAGGTACGCCGTCTCCTCCGGCAGGTGGCAGAGGGGGCACGGCGTCTCGTGCGCGCTGGAGAAGCCGTTGAAGACGGTGTCGACGTCGGCCAGGGCGGCGGCGAGAGCGGCGGCGATCGCGGTGCTGGTCAAGGGAGTCGATTCCCCTCGGGACTCCGTGCGCGGCGGCGCGGCCGGCCGAAGAGGACGACGCTACCAGCGGCCAAACGGGTCGCTCCACCCCTTTGCCGTGACCACAGTGGGGGGCGATGAGATGCCCCTGAGGTCCTGAAGGAGCCACCGCATGTCGACGCTGCGTGTCACCGCCGAAGTGCTGACCGTCCATGATCACCCAAACGCCGACGCCCTCGAACTGGCCCAGGTCGGCCTGTACCGGGCCGTCGTCGCCAAGGGCGCCTACCGCACCGGCGAGTCGGCGGTCTACATCCCCGAGCAGGCGGTGCTCCCGGCCGGGCTCATCGAGGAACTGGGGCTGACCGGGCGGCTGGCGGGCGGCAACGCGGACCGGGTCAAGGCCGTACGGCTGCGGGGCGAGCTGTCGCAGGGCATCGTGTGCCGGCCGAAGGCGCTGGCGGACGTCGACCTCGCGCGGGCGGCGGCGGACGGCACCGACTTCGCCGAGCGGCTCGGCATCACCAAGTGGGTGCCACCGGTCCCGCCGACGATGAACGGGGAGGCCGAACCGGCACCGGAGCTGCTGCCGTGGGTCGACATCGAGAACCTCCAGCGCTACCCCGGCGTCTTCCGGCCCGGCGAGCCGGTGGTGGTCACCGAGAAGCTGCACGGGTCGGCGTGTCTGCTGACGTACGTCGCGGACGAGGGGCGGGTGTTCGTCTCCTCGAAGGGCTTCGGCGCGCGGTCGCTGGCGCTGAAGGAGGACCCGGGGAACCTGTACTGGCGGGCCGTGCGGCTGCACGGTGTCGCCGAGGCGGCGGCGCGGATCGCCGAGCGGCTCGGCGCCCGGCGGGTCGGCGTCTTCGGCGAGGTGTACGGGGCGGGCGTGCAGGACCTCGCCTACGGCGCCGACGGCCGCCGGGACACCCTCGGCTACGCCGTGTTCGACGTGTCCGCGGAGATCGGGGGCGCGGTGCGGTGGCTGGACACGGCGGAGATGTCGGCGCTGCGGGACGAACTGCCCCTGGTGCCGGTGCTGTTCGAGGGGCCCTACGACAGTGCGCGGGTGCTGGAGCTGGCGAGCGGACGGGAGACGGTGTCCGGGCGCGGGCTGCACCTGAGGGAGGGCGTGGTGGTACGGCCGGCCGTGGAGCGGTACAGCGCGGTGACCGGCGGGCGGGCGATCGCGAAGGCGGTGAGTGCGGCGTATCTGACGCGGAAGGGCGGTACGGAGTACGAGTAGAGGTGTGCTCGGGGTGATCGCGCCGGGTGAGTGCGGGGCCGCGGGGGACGGTGCCCGGCGTCGGGGCTCGGGGGGCATCGCGCGGCCCGGCGCCGACGGGGTGCCGCCCGCGCCCACCCGTGCCGCCCTGCGGCACGTATGCCCGCGGCTGGACGGAGCAGCGCGTGGCTGGACAGAGCAGTCCGCGGCCGGGCGGCGTGCCGCCGAACCACGCGCGTGCGCGGCCGGGCGGCGCGGCACCGGACCGCGCGCGTCCGCGGCTGGACGGAGCAGCGTGTGGCTGGACGGAGCAGCGTGCGGCTGGACGGCGCAGTGCGCGGCCGGGTGGGGCGGGCTCGTGCTGTCAGGTGCAGCTGTTCGTGGGGGGCGGGGCGGTGTGCGGGACGGTCCTGCCGCGCTCTTCGGTGGCCGTGGGGCCTGCCAGCAGGCTGGAGCCCGAGCGGCGTTGGCCGAAGGTGTCGTCGGGGTTGGACAGCACGCAGGTGTCGAGGGAGAGACAGCCGCAGCCGATGCAGTCGGTCAGGTGGTCGCGCAGGCGGTTGAGCCGCTTGATGCGCTCGTCGAGTTCGGCCCGCCAGGCCTCGGAGAGGCGGGCCCAGTCCTCGCGGGTGGGGGTGCGCTCCTCGGGGAGTTCGGCGAGGGCCTCGCGGATCGTGGCGAGGGGGATGCCGACGCGTTGGGCGGCGCGGACGAAGGCCACGCGGCGGAGCGTGTCGCGGGAGTAGCGCCGCTGGTTGCCCGGGGTGCGGCGGCTGCTGATGAGCCCCTTGGACTCGTAGAAGTGCAGGGCGGAGACGGCGGCGCCGCTGCGGGCGGCGAGCTGGCCGACCGTGAGTTCGTGGACCTTCTCAGGGATCTGGGGCACCTCTCGAAGCCTACCGACCCGACGGGCGGCACCCGGGTCCGTTGACAGGCCCCTCCCGACCTACCATGCTAAGCAGTCGCTTAGAGGTGACTTCGTGACGCGAGAGAGGCCGCAGACATGGCAGAGCCGAGGATCTTCACGTCCGCCGACGACCTGAGGGCGGCGGTCGGCGAGCGGCTGGGGTACACGGACTGGCTGGAGATCGACCAGAAGCGGATCGATCTCTTCGCGGAGGCCACCGGTGACCACCAGTGGATCCACGTCGACCCGGAGAAGGCCGCCGCCGGGCCCTTCGGCACCACCATCGCGCACGGCTACCTGACCCTCTCCCTGCTGCCGCTGTTCGGACCGCAGCTGATCTCGGTCGAGGGTGTGAAGATGGGCGTCAACTACGGGACGAACAAGGTGCGTTTCCCCTCCCCCGTCCCGGTCGGCTCCCGGCTGCGGGCCACCGCCGCGCTCACCGCCGTCGACGACGTCCCCGGCGGCGTCCAGGTCACCGTCGCCTTCACCGTGGAGCGCGAGGGCGGGGACAAGCCGGTGTGCGTGGCGGAGTCGGTGTCCCGCTACTACCTCTGAGCCCCCGTGCGGCGGCGGGGCTACCTCGCCGCCGCCCCCACCATCCGCAGCACGAGGTCGGCGTAGAGCGCGCCGACCTCGTCGGGCGTGCGCGGGCCGTCCACGTTGAACCAGCGGGCCACGTCGATGCACAGGGACAGCACGGCGAGGGTCGTGCCGTGCACGTCGAGCACCTCGAACTCGCCCGCCGCGACCCCTTCCTCGATGATCCCGCGCACCTCGGCGTCCACCTGCCGGCGCAGCGCGAGGATCTCGGCACGGGCGTCCGGGCCCAGGGCCTCCAGCTCGTACTGCACGACCCGCGCGGTGGTGCGCCGCCCGGCGTGCCAGCGGACGAAGGAGCTCACCGCGTCCGCGAGCCGCTGCGTCGCGCTGCCGTCACCGCGGGCCGCGGTGCGCAGGATGCTCAGCGCACGGTCGTGGCCGATGCGGCTGATGCGGTGGAGGAGCTCTTCCTTCGTCTTGTAGTGGATGTAGAGGGCGGCCGGGCTCATGCCCGCGCGCCCCGCGATGTCGCGGGTCGTCGTCGCGTGGTAGCCACGCTCGGCGAAGGCCTCCACGGCGGCGACGAGCAGTCGCCGGGCCGCGTCGGGAGTGACCTCCTCCCACGGCTCGACCTCGCCGCCGGCCGTCTCCTGAGCCGTACTCATCGCTCGTTCGCCCCTCTCGGTACAGGAGCTCCACCATACCGCCGAAGGTGAGCGGTCGCTTAGTGTGCCCGTGTGTGCCGTGCGGGGCGGGACCGGGGTCAGAGCTTCTCGGCGAACGGGTCGTGCTCGGCGAGGAGCTTCTCCAGGCGGGCCTGGTCCACGCGGCTGACGATCCGGCCGGCCTCCTGCCGGTCCCGGACCACCTTCGCCAGGGTGAAGGCGGAGGTCACCAGGTACAGGACCGCGATCGCGAGGAACGCCCGCACCCAGGCGTCCGTGTCCAGCCGGTAGATGCCGAGGGCGGTGGCCGCCATGGCGATGGCGAACGAGGCGACGGCCTGGCCGTAGAAGGCGGCCGTGCTCTGCTGCTTGACCGGTGTGTCACTCATGGGGAGAAGCTTCGGCGGGCGCGGCCCCGACCGCATCCGCCGTCGTACTCAGACGGCGGCGACGGCTACTCAGAAGGCCGAGACCCCCGTCAGCGCGCGGCCGATCACCAGCTTCTGGATCTGGCTCGTGCCCTCGTAGAGGGTCATCACGCGGGCGTCGCGCAGCAGCTTGCCCGCCGGGTACTCGTCGATGTAGCCGTAGCCGCCGAAGACCTGGAGGGCGTTGTTGGCGGCCCGGACGGCGGCCTCCGAGGCGAAGAGCTTGGCCTTGGAGGACTCGACGGCGAACGGCAGCCCCCGGTCGATCAGGTCCGCGACCCGCCAGGTCAGCAGCCGGGCGGCGTCCACGTCGACCGCGATGTCGCTGATCAGCTCCTGCACGAGCTGGTGCCCGGCGATGGCCTTGCCGAACTGCTCGCGCTCACCCGCGTACCGCACGGCCGCGTCCAGCGCGGCCTGGGCTATCCCGACGCAACCCGCCGCGACCGACATACGCCCCTTGGCCAGGGCCGACATGGCGACGGAGAAGCCCCTCCCCTCCTCGCCGAGCAGCGCGGAGGCGGGCACGCGCACGTCCTCGAGGACCAGCTCGGCGGTGGCCTGGCCGCGCAGGCCGAGCTTGCCGTGCAGGGTGCGGCGGGTCAGGCCCGGGGTGTCGGCCGGCACCAGGAAGGCGGAGACGCCCTTGTGGCCGGGGGCGTCGGTGGAGCGGGCGAACAGCAGGACGACGTCCGCCCAGGTGCCGTTCGTGATGAACATCTTGGTGCCGTTCAGGACGTAGTCGGCGCCGTCGCGGACCGCGCGGGTGGTCAGGTTCCCCGCGTCGGAGCCGGTGCCGGGCTCGGTCAGGCCGAAGCAGCCGACGGACGCGCCGGAGGTGAGCCCCGGCAGCCAGCGCCGCTTCTGCTCCTCGTCGCCCCAGGCCGCGATCGACTTGGCGACCAGCCCCAAGGACACGGAGACGATGCCCCGCACCGACGAGTCGCCGCGCCCCAGCTCCTCCGTGACCAGGCAGTACGCGAGGTGGTCGCCGCCGGAGCCGCCGTACTCCTCGTCGATCGTCAGGCCCAGGAAGCCGACCTCGCCGAGCTTCTTCACGATGCCCCGGTCGACCTCCTCGGCCCGGTCCCAGGCGACGGCGTGCGGGGCGATCTCGCGCTCCACGAAATCGCGGGCGAGCCGGCGCACGGCCTCCTGCTCCTCGCTGAGCCCCAGGTACACCACGAGACCACCTCACTTGAAAGCCGTACATTTAAATTAGCACTGCTAGTTTCTGGGTGCAGCCCTACTATGTGCGCCATGGCCCGACCGCGCAAGCCCCTCCTGAGCACCGACCGCATCGTCGAGACGGCCCGCGCGCTCGTCGACGCGGAGGGGCTCGCGGGCCTCTCCACGCGGCGGCTCGCCGCCGAGCTGGGAGTGAGCGGGCCCTCGCTCTACAACCACTTCCGGACCAAGGACGAGATCCTGGAGGCCGTCGCCGACTCCGTGAGCGCCCAGGTCGACCTGTCGATGTTCGAGGACGGGCGGGAGTGGCGGACCGCGCTGCACGACTGGGCCGTCTCCTACCGGGCCGCCCTGCGCGACCACCCCAACGTCGTCCCCGTCCTCGCGCGCGGCCCCGGCCGCCGCCCGGCCGCACTGCGGCTCGCCGACGCGGTCTACGGCGCGATGGTCGACGCCGGCTGGCCGCCCGCGCAGGCCACCTCGATCGGCGCGCTGATGCGGTACTTCATCATGGGCTCCGCGCTCGGCTCCTTCGCGGGCGGTTTCGTGGGCGACGCCAGCGCGTACGACCCGGCCGACTACCCGCACCTCGGCCAGGCCCACCTGCTGGCCGAGCAGCAGGAGAAGATCGACGAACGCGCCTTCGAGGCGGGCCTCACCGCACTGCTGGACGGGCTGGCCCAGCAGTACGAGCAGGTGCGGCGGACGGCGTAGCCGCACGACGGCCCCCGCCGCGGACGGGGACGGCGCGCCGGAGAACGCGGCGGCGGGCACGCTGCGGCGAACACCGAACCGTCCGTGTCCCATGCTGGGAGCCATGACCACCAGGGACCCCCGGGCACCGCTGCTGGCCCGGCTGGCCGGGCTGATCGCCGACGAGACGCGCGCCGCGTGCCTCCTCGCGCTGCTCGACGGCCGGGCCTGGACCGCGGGCGAACTGGCCCGGCACGCGGGCGTCGCCGCGTCGACACTGAGCGAGCACCTCGGCAAGCTCGTCGCGGGCGGCGTGCTCACCGAGGAGCGGCAGGGGCGGCACCGGTACGTACGGCTGGCCGACGCGCGGATCGCCCAGCTGGTGGAGGACCTGGCCGCGCAGGTCGCCCCCGGTGACGTCGCGGGGCCCCGGAGCCTGCGCGCGTCGAGCGCCGGGTCGGCGATGGCCCGCGGCCGTACCTGCTACGACCATCTGGCCGGACGGCTCGGCATCGCGGTCACCGACGCGTTCACCGCGCGCGGGCTGCTGCTCCAGGACACCGGGTTCGCGCTGACGGACGCGGGGCTGCGGTGGTTCGAGGGGGCCGGCATCGCCCTCGACCGCGCGGGCCGCCGCCCGCTGGTCCGGGCCTGCCTGGACTGGACCGAGCGCCGGCCGCACCTCGCCGGCACTGCGGGCGCGGCCCTGTGCCGGCACGCCCTCGACACGGGCTGGTGCGAGCGCATCGGCTCCGAGCGGGCGGTGCGGGTGACACCGGCGGGCGAGCGCGCGCTGGCCGAACTGCTGGGCATCGACGCGCGGACACTGCGCTGCTGACGGCGGCACCGCCCGGACCCACCGCCCGCTCCGGCCGCACCGGCCGCACCGGCCCGCCGCCCATCGACTACTCCGGCCCGACCCCGGCGGCTCTGGCACGATCCATCGGGAGGACCGCACCGAACGGCCCGACCGGGCAGGAGCCGGACCGCCCCTCCGTACCCCGCCGGCCGCCCCCTCCCCGGCTTCCTCACCTCAGGAGCGTGATGAACACCCCTCGTCGTCCGGAACTGCTCGCCGCCGGTGCGGCCACGGTCACCGTCGTGCTGTGGGCGTCGGCCTTCGTCTCGGTCCGCAGCGCCGGGCACGTGTACTCCCCGGGCGCCCTGGCCCTCGGCCGGCTGCTGGCCGGGGCGCTGACGCTGGGGGTGATCTGTCTCGTACGACGGGAGGGGTGGCCGCCGCGGGCGGCGTGGCGCGGGATCGGCGTGTCGGGCGTGCTGTGGTTCGGCCTGTACATGGTGGCCCTGAACTGGGGTGAGCGGGAGGTGGACGCGGGGACCGCCGCCCTGGTGGTGAACGTCGGGCCGCTGCTCATCGCACTGCTCGGAGCACGGCTGCTGGGCGACCGGCCGCCACCGAGGCTGCTGGCCGGCATGGCGGTGTCGTTCGCGGGCGCGGTGACGGTGGGGCTGTCGATGTCGGGCGGGGGCGGTTCCTCGCTGCTGGGGGTGGCGCTGTGTCTGCTGGCCGCCGTCACGTACGCCTGCGGGGTCGTGGCGCAGAAGCCCGCGCTGGGCTCGGCGAGCGCGTTGCAGGTGACGACGTTCGGCTGCCTGGTGGGGGCGGTGGTGTGCCTGCCGTTCGCCGGGCAGCTGGTGCGGGAGGCCGCCGACGCTCCGGTGCAGGCCACGCTGAACATGGTCTACCTGGGCGTCTTCCCGACCGCGCTCGCCTTCACCACCTGGGCGTACGCCCTGGCCCGGACGACGGCGGGCCGCATGGGCGCGACCACCTACGCCGTGCCGGCCCTGGTCGTGCTGATGTCGTGGCTGGCCCTGGACGAGGTGCCCGGGCCGCTGACACTGGCGGGCGGGGCGCTGTGCCTGGCGGGGGTGGCGGTGTCCCGTTCGCGCTCGCGGGCACGGGCGGGGAGGGCCGCGGCGCGGGAGCCGCGGCCCTCCGAGGAGTCCGACGTGGCGCCGTGAGCGCCGGGGAGGGTCGGCCGGTGAACCGGTGTGCCCGGTGAGCCGGGAGAGCGGGTGCACCCGTGTACGCGATACGCGGGTGCACTCATGTACTCGGTACGCCCGTGTACCGGGTACGTCCATGTACCGGGTACGTCCATGTACCGGGTACGTCCATGTACCGGGTACATCCGTGCACCAGTACACCCGCGCACCGGTACGCCCGGTGAGTCCGGTGCACCCCCGTCTCCCCGGTTGGCCCGGTGAGCGGGGTCGGCCCCCGGGCACCCTGGGCCCCCGGCATGGCGTGGACGGGGTGCGCGGGGCCGGTCCCCGGCGGCGGTCAGAACACGACCAGCGCCCGGCCCCCCTTCCCCGCCAGCATGTTCTCGAACGCCGCCGGGATGCCCTCCAGGGCGATCCGCTCCGTCACCAGCGACCCCAGGTCCAGCCGGCCCGCCCGGACGTGGTCGGCCAGGACCGGCAGGTCCCGGACGGGGTCGCAGTTGCCGTAGACGCAGCCGGAGAGGGTGCGGCCCCAGTGGAAGAGCTCCAGGGCGTGGAAGGTGACCTGCTGGTCCTTGCCACCGATGCCGACGACCGTGGTGCGGCCGCCGCGGCGGGTCGACTCCCAGGCGGTCCGGATGGTGACCGCGCGGCCCACGCACTCGACGGCCGCGTCCACGCCCTGCTTGCCGGTGAGGGCCCGGATCTCGCGGGCGGTGGTCGCGGAGGCGACGAGGTAGTCGGTGGCGCCCGCCGCGCGGGCCAGGTGCTCCTTCTCGGGGGAGACGTCGACGGCGACGATCGTGGACGCGCCGGCGATGCGGGCCGCCTGGAGGGTCGCCAGGCCCACCCCGCCGACGCCGAACACGGCCACCGTCTCGCCGGGCCGGACCTTGGCGGAGTGGTGGACGGCGCCGTAGCCGGTGAGGACGGCGCAGCCGAGGAGGGCCGCGTCCATGAGGGGGATGCCGTCCGGCAGGGGCAGGGCGCAGGAGACGGGGACGACGGTCTCCTCGGCGAACGCGCCGACGTTCAGCCCAGGGTGCAGGACGGTGCCGTCGTGGGTGCGGGCGTGCACGGCGGCGGAGCCGCTGAGGGCGTCGGCGCACAGCCACACCTCGCCCAGCCCGCAGGCGTGGCAGGCGCCGCAGGACGGCGCCCAGTTGAGGATGACGCCGTCGCCGGGCGCGAGGTGGGTGACGTCCTCGCCGACGGACACGACCGTGCCGGCGCCCTCGTGGCCGAGGACGGCGGGGACGGGGAGGCGCATGGTGCCGTCGGACAGGGACAGGTCGGAGTGGCAGACCCCGGCGGCGGCGAGCCGGACGCGGACCTGTCCGGGCCCGGGGTCGGGGAGGTCGATCCCGGTGATCTCCAGGGGAGCGCCCACGGCGGGAAGGACGGCGGCTCGAACCACGGAAAAGCTCCTCAGAACTGGAGGGACTTGGTCTGGAGGTACTCGGTGAGGCCGTGCGCGCCGAGTTCACGGCCGACGCCCGACTGCTTGTAACCGCCGAAGGGCGCCAGGGGGTTGAAACGGCCGCCGTTGATGTCGACCTGCCCGGTGTCCATACGGCGGGCGAAGGCCACCGCCTCCGCCTCGTCGCCGGCCCAGACGGCCCCGGCCAGGCCGTAGACCGTGCCGTTGGCGATGCGCAGGGCGTCGTCCTCGTCCTCGTAGCGCAGGACGGACAGGACGGGGCCGAAGATCTCCTCCTGGGCGATGGTCATGTCCGGGGTGACGTCGGCGAAGACCGTCGGGCTGACGAACCAGCCGCGCTCGCGCGGGGCGTCGGGGCCGCCCGCGACCAGGCGGGCGCCCTCGGCGACGCCCTTCTCGATGTACCCGCGCACCCGCTCCTGCTGCCGGGCGCTGACGACGGGGCCGATGCGGTCGCCGTACTTCGCGGCGGCGGCCGCGGCCAGTGCGACGGCCTCGTCGTACTGGTCGCGGTGGACCAGCATCCGGGTCCACGCGCTGCACGTCTGGCCGGAGTTGGACATCACGTTGGCGACGCCGACGTTGACGGCCCGGGCGAGGTCGGCGCTCGGGAGGATGACGTTGGCGGACTTGCCGCCGAGTTCGAGGGCCACCTTCTTGATCGCGGCACCGGCCGTGGCGGCGATCCGCCGGCCGACGGCCGTGGATCCGGTGAACGAGACCAGGTCGACACCGGGATGTTCGACGAGGGCCTGCCCGGCGACCGTGCCGAGGCCGGTGACGAGGTTGAAGACACCGGCCGGGACGCCCGCCTCGTGCACCGCCTCCGCGAAGAGCTGGGCGGACAGCGGGGTGTTCTCGGCGGGCTTGAGCACGACGGTGCAGCCCGCGGCGAGGGCCGGGGCGACCTTGGCGACGATCTGGTGGAGCGGATAGTTCCAGGGCGTGATGGCACCGACCACGCCGATCGGCTCCTGGTAGACGGTCGAGTTGCCGACCTTCTCCTCGAAGGGGTGCGTCGCGGCCAGCTCGGCGTAGGAGCCGGCGACCGCGATCGGGGCTCCCGCGTGGACCGCCTGGGAGAAGGGCAGCGGCGAGCCGAGCTCGGCGGTGATCGTCTCGGCGATCTCGTCCTTGCGGGCCACCAGCACGTCCCGCAGGGCGGCCAGGCGCGCGGCCCGTTCGGCCGGCGGGGTCGCGGCCCAGGCCGGGAGGGCGGCGCGGGCCGCCCGTACGGCGGCGTCCACGTCCTCGGCGCCGCCGGCCGGGACGCGGTCGACGACCTGCTCGTCCACCGGGTTGACGACCTCGATCACGTCCTGGCCGGCGGCGGGGCGCCAGGCACCGTCGAGGTAGATGCCGTCGTGTGCCTTCATCGTGTTCCCTCCGGGCGGTCGTCGTCGTCCGCGCCCTAAACTAGCGCCGATAGTTTTTGGGCACCAGGGGTGCCCTCCGTGCGACGCCTCACGGTGGCACCGGGGGTGCGGCCGTGTCACTTCGGGGCGCCGGACGGACGGCGATGCCACTCCCAGGGGTGTCCCACCCCAGGGCGTCCCTCCCGGGGTGTCCGTCCCGGGGGCGGACGGCGGGTGCCGGGGCCGGCGGCGTCACTCGTCCAGGTCCGGCAGCCGGGCCGGCGCCGGGCAGATCCGTTCGCCGTGGCGGTCGAAGACGAGCAGGCGGGTGATGTCGACGAGGAGGGGGACCTGCGCGCCGTGCCGCAGGTCGAAGTCGGGGGTGGTGCGGACCACGAGGTCGCCGGGCGGCCGCCCCTGCGGGGAGGCGACCGCGGGGTCGGGCGCGGTCGGCGCCTCGAGCGCCGCGCCCGGCCCGGCCGGCGGTCCGCCCGTCCGCCCCGCCCTCGCCCGCAGCCGGTCGAGGACCCCGCTCTCCCGGCGGCGCCGGACCGGCCGGGGCTGCGGGCGGGGCGCCTCCAGCTCGGGCACCACGGCGGGGCGCGATCCGGTGCCGAAGTGGACGAGCGCCTCGTGGCCCTGGAACTCCACGTGCTCCACCAGCCCGGTGATGAGGGTCTCCCCGGGGCGCGCGTCGGCGGACCGGCCGACGCGGACGGCCTCCGACCGCAGCCCGACGATCACGTCCCGGCCCTGCTGCACGCGCAGCAGCTTGTGGTCCGGGGACAGGGGTTCGGGCAGCCGCAGCGCCTGCTTGCCGAGGCTGATCGTCATCGCCCCGTCCAGCGGGGCGCGGACCGTGCCGCGCAGGAGGTTGATGCGCGGGGTGCCGATGAAGGCGGCGACGAAGACGTTGCGGGGCAGCGCGTACACCGTGCGGGGGCTGTCGAGCTGCTGGAGCACTCCGCCGCGCAGGACGGCGACCCGGTCGCCGAGCGACATGGCCTCGGACTGGTCGTGGGTCACGTACACCGTGGTGACGCCCAGCGCGCGGGTCAGGCCGGCGATCTCGGCGCGCAGGTGGTTGCGGAGCTTGGCGTCCAGGTTGGACAGCGGCTCGTCCATCAGGAAGGCCGAGGGGTGGCGGGAGATGGCCCGGCCCATGGCGACGCGCTGGCGCTCCCCGCCGGAGAGCTGGCCGGGGAAGCGGTCGAGGAGGTCCTCGATGCCGAGCATCCGGGCGGTGGCGTCCACGCGGGGGCGCGGATCGGCGCCGGGGTCCTCCAGGCGCAGCGGGAAGCCGATGTTGTCACGGCCGGTCATGGTGGGGTAGAGGGCGAAGTTCTGGAAGACCATCGCGATGTCCCGCCCGGCCGGCGGCAGGTCGTTGGCGTACGCGCCGTCGAGCCGCAGCTCCCCCTCGGTGATCCGCTCCAGGCCGGCGATCATGCGGAGCACGGTGGACTTGCCGCAGCCGGACGGCCCGAGCAGCACCAGGAACTCGCCGGGCGCGATGTCCAGCGACAGCCGGTCCACCACCCGGACGCCCTTGTCGAAGACCTTGCTCACGTCGTGCAGGGAGATGGCGCGTGTCATGGGCGGTGTCCCCGGGGGCTCGCTCGGGCGTGGTGCTCCGCGGTCGGGAGCCCCGTACGGTGTCGTACGGGGCTGTGGGGCACGGAAGTTAACGGACCGTGCGCACCCGGGGGAAGACACGGGACGGAATCGGACACGCCGGTCCGCTGAGCGCGGAAACGGACGGGGTGGTTCAGTGGGCCCCGGCGGGCGGCGGGCCCGGTTCCGGGCGGCCGGGTCAGCGGGTGGCGGTCAGGTGGGCGAAGACGACCACGTTGCTGGTGTAGCCGGTCCTGCGGTGGAAGTATCCGCCGCAGGTGAGCACCCGTAGCTCGGGGCGCTTGCGGGCGCCGTACACCTCCTTGTCGGGGAAGCGGTCCTTGTCGAAGACCTCGACCCGGTCGACGGTGTAGACGGCGGTGCGGCCGTCGGTGCGCCGGGCCTCGATCCGGCTGCCGGGAGGTACGCGTTCCAGGCCGGCGAAGACCGCGGGGCCGGTCCGGGTGTCGCGGTGGCCGACGGCGACGGCCGTGCCCGGTTCACCGGGGGTGGGGCCGTCCTCGTACCAGCCGACGAGCCTGGGCCTGTCCAGCGGTGGGGTGCCGAGCTCCCGGCCGGGGCCGAGCCGCAGTCCGACGATCGGCGCGTCGATCCCCAGGGACGGTACGCGCAGGGTGGTGGCCCGGGAGCGGGGCAGCGGAGTCGGCGGGCGTTCCGGGGCCGCGCGGCCGGCCCGGTCCTCGCCGTCGGCGGCCGGGCCGGCCGGTCCGTCGTTCCCCCCGCACTGGACGCCGGCCGTCACCAGGACGGCCACCAGCGCGGCCGTCCTGGTGAGCCGGAAGGCCCGCGTCCGGTACCAGGGCCTGCGTCCGCGCCTACGCGGCACCATGCGTGCGTCGGCGGATCAACCGGACGTAGACCGCGCCGCCCACGGCCACCAGCCCCACGGCGGCGGCCGCGCTCAGCGGGGTGAAGGCCTGCGCGGTGTCGACGAGACCGCCGCCACCGGCGTGGACACCGCCCTTCGGGGCGTCCCCGTGGCCGCTGGAGCCCTGCCCGTCCTGGCGGTCCTCGATCGGACGGCTCGGGTCGTCCCCGCGGCCGCCGGTGCCGTTCTGCTGCTGGCTCCCGGGGCCCTGCCCCGAGCCCTGGCCCTGCCCCGGGCCCTGGCCCTGCCCCGGGCCCTGGCCCTGCCCCGGGCCCTGGCCCTGGCCCGGGCTCCCGCCCTGGCCCTCGACGCCCTGGCGGGGGTCGCCGCAGTCGACGCGGAAGACCTTTTCCCTGGGCCCGGTGCCCCCCGCGACCGTCCACACGAGCCGGTACTGGCCGTCGGCCAGTCCCAGCGTGTCGGTGTGCCCGGCGCCTCCGGCGAGGGTGATGGTGCCGCTCACGGTGGCGGCGGTGGGCAGCGGCGGCTGGGCCTGGATGGTGTACGCGACGCTCGTCACCTCACCGAAGTTGGCGGCGTCGAGGTAGAACCGGCAGACCACGGGGTCGTCCTTGGACACCCCGTAGGGCACGCGCTCATTGTGGACCCTGATGTCGGCGCCGTCCCCCGGAGCGGCCGTGGCGGCCGGTGCCGCGAGCCAGGTGGCCCCGGCCGCGGTGAGGGCCGTGAGGGCGGCGACGCCGAGGCGGCTGCCGGCGGCGTGCGGGAGCATCAATGTGGGCATGGACATTCCTCCGAGTCAGACGATTTTCATACAAATCGCGCTTTCATCTGACTCTCTTTCACACCCGGCCCGCGCCGTGCCGGAGCACGGCCCGACGCGCCGTCAGACGTCCCCCGTCCGGCCCACACCGGTCCCGGTCCGCCGCGGCCGCGGGACGGCCCTGGGCTCCTGGGCGCCCCGCGGGCCGCCCGGCGAGCGCAGCGCGACCCCCGACGACAGCAGCAGCAGCGCCCCGAGCATCACGAAGGGCGCGGCCACGCCCGCGACGCCGGCGACCAGACCGGCCGCGGCGGGCGCGGCGACCTGGCCGAGCCGGTTGCCGGTCAGCCGCAGCGCCAAGGCGGTGGAGCGGGCCCCGTCGGGGGCGGCCTGGACGACCGTCGTCATCGACAGCGGCTGCCCCACCCCGAGGCAGAAGCCGAGGGCGACGAGCAGCACGGCGAGCCCCCACACCGGTACCGGCAGCGCGATCCCGGCGCACAGCAGGGCCGCCAGCAGACAGGTCACGGTGAGCAGGGCCCTGCGCCCGAGCAGCCGCAGCAGGGACGTGAGCACCAGGCGGCAGGCGATGGTGGCCGCCGCCCGCAGGCTGAGCAGGACGCCGACGACGGCGGGCGCGATACCCCGGTGTTCGCCGACCACCGGCAGGTAGGCGGTGAGGATGTCGCTCGCGGACAGCACGGCGAGGCTGACCAGGATGCCGGCGGGCACGCCCCGGGCGCGCAGGATGCGCGCGACGGGCACCCGGTCGCCCGGCCCGGTACGGGACCCGGGTGCCGTGGCGCGGTGTTCCAGGCGCCACAGCGAGGTGAACGCGACCGCGGCGACCGCGCCCGCGCAGAGCAGGGCCAGGGCGCTGCTGCCGGCCATGTCCGGGCCGCCGACGACGAGACCCGCCGCGATCGGGCCGATCAGCTGGCCGAGGGAGGCGCCGATGGTGAAGTGGCCGAAGTTGCGGTCCTGCTCGTGCGGGGCGGACCGGCGGGCCACCAGCGACTGGGCGCCGATGACGAAACAGAGGTGGCCGAGGCCCATGACCCCGCTCCACAGGGCCATCGTCCACAGGGAGCCGGCCGCGCCGCTGAGCGCGCAGCCGCCGGATATGAGCACCACTCCGACGGACAGCAGGGGCGTGCACCGGCCGTGGTCGGTACGGCGGCCCAGCGGGACCGCGGCGAACAGCGGCAGCAGCGCGTAGACGCCCGCGATGACGCCGACGGCCCGTTCGTCGGCGCCCAGGGCGAGGGCCCGGTAGGAGACGGCGGGCCGGGCCATCGACACCGCCCCCTGCGCGAAGACGAAGGAGATGACAAGGCGGAACAGCCAGCCGCGGTGCGCGCCGGGCCTCATGGGACGTCCTCCAGGGAGTCGATCAGATGGTGCCGAAGAGGAACGCCGCCCCGAGCACCACCACCGAGGTCAGCGCCGCCCACTTGACCACGAACCGGGTGTGGTCGCCGAACTCGACCTTCGCCATGCCCACGAGCACGTACACGGCCGGGACCAGCGGGCTCGACATGTGCAGCGGCTGGCCGACGATCGAGGCGCGGGCGATCTCCAGGGACGATACGCCATGGGCCTGGCCCGCCTCGGCGAGGACCGGGAGGATGCCGAAGTAGAAGCCGTCGTTGGACATGAAGTACGTGAACGGGATGCTCAGGACGCCGGTCACGAGCGCCATGTGCGGGCCCATGCCATCGGGGATGTTGCCCACGACCCACTCGGCCATGTGGTCCACCATGCCGGTGCCCTGGAGGACGCCGGTGAAGACGGCGGCGGCGAAGACCATGCCGGAGACGTTGAGGACGTTCTCGGCGTGGGCGCCGAGCCGGGCCTTCTGGTCCGGCATGTGCGGGAAGTTGACGGTGAGCGCGAGCGCGGCGCCGAGGAGGAACAGCACCGGGATCGGCAGCCACTCCATGATCATGGCGGTGAGCAGGGCCACGGTGAGCAGCGCGTTGAACCAGTACAGCCTGGGGCGGAGGGTGGGCCGGTCCGGGTCGAGGACCCGCGCGCCGCCCTCGGGCTCCTCGTCCGCCGCGCCGCCGGACTCCTCGTCCGCCGCGCCGGTGCCGGGGCCGGCGTCCGGGCCGGCGGCGGGCGCGCCGGCTCCGCCGGAACCCTGGCGGGAGGTGCGCGCCGTGCCCGTGCCGGAGGCGGCGCCCACGAGGACCGCCCCGGTCAGCTTCTCCTGCTCCTTCTCCTCCACCAGCACCTCGCCGAGCGTCAGCACGCCGAGCCGCCGGCGCTCGCGCAGGCCGAGCACGTACGCCAGGGCGAGCACGAAGACCAGCCCCGCGCCGAGGGCGGGGATCATCGGGACGAAGATGTCGCTGGCGTCCAGCTTCAGCGCGGTGGCGGCACGGGCGGTGGGGCCGCCCCACGGCAGGGTGTTCATGACACCGTTGGCCATGGCGGCGACACCGGTCATCACCACCAGGCTCATCTTCAGGCGCTTGTACAGCGGGTACATCGCCGAGACCGTGATCATGAACGTGGTCGATCCGTCACCGTCCAGCGAGACGATCGCGGCGAGGACGGCGGTGCCGACGACGATCCGCATCGGGTCGGCCTTCGCGAACCTCAGGATGCCGCGCACGACGGGATCGAAGAGGCCGACGTCGATCATCACACCGAAGTAGACGATCGCGAACATGAGCATCGCCGCGGTGGGGGCGAGGCTGGTGACGCCGTCGATGACGTAGTCACCGAGCAGGGCGCCCTTCCCGACGAGCACGCAGAACAGTGCCGGGATCAGCACCAGCGCCGCGATCGGCGACATCTTCTTCAGCATGATCAGGACCAGGAAGGTCGCGATCATGGCGAAGCCGAGGATGGTCAGCATGAGTGGAGTACCTAACGTTCGCCCTTGAACATCCCACCTGGGGTCGGCGGTGCGTTGACGTTAGGACCGCTCGCACGTTGTTAACAAGACGTTGACGTGCGAGCAATAAGCGCAAAACTCCAGGTCACGGCTTTGCTCAGGTCAGCGGCACGTTCCCCTCGGCCACCGGGAGGAGCTCGACGGGCACTCCGTTGAGGACCGCGTTGCCCGAGAGCGGGTCGAGCAGACTGCCGTCGAGGAGCTGGTTGACGTTGACGCCGGGGTCGGCGGCGGCATGGACCGTCCGGGTGCCGGGCCGGTCGTGGCCCCAGCCGTGCGGCAGGCTGACGACGCCCCGGCGCACGCCGTCGGTGACCTCGGCCGGGGCGGTCACCTCTCCCCCGGCACCCTTGACCCGCACCGGGGAGCCGTCCCGGACGCCCAGCCGCTCGGCGTCCTCGGGGTGGATGTGCAGGGTGCAGCGGTTGGTGCCGCCGGTGAGGGCGGGCACGTTGTGCATCCAGCTGTTGTTGGACCGCAGATGGCGGCGCCCGACGAGGACGGGCCCGGGGGACGGCGCCCGGAGCGCCCGCCGCAGCCGGGGCAGGTCGTCGGCGATCGGCCCGGGCAGCAGCTCGATCCGTCCGCTGCGCGTCCTGAGCGGCTGCGGCAGGCGCGGGCGCAGCGGTCCGAGGTCGATGCCGTGCGGGTGCTCCAGCAGCCGGGCGAGGTTCAGCCCGTCGGGACGCGCGCCGAAGCCGTCGCCGTAGGGGCCGAGGCGCAGCATCAGGTCCAGCCGGCGCTCGGGGCCGTTCTCCCCGGTGAGCCGGGCGGCCAGCTCCCGCGGGTCGCGGCCGTGCACGGGTGAGTGCGGCTCCTGGACCGACTTGCCGAGGACCTGGCCGATGGCCAGGTCGTCGACGGCGGACGGGTCGGCGCCGTGCGTCCCGGTCACGGCGAGGATCAGCCGGGCGTGGATCTCGCTCTCGGCCGTGCGGCCGGGTTCGAGGGGGACGGCGGGCCGGGTGTAGCGCACCTGGTGGCGCACGGCGAGGGTGTTGAGCGCGAAGTCGTGGTGCGGGCTCTGCGAGGGCGGGGGCGGCGGCAGGACGACATGGGCGTGGCGCGTGGTCTCGTTGAGGTACGGGTCGACGGCGACCATGAAGTCGAGGGAGCCGAGCGCCTTGTCGAGCCGGTCGCCGTCGGGCGCGGACAGCACGGGGTTGGCGGCCACGGTGATCAGGGCGCGGACCGGTTCGCCGGCCTCGGTCGCGGTGTCGATCTCCTCGGCGAGCGCGGAGAGCGGCAGCTCGCCCTTGGCCTCGGCGTGCCGGCTCACCCGGGAGTGCCAGCGCCCGAGCGCGAAGCCGCGGCCCGGACCGGCCGGCCGGGGGGTGCGGTCGGTGGCGGCCTGCGGGAAGAGGGCGCCGCCGGGGCGGTCGAGGTTGCCGGTGAGGACGTTGAGGACGTCGACCAGCCAGCTGGCGAGGGTGCCGTGCGGGACGGTGCAGCTGCCGATACGGCCGTAGACGGCGGCGGTGGGGGCGGCGGCGAGGTCGCGGGCGAGGGCACGGGGCACCCCGGCGTCCACGTCGCAGGCCTCGGCGACGGCCTCGGGCGTGAAGTCCGCGAGGGCGGCGCGGAGTTCTTCGACGCCCTGGACGTGCGGCGTGAGGTCCCCGAGGTCCACGAGCCCTTCCTCGAACAGGGTGCGGGCCGTCGCCGCGAGCAGCAGGGCGTCCGTGCCGGGCCGGATCGCGACGTGCCGGTCGGCGAGCCGGGCGGTGCGGGTGCGGCGCGGGTCGATCACCGTGAGGGTGCCGCCGCGGGCCTTGAGCGCCTTGAGCCGGGCGGGGAAGTCGGGCGCGGTGCACAGACTGCCGTTGGACTCCAGGGGGTTGGCGCCGATGAGGAGGAGGTGGTCGGTGCGGTCGAGGTCCGGGACCGGGATGGCGTTCGCGTCCCCGAAGAGCAGGCCGCTGGAGACGTGCTTGGGCATCTGGTCGACCGTGGAGGCGGTGAACAGGCTGCGGGTGCCGAGTCCGGCGACGAGCAGCGGCGGGTAGAGCGCGCCGGCCACGGTGTGCACGTTCGGGTTGCCGAGGACGACCCCGACGGCGTTCGGCCCGTACCGCTCGACGACCGGCCGGACACCGGCGGCGACCGCGTCGAAGGCCTCCTCCCAGGTGGCCTCGCGCAGCTCCCCGTCCCGGCGCACCAGGGGGGTGCGCAGCCGGTCGGGATCGCCATCGACGGCCCCGAAGGCGGCGCCCTTGGGGCAGATGAACCCCTTGCTGAACACGTCGTCCCGGTCGCCCCGCGCGCCGGTGACCCGGGTTCCGTCGAGGGTGAGGGTCAGCCCGCAGGTGGCCTCGCACAGGGGGCAGATTCGCAGGGCGGTGCGGGACACGGGTCCTCCCGGAAGAAGGCGGCGGCTGTGGCGCTCTCCTCCGGGAGCATACCGACCGGTACGCATGGTGGGGAGGGCCCGGACCGACGCGACCCGGCGGGCGGACGTCAGTCCAGGGACCGGGCGAGATAGGCCCGCAGCAGCTCCCTGGTCTCGCCGATCACCTTCGGGTCCCCCTCCGGGTCCATCCGGAAGGCCAGGTGGACGAGGGTGTCCGCGGTCTCCACGGCGATCAGGAAGGTACGGCGCAGGTCCTCGTCGGGTTCGCGGCCGAGGTAGCCGGAGAGCAGGTCGGTGAGGCGGTCGGCGACCCGGTGGTTGGGTTCGGCGCGGGCGCCGACCGGGATCTGGTTGCCGAAGTCGACGAGGGAGAAGCCGGGCGCGGTGCGCTTCATGGCCAGGTACTCGTCGAGCACGGCGTCCATGGCGGCCCGCCAGTCCCCCCGGCGCCCGGCCTCTCCCGGACGGGGGCCGCCTTCGCCGCGGGGGCCGCCCTCGCCGGGACGGGAGCCGCCCTCGCCGGCCTCGCCGCTCCCGGCGGGGGCGGCGGGGGCGGCGGCGCGGGCGCCGTTCAGCCGCTCGGTGACGCGCTCGGCGTAGCGTTCGAGGTTGCGCTGGGCCAGCGCGTCGGCCATCTGCTTCTTGTTGCCGAAGAAGCGGTACACGGAGCCGATGGGGACACCGGCGCGCTGGGCGACCGCGCGGGTGCTCAGGTCGTCGTAGCCGACCTCGTCCAGGAGGTCGGCGCAGGCGTCGAGGATTCTGGTCAGCCGTTCGGCACTGCGCCGCTGCACGGGCGCACGGCGTAGCGATGTCGCATGGGGCACGGGGCTCATGATGCCTTTCCGCCGCGGTCGGGTGAACCTCGCCCCTCGGTACGGAGAAAGATGCCCGGTGCACTCAGTGCGGAGAGGGACGCGGCGGAGACGCCGGCGCCCGGCCCCGGGGACACGCCGGCCGACTCCAGGGACGCGCCGCTCGGCCCGGAGAACGCGGTGGTCAGGGCCGGGGACGCGCCGGTCGGGCCCGGGGACGCCCCGGTCGGCCCGGGGGTCGCGCCGGTCGGGCCGGGGGTCGGGCCGGCGGACGCGCCGTCCGGCTCCGACGCCGTGACGTCCGCCGTGCTCTCCACCGGCTCGCCGTCGACCGCCCACACCGTCCCGTCGTCCGCGTACAGGCGTGCGGTGACCTGGTGGGTGCCGTGCGGGAGGTAGCCGGCGGGGATGTCGTGGGAGGGGCCGCGCAGGTCGGCGACGGCGCGGTCGTCCACGAAGAGCCGGGCGATGCCGCGGCCGGCGGCCGCCCGTGCCGCCGTCCCGGCCGGCGAGAACCGGAAGTTGCGCACCTCGAGCCGGACGTCCCAGCCGCCGCGGGCGTCGGGCTCGACCTCGACCCGTACGTCCGGCGCGTCCTTCTCCCCGACCTCCCGGTAGTGCCGCCCGTCGCCGTCGGTGTCCTCCAGCACCTCGCCCACCGGCTCCGGCGAGACCGCGGCCGTCCCGGCCGCCCCGCCCCCCTCGACGGCGTCACCGGAGCCGCAGCCCGCGGATCCGGTCACCAGCAGGACACAGACCGCGAGCGCGGAAAGGGAGCCACGCGTCCACGACATGCCGGGGAGCGTAGAACACCGGTACGACACACGGATCCCCCCGGGGTCGGGATCTCGCCACCTGACGATCACCCACCACGCGGTCACCCACCACGCGGTCACCCGCCGCGTGATCGCCCACCGCACGATCGTCCACCGTACGGAGGAGCCCCTCCCCTTGCGCCCCCGAAACCCCAATCCTACGGTGATACAGAGGAATAGGCGGCCGACAGGGAGCGCGCATGGGCAGCGAGGACGCACGCAGGACGGCCGAAGGGCTGCACCACCTCTCCGGGCTCTCCGGGCTCTCCGGGCTCCCCGGGCTCCCCGGCTTCGGCAACGAGCACGCCTCCGAGGCCGTGCCCGGCGCCCTGCCCGAGGGCCGCAACTCGCCGCAGCGCGGCCCCCTCGGCCTGTACGCGGAGCAGCTCAGCGGCTCGGCGTTCACCGAACCGCGCGCCCACAACCGCCGCTCCTGGCTGTACCGGATCCGTCCGTCGGCCGCGCACCCGGAGTTCACCCGCACCTCCAACGGCACGCTGCGCACGGCGCCCTTCACGCAGACGGTCCCCGACCCCAACCGGCTGCGCTGGGACCCCCTGCCGGAGCCCGCGCCGGGCACGGACTTCGTGGCGGGCCTGTGGACCCTCGGCGGCAACGGCGACGCCGCCCAGCGCACCGGCATGGCCGTGCACCTGTACCACGCCAACGCCTCCATGGACCGGGTGTTCGGCGACGCGGACGGCGAGCTGCTGATCGTCCCCGAGCGCGGCGGCCTGCTCCTGCGTACGGAGTTCGGGCTGATGCGCGCCGAGCCGGGCCATGTCGCCCTCGTCCCGCGCGGCGTCCGCTTCCGCGTGGAGCTGCTGGACGGGACGGCCCGCGGCTACGTCTGCGAGAACTACGGCGCCCCCTTCCGCCTCCCCGACCTCGGCCCGATCGGCGCCAACGGGCTCGCCAACCCCCGGGACTTCCTCGCCCCGGTCGCCGCGTACGAGGACGTCGAGGGCCCGGTGGAGGTGGTCAACAAGTTCTGCGGCAACCTCTGGAGCGCGACGTACGACCACTCCCCGCTGGACGTCGTCGCCTGGCACGGCACCCACGTCCCGTACGTCTACGACCTGCGCCGCTTCAACGTGATCGGCACGGTCTCCTACGACCACCCCGACCCGTCGATCTTCACGGTGCTGACCGCGCCGTCCGACACCCCGGGCCTGGCCGGCGTGGACTTCGTCGTCTTCGCGCCGCGCTGGCTGGTGGGCGAGGACACCTTCCGGCCGCCGTACTTCCACCGGAACGTGATGAGCGAGTACATGGGGCTGATCGAGGGCGCCTACGACGCCAAGACGGCCGGGAAGGGGGGCTTCGTGCCGGGCGGCGGCTCGCTGCACAACATGATGTCGGCGCACGGCCCGGACCGGGAGACGTTCGACCGGGCGAGCACCGCCGAGCTGACGCCGCACAAGGTCGACGACGGGCTGGCGTTCATGTTCGAGACGCGCTGGCCGGTCGTCCTCACCCCGCACGCGGCCCGCGCCGACCACCGGCAGCAGCGCTACGACGACGTGTGGTCGGGGCTGGAGCGCCACTTCCGCCCCGCGCACTGAACGCACCTTCCGCCCCGCGCATTAAACGCCCCCTTCCGCCCCGCGCATTGAACACCCCCTTCCGCCCACGCGCCGAACGCCCCTTCCACCCGTGCGCCGAACGCCGCTTCCGCCCCTTGCACCGAGTGTGCCCTCCCGGTACGGATGGCCCCGTGACCTCCTTCGCCCCGGACTCGATCGTCCTCAACCGCAAGCTGCCGCTCTGGTACCAGGTGTCGCAGTCGCTGCGCGCCTCGATACTCGGCCGCTCACCCCGGGACCCGCTGCGCCTGCCCACCGAGGAGCAGCTGGCCGGGCACTACGGGGTGAGCGTGCTGACCATGCGGCAGGCGCTGAAGGAACTGGAGGACGAGGGGCTGATCAGCCGGCACCGCCGGCGCGGCACGTTCATCGAGCCGGCCGCCCGGCGGGGCACGCCGGTGCGGCTGCTCGGCTCGGTCGACGCGATCGTGGCGCAGCAGTCCGGCATGGAGACGCGGCTGCTCGACCGGGGCACGGCGGCGACCCCGGCGGAACTCGCCGAATACTTCCCGGACCTGGCGGAGGTGGCGACGTACCACCGGCTGCGCAGCGACGAGAAGACCGGTGAGCCGACCAACCACGCCCGCAACTACGTGCGTCCCGAACTCGCCGCCCTGATCGACCCGGAGGACCTGGGACGCTGGCCGATGACCAAGGTGCTGCGGGACGTCGTGGGCGCGGACATCGGCCGCATCACCGACACGGTCGAGGCGCGGCTGGCGGACCCGGAGACCGCCCGGCTGCTGGGGGTCCCGCTGCTGAGCCCGATCCTGCACTACACCGGCGTCACCTACGACACCGGCGGCCGCCCGCTGGACGTGGCCGTCATCCACTACCGCGGCGACCGCTTCTCCTTCACGGTGACCCTGGACGCCACCTGACCCGCGCGCGCGGAGTGCGTCGTACGATGCTCGGCGTGACGCCCGACGACGCTCCGCCGCTCGCGGACCTCATGCCGTGGTCCGTCGCACCGCCTCGGCTCGGCCGGGGGTGGCCGCTGGCTCCCGACCCGGCCGTGCTGAAGGACCGCTGGGCCGCGCTGGTCACGGCGGAGGGGCCGGACCGCGAGGCGTTGTTCGAGCCGACGCGCGCCCGCACCCTGCACACGGCGGTGGGGCAGCTGCCCGGCCGGAGCGCCGGCACGGGGAGGCTGGTCCGCGCCACGGGCCCCTGCCCCGAACCCGTCCGGGTCCTCGCCGCGCCCTTCGACGAGCAGTGGCTCATTCCCGACCATCGCCTCATCGACGCGGCCCGCCCCGAGCTGTGGCGGGTGGCGGACGCGCACCAGGTCTTCGTCGTGGAGAGCCCGGACTCCCCGTTCCCGACGGCCACCTCGCTGTTCCCGCTGCCGCGCGCGGGCCGGGTCCGCCCCCTGTTCCGCCGCCCGGGCGGCGCGGAGCCCAACCTGGCGCCGGGGCTGCTGGAGCACCTGGGCCACTCCGCCGACCCGCTGGACTTCCTGGCCTGGGTCCTCGCCGCCGTCCGCCCCGACGGCACGGTCCCCCTCACCCGGGACCCCGGGCTCTGGTCGCGGGGCGTGGAACTGGGCCACCGTGTGCTGTGGCTCCTGCGCCGCGACGGCGAACGCCCCCGGCTCCCCGGCGGGCGGCGCCCCTACGTCCGCGCGCCCCTGCCCTCCCTCCCCCGGTCCCGCCCGGACGGAGCGACCCCGCTGCTCACCCTCCGCTACGACCGCGAGGAGGAGACCCTCCACCTCGACGGGGGCCGCGTCTCGCCGGTCCCGCCGGAGGCGTGGGACTTCAAGGTGGGCGGCGTCCGGGTCCTGGAGCAGTGGTGCGCGGTCCGGACGGCCGCGGCCGAGCCGGGCACCCTGGCGGCGATCCGCCCGGCCGCGTGGCCGCAGAACTGGACGTCCGAGCTCCTCGAACTGATCACGGTGCTGGCCCTGCTGGCCCCTGTGCTGCCGCAGCGGGAGGAACTGGGGACCGCGGACCCGGCCACGACGGCGGCCCCGGTCACGGCGACGGACCTGCGCGCGGCGGGCATCCTGCCGGTCCCGGACCGCTGCCGCCGCCCGGCGTCGATCCTGGACCACGCGGAGGAGGGCCCCGAGGGCCAGCTCGCCCTGCTCTGACCCCGCGTCCGGCCACCGGGACGCCCACCCCGTGCGCGGTGCCGCGCACGCAGGCGCATGCCCGCCTGCGGGACACCGGCAGGCGCACACACCCACCTCCGCCGCGGCCGGCGGGACACCGGCAGGCGCACACCGTCTCCGCCGCGGCCGGCGGGACACCGGTGGGCGCTACACACCCGCCTCCGCCGCGGCCGGCAGGACACCGGCAGACGCACCCGCCCGTGTCCGCTGCGGCCGGCGGCTCCCGCGGAAGGGCACACGCCTGCGTGTCCTCCCCCGGACGGGCACGCACCTGCGTGCATGACAAACCCCCGGGACGAGGGCCATGATCCACCCCATGGACCAGCTCCCCCTGCCCCTGGAGGGCATCACGGTCGTCGCCGTCGAGCAGGCGGTCGCGGCCCCGTTCGCCACCCGGCAGCTCGCCGACCTGGGCGCCCGGGTGATCAAGGTCGAGCGGATCGACGGCGGTGACTTCGCGCGCGGCTACGACACCGCGGCCGGCGGCCTCGCCTCGCACTTCGTGTGGTGCAACCGCGGCAAGGAGTCCGTCGCCCTGGACCTGAAGGACCCGCGCGGCCTGGACGCCGTCCGCCGGCTGGTCGCCGGCGCGGACGTGTTCGTGCAGAACCTGGCGCAGGGCGCGGCGGCCCGTCTCGGCCTGGACGCGGCGACCCTGTGCGCGGCGCACCCGCGCCTGGTGGCGGTGGACATCTCGGGGTACGGGGCGTCGGGGCCGTACGCGGGCAAGCGGGCGTACGACATGCTCGTGCAGTGCGAGGCGGGGCTGGTGTCGGTGACGGGGACGCCGGAGCGGCCGGTGAAGGCGGGCATCCCGGCGGCGGACGTCGCGGCGGCCATGTACGCCTTCTCCGGGGTGCTGGCGGCGCTGCTGCGGCGGGGTGCGACCGGGCGGGGCGGGCCGGTGGAGGTGTCGATGCTGGACGCGCTGGCGGAGTGGATGGGGCATCCGCTGCACCACGCGATGCACGGCGGGACCGCCCCGGCCCGCACGGGTCTCGCGCACGCGGTGATCGCGCCCTACGACGCGTACGCCACCGCCGACGGCGGACGGGTGCTGCTGTCGGTGCAGAACGACCGGGAGTGGCGCCGGCTGGCCGAACAGGTCATCGGACGGCCGGAGTTGGGGGCGGACCCGGAGTACGCGACGAACGCGGCGCGGGTCGCGCGCCGGGAGGCCACGGACGCGTGGGTGGCGGGGGCGCTGGGCGCGCTGGACACCGACGAGGCGCTGGCACGGCTGGAGGGCGCGGGCATCGCGTGCGCGCGTCTGAGGGATGTGCACGAGCTGGCGGAGCATCCGCAGCTGGCGGCCCGGGAGCGGTGGCGGGAGGTGGACTCGCCGGTCGGGCCACTGCGGGCGTTGCTGCCTCCGATCACACTGCCGGGTGGGGCGGAGGCACGGATGGGGGCCGTGCCCGCGCTCGGGGAGCACACCGGGGCGGTGCTGCGTGCCGTGGGGATGACGGACGACGAGATCGCAGCGTTGCGCCGGGACGGTGTGGCCGCCTGAGCGCGGGCCTCAGTGCTTGTTGCCGCCGAACAGCGAACGGCGGAGTCGGCGCAGCGGCGCGAAGAGCGAGACCCGGCTCACTCGGGCGCCCCTGGCGCTGCGGCGGTGGGCGGGCGAACGCGCCGTCAGTTCCCGCATCAGCGTGGTCGCCTCGACCGTCTCCCGCTGCGGTATGGCGGGGCCCGCCAGCACCGAGAGATGGCGGTCGAGGCGCGAACTGGTCGCGCTGCTCCCGCAGGTGATCGCAGGGACCCTCGCCCTGCTGCGCACTGTTATCTGTTCCATGACACTCCCCACCCGTACGAGTCCACCCGGCCCGGGCAGGGTAACCCTATCGCCCCGCCGGAGCACCCGTGTATCGCGGTCCCAGGATTCACCTTCCCCGTAAGGAGGTTGACGATGCGCGTTTGGTCACTCTCCGAATCCAACCGATTTCAGGGTGAGTTGGACAACCGGCTGTGTAGTGGGTTGCGGTGATCCTCCGTCAGGTTCGACGGTCACCGCGAGTGACGTCGACGACTGGTCGAGGCCGGTCGCGACCAAGGGCGTGTCGTGGTCGAAGAGCCCGAGAGAGCGCGGTTGCGCGTCAGGCCGCATGACCCACAGCTGATGTACCTGTCCGCCGGGCGGGTCGCCGTATCCGCTCAGCGTGACGACCGCTTCGCCCGCCGAAGCGGAGGCGATCACTCCGATCGTGCGTCCCCGAGCGTCCCGGCCGGTGCTCGCCCTGGCGTCCGGGGCCGCGAGAACGTGGGCGATCTCACGTGCCCGGTCGCGCTCGGCGCCCAGTTGGTCCCGGGTGCGCTCGGCCTGGACCGCGAAGAGCGCGGCGACGACGAGCGCGGCGGCGGCCGTCGCCGTGGCGAACGGCACGAACAGCGGACGGCGCGTACGGGGCGCACGGGTGCGCGGCGGCGGCTGCGTGCCCCAGACGTGCGGCGGCAACCGCGGCTCGTGCTCCCGCACCGGCGCCGCCACGGGCTCCTGCGGAGTCGTCCGTACGGCGGCCAGGACCCGGTCGCGCAGCGCGGCCGGCGGCGGGGCGGCCGTCGACCAGGCGAGCCGGACGGCGTCCTCGGACAGCGCCCGCACATCGGCGGCGCACCGGTCGCAGCGCGTCAGGTGCTTGTCGAAGCGCCGGCGTTCGTCGGGGTCGAGGGCGTCGAGCGCGTAGGGCGCGGCCAGCGAGTGGAGGTCCTCGCGGCGGAACAGGGCGCGGACGCTCATGCGGCACCTCCCAGGCAGTCGCGCAGCCGCGTGAGTCCGTCACGCATCCGGGTCTTGACCGTGCCCAGCGGCAGGGAGAGCCGCTCGGCCACCTCACGGTAGGTGTAGCCGTCGTAGTAGGCGAGGGTGACGGACTGGCGTTGCAGGGCGGTCAGCCGGTCCAGGCAGCGGCGCACCCATTCGCGCTCCAGTCCGGCCTCGACCTCCTCGGTCACCTGGTCGAAGGCGGGGTGGTGGGCGCGCCGGGCCTCGCGCCGCTCGCGTTCGCCGGCCGCGCGGGCGCTGCGCACCCGGTCCACGGCGCGGCGGTGGGCGAGGGTGAGGATCCACGACAGGGCGCTGCCGCGGCGGGGGTCGAAGCGGCCCGCGGAGCGCCACAGTTCGAGCAGCACCTCCTGGGAGACCTCCTCCGACTGCGCCGGGTCCCGCACCACGCGCCGCACCAGACCGAACACGGGGCCGGACACCAGCGTGTAGAGCTGTTCGAACGCCTTCTGGTCGCCCCCCGCCACGAGGATCAGCAGCTCGTCCGCCTCCATCCGGTCCCCCTCCCTGCGGCCGCACCCGGGCCGTCCCGTCATACCAGGCATTCTCAACGCACACACCTCCGGAGGAGGTACGGATCGCGCGGCCCGGAACGCGGGTGAACAGGCGAGGAAAAGTTTTCGGGTTCCCACCAATCCGGCCCCTCACCCCGCTCCGTATCACTGTCCGTCAGGCAAGTCGGCACCAAGGACGGACGGCATGACAGCTATCTCCAGGAGCGGATCCGGCGGATCCGGACGCAGGGGCGTGGCCGCCCTCGTATGCGGTGCGCTGGCCGCCGGGGGGCTCGCGGCCGCCGGCGTCGCCGCGCTCGAACCCGTGGGGGCCGCCGCCTCCAGCCACCGGGAGGCCCCGCTCATCTCGGGAACACCGCAGTACGACAACACCGACGTGTACGCGTTCGTCAGCCCGGACAAGCCGGACTCGACGACCATCATCGCGAACTGGACACCGTTCGAGGAGCCCGCGGGCGGCCCGAACTTCTACCCGTTCGCCGAGGACGCCCAGTACGACCTGCACATCGACAACGACGGTGACGCACAGGGCGACCTGCTCTTCCGCTACACCTTCAAGACGCAGACGAAGAACGAGAAGACCTTCCTGTACAACACCGGGCCCGTCGAGAGCCTGGACGACCCCGACCTGAACGTGACGCAGACCTACGACCTCGAGCTGATCAAGCTGAAGAAGCAGAAGGCCGTCCACCGGACGAAGCTCGCGGACGACGTGCCCGTGGCGCCGTCGAACGTCGGCAAGGCGTCGATGCCGGACTACGCGGCGCTGCGCGACCAGGCGGTCCACAAGCTCTCCAACGGCGCGCAGACCTTCGCTGGCCAGGCCGACGACCCGTTCTTCCTCGACCTGCGCGTCTTCGACCTGCTCTACGGCGGGGACCTCTCCGAGGTCGGCAACGACACCCTCAAGGGCTACAACGTCAACTCGATCGCCCTCCAGGTGCCGACCGACCTGATCACGCAGTCCGCGCACCAGCCGATCGTGGGCATCTGGTCGACCACCCAGCGCAAGAACGCGCAGGGCCACTTCACCCAGGTGTCGCGCCTGGGCAACCCGCTGGTGAACGAGGTCGTCAACCCCATCGAGGACAAGGACGAGTTCAACGCGTCCGCGCCCTGGGACGACGCCCGGTTCCTGAAGAACGTCACCCACCCCGAACTGCCGAAGCTCATCGAGGCGATCTACCAGATCGAGGCGCCCGACGAGCCGCGCGACGACCTCGTCGACGTGTTCCTGAAGGGCGTCGAGGGCCTCAACCAGCCGCCGCACGTGACGCCGTCGGAGCAACTGCGGCTGAACACCTCGATCGAGCCGGCCGCCGAACCCAAGCGGCTGGGCGTGCTCGACGGCGACACCGCCGGGTTCCCGAACGGGCGCCGGCTCACCGACGACGTGATCGACGCCTCGCTCCAGGTCGTCGAGGGAGAACTGCTCGGCGCCAAGAACGACCTGGGCGACGCGGTGGACACGAACGACAAGGACTTCGAGAAGGCCTTCCCGTACGTCGCCCTGCCCACCGAAGGCTCGCGCGGTGCCCTCGCCGAGGGCACCGCCGGCGGCAACGACGTCCGCAACCAGCTCGGCGACGCCCTCCAGCCGGCCTCGTCCTGGACCGACGGCGACACCGGTCTGATCGCCGCCTCCGCGGGCGCCGGCGCGGCCGGGATCCTGCTCATCGGCGGCGGCCTGATGTGGTGGCGCCGGATGCGGGGCCGGGCGTACTAGGCCGCCGGGGCCTACCAGGAGGGCGTCTGAGCCACCGCCGGGGGATCCTGCGCCCCCGGCCCGCACCGCACCCCCCGACCGGCGCGGCCCGCGTACCCCTTCCCCCACGGCGCGGGCCGCGCCTCCCCCACCCGCAGGACGGACCATCCCAGGCGACCGAGGAGAGGGCATGCCCCCGCGTACGAACGACGGCGGACCGGAGCGCGAGCGGCCGGCCTCCGGGCCGGGCCCCGGACACCCCGCCGAGCAGGACGACCGGCCGGAGAGCCGGACCGGTACGGGCTCGTCGCGGCCGCCCGGAACCGGCGACGCCCCCGCCCCGTGCGACACCGAGGACCGCGACGCCGCCGGGGAACCCCGGGGCACGACCGCCCCTCGGGACGCCGAGGCCCTCCCCGAGAGCACCCGTGAGGGCGAGGGCGCCGTGACCGGCCAGGGCACCGGTGAGGGCGGGGGTTCCGTGCCCGGCCAGGGCACCCATGAGGGCGGGACCACCGCGGCCGACCGAAGCACCCGCGAGGGCGGCGGCTCCGAGGCACGCGAGGGCACCCGCGGAGGCGGGAGCCCCGCGGCCGACGACAGCACCCGCGAAGCCTGCACCGCCGAAGGCCGCGAAAGCGCCCGCGAAGCCGGCGCTGCCGAAGCGCGCCAAGGCGACACCGCCGAATCCCGCCAAGGCGACACCGCCGCATCCCGCCAAGGCACCCGCGAAGCCGGCGACGTCGGGGCCGACGGTGCGGACACGGTCGTCGGTTTCGGCGAGGTCGACGTGCGGGTCGCCGCAGTGCGCCGGGTGGGGGCCGCGGGGCGCCGGTGGCGGGCCGTCCATCTGGGGGCCTGTGCGGCCATGCTGGCCGTCGCCCTCACCGCGGGGGCGGTCGCGTTCGGCGCGGTGCGCGACGGCGGGCATCCGGTCGTCGCGGCCGCCGCGGTCTCTCCGGGGCTGCTGTCCGGGGCCGGTCTCGACGCCGGGGTCGCCGAGCTCCAGGCCCACTTGCGCGCCCAGCCGCGCGACGCCGACGGCTGGGCCTCGCTCGGGCTCGCCTACGTCGAGCAGGCCAGGACCAAGGGCGACCCCTCCCGCTATCCGCAGGCCCAGCGGGCCCTGAAGCGCTCGCTGGAACTGCGGCCCGGCAACGACCAGGCCCTGTCCGGCCGGGCCGCCCTCGCCGCCGCCCGCCACGACTTCGACGGCGCCCTGAGGTACGCCGACCGCGCCCTGGAGCGCAACCCCTACAGCGAACGCGCCCTGTGCACCCGTATCGACGCGCTCGTCGAGCTCGGCCGGTACGAGGAGGCGGCGCGGGCCGCGCGGACCGCCGACGAACGGCGTCCGGGTGTACCGGTGTTCACGCGGTACGCGTACGTCCACGAACTGCGCGGCGACGTCGCCACCGCCCGCCGGGTGCTGGAGCAGGCCCTCGCCGCCTCGGTCACGCCCGGCGACATCGCCTACGTCGCCACCCAGCTCGGCAACCTCTCCTGGAGCCAGGGCGACCACACCACCGCCCTCGCCCACTACGCCCGCGCCCTGGCCGCCGACGAGACGTACCTGCCGGCGCTGGAGGGCCGCGCCCGCGCGCAGGCGGCCGCCGGCCGGCAGGCCGAGGCGATCGAGGGCCTGGAGGACGTCGTCGCCCGCTTCCCGCTCCCCGGCCCGCTCGTCGCGCTGGGCGAACTGTACGAGGCCCGCGGCGGGCGGGGCGACGCGGCGAAGGCGCGGGAGCAGTACACGCTCGTCGACGCCTGGACGTCCCTCGCCCGCGCCAACGGCGTCGACGCCGACCTCGACACCGCGCTCGCCGCCGCCGACCACGGCGACCGGGCGGCGGCCCTGCGCGCGGCCCGCGCGGAGTGGGCCCGCCGCCGCACCGTGCACACCGCGGACGCCCTCGCCTGGGCCCTGCACGTCAACGGCAGGGACGAGGAAGCCCTCCCCTACGCCCGCCGGGCGACGGCCACGGGCTACCGCAACGCGGTCTTCCTCCACCACCTCGGCATGATCGAACGCGCCACCGGCCGCACCGCCGACGCCCGCGCCCACCTCACGGCGGCCCTCGACCTCAACCCGGGCTTCTCCCCGCTGGGCGCCCGCGAGGCCCGTGCCGCGCTCAAGACGCTGAAGACGCTGAAGACGCTGAATCCGCTGAAGACACCGGAGGGCGCCCGGTGACCGCCCGTCGTGCGTTCGCCTCCTGCGCGGCCGTCCTGACGGCCGGGTGCGCACTCGCCCTGGGCCCTTCCGCCACCGCGAGCGCACACCCCCTGGGCAACTTCACCGTCAACCGCTACGACGGTCTGATCGCCGCCCCCGGCCGGCTCCTCGTCGACCACGTCGAGGACCTCGCCGAGATCCCGGCGACCCAGGCGAAGCCGGACGTCGGGCGGCTCGGTCTCACCGAGTGGGCCCGGCGGCGCTGCGCCACGGCCGCCGCCGGCAGCGCGCTGACCGTGGACGGCCGCCCGGTCACCCTCACGTCCACCGCCGCCGAGGCGGCCGTACGGCCGGGGCAGGCCGGGCTGGACACCCTGCGCGTGGAGTGCCGGCTGACGGCACCGCTGCCCGAGGACCGCACGGTCTCCGTCGGTTTCCGGGGCGCGGGCGGGTCCGCCGGGCCGGGCTGGCGGGAGATCACCGCGCGGGGCGACCGCATGACGCTCACCGCCTCGGACGTACCGGCCGAGTCCGTGTCCGGCGAACTCATCGATTACCCGCGGGAGTTGCTCTCCTCCCCGGCCGACACCGCGACCGCGTCCCTGCGGGTGCGCCCGGGCGGCGCGGCACTCGCCGACGGGGAGCGCGAGGCGCCCGCCGCGTCCGTCCTGCCGCGCGGCGCCGACCGCTGGACACGGGCCCTGGACCGGCTGGTCGCCCGGCAGGACCTCACCGTCGGTTTCGCCGCCCTGGCCCTGCTCCTCGCGGTCGGGCTCGGCGCGCTGCACGCGGTCGCCCCCGGGCACGGCAAGACCCTGATGGCCGCGACGGCGGCGGCCCGGGGCGGCCGGGCCCGGATGAAGGACGTCCTGCCGCTGGCGGCGTCGGTCACGGTCACCCACACCCTGGGCGTGGTCGCCCTGGGGCTCCTGGTCACCGCGGGTTCGGCCGCGGCCCCGTCGGTGATCTCCTGGCTGGGTCTGGCGAGCGGCGCCCTCGTCCTCGGCGCGGGCGCCGCCCTGGTCCGCCGGGCCCTGCACACCCGGCGGCACACACCCACCGCTCCTCACCCCACTCCCCCCACCCACGAGCACGCGAAGCCCCCCGTCCGCGCACTCGCCCTGTCCGGCGCCCCCACCCGACACCCCCACGACGACCACGACGACCACGACGACCACGACCACAGCCACCACCACGAGCACGACGGCCCCGGTCACCACCACGAGCACGACGGCCCCGGTCACCACCACGAGCACGACGGCCCCGGTCACCACCATCACGGCCACCACCCCCACAGCCACACCCACACCCACACCCACGGCGGCTCCACCCACACCCACTCCACCGCCCCCACCCTGCGCGGCACGATCCTCCTCGGCTTCGCCGGGGGACTCGTGCCCAGTCCCTCCGCCGTCGTGGTGCTCGTCGGCGCGGCCGCGCTCGGGCACGCCTGGTTCGGGCTGCTGCTCGTCGTGGCGTACGGCGCGGGCCTCGCGCTGACGCTCACCGCGGCCGGGTTCGCCGTGGTCAGGCTGGGGACGGGCGCGGCCCGGTTCCTGGACCGGAGCGCGCGCCGGCCCGCGCACCCGGTCGTGGCGCTGGTCCGCCGCAACGTGCCGCTGTGGTCCGCGCTCGTCGTCGTGGCCCTCGGGGCCGCACTGGTGCTCAAGGGGGCCGCATCCCTGGTCGCCTGAGCTACGTTTGTGGTGGTGTCCGCCGGGATGCGAAGGGGGCGCGGTGTCCGAACGACCGGGCAGTGAACGTCTGATCGCGGGACGCTACCGGCTGCTGTCGCCGCTCGGCGAGGGCGGCATGGGGACGGTGTGGCGGGCCCGGGACGAGGTCCTGCACCGCGAGGTCGCCGTCAAGGAGGTGCGCGCCCCCGCCGGACTGCCGGCCGCCGACGTGGAACGGATGTACGCCCGGCTGGAGCGCGAGGCCCGGTCCGCGGCCCGGATCGCGCACCGCAACGTCGTCACGGTGTACGACGTGGCCGTGCAGGACGGCCGGCCGTGGATCGTCATGGAGCTGGTGCGGGGCATCTCCCTCGCCGACCTGCTGGACGCCGAGGGCCCGTTGGAGCCGGCGCGGGCCGCGCGCATCGGCGCGGAGGTGCTGGCCGCGCTGCGGGCGGCGCACGCGGCGGGCGTGCTGCACCGGGACGTGAAACCGGCCAACGTGCTGATGGCGAACGACGGCCGGGTGGTGCTCACCGACTTCGGTATCGCGACCGTCGAGGGCACCTCCGCGCTCACCATGACCGGCGAGCTCGTCGGCTCCCCCGAATTCCTCGCGCCCGAGCGCGCGCTGGGGCGTACGCCGGGGCCCGGGTCGGACCTGTGGTCGCTGGGCGTGCTGCTGTACGCGGCGGTCGAGGGCGCCTCCCCCTTCCGGCAGGACACCCCGCTGGGCACGCTGCGCGCCGTCGTCGACGAGGAACTGCCGCCGCCGCGCCGGGCGGGGCCGCTCGCCGCGGTGGTCGAGGGGCTGCTGCGCAAGGACCCGGCCGAGCGGCTGCCCGCCGAGCGGGCCGAGCGGGACCTGAGGGTCGTCGCGGCCGGGGGTACCCCCTCCGCGGGAGGCGCCCCGTACGCCGGCACCGTCCGGGGGACGCCGTACGCGCCGACGGTGGCGGGTCTGCCGTCGGCGGCGGACACGGAACCGCCGCCGACGCGGCGACCTGAACTCCCCGCGCCTCCTTCGGGTACGGGACCCGCGTCTGCCGCCCGGGACGAGCGGGACGGCAACCGGCGCGCCGCGGGCGTTCTGGTGGCGGGCGTGGTGGCGCTCGCGCTGGCGGTCGCCGGACTGACGTACGCGCTGCTCGACCGGGACGACGGGGGCGACGGCACCGGCGGCGGTGTCACCTCGTCCGGCGGCTCGCAGGGCGTGAGTGCGTCCACGTCACCCACCGCGTCGCCGACGAAGAGCGAGACCGGGAACAAAGCAGAGTCCTCGCCGAGTCCCAGCGGGAGCGAGGGCGGGAGCGGGCACACCGCCGGTGAGACTCCGGCGCAGTCCGTCGCGGTCAGTGTCACGGGCACGCACACGGAGTTCTCCGGTGCCTGTCCGCCGCGGGACGAGGGGGCGCCCGCCTTCACCGCGACGATCACGGTGGGCCGGCTGCCCGCGCAGGTGTCCTACCGCTGGGTGGCGGAGGAGGGTGAACTCGCCGACTCGGGCTGGAGGACGCTCGACTTCCCGGCCGGCGGGGGGACCTCGCGGCAGGACCGGGTGACCGTGACGACGTACGCGGAGAGCGGGACGTACCGGAACGCGATCGGGGTCGAGGTGCGCGAGCCGCTGCGGACGACGTCGAACTCGGTGCCGTTCTCGGTGACGTGCGAGACGGAGGCCCCGTCGGGCGAGGCCTCCCCCTCCGCGTCACCCTCGTGAGGGACGGCTCAGGCCGCGCCGTTGAGCACGGGCAGGTAGCCACCCGACTGACCGGACGCGGTCGGGTGGTAGGACTCGCCGATGTCGAGCCAGTTGACGCTGTGCAGCCAGGAGCTGCCGGAGCAGATCTCATGGCCGGAGAAGGTGGTGCGGACGTCGCCGAAGACGAAGCCGTGGGCCGCGGCCCGCGCGGCGATGGCGGTGTTCAGCTGGTCGGAGGCGGCGTTGATGGCGGAGCGCTTGGTCTCGGACAGGCCGACGCAGGTGGTGCCCAGCTTGTAGAAGCGGGGGTAGCCGATGACGACGACGCGGGCGTTGGGCGCCTTGGAGCGGATCGCCGAGTAGACGCTGTCGAGCTGGCCGGGGAGCGTGGAGTCGACGTACGCCCGGGCCGTGTTGATGCGGGACACGCACGTGCTGTCGGAGCTGGTGACGCAGGTGGTCATGACGTCGGCGAAGCCCGCGTCGTTGCCGCCGACGGTGAGGGAGACCAGCCCGGTGGCGGAGTTGAGCGGGCTGAGCTGACCTGAGAGGACGTCACCCGTCCGGGCGCCCGAACAGGCGGTGAACGCGAACGACGTGGGGGCGTTGGCGGCGTTCCACAGGTAGGGGAAGGACTTGGTGCTGCGCTTGCAGTCGCCGCTGGAGCTGTCGTAGCTGCCGGCGCCGACTCCGGAGGAGTACGAGTCGCCGAGGGCCACGTAGCCGCCGGTGGCGGCGAGTTGGGCGCCCTGCGCCGAGGTGGCGCCGGTGAGTGCGGCACCGGCGGCCAGGAGGAGGGAACTGACGATTACGGCAATTCGGGAACGTCTCATGGAACCTCCCTTTAGCAGAATCTCTGCCACAACCGTGGTAGCAGCTACGCGCGTTGACAGGAAGTGTTCATGCCAAGTCTTTTCGTGTCGTGTCGCGATTGATCATGCGCGATTTGTTACGTGGCCATGCCAAATTTGTTGACAGGCCTTCAAGTCTCTTGTTCCACACCTGTAGATGACACAAGCTTTGCAACAGCTGAGAGCGGTACGCCGCGACGCTCGACGCCGTGCGCGCGACTCCGTGCGCACCCCCCACAGACGCGTGCCACACATCCGGGCACGCGCCGCCTAGAGGAGGACTCCCTCGTAATGGCACACCTTCGCAGCACCAAGCTCCGCGTCACCGCCGCCGCCACCGTGGCGGCCGCCGCTCTCGTCGGCGGGCTCACCGCGCTCCCCGCCCAGGCCGCACCGGCCGAGGGCAAGGTCCTCGCGGCCGGCTCCCCCACCGCCGTCAAGGACAGCTACATCGTCACCCTGAAGAAGGACGCGGGCTTCAAGGCGTCCTCGGCCACGGGCAAGGACCTCGTCGCGGAGTACGGCGGCACGGTGAAGAAGACGTTCGGCGCCGCGCTGAACGGCTACACCGCCACCCTCTCCGCCGCCGAGGCCCGCAGACTCGCCGCCGACCCGTCGGTCGCCACCGTCGAGCAGAACCAGACCGTCCGGCTCGCCGACACCACGCAGTCGAGCGCCCCGTGGGGCCTGGACCGCATCGACCAGGCCGCGCTCCCGCTCTCCGGCACCTACACCTACCCGGACACCGCCGGCGGCGGCGTGACCGCGTACGTCATCGACACCGGCGTCCGCATCACGCACTCCCAGATCAGCGGCCGCGCCTCCTACGGTTACGACGCCGTCGACGGCGACACCACCGCCTCCGACGGCAACGGCCACGGCACGCACGTGGCCACCACCATCGCCGGCTCCACCTACGGCGTGGCCAAGAAGGCGAACATCGTGGCGGTCCGGGTGCTGAACGACAGCGGCTCCGGCACCACGGCGGGCGTCATCGCGGGCATCGACTGGGTGACCGCCAACCACTCCGGCCCCTCGGTCGCCAACCTGTCGCTCGGCGGCTCCGCCTCCACCTCCCTGGACACCGCGGTCTCCAACTCCATAGCCAGCGGCGTGACCTACGCGATCGCGGCCGGCAACAGCAGCGCCAACGCCTCCTCCTACTCCCCGGCCCGCGTCGCCGCCGCGATCACCGTCGGCGCCACCACCAGCACCGACGCCAAGGCCAGCTACTCCAACTACGGCTCCGTCCTGGACATCTTCGCCCCCGGCTCGTCCATCACGGCCGGCTGGAACACCAGCGACACCGCGACCAGCACCATCTCCGGCACGTCGATGGCGACCCCGCACGTCGCGGGCGCGGCCGCGATCTACCTGGCGAGCCACACCTCGGCCACCCCGGCCCAGGTCGCCTCGGCCCTGACGAGCGGCGCGACCACCGGCGTGGTCACCAGCGCCGGCACCGGTTCCCCGAACCGGCTGCTGAAGATCGTGCCCTGACGCTCCACCTGCTCCTGCCTCTGCTCTTCCCCTGCTCCTGCACCCGCTCTTCCCCCTGACTCACGTCCTCCGAGACGGCGATGAGTCGGAGCCGTTCCCCGGAGGCCCCGCGCCTCCGGGGAACACTTTTGTCAGGCCCCTGATCACCCTTGTCGTCCCGGCGACCGGACGACCCGCTGTGTAACGGTCAAACGAACAAAAAGGTGAGGTCTCTTTCCAGGTCTTGCCATACGGGTGCAATCGTCAATACCGTCATACATCTCACCCGCATCGGACCGTCGGCAAGCGGCTCTAGGGGAGGGCTCAAGGACCGCCTCGACGGCGTCCGGCGCGGGAGCGCGGTAGGGGGGTGCCGAGCTCGGTCAGCGCACTGTGTGACCGGGCCGTGCCGCGCGGTCGGCCGCCGTTTCCCGGGGCCGTCCAGTTCTGCCAGCTCACCCGGCGTGCGCGGAGAAGTCCTCCGCCATGCCGTGCCGGACGTGTCGCGGAGAGGTCCTCCGTCGTGCCGTGCGGCCGCGGGTGGGAAACAACCCCCCTTTCGAACCGGACGTAGATCCGGGCCGCCCAGGGGCGGGCGGCCCACCGGACGAGAGGGAACCAGACTCATGAGTTCCGTGCTGCAGCCGGCGACATCGGGCCAGGATCTCCAGGCTCCGTCCACCGCCGGAAAGTACCGGCCCATCACCTCTCACCTGGCCATCACACCGCCGGTGAGCGTCGTGATCCCCGCGATGAACGAGGCCGAGAACCTACCGTACGTCTTCAAGACCCTGCCGGACTGGATCCACGAAGTGGTCCTGGTCGACGGCAACTCCACCGACGGCACCGTCGAGGTCGCGCGTGAACTGTGGCCCGGCGTCAAGGTCGTCGGACAGCAGGGCCGGGGCAAGGGCGACGCCCTGATCACCGGCTTCGAGGCGTGCTCCGGCGACATCATCGTGATGGTCGACGCGGACGGCTCGGCCGACGGCAACGAGATCGTGTCGTACGTCTCCGCCCTCGTCTCCGGCGCGGACTTCGCCAAGGGCTCGCGCTTCGCCAACGGCGGCGGCACCGACGACATGACCTTCGTCCGCCGGCTGGGCAACCGGGTCCTGTGCGCCGTCGTCAACCGCAAGTTCGGCGCCCGCTACACCGACCTGTGCTACGGCTACAACGCCTTCTGGCGGCACTGCCTGGACAAGATCGAACTCGACTGCACCGGCTTCGAGGTGGAGACCCTGATGAACATCCGGGTCGTCAAGGCCGGGCTGAGGGTGCAGGAGATCCCCAGCCACGAGTACCTGCGCATCCACGGCGTCAGCAACCTGCGGGCCGTCCGCGACGGGCTGCGGGTGCTGCGGGTGATCCTCGGGGAACGGTCCAACCGCCGGGCGCTGCGCCGCCGCGGACACCGGTCGCCGATGCTCGACACGGTCCGGGGAGAGGTGTCTTGAGCTCGAACGGCACCTCGCACAGCAGCAGCACTGCCGGCACCTCGCACGGCGGCACTGCCGGCAGCGCCGGCGCCGGCCTGAACGGCACGCCGGCCGGCCGGGCCGCACGCGACGGTTCCGCCGGCATCTCGGTCGTCGTCTGCGTCTACACCGAGGACCGCTGGGAGGACATCCTCGCGGCCGTCGCCTCGGTACGGGCGCAGACCCGGCCGGCCCTGGAGACCCTGCTCGTCGTCGACCACAACCCGGTCCTCCTCGACCGGCTGGCCGGGGAGTACCGGGAGGCGCACGACGTACGGGTGCTGCCCAACGCGGGCCCGCGCGGCCTGTCGGCCGGCCGCAACACCGGCATCGCGGCCTCGCACGGCGCGATCGTCGCCTTCCTCGACGACGACGCCGTCGCCGAACGGGACTGGCTGCTCCGCTTCGCCGACGCCTACGCGGACCCCCGGGTCATGGCGGTCGGCGGGCGGACCGTACCGGCCTGGTCCTCCGGCCGGCGGCCCGCCTGGTTCCCCGAGGAGTTCGACTGGGTGGTGGGCTGCTCCTACCGGGGCCTGCCGCCCGGCCTGGTCCGGGTGCGCAACGTCCTCGGCGGCAACGCCTCCTTCCGGCGGGAGGCGTTCGCCGTCGCGGGCGGCTTCGCCACCGGCATCGGGCGCGACGGCGACAAGCGGCCGCTGGGCGGCGAGGAGACCGAGCTGTGCATCCGGCTCAGCCGCGCGAGACCCGACGCGATCCTGCTGGTCGACGACCGCGCGGTGATCCACCACAAGGTGCCCGAGACCCGCGAGCACTTCGCCTACTTCCGCACCCGCACCTACGCCGAGGGCCTGTCCAAGGCGCTCGTCGCCCGCAGCGTCGGCGCCGGCAAGGGCCTGGAGTCCGAACGCCGGTACACCACCCGGGTACTGCCGGCCGGCGTCGTCCGGGGCCTGCGCGACGGGCTCCTGGGCCGCGCCGGGGGCGCCCGCCGCGCCGGCGCGATCGTCGCCGGCGTCCTGACCGCCGCCGGCGGCTACCTGGTGGGCACCGCCCGCGCACGCCGCGACGGCACGACCTTCGCGGTGGTCCGGATCGGAGAGGACGCGGCGAACGGCCCGCCTCCGGAGAGGCGGCCCGGAGCGGAGGACGCCCTCAGGGACACCGGGGCGACCGACACGGCCGGCAACGTCGCGCCGTCCGGCGATCCCGGCGACCTGGGGGACCGCGGCGGCCGCGGGAGCGGCGGGGCGGCCGGTGCGGGCACGGACACCGGGGCCGCCGGTACGGGCACGGACACCGGGGCGGACGGTACGGGCACGGATGCCGGGGCCGCCGAAACGGCAGGGGCCGTCGCGCCGTTCGGTGGGCCCGGGGGCCGCGGGAGCGGCGGAACGGGTGGTGTGGGTGAGGCCGGCGGCGGGCGGGGCGTGCCGCGGGCGGAGGGCGCCGTATGACGGAAGCGCGGGTTCCGATCCTGATGTACCACGCGGTCGCCGCCGAGCCGAACGACGCCACCCGCGCCCTGTCGGTCACACCGGAGGCGTTCGCCGAGCAGATGGGGCTGGTCGCGGACCGGGGGCTCACCCCCCTCACCACGGCCGGCCTGGCCGCCCGCTGGCGGTCCGGACGGCCCCTGCCCGACCGGCCCGTCCTGATCACCTTCGACGACGGCTACGAGGGCGTGCACCGCCACGCCCTCCCCGCCCTGGCCCGGCACGGCTTCCCGGCCACGCTGTTCGTGTCCACCGGCTGGATCCGGGGCGCGTACGACACCGGCGGCGGCCTGGACACCATGCTGGACTGGCCGCAGGTACGCGAACTGGCGGACGCGGGCGTCGAGATCGGCGGCCACAGCCACACCCACCCGCAGCTCGACCAGGTCGACGACGGCACGCTGCGCGCCGAGCTGACCCGCTGCCGGGACATCGTCGCCGACGAACTGGGCGCCCTGCCCGTCTCCTTCGCCTACCCGTACGGCTACTCCAGCCGGCGGGTGCGCACGGCGGTGCGGGAGAACGGGTTCGCCCAGGCGCTCGCCGTCGGCAACTCCCTCGCCCGCCGCACCCAGGGACCGTACGCCCTGCGGCGGGTGACCGTCCGGCGCGGCACGGGTGCCGAGGAGTTCGAACGGCTCCTCGACGGCCGGGCCGTCGCCCGCGCCTTCGCCCGGGACCGCGCCCTGACCAAGGGGTACGCGGTGGTCCGCAGGACCCGGCGGATCCACCGCAGGGCCGTCGGGGCGCTCGTCTGAGCCGACGGGGTACGGCCGGGGCGGTCGAACCGCCCCGGCCGGGCCCGCGGTGCCGACGCGATACGCATCTTATGCACCCGAATGCCCTGAAACCGTCAGAAATGCTGTAGCCACCTCCGACACACCGCCGCGCAGTGCGGAAACCCGGTGCGCGCGGGCCCCGTGTGCCGGATCATGGCGGCATGTCCGCGCACCCACACGACGCCCTGCCGATCCGGCTCACCGTCGACGACTCCGACTCCCCGTCCGATGTCGTCGACGCGCTGTTCCTCGGCCGGTTCGCGACGGGCGAGCAGCCGTACTCGCACGCCGCGAACATCGACCGCGTGCGCTCCGGCGCGAACCTGATCCCGCCGGACGCACGCGTGCTGCGCGTCGCCCGGGACGACGACCGCAGCGCGACGCTCGCCGAGGGCGACGGCTGGACCCTGCTGGTCTCCCGCTGGAACCGCGGCGCCGACGTCACGGTCACCGCGACCAGCGCCGAACTGGCCACGAAGGTGCTCAACGCGGCCACCGACGGCGCGGCGGACGAGCCCGAACCCCAGCCGGAGAACGTGACCATGGGCTTCTGGTACGTCTCCCCGAGGCGCGGCCCGCACCGCACCACCCGGCAGATCTCCGCGGGCACCTGGGACGAGATCCGCCCCAACTACACGGCCCCCGTCGCCGAGGCGATGGACCGTCTGATGGGGACGACCCCGGACGACATCGCCGGCCGGCTGCTGCTCCTGCACGGCCCGCCCGGCACCGGCAAGACCTCGGCGCTGCGCACCCTGGCCCGCTCCTGGCGCGACTGGTGCCAGGTGGACTGCGTCCTGGACCCCGAGCGCCTGTTCTCCGACGTCGGCTATCTGATGGACATCGCGATCGGCGAGGAGGACGGCACCGGCAAGGGACGGTGGCGGCTGCTGCTCCTGGAGGACTGCGACGAGCTGATCCGCGGCGAGGCCAAGCACACCGCCGGCCAGGCGCTGTCGCGGCTGCTGAACCTGACCGACGGGTTGCTGGGCCAGGGCCGCAACGTCCTGGTGGGGGTGACCACCAACGAGGACCTGGAGCGTCTGCACCCGGCGGTGGTCCGGCCGGGCCGCTGCCTGGCCCGGATCGAGGTCGGCCCGCTGACCCGCCCGGAGGCGGTGGACTGGCTCGGCACGGACGAGGGGGTCGGCCGGGAGGGCGCGACCCTGGCGGAGCTGTACGCGCTGCGGCGGGGCACCTCCCCGACCTCGCTGCCGGAGCCGCGGGGCGGGGCGGACGCGGGGCTGTACCTGTAGTGCTTTGATGGATCCATGACCCTGTTCGTCGGCACGTCGGGGTGGCAGTACAAGGACTGGAAGGACGTCCTGTACCCGGCCGACGTCCCCGTGCGGCGGTGGCTGGAGGAGTACGCGGCACGGTTCGCCACCGTCGAGATCAACAACGCCTTCTACCGGCTGCCCTCGCGGGAGACCTTCGCGTCCTGGGGCGAGCGCGTGCCGCCGGACTTCGTCGTCGCGGTCAAGGCCAGCCGCTATCTGACCCACATCAAACGGCTACGGGAGCCCGAGGAGCCGGTGCAGCGGCTGATGAGCCACGCGGCCGGCCTCGGCTCCCGGCTCGGCCCGGTGCTGCTCCAGCTGCCCCCGACCCTGCGCGCCGACCCGGGACTGCTGGACACCTGCCTGACGTGCTTCCCGCCCGGGACCCGGGTCGCCGTCGAACCCCGCCACGACTCCTGGTGGACACCCGCGGTCCGCGAGGTCCTGGAGTCCCGGGGCGCGGCCCTGTGCTGGGCCGATGTCCTCTCCCGCCCGGTCAGCCCGCTGTGGCGGACCACCGGCTGGGGCTACGTCCGCTTCCACCAGGGCCGCGCCCACCCCTCGCCGCACTACGGCCGCCGTGCCCTGGAGACCTGGCTCGACCGCGTGGCGACGACCTGGCCGAGCGACGCCGAGGTGTACGCGTACTTCAACAACGACCCCGGGGGCGCGGCCGTGCGGAACGCGGTCATGTTCGGCCGGACGGCGGAGCGGGCGGGCCTGCGACCGACCCGCGTCCCCGACCCCACGTCCCTCACCCACCGGTGACACCCGCGCCCCGCACCCCCGCCCCGGCCCAGATCACCCACCCAGCCCCGCACCCCTGCCCCGGCCCAGATCACCCACCCAGCCCCGCACCCCTGCCCCGGCCCAGATCACCCACTCAGCCCCGCATCCCTGCCCCCGGTCCAGGTCACCCACTCAGGGGCGCGGGGAACTGCGCGACCGGCCACGACGCACCCGCGGCCGCCCGCCGGACCGGCACACCCCCGCACACGCGGCAGGCGCCGCACACGCGGCAGGCGCCGCACACGCGGCAGGCGCCGCACGCGTGGGGCAGGCTCCCCTCCCCGTCCATCACTCCTGGTAGGCGGCCCGCAGGGCGTCCCGGACCGCGGCCAGCGCCTCGTCCTGGGTGAGCCCCAGCCGCCGCGCCCGTTCCCCGTAGGCCCCCGCGGCAGCGGCCACCTCGCGCGCCGCCGCCGAACCCGCGGCGGCGACGTACGTGCCATGGCGGCCGCGTGTCTCGATCACGCCGTCCGCCTCCAGGGCCCGGTAGGCCTTGGCCACCGTGTTGGCCGCCAGCCCCAACGACTCGGCGAGGCCCCGGACGGTCGGCAGCCGGTGGCCCACGGGCAGCTCGCCGGACCGGGCCTGCTCGGCGATCTGGGCCCGCACCTGCTCGTACGGAGCGGCCCCCTCAGCGATGTGGATCTTCAAGGTCACGGACCCGATTGTCCCGCACCCGCCGGAAAAGGGGAGGCGCACCGGAGGTTTCCCCGCCTAGCCTGCGCCCCATGACCGTCAGCGTGCGCGACCTGCCCCCGAAGTGCCGGCGGACGCCGAGGGCTACGTCCGGGTCAGGCGACTGGCCCTGCCCGCCCTGGTGTCCACCCCGCGGTCCGTGCTCCACGACCTCGCCCACGCCCGCCCCGCGGCCCGCTTACGGCGGCTGGTCGCCGAGGCGGACGGCGAGATCGTCGGCACGGCCGACGCCGGCCTCGCCCACGACAGCCCGGAGCCCGGCCAGGGCTTCCTCAACGTGTACGTGCACCCCGGGCGCACGCGCCGGGGCGCCGGGGCGCTCCTGGCCCGCGCGGGCGAGGAGCACCTGGCCGCGCACGGCGCGGCCAGGGTGTTCGCCTGGGTGCTGGACGAGCCGGAGCACCGCGGTTTCGCCGAGCGGCGCGGCTACCGGGCGAGCCGCTCCGCGCACTTCCTCCGCCTGGACCTGGCGCACGGCACGCTGCCGCCGCTCCAGGACCCGCCGCCCGGCGTCGAGCTGCGCACCGCAGCCGACTTCGCCGGCGATCCCCGCCCGCTGTTCGAACTCGACGCGGAGACGACCGCGGACGAACCGGGCGACGTCGGCGCCGAGCTCACCGACTACGAGGCGTGGATCGAGGAGACCTGGGGGCATCCGCTCCTCGATCCCGGCCTGACCACGGTCGCCGTCGTCGACGGCCGTCCCGTCGCGTTCACCGCGGCCCGCGCGGACGGCGCGACCCGCTACGTCTCCGGCATGACCGGCACGGCCCGCGCCTTCCGCGGCCGGGGGCTGGCCAAGTTCGTGAAGAACGCCTCGCTGCACCGCGCCCGCGCCGCCGGGTACCGGGAGGCGTACACCGGCAACGACACCGGGAACGGTCCGATGCTCGCCGTCAACCGGTGGTTCGGATACGAGATCTGCGCAACGGAGGTGCGGTATGTCCGCGAACTCGACTGACCCCGCCGGCTCCCCGGGCCGGGTGGACGTCGTCCTCGTCAAGGGCGGCCGGACGAAGATCCGCTACCCCGCCGGGCTGCTGTCCGACGACGGCACCAGGATCGCCGTCCGGGCCGCCTGGGCGGGCGACGGCGTAAGGGACTTCGGCTTCGTGCGGTTCGAGCCGGGCGACGTCTTCACGGAGTACTACTGGCGCGACCGCTGGTACTCGGTGAAGGAGGTCCGCGCCGCGTCGGGGGCGCTGAAGGGCTGGTACTGCGACGTCACCCGCCCCGCCACGCTCACCGGCTCCGACCTGGTCGTCGAGGACCTCGACCTGGACCTGTGGTGCTCCGCCGACGGCAGCGACGTACGGCGGCTGGACGAGGACGAGTTCGCGGAGAGCGGGCTGGCCGAGCGGGATCCCGGGGCCGCGGCCGCCGCCCTCGCCGCCCTCGACGCCCTGGAGGCGTCCGCCGGCGCCGAGGGCGGCCTGGAGTCGCTGCTGGCGTGAGGGCGCCACCTCGTCCGGTGCGAGAGCGTCACGCCGTGGGGCGTACGGCGTCGCGCCGTCGGGCGTGAGGCGTGCGGCGTCGCGCCGACCGGCGTGAGGGCGTCACACCGTCGCCACCACCGCGTACCGCTCGTCCCGTACGTCCTTCCCCCACAGCTCCGGCGCGTCGGAGAGCCGCTCCACGCGCGCGTGCCCGGTGAGCGGCGCCAGCAGGGCGGTGAGACGGTCCGCGGGTATGCCGACGGGGGCGACGGCGCCCCACACGCCCTCGACCAGCACGAGCCGCCCTCCGGGGCGCAGCAGTCCGCACCAGTGGCGCAGGGCGCGGGCCGGGTCGGGCAGGGCCCACAGCACGTGCCGGACGAGGACGGTGTCGAAGCGCCGGTCCCCGACCGGGGGCGCCGCCGCGTCGCCGAGGAGGATCACCGCGGCGCGTCCGGCGAGCTTGGCCCGGGCCCGGTCGGCCATGGCCGGTGAGAGGTCGACCCCGGTGACGCGGTGTCCCTGCTCGGCGGCGAGGAGCGACAGGCTGCCCGTGCCGCAGCCGAGGTCGATCAGGTCACCCGGGGTCCCCGGCAGCCAGCCGCGCAGCCGCCCCGCCCAGGCGGCGCGCACGTCGGGGTCGCGCAGGCCGTGGTCGGGCTCCTGGTCGAAGGCGGCGGCCGCCGCGTCCCAGTCGACACACAGCGAAGTCGTCCCGTCACTCCGGTTTGCCATGCCCCAAGGGTGACACCCACCACTGACAATCGAATCGTGACAGCCGCCACTGACAGAACAGGTGGCGATGAGGAACTCTCCCCTAACGGGTCTATCTCCGTGAAACCACGGAACTCGGTAGCGCCCCGAGGAGGCAGCCATGCGCCGCACGACCGTGCAGAAGCCCCTGAAGAAGAACGACTCGCGCCGGATCCGCGAGGAGACCGACGAGCGCCCCTCCGGCCGCTCCGAGGTGCGCAAGGACATCGCCCGCACCTGGTGGCCGGACGGGTAGCGCCGCCCCGGCCGCCCGTCCCGGGCGCGTCTCGGGCCGGCGCGTCCGCCCCGTACCTGATCCCAGCCTGAGCGCTTCCTTAAGGCGACCCTAAAGATCGCCCGCGACCGCCCCCAGCAGGTGTTTTCACGGTTTCTTTGGTTCCGGCACACATCAGCACCGGTTCCTAGGAGACCTCCATGTCCGCACGCCGCAAGGCCGCCGCCGTCGCCGCCCTCGGCCTGACCCCCCTGGCCCTGACCGGGCTGTCCGCCGCACCCGCGGCCGCGCACGGCTCGATGGGGGACCCCGTCAGCCGGGTCTCCCAGTGCTACGCGGAAGGCCCCGAGAGCCCGACGTCGGACGCCTGCAAGGCGGCTGTCGCGGCCGGCGGGACGCAGGCGCTGTACGACTGGAACGGCATCCGCGTCGGCGACGCCGGCGGCCGCCACCAGGAGGTGATCCCGGACGGCAAGCTGTGCAGCGCGAACAACGACGAGTTCAAGGGCCTCGACCTGGCCCGCACCGACTGGCCGGCGACGAGCGTGAGCGCCGGCTCGTACACCTTCAAGTACCGGGTGACCGCCCAGCACAAGGGCACCTTCACGGTGTACCTCACCCAGGCCGGCTACGACCCGGCGCAGCCGCTGGCCTGGTCCGACCTGGACCTGGAGAACCCGGTGGCGACGGTCACCGACCCGGTCGCGGCGGACGGCTTCTACACGTTCTCCGGCGCCCTGCCCGAGCGCTCGGGCCGGCACGTGCTGTACGCGGTGTGGCAGCGCTCGGACAGCCCCGAGGCGTTCTACTCCTGCTCGGACGTCGCGTTCGGCGGGGACAGCGGCACCGGCGCCACGGGAGAGAGCGACACCGGCACCGGCACCGGAGACACCGACACCGACACCGGAAGCGGCGACACCGCCGAGCAGGACGGCAGTGCCGCGCCCGAGGCGTCCGCCCCCTCCGACGAGCAGATCGAGGCCGGTGCCGACAAGTCGACGATCGAGCACCACGGCCACGGCGACCAGGACGCCACCACGACGACGGACGCCACGCCCGCGAGCGAGGCGTCGCGGACCGCCGCGGCCGGCGGTGCCAACCGCCCGAAGGCCGCCGGCAGCGCCACGAGCCTCGCCGAGACCGGCGGCGACAGCAGCACGCCGTACATCGCGGTCGGGGGCGCAGGCGTCCTCGCGCTGGGCGCGGCCGTGCTCTTCGCATCGGTCCGCCGGCGCGCGGTGAGCGGCGCCCGCCACAGCCGCTGAGCGCACGGACTCCGGGGCCTGAACGGCGGCTCAGGCCGGTCAGGCCCCGGCCGGACGCCCCCGGTGACCGGCCGCTCGCCGGCACCCGGGGGTGCCGTACACCGGGCCGGGACGGGATCGCGTCCCCCGAGCCGGCCTCCCCGCCGGCGAGCTCACATCGCCCATGGCCCGGCCACCCGCCGGCGGGCTCATGTCCCCCATGGCCGGCCTCCCGCCAACGGGCTCACATCACCCGGAACCGGCTACCCCGCCGCCCAGCTCACGCCGCCAGCGTCCCCAGTGTCACCGCTCTCGGGCCGAACTTCGCCCGTGCGCGGTCGGCGACCTCCTCGATGCGGCGGGCCTTCTCGTCCACCGGGTCGAAAGTGAGCTGGTGGGTGGCCTGTTCGGCGGGGGTGAGGCCCTCGGCCCGCAGGGCTAGCGCGCGGACGCGGGCGCGCTGGAGGCCGAGCGCCTCGTAGAGGTCGTACGCGGTCCGGGTGAGCTCCGGCGAGTGGGCGGTCGGCTCCCGCAGGGTGCGGGTGCGGGTGGTGGAAGAACGGTCGGCGTAGCGCACGGTGAGGGTGAGGGTGCGGCAGACCTTGTCCAGGGCGCGCAGCCGGGAGCCGAGTTCCCCGGCGGCCGAGAGCAGGGCGCGACGGTGCCGGTCGGGGTCCAGCTCGTCGTGGGTGAAGGGGCGTTCGGTGGCCAGGATGGGGGTCCCCCCGCTCGAGCGAAGCCGAGAGTGGGGGAGTGAGACGCCGTCGGGGACGACCCGGCCCCGGTCGACGCCGTTCGCCCGCTCGTGCAGGTCCCGGCCCGCCCTCGCCCCGACCAGCCGCTGGAGCGTGGACAGGGGCGCGGCGGCGACCCGGCCGAGGGTGTCGAGGCCGTACTCGCACAGGGTGCGGGCGGTCGCGGTGCCGATGCCGGGCAGGGCGACGACGGGCCTTGCGGCGAGGAACTCCCGCACCGCCTCCTCGGGCACGGCGCACGTCACGCCGGGCCGGGCCTCCCGCATCGCCATGCGGGCCAGCATCGGGCCCGGTCCGGCGCCGATCGCGCAGTCGACCCCGTGCAGCGCGAGGGCGCGGACGCGGATCACCGAGGCCAGCTCGACGGCGTCGCGCCCGAAGTAGCGTTCGGCGCCCCGCAGATCGGCCAGCGCCCCGTCCGGCGGCAGCGCCTCGACGACCGGGGTGAAGTCCTCCAGGAGCCCGAGCAGCCCCGGCAGGGCGGTCTCGTGCGTCGGCGGCAGCTGGAAACGTACGCAGAGGATGGTCATCCCGCACTCCCCGGACTCTGGTGCCACAACTTCCTTCCCACCGCGGGCCCTTCGCCCGCGGGGCGCAGATCGGCCCAGGGGTGCATCCGGTACCCCGTGGGCATGCGGAGGTGCCGCCGCTCCATCGCGTCCTGGGCCGCGGACCCGGCCGGCGCGGGCAGCCCGTCGGAACCGGCGAGCCGCCTGCGCGCCGGGCCGTCGGCACCGGCGGGCGCGGAGCCCCCGGCGGGCGCGGAGCCCCCGGCGGGCGCGGAGCCGTCGGCCGCCATGGAACCGTCAACCGCCATGGAGCCGTCGGCGGGCGCGGGGCCGGCCGGTTCGGCGAGCCGGGCCGCGACGCCCTCCAGCCCCTCCTCCCGCCGTATCTCCAGCAGCTCGGCGAGGTTCCAGGCGGCGGCTCCCACCACGCTGAGGCTGCGCGGGCCGCGCCGCTGCACCACCCCGCGCACCAGCAGCAGCCAGGAGTGGAACACGGTGTGGGCGCAGGCGTCGTGGGAGTCGTCGAAGAAGGCCAGGTCGACCAGGCCGGTGCCGTCGTCCAGGGTGGTGAAGATGACCCGTCTGCCGGAGCGGATCGGCGGGGTCTGGGTGGCCGCCTTGGCACCCGCGACCAGCACCGTCCCGCCGTGCCGCGCCTCGCGCAGCCGGCGCGCCGACACCACGCCCAGTTCGCGCAGGAACTCCCGGTGGTCGTCCATCAGATTGCGCGAGGCGTCCATGGACAGCACGCCCAGCTCGGCGCTGAGCCGCTCCTCCGAGGTGAGGTCGGGCAGCCCCGCCGGGGCCGTCCCGCGCCCGCCGGCCAGCGGGAGCTGGCCGCCGCCCGCGCCCCGGGAGCCGCGGTGCAGCTCGGTCAGGTGCAGTTGGAGGTCGCGCCGGTTGGCGCCGAAGTCGTCCAGCGCGCCCACCTGCGCGAGGCGCTGCGCGAGCGGCCGGCTGGGCCGGGCCCGTTCCCAGAAGTCGAGCAGCGAGGCGTACGGCTGTCCGTCCTCGATCCGCCGCGCCTCGGCCTCGCTGATGCCGTGCACGTCGGAGAGCGCCAGCCGCAGGCCCCACCGGCCGGAGTTCCCCGAAGTCCCCATGGACTCCCTGGAGTTCCCGGACTTCCCGGACTCCCTGGATTCAGACACCAGTTCGATCCGGTGGGCGGCTCCCGACCGGTTCACGTCCAACGGCAGGACCGGCACCCCGCGCCGCCGTGCGTCCGCCAGCAGCAGCCGCTTCGGGTACATCCCGGGGTCGTGCGTGAGCAGCCCCGCGTAGAAGGCGGCCGGGTGGTGCGCCTTCAGCCACGCCGACTGGTACGTCGGGACGGCGAAGGCCACCGCGTGCGCCTTGCAGAAGCCGTACGAGCCGAAGGCCTCGACGATCCCCCAGGTCCGCTGAATCGTTTCCGCGTCATAGCCGTTCGCCGCCGCGCGCTGTGCGAACCAGACCTTGATCCGCCCCTGCGACTCCGGGTCGGACAGCCCGCGCCGCACCCGGTCCGCCTCGCCCCGGCCGCACCCCGTCATGACGGCGACGATGTCGATGACCTGCTCGTGGAAGACGACGACCCCGTACGTCTCCTTCAGCGGCCCCTCCAGGTCCGGGTGCGGGTACCGCACCGGCGCCCGCCCGTGCCGCGCCGCGATGAACGGCCGCACCATGTCGGCGGCGACCGGCCCCGGCCGGAACAGCGAGATGTCGACGACCAGGTCGTGGAAGGTGCTCGGCTGGAGCCGCCCGACCAGGTCGCGCTGGCCCGGCGACTCGATCTGGAAGCAGCCCAGCGTCTCGGTGGACCGGATGAGCCGGTACGTCGCCGGGTCGCCCGGCGGCAGGGCGTCCAGGTCGACCCCGTCGCCCGTCGCCCGCCGCACCTCCGCGACCGCGTGCGCCATCGCCGACTGCATCCGCACGCCCAGCACGTCCAGCTTGAGCAGTCCGAGGTCCTCCACGTCGTCCTTGTCGAACTGGGACATGGGCAGGCCCTCGCCGCTGGTCGGCACCACCGGCGTACGGGCGAGCAGGGAGGCGTCGGAGAGCAGAACCCCGCAGGGGTGCATGGCGACACCGCGCGGCAGGGCGTCGAGGGCCTCGACCAGCTCCCACAGCCGCCCGTACGTCTCCTTCCGCTCGGCGAGCGTCCTGAGTTCGGGCAGCTCCTCCAGCGCCGCGCGGGCGTCGCGCGCCCGGATGTGCGGGAAGGACTTGGCGAGCCGGTCGATCTCGGCGGGGTCCATGGACAGGGCCGCGCCGACGTCCCGGATCGCGTGGCGGACCCGGTACGTCTCCGGCATCGCGACCGTCGCGACCCGTTCGGCGCCGAACCGGCCGATGATCGCCCAGTAGACCTCCAGCCGGCGGGCGGACTCCACGTCGATGTCGATGTCGGGCAGCACCACCCGCTCCTTGGACAGGAAGCGCTCCATCAGCAGCCCGTGCTCGACCGGGTCCGCGTGCGCGATACCGAGGAGGTGGTTGACCAGGGAGCCGGCGCCGGAGCCGCGCGCGGCGACCCGGATGCCCATCTCCCGGACGTCGTCCACGACCTGGGCGACCGTCAGGAAGTAGGAGGCGAAGCCGTGGTGGGCGATGATGTCCAGCTCGCGGTGCATCCGCTCCCAGTACGCGCGCCGCCCGGCGTAGCCGCGCAGCACCATCCCCGCCGCCGCCCGCGAGGCCAGCGCCCGCTGGGCGGTCCGGCGTCCGGCGCCGACGAGGTGCGGCTCGGGGAAGTGGACGGTGCCGATGCCGAGGTCGTCCTCGGGGTCCACCAGGCACTCGGCGGCCGTCGCCCGGGTCTGCTCCAGCAGGCGGTGGGCGGCCTCGCGCCGGAAGCCGGCGGCCTCCACGATCCGCTCGGCGGCCCGCAGCATGGCGTCCGGGTCCTTCAGCCAGGCCTCGCCGGAGTCCCGTTCCCCGGCCGGGTCGATCGGCACCAGGCGGCGGGCGGCGTCCAGGACGTCGGCGACCGGACCCTGGCCCGGGTCGGCGTACCGGACGGCGTTGCTGAGCACCGGGCGGATCCGCTGTTCGGCGGCGAAGCCGACGGTACGGGCGGCCAGGCGCAGGGAGCCGGGCCCGGTGCCGGTACGGCCGTGCCAGACGGCCTCCAGCCGCAGGGCGTCGCCGTGGACCTCCCGCCAGGGGGCGAGGAGCCGCGCGGCGCGGTCCGGGCGGCCGGCGGCGAGGGCCCGGCCGACGTCGGAGTCGGGGCCGAGCAGGACGGTCAGGCCGTCGCCGTGCTGGTCCGCCCAGGACAGCAGGGGGGTGTCCGCCGCGGTGTGGGCGGCGGTGACGAGCCGGCACAGACCGGCCCAGCCCCGGGCGCCGTCCCGGGCGAGGAAGGTGACGCGGGGGGCCGACTCGTCGACGAAGGCGCCTCCGCGCACCGGGGTGCGGCGCCTCTCCCGCCGTACGGCCCCGTCCCCGCGGACCGGCTCGGGGAGCGCCACCGCCAGATCCACCCCGAACAACGGCCGCACGCCCGCCTTCGCGCAGGCCTTGGCGAAGCGGACCGTGCCGGCGAGGGTGTCGCGGTCGGTGAGGGCGAGGGCGTCCATGCCGCGTTCGCAGGCGCGCTCGGCCAGCCGCTCCGGGTGCGAGGCGCCGTGGCGCAGGGAGAACCCGGAGACGGTGTGCAGATGCGTGAAGTCCGGCATCCACACCTCCCGCTATCGAACATCAGTTCAAAACCGCCTCACCCCCACCATAGACCAATTCCCGAACACATGTACGACAGCCGTTCGGGCACCGCCCACCTGCGCGAACGCCCGCCGTCCCGGGCCGCGCGGACATGACACCGGCCACCGCCGCCCCCATCACCGGAACCGGCACCTCCCGCGGCCTCTCCCCGCCGGGGTGGACGCCGTCGGGCCGGGTGAGGCCGCCGTCAGCCGATCCGGGTGCCCGTCTCCGACAGCGCCTCGGTCACCGGCTGGAAGAACGTCTCCCCGCCCGAGGCGCAGTCGCCGCTGCCGCCGGAGGTGAGGCCGATCGCGCTGCCGCCGGAGAAGAGGGGGCCGCCGCTGTCGCCGGGCTCGGCGCAGACGTCGGTCTGGACGAGGCCGTCGACGATGTCGCCGTTGCCGTAGTTCACGGTGGCGTCCAGGCCGGTGACCGTGCCGGAGTGCACCTGGGTCGTCGAGCCGCTGCGGGTGACGCTCATGCCGACGGTGGCCTCGGCGGCGCCCGTGATCACCTGCGCCGAGCCGTCGTGGAGGTTCACCTCGCTGGGGTGGGGGACGTCGGCGGTGTACTTGACGAGGCCGTAGTCGTCGCCGGGGAAGCCGGAGGCCTCGGTCGTGCCGATGACGGTGCCGGAGGAGTCCGACCAGGTCGAGGCGGACTCGGTGCAGTGACCGGCGGTCAGGAAGTACGGCTCGCCGTCCTTGACCACGTTGAAGCCGAGCGAGCAGCGACCACCGCCGCCCGTGACGGCGTCGCCTCCGGCGACGAAGGGCGTGAACTCCCCCCGGCTGCGCCGGAGCCGTGCCGTGGGGCCGAGGCCCTCGACGACCTGGGCGAGCCGGGCCCACTCGGCGTCGGAGACCGTGCGGTCGGCGGTGACGACGACCTCGTTGGCGGTCGGGTCGGTCACCCAGGAGGTGCCGGGGACGGCCGCGTGCTTCCGGAGCGCCGTACGGGCGCCGCGCAGCTCGGCGAGGGAGTTCTCGACGCGTCTGGCCCTCGCGCCGGCCGCCTCGACGGTCCTGGCCGCGGCCTCGTCGAGCACGTTCACCACGAGGGTCCCGCTCCTGGCGTCGTAGTAGCTGCCGGCCGCGTCGGCGCCGAGGTCCGCGCCGAGGGCCGAGGCGAGCTTTCCGGCCGCCGGGGCGGAGAGCGGCCGGGGCGCGGGAGGGTCCGCGGCCTCGCTCGCGTTCGCAGTCCGGAAGGTGACTCCCGCGACGACGAAGGCGGCGACGCCCGCTCCCGTGAGGACGGCCCGCCGTCCGGACATGCGTCGGTACTTCAACTCGCGTCCTCCTGCGGGGGTCGGCCCGGATGGTCGTGGGGACCGCCGCGGGCCGGAGGGACCGGGGCGACGGGCGCGCCCACTCTCCCGAACCCCCCAGGGAGCACACAAGGTCGCCTTGCCGACGCGCACACGGTGACCACAGCGCGCCCCACGCGCTTTCACCACCCCCCTCGCGCCGGGCGGTTCGCACTGCAAACGCCACGCGTGGCGCACCGGACACCGGGTGATCAGGTCCGGACCTGACGCGATGTCGCCGGTGCTCGCGGCGTCACCGAGGGCGCCGTCGTGCGCTGCGACAGACCGTTCGGGGCAGGGGGGAGCCCCCGCGCGCCGTCGCGCGCGGGGGCTCACCTGCCGACCGGTGGCGTCCCGGGCGCACACCTGGGCGGCGCCGGGATCAGAAGACGCTGACCCCGTAGGCGTTCAGGGCCTCCACCACGGGCTGGAAGAAGGTCGTGCCGCCGGAGGTGCAGTCGCCGCTGCCGCCGGAGGTCAGACCGTAGGCCACGCCGTTGGTGCCGTACAGCGAACCGCCGGAGTCACCGGCCTCGGCGCAGACCGTGGTCTGGATCATGCCGTAGACGATGTCGCCGCTGCCGTAGTTGACCGTCGCGTTCAGGGCGGTGACGCGGCCGCTGTGGATGCCGGTGGTCGAGCCGTCGCGGTAGACCGTGGTGCCCACGCTCGGGGTGCCCGCGCTGGTGATGTCCGTGTTGCCGGCGGTGCCCGACTTGGTGACCGACGTGTTGGTGTACCGGACGATGCCGTAGTCGTTCGTCGGGAAGCTGGAGCCCGCCGTGGTGCCGAGCGTGGTGGTGTGGGAGGAGTTGGACCACCACGTGCCCGCGCCGTCGGTGCAGTGACCGGCCGTCAGGAAGTAGTAGTTGCCGGAGCTGTCGACGACGTTGAAGCCGAGGGAACAGCGCCAGCTGCTCGCGTAGATGGCGTCGCCGCCCGCGATGTACTTCCGGAACGTGCCCTCGGTGCGCTTGATCGTCAGAGCGTCGGCGTTGGCGCCGGCCTGCTCCTTGATCTTCGCGATCTCGGCCTGGGACACCGTGCTGTCGACGGTGACGACGAGGCGGTTGGTCTTGCTGTCGACCGCCCAGGCGGTGCCCGGGACGTCGGCCTCGAGCACCGAGGCGCCGGCGCTCTTGAGTTCGGCGGCACTGAACGGGGTGGCGTCGGCCGCACTCGCGTGGGGCATGGCGACGGCCGCCGCGGCCACGAGTCCGGTGGCGACGGCGGTCAGCCGGGTCCGTCTCGTGATGCCGCTGGTGGGGGTGGTGCGCTTGATCCTCACGTTTCGTTCCCTCCCAGGGGAAGTCGGGGGCCCGCGTGGGGTCGGGGCCCGTGAGGCGCAGTCAAAGGTCGGCCCGGGCGTCCGGATTCCGGACACGCCGTGCCCCTGACAAGCGCTGAGGGGGAGTATTCGGCCGAACGGCCGGTCGGCGCAAGGGCACCTTTCGGCCGTCAGTCTTCGAACGGGCTGAGCGACTTGGGCGTCATGAGCGTACGCGCCGAACCCCCGCGGCCCCGGCGAGGACGCGGCCGGGCGCCCGGAACTCACCCGGCGCCCGGCACCCGGGTCCCAGGCCCCGGGACCCGGGACCCGGCGATCGCCGTCCCCTCTTCCCGTTACCCTGGGCCCTGTCACACCCGCAGCCGTCTAACAGTCACACCCGCAGCCGTCGCAGCAACAGCCGTCACCGCAGCAGCCGTCACCGCAGTTCCCGCAGCAGTCACAGCACTCGCAGCAGTCGGAGCAGTCGTCGCAGCGCGAGCAGTACCCCTCTTTGCGTTCCCGCGTCCACGGGTCGTCGTACTCGCCGCAGCACATCTGGCACGTGCAGGCGAGCCCTGCCCAGACCAGGCAGCCGGCGAGGAGGCCGCGCCGGTCGCGGTGCGGCGGCTGCGGGGGCGCGGGCGGGCCTCCGGGGCCGGAGGGCGCGTACGGGTTGCCCGGCGGGGGCCCGTACCGCTGCGCCGGGTGCCCGCACGAGGTGGTGCCGAAGGCGCGGTCGACGGAGGCGCGCAGCTCGTGCACGAGCAGCACATGGGCCAGCTTCGCGTCGCCGAACTCGGCCTCGCGCAGGGCGAGCCGGATGCCGTGCACGGCGTCGTCGGCGAGCCGCCGGGCCTCCTCGATCGGCGTCCCGGTCGCGGCGAGCGGGTTCCACGCCCCCGCCGCGGCGTCGGCCTCCCTGTCCTCGACGGCGTCCAGGAGGTGCGCGAGCCGTCCGAAGAGGCGCCCGGCCTCGGCGAGGGGTTCGGCGTTGCCCGGCCGTCCGGCCAGGACCGCGGTGTGCGCGAAGGCCGCGGCCGTCGCGGTCTCGGTCGGCTCGGTGACCGTCAGGATCGGCGTGCCGGGCCCGGCGAGCGCCTCGAGGCCGACCTGCCGGTCGACGGCGTCGACGAGGACGGCGGTGTCGAACCCGACCGCGGACCCGCCGCGGGCGCCCGCCGCGCCCCAGCTCGTGGCGACCCGGCGCGCGGCGAGCGCCACCGGCCGCCGGGCCAGCCAGCCGTCGCCGTCGGCGACGTGGTCGCGCACCTTGGCGGAGGCCAGCACCAGCGAGACGGCGGCCGCGAGCCGCGCGCCCTCGCCCTGTGCGACGGACGCGCTCCGCATCCCGCGCAGCGGGCACGGCCCGGCCGTGCGCCGTCCTCCGCCGTCCCGGCCGACGGCCTGAGCCTCCGTCAGGACGGATATCAGCAGCCCGTCGTAGTTGGTGACGACCCGCGCGAACTGTCCGTGGTCCCGCCGCAGCGCGAGGCACAGCCCGCACAGATGTGCCATCCACTGGGTCCTGAGTCCCTCACCGAGCCGGTGACGGCACGGCCTGACGATTCCGAACACGACGATCCCCCCGTGGTCCGTACGACGTTGAGCTGCGACGACCTGCGGAGATCCACCGTGAACCGCAGCGCGCCGCCGCATCGTATCGACGGATCATCACACCGGAGCGGCCCGCCCGATTCACTCGCACGGCCCGCTCCTCACTCGTACGCCGCGAAGAATCATATTTCACTCTCAGTCAGCAGCCGTGTGGGACGGGACCCTTGGGGCACACGGACTCTCGACGGATCGGCTGTGCACCAGTACCGTCACAAACCCCCCGCGCGGCGTCTATCCACTTGGCGCGACATCCGCATCATGGACGACCATGGGGAAGCGGAACGGAAGAAAGACCGCTGTGAGAGGAGGCGTCCATGGGATCGGTACGCAAGGCGAGTGCCTGGCTTGGCCTCGTCGACGACAACGATGACGAGCGTTACTACGACGACGACTATGCCGAGGGGACCGACTCCGGGGACGCCTGGGTCACCGACCCCCGGGTGAGGGTCGCCGCCGACACGGCCCAGGAGAAGGGCCGGCGGATCGGCACGGTGACCCCGGACGGCTTCCGGGACGCGCGGGTGATCGGCGAGCTGTTCCGCGACGGGGTCCCGGTCATCATGAACCTGACGGCCATGGAGGCCGGCGACGCCAAGCGCGTGGTCGACTTCGCGGCCGGGCTGATCTTCGGTCTGCGCGGTTCGATCGAGCGGGTGTCGACCCGTGTGTTCCTTCTCACCCCGGCCGACACGGAGATCGTCAACGGCGACCCGGCCGCGCGCCGCACGGACGGCTTCTTCAACCAGAGCTGAGGCAGGGCCGTCACCGGCCCTGCCCCCCCCGGGGGTCAGCGGAAGGCGTCGAGTCCGGTGAGCGCCTTGCCCAGCACGAGCTGGTGCATCTCGACGGTGCCCTCGTAGGTGAGGACCGACTCCAGGTTGGTCGCGTGCCGCATGACGGGGTACTCCAGGGAGATCCCGTTGGCGCCCAGGACCGTCCGCGCCGTCCGGCAGATCTCGATCGCCTCCCGTACGTTGTTGAGCTTGCCGAAGCTGACCTGCTCGGGACGCAGGCGGCCGGCGTCCATCCGCCGCCCCAGGTGATGGGCGAGCAGGATCCCCTTGTGCAGTTCGACCGCCATGTCGGCGAGCTTGGCCTGGGTGAGCTGGAACCCCCCGATCGGCCGCCCGAACTGCTCCCGCGTCCGCGCGTACGCGACGGCGGTCTCGAAGCAGGCGCGCGCCGCGCCCATCGCCCCCCACACGATCCCGTAGCGGGCGTGCGACAGACAGCTGAGCGGGCCCTTCAGCCCGACGACCCCGGGCAGGACCGCGTCGGCGGGCAGCCGCACGTCGTCGAGCACCAGCTCGCTGGTGACACTGGCCCGCAGGGACCACTTGTGCTTGATCTCGGGCGCGGAGAAACCCGGGACGCCGGTGGGCACGACGAAGCCCCGGACCCCTTCCTCGGTCCGGGCCCACACCACGGCGACGCCGGCGACGGACCCGTTGGTGATCCACATCTTCCGCCCGGTGAGGATCCAGTCGGAGCCGTCCCGCTTGGCGTACGTCCTCATGGAGCCGGGGTCGGACCCGTGATCGGGCTCGGTCAGCCCGAAGCACCCGATGACCTCGCCGGAGGCCATCCGCGGCAGCCACGTCCGCTTCTGCTCCTCACTGCCGAAGCGGTGCACGGCGTACATGGCGAGGGACCCCTGCACCGAGACCAGCGACCGGATCCCGGAGTCGGCGGCCTCCAGCTCCAGACACGCCAGCCCGTACTGCACGGCGCTCGCCCCGGCGCACCCGTACCCCTCGAGCGACATCCCGAGGGCGCCCATGCCGCCGAGTTCACGCGCCAGCTCCCGGATCACGGGCAGTTCACCCGTCTCGTACCACCCGGCCACGTGCGGCAGCACCCGGTCCGCGGCCCACGCCCGCACGGTGTCCCGGACGGCGCGGTCCTCGTCCGTCAGCAGGTCGTCGAGGCCGAGCGGGTCGGCGGGGTCGAACGGGGGCAGGGCGGAAACGGACATCGAACCCTCCGGAACAGGAAAACTAGCACCGCTAGTCACGGACTCCGGCGCCCCACGTTACGGCGTTCTCCCCCGGGCGTCACGCCGTGACGCGGGCCTCCGCGGCCTCCCGGGGGCCGGGCAGCTCCACCGGCGGGGTCTCGTCCTGCATGGCCCGCGGCAACCGCAGCGCCATCACCGCCCCCAGCAACAGCAGTCCCGCGCTCACCAGCAGCGTGACGTGCAGCCCGTGCACGAAGCAGTCCCGGGCCGTGCGCCGCAGGGCGTCGCCCGCCGCTCCCCCGAGCCGGCCGGCCACCTCGTACGCCTCGCCGAGCGAATGCCCCGCCGCGGCGGAGTCCGCGGCCGGCACCCCCGGCACCGAGGACAGCCCGGGCGCGTACGCCGCGTTCATGACGCTGCCCAGCAGGGCGATCCCGATCCCGGCCCCCAGCTGGTACGAGGTCTCCCCGATCGCGGCCGCCCCGCCGGCCCGCTCCGGCGGGGCCTCGCTCAGCATCGACTCGTACGCCCCGAACAGCGTCGTCTCCAGCCCGAGACCGAGCAGCACGAACCCGAACAGCAGCAGCCCCGCGTCGTCCGTGCCGCCCATCGCGGTCAGCGTCACCACCGCGGCCGCCGTGAGGCAGAACCCGCCGCACACCATCCGCCGCGGCCCGAACCGCCGCAGCAGCCGCGCCCCGGCCAGCCCCGCCGCCATCGCCGCGACGGTCAGCGGCAGCAGCCGCAGCCCGGTCTGGAGCGGGGACAGCCCCAGCACCAGTTGCAGGTACTGCGCCGCGATCAGCTCCAGACCCACCAGCGCCAGCATCGCCAGCACGATGCACCCCACCGACGTGCTGAACGCCGGCCGGGCGAACATCCGCAGGTCCACCAGGGGATGCGCGCGCCGCCGCTGCCGCCGTACGAACAGCGTCAGCAGCGTGGCGCCCGCGAGCAGCGGCACCGCGGTGAGCACGTCGGCCTCCCCGCCGCCCAGCCGCTTCACGCCCAGCACGACGCAGAACAGGCCGACGGCGGCCATCAGCGCGCCGACGACGTCCCACGGCCCGTCCCCCGTACCGCGCGACTCCGGCAGCAGCAGGCGCCCCACCGGCAGGCTGACCAGCATCAGCGGAATGTTGACCAGGAAGACCGAACCCCACCAGAAGTGCTCCAGCAGGAAGCCCCCGAGCAGCGGCCCCACCGCCGCGCCGACCGCGGCCACCGCGCTCCAGACGCCTATCGCGACCGCCCGCTCCCGCCGGTCGGGGAAGACCTGCCGCAGGATCGACAGCGTCGCCGGCATGATCATCGCGCCGCCGACCCCGAGGAGCGCCCGCGCCGCGATGAGCACCTCGGCGCTCCCCGCGAGCGCGGCCAGCGCGGAGGCGACGCCGAACAGGCCGTATCCGAGCAGCAGCACGCGTCTGCGGCCCACCTTGTCACCGAGCGTGCCGAAGAGGATCAGCAGCGAGGCGCAGACCAGCGGATAGGTGTCGACGATCCAGAGCAATTCGATGGCCCCGGGCCGGAGGTCCTCGGTGACGGCGGGCACCGCGACGTGCAGCACGGTCGCGTCGACGGCGACCAGGAGCAGGCTGACGCACAGGACCACGAGCACGATCCAGCGGTTGGCACCGGCCCCGGCCGCCCGACGGCGCAGCCCGACGGCGGCCGTGGTCGTCCCGGACATGTACGTACCTCCCAGGTGTTCCTCGGGTTCGGCGGGCTCGCGGGGCGGGGACTCCCCGCGACGCGGCCGGAGGGAAGCGGTGTCCCCCGGCCCGCGCGCGGACGAACGGCGAGAGACACGCAGCGTACGCGAGTTCGTGGCTCGTCCACGTGGCGGACCTCTCAGACCTCCGGGCAACCCGTGTGGCGTACACCACTCTTTCCAGCGTCCCGGGCGTCCCGGCGCGCCCCGCCCCGGCGCGCCCGGCCGATAATCGGGCCCGTGACCGATCTTGGAACGCGCGGGGCGCTCCCCGGCTCCGCGGCCCTGCGCCGGGCGGCCCCGGCCCTGGCGGGGTACGCGGCCGTCCGCGCCCTGGGGCTGCTCGCCCTCGCCGTGTGGAGCGCCGCGCGGGACAAGAGCGCGTACACGTTGTTGACGGCACGCTGGGACGCGCTGTGGTACACGCGGGTCGCCGAGCTGGGGTACGGCTACGAGGTGCGTCTGCCCCACGGTGACGTGCACTCCGACCTGGCCTTCTTCCCGCTGCTGCCGTGGCTGGAGCGCCTGCTGCACGCGGTGACGCCGCTGTCGTACGCCGCGGCCGGTCTCGTCGTCTCCCTGGTCGCCTCGCTCGCCGCGGCCTGGGGGATCTTCGCGGTCGCCGACCTGCGGTACGGGCGCCGGGCGGGCGTCTGCGCGGTGCTGCTCTGGGCGGTGCTGCCGGTCGGGGTGGTGCAGTCGATGGCGTACAGCGAGTCGCTGTTCACCGCGCTCGCCGCCTGGTCGCTGTACGCGGTGCTCACCGGCCGCTGGGTGAGCACGGGCGTGCTGGCGGCGCTGGCGGGCCTGACCCGGCCGGTGGGGCTCGCCGTGGTCGCGGCGGTGTGGACGGCCGGTGCGCTCTCGTTCGGGGGACACCGGAGCGCGGAGCTTGTGGAGAGCGCGCGTATGGAGGTGCGCGCCCCTCGGCCTTCCCCCCACCCCCTCACCCAGCGTGAACGCACCATCAGGGGCGCACATAGGACGAGACGCGCCCTCGGTCTTCTCCTCGCCCCCCTCGGGACGGCCGGCTACGTCCTCTGGGTGGGCCACCGCACCGGCCGGGGCCCCCTCGGCTATCTCGACGTCCAGGCGGGCTGGCGCAACGGCTTCGACGGCGGGTACGCCTTCGCCCTCTTCATCATGGACAAGTTCACGTCAATTCCATCGGCCGCCGCCGGGCTGGCACTGATCGCCGGCGTGGCCCTGCTCCTCCTGCTGTACGCCGTCTGCCTACGGCAGCGCCAGCCGCTTCCGCTGCTGGTGTACACGGGTGCGGTCCTGGCGCTCGCGCTGTGCGCGTCGAGTTACTTCGGCTCGAAACCCCGTCTGCTGCTGCCCGCGTTCCCCCTGCTCTTCCCCCTCGCCCTGACCCTCGCCCGGTGGCGGGCGCCGCGGTCCGCGCTGGTGGTGACGGGTCTCGCGGTGGCGTCGGCGCTCTACGGGGCGTGGTGGCTGAACGGCTCCGGTCCCCCATGATCGACTCCGTACCGTCAGTGAGCGCGCAGTGAATGGAGGGGCCGCCATTCGGTGAACCCATTCATAAGTTCCCTAAAACTACCCCCCAGAATGATCAAAGGAATTGAAGGGAACGGCACGGGCGGATTGCGGAATCCGGAGGAATAAGGGCCGCCCTGAGAGCAATCCCACATCACATCGTCATCACAAACCCGTGGATTCGGCCGAGAACTGAGCTCACTCGCTGTAACGTCGATTGGGTGCGTACCGAACAAAACCTCACCCGTCTGGACCGGGTGTTCGCCAGGCTGGACCGCGAGCCGGAACGGCCGACCCACATCGACGTGCCGAGGATGAGCAGGCACCGGGTCGCGCTGTTCGCCGCGACCTTCGCCTTCTACCTGGCGATCGTGTGGCTCGTGGTGATCACCTCGTGGCTGGTCCGCCTCGACTGGCAGGTCATGTTCTTCCGGCCCTACCAGCAGTGGTCGGAAATCCACTGGTTCGTCGACTACTACGTGGTCCTCGGCCAGCGCGGCCCGACCGCCGTGATGGTGGCCGCCTGGCTCGGCTGGAGATCCTGGCGCCAGCACACCCTGCGCCCGCTCCTCACCCTCGGCACCTCACTGCTGCTGCTGAACGTCACCGTCGGCGCCGCGAAGATCGGCATGGGCCGCCTCGGACCGCACTACGCCACCACCATCGGCTCGAACGAGATGGGTCTGGGCGGCGATATATTCCCCAGCGGCCACACCGCCAACGCGGTCGTGACCTGGGGAATCCTGGCCTATCTGGCCTCCACGCCGAGAGCCCGCCGCTGGCTGTCCGCCCTCTCCGCGGTCACCTCCCTCGGCGTCGGGCTGGCCACGGTCTACCTCGGTACGCACTGGCTGAGCGACGTGGTCCTCGGCTGGGCCGCCGGTCTGCTGATCCTGCTGGCACTGCCCTGGTTCGAGCCGCTGATCGCCCGCGCCGAGGCATGGGTCCTCGCCCTGCGCGACCACTGGCGCGACCGCAGCGCCGGTCCGGTGCCCGTGCCCGCCCCGGTCCCGGTGCCCGTACCGCTCAAGCCGCGCGCCGCGGCCCAGGACGAGACCACCGCGGCCCGCTCCCCGCGGACGCCGGTCTACCTCGCCCCCGGCCCGCACACGGTCCGCTCGGAGCGCACCCCGGTCACCCCCGTCGGCAGCCGCCGCCCACCGCACGCCGACCGGCTGCCGCGCGGTACGACCACGTCCACGGCCCGCCCGCTGACCGGCGGCTGACCGGCCGCGGGGCTTCCCGGTACGCACAGACCCGCCCCGCTCCGCACCCCGAGGGCCCCGGCTCCTGTCCCCCAGGAGCCGGGGCCCTCGTCGTCGCGGCGCGGCGGACGCGGCAGGCCTGCGAAGGGACACGGTGGAGGCGCGACGGAAACCCCGCCGGACCTCTCTCAGCCCTTCCAGGCCCGGCTGACGCGCCCGCCCCGCACCTCGAAGTTCAGCCGGCCCACCCGGTACTCCATGGTGATGACCGTCCCGGGCTCCAGCGAGCGCACGGTCGACCACCCCCGTTCCCGGGCGAGCCGCTCGGCGCGCGCCGCCTCGAGGCCGACATATCCGTCCGGATCGTCCTGGGGCTCCGCCTGCGGAGCGGGAATCGGTGCCATACCGCCACGCTAGGCCGAGGAGGCCGTCCCCGGAACCCCGGAACGGAGATGTGGATCACTCCGGTCACACTTCTGTCACAGGATCACGACAGGCGTTTCGGTGTATGTCCGTCACACGTACGAGCGGTTCACTACGCCTTCCGCGCGCATTCGAACGTAATTCCCGCGTGTCGTCCGGACCCCTCGAATAACCCGTCGGAAAGTTCCCGGAGAACCGTCCCCGGAACCCGTTCCATTCCCCTCCCGCACCGCACCGCGAGAGCTCTCATTCCATAGGAAATGCACTGTTCCCCCACACGACCTCCGCACGCCCCCTGTCGGTGCGAGCGGGGGCGCGAGCATCATGGCGGCGACCGGCGGGCACCCGTGCGGCGCGGGCGGCGGCGGGCCCGGGGCGACGAGCGAAGGGCTAGGGATGGGGACGGAGACCGTACCGGGGACGGCACGAGCCGTGCGGGCCAGGCGGCGCGGCCGGGTGGTCGTCGACTGGCTGACCACCACCGACCACAAGAAGATCGGGCACCTCTACCTCATCACGTCGTTCGCGTTCTTCCTGGTCGGTGGGGTGATGGCGTTGATCATGCGGGCCGAGCTGGCCCGGCCCGGACTCCAGATCGTCGACAACGACCAGTTCAACCAGCTCTTCACCCTGCACGGCACGATCATGCTGCTGCTCTTCGCGACGCCGAGCTTCGCGGGGTTCGCCAACGAGCTGATGCCGTTGCAGATCGGCGCCCCGGACGTGGCCTTCCCCCGGCTGAACATGCTCTCGTACTGGCTGTTCCTGTTCGGCGGTCTGATCGTGCTGGGCTCGCTGCTGATCCCGGACGGGCCGGCCGCCTTCGGCTGGTTCGCCTACGCGCCGCTCAACGACGCCGCCCACTCCCCCGGCCTCGGCCCGGACCTGTGGATCATGGGCCTGGCACTGGCCGGGTTCGGCACGATCCTCGGCGCGGTCAACTTCATCGCCACCATCATCGGGATGCGCGCGCCCGGCATGACGATGTTCCGGATGCCGATCTTCACCTGGAACACGCTGTTCACGTCGATCCTGATCCTGATGGCGTTCCCGGTGCTCGCGGCGGCGCTGCTGGTGCTGGAGTCGGACCGGCGGTTCGGCTCGCAGGTGTTCCAGGCGGACAACGGCGGCGCGCTGCTGTGGCAGCACCTCTTCTGGTTCTTCGGGCACCCCGAGGTGTACATCATCGCGCTGCCGTTCTTCGGGATCATCACGGAGATCCTCCCGGTCTTCAGCCGCAAGCCGATCTTCGGCTACCTCACGCTGGTCGGGGCGACGATGGCGATCACCGGCCTCTCGGTGGTGGTGTGGGCCCACCACATGTTCGCGACCGGCGCCGTGCTGCTGCCGTTCTTCTCCTTCATGTCGTTCCTGATCGCGGTGCCGACGGGGGTGAAGTTCTTCAACTGGACCGGCACCATGCTGAAGGGGTCGGTGTCCTTCGAGACACCGATGCTGTGGGCGACGGGCTTCCTGGTGACGTTCCTCTTCGGCGGCCTGACCGGGGTGATCCTGGCGTCGCCGCCGATGGACTTCCACGTCACCGACTCGTACTTCGTGGTGGCGCACTTCCACTACGTCGTCTTCGGCACCGTCGTCTTCGCGATCTTCGCGGGGTTCTACTTCTGGTGGCCGAAGTTCACCGGCAAGCTCCTCGACGAGCGGCTCGGCAAGATCCAGTTCTGGACGCTGTTCGTCGGCTTCCACACCACGTTCCTGGTGCAGCACTGGCTGGGCGCGGAGGGCATGCCCCGCCGGTACGCGGACTACCTGGCCGCGGACGGCTTCACCACCCTGAACACCGTCTCCACGATCGGCGCGTTCCTGCTCGGCCTGTCGACGCTGCCGTTCCTCTACAACGTCTGGAAGACCGCCAAGTACGGCCGGAAGGTCGAGGTCGACGACCCCTGGGGCTACGGCCGCTCCCTGGAGTGGGCGACCTCCTGCCCGCCGCCCCGGCACAACTTCACCGCGCTGCCCCGGATCCGCTCGGAGTCCCCGGCGTTCGACCTGCACCACCCGGAGTACGCGGCCGGGATCCCGCAGCCCGAGCCGAAGAAGCACCAGGCCCGCGGGTCGTCCTGACCGTCCCGGGCACGGTCCGTACGCGGGGGCGGAAAGGGGCCTGGGGGGGCGCGGCCGCGCCCCGCCCTTCCCCGCCCTTCTCCGCCCTTCCCCGCCCTTCCCCGCCCTTCCCCGCCCTTCTCCGCCCTTCTCCGTCCTTCCCGCACGACGGCGGGCTGCCCCGCCCGGCGGTTCGTACCGGGTGGGGCCGTCGGCGCGGGGCCGGGTCAGAGGTTCAGGCGCAGGCCCGGCATGATCAGATCGGGATTTCCGCCGATGGCGGCCCGGTTGGCGGCGTAGATCCGCTGCCAGGTGGTGCCGTGCCGGGCGGCGACGGTGCTGAGCGTGTCCCCCGCGCGGACCGTGTAGTCGCCGCCGGAGCCACCGCGGGAGGCGCGGTCCGCCGAGCGGCCGGACGCCGTCGCCGACGTCTCCCCGGAGCCTCCTGCGGACGAGCCGGACCCGGTCGAGCCCGATGCCGACGAACCCGACGTCGACGAGCCCGACTTGGTCTCGCCGGACGACGTCGAGGAGCCCGAGCCGGACGTAGGAGCGTCAGGTGCGCCGCCGGACGCCCCGGCGCGCGCCGAGCAGGTGGGCCACGCGCCCCACCCCTGCGCCCGCTGGACCTCGGTGGCGACGGAGATCTGCTGCTCCCGGGTGGCCCGGTCGGCGGTGGGGGCGTAGGCGGTGCCGCCGTGCGCGCGCCAGGTGGAGGCGGAGAACTGGAGCCCGCCGTAGTAGCCGTTGCCGGTGTTGATGTGCCAGTTGCCGCCGCTCTCGCACTGGGCGATGCGGTCCCACACCCCGCTGTCCGCCGCCGCGGCGTTGCCCGTCGCGGCCAGCAGGCCGAGGGGGGCGAGAAGCGCCGCCCCGGTGAGGACAGCCGTGGTCCGCGCCTTGCCGGCGCGGGTGTCGACGCGGTGGTCGACGCGGGTGTTGTCGGCACATTCGGACATGAAGATCCCTCTCTACGGACCCGGGCTCCCCCCGAACGGGGCGCGAACGTCCGCGCGGTCGCGCGGCCGTCGTGCTCCGTCCCGTCCGCCGGCGGTCGTGCTGCGCGCTGTCTGGCTCTGCGCGGCCGACGGACGTACCCGAGCGGTGCTCTGTGCACACGGCGGAGGAATGTAGGGATTTTGACGAACCGTTATCAAGCAACATCCCGTTGCTCCAGGCCAGTTGCCTGTTACCGCCGGTAGCAACGAAATCCAGCCACCCACTTCATACGCCGATTTCAGGATTTGTCGACCTGCGCCCTCGACGGACTGTGGCCCACCTCACGGAACCAACTTCCCTACGGCACTTCGGACTTGACAGTGAGTGTCCGATTCCGCACAGGTCGTGACCGTACGCGCAGGGCGATGCGATTCCGTTCACCGGGCAGCGTGACCCTGGCCACAGATCGCCCGTTGTCTTCTTCATGAGCCGGGAGCCACCCGGCCCCGCCAACGCACCGCATTCCGAGGGAGTCACCCGTGCCGCGCATGCTCGACGTCAGCGACGAGGTACGCGCCGAGATCGGCGACGAAGAAGCCAACCGGCTGCTCGCCGGAGAGAACGCCCCGGGCAGTTACGACTGCACGTCCTGCCGCACCCCGGGCGACTCCGAGCACGAGCGCACCAGCACCGTCCTGTTCATCGGGGACGAGACCGCGGTCCTCGCCTTCGCCCACGCCACCTGCCTGCCCTCCCAGGTCGTCCAGGTGACCGAGGAGCAGCTCCAGGGGGCCGTGCGCTCGATCAGCGGCGACACCGTCGACCTGGACCCCGCGAAGGTCGTGCCCGAGCAGGCCGTGCTGGGCGTCACCAGCGGACTCGTCCTGATCGCGGGAGAGCTGCACCCGGCCCTGGTCGTCGAGCCGACCTCCCCCATCGCGCGCCCCGGCACGACGGGCGCCGGCGACGACTTCCTGCCGCTCCTCATCGAGCAGGGCTTCATGCCGCTGACCGAGCTGTCCGAGGTGCCGCCGGTGCAGCACGGCTGGTCGGTGCTGCTGGCGATGGGCCAGCTGCACGCGGTGCTCCAGCCCTCGGCGAGCGGCGGCCAGCCGGTCGCGTGGTGGCAGGCGCACCAGCCGCTCCAGGTGACGGAAGGGTGGCGGGCGGCCGCCAACAAGCACCAGCAGGTGCTGATGTTCGCGGCACCGGTGGGGTCGATCGGCCGCCAGCCGCGGGAGGACCTGCTGCGGGACGCGCTGGACAAGGCGGCGGCGGGCGGCAAGCTGGTCGGGGCGGCGCTGCCCCTCGCGGGCACCTGAGCACCACCGCGACGGGGAACTGCCGGCGGCCGGAGGCCGCGGACGGTCCGCGGCCCGTCGCGTCCGCGCGGCGGGCCGCCCATCGACGCGGCCGCACGCTCCTTCGGGGCGCCGCCCGGCCGCATCCCTTCCCGTCCGGCCTCGTTTGGACATACGTGCACACCTACGACGTTCCGCGCCGCCAGGCCTACCAGTCGCTCCCGTCCGCGCGGCCGGTACACGAACCCCAGGGCGGCCCCTCGGCCACACCGATCTACGACGCGCTCTACGCCGAGTACGTCAAGTCGTTCCGTTCACTGCCCGGGGACCGCAGCGGGGAGGACGATCTGGGGTTCACGGCCTTCGGGAACATCCCGCACAGTACGGGGTCGTTCAGCAGCGCGTACACCAGCACCTACAGCGCCTACAGCGCGGGCGCGCACAGTGCGCGCAGCGGGCTCGGGCAGCAGTCGCAGTGGCAGCGGGTCGGGCCGCTCGGTCCGGTGGGCCGGCAGCACGCGCCCTCGGGAACGCACCACGTCCCGGCGGCCCTGCCCCCGGCGCCGCGAAGAGGCCTGTGAGCACGGCGGTCCACAGGACGTCCGGAGGGCGGCACCCCGTTGCGGGTGCCGCCCTCCGGACGTCGTGTCACTTCTTCTTGCCGCGCTTCTCGCGCACCCGCACCGAGATGTGGATCGGGGTGCCCTCGAAGCCGAACTCCTCCCGCAGCCGGCGCTCGACGAACCGCCGGTAGCCCGCCTCGATGAAGCCGGAGGCGAACAGCACGAACCGCGGCGGCTTGGTGCCGGCCTGGGTGCCGAAGAGGATGCGCGGCTGCTTGCCGCCCCGGATCGGGTGCGGGTGGGCCGAGACCAGCTCACCGAGGAAGGCGTTCAGACGGCCGGTGGGGACCCGGGTCTCCCAGCCGTTCAGAGCCGTCTCGATCGCGGGGACCAGCTTCTCCATGTGCCGTCCGGTGCGCGCCGAGACGTTCACCCGGGGCGCCCAGGAGACCTGGGCCAGCTCGGTCTCGATCTCCCGCTCCAGGTAGTAGCGGCGCTCCTCGTCGAGGGTGTCCCACTTGTTGTAGGCGAGGACGATCGCGCGGCCCGCCTCGACCGCCATGGTGACGATGCGCTGGTCCTGGACCGAGATGGTCTCGGAGGCGTCGATCAGGATGACGGCGACCTCGGCCTTCTCGACGGCGGCCGCGGTCCGCAGCGAGGCGTAGTAGTCGGCGCCCTGCTGGAGGTGGACCCGCTTGCGGATGCCGGCCGTGTCGACGAACTTCCAGGTGACGCCGCCCAGCTCGATCAGCTCGTCGACCGGGTCACGGGTGGTGCCCGCCAACTCGTTGACGACGACGCGCTCCTCGCCGGCGACCTTGTTCAGCAGCGAGGACTTGCCGACGTTCGGACGGCCGATGAGCGCGATACGGCGGGGGCCGCCGACCACCGTGCCGAAGCTCTGCTCGGGCGCCTCCGGCAGCGCCTCCAGGACGGCGTCCAGCATGTCGCCGGTGCCGCGGCCGTGCAGCGCGGAGACGGGGTGCGGTTCGCCCAGGCCCAGGTTCCACAGGTAGGCCGCGTCGGCCTCGCCGCTGGGGCCGTCGACCTTGTTGGCGCACAGCACGACCGGCTTGCCGGCCTTGCGCAGCAGACGGACGACCGCCTCGTCGGTGTCGGTGGCTCCGACCTTGGCGTCGACGACGAAGACGACGGCGTCGGCGGCCTCGATCGCGTACTCGGCCTGCGCGGCGACGGAGGCGTCGATACCGAGGACGTCCTGCTCCCAGCCGCCGGTGTCGACGACCTTGAAGCGGCGGCCCGCCCACTCGGCCTCGTAGGTGACGCGGTCCCGGGTGACGCCGGGCTTGTCCTCGACGACGGCCTCGCGGCGCCCGATGATCCGGTTCACCAGGGTCGACTTGCCGACGTTCGGGCGGCCGACGACGGCGAGCACGGGCAGCGGCCCGTGACCGGCCGCCTCGATGGCGCCCTCGACGTCCTCGAGATCGAAGCCCTCGACCGCGGCGAGCTCCATGAACTCCGCGTACTCGGCGTCGCCGAGCGCCCCGTGATCGTGCTCGAAGGCGTCCGAGCCGTCGGGCTGGATGTGGTCGTTCATGAAGTCCGTACCTCGTCGTTCATTCGTGGTGGTCGGTGGACCGCCCGTTTTCCCCGGTCGGTCCACTACTCGGTGTCGCCGGCGCCCGTGCGGGTGCCCGGCGTTCTCGGCCCGCTGCCCGCTAGTCCCCGGCCGTCCGCCGGCCGGTGAGCCGTCTGGCGTGCTCCAGGTGCGCGGCCAGGTGCTTCTGGATGCGCTCGGTCGCCTCGTCCAGCGCCTTGCGCGTACGCCGTCCGCTGCCGTCGCCCGCCTCGAACGGGTCTCCGAAGACGACGTCGACGCGGGAGCGCAGCGGGGGCAGCCCCTTCATCAACCGTCCGCGCCGCTCGGAGCTTCCCAGAACGGCGACGGGAACGATCGGCGCCCCGCTGCGCACCGCGAAGTAGGCGAGGCCGGCGCGCAGGGAGGCGAAGTCGCCCTCGCCCCGGGTGCCCTCCGGGAAGATCCCCAGGACCCCGCCGCTCTCCAGCACGCCCAGCGCGCGGGTGATCGCCGTGCGGTCGGTGGTGTCGCGGTCCACCTTCAGCTGGCCGATCCCGGTCAGGAAGGGGTCGAGGGGGCCGACGAACGCCTCCTTCTTGATCAGGAAGTGCGTCGGCCGGGGCGCCACGCCCATCACCATCGGGCCGTCGATGTTGTGGGAGTGGTTGACGGCGAAGATCACCGGGCCGGCCGCCGGCACCTTCCAGGCCCCCAGCACCCGCGGCCGCCACAGCCCGTACATCAGGCCGACGCCGATGCGCCGCCCGACCTCCGCGCCCCGCTCGGAAGGCAGCTCGCTCACCGCGCGGCCCGCTTCTCCTCGACGAGGGTGACGACGCACTCGATGACCTGGGCCAGCGTCAGCTCGGTGGTGTCCACCTCGACGGCGTCGTCCGCCTTGGCGAGCGGCGAGGTCTTGCGGGAGGAGTCGGCCGCGTCGCGCTTGATCAGCGCCTCGCGGGTGGCGTTGACGTCCGCGCCCTTCAGCTCGCCGCTGCGGCGGGCGGCGCGGGCCTCGGGCGAGGCGGTGAGGAAGATCTTCAGGTCGGCGTCCGGCAGCACGGTGGTGCCGATGTCACGCCCCTCGACGACGATCCCGCGCTCGGCCGAGGCCGCCAGCGACCGCTGGAGCTCCGTGATCCGGGTCCGCACCTCGGGGACCGCGCTGACCGCGCTCACCCGGGAGGTGACCTCCTGGGTACGGATCGGCCCGGACACGTCGGTGCCGTCCACCGTGATCGTCGGGTCCAGCGGGTCGGTGCCGGAGACGATCTCCGGCTTGCCCGCGACGGCGGCGATCGCCGAGGGGTCCTCGATGTCGATCCCGTTGTGCACCATCCACCACGTGATCGCCCGGTACTGCGCCCCGGTGTCCAGGTAGCTCAGGCCGAGCTGCGAGGCCACGGCCTTCGACGTGCTCGACTTGCCCGTTCCGGAGGGGCCGTCGATGGCGACAATCACGGGCTGGGCGGCGCCGTTTTCCACGGGGGGACACCTTCCTGGTGCGAGGCGGTGGGCTGCGGGGCGACACTGTGCCCCGCACAAGGTTACTGGGTGCGGGTCACTCGTCCGGCCGCACAGGGGCCGACGGCACCACGGAGCACCTCCCTGGCGAGGGCCGACGCCTCTCCCCGCCCGACGGCACCTTCCCGGCGAAGGCCGACGCCCCCACCCGCCCGACGGCACCTCCCGGCGAAGGCCGACGCCCCCACCCGCCCGACGGCACCTCCCGGCGGAGGACGACGCCTTCCCCCGCCCGACGGCACCTTCCCGGCGAGGGCTCGCATCTCCAGCCCGTCCGGCGTTTGAGGACGAGGCCCGTTCAGGGCCGAAGCGGGGGCCCGGGGGCGGCAGCCCCCGGCGAGGCGGTCCGGCAGGCAGGGCCCCTACTGCCGGATCGCCCAGCCCCGCTCCCGCAACGCCGCCGCCAGCACCACCGCGCTCTTCGGCTCGACCATCAACTGCACCAGACCGGCCTGCCGTCCCGTCGCGTGCTCGATCCGCACGTCCTCGATGTTGACCCCGGCCAGCCCCGCGTCGGCGAAGATCCGGGCCAGCTGCCCGGGCTGGTCGTCGATCAGCACCGCGACGACCTCGTACACCCGCGGCGCGGACCCGTGCTTGCCGGGGACGCGGACCTGCCCGGCGTTGCCGCGGCGCAGGACGGACTCGATGCCGTCGGCGCCCGTGCGGCGCTTGTCGTCGTCGGCGGACTGGAGGGCCCGCAGCGCCCGGACCGTCTCCTCCAGGTCGGCGGCGACGTCGGTGAGCAGGTCGGCGACCGGCCCGGGGTTCGCGGACAGGATGTCGATCCACATCCGGGGGTCGGAGGCGGCGATGCGGGTCACGTCCCGGATGCCCTGGCCGCACAGCCGTACGGCGGCCTCCTCGGCGTGCTCCAGGCGGGCGGCGACCAGGCTGGACAGCAGGTGGGGCATGTGGGAGACCAGGGCGACCGCCCGGTCGTGGGCGTCCGCGTCCATGACGACGGGGACGGCCCGGCAGTGCGAGACCAGTTCCAGGGCGAGGTTGAGCACCTCGGTGTCGGTGTCCCGGGTCGGGGTGAGCACCCACGGGCGGCCCTCGAAGAGGTCGCCGCTCGCGGCCAGCGGTCCGGACTTCTCGCGGCCCGACATGGGGTGCGTGCCGAGGTAGGCCGAGAGGTCGAGGCCGAGGGCCTCCAGCTCGCGGCGCGGTCCGCCCTTGACGCTGGCCACGTCGAGGTAGCCGCGGGCCACTCCCCGGCGCATGGCGTCGGCGAGCACGCCGGCGACATGGGCGGGCGGGGCGGCGACGATCGCGACGTCGACGGGACCGTCGGGGGCCTCGTCGGTGCCGGCGCCCAGCGCGGCCGCCGTACGGGCCTGTTCGGGGTCGTGGTCGTCCAGGTGGACGACGACGCCGCGCTGGGCGAGGGCCAGGGCCGCGGAGGTTCCGATGAGCCCGGTTCCGATGACGAGCGCGGTCCTCACTGGGCGATGTCCTTGCGCAGGGCCGCGGCGGCACCGAGGTAGACGTGGTCGATGTCGGCGCGGGACCGGTCGGACTCGATGTGCGCGAGGACGCGGACCACCCGCGGCATGGCGCCCCGGATGTCGAGTTCCTGGGCGCAGATCAGCGGGACGTCGACGATGCCGAGCTTGCGGGCCGCGGCCGCCGGGAAGTCGCTGTGCAGGTCGGGCGTGGCCGTGAACCAGATGCTGATCAGGTCGTCGGCGCCGAGGGAGTTCCGCTCCATGATGGCGGTGAGCAGGGCCCCGACCTGCTCGTCCATGTGTCCGGCCTCGTCCCGCTCCAGCTGGACCGCTCCCCGGACCGCTCGTACCGCCACGGCACCGCTCCTTGTTTCCCGTACGTTTCGGCTCTTCGCGTCCAGCGTAGTCAGGCCGGGCCCCGGCGGTGTGCCGCGCCCGCCCGCTGAGACGGCGTGCGCGGGGGCGATGTCTCGATACGCCGCCGCACGCCGGGCGTGGATCTGACAGGCCGCAGGAGTGTTTTGTGGCAGTCTTTCCTGAATCGCCGATCCCGCATCGCCGATCCCGCATCGCTGATCCCCTGGGGCCGTCCGTACCCGGACACCGTCGGCCGGCCCCCTCGCCTCTGGTTCTTCCGCATCCTCGGAGTGACGACATGACCCACACCGCCTCGCGCCGGACGGTTCTCCTCGCGACGGGCGCGGCGGCGCTCGCCGTCGGCTGCAGCGACAACGACGACAACGGCGGCTCCGCCTCCGCCACCACGTCCTCGGCCGCGGTGGGCGACGCCCAGGTGCTGGCGCGGACGGCCGACATCCCCGTCGGCGGCGGCAAGATCTTCAAGGACGAGAAGGTCGTCGTCACGCAGCCGACCGAGGGGGACTTCAAGGCGTTCTCGGCGGTCTGCACCCACCAGGGGTGCACGGTCGCCAGCGTCGCCGACGGCACCATCAACTGCCCCTGCCACCGGAGCAGCTTCAAGATCTCCGACGGCGCGCCGACCGGCGGCCCGGCGACCACCCCCCTGCCCGCCGAGCGGATCACGGTCCAGGGCGACAGCATCGTGCTGGCGTAGGTCAGAGGTCCCAGAGCGCCCCGAGGGTCACCAGTTCCCCGCCGTACTCGATCCGGTCCGCCCACTGCGTCGGCCACGCCTCGGCTCCGGCGTGGGCGCCCGCGAAGGCGCCCGCCAGGCAGGCGACGGAGTCGGAGTCGCCGGACGAGCAGGCGGCCCGGCGCAGGGCGGTGACCGGCTCGTCGGGGAAGAGCAGGAAGCAGAGCAGACCGGTCGCCAGGGCCTCCTCGGCGATCCAGCCCTCCCCCGTGGCCAGGCAGGGGTCGGTCTCGGGCGAGGGGGCGCGCAGGGCGTCCCGGAGGCGCTCCAGGACGGCCAGGCACTCGTCCCAGCCGCGCGCGATGAAGTGCTCGGGGGTCGGGTCCTGGCTCCGGGTCCACAGGTCGCCGAGCCAGCGCTCGTGGTAGCGGGTCCGGTTCTCCAGGGCGTACGAGCGCAGCAGTCCGACCAGCCCCGTCGGCTCGGCGCCCTGGGTGAGCAGCCGTACGGCGTGGGCGGTGAGGTCGGAGGCGGCGAGCGCGGTGGGGTGGCCGTGGGTGAGGGCGGCCTGGAGCTGGGCGGCGCCGGCGCGCTGCTCGTCGCTGAGGCCGGGGGCGAGGCCGAGGGGGGCGACGCGCATGTTCGCGCCGCAGCCCTTGGAGTGGATCTGGCTGGCGTCCTGCCAGGGGCGGTCGCTCTGCAACAGGCCGCACGCCTGGAGACACGTGCGTCCTGGTGCACGGTTGTTCTCGGGCGAGCGGTACCAGTCGATGAACTCCTCGCGCACCTGCCGCTCGAAGGACTCCGGGGTGAGCGATCCGCGGTCCATGGCGGCCCGCAGCCCCCGTCCCAGCGCCAACGTCATCTGAGTGTCGTCGGAGACACGTGCCGGCGTGGCCAGTTCCAGCGTCCGCCAGGGCCCGTACCAGTCAGTGATCTTCTGCACGCCGATGAACTCGGTGGGGAACCCGAGCGCGTCCCCCAGCGCGAGGCCCACCAGGGACCCGGTCGCGGCGCGTTTCCTGACGGTGGTGGTGGTCATGCGGGGCGTCCTTCCCGGGGCGGTCGCAGCAGCGGCGGGTGGAGGGTGGTGGCGGTGCCGGCGCGGTAGAGGGCGGCCGGTTTGCCGCGGCCGCCGGTCAGGCGTGCGGCGCCGCCGGGGACGGGCTCGACGAAGCCCTGGGTGGCGAGCACCTTGCGGCGGAAGTTGGGCCGGTCCAGGCCCGTGCCCCACACGGTCTCGTAGACCCGCTGGAGCTCGCCGAGCGTGAACTCGGGCGGGCAGAAGGCGGTGGCGAGGCAGGTGTACTCGAGTTTGGCGCCGACCCGGTCGTGGGCGTCGGCCAGGATCCGGTCGTGGTCGAAGGCGAGCGCCCGCACGTGGTCGTACGGCTGCCAGCGGGCCTGGGCCGCGTCGCCGCCGCCGTGCGGTTCGGGCGCGTCGGGCAGCAGTGCGGCGAAGGCGACGGAGACGACCCGCATCCGCGGGTCGCGGCCGGGTTCGCTGTAGGTGCGCAGCTGCTCCAGGTGGAGTCCGGAGACGTCCGTGAGGCCGGTCTCCTCGGCGAGTTCGCGCCGGGCCGCGGTCTCGGCGGACTCGTCCGGCAGCAGGAACCCGCCGGGGAGGGCCCACCGGCCGGCGTACGGCTCCTGCCCGCGCTCGACGAGCAGGACGTGCAGTGCGCCCGCGCGCAGGGTGAGGACGGCGAGGTCGACGGTGACGGCGAAGGGTTCGAAGGCGTACTTGTCGTAGCCCTGCATCCACCCCACCCCCTTAATAGTCTTGAAGACTATAAACCGCCCGGGGGTGCGGGCACAAGAAAGCGGCCGGTCCGGAGATCCCGGACCGGCCGCTCAACGGGGGCGCGACGCGGCGCCCTACAGCTCGGCTTCCTGCGTCACAGCTCGACTTCCTGCATCAGCATGCCGACCTCGGTGTTCGACAGCCGCCGCAGCCAGCCCGACTTCTGGTCGCCCAGGGTGATCGGGCCGAAGGCCGTGCGCACCAGCTTGTCGACCGGGAAGCCGGCCTCCGCCAGCATGCGGCGCACGATGTGCTTGCGGCCCTCGTGCAGGGTGACCTCGACGAGGTAGTTCTTGCCGGTCTGCTCCACGACGCGGAAGTGGTCCGCGCGCGCGTACCCGTCCTCCAGCTGGATGCCGTCCTTGAGCTTCTTGCCCAGGTCGCGCGGGATGGGGCCGACGATGTGCGCGAGATAGACCTTCTTCACGCCGTACTTGGGGTGGGTCAGCCGGTGCGCCAGCTCGCCGTGGTTGGTGAGCAGGATGACGCCTTCGGTCTCGGTGTCGAGCCGGCCGACGTGGAAGAGCCGCGTCTCCCGGTTGGTGACGTAGTCGCCGAGGCACTGCCGGCCCTCGGTGTCCTCCATCGTCGAGACGACACCGGCGGGCTTGTTCAGCGAGAAGAACTGGTACGACTGCGTCGCGACGGTCAGGCCGTCGACCTTGACCTCGTCCTTCTCCGGGTCGACCCGCTTGCCCTGCTCCAGGACGATCTCGCCGTTGACCTCGACCCGCGCCTGTTCGATCAGCTCCTCGCAGGCGCGCCGGGAGCCGTAGCCCGCGCGGGCGAGGACCTTCTGGAGCCGCTCGCCCTCCTGCTCGGCGCCCGGGAAGGTCTTCGGCAGCTTGATGTCCTTCTTGCCCGCGTACCGCTCGCGGTTGCGCTCCTCGGTCCGCGTCTCGTACTCGCGCGAGCGCGCCGGAGCCGTACGGCCGCCCTGCTGGGGCCTCTTCGGGCCGCCCTTGGCGCCGCCGCGGGCCGCGCCGCCGCGCCCCGACTTCGGGCCGTCCGGGGAGGCGCCGGGGCCCACGTCGTAGCGGCGCTCCTCGGGGCGGGGCTTGCGGGGACGGCCCTGGCCCTGCTTCTGGTCCCTGTCGTTGCCGGCTCCGCGGTAGTTACCGCGCCCACCGCTCTTGCCGCTACCGCTGCCGCTGCTTCGCATCAAAGTTCCGTCGTTGTCCTAATCGGGCATGTCCGTCGGGGGACCGTCGTCCGGCTCCGGGGCGTCCGGATCGAACGACGGTACGCCTTCCTGGGTCTCGGCCTCGATCGCCTCCGCCTCCGGGAGGAAGGGCGCGAGCTCCGGGAGCTCGTCCAGACCGCGCAGGCCCATCCGCTCCAGGAAGTAGTTCGTCGTCCCGTACAGGATCGCACCTGTTTCGGGTTCCGTGCCCGCCTCCTCGACCAGTCCGCGCTGGAGGAGGGTGCGCATCACACCGTCGCAGTTCACTCCGCGCACCGCGGAGACCCGGCTGCGGCTGACCGGCTGGCGGTAGGCGACGACGGCGAGGGTCTCCAGCGCGGCCTGGGTGAGCCGGGCCTGCTGCCCGTCCAGGACGAAGCGCTCGACGGCCGGGGCGTACTCGGCGCGGGTGCAGAACCGCCAGCCGCCGGCCACGAACCGCAGCTCGAAGCCGCGCCGCTGCACGGTGTACTCGTCGGCCAGCTCGCGCAGGGCGTCTGCGACCTGTCGGCGCGGGCGCTCCACGATCTTCGCGAGGTGCTCCTCGGTCGCGGGCTCGTCCACCACCATCAGGACGGCTTCCAGGGCGGGCTTGAGGTCGAGGTCCGCGACGGTGTCCGTCGCGGCCGGGCCCCCGGCGGTCTCCTCGCTCACGGTTTCCTCTCCTTCTCCGGCTCCTCGGGCGGCCGGTCGAACTCGTCGGTCACCCTCGGTGCCTCGTCGCCCTCCCCGCCCGTCCAGCGCACGAGCAGCTCGCCGAGCGCGCTCTCCTGGTCGAGGGCGACGGCCTTCTCCCGGTACAGCTCCAGCAGGGCCAGGAAGCGCGCCACGACGGTGAGGGTGTCGCCGGTGTCCTCGACGAGCGTGCGGAAGCTGACCTCGCCGAGCTCGCGCAGCCGCGCGACCACGATCCCGGCCTGCTCCCGCACGCTGACCAGGGGCGCGTGAATGTGGTCGACGTACACCTGCGGCTTGGCCCTGGGCTGCATCGCCTTGACCGCGAGCTTCGCGAACCCTTCCAGGCCGATGCTGATGACGACCTCGGGCAGCAGTTCGGCGTGGTGCGGTTCGAGGCCGACGGTACGGGGGTGGCGGCGGGCCTCCGCGAGGAGCCTGCCGTGGAAGATGTCGGCGACCTGCTTGTAGGCGCGGTACTGGAGCAGCCGGGCGAACAGCAGGTCGCGGGCCTCCAGCAGCGCCAGGTCCGCCTCGTCCTCGACCTCCGCCTGGGGCAGCAGCCGGGCCGCCTTCAGGTCGAGCAGCGTCGCGGCCACGACCAGGAACTCGGTCGTCCGGTCGAGGTCCCAGTCCGGCCCCATGGCCCGGATGTACGCCATGAACTCGTCGGTGACCTTCGACAGCGCGACCTCGGTGACGTCCAGCTTGTGCTTGGAGATCAGCTGGAGGAGCAGGTCGAACGGGCCCTCGAAGTTGGCGAGCCGAACCTGGAAGACCCCGCCGGCCCCTGCCGCTCCGGCATCCGCCCCGCCCGCCCCGGGCCGCCGCCCGCCCGCCTCCGCCCCGGCATCCTCGCCCGCGACACTCCCGACCCGCCCCTCGGCCCCCGGCACGACGTCTCCCGAGCCGGTGATCCGGGCCGGTACGTCGGCATCCGGTCGGGAGGCACCCTGCGCGACGGCCTCCGGCGCGACGGTCCCAGCGGACCCGTCAGCCTCTGGCCCGGCAGCCTCCGGTCCGACGGTCCCAGCGGACCCGTCCGCCTCTGGCCCGGCGGCCTCGGCCCGCCCGTCCGCGCCCTGCGCCACGCTTTCAGCCGGCCCGTCCGCACCCTGCGCGACGCTCTCCGCCCGCCTGTCCGCCCCCGGCCCGTCCGCCCCCGGCCCGGCGGCCTCCACCCAGGCCGCCGTCCCCCCGGCATGCGCGGCCTCGGGCTCCGGCGGGTCGACCGGTACGGGCGGTGCAGACGGTCCAGGCGGTACCGGCTGTGCGGCCGGCACTGGCGGTACCGACGGTTCGGGCGATCGGGCGGGTCCCGTCACCGCTTCGGGCCGCGGCCCGTTCGCGCCCGGTCCTCGTCCCAGCGCACGCCGACGGCCACCGGCTGCGGAGCCGGAGCCGGAGCCGGAAGCGGGAACGTCCTTCGAGGTCATGGCCCCCGCAGGCTACCGCTACCGCCCGCGCAGCCGTCGTACGAGGATGCTGGCGTCCCCGCGGGTCTCCAGGTCGGCGAGGACGACGGCGACCGCCTCGCGGACGATGCGGCCGCGGTCGACGGCGAGTCCGTGCTCACCGCGGAGCACCAGACGCGCGTGTTCGAGGTCCATCAGCTCCTCGGCGGAGACGTACACCGTGATCTTCTCGTCGTGCCGCTCCCGGCCGCTGGGCCGGCGCGCGGACGACCGCCCGCGCTTGCGCGGCTGGGCGTCCGCGGCTGCGGCGGCCGCCGCGGCAGAGCCTGCCGGCGCCTCCTGGCGCCGCGCGGAGCGCTCCGCGCCGGCGATCCGGCTGCGGGACTCACCGGCGTCGGCCCGCTCGGTGTCCGCCGCCACGTGCTCGGCACCCTCGCCGTCGCCGCCCTGCGCGGGCACCGCCTGCGGCACGTCCTCGCCGGAGGCGGCCGCCACCGCGTCGCTCTCGCCCGCCGGCGCGGGCACCCGGGCCTCGCCGTTGGCCTGGCGCCGGGGTGCGGACGGCTGGAGCGCCGTCCCCCCTGTCGTACGGAAGAGTTCGTCGGCCCCCGGCAGACTCACTCGGCGTGACACCGGGCGAGCACCTCCCTGGCGAGCTGGCGGTAGGCGGCGGCGCCGACGGAGTTGGAGGCGTACGTGGTGATCGGCTCACCGGCGACCGTGGTCTCCGGGAAGCGGACCGTGCGCCCGATGACCGTGTGGTAGACGTGGTCGTCGAACGCCTCGACGACCCGCGCGAGCACCTCACGGCTGTGCACGGTGCGCGAGTCGTACATGGTGGCCAGGATCCCGTCGAGTTCCAGCTCCGGGTTGAGCCGTTCCTGGACCTTCTCGATGGTCTCGGTCAGCAGCGCCACACCGCGCAGGGCGAAGAACTCGCACTCCAGCGGGACGATCACCTTGTGCGCGGCGGTCAGCGCGTTGACCGTGAGCAGACCGAGCGAGGGCTGGCAGTCGATGACGATGTAGTCGTAGTCGTCCATCAGCGGCTTGAGGGCACGCTGGAGCGTGGACTCACGGGCGACCTCGGAGACCAGCTGGACCTCGGCGGCGGACAGGTCGATGTTGCTGGGCAGCAGGTCCATGTTGGGGACCGCCGTCTTCAGGAGCACCTCGTCCGCGGACATGCCCCGCTCCATGAGCAGGTTGTAGACGGTGAGGTCGAGCTCCATCGGGTTGACGCCGAGACCGACCGACAGCGCGCCCTGCGGGTCGAAGTCCACGAGCAGCACCCGGCGTCCGTACTCCGCGAGCGCGGCACCCAGGTTGATGGTCGACGTGGTCTTGCCGACGCCGCCCTTCTGGTTGCACATCGCGATGATCGTCGCGGGACCGTGGTTCGTCAGCGGTCCCGGGATCGGGAAGTACGGCAGCGGGCGACCGGTCGGGCCGATGCGCTCGCGGCGCTGGCGGGCAGCGTCGGGCGCGAGCGTGGCCGCGTACTCCGGGTCGGGCTCGTACTCGGCGTCGGGGTCGTAGAAGTGCCCGTCGGGCAGTTCGTCGTAGTCGGCGAAATGGTTGTGGGGCGCGCCACTTCCGTCGCCGGCCATGGCGTTCACGTGATGGCCATCCATGCTCTGGTGTGCTGACAGAGCCGTATGGGGGCTTCTCTGGCTCTGATGGGCTGCGAAGGTTCGGACAGCGACGGAGCCGACAGCCTCGAGCCCCGTGGAGCCCTGGCCCCGCGTAGGCATTCCTGGTTGACCACCCCCGGGAGCAAATGTCGACTCATTCACAAGTCGTCTTACCTCCTTGGTGACCAGGAAACTTCTAGACAAGGTCAGCGTGGCACCATGCCGACGGTTGGCGACTCTATGGCGTGTCGGGCGTCCGCAGCAACACAATCCGCCGGACCCGGCCCGATGTGTCGGCAATGAAACATCCCGCTGTCAAGGGCGTACGGCCGTCGCACAGCAGGTTTCACCGGGGTGCGAATCGGTCGAACAGTTACGTTCGAGGCGAGTTGTCCGAGCATCGCAAAGTGACCATACACACATCCGGCCGGACCTTGTCGGGCAAGGTCCGGCCGGGTGCGCGCGGTTGACGCGCCGAGTTGACGTATCGCCTTTACGAAAAGGTGACTTGGCCGTGCGGCGAGGTGCCCGGTGGGCGGGATCAGCCGAGGAGCGAGTCGAGTTCCACGTGCTCCAGGCCGTGCGCCTCGGCGACCTCGCGGTAAACGACCTTGCCGTCATGGGTGTTGAGGCCCCGGGCCAGCGCGGCGTCGCGGCGCAGCGCCTCCGCCCAGCCCTTGTTCGCGAGTTCGACGATGTAGGGCAGGGTCGCGTTGGTGAGCGCGTAGGTGGAGGTGTTGGGGACCGCGCCGGGCATGTTGGCGACGCAGTAGAAGATCGATTCGTGGACCTGGAAGGTCGGCTCGGCGTGGGTGGTCGGCCGGGAGTCCTCGAAGCAGCCGCCCTGGTCGATCGCGATGTCGACAAGGACACTTCCCGGCTTCATGCGCGAGACGAGTTCGTTGGTGACCAGCTTCGGGGCCTTGGCACCCGGGATGAGGACGGCGCCGATGACGAGGTCGGCCTCGAGGCAGGCCTTCTCCAGCTCGAAGGCGTTGGAGACGACCGTCTGGATCTTCGTGCCGAAGATCTTGTCCGCCTCCTTGAGCTTGTTGATGTCCCTGTCGAGCAGGGTCACCTGGAAGCCCATGCCGATGGCGATCTGGGCGGCGTTCCAGCCGGAGACGCCACCGCCGATGACGACGGCCTTGGCGGCCAGCACACCCGGGACACCGCCGGGCAGGACACCGCGCCCGCCGTTGGCGCGCATCAGGTGGTAGGCGCCGACCTGCGGGGCGAGCCGGCCCGCGACCTCGGACATCGGGGCGAGCAGCGGCAGCGCGCGGTTCGCCAGTTCCACGGTCTCGTAGGCGATCGCCGTGGTGCCGGACTCCAGCAGGGCGTCCGTGCACTCCTTGGAGGCGGCCAGGTGCAGGTAGGTGAAGAGCGTCTGGTCCTTGCGGAGGCGGTGGTACTCCTCGGCGATGGGCTCCTTGACCTTCAGCAGCAGGTCGGCGGCGGCCCACACCTCGTCGGCCGTCTCCAGGATCTGCGCGCCGGCGGCCAGGTACTCGTCGTCCGTGATCGACGAGCCGACACCGGCGTTGCGCTCGACGACGACCTGGTGGCCGTGGCGCACCAGCTCGTGCACACCGGCGGGGGTGATGGCCACCCGGAACTCGTTGTTCTTGACCTCGCGGGGGATGCCGACCTTCACGTCGATCACGGTCCTTGGCTCAGAGGGTGTGGGGGTATAGCAGCAGATACCCGGAGGCAACGGGCACACCGGGATACACCGCAGGAGAACGTGCGGCAGAGCCAGTCTAATGAAGGTGTTCCCGCTGTCTAGCCTTTCAAAGCATCAATCTTCAGCGGGTGTACTACGGATTTCGCAGGTGTTAGCGCGGTGTTCCAGCCCTGGATCACTGTCGGGGGCCTCCTCTCCCAGGATGCGCTCGGCCGCGCCCCGGTGCAGCAGGGCCGCCGCCGGGTCGCCGAGGTGCTCCAGGGTGTCGGCCAGCCGCAGCTGCAACGCGGCCTGGAGCCGTACGTCCTGTGCGCGCCGCGCCCACTCCACCGCCTCCTGGCAGGTGCGCAGCGACTCCTCGGGGCGGCCCGCGTACTCCTGGACCCGCGCCAGCTCGCTCAACGCCCGCGCGTAGGCGCCCAGATCGCCGTTCTTGCGGTGCCCGGCCGCCGCGGCCCGCCAGCCGCGCTGCGCCTCGCCGTAGCGGCCCGCGTAGGTCTGCGCCGTGGCGATCCGGCCGTACAGCCGGGCGGCGTCCGCGCGCTCGTCACGGGCCAGCCGCTGGGCCAGGGCCCTGCCGAACCAGTCGGCGGCGCGCTCGTAGTCCCCGAGTTCCTGGTGCGCACCGCCTACGGATTCCATCGCGCGGCCGGTCGCATACGGGTCGTTCGCCTCGCGTCCGGCGTCCAGCGCCGCCCGGTAGCGCACCAGGGCGTCCGCCGTCCGCCCGGTCCGGGCGTCGACGTCGGCGAGGTTCAGCAGGGCCGCGGCCTTCTCGCGGGGCAGGTCGCGCCGCTCGGCCACGTCCAGGACGAGCTGGTGGACGCCGTACAGGTCGGGGGCGGCGCCCTGGGTGCCGAAGTGCGCGACCATCGCCCTGACCAGCTGGGACATCAGCCGCCTGGCCAGGGTGTCCAGCTCCCCGTCGGCGACCGCGAGACGGGCGGAGGCGAGCAGGGCCGGCCGTCGGACGCGCAGCCAGTCGGCGGCGGCGCGGGGGCTCGGGAAGCGCAGGGCCCGGGGCATGCCCTGGAGCCTGCCGCGGACCTCGGGGTCGTCGGTCTCCGTGATCGCCCGGCAGGACTGGAGCAGCCGAACCGTCCGCTCCAGCATGCGGGCGCGCGCCAGCTGGAGCTCGCCCGGGCGTTCGTGGCTCTCGGCGGCGGCCCGCAGCAGGGGGTGCAGACAGGCGGGGACCTCGTACTGCGGCAGCGGGGATTCCACCACCCGCAGCAGGCCGAGGGCGACGAAGCCGTCCAGGGTGGTGCGGGCGGAGTCGACCGAGCAGCCGGCGAGCGCGGAGGCGGTGTGCGGGTCGACCAGGCCGGCCGGGGCGAGGGAGAGCAGGCGCAGTATCCGGGCGGAGGCCGCGGGCAGGGAGTCGTGGGTGAGCCGGAAGACGCGGCCGAGGGGACTGGTGTCGGCGCCGTCGTCGCCGGTCTCGGCGTGCATCTGTTTGGCGAGGTCGGCGACGGTCGCCTTGGAGCGGGCGGCGAGCCAGCCGCCCGCGAGGATCAGCGCGGCGGGATGGCCCTGGCAGGCCTCCACGAGACCCTCCGCGGCACGGGGGTCGACGGTGATGCGGACCGATCCGGTGTAGCGGGTGATCAGTTCGAGGGCGGACTTGGTGTCCAGGCCGCCCAGGGTGCAGGGACGCACGTCCGAGATCCCGGTGAGCGGGCCCGCGGAGACGGCGACGACCAGGCATTCCGGGGAGTCCGGGAGCAGCGCGTCGACCTGGTCGGCACCCGCCGCGTCGTCGAGCAGGAGCAGCATCCGCCGCTCGGCGAGCGCCTCGCGCAGCGTGGCCGAAAGGTCCTCCTCGCCGGCGCCCGGCGGGACGGGCAGGCCGAGGGCGCCGAGCAGTTCGCGGGCGGCGCGCTCGACGGGGACGGGGGTGCCGTCCGGCTCCCCGAGACGGGCGCGCAGCACACCGTCGCGGTAACGGTCCGCGACCTGGCGGACCAGTTCCTCGGCGAGCGCCGTGCGTCCGGAGCCGGGCCGGCCCGCGATGAGCAGCACGCGCGCGCGGGGCGCCTTCTTCCCGGACAGCGTGTCCAGCCCCGCGCGCGCGATGTCGGCGCGCAGTTCCTTCAACTCCCGGGCCCGGCCCAGGAAATGGCCCTCCGTCGCAGCGTGTCCCGACAGCTGCACGCCGTCTGTGTCCACTGCCTGTTCCGTCACGGGCCACACTCCCGTCCCACCGCACGCGCAAGCCCGCCGGGTCTCCGGACCGGGCGATTCCAGAGCCTAGTTCACGCTCTGCGACGTTCCGGGAGGAGCACGGCGGTGGCGTCGCCCGATCGGATCAGCCGATCGTCACACCGGGCGGTGGGGGCCCACCGGCAACCTGCCGATCACGCCTCGAAGGGACGCGCCGGCCACGGCGCCTGAGCCGGCCGCAGCGCGTCGAGCCCGTCGCCGCCGCGCGCCGCGACCAGGGCGAGGACACCGACGACGAGGCAGTTGTTGTGCAGGTCACCCGCGAGCACGCCCCGGACCAGTTCGTCCAGCGGCACGCGCGCGTGCTCCATGTCGGCCTCCTCGTCCTCCACCGCGAAGCGCTCGCCGTCGGCCTCGGACAGATCGCGGGCGAGGAAGACGCGCACCGCCTCGTCACAGCCGCCGGCGGTCGTGTACACGTCGGTGAGGACCCGCCAGTCCTCGGCCTTGACGTGCGCCTCCTCGTACAGCTCGCGCTGGGCGGCGTGCAACGGGTTCTCGCCGGGCACGTCGAGCAGGCCGGCCGGGATCTCCCACAGCTTCTGCCGCACGGGGTGGCGGTACTGCTTGATGAGCAGGACGCGGTCGTCGGCGTCCAGGGCGAGGACGGCCACGGAGCCCGGGTGGACCTGGTAGTCGCGGCGGACCACCGAGCCGTTCGGCATGACCACCTCGTCCGTGCGGACGGAGGTCTTGTTGCCCACGAAGGGGGTCTCCGTCGCCCGGATCTCCCACGCCTCGGGGGTGTCCTTGATCGTCATGCCCTGTCCTTCCACACGTACGCGAGTGACCGGCCCGCACGCGGCGGAGAGACCGGCCGAGAGAGAACCCCGGAAGAAAACCGGGGTGCCCACCTTTGAAGGTTTGCACCCCGGCCACCGTACAACTGGTGTGTTACTTCGAATTCGCCCCAGCTGCGACCTGCCGCTCCACGGCCGCCTTCACCAGGCCCGCGAACAGCGGGTGCGGACGCGTCGGCCGCGAGCGCAGCTCGGGGTGCGCCTGCGTGGCGACCAGGTAGGGGTGGACGTCCCGCGGGTACTCGACGTACTCGACGAGCTTGCCGTCCGGGGAGGTGCCGGAGAACAGGATGCCCGCCTTCTTCTCCAGCTCCGCGCGGTAGGCGTTGTTCACCTCGTACCGGTGACGGTGCCGCTCCTCGACGTACTCCTTGCCGTCGTACACCTCGCGGACGATGGAGCCCTCGGCGAGCTTGGCCGGGTACATGCCCAGGCGCATCGTTCCGCCCATGTCGCCCTCGCCGGCGACGATGTCGAGCTGTTCGGCCATGGTGGAGATCACCGGGTGGGCGGTGGCCGGGTCGAACTCGGTGGAGTTGGCGTCCGAGATGCCGGCGAGGTTGCGGGCCGCCTCGATCACGATGCACTGGAGGCCGAGGCAGAGGCCGAGCAGCGGGATCCGGTTCTCGCGGGCGTAGCGGATCGCGCCGACCTTGCCGAGCACACCGCGGTCGCCGAAGCCGCCGGGGATGCAGATGCCGTCGACGCCGGCGAGCTGGGCCGCGGCGCCGGCCGGGGTCTTGCAGTCGTCGGAGGTGACCCACTTGATCTTGACGCGGGCCTTGTTGGCGAAGCCGCCGGCGCGCAGGGCCTCGGTGACCGAGAGGTAGGCGTCGGGCAGGTCGATGTACTTGCCGACCAGGGCGAGGGTGATCTCGTGGTCGGGGTTGTGGACGCGGTCCAGCAGGTCGTCCCAGGTCGTCCAGTCCACGTCACGGAACGGCAGGTCCAGCTTGCGGACCACGTAGGCGTCCAGGCCCTCGCCGTGCACGGTCTTCGGGATGTCGTAGATCGAGCGGGCGTCGGGGCAGGCGACCACCGCGTCCTCGTCGACGTCGCACATCAGCGAGATCTTGCGCTTGATGGCGGTGGGGACCTCGCGGTCGCAGCGCAGCACGATGGCGTCCGGCTGGATACCGATGTTGCGCAGGGCGGCCACGCTGTGCTGGGTCGGCTTGGTCTTCAGCTCCCCCGAGGGGCCGATGTAGGGAAGGAGGGAGATGTGGACCACGAAGACGTTGTCCCGGCCGACCTCGTGGCGGACCTGGCGGACGGTCTCCAGGAACGGCAGCGACTCGATGTCGCCGACGGTGCCGCCGACCTCGGTGATCACGACGTCCACCTCGTCCGTCGCCATGCGGCGGATGCGGTGCTTGATCTCGTTGGTGATGTGCGGGATGACCTGCACGGTGTCACCCAGGTACTCGCCGCGGCGCTCCTTGGCGATCACCGTGTTGTAGACCTGGCCGGTGGTGACGTTGGCCGAGCCGTCCAGGTCGCGGTCGAGGAAGCGCTCGTAGTGGCCGATGTCCAGGTCGGTCTCGGCGCCGTCGTTGGTGACGAACACCTCACCGTGCTGGAACGGGTTCATCGTGCCAGGGTCGACATTGAGGTACGGGTCGAGCTTCTGCATCACGACGCGCAGGCCCCGCGCCTTGAGCAGCATCCCGAGGCTGGAGGCCGTCAGACCCTTGCCGAGAGAGGAGGCGACACCCCCGGTGACGAAGATGTGCTTGGTCGTCGTGGATTTGGGCGGCATGGCCAAGAGGGGGCTCCCGTGGTCGCGGTCTGGGGGTGCGGTGCGGCGTCCGGAGGCTCTCACCAGCGGTTGGGGCCGGATTTCTCCGGGGGCGCCGTCGCTGCGGTTCGGGGGTTTCGAGCCCACCGGTCCACGGGCTACCAGGGTATCAGCGCCTCGGGGAGATGGCTTCCGGCCACGCTCCGCACACGTCCGGACACGGGCTCCGGGGTCCACACTGGTTTCTCACCCGGTGCTCACCCGTTCGGCCCACCCGCGTTGCCCGGAGCGGCACACAGATCATCTACGTGCGTCGTATCCTGCTCGGACACTCACTGCCGAGCCCGGCCGGCCGACACGGCACCACCCCCGTCCGTATCCACCGGAACAACGAGAGCTCGTCAGTTCGTTGAGCAAGAATTGGCGTTTTGCCAACACGGCTGAGCGGCTGCTTTGCTTCACCGCTCAACGACGCATGACAACAACCCCCTTGACCGCACTAGCGACAGCCCCCTCATGGGGGTGACGTGGCCGTTCGACTGGAGTTGCACGTGGCCGGGCGCATCGAAGACTACGCACTCATCGGAGACATGCAGACCGCGGCACTGGTCTGCCGTGACGGGACCGTGGACTGGCTGTGCCTGCCCCGCTTCGACTCGCACGCGATCTTCGCAGGGCTGCTGGGCACCGAGGAGCACGGCTTCTGGCGGCTCGGGCCCGCCTACGGCTCCGACCAGGAGCCGCCCACCGCCGCCCGGCGCGCCTACCGGGGCGACTCGCTGATCCTGGAATCCGAGTGGGACACCCCGCGCGGCACGGTCCGGGTGACCGATTTCATGCCCCCGCGAGACGGCGCCCCCCAGCTGATCCGCATCGTCGAGGGCGTCTCCGGCCGCGTCCCCATGCGCTCGGCCCTGCGGATGCGGTTCTCCTACGGTCGCGTCGTCCCCTGGGTGCACCGGCACGAGGGGCGCACGGTGGCGGTCGCGGGACCGGACTCGGTGTGGTTCGACACCGACTGCGAGACCTACGGGAAGTCGCTGACGACCTACGCCGACTTCACCGTCTCCCCCGGCGAGCGCATCGCCTTCACGATCTCCTGGCAGCCGTCGCACAAGGAGCCGCCGCCCCTGCCCGAGCCGGAGCAGTCGCTGGAGGCGACGGAGGAGTTCTGGCGCGAGTGGGTCGAGCACTGTACGTACCACGGTCCCTACCGCGAGGCCGTGATCCGCTCGCTGATCACGCTGAAGGCACTGACCTACGCCCCCACCGGCGGGATCGTCGCCGCCCCCACCACCTCCCTCCCGGAGGACATCGGCGGCGTGCGCAACTGGGACTACCGCTACACCTGGCTGCGCGACGCGGCCATCACCCTGTCCTCCCTGCTGCGCACCGGCTACCGCGAGGAAGCCCGCGCCTGGCGCGAGTGGCTGCTGCGCGCGGTCGCCGGCGACCCGGAGAACCTCCAGATCATGTACGGCATCGCCGGCGAGCGGGAACTCGGCGAGGCGGAGCTGGACTGGCTGCCCGGCTACGAGAACTCCGCGCCGGTCCGGGTCGGCAACGGCGCCGCGCACCAGCTCCAGCTGGACGTGTACGGCGAGGTCACCGAGGCCCTGCACCTGGGCCACATGACGGGCCTGGCCCGCAACGACTACGCCTCCCTCCTCCAGCTGAAGCTGATCCGCTACCTGGAGAAGCACTGGGACACGCCGGACGAGGGCATCTGGGAGGTCCGCGGTCCGCGCCGGCACTTCGTGCACTCCAAGGTCATGGCCTGGGTCGCGGTCGACCGCACGATCAAGCTGATCGAGTCCGGCGACGCGGACGGCCCGCTGGAGCGGTGGCGCGAGCTCCGCGACGACATCCACCGGGACGTGTGCGAGAAGGGCTACGACAAGGAACGCAACACCTTCACGCAGTCCTACGGCTCCAAGGAGCTGGACGCGTCCTTGCTGCTCATCCCGCAGATGGGCTTCCTGCCCCCGGACGACAAGCGGGTCATCGGCACGATCGAGGCGATCCAGCGGGAGCTGTCCACGCCGGACGGCTTCATCCTGCGCTACCCCACCCAGGGCGACCACGAGGGCGTGGACGGCCTCCCCGGCGACGAGGGCGCCTTCCTGGCGTGCTCGTTCTGGATGGCGGACGACCTCGCGATGATCGGCCGCGTGGACGAGGCCCGCAAGCTCTTCGAGAAGCTGCTGTCGCTGCGCAACGACCTCGGACTGCTCGCCGAGGAGTGGGACCCGCGCCTCCAGCGCCAGGTCGGCAACTTCCCGCAGGCCTTCAGCCACGTCCCGCTGATCGACACGGCCCTGCGCCTGACGGCATCCGGCGCGTACGGCGGCTGACCCGGCCCGACCCGGCACGCCCGCCTAGGCTGGGGGCATCGGCCCCTGCACGGAAGGGGGCGGCGGCCCATGGCTCCCCCGTCGAAGGCGGGCGCGGCCCTCGCCGCGCTGCGCGAGGATCTGGTCGGCGACGTCTTCGCGCCGTGGGACGTGGGGTACGACGAGGCCCGGACGGTGTTCAACGCGATGATCGACCGCCGTCCGGCGGTGATCGCGCAGTGCGTGGACGAGGCCGACGTCGTCCGGGCCGTGCGGTTCGCCCGTGACCTCGACCTGAAGGTCGCGGTGCGCGGCGGCGGACACAGCGTGGCGGGCATGGCGGTGAACGACAACAACCTGGTGGTCGACCTGCGGCACATGCGCGCGGTCGACGTCGACCCCGCGGCGCGGGCGGTGCGGGTCGCGGGCGGCGCCACGATGAGCGACCTGGACCGCGCCACCCGGCCCCACGGTCTGGCCACGACCGGCGGCCGGGCCTCCACCACCGGCGTCGGCGGCTTCGTCCTCGGCGGTGGCACCGGCTGGCTCGACCGCCGCTGCGGACTCGCCGTCGACAACCTGCTCGGCGTCGACCTCGTCACCGCAGACGGCGACCGGCTCCACGCGAGCCCCGACGACCATCCCGACCTGTTCTGGGCCCTGCACGGCGGCGGCGGCAACTTCGGCGTCGCCACCGCGCTCACCCTGCGGCTGCACGAGCTGCCCGAGTTCGCCGTCGCGCTGCTGCTGTACCGGCCGGAGTCGGGCCGCGACGCCACGCGCGCGTACCGCGATGTGATCGAGTCCGGCCCCGACGAGGCGGGCGGCGCCGTCCTCTACCTCACCGGCCGGCCCGCGAAGTTCGTCCCGCCGCACCTGGCCGGCGCGCTGGTGTGCGCCGTGCTGCTGACGTACGCCGGGTCGGCGGCCGGTCTGCGCGAGGTGGCCGAGCCGCTGCTGGCGCTGCCGCACGAGGCGGAGATCGTCGGGCCGATGCCGTACGCCGACGTGCAGTGCATGTTCGACGAACCGCCCGGGATGCGGAACCACTGGTCGGCGGAGTACCTGTCGGGCGCGCCCGACGACCTCGTGGACGTCTTCTGCACCCGGGGGGAGGCGCTGCCCGTGCCGACCGGCTCGATGCACACCCTGTTCCCGCAGGGCGGGGCGATCGCCGCCGGCCCGCACGGGTTCCCGGTGCCGTACCGGGACGCGCCCTGGGCCGTGCACCCCTTCGGACTGTGGGAGGACCCCGCGGACGACGAGCGGTGCGTGCGGTGGGTCCGGGGCGTGCGGCCCGAGGTGGGGCCGTGGAGCACGGGCGCGGTCTACCTCAACTTCATCGGCGACGAGGGCCCCGACCGGATCGTGGCCGGTGTGGGCGCCGGGAACGCCCGGCGGCTCGGGGACCTGAAGCGACGGTACGACCCCGACAACGTCTTCCGCTTCAACCACAACATCAGACCGATCTGAGCGGCGCGTCCGGCCGGGGGCCCGGGGGACCGGCCGGGGGGCCCGGGGGACCGGCCGGGGGCCCGACACGCCCACCCCCCGGAGGCCGCCGACGGAGATCGTCCCCGGCTCCGGGCGGAGCTGTCGCCGGGACGTCTTCGCAGGTAGCGTCCGCGGCATGGACAGCCGCACGGACCATCGATACGACAGTCAGGGCGCCGGCATCACCGTGCGGCGCGCGCTGGAGCTGCCCGGCCTGCGCAGCGGGCTGCCGGAGATCCTCGCGGGCGCGGAACGGCTGGGCCGCACGGTGCGCTGGGTGCACGCGGGCGAGGTCCCCAACATCGCCTCCCTGCTCAAGGGCGGCGAACTGCTGCTGACCACGGGCTACGGCCTGGGCACCCGGCCGGCCGACCAGCGGGCGTTCGTGCGGACCCTGGCCGAGCGGGGCATCGCGGCCCTGGTGATCGAGCTGGGCCCGCGCTTCACCCGCCTGCCCGCGGCGCTGGTGGAGACAGCGCGGACGTCGGGGCTGCCCCTGGTCCAACTGCACCGCGAGGTGCCGTTCGTGACGGTGACCGAGGAGATCCACACCGAGATCGTCAACGGCCACTACGCGCTGCTCCAGCGGGCGGAGGAAGTGCACCGCCGCTGTACGCAGGCCCTGCTGGGCGGGGGCGGGGTCCCGCAGGTCCTGGAGATCCTGGCGGACTTCTGCGGCAACCCGGTCTTCCTGGAGACGACCGAGGGCCGGCTGCTGTACGCCGCCGGGGCCGGGCCCGAGGGAGCGGATCCGCTCCAGGTGTGGGAGGGATTGCGCGGGCCCCACAAGGACGCGCCGCCGCCCGCCGGTTCGGTGCTGGTGGACGTGCCCGGCGGCGGGCCGGGTGCGGGATCGGTGCGGGCCCGGCTCGTGCTGCTGCCGGTGCGTGCCGCGCTGGCTCCGGTGCACCGCATGGCGGTCGAGCGGGCGGCCGGGGTCCTGGCCGTGGTGCTGATGCAGGCGCGTCAGGAGGAGGAACTGGCGGCGCGGGGCAGGGGCGACTTCCTGACCGACCTCGCCGAGGGGCGGATCGCGGCGCAGGACGCCCCGGCGCAGGCGCGTGTGCTGGGTTTCAAGCCGGGCGACAGCCCGCTGCTGCCGGTCGTCATGCGGCTGGGCGACGCGCTCTCCCCGGGCGGTGGCTGGGCGGTGCTGGCGCGTGCGGTGGCGGAGGAGCTGGCGTCGGTCGGGGTGCCGGTCCTGCTCGGCGTACGCCCGGTGGAGGGCAGGGTGCCGCTGCTGCTCGGCCTGCGCGCGGAGTCGGAGCGGTCGGCGGTGGCGGACCGGGTGGCGGCGGCGCTGCGGGCCGGCGCGGAGCGGGCGGGCATGCGGCGGCCGGGAGGCCGGCCGCCGGTCGTGGTCGTCGGCGTCGCGGGGGGCTGGGCGGCCGCGTCGGCGGGCCTGCGGCACGCGGCGGAGACGGCGACCGCCGCCCAGGGACTGTCGGACCGGCCCTGGTACGACGCCCGCCGCCTCGACATCGAGCTGCTTCTGTGGCGCCTGCGCGACCATCCCGACCTGGCGGCCTTCGTGGACCGCGCGATCGGCCCGGTCCGTGACCACGACCAGCGTTCCAGGCCGCCCCTGCTGCCCACCCTGGAGACGTACCTCGCCCACGCCGGCCGCAAGGCGGAGACCGCCCGTGAACTCCACCTCAACCGCCAGACCCTGTACAACCGCCTCGCCCGCATCGGCGAACTCCTGGGCACGGACCTGGACGACCCGCAGACGGTCCTGGCGTTGAGCCTCGCCCTGCGGGCCCGCCGACTGGTGCCGTGAACCGTCCGGCGGGGCGGCGAGCGCGGCAAGCCGACAGCGCGCCCTGCCGTACTTCGCCGTGTCCCGCAGTGCCCCGCCGTGCCACCGGGCGGGGGACCTCGCGCTACGGCACCGCGGGACCGGCACCCCGGACCGGCACACCGGGGACGGGAACGCCCTGGACCGGCGCACCGGGGACGGGAACGCCCTGGACCGGCACGCCCGGGAATCGGCGCGTCCGAGATCCGGTGCGCGCCAAGCGTCGGCCCGTCCGGGAATCGGCGCGACGCCCTCTCGGCGGGGCCGCGATGCGGTTGAGGCCGGCTCAGATCAACGGCTGGGGCTGCGTCAGCTCGTCGTAGACGCTGAGGATCTGGGCGACGGTCTCGTCCTCGGTGGGCCACGTGGCCGCCTGCCGGGTGCCGAGGTCGCGGAGCCGCTCGCACCGTCCGGGGTCGTCGAGCAAACGGGCGACGGCGTCGCCGAGCGCGTCCGCGTCGCCGGGCGGGACGAGTTCGGCGGCGTCGCCGACGAGTTCGCGGACGCCGCCGGTCCGGGCGGCGACGAGCGGCACGCGCGCGTGGAGCGCCTCCTGCGCCGCGACGGACCGCGCCTCCTCGTCGCCCGCCAGCACGGCGAGATCGGCCGCGGCCAGCAACTCGCCCACGTCGTCCCGCAGCCCGATGAGCCGGACGGGCAGTTCCTCGTCCTCGATGCGCCGCTGGAGATCCGCCCGCAGCGGTCCCTCCCCCACGACCACGACCAACGGCACGGGGTCCAGCAGGCGCCACGCGCGCGAGGCGTCCAGCAGGACGTCGTAGCCGCGGTGGCGCTCCAGCGAGCCGACCGCCATCAGCAACGGGCGTCCGATCGCGCCGAGTTCGGCGCGCACCTTGGACCGCGGCCGCTCGGGGTCCTCCTCGGCGGGGCGGACTCCCGGCAGCGCCACGGGGGCGAGCCGCGCGTCCCGCGCACCCGTCCGGCGCGCCCGGTCCACCAGACCGGACGTCGTTCCCAGCACGACGGCGGCCGCCTTGGCCACCCTCCGCTCCAACAGGCGCAGCAGATGGGCGCGGGCGCCCTCGGCGTACGCCCGGTCGTGCCAGGTGACGACGAGCGGGGTACGCCGGCCGCCGAGCGCCAGCACGGCCCGGAAGGAGGCGTGCAGGCCGTGCGCGTGGATGAGGTCGGCGTCCGTGCAGGCCGCCCGCAGCGCCTTCACGGACGCGGGGTCGCTGCTGCGCGGCACGGGCATGTGTTCGGCTCCGGTGCCCGTGAAGTCGTAGGTGTGATCGGCCTCCGTGGGGGCGCACACCGTCACCCGCACGCCCCGTGCGACGAGCCCCGCGGCCAGGGAGCGCACGTGCGCGCTGCTGGTGGCGTTGCCACCGCCCAGCACCTGCACGGTGCGCAGCGGCGACTGGCCGTGCGGTGAGTGGATGCTCACGTGGCCGGGGCTCCTGGTTCGGCGTCGGACGGTCACGAAGGAACGTGCGGAAGGGGGCCGGACGGAGGGGTGGACCGCTCGGGCTCCGCCCTCTCCTACGTCAAGGATGCCAGCACGTACGGGTGTTCCGTGCCGTCGAGCGCCCGAGGCTCCGGCAACACGGCCCCGCATGTCACTCACACGAGTGAAGGAGGTCGGGGTTCCGTTCGAGCGGGTCAGGCCTTCGGGCAGATCGACGACCACGTGCCCCCACTCCCCCCGGGCAGATCGGCGACCGCGTGTCCCCCACTCCCGCGCCGCCCATACGGCACACCCACCACTCGCCCGCCGCCTGCCGCCTGCCGCCCGCACGCCCACCACACCGAGGGCGCGCGCCGGCTCACGACACCCCCGTCCGCCCGCCGCCGGCCTCGACCGCCCCACCGGGAGCGCGCCCGGCACGTGCGCCGCGCGCCCCGCCGTCCCCGGGGCCCGCGCGAGCACCACGGAACCCGCCCGGCCACGCACGAGGGGCGGTGACCCCAAGGTCACCGCCCCTCGTGCGCTCCGCTTCCCAGAACACGGGCCCCGGGCCCGGCCCCGGCCGGCGGGGCGCTACACGTCCGCCCGCGCCGTCGCCAGCAGTTCCTCCGCGTGGGCCCGGGCCGTCTCGGAGTCCTCCTGTCCGGCGAGCATCCGGGACAGTTCCCGGACCCGCTCCTCGCCCTCGAGGACCTTCACGCCGGACCGGGTCACGGACCCGTCGTTCGTCTTCTCCACCAGCAGCTGCCGGTCGGCGAAGGCGGCGACCTGCGGAAGGTGCGTGACCACGACGACCTGCGCGGTCTTCGCCAGCCGCGCCAGCCGCCGCCCGATCTCGACCGCGGCCTTGCCGCCCACGCCCGCGTCGACCTCGTCGAACAGATACGTCGGCACGGGATCCGTCCCCGCGAACACGACCTCCACGGCGAGCATCACCCGCGAGAGCTCACCGCCGGAGGCACCCTTGGCGATGGGCCGCGGCGGCGCGCCCGGGTGCGGGGCGAGCAGCAGCTCGACCTCGTCGGCACCGGACGGCCCGTAGGCGACCGTCCGCCCGCCGACCGCCACGCCCTCGGGGTCCGGCGTCTGCCGGATCTCGAACGACACGCGCGCGTGCGGCATGGCCAGCGACGCCAGCTCGGCGGTCACGGCGGCGGCGAACCGCTCGGCGGCCTCCGCCCGCGCGTCCGTCAACGCCTGCGCCAGTCCGCCCAGTTCGGTCCGCAGCGCGTCCCGTTCGGCGGTCAGCTCGTCGATCCGCTCGTCGTCGCCGTCCAGCTCGGTCAGCCGCTCGGCACCCCGCTCGGCCCACGCGAGGACGCCGGCGACATCCTCCCCGTACTTCCGGGTCAGCGCGGTGAGCGCGGCCCGCCGCTCCTCCACGGCGGCCAGCCGCAGCGGGTCGGCGTCGAGGTCGTCGGCGTACCCCGCGAGCTCTCCCGCCACGTCACCCAGCAGGATCCCGATCTCCCCGATCCGGTCCGCGAGCGCGGACAGCGCCGGGTCGTACGCCCGCACCGCCTCCAGGGCCCGCTGCGCGCCCGCCACGAGCGTCGCGGCGTCGATGCCCTCGGGGTCCTCCGGATTGCCCGCCAGAGCGGCGTGGGCGGCCGTGGCGGCCGAGGACAGCGCCTCCGCGTGCCCGAGCCGCTCCGCCTCCTCCGCCAGCTCCCCGTCCTCCCCGGCCCGCGGTTCCACGCCGGCGATCTCGTCGAGCCCGTAGCGCAGCATGTCGGCCTCCTGGGCCCGCTCACGCGCGCGCGTGGTGATCTCGTCGAGCTCGACGGACACGGCCCGCAGCCGCCGGTAGGCCTCGGTGTACTTGGCCAGCGGCACGGCGACGGCGTCCCCGGCGTACCGGTCGAGCGCCTGCCGCTGCCGGGACAGCTTCAGCAGTCCCTGCTGGTCGGTCTGCCCGTGCACGGCCACCAGTTCGTCGGCCAGCTCGGCCAGCACGCCCACCGGCACGCTGCGCCCGCCGACGTGCGCCCGCGAGCGCCCCTCGGCGGAGACGGTACGGCTGATCAGCAGCGCCCCGTCGTCGAGCTCGGCCCCGGCCTCCTCGGCCCGTACGACCACCGAGGCGTCCGCGGGCACGGCGATCCGCCCCTCGACGACCGCCTTCTCGGCGCCGATCCGCACGAGCGCGGCGTCGGCGCGCCCGCCCAGCAGCAGCCCGAGGCTGGTGACCACCATGGTCTTGCCCGCGCCCGTCTCACCCGTGACGGCGGTGAAGCCCGACGACAGCTCGACGACCGCGTCGTCGATGACCCCGAGCGACCGTATCCGCATCTCCTCCAACACGGACACGACCTTACGAGGTCCGGGAGGAGAAGTGCGAGGCACCCTGTCACCCGGGCGGGTGGAGGTGTCCCGGGGACGCGGGACCGCGCCGAAGTACGGCCCCCGCCGCGTGGGCGCGGCCGGCCACCCACGGCCCACGGCCGCCGGCGGTCCCCGGCCACCCCCTCCTGCCCCCCTGCCCCTCCTGCCCCTCCTGCTCCTCCTGCTCCTCCTGCGACCGGCTAGTGCCGGGCCCCCCGCCACCCCGAGACGGGCAGCGCGAACTTCGCCACCAGCCGGTCGGTGAACGAGGCGTGGTGCAGTCGCGCGAGCCGCACCGGCACGGCCCCCCGCCGCACCTCGACCCGCGCCCCCGGAGGCAGCTCGAAGGTCCGCCGCCCGTCGCACCACAGCACGCCCGGCGGAATGTGCGGCAGCAGCTCCACGGCGAGCACCGAGTTCGGCGAGGTCACCAGCGGCTTCGCGAACAGCGCGTGCGCGCTGATCGGCACCATGAGGAGCGCCTCGACCTCGGGCCACACCACCGGCCCGCCGGCCGAGAACGCGTAGGCGGTGGACCCGGTGGGCGTCGACAGCACGATGCCGTCGCACCCGAAGCCGGTGACCGGCCGCCCGTCGATCTCCAGCACGACCTCCAGCAGCTTCTCCGCGCCGGCCTTCTGCACCGCCGCCTCGTTCAGCGCCCAGTCGGTGTGCACGATGTCCCCGTTGCGGTGCACGACGACATCGACGGTCATCCGCTCCTCGACCTCGTACGCCCGCGACACCACCCGGTCGACGACCTTGTCCAGGTCGTCCCGCTCGGCCTCGGCCAGGAAGCCGACGCTGCCCAGGTTCACGCCGAGCATCGGCACGCCGGACGCCCGCGCGAACTCCGCGCCCCTCAGCAGCGTGCCGTCACCACCGAGGACGATCAGCAGCTCGCAGCCCACCAGGCACTGCGGGGTGGCCTCGGCGACCAGCTCCACCTCGTCCGGCAGGGGCAGGTCGGCCGCCTCGTACTCCAGGACGCGCACGCCGATGCCCTCGCGCAGCAGCCCCTTCACGACCAGCTCCGCGCTGCGGATCGCGGCGGGCCGGCCCGTGTGGGCCAGCAGGAAAACAGTACGAGCTCGGTTCTGTGTCAACGCGGCCCCTCCGCCACTGCACGGTGAACATCCGCCGGGTCCAGGGCGGGCGCCCCGGCCCGGAGCCACAGAAAATACTCGACGTTGCCCGAGGGCCCGGGCAGCGGACTGGCGGTGACACCCTTCACACCGAGCCCGAGGTCCCACGCCCTCGCGGCCACGCCACGGACGGCCTCGGCCCGCAGCTGCGGGCTGCGGACGACACCCCCGCTGCCGAGCCGTTCCTTCCCCACCTCGAACTGCGGCTTGACCATCATCACCAGGTCGGCGTCCGGCCCGGTGCACCGCGCCAGGGCCGGCAGCACCAGCCCGAGCGGAATGAAGGACAAGTCCCCCACGACAAGATCCACTGGCTCCCCATCGATCGCTTCGAGCGTCAACTCGCGTACGTTCGTACGGTCCTTGACGGTGACGCGTTCATCGCTCTGGAGGGACCAGGCGAGCTGTCCGTACCCGACGTCGACGGCGACGACGTGCGCGGCGCCCGCCCGCAGCAGGACGTCGGTGAAGCCCCCGGTGGACGCGCCGGCGTCCAGCGCCCGCCGTCCCTCGACGACGAGCCCCCGCGGCACGAACGCCGTCAGCGCGCCCGCCAGCTTGTGCCCGCCGCGCGAGACGTAGTCGGGATCGCTGTCGTCGGTGGCGACGACGATGGCCGCCGCGGTCTCCACCTGCGTGGCCGATTTGGTCGCGACGGTCTTCCCGACGGTGACCCGTCCCGCGGCGATCAGCTGGGCGGCGTGCTCGCGCGAGCGCGCGAGCTTCCGGCGCACCAGCTCCGCGTCCAGACGACGACGTGCGACTCCTGCCACGTTCGGTTCAGCTCCTACCGGTCTACGTCGAGGGGGGCGCCGGAGGTCCCGGGCGGGCGTCGAGCGCGGTGAGCGCGTCGCGCAGCCCCCGGTGTACATCCTCGTACACCTCCAGGTGGCCGTCCGTGCCGAGGTGGTCGGCGTCGGCCAGCCGCTCCAGGTGGGCGTCGACCTCGTCGTTGCCGGTGGGCGTGCGGGGGACGTGCAGGGGCGCGGGGGCGGCGGGGTCGTCACCGGGGCCGTCGGGCCCGCCAGACCCGCCATCGGACCCGCCAGGTCCGCCAGGTCCGTCAGGTCCGTCAGGTCCGTCAGGTCCGTCGGATCCGCCGGGCACGGCGTCGGCGCCGGGCACGGCGTCGGCGCCAGACGGGGTCTCGGCGTCCCGCACGACACCCGTGCCCCGCGCGGGCCCCTCGTCGCGCGGGAGCCCGGCGTCCTGCGGGAGCCCGGCGTGCCGTGCGGGCCCGGCGCCCGGCGCGGGCCCGGTGTGCGGCGCGAGCCCGTCGTCCGGCGCTGTGTCGCTCATGCCCCGACGCTACCGCGAACCCCTGGGGTACCGTCGGGCGCGATGGCCACGATCGAGGAGTGCCGCGCCGCACTGGAGAAGTTCTCGGAGAACCTGGGGGGCACCCGGGGTGACGCCCGCGAGGCCGTGTCCCTGGACCGCTCGGTGAGCTGCCGCCTCACCGACCTGGACATCACCTTCGTCGGCCGCCTCACCGGCGGCCGCATCGAGGTCGACGACACCGTCCAGGGCCCGCCGCCGCAGAAGGCCCAGATACGTCTCACCATGACCGGGGACGACCTGGTGGCGATGGTGGACGGCGACCTGGCCTTCGCGAAGGCCTGGGGTTCGGGCCGGGTGAGGCTGGAGGCGGGCCTGCGCGACCTGTTCCGCCTCCGGAAGCTCCTGTGAAAGCCCCCGAAGGGCTCCGGAAGCTCCTGTGAAAGCCCCTGAAGGGGTCCGGAGGCTCCTGTGCGGCCCCGAAAAGGCGCGGTGACCCTCAGGAAGCCTCCGCGGCCGCGACCTTCCGCACGTCCGTCCGCGCCTTGCGCGCCGCCGGCACCACCAGCGGCGTCCCCGTCTCCGGGTCGTCGATGACCTGGCAGCGCAGCCCGAAGACCTCCTCGACCAGCCCGGCCGTGACGACGTCGTTCGGCGCGCCCTGGGCGATGACCTCGCCGCCCCTCAGCGCGATGAGGTGGGTCGCGTACCGGGCCGCGTGGTTGAGGTCGTGCAGGACGGCGACCAGGGTGCGGCCCTGTTCCTCGTGCAGCTCGGCGCAGAGGTCGAGGACGTCGATCTGGTGCTGGATGTCGAGGTAGGTGGTCGGCTCGTCGAGCAGCAGCAGCGGGGTCTGCTGGGCGAGCGCCATCGCGATCCACACCCGCTGCCGCTGACCGCCCGACAGCTCGTCGACGTACCGGTCGGCGAGCTCGGCGACGCCGGTCTGCGCCATGGACTCCTGGACGACCCGCTCGTCCTCCGTCGACCACTGGCGCAGGATGCCCTGGTGCGGGTAGCGGCCACGGCCCACCAGGTCGGCGACGGTGATGCCGTCGGGCGCGATCGAGGACTGCGGCAGCAGGCCCAGCGTCCGCGCGACCTTCTTGGCGGGCATCGACTGGATGACCTGCCCGTCGAGCAGCACCTGACCCTGACTCGGCTTCAGCATCCGCGACAGCGCCCGCAGCAGCGTCGACTTGCCGCAGGCGTTGGGGCCGACGATCACGGTGAAGGAGTTGTCGGGGATCTCCACCGACAGCTGTTCGGCGATGACCCGCTGGTCGTAGGCGAGGGTGACGTTCTCGGCGGACAGGCGGTTCACGGTGCTCCTTTGGTTGTTCAGCCCGTGGCTGACACGGGTGGTGGCGCTCATGTCCCGGCCGGACGCGCTGTCCCGGCCGGGCGTCATATGCGGCCCGACCGGCGCTCGGTGACCAGCAGCCACAGCAGGTAGACGCCACCGAGCACACCGGTGACGACGCCCACGGGCAGCTGTCCGTCGCCGAAGAGCCGCTGCGCGGCCCAGTCGGCGGTGACCAGGAGGGCGGCGCCCATGCACAGCGCGGGCAGCAGGTTGGGGCCGGGCGAACGGGTCAGGCGCCGGGCGAGCTGCGGCGCGGTGAGCGCCACGAACGCGACGGGCCCGGCGGCGGCGGTGGCGGCCGCGGTGAGCAGCACGGCGGCGACCATCAGCAGCAGCCGTACGCGCTCCACCCGCACGCCCAGGGCGTTGGAGACGTCGTCGCCCATCTCCATCATCCGCAGCCCGCGCGCGTTGGCGAGGACGAGCGGGGCGAGCACACAGACCAGCGCGAGCAGCGGCCAGACCTGCTTCCAGTCCCGGCCGTCGAGCGAGCCGGTCATCCACACGACCGCGCGGGCCGCGTCGACCAGGTCGGCCTTGGTGATGAGGTACCCGTTGACCGCGGTCGCGATGGCCGACACACCGATGCCGACCAGCACCAGCCGGTAGCCGTGCACGCCGCGCTTCCAGGCGAGGAGGTAGATGGCGGCACCGGTGACCAGACCACCGACGAGCGCCCCGACGGCGACCTGGTTGGCGGACCCGGACATCAGCACGATCACCACGAGCGCGCCGGCCGTCGCCCCCTGCCCTAGCCCGAGCACGTCCGGGCTGCCCAGCGGATTGCGGGACACCGCCTGGAACACGGCGCCGCCGAGTCCGAGCGCGGCCCCGGCGAGCAGCCCGACGAGGACGCGCGGCAGCCGCAGCTCGTTGACGATGAACTCCTGGCCCGCGGTGCCGTCGCCCGCCAGCGTCTTCAGCACGTCGCCGGACGGGATCGGGAAGTCGCCGGTGCCGATCAGCACCACGCTCGCGGTGAGCGCGGCGGCCACCAGCAGCACGACGACGACGAGGGCACGCGCGTCCACCCGCAGGGAGAGTCCCCCGGGCGTGCGCAGGGCGCGAAGCGTCCCCGGCGTACGGGCGCCCGTGCGGCCGGTCTCCCCGGGCCGCCCGGTCCCCTCCGCAGGGGTCCGCCCCGAGGTCTCCGCCGCGGTCTTGGATGCGGTCTTCACAGCTGGGCCGTCCTCCGCCGTCGTACGAGAAAGATGAAGACCGGGCCGCCGATGACGGCGGTGATGATGCCGACCTGGACCTCCGACGGCCGGGCGACGACCCGGCCGATCACGTCGGAGCCGAGCAGCAGCACCGGCGACAGCAGCGCCGCGTACGGCATGATCCAGCGCAGGTCGGGTCCGGTGAAGGAGCGGACGACGTGCGGGACCATCAGTCCGACGAACACGATCGGCCCGCAGGCGGCGGTCGCGGCACCGCACAGCACGGTGGCGGCGAGCATGGACAGCGCCCGGGTGCGGTCGAGGTGGGCGCCGAGCGCCTTGGCGGTGTCGTCGCCCATGGCCATGGCGTTGAGCGGCCGGGCGAGCAGGAACGCCAGGAGCGTGCCGACCGCCAGGAAGGGCAGCACCTGCCGGATCGTCTCGTCGGTCGCGGAGGCCAGCGAACCGACCGTCCAGAAGCGCATCCTGGCGAGCGCCGCCTTGTCCATGATCATGACGGCCTGGACGTAGCCGAAGAGCGCGGCGCTGATCGCGGTGCCGGCCAGCGCGAGCCGCACCGGCGTGGCGCCGCGGCTGCCGCCGAGGAACCACACCAGCGCACCGACCGCGGCCGCCCCGAAGAAGGCGAACCACACATAGCCGGTCAGGCTGGTGACGCCGAGGTAGGTGATGGCGGTGACGACCGCGGCCGACGCGCCCGCGTTGATGCCGAGCAGTCCGGGATCGGCCAGCGGGTTGCGGGTGAGGGCCTGGAGCACGGCTCCGGAGAGTCCCAGCGCGGCACCGACCAGCAGCCCGAGCACCGTCCGCGACAGCCGCTCGCCCACGACGACGTCGCCGTAGGTCCCCGTGTCGTGGAACAGGCCGTGCCAGACCTGTTCCAGGGAGAGTTCCTTGGCACCGATGGCGACACTCGCCACTGCCACGACCACCAGGACCGCGAGGGAGACGAGCAGCCCAAGGGAACGGCCCGCCCGGCGGGTTGGGGGCGCGGGGGCGGTCTCCGCGCGCTGTTCTGGAACACTGTCGACCAACACGCAGTTAGGTTAGCCTACCCTCCTCACCTGGCTCGATGCCTTGACCGACACCGGTTGCGGCACTTTTCGCGTCCGCATCCGGAGCCACGCCACCGCGAGGTGTCATCGCAGCCACGCCACCGCGGGGTGTCATCGCAGCCATGCCACCGCGGGGTGTCATCGCAGGCACGCCACCGCGGGGCGGCCGGTTCACAGCCCGAGCCGCGCCAGCGCCTTCTCCCCGTCCAGCTCGCACACACCGTCACCCGCCGCCGTCCATGCGGCGGCGCACAGCGCCCTCAGCCCGTCCAACGCGTCGCCGTCACCGTCGAGGCGCAGCCGCTCGGCCCCGGCCTTCGCGGTCCATCCACCGCACCGGAAGCCGTCCCCGTCGGCCGTCACCTCGGGCTGTCCGGTGAGCAGACCCCGCAGGTCCGCGTCGACGTAGGTCGGCCGGTGCTGCGGCGGCGCGGCGAGGAGTCGGGCGCCGTCGGTCACCCCGGTGAGGACCAGCAGCGAGTCGACCTCCCCGTTGAACGCCCCCTCGATGTCGGTGTCCAGCCGGTCCCCCACCACCAGCGGTCGCTCGGCGCCGGTGCGCAGGATCGTCTCCCGGTGCATCGGGGGCAGCGGCTTGCCCGCGACCTGCGGCTCGGCCCCGGTCGCGATCCGCACGACCTCCACCGCGGCCCCGTTGCCCGGGGCGATCCCCCGCCCGCTGGGAATGGTCAGGTCGGTGTTGGACGCGAACCACGGCACGCCGCGCGCGACGGCGTACGACGCCTCCGCGAACCGCCCCCACGGCAGGTCCGGCCCGCCGTACCCCTGGACGACGGCCGCCGGGTCGTCGTCCGCCGACTCCACCGGCACCAGACCCCGCTCCCGGAGCGCGACCCGCAGCCCGTCCCCGCCGATGACGAGCACCCGTGCCCCGGCCGGCACCTGCTCGCTGATGAGCCGGGCCACCGCCTGCGCCGAGGTGATGACGTCCCGCGCTCCTGTCGGTATCCCCAGCTCCGTGAGGTGCGCGGCCACGGTGTCGGGCGTCCGCAGCGCGTTGTTGGTGACGTACGCGAGATGCATCCCGCCCTCCCGCGCGGCGGCCAGGGACTCGACGGCGTGCACGATCGCGCTCCCGCCCGCGTACACCACCCCGTCCAGGTCGAGCAGCGCCGTGTCGTACGCCTCGCTCAGGGCCTGTCCACTGCCGTCGGGACCCGTCCTCACGCTCGGGCTCATTCCGCATCGCTCCTCGTTCGCTCGCTTTCCTCGATCATCCCGCATGCCACTGACACACGTACGATGCCGGGATGAACTCAGCGGGTCACTCGGAAGCAACGGCGCCCCGAGGCCTGGAACTCACCCCGTTCCGAGGCCTGCGCTACGACCCCGACCGGGTCGGCAGTCTCGCCGCCGTCACATCCCCGCCGTACGACGTCGTCGTCCGCCCCGACGGTCTGCACCACCTCCAGGACGCGGACCCGTACAACATCGTCCGGCTGATCCTTCCCCAGGCCGGCACGGCAGCCGCCCGCAACGAGCAGGCCGCGGCCACCCTGCGCCGCTGGCTCTCCGAGGGCGTCCTGGCGGCCGACCCCGAACCGGCCCTGTACGTCTACGAACAGCGGCACTCCGACGGCGTACTCCAGCGTGGCGTCATCGGCGCGCTGCGCGTCTCGGAGCCCTCGGCGGGCGTCGTCCTCCCCCACGAGGACGTCATGCCGCACGTCGTCGCCGACCGCGCGGCCCTGATGCGCGCCACCCACGCCAACCTCGAACCCCTGCTCCTCACCTACCGGGGCGACGGCGCCGCGGCGGACGTCGTGGACCGCTCCACCGAACGGCCCCCGCTGCTCTCCACCGCCACGGAGGACGGCTACCACCACCGCCTCTGGTCGATCACCGACCCCGCCGAGGTGGCCCGTGTCCAGGGCGGCCTCTCCCCTCACCAGGCCCTGATCGCCGACGGCCACCACCGCTGGGCGACGTACCGGCGCCTCCGCGCGGAGCACGGCTCCCCCAGTCCCTGGGACCACGGCCTGGTCCTCCTGGTCGACACGGCCCGCTATCCCCTGCGGGTCCGTGCCATCCACCGCCTGCTGCACGGCCTGCCGGTGGCGGACGCCCTGTCCCGCGTCGAGGGCCTGTTCCGCGTCCGCCGCCTGACGGGACCGCTGCCGGAGGCACTCGACGCCCTGGCCGACGCCGCCTGCGCGGGCAACGCCTTCCTCCTGGCCGGTGACGGCGCCTTCCACCTCCTCGACCGCCCTGATCCGGCCCTGCTGGCCCGCACGGTGCCCGCCGACCGCCCGGAGGCCTGGCGCTCCCTGGACGCCACGGTCCTGCACATGACACTCCTGGCTCATGTGTGGCACGTCCCGGACGACGACCCCTCCCGCATCGCCTACATCCACGACACGGCCGCGACGGTCGAGAAGGCGCAACACGACGGCGCCACGGCGGTGCTGCTGCACCCGGTCCGCGAGGACGTGGTCCGCGATCTGGCCCGCCAGGGCGTCACGATGCCCCGCAAGTCGACGTCCTTCGGTCCGAAACCGGCCTCTGGCCTGGTGCTGCGCGCCCTGGACCTCTGACCTTCCGTACGGCGAAGGGGCGGGATCCCGGCTTCCACCGGGATCCCGCCCCTTCGTCCTTCACCGACGTGTGTCAGTCCTGGCCCTCGCTCTTGCCGTCGGTCTTGCCGTCGGTCTTGTCCTCGGTCGGCTCGCCGTCGGGCGCGTCCTCGTCCAGCGCGTCGACGAACTCCACGCCGTCCAGTTCCGCCAGCCGGTCCGAGGCGTCCGTGCTGCCGTCGCGGTCGGCCTCGACGGCCTTCGCGAACCATTCCCGTGCCTCGCTCTGCCGTCCGGCGGCCTGGAGGGCGTCCGCGTACGCGTAGCGCAGTCGGGCGGTCCACGGCTGCACGGAGTGGGAGGCCAGCTCGGGGCTCTGCAGCGTCACGATGGCCGCGTCCAGCTGCCCCATGTCCCTGCGGGCACCGGCCGCGACGAGCCGCATCTCGACCTGCCCGGCCTTGTCGAGCTTGTGCACCTCGGGTGCCCCGGCCATGTCCAGTGCCTTCTCGGGACGTCCGAGCCCACGCTCGCAGTCGGCCATGACGGGCCACAGCTCCACCGACCCGGTCATCCGCCGGGCGGCCCGGAACTCGGCGAGCGCCTCGCTGTACTTCTGGTTGGCGTACGCGGCGAAGCCGGCGGCCTCCCGCACGGCGGCGACCCTCGACGCCAGTCGCAGCGCGACCTTGGAGTAGCCGTAGGCCCCTTCCGGGTCCTCGTCGATCAGCCGCGCCACCATCACCAGGTTCTTGGCGACGTCCTCGGCGAGCGTCTTCGGCAGGCTCTGGAGCTCCTGCCGTACGTCCTTGTCGATCTCGTCGCCGGTGACGTCCTCCGGGATCGGCAGCCGCTTGATCGGCTCGCGGTCACGGTCACGCTCCCGCTCGTCGCGGAACCGCCCGCCGCCCCGGCGGTCGTCCCGTCCGTCACGGCCCCGGAAGCCACCGGGCCTACCGCCCCGGTCGTCCCGACGCGGGCCGCGCCCACCGCGGTCGTCCCGCCCACGGAATCCACCGCGCTCGCCACCCCGGCTGTCGTCCCGGCGGTCATCACGGCGGTCGTCGCGCCGGAACCCACCACGGTCCCCGCGGTCATCGCCCCGACGGTCGTCGCGCCGGTCATCACGCCGATCGTCGCGGCGGTCGTCACGGCGGAACCCACCACGGTCCCCGCGGTCGTCGCGCCGGTCGTCCCGGCGGTCGTCGCGCCGGAATCCGCCCCGGTCCCCGCGGTCATCGCCTCGACGGTCGTCACGGCGGTCATCACGCCGATCATCGCGGCGGAAACCGCCCCGGTCGTCACGGCGGAAACCACGGTCGTCACGGCGGCCGTAGCCGCTGCGTGAGTCGTCACGACGGTCGTCACGACGGTCATCGCGCCGATCGTCCCTGCGGTCGTCACGACGGTCGTCATGGCGGAAACCGCCCCGGTCGTCGTGGCGGAAGCCGCCCCGGTCGTCACGGCGGCCGTGACCGCTGCGTGAGTCGTCACGACGGTCATCACGCCGGCCGTAGCCGCCTCGCTGGTCGTCGCGCCGGAAGGCGGGCCGGTCACCACGGTCCCCGCGATCGTCCCGGCGTGCCCCACGGTCGCGGTCGTCCCGCTGGAATCCGGGACGCGAGCCCCGGTCGCCTTCACGGCGGTCGTCACGCCGGCCGTAGCCACCGCGATCGCGATCGCCGTGCCCGCCACGGTGGTCGCCGCGCCTGTCGTCGCGCCGATCATCACGGCGGTCGTCTCGGCGGAACCCTCCGCGGTCACCGCGGTCCCGGTCATCACGTCGACCGTGACCGCCGTACCCACCGCGGTCGTTGTCGCGGCGGAAACCGCCGCGGTCACCGCGCTCACCACGGTCGTTACGGAAACGGCCGCCGTCGCCGCGCTCACCGCGATCCCCACTGTCCCGTCGCCGCTGGTCGCGCTCCGGTCGGTCGTCGGGAGAGTTGGTGGACATGGTGACTCCTGTCTTCGGTACCGCAAGTCATTCTCGCGCAACCGGGTACCCGGTGCGCTCCGGAAAAACAAAAAGGACCCCTGGTCCCAGCTGAACGCTGGGACCAGGGGTCCTTCCAAAGATTGTTCGGCGGCGTCCTACTCTCCCACAGGGTCCCCCCTGCAGTACCATCGGCGCTGTAAGGCTTAGCTTCCGGGTTCGAAATGTAACCGGGCGTTTCCCTCACGCTATAACCACCGAAACCCTAATGGTTTCGAGCGAACAAGCACACTTTTCACTTGTTTTCACTCAAACCGGCAACGGTCGTTGCCTCAGAACTAACACAGTGGACGCGAGCAACTGAGGACAAGCCCTCGGCCTATTAGTACCGGTCACCTCCACACGTTACCGTGCTTCCAGATCCGGCCTATCAAC
>NZ_JBIAPF010000009.1:0-257761 GCF_042888135.1 Streptomyces sp. NPDC003247
GGGCCTCCGCCGGGGCCGGGGCCGGGGGGGGGGCGGGGGCGGGGGGGCCGGGGGGCCCCGCCCCCGGGGGGGGGCGGGGGGGGGGCCCCCCGGGGGGGGGGCCGGGGGGGCCCCCCCCCCGCCCGCCTCTGGGTGCCTGTGACTGTGCCCTCTGCCCAGTGTCGGCCCCCGGGTGCCGTCCGTCTCAGGGGGAGGACGGGTGCTGTGCGCTCCTGTGCAGGCTGATCGCGTGTTGCATGGCCTTGCGGGCGCGCGGGGTGTCCCGGGCGTCGTGGTAGGCGACGGCGAGGCGGAACCAGGTCCGCCAGTCGTCGGGGGCGGCTTCCGTCTCGGCCTTGCGCCGGGCGAAGACCTCGTCGGCGGAGTCGCGGTCGATCCGGCCGCCCGGGGTGCGCTTGAGCTCGTCGACGGGCAGGCCGCCCTCGGCGTCGAGTTCGGCGGCGAGCCGGTTGGCGCGGCGGACGAACTGGGTGTTCTTCCACAGGAACCAGACGCCGATGACCGGCAGGATCAGCACCGCCACGCCGAAGGTGACGGTCAGGACCGTGCCGGACTGGATGAGCATGACGCCGCGGGTGCCGACCAGGAGGAAGTAGACGACCAGGACGGCGGCCGTGAGGGCGTAGGAGAGCTTTGCGCGCATGACGGTCGGGGCTCAGTTCAGGTCGAGGAAGTGTTCCAGGCCGAAGGTCAGGCCCGGGGTCGTCACCACACGGCGGGCACCCAGCAGGATGCCCGGCATGAAGCTGCTGTGGTGCAGGGAGTCGTGCCGGACGGTGAGGGTCTCGCCCTCGCCGCCCAGCAGGACCTCCTGGTGGGCGAGCAGGCCGCGCAGGCGGACGGCGTGGACGGGCACGCCGTCGACGTCCGCGCCGCGGGCGCCGTCCAGGGCCGTGACCGTGGCGTCCGGCGCCGGGGCGGAGCCGGCCCTGCGGCGGGCCTCGGCGATGAGCTGTGCGGTGCGGGTGGCGGTGCCGGAGGGGGCGTCCACCTTGTTCGGGTGGTGCAGCTCGACGACCTCGACGGACTCGAAGTACGGGGCGGCGATCTGCGCGAACTTCATGGTCAGCACGGCCCCGATGGAGAAGTTCGGCGCGATGAGCACGCCCGTCTCCGGCGACTCGGCCAGCCAGCCCTTCAGCCGCGCGAGGCGCTCGTCGGTCCAGCCGGTGGTGCCGACGACGGCGTGGATGCCGTGCCGTACGCAGAATTCCAGGTTCTCCATGACGGAGGCCGGGGTGGTGAGCTCGACGACGACCTGGGCGCCGGTCCCGTCCAGCGTCTCCAGCTTGTCACCGCGGCTCAGGGCCGCCACCAGTTCCATGTCCTCGGCGGCCTCGACCGCCCGAACCGCCTCGGACCCGATCCGGCCCTTGGCGCCGAGGACCGCCACGCGCAGCTTGCTCATCTGTTGCTTCCTTACCGAGGGTGCTTTTCCGGAGGTGATCACTGGTGGTGATCACCGAGGACTGAGGGTGACTCACCGGGGTGCGCACCGGGAGGTGGTCCGGCCGGTGGTCACCGAAGGGTCTGCCGAGGACGTGCGGGGCGCCGCTGTCAGGCCACGGCGTCGTGCAGACGGGCCGCCTGTTTGTCCTTCAGCGGGCCGATGACCGACAGCGACGGCCGCCGTCCCAGGACGTCACGGGCCACCGAGCGCACCTCGTCCGGGGTGACCTCCGCGATCCGGGTCAGCATGTCGTCGACGGACATCTGCTCGCCCCAGCACAGCTCACTCTTGCCGATGCGGTTCATGAGCGCGCCGGTGTCCTCCAGGCCGAGGACGGTGGAGCCCTTGAGCTGGCCGATGGCGCGGCCGATCTCCTCGTCGGACAGGCCGTGCTCGGCGACGTGGTCGAGCTCGTCGCGGCAGATCTTCAGCACGTCGTGCACCTGGCTGGGCCGGCATCCGGCGTACACCCCGAACAGTCCGCAGTCGGCGAAGCCGGAGGTGTACGAGTAGACGCTGTAGGCCAGGCCGCGCTTCTCGCGGACCTCCTGGAAGAGCCGCGAGGACATCCCGCCGCCGAGGGCGGTGTTCAGGACGCCCAGGGCCCAGCGGCGGTCGTCGGTCCGCGAGAGGCCGGGCATGCCGAGGACGACGTGTGCCTGCTCGGTCTTGCGGCCGATCAGTTCGACGCGGCCCGCGGTGCGGAGCGCGCGCCGGCCGTCGCGCGGGGCGATGGGGGCGGCGTCGAGGTCCTTGAGGGCGCCCGCCTTCTCGAAGGCGGCGCGCACCTGGCGTACGACCTTGTTGTGGTCGATGTTGCCGGCGGCGGCGACCACGAGGTGGGTGGGGTCGTAGTGCTTCTTGTAGAAGCGGCGGATGCGGTCGGCGGTGAGGGCGTTGACGGTGTCGACCGTGCCGAGGACCGGGCGGCCGAGGGGGTTGTCGCCGAACATCGTGTGCGCGAACAGGTCGTGCACGCAGTCGCCCGGGTCGTCCTCGGTCATGGCGATCTCCTCGAGGATGGCGCCGCGCTCGACGTCGACGTCCTCCTCCAGGATCAGGGAGCCGGTCAGCATGTCGCAGACGACGTCGATGGCGAGCGGCAGGTCGGCGTCGAGCACGCGCGCGTAGTAGCACGTGTACTCCTTCGCCGTGAACGCGTTCATCTCGCCGCCGACCGCGTCGAGGGCGGAGGAGATGTCCAGGGCCGACCTGCGGGTGGTGCCCTTGAAGAGCAGGTGTTCCAGGTAGTGCGTGGCGCCGTTGAGGGACGGGGTCTCGTCGCGGGAGCCGACGTGCGCCCAGATGCCGAAGGTCGCGGAGCGGACCGAGGGCAGGGTCTCGGTGACGATGCGCAGGCCGCCCGGGAGGGTGGTCTTGCGGACCGTGCCGATGCCGTTCTCGCCCTTGATCAGCGTTTGGGTACGGGCGACGGCCCGCGCCTCCGAAGAGGTGCGGGCCGTCGCCTTGGAGCTACGGGACGTCACTGCTCGGCGTCGTCCTTCTTGTCGTCGGCGGCCTCTTCGCCCTCGATCACGGGCACGAGGGAGAGCTTGCCGCGGGAGTCGATCTCGGCGATCTCGACCTGGACCTTCTGGCCCACGCCGACGACGTCCTCGACGTTCTCCACGCGCTTGCCGCCGGCCAGCTTGCGGATCTGCGAGATGTGCAGCAGACCGTCCTTGCCGGGCAGCAGGGAGACGAACGCACCGAAGGTGGTCGTCTTGACGACCGTGCCCAGGTAGCGCTCGCCGACCTCGGGCATCGTCGGGTTGGCGATGCCGTTGATCGTGGTGCGGGCGGCCTCGGCGGAGGGGCCGTCGGCGGCGCCGATGTAGATGGTGCCGTCGTCCTCGATCGTGATCTCGGCGCCGGTGTCCTCCTGGATCTGGTTGATCATCTTGCCCTTGGGGCCGATGACCTCACCGATCTTGTCGACCGGGATCTTCACAGTGATGATCCGCGGCGCGTTCGGGGACATCTCGTCCGGCGTGTCGATCGCTTCCATCATCACGTCGAGGATGTGGAGGCGGGCGTCACGGGCCTGCTTGAGGGCGGCGGCCAGGACGGAGGCGGGGATGCCGTCCAGCTTGGTGTCGAGCTGGAGGGCGGTGACGAACTCCTTGGTGCCGGCGACCTTGAAGTCCATGTCGCCGAAGGCGTCCTCCGCACCGAGGATGTCGGTGAGGGTGACGTAGTGCGTCTCGCCGTCGATCTCCTGGGAGATCAGGCCCATGGCGATACCGGCGACGGGGGCCTTCAGCGGCACACCGGCGTTCAGCAGCGACATGGTGGACGCGCAGACCGAGCCCATGGACGTCGAGCCGTTGGAGCTCAGCGCCTCGGAGACCTGGCGGATCGCGTAGGGGAACTCCTCGCGCGTCGGCAGGACCGGCACGAGGGCGCGCTCGGCGAGGGCGCCGTGGCCGATCTCGCGGCGCTTCGGGGAGCCGACGCGGCCGGTCTCGCCGGTGGAGTACGGCGGGAAGTTGTAGTTGTGCATGTAGCGCTTGCGGGTCACCGGGGAGAGGGTGTCCAGCTGCTGCTCCATGCGGAGCATGTTGAGGGTGGTGACGCCCAGGATCTGGGTCTCGCCCCGCTCGAACACCGCGGAACCGTGGACGCGCGGGATGGCCTCGACCTCGGCGGCGAGCGTACGGATGTCCGTGACGCCACGGCCGTCGATGCGCTTCTTCTCCTTGATGACGCGCTCACGGACCAGGGTCTTGGTCAGCGAGCGGTACGCGGCGGAGATCTCCTTCTCGCGGCCCTCGAACTCCGGCAGGAGCTTCTCGGCGGCGAGGGACTTCACGCGGTCCAGCTCGGCCTCGCGCTCCTGCTTGCCCGCGATGGTCAGCGCGGAGGCGAGCTCCGGCTTGACGGCGGCGGTCAGCGCCTCCAGGACGTCGTCCTGGTAGTCGAGGAAGATCGGGAACTCGCCGGTCGGCTTGGCGGCCTTCGCGGCGAGGTCGGCCTGGGCCTTGCACAGGACCTTGATGAAGGGCTTCGCGGCCTCCAGACCGGCGGCGACGACCTCCTCGGTCGGCGCCTCGGCGCCGCCCTCGACCAGCTTGATGGTCTTCTCGGTGGCCTCGGCCTCGACCATCATGATCGCGACGTCGCCGTCCTCCAGGACACGGCCCGCGACGACCATGTCGAAGACGGCGTCCTCGAGCTCGGTGTGCGTCGGGAACGCGACCCACTGGCCGTTGATCAGCGCGACGCGGACGCCGCCGATCGGGCCGGAGAAGGGCAGACCGGCCAGCTGCGTGGACGCGGACGCGGCGTTGATCGCCACGACGTCGTACAGGTGGTCGGGGTTGAGCGCCATGATGGTGGCGACGACCTGGATCTCGTTGCGCAGGCCCTTCTTGAAGGACGGGCGCAGCGGGCGGTCGATGAGGCGGCAGGTGAGGATGGCGTCCTCGGAGGGACGGCCCTCACGGCGGAAGAAGCTGCCGGGGATCTTGCCGGCGGCGTACATCCGCTCCTCGACGTCCACCGTCAGGGGGAAGAAGTCGAGCTGGTCCTTGGGGTTCTTGGAGGCGGTGGTGGCCGACAGCACCATGGTGTCGTCGTCCAGGTACGCCACGGCGGAGCCGGCGGCCTGCTTGGCCAGGCGGCCGGTCTCGAAGCGGATGGTGCGGGTGCCGAAGGAGCCGTTGTCGATGACGGCCTCGGCGTAGTGGGTCTCGTTCTCCACTAGCGTTTTCTCCGTTACTTGTCGTCTTTCGTCCCTCGGCTGCCCGTGTGGCAGGGGGACGGTGGCGGAGAAGCGCTCCGTGCGGTGCGGGCCGGTCTTCGATCGAAGCACCCGGGGCTCGCTTCCCCCCGGGGGCCACTACCGAGGACCGGCGGCGGCTAGGTGCGCTCCTCCTCGTTCTGGTGTCGTGCGTGGTACTGCGTGATGGTGCGTGGTGCGATGTGCGTCGTGCTACCACACTACAAAGCGTGAGTGACACTCCGCACGTTTCCGTACGTACAGCAAAGGGAGCGGCCCCCGATCGTCACGGGAACCGCTCCCTTCACGGCGTCTTACTTGGCGCCCGCCGCACCACGGCGGATGCCGAGGCGGTCGACCAGCGCACGGAAGCGCTGGATGTCCTTCTTCGCCAGGTACTGCAGCAGCCGGCGGCGCTGACCGACCAGGATCAGCAGGCCACGGCGGGAGTGGTGGTCGTGCTTGTGGGTCTTGAGGTGCTCGGTCAGGTCGGAGATCCGACGGGACAGCAGAGCGACCTGGACCTCGGGGGAGCCGGTGTCGCCCTCCTTGGTACCGAACTCGGAGATGATCTGCTTCTTCACTGCGGCGTCGAGCGACACGCGTACTCCTCGAAGATGTGTGGATGCCCACCGAGTGCCCCCGGTCTGCGTCTCGGGGGAGCTTCCGTTACTCGGGAGGCGGGGATCCGCTGGGCGCGGCCTCCGGAGCGGGGCTCCGGGGGTGCGTACACAGACGGCCGTCACCCACAGTACCAGCAGGCCGGGACCGCTCCGGCACCGGTCGCCGAACCGGGTGGGCGGCACGGGCGCTGCCGCTAGGGTGCTTCTGATGGATCTCCGTGGAAGAAGGAGCGGCGTTCGGTGCGTGCTCTCGGTGTGCGGTGCGGAGGGTCATGTGGCGGAGCCACCTGGCCCTCCGCACCGTGCGGCGAGAGTGCGTGCCGGGCGTCGGGACGCCGCGGAGATCCATCAGAAGCACCCTAGGGTGCTGGGTTGGATCATCCGTGCGTCGGGAAGGGGTCGCCGCGCCATGGCGGACGAAGCGAACGAGGACGTCAGGGCCCGCAAGGAACGGGAGCGGGACGAGCTGTACGCGCTCGACATCTCCGGGGTCGAGTGGCAGTGCGCGCCGGGTACGGAGGAGCAGGAGGAGCGCGTGGAGATCGCGTACCTGCCGGGCGGGGCCGTGGCGATGCGGTCGTCGCTCGACCCGGACACCGTGCTGCGGTACACGGAGGCGGAGTGGCGGGCGTTCGTGCTGGGCGCGCGGGACGGGGAGTTCGATCTGGAGCCGGCTCCGCACAATGGGGGGTTGGACGTGTAGGCGGCGCCGGTAGGGCGGTGGGGAAGCAGTCCGCCTGGGCCCTTCCCCGCCGCCGTACACCCGTGCTCGGCAACGGTCGTACTACTGCTTCTTCGTCGTCCGGCTCTCGATGCCGAGGACGAGATAGATCCACTTCGGCTGGTCGGCGGCCGGGCCGGTGGCGGATCTGACGCCGAAGAAGAGACGGCCGTTCTGGACGACGACGTCGTTGAAGTCGATCGAGGTGAAGTTCTCGGCCTCGGCCGGCAGCTCGAAGTAGAAGTACGGCGTCTCCTCGCCGGTCTCCGGGTCGAGGCCGACGAGCGCGGTGGGCGAGAGGTGGTCCTGGCTCTCGCGGAGGGCGAGGAGCCGGTCGCCGCTCGTGCGCACCGGGATCAGCAGCGTGTTGGCGCCGGACTCGAACTTCTGCGTGCTGTCCCCGGTCGCCAGGTCGAAGCCGATGATCCAGTTGGACGTGGTCTTCTCGATGACGTCCTTGCTGCGCACGAACACCTGGCCGTCGCCCACGGCGATGGTCGGGCAGTCGTCGATCACGACGTAGTCGGTGGAGTACGAGCACTCCCCCACGTACGTGCCGTTGCGGAGGCTGATGGTGGCACGGTTCTTGCCGTCGGCGTCCAGCGAGAGCAGCTCGGTGAAGCCGGTGTCCCCGGTGGAGACGGCGAGGACGACCGGATCGGTGGACGGGACCGCGACCTGGCGCACGCCCTTCGCCGCGGAGTAGGTCCACAGGGTGCGCCCCGTGGCCGGGTCCACCTCGCGCACCTTGTACGTGATGCGCTCCCAGGAGTCGACGGCCAGGCTCTCGTCGTCGCTCCAGCACTCCTCGCGCACCAGGAGCGCGCCCCCGCCGGCGGCGCCTCCGTCATGGCAGGCGCCGGTGTTCGACGTGCTCCACCGCTTTGTGCCGTGGTCCATGTCGTAGGCGACGGTGCCGCGTCCCCACGTCACGGCGACGGTGTCGTGCGTCAGGGTCACGCTCGGCGGGTCCTGGACGCCGCCGTTGCGGGGAGTGCCCGTGGTGGTGCCGATGGCCGCGACGGGAACGTCGTGCGACCAGATCTTGCGGCCGTCGTCGAGGTCGAAGAAGGCGACGTGGTTGCAGAAGGCCTCCTCGTCGGTGCTCGCGCGGTACAGCACGGCGGTGCGGTTCTCGTTGGTGACATGGCGGGTGTAGCCGCAGATCGGGCCGTCGAGGGCCAGCTTCCACTTCTCGTCACCGGGCGAGGCGTCGGTGCCGAGGCGGAAGCCGACGAGCGTCTTGTTGATGCCCTTGGCGAGGATCTTGTCCGTGGCCCACATGCCGGGCATCTCGTAGCTCTCGCCGGGGGTCATGTCGTCCACGGAGAGGCGGAAGGCCATCGTGCCGACGGTACTGGCGGGCGGCTCCTCCACCGATTCCCGGACGTCGAGGCGTCCCTGGGCGGCGGGCGTGTCCGTGGGGCTCTTCGACCGTCCGGAGCCGGCGCCCCAGAGGAACCAGCCACCGGTGCCCAGTGCCGCGACGAGGACCACGGTCAGCGACCACAGCAGTGCCTTCCGGCGCCGCCCGGTCCGGACGGCCTCGGCGGTCACGGCGGACTGGGTGTAGATGGACGGGGGCGGGCCGAAGCTCACTCGACGTTCCTTTCCGTGTACTGCGCCCGAGCGGCCGGCGGGCCGTCCGGCCGGGCGGCGAACCGGTCCTGCGCTCGGCCGGACGGTGCTCGGCCGGACGCGGCCGGTCGCCCGGACGGCGTGCGAAATTCGGGCGGCCGACCGCGCCCGGCGCCGCGCACGGTCGGCCACCGCTGTCCGCGGCACACTCCCGACGGGCGCCGGATGGAGGCGCCGCGTTCAGCTCGTCATCGACCGGACGGCCGTGTACACGTTGAAGACGGCCAGCGCCAACGGGACCAGCGTCAGCAGGACGAAGCCCTCGGCGATCTCCAGGAAGCGCCCCCAGAACGGGGTGACCCCGCCCCGGGAGGCGATCAGGCCGACGGCGGTGATGACCGCGGACGTCGCCGCGATCGCCGCGACGAGCCAGATCGTGCGGATGTCGAGGTCGGTGCGGTCACCCGTCAGGGCGTCACGGAACACGGAGAACGGCGGGTTGAGCGCCAGACCGAGCCCGAGGAGCACGAGGGAGCCGAGGCCGGCGGCCAGGAGGGGGGCGACCTGGGCGGTGTACCGGAAGAGACCGGCGCGCATCAGCAGGGCGATGCCGACGGCCAGCGCGAGCAGTTGGGCCCAGACCCCGTCGGAGAAGCCGAGCACGGCGCAGGCGCCGACGACGACCGCCGCGCAGCCACCGACCAGGCCGACGAGGAGCTCGTGGCCACGGCGGGCCTGGGCGGCGATCCGTTCCACGTCGACCGGCTCCTGCGGGGCCGGATCGGCGCCGTAGGTGCTGCGGGGAGCGGTGTCCGGGGCGTCGAATCCGATGGGCAGCCGGGCGAAGCGCATGGACAGGCCGGGCAGGAAGGCCAGCGCCCCCACCGCGACGGGCGCGCACAGGGCAGCGGTCTCGGCCGGCGACCAGTGGAGGAGGATCGCCGCGAACACCGCCGCCAGGCCGACGCCGGAAGCGACCGCGCCGGCGACGAAGGGCGCGTCGCCGCCGGGGGAGCACAGGGTGAGCAGGACCGCGGCGAGCAGGACCGCCGCGCAGGCCAGGAGGAACTGGAGCTTGCCGATGCCCTGGCCGTCGGCGAGCGGGAGGAGGCCGGAACCCGCCACACCGATGTTCGGCAGCGCACCGAGCCCGAGGGCGACGGCCGAGGGCCGGTCGTCGTAGACGCGGGCCCGTACGCAGGCGAGGGCGACCAGCAGGACGCCGGTGACCGCGGCGAGGACGCCGGGCAGCGAGTGCATGTCGTGGCGGGGGTCGCCCGTCCAGGCGACGAAGGCGAGCAGGGCCGGCAGGACGCCTCCGCCGACGAGGCCCGCGGCGCGGGTCAGGTCGCCGCTCCACAGGGTGTGTTCGCGCGTCACCGCCGAGGCGATCGCCTCGGACACGTCGTCGTGGACGGCCGGGGGCAGCGACTCGGCGAAGGGGCGCAGGGTGAGGAGTTCGCCGTCGAGGATGTGCTGGGCGGCGAAGGAGCGCGAACCGTCGAGGACCCTGCCGTCCCGGCGCACCAGGTGGTAACCGACCGGGGCGCCCTCGGCGGGGCTCTGCCGGGAGAGCCGGAGGATCTCCGGATAGATGTCGACGACGGGGATGTCGTCGGGCAGGGCGACGTCGATCCTGCTGTCGGGCGCGACGATCGTGACCCGGCAGAAGCCGAGGCCCGTCCGGGAGGCGGCTCCCGTCCCGTGCCCTCCCCCGGTGGCTGCCGCGGAGGCCGTGATGCTCACCTGCTGCTCCCCCTCAGTGATGGTCCCGCGTCGGTGGTGTGAAGATTTCACGCCGGTTCGCGCCCCGCGGTGCCGGTGGATACGGCCGGGCGGTGGAACCGACGCCGTCGAGCGGCCGTCGAGCGCCGAAGCATCCCGATTCTCGCGGAATGTCCCCGCCTCAACGGCCCCTGCCGCATGTGCTCACGCGAACATCCGGCACCCTACCTCCCTCTCGTCCCACGAGAAGTCAGTAGGATCGCGCGGCGGCCTGCGTCCGCCTGACACGGGGTTGGCGGACCTACTTCCGGGGCCGGCAAGGGAATTGGTGAGCAGTGAGCCACATCGTCGTGAAGCGTCCTCCGAGGTCGCTGCCGTCCGAGGTGCCCACGGGCGAGATCGCCGTGCAGCCTCCGCCCGAGCTGCCGCGGGGGCATCAGGAGAGCGTGCTGATGCAACTGCTGCCGACCCTCGGCATGGGCGGCTCGGTGGTCTTCTTCTTCACGAACGGGCAGCCGTTCATGAAGATCATGGGCATGGTGATGATCGCCTCGACGGTGGCCATGTCCATCGCGATGGTGGTCCGCTTCCGTCGCGGCTCCCAGGGGCAGTTGGCGGACATGCGCCGCGACTACCTGGGCTACCTGGCGCAGACCCGCCGCACGACCGCGGACACGGCCAGAGCGCAGCGGGACGCGCAGTACTACCTGCACCCTTCCCCCGAGCAGTTGTGGGCGCTGGTCGCCGAGGGCAGCCGGGTGTGGGAACGGCGGTCCGGCGACGAGGACTTCGCCCAGGTCCGGGTCGGTCTCGGTGCCCAGACGCTCGCCACGCCGCTCATCGCGCCGGAGACCGGCCCCGTCCAGCAGTTGGAGCCGTTGACCGCGGGTGCCCTGCAGCGGTTCCTCGCCGTCCACGGCACCCTGGACGACCTGCCGATGGCCGTCTCGCTGCGGGCCTTCTACCACGTGACGGTCAGCGGCGAGCCGCAGTCGGTACGGTCCTCGGTCCGGGCCCTGACCGGTTCGCTGGCCGCGCTGCACTCCCCCGAGGACCTGGTCGTCGTCATCGCGGCGGGCCGGGACGAACTGGCCCACTGGGAGTGGGCCAAGTGGCTGCCGCACGTGCAGGCGCCGGACGCCGTGGACGGCGCGGGCAGCCGTCGGCTGATCGGCGGTGACGCGCGTGAACTGGAGAACCTGCTGTCGTCCCGGCTCACCGGGCGCCCCCGCTTCCACCCCGGCGCCGCGCCCCTGCCGGACGAGCCGCACATCGTCGTGGTCCTCGACGGCCTCTCGCTCCCCCCGGACTCGCTCCTGGCCAACCCCGAGGGCCTCCAGGGCGTGACGGTCCTCGAGATCGTGCCCGGCGAGCTGACCGGGGCGGGCGGCGACCTCGACATCGTCGTACAGCCGGGCGCGCTGCGCCTGGAGTCGGGGCACGGTGTGGTCTACGAGGGGACGCCCGACGTCCTGTCGTACGAGGCCGCCGAGGTGCTCGCGCGGCAGCTGGCGCCGCTGCGGATGGCGTCCGGCGGCGACGACGACGAACCGCTGCTGGCCAACCTGGAATTCACCGACCTGCTGAATCTGGGCGACGCGGCGTCCGTCGACCCGCGGCGCACCTGGCGGCCGCGTTCGCTGGCGGAGCGGCTGCGCGTGCCGATCGGCGTCGGCGAGGACGGCCGTCCCGTCATGCTCGACCTGAAGGAGGCGGCCCAGGAGGGCATGGGCCCGCACGGCCTGTGCGTGGGCGCGACCGGCTCCGGCAAGTCCGAGCTGCTGCGCACGCTGGTGCTGGGCCTGGCGGTCACCCACTCCTCGGAGACCCTGAACTTCGTCCTCGCCGACTTCAAGGGCGGCGCGACCTTCGCCGGCATGGCGCAGATGCCGCACGTCGCGGCCGTCATCACCAACCTGGCCGACGACCTGACCCTGGTCGACCGCATGGGCGACTCCATCCGCGGCGAGCTCAACCGGCGTCAGGAGATGCTGCGGGACGCCGGCAACTACGCCAACATCCACGACTACGAGAAGGCTCGGGCGGCGGGCGCGCCGCTGCAGCCCATCCCCTCCCTGGTGCTGGTGATCGACGAGTTCAGCGAACTGCTGACGGCGAAGCCGGATTTCATCGAGATGTTCGTGCAGATCGGCCGTATCGGCCGCTCGCTCGGCGTCCACCTGCTGCTGGCTTCCCAGCGCCTGGAGGAGGGCCGGCTGCGCGGCCTGGAGACGTATCTGTCGTACCGCATCGGTCTGCGGACGTTCTCGGCGGCGGAGTCGCGTGCCGCGCTCGGCGTGCCCGACGCCTACGAGCTGCCGAACGTACCGGGGTCGGGCTTCCTGAAGTTCGGCACGGACGAGATGGTGCGGTTCAAGGCGGCCTACGTCTCCGGCGTCTACCGTTCGGGCCCGCAGCGCACCGGGCCGGCCGGCGCGGCGCTGCCGGTGGACCGGCGGCCGGTGCTGTTCACGGCGGCCGAGGTGCCGGTGCGGTACGCGCAGGTGCCCCAGCAGCGGACCGCGGTGGACGAGCCCGAGGTCGACGAGGCCCTCGCGGACACGGTCCTCGACGTGATCGTGCGCCGGCTGGAGGCGCAGGGCCCGGCGGCGCACCAGGTGTGGCTGCCTCCGCTGGACAGCCCGCCGTCGCTCGACGCGCTCCTGCCGGGGCTCGCCGCGGTGCCGGGCCGCGGCCTCACACAGCCCGGCTACGAGGGCGCGGGCCGTCTGGTCGTGCCGGTCGGGCTGGTGGACAAGCCGTACGAGCAGCGTCGTGACGCCCTCTGGGTGGACTTCTCCGGCGCGGCCGGCCACATGCAGATCCTGGGCGGCCCGCAGTCCGGCAAGTCGACGCTGGTGCGCAGCCTGATCTGCTCCTTCGCCCTGACCCACACGCCGTACGAGGTGCAGTTCTACGGCCTCGACTTCGGCGGCGGCGGTATGGCGGCCGTGGCCGGGCTCCCGCACGTCGGCGGAGTGGCCTCGCGCCTGGACCCGGAGCGGGTGCGGCGCACGGTGGCCGAGGTGTACGGCGTGATGACCCGCCGCGAGGAGTACTTCCGTTCGGCGGGCATCCCGTCGATCGGCGACTTCCGGGCGCGGCGGGCACGGGGTGAGATCTCGGTGACGGACCAGCCCTGGGGCGACGTCTTCCTGATCGTCGACGGCTGGGGCAACTTCCGCGCCGACTACGAGACCCTGGAGCCGATCGTCCTGGAGATGGCGGCGCGCGGTCTCGGCTACGGCATCCACGTCGTCGTGACGGCCTCGCGTTCCATGGAGGTCCGGTCGAACATGAAGGACCACCTGATGAACCGCCTGGAGCTGCGGCTCGGCGACACGATGGACTCCGAGCTGGACCGCAAGATCGCCGCGAACGTCCCGGCGGGGGTCCCGGGCCGCGGTCAGTCGCCGCAGAAGCTGCACTTCATGGCGGCGGTGCCGCGTATCGACGGGCTGGCCTCGGACACGGACCTCTCGGACGCCACGCAGGCGCTGGCGGCGGAGGTCACCCGCCACTGGCAGGCGCCGCCCGCTCCCGAGGTGCGGCTGCTGCCGCGGGAGTTCCCCGCCGCGGAGTTGCCGGCGGGCGACCGGTTCCCGCAGCAGGGTGTCGCCTTCGCCCTCGACGAGAACAACCTCGAACCGGTCTTCGTCGACTTCGAACAGGATCCGTTCTTCCTCGTCTTCGGCGAGAGCGAGTCGGGCAAGTCGAATCTGCTGCGGCTGCTGATCAGGCAGCTGACGGAACGCTATTCCGGCGACGAGTGCAAGCTGTTCGTCGTCGACAACCGGCGCTCCCTGCTGGACGTCACCCCGGCCTCCCATCTGGCCGAGTACATTCCGATGTCCAACGCCATGGACCACCACATGTCCGCCCTCGCCAACCTGATGCAGCGCCGCACGCCGACCGCCGAGGTGACCGCGCGGGAGCTGCGGGACCGCAGTTGGTGGCGGGGTCCGACGGTGTTCGTCGTCATCGACGACTACGACCTCGTGGCGACGTCCAGCGGAAACCCGTTGGCCGGTCTCACCGAACTGCTCCCCTTCGCCCGGGACGTGGGCGTCCGCTTCATCATCGCCCGCTCCACGGCCGGCGCGGGTCGCGCCTCCTACGAGGCGTTCATGCAGCGCATCAAGGAACTCGGCGCGCAGGGCGTGGTGCTCGCGGGCGATCCCGGAGAGGGAGACCTCCTCGGCGGGGTCCGGCCCCGGCCGATGCCCGCGGGACGCGGGATCTTCGTCTCGCGACGGCGGGGGAAGCCGTTGGTGCAGGTGGGGTTGGCGCCGGAGGGCGTCTACTGAGGCGGTACCGCCGGGGCTCGCCCCTCCGGCGGTGAGCGGCGGGTCCGGGAGGAGAGCCTCCTGGGCCCGCCGTCGTGTGTCCTCGCTCGGCGTGGGCCGGGTGGAAGGGGCGCCACACGCCGGCGTCTTGAGCCGGTACCGCGGGTACGGCAAAGGGTGGGCACCTCCCGCGCGTACCCACCCCGTCGAACCACGCCGCCGGCGTCACATGAAGTAGCTGGCGCCCTTCAGGTCGCCACCACGGTAGTCACCGCCGGCGGTGTGGACCTTCTGCGAGATCTGGACCAGCGCCGCGTGGATGGCCCGGGCGTGCTCGTCCCACTTCTTGGTCTTCTTCTCGAACTCGCTGTACGCCTCGCCGCCCCAGCCCGCGGACACCTTCAGCACCGCCTGCTTCAGGGCCTCGAGGTCGTCCTCGAGCTTCTTGGCCTGGTCGCCGAGCTCGGTGGCGAGCGCGTCCATCGTGCCGTACGTGACGGCAAGCTCGTCGTAGTGGGCTCCGGACATCTTGTTCCTCGTTTCTCAGAAGATGGTGTGACGGCGGCTCGGTGCCGTCGACGGATCGTCAGTAGCTGTTGAGAGCCGAGGTCTTACCACCGAGGTCCTCGGTCGAGATCTTGTTCAGGTCGGCCTCGATCTGGTCCTCGAGGTTGCGCTTGTCGGTCGCGGTCATGTGGATGCCCTCGAGGAAGTCGTCGAGCATCTTGCCGATGGAGACCATCCGGCCGTTGATCTCCGTCTGCTTCGTGTTGAACGCGTTGGCGCCCTGGCCCGTCCAGGCCTTCTCGATCATGTCGATCGTGCCCTGCAGCTTCGCGAGCGACTGCCGGATGTTGTCGTAGCGATCGATGACTTCGGTCTGAAGTTGCTTTACGTCGCTGTCATTGAGCTTGCGGTCGACCATGTCGGCACTCCCTTTCGTAAGAGCTGTGGTGCGTTGGAACGGTTGTGGCTGTCGGCGTGAGCGGTCATGCTCCTCGACGTGAGCGGATCACCGCGAAGGCACCGAGACCGATCACCAGGACGGCTCCCGCGGCGCCGAGAGCCACCCACAGGGTGGTGTTGTCGGACGGTTCCGTGCTCGATCCCGCAGCCGTAGCCTGGCCGCCGGAAGCGCCGTTGGACGCTTGTGACGAGGTGGAGGAGGAAGGAGCGGGCGAGTCGTCACCCGTGACGCCCGTCACGTTCTCCTTCGCGAGCGGGTCGGTACCGGCCGCGCCGGGGTCGTAGTCGCTGTCCTCCAGCACCTTGCGGGGCCGGATGAGCCCGTACCCGAGGTACGTGCTCGGGTCGTCCTTCGCCCAGTCACGTCCGGCGGTGTCGATCAGGCTGGCGAGGACCTGGTTGGCCGTCCAGTCGGGGTGGGCGGACCAGATGAGGGCGGCGGAGGCGGAGGCTATGGCGGTGGCTTGGCTGGTGCCCTGGCTCGGGCAGTACGACTGGAAGGTGTTGTCGCACCACGTGGGGACGTCCAGGCCGGGCGAGGCCAGGTCGACGTAGTTGCCGTACTCGGAGAACTTTCCGACGGTGCCGGACTCGTCCGAGGCGGCGATGCCGACTACGTAGGGGTAGGCGGCTGGGTATCCGATGAAGTTCTTTTCCTGGGCGTCGTTGCCTGTGGCGGCAATCATCAATTTGCCCTTGGACTGCGCGTACTTGATAGCCGCCAAGTCCTCGGGTCTGTCGATGTCCTCACCGAAAGACATGCTGATGATCTGCACGTCACTATCAGCGATCGCCCTGATCACGTCCGGCAGTGCGGGAGCTTTCTTTTTCTCGCTGTCGTTCTTCAGTTGGCTCGTCGCGATCCGGTAGGGAACGATCTTCGCCCCCGGCGCCAACCCCTTCAGGCCCCCATCGGCACCGGTCCCGGCGATCAGTTCCGCCATGCTCGTGCCGTGGCCGTCGTAGTCCTCAGTCGCCTTGTAGGCGACGGCCCCGGGTACCTCGCCAGCGAGTACCTGGCCGTTCAGAGAGGCAGTGTCGGGGTTGACTCCGGAATCGACAACGGCCACCTTGACGCCCTTGCCGGTACTCACCTTCCACATCTCGTCTGCCTTCATCGCCGACAAGTACCACTGCTGGGACTGGACGTCCGCGGCTGACGCACTTGGAGCCAGGCCTGCCGAGAGGACGGCAAAGGCGCCAAGCGCTGAAAAAACGGCGGAAACCCGTCTCCCGTTCCGTCCCGCGATAGGCGCGCTCCACCTGTCGCGTCGGCTGCTCCCTGCCACCATGCCTCTGTTCGCCCTCGCTCTTGTCCGGTCAGTCGGTCGACGACGCCCCGTCGCGCCGCTCGTCACGGCGCGCACGCGTCTTGCCGGGACCCTTATCGCTCACGGACCCCCGCGTCACGCCGATGCCGCCAGGGGTGTGCCCGCCGTTCCTGGGGCCGGAAGCGCGTTCCTTCGGCGCTCCGACCACGCCGCCAGGACTACCGACAGGACGGCGAGGTGTCTGTTCCGAGGCTGCCGTCGAACCCGGTGCCTTGATCACCCCACGCTGGCCCGGCCTTTCACCCGTGGCGCGCGAGGCGGGTGCGTTCTGACCTCCGATGACGGTACCCCGCGGCACCCTGGAGCCGTTGGCGCCAGGGGTAGCTCCCTTGACGGGCTTCCCGCCGACGACGCCATCGGTGGTGCGCCCGATGCCCCCGCGGCCGGCGCCCGTACGCCCCGGGCTCGTGGCACCGTTCCCGGTGACAGGACCGCGTGGGACGCCACCGGCCTTGCCTGCCGCCGTTCCGGCAGCCCTCGGCACCCCGCCGACCACGCCTCGACCTGCGGCGCCCGGCGCACGGCCACCTGCCTGTCCTGACGCGGCAGCACGTCCGAGCGGTCCGGTGCCACCGGTTCCTGTACGTCCCGCCGACGTACCACCGGCTCGCCCCTGCGCCGAAGTGGGCGTCCTGGTCGCGGACACTCCGCCGAAGCCCGAGGTGCGCCCGATCTGACCGCGCGCTGCAGGGGGTGCCGCAACGGGGACGAAAGGCGGAGCCGTTCCTACGGGGGTGACGTTGGGGGTCGTCGACGGCGATGTGACGGGCGTCGGCTTCATGGTCTCCTGCGGCGGCAACGTGCCGACGCTGTCGATCTCTGTTCCGACGTGCCGCTCCGGAGATGCAACAGCCTCGTACGCGGGCTTGTTGGACGACGGCAACTCCCCCGCGCTCGCACGCACCACCGCCGGGTCCGAGCCAGCAGAGCGATGCCCGGTGCTTTCCGAGTCGCTCACGCTGGCAAGGGACCCTTGAATCGGTGCTCCGATATCCAAGCCGCGGTCCGGCGCCGGCGCAGGCACCCCCACACTCGGCATCTTCGGAAACACCGGCTCCTCGGCCGACTGCATCGTCCCGCTCGACACCGTGTAGAACGACGCCAGGCGGTACATCTGGTTGATGGCTTCCTGCCGGTGGCTCTCCGCCTTCACCGCCGCCGTGTACTCGTCGTTGGTGTCGACCTGCTTGACCACCGGGATGTCGTCGACCGTCTTGGGGTCGGTGCGGTTGTCGCGCGGGGGCATGGACTTGCGTACGGAGGCGAGGCCGGAGCTCGCGGCCATGACCTGGGTGCCGACCACGTCGGTGTAGGAGGCGAGGGAGAGAGCGGTGGTGACCAGGTCGGTACCCCAGTTGTAGAAGGCGGTGTGGGCCTCGCCCTCCCAGTCGACGTCGCCCAGGTTGCGGCTCAGCTCGTTGGCGGCGTCGTTGATGGCGTCACGGGCCGCGACCAGGGCCGTGCCCGCGCTCTCCAGCAGCTCCGGGCTCGCGGACTCGACGATGTCGATCATCTGGTTGAGCTCGTGGTTCTCGAAGCTGGTCTTGCCGAAGTGGATGCCCCTGGCGGACCCGAAGGGGCTGACGATCCGGGTCATGTCCGTGACCGCGTCAAGGGTGTCGTTCTGCCGGGCGGCCTCCTGGTGCTCCGCCTGGTAGAGGTCCGGCTGCTTCCTGTCGCCGCTCATCAGTACCCCGCGTCGGTGTGGTCGGCGTCGTTGTCACGCTTGATCTGCTCGTGCAGCATCTCGTCACGTTCCTGGTTGACCTCGGCGCGGATCTCGTGGAACCGGTACCGCAGGTCCTCTTCGAGGTTGTCGAAGGTGACGTCCACGCCGTGGACGGCGATGTACATCGCCTCCAGTTGCAGCCCGAGCGACTTGGACAGCGACGTGATGCGTTCGTGAACGCGCTCGTACTCCAGGTGGAGAGTCTTCGCCTCCGGGAAGTTGCCCGTGCCGAACGCACTCTGCGACAGGCTGTGCGTCGCGACCTTCGACGACCCTCCAGCCGAATCCTCGAAGGCCTTCAGCAGGTCGTCCACCCGCTTCTTGAACTTCGAGAGCGCCATCAGCCCACGCCGTACGTCGGCGGAGCCCCCCATGTCCGCAAGCACGAAGCTTTCCCTCCCCGTTGTCCGCTGCTGTCCTGAGCAGCTCACGCTCCTCAAGTGTTCATGACTGCAACACGACCACTCTAATGACTAGGTACGACAGTCCCAACTTCCTTATGCGACAGGTGTGCTATAGCCGCTCGAAGCTTCACCGGTCCTTCACGTCCGGCGGCCTGCGGTCCGGGGCCGCGCTCGGCCCGTGGCCGCTTCTACTCCGCCCCCGCGACCCTCCGCGCCCGCCGCCGCGCGTCCCGGATCGCGACCGCCGTGCCACCGAGTCCCGCAACGAGCACCGCCGCCGCCACGGCCACGTACATGGCGAGGCGGGCGTTGCGTTCGTCGGCGGTCTCGCCCACCTGGAGCTTCGCGGCGGTGGGGGCCTGGGCTCGGGTGAGACCCTCCTGGGGATCGGGGGACTCCAGGGGGTGGTCGTCCTCGGTGAGGGCGCGGACGGGGTCGACCACGCCCCAGCCGACCAGACGGTCGTGGCCGGCGATCGTGCGCTCCGCGGTCTGTTCGATCTGGGCCACGACCTGGCGGGCGGTCCAGTCCGGGTGCTTCGCCTTGATCAGCGCCGCGACGCCCGCGACGTACGGCGCGGAGAAGCTCGTACCGTTGTCGGAGCAGTGGCCGCCCTGGGGGACCGTCGAGATCATGTCGACGCCGGGGGCCGCCACGCCGACGAAGTCGCCGGACTGGGAGAAGGAGGCGCGTTCGTTGTTGCGGTCGGAGGCGGCGACCGCCAGGACGCCCTCGTAGGAGGCGGGGTACGTCTCCTTGACGTTGCCGCCGACACCGTCGTTGCCGGCCGACGCCACCACGACGATCTTCTGGGCGAGGGCCTCGTCGATCGCCTTCTCCAGGTCGGAGGAGGGCTTCAGCGCGTTCGAGGTGTCCTGGGAGATGTTGATGACCGCGGCTTTGGCCTGGATCGCGTAACGGATCGCGGTGGCCAGGGTCTCGGTGGTGCCGTGGCCCTCCGCGTCGTTCTGCTGGATCGGGATGATCGTCGCCTCGGGGGCCAGTCCCACGAAGCCGGTTCCGTCGGCGGGGCGGGCGGCGATGATGCCGGCCACCTTGGTGCCGTGGCCGACGGTGTCCGTCGTGCCGTTCTCCTTGCCGCGCTCGATCGGCTCGCCGTCCTCGTCCTTGAGGTTCTTCGGCAGGAGGTTGCGGCCGCTCGCGGCATCGACCGCATCGGTGAGCTGCGGGTTCTGCACGTCCACGCCCGTGTCGATGACGGCCACCCGCACCCCCTTGCCCTTGGACTGGCTCCACAGCTCCTCCAGGAGGACGCGCTGGAGGGACCAGGGGCGGCCGGAGTACAGGCCGTTGGGGAACTGGCACTGGTCCGAGTAGGGCAACGTGTCCGCGGCGGCCGCGGGGGGTGCCAGGACCGTGGCCGTGGTCAGCAGGCTCGCGGCCGCCGCGAGCGCCGTGCGCAGCACCATCGTCGGTGTCCTCCTCACGAGCCCTGCGGCTGGCGTGCCGCGGCCGTCGACAGACGCGGGCCCGTGGGCAGGAACTCCGACCACGCGGTGGGGATCGGCGCGGCGTCCACGCCCTTGTAGCCGAGGCGCGTCTGGGCCTGCTGGGCCTCCTGCTGGAGTTGCTCGCGCTCCTTGGCCGTCGTGCCGATGCCCGCGTCGTCCGTGGCGCTGTCGGCGTTGGACTGGAGGACGTAGCGCAGGCCGGTGTCGGTGACGAGGAAGACGGGGCCGTCCTTGGTCGCCTTCCCCTGGAACTGGCGGTAGAGCTGGCCGGAGCCCGGTGTGACGTAGGCGCTGGAGGAACCGGCCGGCAGTTTCTCCGGGAAGTCCGTGCCCACCCAGGTGCTCAGGGTGGTGGCGCCGGTGTCGGCGTTCACCCCGCGCAGGACGTTGCAGACCGTGCTGCGGCTGCCGGAGGCCGTCGACGCGTCGTTGACGGGCGTGGGGTCCCCGGTCGGCCAGCGGTGCTCGGTGCCGAACTCCTTGCCCGGAACGATCGCGCCGGGGCTGACCTCACGGGCCTGCCCGGCCTGGTCGAGCTCGGCGAGCTCCTCACTGAACAGCAGCAGCTGGGCGACGAAGGCGGACACGGGGGCGACCCGGCCGGGCAGGACGACGTAGTACTGCTCCGCGTTGTTGTCGAACGCCTTGAGGACCATGCCGACCCTGTTGGCCGAGTCGTCCAGCTGGCCCGGCGCGCCGGCCGCGGCGCCCGGCTGCCCGTCGATCGCGGGGAAGGTGATGGCGTCGCCCTGGTGCAGGGTCGCCAGCCACTCCGCGGACACCCGCTGCGGCTGCCGGTTGGAGCCGACCAGGGCGCGCAGCAGCAGTTCGTCGCTCGCGTCGACGGCGTACGCCCTGCCGTCCGCGTCGACGACGTAGCGCTTGCCGTCGGGGTCCGCCACGTAGAGCAGCTGGCCGCCGGTGAGGCGGCCCTTGCCGTCGGTGACCTTCATGTCGCGGGTGGAGAGCACCAGCGCGGCCTTCTGGACGGAGTCGCCGCCGCCCGCGCCCGGGCGTTCGCAGACCACCCAGCGTTTCGCGGTGCTCGCCTCGGACGCCGAGGGCAGCCGGTCGGGGGCGTACGGGATGCCGATGGTGACTCCGTGCGGGATGTCGCCGTTGTCGAGGACGGACTCGGCGACGGTGACGACGTCGCCCTCCCCCGCGTCGAGGAGCAGCTTGGCGGAGGCCATGTTGAGGACCGGGTGCAGCTGGACCTGGCCGTCGGTCTTGAGCACGACGTAGCGCGTGGTCGAATCGCTGGCCACGATCACCTTGGCGTTGGGGGTGTCCCAGCCCGTCGGCGCGGTCGGCTTGAGCATGCCCCACGCCCCGAAGACGGCCATCACGATCACCCCCACGATGACGCTGGGCAGAACCGCGCGCAGCGGTCTCGGCGCCCCCTCCTCCGAACCGTCGGTCGACGACTGGAGGAAGGCCGCGAGTGTACGGCGCTTCGCGAAGGTGTAGGCATTGAGCTGATCGCGCCGGGATGCCATCTGTCTGTGTCTCTCCCCGTTTCCCGTCCTGGCCGCACTCGCGGGGCCAGTTCCCCGCCCCCGATGTCAGAGCGGCCCCCTACTATGCCTGGTGTCCGCGGGGATTTGGGGAGCGGGTAGGGTTCCCGGGCCGTCAAGTGCCCGGTGCGGTGCGGAAACACGGACGAGTCGTGAGCGAAACGGGGGGATCGGGTGATGGCTTCGGGAACGCGTGAGCGCTCCGGCCGGTCACGGGGGCGGGGCTCTTCGGCGCCCCGGCCGCACACACCTCAGCGGGCGTCGGCGGCGGGCGTGCCCCAGCTCAGGGCGCGTTCGGGGCAGGCCGGGGCATTCCGCCTGCAACGGCTGGTCCTGTGGGAGATCGCGGCCGCCGTGCTGCTCGTCGGCTGGGCGGTCGGCCCGGTCGGTCTCGCGGTGGCGGGAGCCGTCGCCGTCGTGCTGGTGGTGCTCTCCGTCGCCCGCCGGCGCGGCCGCTCCCTGCCGGAATGGCTGGCCACGGCACGGTCGTTGAAGGCCCGGCAGCGCGTGGCCGCGGCCCTGGAGATACCGCCCGGGACCGAACCGGGCTTCGCACCGGCCCTGGAGTGCGACCCCAGTCTGCGGACGTACACCTACGGCGGCCGTGACCGGCGGCCCGTCGGGATCGTCGGGGACGGCTCGTTCGTCACCGCCGTGCTCCTGGTGGAGGCGGACGCGACCGCCCTGCGGGCCGAGCGCAACCGGCAGCCGCTGCCGCTCGCCCTGGTGCACGACGCGCTGGACGTGGACGGGATCCGCCTGGAGTCCGCACAGATCGTGCTGCACACCCAGCCCGCGCCCGCGCTGCACCTGCCCCCGCAGTCCGTGGCCGTGGCCAACTACGCGCCCCTTCAGGAGCAGACCGGCGCTCCGGCCGTACGCATCACGTGGATCGCGTTGAAGCTGGACCCGGAGCTGTGTCCGGAGGCGGTGGCCGCGCGCGGGGGCGGTCTCGTCGGCGCCCAGAAGTGCGTGGTGCGGGCCGCCGACCACCTCGCGAGCCGGCTCACCGGGGCCGGGTTCCGCGCGTCCCTCCTCGACGAGGAGCAGCTGACGGCCGCCATCGCCACGTCGGCCTGTGCCAACCCGCTGATCACGGCGGAGGCCGGTCGGACCGGAGCGGTGGAGCGGCGGACGGAGGAATCCGGCCGGAGCTGGCGCTGCGACAACCGCCGGCACACGACGTACTGGCTACGGCGATGGCCCTCGCTGGGCGGCGGCAACGCGCCGTCCCTGCCGCAGTTCGTCGCCCTGGTCACGTCGGTTCCCGCGCTCGCCACGACGTTCAGCGTCGCCCTCGCGCGCGGTGACCGGCAGGAGGTGTCCCTGAGCGGCCACATCCGGGTGACGGGCCGCAGTGACGACGAACTCGTGGCGGCCCGGCGCGCGGTGCAGGGCGCGGCCCGGCACACCGGCGCGGGCCTGGTCCGCCTCGACCGGGAACAGGTGCCCGGGATCCTGGCCACTCTGCCCCTCGGAGGTGTTCGGTGACGGCGATGACGACCGGGGCGGCCACCACCGCCGGCCGGCCGGAACCCTCCGCGGGCCGGCGGGCGGTAGGGGCGCTGCGCAGCGGCTTCGGCCTCATCGGCCCGCGGCACGGCCGCCACTCGTCGACCGTGGAGCAACTGGCCTCGCTCGCGCTGCCCATAGGCGACGACGGGGTCGTCATCGGTGTCGACGCCGAGGGACGGCCCGCCGTGCTGGGGCTCAACCGGCCCACGCCGTACGACGTCGTCCTCATCGGGGGTCTGTGGACCGCGCAGGTCCTCGCGCTGAGGGCGGCGGCGACCGGGGCCCGGGTCGCCGTGGAGACGGGGCGGCCGCAGGCCTGGGCGCAGATGGTGCACGCCATGGGCGGCGGACAGAACGGCCTCGCGGTGTACGAGGTCGGCCGGGTGCCTCCGCAGGGCGCCTCCGCGGGGACGCCCGTACTGGTGGTGCGGGACTGCGGTATGCGTCCGCCGCGCGGACGGGTGGCGTCCGGGCCCTGGCAGGCCGTGCTGACGCTGCTGCCGTACCTCAGCCCGGTGGCGCCGCGCCTCATCCGGCAGGCCCGGCTCGTCGGTGTGCAGCGGATCTCGCCGGACGAAGCCGCCGAACTGGGCCGCGCCCTGACGCTGCCCCGGGAGAACGTGGAGGCGCTGCCCACCCTCGTCGACGGCTTCACCCTGTGGTGCACCGACCGCGACCGGCAGTACGTGATGACGCAGCCGACGGACGCGGAGATCGGGCTGCTGGGCAGGCCCCGGCGGATGGACTGAGGCGGGCGGGGCGCTGGTGGCGGGGCGGGGGCGTCCGCGCGCCAGGTGGTGGTGGGCGGGTGAGGGGCGACGGGCGGCGGTTCGTCGCTCGGGAGGGCGGCTTCCCTTCGGGTGGGCGGCTTCCGCTCGGGTGGGTGGCTTCCGCTCGGGGGAAGCGGTTTGCCGCTCTGCGGGCGGCGGTTCTCCGCTCGGCCCGTGGTCCTGGGCAGGTGGCTTGCGTCGGGCCGTGGTGGACGTGATGGACTGGTACTGAGGGACGGGCGGGCCTGCCGAGACGGGGCACCTGATGATTAGGCTGGTGCGGGGCGCGGCACCGGAAGCCGTGGGGCGGGTGTCGGCGACCCGGGGAGGGCCTGTGCGTCGGACGACCTGCCTCGGACAACTCGGCCGGCCTCGAACCACTTCGGACGACAAGCAACTCGGTCGCCCCGGCACGGCATGAGGGTGCTCGACCACACCAGGAGGAATTGTGAGCAGCGATCGGGACGGGATGCGCGGGGGCTGGGCCACACCCGGCGATGACCAGCCCGACGCGGATTCCTCCATCGAGATGACGGGCGAGTTCACCATCGACTACGCGCCGCCGGCTTGGTACACGCAGAACGCCGGAGGGTCGGGATCGGGTTCCGACACCGGGTCGGGGTCCGACACCGATGCGGGGCCCGCCACCGGTGCGGGGGACGGATCGGGAGACTCTTCGGGAGGCGGATCGGAAGCGGGTCCCGGTTGGGGTACGGCTCCGGGTCCGGGGGCCGGTCCGGCGGCGGGCCCGGGTGCTCCGGGTGCTCCGGGTGCTCCGGGTGCTCCGGGTGCTCCGGGTGCTCCGGGTGCTCCGGGTGCTCCGGGGGGTGATTTCCTGGTCGGGGGTCCGGTTCCGGGGGCGGGTTCGCCTGTCCAGGCGAACATGACGCCTGGTGGGCCGTTCGCGCCGCCTCCTCCGGCTGTACCGGGGGCGCCGTTCCCGCCGCCCCCGGCACCTGTTGCGGGGGCGCCTTTCACTCCGCCCGCGCCCCCTGCGCCTCCCGTGCACCCCGCGCCTCCCGCAGGGCACGGCGCCGTGCCGAGGCTGCCGGAGGGCAGCGGATTCGAACCGCAGCCGCAGGCGCCGGTGCAGCCGGTGCCGAGCGCGGGCTTCCCCCGTCAGGGCGACGCCACGGGTGCGTCGGCCGCCGAGGAGGACGACACCTCCACCGGGGATCTCGAGAGCGGTGCCACCATGCGCTTCTCGCCGGTCGCGCTCAGGCATCAGATCGCGGAGCGGGCGGCGGCCCAATCGGCGCCGGACACGGCGGACGGCGATGCCGCCTCCGAAGCCGCCCAGAACTCCGAAGCCGCCCACAGCTCCGGGCCCTCGGCGGAGGCTGCCGGGGCATCCGAAGACGGTGCGGCCGACCACGCCTTCGCGGATGGCGCGGAGCCCTCGGACGCGGAAGCGGAGGTCTCCGTCTCCGCCGACGAGCCCGACGCGTCGAATGAGACCTCGGTGGCCGCGGAGACTGAGAGCGAGGCCGGAGACGCCGACGGCTCGGACGCCGCGGTGTCCGCCGCCGGGCCGCAGGAGCCGCAGGAGCCCGCTGTGGCAGAGCCGGGCTCCGAGGACGAGTTGCCGTCCGAGGAGGCGGAGGAAGCCGAGGCGACGGAGGAGGCGCAGGCTCAGGCCGCCGTACCGCCGGCACCGCCCGCCTGGACCGTTCCGCAGGCCCCGCAGAGCGAGGTGCCGCCGCTGCCGCCGTCGTACCAGCCGGCCGCGCCCGCCCCTGCGGCCCAGTGGCCGGCCCAGCCGGACCCGCAGGCCCAGCCGGACCCGCAGGCACAGCCCCAGCCCCAGCAGACGGACCCGTCCGCGCCCGCGGCGGCCCAGCAGCCGCCCGCGCCGCCCGCCTGGGGCCCGGCCGCGCCCGCGCCCGCCCCACAGCCCGGATACGGCTTCCCCCAGCCTCCGGCCCCGGCACCTACCGCTCAGCAGCAACCGCAGGTCCCGAACCCGGCACCTGCCCCCGACGCCCAGCCGGGCTACGGCTTCCCGCAGCCCCCTGCTCCCAACGCCCAGCCCGGGTACGGCTTCCCGCAGCCCCCCGCCCCCAACACTCAGCCCGGCTACGGCTTCCCCCTACCCCCCACCCCCAACGCCCAGCCCGGCTACGGCTTCCCCCAGCCCTCCGCCGGTCCCGCGCCCACGCCCCCGGCCGCGCCCGGTAGTTACGGCTTCCCGCAGCCCCCGGCCGCCCAGGTGCCCCCGGGACCCCAGCCGCACGCCGGGATCCCGCAGCAGGCCGACGGGCGGACCACCCCCACCGGCGCTCCCCACGGAACGCCTCCAGGAGCACCCCAGGGCTTCGCCGGTCAGCCCCCGCAGGGACCTGGGGCACCTCATGTCCCCCAGCCACCACAGGCCTCCCCGCAACCGCAGGCACAGCCGCAGGCACAGGCACAGGCGCCCCAGGACCCCCACGTCCCGCAGCCCCCGATGGACCCCCGTACCGGAGCCGCCTGGCCGCAGCCGATCCAGCACGACCAGCGGCAGCCGGTCAACCCGGGTGCCGCCCCGCTGGGTTACACGGCGGCCGTGGAGCTGTCCTCCGACCGGCTGCTCAACAACAAGAGGCAGAAGGCGAAGAGCAGTCGCCCGGCGGCCGGCGGCGGCCGGTTCAAGCTCGGTGGCAAGAAGGAAGAGGCCGAGCGGCAGCGGAAGCTGGAGCTCATCCGCACGCCCGTGCTGTCGTGCTACCGCATCGCCGTCATCAGCCTCAAGGGCGGCGTCGGCAAGACGACCACGACCACCGCGCTCGGCTCCACGCTGGCCACCGAGCGGCAGGACAAGATCCTCGCGATCGACGCCAACCCGGACGCGGGCACCCTCGGCCGCCGTGTGCGGCGGGAGACCGGGGCCACCATCCGTGACCTGGTCCAGGCGATCCCTTACCTCAACTCGTACATGGACATCCGGCGGTTCACCTCCCAGGCCCCCTCCGGGCTGGAGATCATCGCCAACGACGTGGACCCGGCCGTCTCGACGACGTTCAACGACGAGGACTACCGGCGCGCGATCGACGTGCTCGGCAAGCAGTACCCGGTCATCCTGACCGACTCGGGCACGGGTCTGCTCTACAGCGCGATGCGCGGGGTGCTCGACCTCGCCGACCAGCTCATCATCATCTCGACCCCTTCCGTCGACGGCGCGAGCAGCGCCAGCACCACGCTGGACTGGCTGTCCGCGCACGGGTACGCCGAGCTCGTCTCGCGGTCCATCACGGTCATCTCGGGTGTCCGCGAGACCGGCAAGATGATCAAGGTGGAGGACATCGTCAGCCACTTCGAGACGCGGTGCCGGGGCGTCGTCGTCGTTCCGTTCGACGAGCATCTCGCGGCCGGTGCCGAGGTCGACCTCGACATGATGCGGCCCAAGGTGCGGGAGGCGTACTTCAACCTCGCGGCGATGGTGGCGGAGGACTTCGTCCGGCACCAGCAGATGCACGGTCTGTGGACCAGCGACGGCAACCCGCCGCCGGTCGCCGCCCCGCCGATGCCCGGCCAGCCCATGCCGGGCCAGCCCTACCCGCCCCAGGCCGAGCAGCCGTACCCGCCCCAGGCGGAGCAGCCCTACCCGCAACAGCCCGGCCAGCCGTACCCGCAGCAGCCCGGCCAGCCGTACCCACCGCAGCCGCACCCGCAGGGCCAGCCCTATCCGCAGGGCCAGCCGTACCCGCAGGTGCCGCAGCAGGGCGGGCCCTACCCGCCGCAGCCCGGCCAGCCGTACGCGCAGCCCGGCCAGCCGTACCCGCAGTACGGTCAACCGCCCGCCGGATACCCGCAGCAGCCACCGCAGCCACAGCACCCGCAGGGCGCCGAGGGGCAGGCCCCTCCCCCGCCCCCGCAGCAGTAGCGGGAGCAGGAGAAGTAGCCGCGAGCGAAAGGGGCGGCCGGTGTCCCAGGACACCGGCCGCCCCTTCGTGATGGTGGGCCGCGGGGGTTACTCCGCCGCCGCGATCAGCTCCCGGCAGCGTTTGACGTCCTGCGCCATCTGGTCCAGCAGCGCCTCGAGCGTGTCGAACCTGGCCTGACCGCGGACGAAGGCGAGGAAGTCGACGGCGACATGGAGGCCGTAGAGGTCGAGGCCGACGCGGTCGATGGCGTACGCCTCCACCGTGCGCTCGGTGCCGTCGAACTGCGGGTTGGTGCCGACGGAGATGGCGGCCGGCATCGCCTCGCCGTCCGCGTGCAGCCAGCCGGCGTAGACGCCGTCGGCGGGGATAGCGGTGTGCGGGAGCGTCTCCACGTTGGCGGTGGGGAAGCCGAGTTCCCGGCCGCGCTGGGCACCGCGTACGACCACGCCCTCGACGCGGTGCGGGCGGCCCAGGATCTCGGTGGCGCCCTCGACGTCGCCCTCGGCGACCAGGCGCCGGGTCAGGGTCGAGGAGAACGGCTCGCCGCCACCCGCCTCGCCGGTCAGGCGCAGCTCGACGACCTCGATCTCGAAGTCGTAGATCTCGCCCTGTTCGGCCAGGAAGTCCACGTTGCCGGCGGCCTTGTGGCCGAAGCGGAAGTTGGGGCCCTCGACGACCGTCCTGGCGTGCAGCTTGTCGACCAGGACCTTGACGACGAACTCGGCCGGGGACAGCTTCGAGAACTCGGTCGTGAACGGCAGGATCAGGACCGCGTCCACGCCCAGCTCGGCCATCAGCTCGGCGCGGCGGTGGTGCGGGGCGAGCAGCGGCGGGTGGCTGCCGGGGCGGACCACCTCGCTGGGGTGCGGGTCGAAGGTGACGACGACGGTGGGCACGCCCAGCTCACGGGCGCGGTCCACGGCGTGCTGGATGATCAGCTGGTGGCCGCGGTGCACCCCGTCGTAGGAACCGATGGTGACGACGCTGCGCCCCCAGTCCTGGGGGATGTCCTCCAAGCCACGCCAGCGCTGCACTGTGACCGCTCCTCGAACCCGTGTCCGTGTTTACCGTTGACCGCGTTTTCCGTTGACCGCTTACGCAGCTCTAAGGGTGCCATGCCGGGTCTTGTCGGCCCGCATCGGCATGGGGCCTGTGATCCGGCCCACGTCCCGCCCCGGCGTCTGCTCCACCTGTGGCCGCCCCCAGCCGTGCCGCCGCGGCGGTCACGCCGGGAGGCTCAGGCCAGGACCCCGGCGGTACCCGCCAGGTCATCGATCGTGCGGCGGGCGCCCGGGCCGATCAGCGGCGCCCACTCCGCGGGGGCCTCGGCGAGCCAGCCCGCCACCTGCGCGGCGAAGCCGGGGACGTGGCGGCCCAGCTCGACCAGGCCGCGGTCGAAGCGGGTCGCGCCGTCCGGGGTGCGGACGAGGAGGAGGCCGGTGCGGTGGACGAGGGCGCGCAGGGCGTCGCCGCGCCGGGCGGCGGCCGCGTGCAGGACGGCGTCCAGGACGGCGGGGTCGTGCTCGTGCGCGAGGAGGTGCTCCAGCAGCTCACGGCGGAGGGAGCCGGACTCCGGGGCCCCGCCGGGAGCGGCCAGGACGGTGGCCAGGGCGGCCCGCATCGGTTCGGGGCCGCTCTCCAGCAGCCCCGTGACCAGGGGGAGCAGGACGGCGCGGGCGGCCGGCCCCCGGTCGAGGCGCCGGTCGACGGACGCGGCCACCTCGCCCGCGGTCTCCGGCCGGTGCTCCACGGTCTCCCGGACGAGGGCCACGATCCGGCCGGCCAGGTCGGGCGTGGCCGTGTCGACGAGCGCGCCCAGCAGGCGGCCCGGTTCCGGGTGCGGGCCGCGCAGACGGGCGCGGACGGCGTCCAGGACCGGCTCGGGGTGGGTGGTCAGGGCGGTGAGCAGGGCGCTCGGCGGCAGCCACGGGTCGCCCGACGCGAACCGTTCCAGCGCCGGCGGCAGGTGCCGGGCCCGGGTCTGCGGGTCCCGTACGAGGAGGGCGACCGCGCCGCCGTGCAGGGTGCGGTCGGCGGGGCGGGCCAGCAGGGCGAGGGCCGCGTACCGTAGCAGCGCCCGGTCGGCCGCGGTGCGGACGTGGGGCGCGGCGCGCAGGGCGCAGGCCACCGCCGCGGCCCGCCGGGCCGGTCGCTCGTCGTGGGCCCAGCGGTCCACGGCCCGGCACAGCGCGGACGGTTCCTCCTCCGCGAGCACCGCGAGCAGTTCGTCGGCACGCGGGTGCGCGGAGTCCACCAGGGCGTCCGTGAGGTCGTCCGGGGCCCGGTGCCGGTGCGTGTGCAGCAGTGCCTGCGCGGCCGTCGCGACGGTGGCGTGCGGTGTCGCGGGCAGCGGCCGCTCGTCGTCGAACCAGCGGGTGAGCAACGGCTGTACGGCGGCGGGGTCGGCGGTGAGCAGGCCGGCGACGGCATCGAGGTAACGGGGCCGGTCCGCGGCGTGCGGGGCGGCGTCGGCGAGGACCAGGCGGCGCAGCAGGTCCAGCCGGGTCCGGTCCGGCAGGGGCAGGGCGGTCCAGAAGTCGGGGCCGAACCCGGCGGGGCCGCCGGGCCGGCCGCGCCGGGCCGCGAGCCGGTCGGCCAGCAGCCGCAGGACGTCGGCGTACGGTGTGGCGTCCGGGACGCGCAGCAGGGTCTCGCCGAGCAGCCGGGCGGCCCACCACTCGTCCGGGTCGGCTTCGAGGGCGTCCGCCACCTCGCGGAGGTGGTGGGAGAGTCGCGGTGTGCCGTGCTGGCGGGCGACGAGCAGCAGTGCCTGGACGACGGGGCCGATGCGGTGGTGCGGGACGGGCCAGGCGCGGATGCCGTCCGGATGGCCATGGCGCGGAACAGGCAGCACGGGGACGCCGTCCAGATGGCCATGCCGCGGGACGGGCGACGCGCGGGTGCCGTCCGGTTCGCTGTGACGTGGGACGGGCAGCGCGGGGACGCCGTCCGGGGTGCGGTGGCGGTGGACCAGGGCGCGCAGGGCCCCGTCGAGGTCGAGGTGGACGCCCTGGATCCAGTCGGCGAGCTCCTCGTGGGCGAAGCGGTAGCCGCTGCCCGCCGGTACCAGGAGGCCCTCGGCGAGGACCGCCGACGCCCAGCCGGTGCCGCCGCCGAGCCGGGCCGGGGCGGGCCCCCACGGGAACACCGCCTCGAAGGAGGCCCGGTCCAGTTGCCCCTCTCCCGGGCCGAGACAGCGCCGGGCGGCCTCGTGGACCTGACCGGACACCTTCGCCGCGAGCCGGCGTACGGCGGTGCCGCGCAGGCCGTTCTCCGCGGCCAGCCGGACCGCGACGCGCAGGCACATCAGGTCGAGGTGGGCGGCGAGGACGTCGTCGCGGCCGAGGGGGGTGCCGGGGGCGTCGGCGTCGGGCAGGGCGGCGCGGAGTTCCGCGCAGAGGCGGAGGGTGAGGGGGTGCCGGGCCTCCGCGGGGTGGAGCGCGGTGTCGGGGACGCCGTACCGGGCGCGGGCCTCGCGGGCCTCCTCCGGGGTGAGGTCGCCGAGCGGGACACGGGGCGGGAACGCCCGGTTCGTACGGCCGTACAGCGTCTCGGGCGGGAAGTACGCGCCGGCCTGTTCCCAGTGCTCGGCCCGGCAGGCCACCACGAGCCGTGTCCCCGTCTCCCGCAGCCACGCCACCGTCCCGGCGGTCCACTCGCCCAGCCGGTGGGCCAGGAGCGGAGGCATCTCCTCGGGGCCGTCGAGCAGGAGCAGCAGGGGGCGTCCGGCCGCGTCGGCGAGATGGGCGACCCGCTCCGGTGTGAGGTCGCCGGGGTCCAGGCCGGGGCGGGACGCGGCCACGATCCGGGCCGCGCGGTGCAGTGCCCGGCGGGCCGCGTCGGCGACCGAGCCGTCGTCGTCCCGGAGGTCCGCGCCGCGCAGCCACAGGGTGGGCGCCGGTTCCGTGCCCCGGCCGCGGCGTGCGGCGAGCGCGGCGAGTTCGGTCGTACGGCCGCTGCCCGGGGCGCCGACGAGGCCGAGGACGGCCGCCGGGCTCGTGGTGAACGCGGCGAACTCCCGGGCCGGCAGCGCGCGTTCGACCGGCGGTCCGGCGGGGTCGGCGGGCGGGCCGTCCGAGCCGACCGAGGTGGCGGTGAGTTCCAGGACGCCGGCCAGGTTGAGGTCGGCGCCGTAGGCGGGGACCGTCGCCGCGTTGCGGGCGAGGAGCGCGGCGAGCGGGCCGTCGGGCGGGGCCGGGCGCAGCGGCACGGCGAAGGCCGCGCCGTGCCCGTCGGAGCGCAGGGCGGTGCCCAGGACGGCGACGACGGCCCCGGTCGCGGCGTCGAGCACCGGTCCGCCGGTGGCTCCCCCGCCGGGCCGCAGCGCGTCCCGGCCCGCCGTGCCGATCGCGAGGTCCAGGGCGGTGTCGAGGGAGTGGCACCGGTTCGTGGCCGTGTACGTCACGGGCGTCGCGGCGAGCACCCGCGCCTCGCGCCAGCAGCCGGCGGCCAGCCGGACGTGGGCGCCCGTCGCGACGCCGTCCCGCACGGTGACCGGCAGGGGGTCGGCCACGAGGCCCTCGGTGCGGACGAGGGCCAGACCGAGCTCCGGCAGCGGGGTGACGGCGTCGGCGGTGACCACACGACCACGGCCACAACCACAGCGACCGCCACCCCCACAACCATCGCCACCACCATCGCCACCGCCACCGCCACAACCACAGCCGCTCAAGTCACCGCGGTCACTCACGTCCCCTTGCAGATCCCCTTGGCCTCCCCGATCCACCGGGCCCCCCGGGCTCCCTGGGCTCCCCGGATCCCCTCGGTCACCGACGACGTGCAGGACGAGACGGTGGAGACCGTCGACGGCCTCATGGCTGGTGACGACCGTGCCGTGGTGGTCGGCGACGAAGCCGGAACCGCGCGGCCGGCCGGCCGGGTCGTGGAGGGTGACGAGGGAGGCGTCGAGGACCTGCGCGGCGGGGTGCGCGGGACCGGCCGGATACCCCGGATGCGGGGCAAGACCGGGAAAACCGGCGGAACCGGCGGAACCGGGGGAACCGGGGGAACCGGGGGAAAGATGACGGCCGTCGTCGGTTCGCGGGTCCCTTTCCGCCATCGTCGTACCTCCCACCGCACGTGCGTGTCCGTTCGACGGTAGGCACGGGGTGATCGCCCGGGCGGACGGCGGAACGAACGCGCCCCCTGACACCCCCCGGGTTCACTCCGAGCGCCTGCCCGGACGGGTGAATGAACGAGGGCCGTCGGACACACCCTAGGGGTGGGGGAACCGAGGGGGGACCGTGGAGCGGCGGCGGAGGCAGGACCCCGTGCCCGCCGCTCCACGGGCGGAACCGGCGGTGACTCAGGCGGTGACTCAGCCGAGGACGGCGAGGCTCTTCGCCTTGCCCTTCTGCTCCTCGACCAGTGCCAGGAACCGTCCCTCGGGGTCGAAGACGGCCACCGGGCCGGAGCCGGCGTACTCGTCGGGCATCTCCAGCCGCACGCCGTTGGTGAGCAGCCGGGCACGCCGTGCGTCCACGTCCCAGCGGGGGAACGCAGCCGCGGCGGCCTCCGCGATCGGCATCACCGTCAGCTCCTCCTGGAGCTGGTCCAGGGTGCGGGCCGCGTCCAGCTTGTACGGGCCGACGCGGGTGCGGCGCAGGGCGGTGAGGTGGCCGCCGACGCCGAGGTCGGCGCCCAGGTCGCGGGCGAGGGCCCGGATGTAGGTGCCGGACGAGCAGACCACCGAGACGATCAGGTCCAGCACCGGGGTGCCGTCCTCGGCGACGGCGTCGCGGACGTCGTACACCGTGAAGGAGGAGATGGTGACCGGCCGGGCGGGGATCTCGAACTCCTCGCCGTCGCGGGCCCGCTTGTAGGAGCGCACCCCGTCGATCTTGATGGCGCTGACCTTGGACGGCACCTGCATGATGTCGCCGGTCAGCTTGGCGATGCCGGCGTCGACGGCGTCCCGGGTGATCGCGGAGGCGTCGGTGGAGGAGGTGATCTCCCCCTCGGCGTCGTCCGTCACGGTGTTCTGGCCGAGCCGGACGGTCCCCAGGTACTCCTTCTCGGTGAGGGCGAGGTGCCCGAGGAGCTTGGTCGCCTTCTCCATGCCGAGGACGAGGACGCCCGTCGCCATCGGGTCGAGGGTGCCGGCGTGCCCGACGCGGCGGGTCCTGGCGATGCCCCGCATCTTGGCCACGACGTCGTGCGAGGTGAAGCCCGACGGCTTGTCGACGATGACGAGGCCGTCGGGCGCGGTGTGCTTCCGGTTCATTCGGCGGTGTCGTCCGTCTCGTCGTCACCGGGCTTGCGGTACGGGTCGGCGCCGGCGGCGTACGCGGCACCCGCGGACGCCTCGCGCACCTTCTCGTCGGCGGCGCGCGCCTTGTCGAGGAGGTCGTCGATGGTGCGGGCGTTGTCCGGCAGGGCGTCGGCGACGAAGGACAGCGTCGGCGTGAACTTCACCCCGGCCGCGCGGCCGACCTCCGAGCGCAGGATGCCCTTGGCGCTCTCCAGGCCGGCGGCGGCGGCCTTCCGGTCCTCGTCGTCCCCGTACACGGTGTAGAAGACGGTCGCCTCCCTGAGGTCACCCGTGACCCGGGTGTCCGTGATGGTGACGTGGGAACCGAGCCGCGGGTCCTTGATCCCTCGCTGCAGCTTCTGGGCCACCACCTCTCGGATGAGGTCCGCCAGCCTCTTGGCGCGCGCGTTGTCGGCCACTGGTCCGTCTCCCGTTCTTTCTTCTGCTTGCGTTCTCTGGTCTGGTCGGTCAGTCGTCTTCGCCGTGGAAGCGGCGCCTGACCGACAGCAGCTCCACTTCGGGGCGGCCGGCGACCAGCCGTTCGCACCGGTCCAGTACGTCGGTCAGGTGCTCCGCGTCGCCGGACACCATGGCCAGGCCGATGACCGCCCGGCGGTGCAGGTCCTGGTGGTCCACCTCGGCCGCGCTCACCGCGTACTTGCGCTGGAGCTCGGCGACGATGGGGCGGACGACGGAGCGCTTCTCCTTCAGCGACCGGACGTCGCCGAGGAGCAGGTCGAAGGACAGAGTCCCCACGTACATGTGTGTAGCCGGTTCACCCGCCGGTACGGGATCGATGGCCCCGTCGGCCGTGTGGGACAGGGCATCACGAACGGTACAACGATACCCGCGGTGACTCGACGGGGTTTCCGGGTGCCCCCGGGAACGGCGGCGCGCCGGCCGGCAGGGACGGACCCTGCCGGCCGGCGCGCACCTCGGGTGGTCACACCCGCGGCTTCTCCCGCATCTCGTACGTCGCGATGACGTCGTCGATCTTGATGTCGTTGAAGTTGCCGAGGTTGATACCGCCCTCGAACCCTTCGCGGATCTCGGTGACGTCGTCCTTGAAGCGACGCAGGCCCTCGATGTTGAGGTTCTCCGCGATGACCTTGCCGTCGCGGATGAGGCGCGCCTTGGTGTTGCGCTTGACCTCGCCCGAGCGGATGAGGACACCGGCGATGTTGCCCAGCTTGGACGACTTGAAGATCTCGCGGATCTCCGCCGTGCCGAGCTCGACCTCCTCGTACTCCGGCTTCAGCATGCCCTTCAGGGCCGCCTCGATCTCCTCGATCGCCTGGTAGATGACCGAGTAGTAGCGGACGTCCACGCCCTCGCGCTCGGCCATCTGCTGCGCACGGCCGGCCGCGCGCACGTTGAAGCCGATCACGATGGCGTCCGAGCCCATCGCCAGGTCGATGTCGGACTCCGTGACCGCACCGACGCCGCGGTGCAGGACGCGGATGTCGACCTCTTCGCCGACGTCCAGCTGGAGCAGCGAGGACTCGAGTGCCTCGACGGAACCGGAAGCGTCACCCTTGATGATCAGGTTCAGCTGCTGGACCTCGCCGGCCTTCAGAGCCGCGTCCAGGTTCTCCAGGGAGAACCTGCGCGTGCGCTTGGCGAAGGCCGCGTTGCGCTCGCGGGCCGCACGCTTCTCGGCGATCTGGCGGGCCGTACGGTCCTCGTCGACGACGAGGAAGTTGTCGCCCGCGCCCGGGACGTTGGTCAGGCCCAGGACCTGGACCGGCGTCGACGGGCCGGCCTCGGCCACGTTGTTGCCGTTGTCGTCGAGCATGGCGCGCACGCGACCGTAGGCGTCGCCCACGACCATCGTGTCGCCGACCCGCAGCGTGCCTCGCTGGACGAGGACCGTCGCCACGGCACCGCGGCCGCGGTCGAGACGGGACTCGATCGAGATGCCCTGCGCGTCCTGGTTCGGGTTGGCCCGCAGGTCGAGCGAGGCGTCGGCCGTGAGGATCACGGCCTCCAGCAGCGAGTCGATGTGCAGACCCTGCTTGGCGGAGATGTCGACGAACATGGTGTCGCCGCCGTACTCCTCGGCCACCAGGCCGTACTCGGTCAGCTGACCGCGCACCTTGGTCGGGTCGGCGCCCTCGACGTCGATCTTGTTGACCGCGACGACGATCGGGACGTCGGCCGCCTTGGCGTGGTTGAGCGCCTCGACCGTCTGCGGCATGACGCCGTCGTTGGCCGCGACGACCAGGATCGCGATGTCGGTCGACTTCGCACCACGGGCACGCATGGCGGTGAACGCCTCGTGACCCGGGGTGTCGATGAAGGTGATCTTGCGCTCTTCGGCGTTGACCTCGGTCGCGACCTGGTAGGCACCGATGTGCTGGGTGATGCCACCGGCCTCGCCCGCGATGACGTTCGTCTTGCGGATGGCGTCGAGCAGGCGGGTCTTACCGTGGTCGACGTGACCCATGACGGTGACGACCGGCGGGCGGACCACCAGGTCCTCCTCGTCGCCCTCGTCCTCGCCGAACTCGATGTCGAAGGACTCGAGCAGCTCGCGGTCCTCCTCCTCCGGGCTGACGATCTGAACCGTGTAGTTCATCTCGCCGGCGAGGAGTTCCAGGGTCTCGTCGGAGACGGACTGGGTCGCGGTGACCATCTCGCCGAGGTTCATCATGACCGCGACGAGCGACGCCGGGTTGGCGTTGATCTTCTCCGCGAAGTCGGTGAGCGACGCACCGCGCGACAGGCGAATGGTCTCGCCGTTGCCGCGAGGCAGCATCACGCCGCCGACCGACGGGGCCTGCATGGCCTCGTACTCCTGGCGCCTCTGCCGCTTCGACTTGCGGCCACGGCGCGCGGGACCACCCGGACGGCCGAAGGCACCCTGCGTGCCACCGCGGCCACCGGGACCGCCGGGACGACCGCCGAAGCCGGGACGGCCACCGCCGCCACCGCCCGGACCACCGGGACGGCCGGCGAAGCCGCCGCCACCACCGGCACCCGGACCACCGGGACGACCGGCGAAACCGCCGCCACCGCCACCGGGACGACCGGCGAAGCCGCCGCCGCCCGGACGACCGCCGCCGCCACCGGGACGACCGCCGCCGCCGGGACCGCGACCGCCGGGGCCGCCGCCGGGACGGGGGCCGGCAGCCGGACGCTGCGGCATCATGCCGGGGTTCGGACGCGGGCCGCCGGGACGCGGACCGCCGGGACCGCCCTGCGGGCGGGGCATGCCGGCCGGCGACGGGCGCGGACCGCCCGGAGCCTGCGGACGCGGACCGCCGCCCTGGCCACCGGGGGCCTGGGGACGGGGACCGGCGCCCGGAGCGCCGCCGGGACGCGGACCGCCGGGGCCGCCCTGCGGACGGGGGGCCTGCGGACGGGCCATACCGGCGTTGCCGCCGGAGGTGAAGGGGTTGTTGCCCGGACGGGGACCGGCCGGACGGGCGCCCGGACGCGGGGCGCCGGCGCCACCGGGGCGCGGACCCTGCGCGGCGGCCGGACGGGGGGCCTGACCGCCCTGCTGACCCTGGCCGGGGCCGGGACGGCCACCGGGCCTGGGGGCGCCGGGGCGCGGACCCTGTCCGGCGGGCTTCGGCGCGGCCGGGGCCGACGGCGGAGCGGTGAACTCCGGGGCGGCGGGGGCCGGACGCGGCGCGGGTCGGGGACCCGGGCGCGGGCCGGGGGCCGACGGCGCGGGGGCCGACGGAGCCGACGATGCGGCCGGCGCGGCGGGGGCCGCGGGCTGCGGGGCCGCCGGAGGCTTGGGGGCGGCCGGCCGAGGCGCGGCCGGACCGGGACGAGCCGCCTGCGCCGGGGACGGCGCGGCGGGCTTGGGGGCCGCCTTGCGCGGGGCGCCGGGCTTGGCGGACCTGCCGCCACCGCCACCCTGGAAGGCGTCAGTCAGTTTGCGTACGACAGGCGCTTCGATCGTCGAAGACGCCGAACGGACGAATTCACCGAGTTCCTGGAGCTTGGCCATGACGACCTTGCTCTCCACACCGAACTCCTTGGCGAGTTCGTATACCCGGACCTTAGCCACTTCGCTCCTTTGAGGTCCGGGTTGCGTCCGGACCGTCGCTACTTCATGGGCGTACTCATCGCGTGCTCATCGAGTGCTCATCGCAATCTCGACCTACTTCCAACTCGCGGGGTACCAGAGCCGCACGGGGGTTCCGCGCGACACGTCTTACGGTGTTACCTGATCGGCAACTGTCGTCTGCTCGACGTACCGGCGCAACGCCTTTGTGTCGAGCGCTCCCGGGGCGCGCAAAGCCCTGGTGAACGCTCGGCGGCGTACCGCCTGGTCGAGACAGACCGGGGCGGGGTGCACGTACGCACCCCGGCCGGGCAGCGTACCGCGAGGATCGGGGACGCAGGCGTCCTCGACCGCCACGATGCGCAGCAGCTCCGTCTTGGCCGCCCGCTCCCGGCACCCCACGCAGGTGCGCTCAGGGCATGTTCGGGCGTGCGTCCGGCCAGACACAGTTAAGTCTACCTCCCCGTAGCGACCCCACCCCTTTGGGGCAGGAATCGCACAGTTACCGCGCAAGAACTGTCGTGATCTCAACGGCCACCGGCCGAGATCTATTCCCCGGACTGCTCCGTGTCCGGCCGGATGTCGATCCGCCAGCCGGTGAGGCGGGCGGCGAGCCGGGCGTTCTGCCCTTCCTTGCCGATCGCCAGGGACAGCTGGTAGTCCGGAACGGTGACGCGGGCGGAGCGGGCCGCCATGTCGACGACCTCCACCTTCGACACCCGGGCGGGTGACAGCGCGTTCGCCACCATCTCGGCCGGGTCGTCCGACCAGTCGACGATGTCGATCTTCTCGCCGTTCAGTTCGCCCATGACGTTGCGCACGCGTCCGCCCATGGGGCCGATGCAGGCGCCCTTGGCGTTCAGGCCCGAACGGGTGGAGCGGACCGCGATCTTCGTGCGGTGGCCGGCCTCGCGGGCGATGGCGGCGATCTCGACGGACCCGTCGGCGATCTCCGGCACCTCCAGGGCGAAGAGCTTCTTCACGAGGTTGGGGTGGGTGCGCGAGAGCGTCACGGACGGTCCGCGCACGCCCTTGGCCACGCGGACGACGTACGACCGCAGGCGCAGGCCGTGCTGGTAGGTCTCGCCGGGGACCTGCTCCTGCACCGGCAGGATGGCCTCCAGCTTGCCGATGTCGACGAGCACGTTCTTCGGGTCGCGGCCCTGCTGGACCACTCCGGTGACGATGTCGCCCTCACGGCCGGCGTACTCGCCGAGCGTCGCGTCGTCCTCGGCGTCGCGCAGGCGCTGGAGGATCACCTGCTTGGCCGTGGTGGCGGCGATGCGGCCGAACCCGGACGGGGTGTCGTCGAACTCGCGGGGCTGCTGCCCCTCCTCGAGGTCCTCGGGGTCCTCCTTCGCCCACACGGTCACGTGACCGGTCTCCCGGTTCAGCTCCACGCGCGCGTGGCGGCGGCTTCCCTCGGTGCGGTGGTAGGCGATGAGGAGGGCCGACTCGATCGCCTCGACCAGCAGGTCGAAGGAGATCTCCTTCTCCCGCACCAAGCCCCGCAGGGCGCTCATGTCGATGTCCACGGCTACGCCTCCTCCTCTTCCTTCATGTCCTTCTTGTCCTTGCGGCTGAACTCGACCTGGACGCGGGCCCGGTCGATGGCGTCGAAGGCGAGTCTGCGGGTGGTGGCCTTGCGGCCCTTCACTCCCGGTACCTCGACGTCGAGGCCGTCGTCGTCCACGGTGAGGATGCGGGCGACGAGTTCACCGTCCTCGTGGAGCTGGAACCGCACCAGGCGGTCGGTGGCCCGTACGTAGTGGCGGTGTTCGGTGAGGGCGCGCTCCGCGCCCGGGGTGCCGACCTCGAGGGTGTACTCGCCCTCGCCCATCGCGTCCGTCTCGTCGAGCTTCGCCGAGAGCGCGCGGCTCACATCGGCGATCTGGTCCAGGTCGGCACCGCTGTCGGAGTCGACGACGACGCGCAGCACACGCTTGCGTCCGACGGAGTCCACGGCGATTTCTTCGAGATCCAGACCCTGGGAGGTGACGAGCGGTTCCAGCAGTTCTCGCAGCCTCTCGCTCTGGGTGGTGCTCATCCGGGTGACTCCTCGGCCGCGTGTGCTGTTGTGGGATGGGTCGCGTGTCTGGTCAAAGGGTATCCGGTCGCGGGGGGTGTTGCCGTCCACCGCGGGCGGGCCCGCGCCGCCCCGCGCGCGCCGTGCGGCCACCGGGGTGGGGCCGGTGCCGATGAGTGGTGCCGGGCGGGTGCGCGGGTACGGTGATCACGGGCTTGCCCACCCGTGATCGGTGTTTCTGTCGTACGAGTTCCCCGAGGACGTCTGCCGTGTCGTTCCCCCCGCCGCCGCGCACCCTCTCGGGTCCGCGCAGAAGAACCCTGCTCGCCTCGGCCGTCGGGGCCGCCCTGCTGGCGAGCTGCTCCTCGGACGGCGACTCCGGCGGGGACGGCTCGGACGGCAGCCCGTCGGCCGCGGAGCGGGCACGCGCGCGTGCGGCGCGGGACAGCGCGGGGCTGGTGGCACGGTACGACGCCGTCCTCTCCGTCCATCCGACGCTGGTGGGGCAGCTGGCGCCGCTGCGGGCGGAGGTCGTGGAGCACCTGACGGCGTTCGGGGGCGCCGCCGGGCAGTCGGCCTCCCCCTCTCCCTCCCCTGCGGCCTCGTCCTCCGCGTCCCCTTCCGCGTCGGCCTCCGGGGCGTCCTCCCCGGCCGCCGTTCCCCCGGTCGAGGGCGACGCGCTCGCCGACCTGGCCGCCGCGGAGCGCACGCTGGCCGATCAGCGGCTCGCGGCCCTGGCGGCCGTGCCCGGCGAACTGGCCCGGTTGCTGGCCTCGGTGGCGGCGGCCGGTGCCGCGCACGCGTACCTGCTGACGGAGGGGGCCCGATGAGCGGGCGGAAGAACGACCGGGACAGCGCGGAGCTGGCGGCGCTCCAGGCGGCGCTGGCCGCCGAGCACGCGGCGGTGTACGGGTACGGCGTCGTCGGCGGCCGGGTCCGCGAGGGGCGGCGCACGGAGGCGCAGACGGCGTACGACGCGCACCGGGCCCGGCGGGACGCGCTGGCGCGCGAGGTGCGCGACCTGGGTGCGGAGCCGGTCGCGGCGAGCGCCGCGTACGCCCTGCCGTTCCCGGTGGAGGACGCGGTGGCGGCGGTGCGGCTCGCCGCCGAGCTGGAGGAACGGGTGGCCGGGGTCTACTCCGACCTGGTGCGGGCCTCCGCGGACGCACGGCGCCGGGAGGCGGCCGGGGCGCTGCGGGAGGCGGCGGTGCGGGCGGTGCGCTGGCGGGGCGGGAGCGTAGCCTTCCCTGGTCTCGCGGAGCGGTCCGCCACGGCCGGGGACCCGGCCGCCACCGGCGCCGGGCCGTCGGCCACGGAGGCGGGGCGGGCGGCACCGGCCTCTTGATCGCCGGGCGGAGCGGCGGACACGTCGGGAGACTTCAGGAAGACGTCAGGAGACACCAGAAGGCGCCGGCAGGCGCCGGCAGCCGTCAGGACACGTCAGAGGCGGCCAAGGCCATGAAGGTCGTGAAGGCGGCGGACGGGGGCACAGGCGCCCCGGCGGGGCCTACGGCGGGCCGACGGCCGTGGCGGAGCGGACCAGGACGGGACCAGGACGGGACCAGGGCGGGACCAGGAGCAGGGAAGGGACGGATCGCGCATGGCTTTCGAACCGCCGCGGCGTCTGGTCAGGGCGCTCGGTGAGACGGCACCGGACGGTGACGACTGGCTGGAGAAACTGCCGGAGGCGGCCCGACAGGCCGTCTCTCTACGCGGGTTGACCGTCGAGCGGGTGCAGGTGCCGGGTGGGCGCAGCAGTCTGGTGGTGCTGGTGCGGTGCGCCGACGGGACCCCGGCCGTGCTGAAGCTGGCCCCGCCCCGTTCCCGGCCCGAGGCCGAGCGGGCGGCGCTCGCGCACTGGGGCGGCCTGGGGGCCGTACTGCTGCTGGAGGGGCCGGTGACGGAGGGGGTGCTGCTGCTGGAGCGGCTGCACCCCGATGTGTCGGTGCGGTCGCTGCCGGAGGCCAAGGCGTTGCTGGAGGCGGCGGGCACGCTGCGACGGCTGTGGGTCGAGCCGCCCGGCGACGACGCCGGGCGGGTGTTCGAGACGGTGGCCGAGCGCACCGGGCGGCAGGCGGAGGCGATGCGGGCGAGTGCCGACGCCGAGGTGGTCCCGCTGGTCGACGCGGCGCTCACGGCGCGTGCGGAGCTGCTCGCCGCGCCGCCCGAGCACCGGTTGCTGCACGGCACGTTCCGGCAGAGCAAGGTGCTGTCCGGTGAGCGGATGCCGTGGCTGGCCGTGGGACCGGATCCGGTGGTCGGCGAGTGCGCCTTCGACCTGGCCCGGCTGGTGCGGGACCGGGTGGAGGACCTGATCGCCTCGCCGTCCGGGGCGGCGACCACCCGGCGGCGCGTGAAACGGCTCGCGGAGTCGCTGGAGGTGGACCAGGAACGGCTGCGCGGCTGGACCCTGTTCCGCGCGGTGGAGTCCGGTCTGCGGGCCCGCCGGGTGGGCCGGACCCGCGACGCGGAACTGCTGCTGGAGTTCGCCGGCTGGCTGTAGGTGGAGCGGCGGCGCGGGTGCCGACGTGAGAGCGGCGCGGATGGCCCGGTCCGGCACTCCGGCCGCTCCCGTCCTCGCGCCCACCCCCGGTCCAGTGCCCAGGCCCGCTCTGGCACCCAGGCCGGCACGCGAGGGCAGCCGCCGTACCGGACCCGGGGCGGGCGCGAGGGCGGCCAGAGCGTCGGGCCCGGGGCGGGCGCGAGGGCGGCCGGAGCGTCGGGCCCGGGGCGGGCGCGAGGGCGGCCGGAGTGTCGGGCCCGGGGCGGGGTGCCGTGGGGGCACCCCGCGTGCCGGGGGGGTTCGTCCGTCAGGCGGTGAGGCGGGCGAGGGCCTCGTCCACCGTCAGTTCCTCGCGCTCGCCGGTGCGGCGGTCCTTCAGCTCCAGGACGCCCTCGGCCGAGCGGCGGCCCGCGACGAGGATCTTCGGTACGCCGATCAGCTCGGAGTCGGTGAACTTGACGCCCGGGGAGACACCGGCCCGGTCGTCGACCAGGACGCGCAGACCGGCCGCCCGCAGCTTCTCGGAGACGTCGAGGGCGAGTTCGGTCTGGAGGGCCTTGCCGGCGGCGACGACGTGCACGTCGGCCGGGGCGACCTCGGCGGGCCAGCACAGGCCCTTGTCGTCGGCGGTCTGCTCGGCGAGGGCGGCGACGGCGCGGGAGACGCCGATGCCGTAGGAGCCCATGGTGACGCGGACCGGCTTGCCGTTCTGGCCGAGGACGTCCAGCTTGAGGGCGTCGGCGTACTTGCGGCCGAGCTGGAAGATGTGGCCGATCTCGATGGCGCGGTCCAGCTTGAGGCCGGTGCCGCAGTTCGGGCAGGGGTCGCCCTCCTGCACGACCACGACGTCGACGTACGCGTCGACCTCGAAGTCACGGCCCGCGACGACGTTCTTCGCGTGCGTGTGCTCCTTGTTGGCGCCGGTGATCCAGGCGGTGCCGGGGGCCACGCGCGGGTCGGCGATGTACGTCAGCTTCTCCTGGCGGCCCTGCGGACCGACGTAGCCGCGGACCAGGTCCGGGCGGCCCGTGAAGTCCTCGGCGGTGACCAACTCGACGGTGGCCGGGGCGAAGTGGGCCTCGACCTTGTCCAGGTCGACCTCGCGGTCGCCGGGGACGCCGACGGCGACGATCTCGCCGTCGACCTTGACGAGGAGGTTCTTCAGGGTGGCGGAGGCCGGGACGCCGAGGGAGGCGGCGAGGGTCTCGATGGTCGGGGTGTCCGGGGTCGGGATCTCCTCGAGGGCGGGCACGCCGTCGGCGTCGACCGGCTTGAGCTCGTAGGTGATCGCCTCGGTGTTGGCCGCGAAGTCGCAGTTCGGGCAGTCCGCGAAGGTGTCCTCGCCGGCGCCGGCCGGGGCGAGGAACTCCTCCGACTTGGAGCCGCCCATGGCGCCGGCGGTGGCGGCGCAGATGCGGTAGTCGAGGCCGAGGCGCTCGAACACCTTCTGGTAGGCCTGGCGGTGCAGGGCGTAGGACCGGGCGAGGCCCTCGTCCTCGGTGTCGAAGGAGTAGGAGTCCTTCATCAGGAACTCGCGGCCGCGCAGGATGCCGGCGCGGGGGCGGGCCTCGTCCCGGAACTTGGTCTGGATCTGGTAGAGGATGACCGGCAGGTCCTTGTAGGAGGACGCCTGGTCCTTCACGATCAGCGTGAAGATCTCCTCGTGGGTCGGGCCGAGGAGGTAGTCGCCGCCCTTGCGGTCGTTCAGGCGGAACAGCTCCGGGCCGTACTCGTCCCAGCGGCCGGTCGCCTCGTACGGCTCCTTCGGCAGCAGGGCGGGGAGCAGCACCTCCTGGGCGCCGATCGCGTCCATCTCCTCGCGAACGATGCGCTCCACGTTGGCGAGGACCTTCTTGCCGAGCGGGAGCCAGGTCCAGATCCCGGCCGCGGTGCGGCGCACGTAGCCGGCGCGGACGAGGAGCTTGTGGCTGAGGACCTCGGCGTCGGCGGGGTCGTCGCGCAGGGTCTTCGCCATCAACTGGGACATGCGCTGGACCGGTGCGTTCGCCATGGTTCTCGTACTCCTGCCGGATGGGGGTCCCCCGCTCGGGCGATGCCGGGAGCGGGAGATGGTGATGGCTAGGAGGTTAGCCGGGAGCCCTGGGTGGCCGGAAATCCGTCAGCCGTGCGGGCGGCGCAGCGGGAGCGGGGCGCCCATGACCGCGTACGGCCGGGGGGCGCTGGGGAAGAGGACGCGGCGGGCCAGGTCCTGGTAGCCGAGGGAGCGGTAGAGGGCCCGGGCGGGGCTCTCGGTGTCGATCGCGGAGAGGATCGAGCGGGGTTCCGTGGCGCCGTCGGTGATGGTGGTGATCAGGGCGCGGCCCGCCCCGCGGTTCTGGTGGGCGGGGTGGACGTGGAGTTCGGTGATGACGAAGGAGTCGTCGAGCCAGGCGTCGTTCCCCTGGGCGTGGAGGTAGGGCTCCACGACGGTGGACCACCAGTGGGTGCGGTCGTTGGGCATGCCGTACACGAAGCCCACGAGCGTGCCGCCGACCGTGGCGCCGAGGGCCCTCGCTCCGGGGTACGCCATGTGACGCAGGACGATCTGCCGGCGGACGGCCACTTCGTCCGGGCCCAGCCCGAAGGCGACGGCTTGGACGGCCAAGGCCTCGTCCACGTGGGCTGTGAGGTCCAAGGGGCCGATGACGAGGTCCATGACGGGAGACTACAGGGGAGGTTCCGCCGTCCGCGGGGCGCGGGCTCGTCCGACGCCGAGCGGCCGGGCCCTCTGGAACAGCACTAGAACAGCACGCTCATGAACGCGCCCGTCTCCCGGAACCCCACCCTCTGGTACGTCCTTCTGGCCGCCGTGTTGAAGTCGTTCACGTACAGGCTCACCACCGGGGCCACGTCCGCCAGGGCGTAGCGCAGGACCGCCGCCATGCCGGGGGCCGCCAGCCCTCTGCCCCGGTACTCGGGGGCCACCCACACGCCCTGGATCTGGCAGGCCTGCGGGGTCGCCGCGCCGATCTCCGCCTTGAAGACGACCCTGCCCCGGTCGTCGAGGCGGGCGAACGAGCGTCCGGAGCCGACGAGTTCGGCGACCCGGGCCTGGTAGAGCAGTCCGCCGTCGCCCGCCATCGGGGAGACGCCGACCTCCTCGGTGAACATGGCCACGCACGCCGGCATGATCGTTTCCATCTCGTCCTTGCGGATGCGGCGGACGTAGGGATCCGGGGCGATGTCGGCGGGCATGCGGTCGGTGACCATGAGGGGCTGGCGGGTGCGGACCTCGCGGGCCGGGCCCCAGTGGGGTTCGAGCAGCCGCCACAGCTGGGCGGTGGGTTCGGCGGGGCCGACGACGGAGGAGCAGCGGCGGCCGGCCCGGCGGGCGCGCTCGGCGAAGGCGCGGACGGCGCGGGGGGTGGCGCAGATGGGGACCAGGTTGGCGCCGGCGTAGCACAGGGAGGTCAGCATGCCGTCCTCGTACCAGCCCCACATCTCGCCGCCCAGCCGCCACGGGTCCAGGCCGGCGACCTGCACACGGGAGGTCACGAAGGCGTTCGCGACCGGCTCGCGGTCGAGGACGGCGAGCGCGGCGTCCAGGTCGCTCGGTTCGAGGACCCGGGAGGTGGTCTGCGTCAACACGTGCGGGGCCTCACACTGGGGGCTGCCTGATCTCCGCACTGTACCTGCGGAAGCTGGGCAGTGCGCCCTGCGGTTCGGCTCCCGGGCCTGGGGGCCGTCGGGCGCCGGACCGTCGCCGGGGGCTGCCTGTCCCCGGGCCCCCGCTTCGGCCCTGAAGGGGCCTCGTCCTCGGACGCCGGACGGGCTGGACGGCCTGACCGGCGCTCGAAGGGTGAGGGTCCCCTCTTCGGACGCCGGGCGGGCCGGGTTGCCCGGCCGGCGCTCGAAGGGTGAGGGCCTGGCTGGTCAGCCCGCGACCGACACCGACGGTTCGCCGGAGGTGATGCCGTCCGCCTCCATCTGCTCGGCCAGCTTCATGGCCTCCTCGATGAGGGTCTCGACGATCTTGGACTCGGGGACGGTCTTGATGACCTCGCCCTTGACGAAGATCTGGCCCTTGCCGTTGCCGGAGGCGACGCCGAGGTCGGCCTCGCGGGCCTCGCCGGGGCCGTTCACCACACAGCCCATGACGGCCACCCGCAGCGGGACCTCCATGCCGGTCAGGCCCGCGGTGACCTCCTCGGCCAGCTTGTAGACGTCGACCTGGGCGCGGCCGCAGGACGGACAGGAGACGATCTCCAGACCGCGCTGCTTGAGGTTGAGGGACTCCAGGATCTGGAGGCCGACCTTGACCTCCTCGGCGGGCGGCGCGGACAGCGAGACGCGGATGGTGTCGCCGATGCCCTGGGAGAGGAGCGCGCCGAAGGCGACGGCCGACTTGATCGTGCCCTGGAAGGCGGGGCCCGCCTCGGTGACGCCGAGGTGGAGGGGGTAGTCGCAGGCGGCGGCGAGCTGCCGGTAGGCCTCGATCATCACGACCGGGTCGTTGTGCTTGACGGAGATCTTGATGTCCCGGAAGTCGTGCTCCTCGAAGAGGGACGCCTCCCACAGGGCGGACTCGACGAGCGCCTCGGGGGTCGCCTTGCCGTACTTCTGGAGCAGGCGCCGGTCCAGCGAACCGGCGTTGACGCCGATACGGATCGGGGTGCCGTGCTCCTTCGCCGCCTTCGCGATCTCCTTGACCTTGTCGTCGAACTGCTTGATGTTGCCGGGGTTGACCCGCACCGCCGCGCAGCCCGCCTCGATCGCCGCGAAGACGTACTTCGGCTGGAAGTGGATGTCGGCGATGACCGGGATCTGCGACTTGCGGGCGATCGTCGACAGGGCGTCGGCGTCGTCCTGCGTGGGGCACGCCACCCGCACGATCTGGCAGCCCGACGCGGTCAGCTCGGCGATCTGCTGGAGCGTGGCACCGATGTCCGACGTACGGGTCGTCGTCATCGACTGCACGGACACCGGGGCGTCCCCGCCGACCGCCACCGAGCCGACCTGGATCTGCCGGCTCTTCCGGCGCTCGGCGAGCTTGGTCGGAACGGACGGCATGCCGAGAGAAATCGCAGTCATCTGCTGTGCAACCCCAAGTCGTGGATCAAGGTCCGGTCCCGTGAGCAGCGGGCTCCGGCCTCCGAGATTACGGCACGGGCACTGGCCGGAGCACATCCCGCCGGTCAAACCCACTCGATGGGAGACCGCCGGGGCCGGGACGGCGGACGGCCGGGCACCCCAGGGTGCCCGGCCGTCTCGAACGGTGGGTGGCTAGGAGATTCTGACGGGGTTAACCACGTCCGCGATCAGTACGAGGATCGTGAAGCAGACGAAGACCCCGGCGACCACGTACGCCACCGGCATCAGCTTCGCCACGTCGAACGGGCCCGGGTCCGGACGGCGCAGCACCTTCGCGAGGTGGCGCCGCAGGGATTCCCAGAGCGCGCCCGCGATGTGGCCGCCGTCGAGCGGCAGCAGCGGCAGCATGTTGAACAGGAACAGGGACAGGTTGAAGCCCGCGACCAGCATCAACGCCATGGCCAGCTGCTGGGTGGGCGGGATGTCCAGGGTGAAGATCTCGCCGCCGACACGGGCCGCGCCGACCACGCCCATGGGCGAGTCCGGCTCGCGGGGGGCGCCGTCGAAGGCCGCGTTCCACAGGGCCGGGATCTTGCCGGGCAGGGCGGCGATGGAGTCGACGGCCTCGCCGATGCGGTCGCCCATCCAGGTCACGGACTCCCCGAAGTCCTGCCGGACGATGCCGGTGGCCGCGCTGAAGCCGAGGAAGCCGGCGGTGACGTACTCGCCCTGCACGATCTGGCCGTCGGCGTCCTTCTTCGCCACCTGGTTGGTGGCGATCGTCGCCTGGAGGGTGAGGTCCTCGCCGTCGCGGGAGACGACGACGGGGACGGTCTTGTCGGGGTTGGCGCGGATGAGGTCGGACAGCTCGTTCCAGTCGTCCGTGCGGACGCCGTCGAAGGAGACGATCTTGTCGCCGGCCTTCAGGCCCGCGGCCGCGGCCGGGGACGCCGGGTCCTTGGCGGTGCAGTCGTCGCGGTTCTCGCTCTGCTTGATGACGCACTGGGAGACGGAGCTGACCGTGGTGGTCTGCTGGGAGATGCCGAAGCCCATCAGGACGGTGAGGAACAGTGCCACCGCGAGGACCAGGTTCATGAACGGGCCCGCGAACATCACGATGACCCGCTTCCACGGCTTGCGCGTGTAGAAGAGGCGGTTCTCGTCGCCCGGCCGGAGCTCCTCGAACGCGGCGGAGCGGGCGTCCTCGATCATGCCGCGCCAGGGCGAGGTGGAGCGGGCGGTGATCCGGCCGTCGTCGCCGGGCGGGAACATGCCGATCATGCGGATGTAGCCGCCGAAGGGGATGGCCTTGACGCCGTACTCGGTCTCGCCCTTGCGGCGCGAGAACAGGGTCGGGCCGAAGCCGACCATGTACTGCGGCACGCGGATGCCGAAGAGCTTGGCCGTGGACAGATGCCCCAGCTCGTGCCAGGCGATCGAGAACAGCAGGCCGACCGCGAAGACGACTATGCCGAGGATCATCATCAAGGACGTCATCAACGCGCCTCCGCGGTCGTCGTCTGTGCTGTCAGTTCCCGGGACCGGGCCCGTGCCCAGGTCTCCGCTTCGAGGACGTCCGACACGGTCAGTGAAGTTCCCGTGACCGGCGTGCCGTGCTCCTCGACCACCCGTGTCACCGTCTCCATGATCCCGTTGAACGGCAGCGCGCCGCGGCGGAACGCCTCCACGCACTCCTCGTTGGCGGCATTGAACACCGCCGGGGCCGTCCCCGCGAGCTCCCCCACGTGCCGGGCGAGGCCGACCGAGGGAAAGGCCTCGCCGTCGAGCGGGAAGAACTCCCACGTCGACGCCTTGCTCCAGTCGAAGGCGGGCGCCGCGTCGGGCACCCGCTCGGGCCAGCCCAGGCCGATGGCGATGGGCCCGCGCATGTCGGGGGGCGTCGCCTGCGCCAGGGTCGATCCGTCCGTGAACTCAACCATCGAGTGGACATACGACTGGGGGTGCACGACGACCTCAATGCGGTCGAAGGGAATGTCGTAGAGCAGGTGCGCCTCGATCACCTCCAGGCCCTTGTTGACGAGGGTCGCGGAGTTGATCGTGATCACCGGGCCCATGGCCCAGGTGGGGTGGGCGAGGGCGTCCTCGACGGTGACGTGCGCCAGCTCTTCCCTCGTCCGGCCGCGGAAGGGGCCGCCGGAGGCGGTGACGACGAGCTTGCGCACGTCGGCGCGGGTGCCGGCGGCGAGGGCCTGGAAGAGGGCCGCGTGCTCGGAGTCGACCGGGATGATCTGACCGGGCTTGGCGAGCGCCTTGACCAGCGGGCCGCCGACGATGAGCGACTCCTTGTTGGCGAGCGCGAGGGTGCGGCCCGCCTCCAGGGCGGCGAGGGTCGGGGCGAGGCCGATGGAGCCGGTGATGCCGTTCAGGACGGTGTGGCAGTCGGAGGCGGCCAGCAGGGTGGCCGCCTCGGGTCCGGCGAGGATCTCGGGCAGCGGCTCGCCGGTGCCGTACTCCGAGGCGAGCGCCTCGCGCAGGGCCGGGACGACGTCCTCGCGGGCCACGGCGACGGTCCGTACCCGCAGCCGGCGGGCCTGCTCGGCGAGGAGCGCGACCCGGCCGCCGTGGGCGGACAGGCCGGTCACCCGGAAGCGGTGCGGGTTGCGCAGCACGAGGTCGACGGCCTGGGTGCCGATCGATCCGGTGGAGCCGAGGATCACCACGTCCTTGGGGCCGTCGCCCGCGACGGGGTCGTGGACGAGGTGCGGGTCGGCGAGTGGGGCTGGACTGTCGCTCATTCCCCCATTGTGGCCGGAACGGCTGTGCCGGTGGACAGGGTGTCCCCCGGGAAGGTGCGGCGCCCACCCGCGCCGACCGGCGCACGGGGCGCGCACAGGTGCGGGAGGGGGAGCGCGGGGTGCGGGGTGCGGGGTGCGGGGCGTGCGGGGCGGACTCCCGTCCCCGGGGGCGGGAGTCCGTCGCCGGACGCGGGTCCGGGGGCGCCGTTCGGCAGTCCGGACCCACACGGCCGAAAGGCACCCCCGGACCCGGAACCCCACCACCGGACACGGCCCGGGAGGCGCCGTGGTGTCGTGCGGTCGGGTCACCTGATCGGGCGGTGGACGTTCTCCCGGGTGCTGGGGCCGGGGGTCGCGTCGGCGATCCACGGACCGTCGCCCGAGGGGTCGACGACGCCCTGTTCCAGCCACTCGTACGTCCCGGCGAGGACGCCCTCGACGACCTTGCGGTCCAGGTCGTCGGTGTTGTCCCACAGGCGGGTGAAGAGGGCGTCCACCCGCAGCCGGGCCTGCCGGCAGAAGGCGTCGGCGAGCTGGTAGGCCTCGCGGCCGTGCTCGCCGCGGGAGCGCAGCAGCTCGGCGCGCACACAGGCCGCGCTCATCGCGAAGAGCTCCGCGCCGATGTCGACGATCCGGCCGAGGAAGCCCTGCTTGGTCTCCATCCGGCCCTGCCAGCGGGACATGGCGTAGAAGGTGGAGCGGGCGAGCTTGCGGGCATGGCGCTCGACGAAGCGCAGGTGCGGGGAGAGGTCGACGCCGTGCCTGAACTCGGCGTACGAGGTCGGCAGCTGTCCCGGTCCGGCGACCAGCCTGGGCAGCCACTTGGCGTAGAAGACTCCCGCGCTCGCGCCCGCCCTGGCCTTGTCCGGGAGGCTCTTGTCGGGGTCGATGAGGTCGCCGGCGACGGAGAGGTGGGCGTCGACGGCCTCGCGGGCGATCAGCAGGTGCATGATCTCCGTGGAGCCCTCGAAGATGCGGTTGATGCGCAGGTCGCGCAGGAGCTGCTCGGCGGGGACCGCGCGCTCGCCGCGGGCGGCGAGGGACTCGGCGGTCTCGAAGCCGCGGCCGCCGCGGATCTGGACCAGCTCGTCGGCGATCAGACAGGCCATCTCGGAGCCGTAGAGCTTGGCGAGGGCGGCTTCGATGCGGATGTCGTTGCGGTCCTCGTCGGCCATCTGGGAGGAGAGGTCGACGACGGCCTCCAGGGCGAAGGTGGTGGCCGCGATGAAGCTGATCTTGGAGCCGACGGCCTCGTGGAGGGCGACCGGCTTGCCCCACTGCTCGCGGACGGCCGACCACTCGCGGGCGATCTTCAGGGACCACTTCCCGGCGCCGACGCACATCGCGGGCAGGGAGAGCCGGCCGGTGTTGAGCGTCGTCAGGGCGATCTTGAGCCCGGCGCCCTCGGGGCCGATGCGGTGGGCGGCGGGGACGCGGACCCGGTGGAAGCGGGTGACGCCGTTCTCCAGGCCGCGCAGGCCCATGAAGGCGTTGCGGTGCTCGACGGTGACGCCCTCGGAGGCGGTCTCGACGACGAAGGCGGTGATGCCGCCCCGGTGTCCCTCGGCCTTCGGCACCCGGGCCATGACGACCAGGAGGTCGGCGACGACGCCGTTGGTCGTCCACAGCTTGACCCCGTCGAGGACGTAGTCGTCGCCGTCCGGGACCGCGGTGGTGGCCAGGCGGGCGGGGTCCGAGCCGACGTCGGGCTCGGTCAGCAGGAAGGCCGAGATGTCGGTGCGGGCGCAGCGCGGCAGGAAGAGGTCCTTCTGCTCCTGGGTGCCGAACATCTTCAGCGGCTGCGGTACGCCGATCGACTGGTGGGCGGAGAGCAGCGCGCCGAGCGCCGGGTTCGCGGAACCGACCAGGGCGAGGGCCTTGTTGTAGTAGACCTGCGTCAGGCCGAGGCCGCCGTACTTGGGCTCGATCTTCATGCCGAGGGCGCCGAGCTCCTTGAGGCCGTTGACGGTCTCGTCGGGTATGCGGGCCTCGCGTTCGATGCGGGCCGAGTCGACCTGCGTCTCGCAGAAGTCGCGCAGTTTGGCGAGGAAGGCCTCGCCGCGCCGGGCGGCCTCGTCGGCCGGCAGGGGGTGGGGGTGGATGAGGTCGAGCCGGAAGCGGCCGAGGAACAGTTCCTTGGCGAAGCTGGGCTTGCGCCAGTGCTGTTCCCGCGCGGCCTCCGCCACCTGGCGGGCCTCACGTTCGGTGACGGTGGGCCGGGACGGAGACGGGGAGGGGGTGGAGGGTGGTGCGGACATGAGGCTCACCTCGCCGCGAATCGGGATCAGGGACCTTTTTGGTTACCGACGGGTGCTACTCGATCGTTGGTACCCGATCCGGGGCAACCCCACCACCCCTCGCGCGCCGTCCGGTCGCCGGTGACCGTTCGGCGCCCGGTCGCGCGGGCGGCTCCTCGCAGGTGCTTCGCGTCCCGGCGGACGGGTGCGCGGGTGTTGCCCGAGGCGGCCGTCCGGGGGACCGTTCGGGTAGCGCGCTCCCCCGTCGGCGGGCGGTCGGCGGGGCAGTCGGCGGGCGGTCCGCTCCGCCGTTCCCGAACAGCCCGCAGATTGCTGTCGAAGCGCTTCGACAACCTATGGACACCCACCCCCGCTGAAGCTACTGTCGAACCACCCTCACCCGCCCCTGTTCGCAATGCGCACTGTCGAAGCGCTTCACAAAGCTTGGAGAGCTGGATGGTCACCCTCGCCGAGGTCGCCCAGCACGCCGGAGTCTCGGCGAGCACGGTGAGCTATGTCCTCAGCGGCAAGCGGTCCATCTCCGCGACCACCCGGCAGCGGGTCGAGCAGAGCATCCGCGTCCTCGGCTACCACCCCAACGCGGGCGCCCGCGCCCTGGCCAGCAACAGGTCCAACATCATCGCGCTGATGATCCCGCTGCGCACCGACATGTACGTGCCGGTGATGATGGAGATCGCCATCGCGGTCGCCACCACGGCCCGCACGCACGGCTACGACGTCCTGCTGCTGACCGGCGAGGAGGGCCCCGACGCCGTCCGCCGGGTCACCGGCAGCGGGCTCGCCGACGCGATGATCCTGATGGACGTCCAGCTCGACGACGAGCGGCTGCCGCTGCTGCGGGGCACCGACCAGCCGTCCGTCCTGATCGGACTGCCCGCCGACACCACCGGACTGACCTGCGTCGATCTGGACTGGAGCGCGACGGGCGCGCTGAGCGTCGAGCACCTGGCGACGCTCGGCCACCGCGACATCGCCGTCATCGGCGAGGCGCCCGCGGTCTACGAGCGGCACACCGGCTTCGCCGAGCGCACCCTCGACGGACTGCGGTCCCGTGCGCGGGAGCTGGGGCTGCGGCTGCTGCACCGGCCCTGCGAGGGCGGGTACGACGCGATGGCCGTGACCGTCGCCCGCATCCTCGACGAACGCCCCGGCACGACCGGCTTCGTCGTCCAGAACGAGTCGGCGGTCGAGCCGCTGCTCGCGCTGCTGCGCCAGCAGGGCCGGGCCGTGCCCGAGGACGTGTCGGTGGTCGCGATCTGCCCCGAGCAGGTCGCCGTCCAGGCCTCGGTGCGGCTGACGTCGGTCGCCATCCCCGCACCCGACATGGGACGGCACGCCGTGGAACACCTCGTCGCCAAGCTCGACGGCCGGGGCGAGGACGACGTGGTGCTGCTGGCACCCGCGTTGACGGTCCGGGCGAGCACCGGCCCGGCGCCGGCCGCCTCCTGACGAACCCCCTTCACCCGTACTGCCCCCCGCTCCGGCGCGGGGCGGCCCTTGTCTGCACTCCTCCAGGAGCCAGGGAGCACCCCACGTGAATCAGCCTGCCGAAAACCAGTCCGGTCTCAGCACCGTGAGCCTCGCGCAGTCCTCCCCCACCGTCGGCACCTTCCGTGAGCGGGACGGTGCCCTGGAGTGGAGCGGCCGTCAGGAGACCCTGCGCATCGAGCCGTGGGGTCCGGACGCGGTCCGGGTCCGGGCGCGGCTCGGCGGTCCCGTCCTCGACGGACTGCCGGGGGCGCTGCTCGCGGACGCCCCGCCGGCCACCGCCACCGTCAAGATCGAGGACGGCCGGGGCCGGCTGACCGTCGGTGCCCTCACCGTCGAGGTGGACGCCGAGGGCACGGTCCGCTTCCTGCGCACGGACGACCTCGGTGAGCTGCTCGCCGAGGAGCGCGCCCACTTCTGGTGGCCCGGCCCGCGCCTGTACACGGCGGTCGGCAACGGCCACCACCGGCTGGAGCAGCGGTTCGCCGCCTACGACGACGAGAAGCTGTACGGCCTGGGCCAGCACCAGCACGGGCGGCTGGACCAGAAGGGACTGGTCCTCGACCTGATCCAGCGCAACGCCGAGGTCGGCATCCCGGTGCTCACCTCCAGCCGCGGCTACACCCTGCTGTGGAACAACCCGGCGATCGGCCGGGTGGAGCTGGCCGGCAACGGCACGCGCTGGGTGGCGGACTCGGCCCGCCAGATCGACTACTGGATCACGGCGGGCGCCCCGGCCGAGGCGCAGCGCCGCTACAGCGCGGTGACCGGCCGCACGCCGATGCTGCCGGAGTGGGCGGCGGGCTTCTGGCAGTGCAAGCTGCGCTACCGCACGCAGGACGAACTCCTCGCCGTGGCCCGGGAGTACAAGCGGCGGGGGCTGCCGCTCGACGTGATCGTCTGCGACTTCTTCCACTGGACGCACCTGGGCGAGTGGAAGTTCGACCCGAAGGAGTGGCCGGACCCGGCCGCGATGGTCCGCGAGCTGGACGAGCTGGGCGTGAAGCTGGTGGTGAGCGTCTGGCCGTCGGTGTCGCCGCTGAGCGAGAACCACCCGGTGATGGAGCAGCGCGGCTACTTCATCGGCACCCAGTACGGGCCGCTGGCGCACGCCGACTGGCCGGACAAGGAGGTCGCGTCGACGGTCCAGGTGGCCTTCTACGACGCCACCAACCCCGAGGCCCGTGATTTCGTGTGGTCGCGCGTCCGCGACAACTACCTGGCCCCGTACGGCATCAAGGCGTTCTGGCTGGACGCCTGCGAGCCCGAGCTGAAGCCGGGCTTCCAGGAGAACCTGCGCTACTGGGCGGGTCCGGGCCTGGAGGTCGGCAACCTCTACCCGGCCGACAACTCCCGCACCTTCTACGAGGGTCTGCGCGCGTCCGGCGAGGACGAGATCATCACCCTCAACCGGTCGGCGTGGGCGGGCAGCCAGCGCTACGGCGCCGCCCTGTGGTCCGGTGACATCGGCACCGACTTCGCGACCCTGCGCCGCCAGATCGCGGCCGGTCTCAACACCGCGCTGTCGGGCATCCCGTGGTGGAACACCGACATCGGCGGCTTCCACGGCGGTGACCCGGACGACCCGGCCTACCGCGAGGTGATGGTCCGCTGGTTCCAGTTCGGCGCGCTGTCGCCGCTGATGCGCCTGCACGGCTTCCGCGACCCGGGCATGCCGCTGGGCCCGGAGATGACCGGCGGCCCGAACGAGGTGTGGTCCTACGGCGAGGAGGCCGGGGCGATCCTGGAGCGCTACCTGCGGCTGCGGGAGCGGCTCAAGCCGTACGTGCTGGACGTCATGCGGGAGGCGCACGAGGAGGGCCTGCCGGTGATGCGGCCGCTGTTCCTGGAGTTCCCCGACGACCCGGTGGCCTGGACGGTGGACGACGCCTACCTCTTCGGCCGGGACCTGCTGGTCGCCCCGGTGCTGGCGGCGGGCGCCACGGACCGCGCGGTGTACCTGCCGGCGGGCGCGTGGTGGACGGACGCGTGGACGGGTGAGACGTACGAGGGCGGTGCGGCCGTGACGGTCGACGCCCCGCTGGACCGGATCCCGCTGTTCCTGCGGGACGGGGCGCGGCTGCCGGTGGCGGAGGAGCCGGGCCGGTGAGACGGGTGCGGCCGGTCCCCCCGGGGAGGGACCGGCCGCACCGTGCGCCGGATCAGCTGCTGCTGACCGTCAGGTTGTTGGTGACGAAGTCCAGGCCGCCGGACGACGAGGTGATCTCGTAGCCGAACTGCACGTCACCGATGGTCTCGTTGCCGAACCAGCCCTTGGTGTCCTTGATCCACGTCAGGATCGGCAGGATGTTCACCGTGCCGGAGCTGGAGTCGGAGGTGCGCAGGAACGAGTAGACCTCGTTGGCGCCGTTGTTGCCCTTGTAGACGGTCCAGGTGTGGCCGCCGAGGGTGACGTTGCCCTGCGAGGTGCCGAGCGGGCCGACCGCGCCGTTGTAGTTGACCCAGAGCATGATCTCGTAGTCGTAGTCCGTGTCCCAGATGTCGTACGACGTGTTGTACGCGCCCGAGGACGGGACCGTGACGTTGTAGCTGCTGGTGAGCGAGGCGATGGAGGTGATCGTCTTGTTGATCACCTTCTTGCTGTTGGGGTACGACTTGATGCCGCCGGTGTCGGGGTGGTCGGCCCAGACGCCCCAGTTGGTGCCGGAGTTGGCCCAGGTGCACTGGCTGCCGGCGCCGGAGCCCCAGATGTTGTTGTAGAGCGTGTAGCCGTTCAGGGTCGTGTTGCCCCACTGGTCGCAGGTGCTCCAGACCGCGGCGGAGGCGGGGGCGGAGGCGAGGCCGACGGTGGCGCCGAGCGCCAGGGCGGGGGCCAGCAGGACCTTGGCGAGCCTGCTCAGGGTGCGTGTTGCCATGGTGTCCCTTCCATGGGTGGGGGGAGGTGCGGGGAGTTACCACGCCTCCAGACGGAGGACGTGGTCTTCTCCGGCGACGAGGTCGAGCGGCTGTGCGCCGGAGGAAGTCCGGACGTCGACGCGGTGGCTGCGCGTGGGGCGGATCACCGCGGTGGCGCCGTCGGGGTTCCAGGTGAGGTCGATCTCGGCTCCGAACCGGGTACGGACGCCCCGCAGCCGCCCCTGCCGGTACGCCGCCGGCAGCGCGGGCAGCAGGACCAGGCGGTCCGGGGTGGACTGCACGAGCATCTCGATCAGCACGCCGGGCAGGGTGTGCGCGGCGTCCGCGTTGTAGACGTCCCGGTTCGGGTAGTGCGCGCTCATCAGCGAGGCGTGGAAGAAGTCGCCGTCGAGGACCTGGCCGAGGGCGTGCGCGACCCGTTCGCCGTCGCGCAGCCGGGCCGCGACGAGGGCGTGGTGGAGGTGGCCGTGGGCCGAGTCGTTCTCGGCGCCGCGCAGTTCCAGGGCGCGGTGGGCGGCGGCCGCGAGGTCCGGGGTGTCGTAGGGATTGATCTCGTCGAGGGGCCAGACGGCGTAGAGGTGGCTGAGGTGGCGGTGGTCGTAGGTGTCGTCGAGGCCGGGCCAGGCCCATTCGGCGAGGGCGCCGTCGGCGTTGGTCCGGTGCGCGGGGAGGCGGTCGGCGAGGGCGCGCAGCCGGGCGGCGTCGGCCGGGTGGTAGCGGGCGGCGGTGAGCAGCGCGTGGCGGGCCGCGGAGAGGTCCATGGCCGCGTTGAGGGCGCCCCAGCTCGCGTTCGCGGGCCGGTTCTCCGGCGAGTAGGAGGGGACCACGACGAGCCGCCCGTCCTCGTCGGTGCGGGTGAGGAAGTCCTCGTAGAACGCGGCGACCTCGGCGAGCGCGGCGGCGGTGCGCGGATCGCGCTCGCCGCGGGTGTCGTCGTGGTCGACGAGCGGCCCCAGCAGCCAGTCGGCGCCGGCGGTCCACAGGTGCAGCGGGTACTCGCGGCTGAAGTGGTACGTCAGCCCGGACTCGCCGTCGGTGTGCGGCGGGGCGACGACGCCCCGGGCGCCGAAGATCGCGCGGGCGTTCTCCCGCCAGTCCGGGAGCTGGCCGTGGATCAGGGAGGCGAGCGCCTCGGTCACCTCGGGCAGGGCGGCGGCGGCCGCGGACGCCGTCTGGAGGTTGACGTTGGCGTCCGTGGTGAACGCGCCCGCCCAGGCGGTGTCCCAGTCGCCCGTCCACAGGCCGGTGAGCCGGGGCGGGAACAGACCGCTGGCGCTGAGCAGGTGGTAGCGGCCGGCCGCGAAGAGCCGCTCCAGCAGGGCCGCTCCGGGCGTCCGCTCCAGCAGCTCCGAGCCGGGCAGGGCGCGTTCCCCGGCGTCGCCGCCGAGGTCGAGCGTGACCCGTTCGTAGGCGGTGCGGTGCTGTGCGGTGTGGCGGTCGAGCAGCTCCTCGTACGTGTGCTCCGCGAGGAGGGTCCGCAGGGCGCGGGCCTCCTCGGTGACGTCGCCCTCGCCGGTGTGGCGGCGGACCCGGGTGAGGAGGAGGACGGCGTCGGCGCCCTCGACGCGGGCGCCCGGCGCGGCGAGGGACACCCGGCCGCCGGTGACCGCGAGGACGGTGACGCCGGTGTAGGCGCGGTCGCTGTCCGGGTAGCGGGCGCGCAGGGTGAGCACGGCGCCCTCGGGGGTGAGGAGGGTGCCGTGACCGACGGCCAGCCCGGCCGGTACGCCGGGGAGCCGGTGGTCCAGGGTGAGGTCGAGGGTGAGGTCGCGGCCGGTGACGTACTGGACGATCACGTCGTCCGCGCGGGAGACGAAGACGCGGCTGGTCCGGTCGCCGTGGCCGGCGGTGGTCTCGCCGGTGGCGAAGTCGACGGCACGGCGGTGTCCGGTCCGGTCCTCGGGCGGGCGGCGCAGGCGGGTCTGGAAGGCGGGGTGGAAGGGCTGCACCCACTGGAGCGGCCGGCCGTCCGTGAAGCCCTCGGCGGCCGTGAGGTCTCCGGCGAGCAGCCGGTCCTGGAGGGCGCGCAGGCCGGCGGCGAGCTCCGGGGGCCGGGCGTGCTCGCCGCCGTTGGGGCGGACCAGGGTGTGGTGCGTGACGACGACACGGTCGTCGTCCGGGTCACCGAACACAAGGGCGCCGTGGCGGCCGTTGCCGCTCAGGAAGCCGTCCTCCCAGCGGGCGGCGGGGTGGCGCTCCCAGGTTCCGTGGACGGGACCGACGGGACCGACGGGACCGGCGTGACCGGCGTGACCGGCGTGACCGCCGGGGCAGGAATCCGGGCCGGCCGGAGGCGTCGCGGGCAGGGTGGGCGGGGTGGACGTCGTGGGTCTCATGGGTCTCGTGGGTCTCATGGGCGCAGTACCGCCGCTCCGTAGCGGCCGAGGGTGAGGGTGTCGGTGACCGTGGTGCCGGTGAGGAGGTCGGTGTGGGTGCCGGGCACCTCGACCGTGACCGGCTCGCATCCGTGGTGCAGGAGGAACAGCAGCTCCCCGCGGCGTACGGCCTCGACGTCCGCCGGGAGGCCGTCGAGCACGGGGCGGACGCCCGCCCCGGCGGCGATCCGGGCGAGCAGGGCGCGCAGGGCCTCCGGCTCCGGCAGCGTGGAGAGGTACCAGGCGCGGCCGGTGCGCAGGACGGCCGGCAGTCCGTCGAGTTCGCCGCCCTTGTAGGGGATCGTCTCGTCGACGGTGTCCTCGTCGGCCTCGATCTCCTCCGACCACAGGGTGCCGGTGAAGCCGTCGCAGGCGACGGTCTCCCCCTGCTCCAGCGGCCACCACTCGTGCAGGGTGCGGATGCCGAACAGCTCGCGCAGCCGGGCGTCCATGCCGCCGGCGCGGACCCGGTCGTCCTCGTCGGCGACGCCGGTCAGGAAGCCGCTGACGAGGGTGCCGCCGCCCCGGACGTAGGCGAGGAGGTTGTCGATCGCGGCGTCGGTGAGGAGGTAGAGCTGCGGGACGACGACCAGCCGGTAGCCGCTGAGGTCGTGTTCGGGGTGGGCGAAGTCGGTGGTGAGGTCCGCCTCCCACAGGGCGCGGTGCCAGGCGTGCAGGACGACCGGGTGGTCCACGCGGTCGGAGAGGCGGCCAGGCTGGGAGCTCGCCCACCAGGCGTGCCAGTCGTGCAGCACGGCGATGTCCGCGCGGACGCCGCCGCCCGCCGTCTCGGGGCCGATCCGGGCGAGGTCGGCGCCGAGCTGCCGGGTCTCCTGGTAGGTACGGCCCCGCTCCCCCGCGTGGCCGACCATCCCGGAGTGGAACTTCTCCGCTCCCTGGCGGGACTGGCGCCACTGGAAGTAGCAGACGGCGTCGGCGCCGCGGGCGACGGCCTGGAGGGACCACAGACGGTTCATCCCGCGCGGCTTGGGGTGGTTGACGGGGCGCCAGTCGACCGCGCCTGCGGCCTGTTCCATCAGCATCCAGGGCCCGCGGGCCTGCGAACGGGTGAGGTCCTGGACGAGGGCGCCGTGCTGCGGGCCGAGCGGGTCGCGCGGGTCGGGGTAGAGGTCGACGGAGACGACGTCCTCCTCCCCGGCCCAGCGCCAGGCGTCGACGCCGAAGAACAGCGGCATGAAGTTGGTGGTCACCGGGATGTGCGGGGTGTGCCGGGCCACGATGTCGCGTTCGGCGGTGTAGCACTCCAGCAGCATGTCGGAGGTGAAGCGCCGGAAGTCCAGCACCTGGGTGGGGTTGCTCAGGTAGTGCGGGGTGCGCGGGGGCAGGACGCCGTCCCAGGTGTCGTAGCCCTGGCTCCAGAAGGCGGTGCCCCAGGCGGTGTTGAGGGCGTCGAGGGTGCCGTACCGGTCGCGCAGCCAGCGGCGGAAGGCGGCGGCGGCCTCGTCGCCGTAGTCGTAGGTGCAGTACTCGTTGTTGATGTGCCACAGGGTGAGGGCGGGGTGGGTGCCGTAGCGGGCGGCCAGGTCCTCGGTGATGGCGGCGGCGTACCTGCGGTAGGTGGCGCTGGAGTGCGAGAAGTGCTGGCGGCCGCCCCACCACTCGGTGCGGCCGTCCTCGGTGCGGGGCAGGGTGTCGGGGTGGAGCCGGCCCAGCCAGGGGGGCGGGGAGGAGGTGGGGGTGGCGAGGACGACGCCGATGCCGTTGTCGTGCATCAGGTCCATCAGCCGGTCCAGCCAGCCGAACTCGCGTGCTCCGGGCGTCGGTTCCAGCTTGGACCAGGAGAAGACGCCGAGGGTGACGGAGGTGACGGAGGCGTCCCGCATCAGGCGGACGTCCTCGTGCCAGGTCTCCTCCGGCCACTGCTCGGGGTTGTAGTCGCCGCCGAAGAGGACGCGGCCCCGGGTGGCGTCGTGCAGCGTCGGCCTGTTCTCGGATGTCATCGCGCGGGCTCCCCGTACTGGATGCCGCGCCCGTTGGTGGCCAGGTAGACCCGGCCGTACACGCGCGGGTCGCCGGTGATCGTCTCGCCGGTCCAGCCCCACTGGTGGGCGTCGTCGTTGACGCGCACCCAGCTCTGCGCCGCGTCGTCGGAGCGGTAGACGGCGGTGACGGTCTCCGTCGAGCCGACCTGGTAGAGCGCCGGGTACGCGGCGCCGTCGGCGGCCTTGCCGAAGCCCAGGGTGTACGAGGCCCAGCAGCTGTCGACCTTCGCGAAGGTGACGCCGCCGTCGGTGGACCGGTACAGGCCGTTCCACTTGGCGCTCAGCCACAGGTCACCGGACCTGCCCGGGGCCGCGACCACCTTGAACTGGCTGTCGCCGGAGGGCAGTCCGGTCGCCCGCGCCGTGAAGGTGCGGCCGCCGTCGGTGCTGGCGAGGAGCGTTCCGGTGTCGGTGTCGTACGCGTAGAAGAGCGCCGGGTCGGCCGGGTCGGCGACCGGTGTGGCGCCCTTCGGGAAGGAGGGGACCTCGGCCCAGGTCGTGCCGTCGTCCGTGGAGCGGTGGGCGGCGTACTTCGTGCCGTCCCAGTGCACGAAGGACCACAGCAGCGCGCTGCCGTCGGCGTTGGTGGCGATCGGCCCCGGAGCGTCCTTGGCCAGGGCGGGCTGCGCGGCGAAGGGCGTCCAGGTCCGGCCGCCGTCGTTCGAGAAGGCGCCGTTGCCGTGGTCGCCCCAGCCGGCGCGGACGACGTACGACGGTCTGGCCGCGGCCTGCGCCAGTCCCGTCGCCGACCCGGACACGGGGTTCGTGGCCATGCCGCGGGACGGGGACGCGGTGAGCCGCTCGTGGTACATCACGCCGATGTCCCGCGAGCCGCTGATCAGATGTGCCTCCCCGGCCGGGGGCGACACCAGCTGGACCACGGACGCCTCCTCCAGGCCGCGGATCCGCGGGGCCCAGTTCCTCAGGTCCCGGGTGCCGTAGAGGGTCGCGCCGGTGCCGTACACGATGTGCCGGGAGTCGTACGGGTCGACGGCGAGGGCCTGGATCCACCAGCCGAACTTCGGCCGGTCCTCCCCCCACTTCAGGTAGGGCGTCTCCGACACGTCGAGGACGGCGGTGTCCTTCAGGGACGTCCAGGTGCGGCCGCCGTCGGTGGTGCGGTACAGGGTGTCGACCGCCGCCCAGCGGTTGTTGGTGGAGACGACGACGGTGCCGGGGCGGCGGGCGTCGACGGCGACGCCGCCGTAGCCGAAGGAGTCGGTCCCGCCGTCGGCCGTGGTCCCGCCGGGCCGCACGGGCGTGACCTCGGTCCAGGTGCCGGTGCCCGTGGCCAGCCGGTGCACGCTGCCGTCGGACTGGCCGTTGGGGCCGGGCGCGTCGGCGTACGTCACGTACAGCGCGCCGGCGTGCCGGTCGTACGCGGCGCGGACCGGGACCTTGGCGGCGGTGCCGGCGGGCTGCCCGGGGACGGCCTCCCAGGTGGTGCCGTCCGTGGTGCGGAAGAGGTTCGCGGAGGTGCCGTCCCCGTCGCCCCAGCCGGCGTAGACGGCGCGGCCCGCGGCGACGAGGAGGGTGACGCCCTGGCCGGCGGCGCTCGCGCCGGCGGGGAAGCCGGGGACGGCGGCCCATGTCGCGCCCCGGTCCGTCGACCGGAGGAGCCCGTCGTGCCGTGTGCCCAGCCACAGGGTGTCGCTGTCGCGCGGGTCGACGAGCAGGCGCTCGCCGCAGCCCCGGCCGTCCTCGTTGGCGCCGAGCTTCACGGTGAGGTCGGTGCGGGTCCAGGTGGCGCCCCGGTCCTCCGACCGCAGGACCGCGCCGTTGCCGGCCCAGGACTGGGCGTAGGTGCCGACGGCGAGGTAGAGGCGGTCGGGGTGCGCCGGGTCGACGGCGAGGGCCTCGACGCCGAGGAGGTTCCAGTCGTCCCAGCCGAGGTGGTCGGTCAGCGGGGTCCAGCGGGCCGCGCGGTCGTCCCAGCGGTAGGCGCCGCCGATGTCGGTGCGGGCGTAGGCGAGGCCCTGGACGGCCGGGTGGAAGAGGACGCCGGTGATGAAGCCGGTGCCGCCGATGACGGCGTTGCGCCAGCGGTAGGGCACGGGGTCACCGGCCGCGTGGGCACTCCCCTGCCCCACCGGGAGTGTGGTGAGCGCGGCGGCGGCTGCCGTGCCGGCGAGGACGGTGCGGCGGCTGAGCATGGGGGTACCTCGCAGGGTCGGGTTCGTGGACGTGGGTGGGCGGGGGCGGGGTGCTGGTGCCGGGGGGGGTGGGGTGCGCGGCCCGGCGCTTGCGGGGTGCCGCCGCGCCCACCCGTGCCGCCCTGCGGCACGACTGCCCGCGGCTACGGCTGCGGCTGGGGCTGCGGCTGCGGCTGCGGCTGCGGAGAGCGTGACTGCACCCCCTAGGGGCGCGGGGAACTGCGCGAGCGGCCACGACGTACCCGCAGCCGTACGACGACCCGCACCCCCGCCGCCGACGAGGGCGTCAGCCCTTCACCGCACCCGTCAGCATCCCCTTCTTGAAGTGCTTCTGCACGAACGGCGACAGCACCGCCACCGGCAGCAGCGCCATCACCATGACGGCCATCTGCACGGCCAGCCCGGACAGTTCACCGGTCTTGATGGCCTGGCCCAGGCCGACCGGGGCCTCCTGCTTCTGCACGAGCTGGATCATGACGTTCTGCAACGGCATCATGTCCTGGTCGTTGAGGTAGATCGAGGCGTTGAACCAGGCGCTCCAGTAGCCGACGGCGTAGAAGAGGGTGATGACCGCGAGGACCGCGCGGGACAGCGGCATCACGATCTGCCACAGGATCCGGACGTCCCCCGCCCCGTCGATCCGGGCGCTGTCGATCAGCTCCGGCGAGATCCCCATGAAGAACCCGCGCAGGACGAGGATGTTGAAGACACTGATCGCGCTCGGCAGGATCAGCGCGAGGTAGGTGTCGGTCAGGCCCAGCGACTGCACCAGCAGGTAGGTGGGGATCAGGCCGGCGCTGAAGAACATCGTCGCCAGCAGGATCATCAGCAGCCAGCGGTGGCCGAGCGAGCCCGTACGGGAGAGCCCGTAGGCGCACAGCACGGACACCGTCATCGAGAACGCCGTACCGACGACCGTGATCACTATGCTGATCACCGCCGCGCGGGTCACCTGGCCGCCGCTGAGCAGCTCCTGGTAGGCGACGAAGGTGATGCCCTTGGGGACCATCACCAGGCCGCCCGCCTCGTCGATCGTCCGGCGTGAGGAGAGGCTGGTGACGACGACGATCCAGAGCGGGAAGAGGATGGCGAAGCAGGCCAGTCCCAGGACCAGTCCCTTGCTCGCCACGCCCACGCGGGTGGGCTTCTCCTCCCACACCGGCCGCGGCGGTGCGGCCCAGCGGCCGGGCCCGGCCACCGGCTCGTCCAGTGGCTTGTCGATCACGGCACTCACTTCTTGTACACCCCCTGCTCGCCCATCAGATGGGCCACCTTGTTCGCGACCAGGACCAGTCCGAGGCTCACCACGCCCTTGATCAGCCCGGCGGCGGCCGCGTAGCCGAAGTCCTGGTTGCGCACGCCGTTCCACCAGACGAAGGTGTCGAGGACCTCCGCGGCGCCCGGTCCGACGGCGTCGCGCTGGAGGAGGATCTGTTCGAAGCCGACGGTGAGGGCGTCGCCGACGCGCAGCACCAGCAGCAGGGCGATCACCGGGCGCAGCGCGGGCAGGGTGACGTGCCATATGCGGCGCCAGCGGTTGGCGCCGTCCATCGCGGCGGCCTCGTACAGGTCCGGGGGGACCGAGGCGAGCGCGGCGAGGAAGACGATGATCCCCCAGCCGGCGTCCTTCCAGACGCTCTGCGCGGTGACCAGGAACTTGAAGGTCTCGGGGTCGGTCATGAGGGAGAGGCCGTCGTAGCCGTGCTCGCGCAGCAGCTGGGAGAGCAGGCCGGCGCCGCCGAACAGCTGCTGGAAGACGGCGATGACGAGCACCCACGAGAAGAAGTGCGGCAGGTAGAGGATCGCCTGCGAGATCGCCCGCACCCGGGGCCTGACCACGCTGTTGATGAGCAGCGCGAGGAGGATCGGGACCGGGAAGTACAGCACCAGCTGGAGGACGAAGAGCACCAGCGTGTTGCGCAGGGCGTCCCAGAAGGCGGAGTCCTCGAAGATCCGCTGGAAGTTCTCCAGGCCCACCCAGGGGCTGTTCAGGATGGAGACGACCCCGTTGTCGCTGATGTAGGGGTCGTACTCCTGGAAGGCCACGACGTTGCCGAGGATCGGCACGTAGTTGAAGAGCAGGACCAGCAGGACGGCCGGCAGGGACATCAGGATCAGGACGCGGTCGCGTCTGAACCTGAGCCGCAGGCCGAGCTTTCCCTGTGGTCGGTTGCGCCGGGGGCCGGTGGCGCCGCCGGACGCCACCGGTGTCTCGTCGCCGGTCTTCTCCGGTGTGCTGGCCTCGGTCCCGCTCCGGGGCACCGTGCTGTGCGACACGGCCGTTCTCCTTGCCTCGGTGCGTCGGTCAGCCGGCCGACGAGCCGTTGTCGTCGAGCAGCTTCTGGTACCAGTCGCGCAGCTCGTCGCCGCCCTTGCTCTTCCAGTCGGAGACGGCCTGCTGCATGTCGGAGATCTTCTTGCGGCCGCGGATGATGTCGTCCTCGAGCTGCTCGAAGTCGTTCATGAGGTTGGTGTAGCGGGCGGGCTCGGTGATCTGCATGCCGTAGAAGGAGGACTTCTTGGTGTGGGCGCCGGCCTTCTGCTGCCACTCGACCTGTCCCTTGGCGACGTCGGGGAAGTCGGGGTGGGCGAGGGTCGAGGCGGGGCTGGCGATCATCACGTAGGCGTTCAGCACGTCGATGTTGCCCTGGTCGTTCTTGACCGGGACGCCGTCCTTGAGGGTGTAGTGGGTGCCCTCCACGCCGTAGTTGGTCATCATGAACTCCTTGGTGCCGTACGGCGCGGCGGTGACGTTGGCGACGGCCAGCGCGTCACGGATGACCGACTCGGACGCCTTCTTGTTGACGAAGGCGAAGATGCTGGCCGGGTTCTTGGCCCAGAAGGTGGGGGTGCCCCCGTCGTGGGCGAAGAGGTCCATGCCCCACACCTGGAACTCCGGGTTCTGGGCGGCCTGTTCGGCGGTGCGGCTGTACCACTGCGAGATGTCCTGGTTGTAGATGAGGAACTCGCCGGCCGCGAACTTCGGTCCCGGGTCGGTGGCGTTGCTCTTGCCCAGCTCGGCGTCGGGGTGCACGAGTTCGTCGGCGAACAGCTTGCGCGTCCACTCGATCGCCTCCAGGTACTCCTGGGTCTCGATGCGGTTGATCAGCTTGCCGTCGACGACGTTCCAGCCGAGCGCCTTCTCGTCTCCGGAGAGGACGCCGAACATGTTCCAGGCGGTCCACTTCATGTCGAGACAGGCCCACCGCTTGGCCTTGGCGTTGGTGATCTCCTTGGCCAGGGCGTAGAACTCGGCGGCGGTGGTGGGGACCGCGTACCCCTCCTTGTCGAAGATGTCCTTGCGGTAGAGGGGCACGATGTTGGAGACGTACGACGACGGCATCGGCAGGCCGCGCAGCTTGCCTCCGAAGAGGGAGCGCTGCCAGGCGTCGGTGGGGATCGCGGCGAGGTTCGGGTACTCCTTGACGGCGTCGCCCGAGAGGTAGGGGCCCAGGTCGGCGAACTTGCTGATGATCGCGCTGGGTATCTTGCCGGTCATGTTCCAGCCGGGGACGACCACGACGTCCGGCACGTCGCTGGAGGCGAGGACCGCGCCCAGCTTCTGGTCGTAGGTGTTGCCGTCCTGGTTCTGCCAGACGACGTCGACGCCGATCAGGTCGTTCATCGACGTGTAGTAGGCGTTGTCGGCCTTCGGCGGCGAGCCCCAGAACGGCGACATGACGGTGACCTTGCCGCCCTTGCCCAGCTTCTTCGGCACCGAGGTCTTGAGGCTCGCCAGGTCCAGCTTGCTGGTGAAGCCGATCGAGGAGCCGTTCTTGGACGGGATGTCGGGCGTCACCACGTTGGAGGCGACGTAGGCCGGCAGGAGCTTCTTGGCGTCCTTGCCCGAGGTGGTGCCGTCGCGCGAACCGCTGTCCGTGCCGCCGCAGGCGGCGAGCAACGGCATCCCTCCGGCCACCGCTGCGGTGGCGACCGCCGTGGAGGCGAGGAAGCTTCTCCGGCTGGGCCCGGGGGAAGCGGAAGCGGCGTTCGGCGTCATTGCGTCAACCCTTCATGGCGCACCAGGACACCCGGCGGTGGCCGTCGGCTGCGGTGTCTCGAGTGGAACTGGCTGAGCTGAAGCGGTTCCCGTCCCCGGTCGTCGGAGGATTACCCGCCCCGTGGCGGCGACCCCGTACACCGGAAGAATCGTCGAAGCGCTTCGATGTTGCTGCGAGGTTAAGTGAAGGGATGGGGGTGCACAAGGGTCGCTTCCAAGATTCCTCCGAGGTGTGCGGGTTCGGTGCCCGCTCATGTACGGCTTGAAATGCCGCCCGTGAGTCGGAGTTGTTGCCGGGGGACGTCTTGACACCCACCCTGCCTCCGAATGAGCATCGAAGCGCTTCGAAAGCGCCTGCTCGCTCCAGTGCAAAGGGATCACCACGTGACCGCACCCACGCCGCCCACGCCGCCTTTCCGCGATCCGCACCTGCCGTTCGCGAAGCGCATCGACGATCTGCTGTCGCGGCTGACCCTGGACGAGAAGGTCTCCTTCCTGCACCAGTTCGCCCCGGCCGTGGAGCGGCTCGGCCTCGCCGGGTTCCGCACCGGCCAGGAGGCGCTGCACGGCGTGGCGTGGATGGGGCCGGCGACCGTGTTCCCGCAGGCCGTGGGGCTGGGCGCGACCTGGAACCCGGAGCTGGTGCGCCGGGTCGGCGAGGCCGTCTCCCGGGAGGTGCGCGCGATGCGGGCCCGGGACGAGCGCATCGGCCTCAACGTCTGGGCGCCCACGGTCAACCTGCTGCGCCACCCCCTGTGGGGCCGCAACGAGGAGGGCTACTCGGAGGACCCGAAGCTCACCTCCGCCATCGCCACCGCCTACACGCACGGTCTGCGCGGAGGGCATCCGACGTACTGGCGCACGGCCCCGGTCCTCAAGCACTGGCTGGCGCACAACAACGAGACCGGCCGGGACGTCACCTCCTCCTCGGTCCGCCCGCGCGTGCTGCACGAGTACGACCTGCGCGCCTTCCGGGAGACGGTCGAGGCGGGCGCGGTGGCCGGCGTGATGCCCGCGTACAACCTGGTCAACGGCCGCCCCAACCACGTCTCCCCCTACCTGCGCGAGCAGCTGCGGACCTGGACGGAGGAGGAGCTGCTGGTCTGCTCGGACGCGGGCGCCCCCTCCAACCTGGTCGACTCCGAGCACTACTTCGACACCCACGAGGAGGCGATGGCGGCCTCGCTGACCGCCGGCGTGGACAGCTTCACCGACCACGGCACGGACGGCTCGAAGATCACCGCGCGGGTGCGGGGCGCCCTGGAGCGGGGGCTGCTGACCGAGGCCGACGTCGACACGGCGGTCCGCCGCCAGCTCTCGGTCCGCTTCCGGCTCGGCGAGTTCGACCCGGGCGAGGACCCGCACGCGGGCACCGGCGCGTTCGACACGCCGGACCACCGGGCCCTCGCCCAGGAGGCCGCCGAGCAGGCCGTGGTGCTGCTGCGCAACGACGGCGTGCTGCCGCTGGCCGCCGGCACCCGGCTCGCCGTGGTCGGCCTGCTCGCCGACGAGTGCAAGCTCGACTGGTACAGCGGCACCCTGATCCACCGCTCCACCCCGCTGGAGGGGCTGTACGAACGGTTCGGCGCCGAGCGGGTGGAGTTCGCCGAGGGCGTCGACCGGGTCCTGCTGAGGACCGCCGCGGGCGCCTTCCTGGCGGTGCCGCCCGCCCCCGAGGCCGCCGACGCGGTGCGCGGAGCCGAGGGCGCCCTGGACCCGGCGCTGCTCGCGGGCCGCACCGACCTGCCCCCGCTCACCACCGACGCCTCCGGCACCGAGCTGGCGCTGGCCGACTGGGGGGAGGGCGTCCTCACCCTGCGCGCGCCCGACGGCCGGTACCTCTCGGTCGCCGAGGACGGCTTCCTGCGCGCCTCCGCCGACCAGCCCGGCGGCTGGGTGGTGCAGGAGACGTTCCGCCTCGAAGCCCATGGAAACGGTCACCTCCTGCGGCACCTGGGAACGGGTCACCACGTCTCTGTCACCGCCGACGGCGTGAAGGTTGCCGAGGAGAATCCCGAGGTCTTCGAGCTCATCGTCGTCGAAAGCGGTGAGGACGCGGTGACCCGGGTCACCGCCGAGGCCGACGTGGTCGTGGTGGTGGCGGGCAACGACCCGCACATCAACGGCCGCGAGACCGAGGACCGTACGACCCTGCGGCTGCCGCCGCACCAGGAGCGCCTGCTGGCGGCGGCCCGGACCGCGAACCCGCGCACGGTGCTGGTGCTGACGTCGGCGTACCCGTACGCGGTCGAGCCGGAGCACCTGTCCGCGGTGCTGTGGACCGCGCACGGCGGGCAGGCCGCGGGGACCGCCCTGGCGCGGGTGCTGGCCGGTGACGTCTCCCCGGCGGGCCGGCTGCCGCAGACCTGGTACGCCGGCGACGCGGACCTGCCCGACCTGCTCGACTACGACGTGATCGGCTCCCGCCAGACGTACCTGTACTTCGAGGGCACCCCGCTGTTCCCGTTCGGGCACGGCCTGTCCTACGCCTCCTTCGCCTACGCCGGCCTGACGGTGGCCGTCGGGGAGGACACGGCGCGGGTCTCCTTCACGGTGACCAACACGGGGGAGGTGACCGCCGACGAGGTCGCCCAGCTCTACGCCCGCGCGGTGGAGCCGTCGGTCCCCCGCCCGCGCCGTGAGCTGCTGGACCACCGCCGGCTCACGCTGGCCCCGGGCGAGCGGCGGGAGGTCTCCTTCGACGTGCCGCTGTCCGCCTTCGCGTTCTTCGACGTGGCCCGGGGTGGCCCGCGCCTCGAACCGGGCCCGTACGACCTGCTGGTCGGCGCGTCCAGCGAGGACGTCCGGCTGCGGGCGACGGTGACGCTCGACGGCGAGGCGGGCGCCCCGCGTCCCGTCCTGCGCGAGGGGCTGGCCGCCGTCGGCTTCGACGAGCAGAGCGGGACCGAGATCGTGGACCGGTCCAAGACGGCGGGGGACGCGGTGACGCCGGCGGCCGGCGGCACGGGCGAGCTGCTCTACCGCGCCTGCGACTTCGGGAGCGGCACCACGGCGGTGAGCGTGGAGGTGGCCGGCGAGGGCACGGTCGAGGTCTCCCTGGACGGCGGTCCGGCCCCGGCGGTGCTGACGCTCGGCACGCCCACGCCGGGCCCGTACGACTACACCACCCTCGACGCCCCGTTCACCGCGGACGGGGTGCGCGATCTGCGGATCAGGCTGCGCGGCCCGCTGCGGCTCGCGCTCGTCGGCTTCTCCGGTTGAGGGTCCGGACCAGGCCGACGCGGAGAAGGGACCCGGCACCGGAGTTCTCCGGTGCCGGGCCCCTTCGGGGCTTCGTCGAGCCGGCTAGAGGGCGAGCCCGGTGAGGACCAGAACGCGCTCGTAGGTGTAGTCGTCCATCGCGAACCGCACGCCCTCGCGGCCCACCCCGGACTGCTTGGCGCCGCCGTACGGCATCTGGTCGGCGCGGTAGGACGGGACGTCGCCGATCACGACACCGCCGACCTCCAGCGCGCGGTGGGCGCGGAAGGCGACCTGGAGGTCGTGGGTGAACACGCCGGCCTGGAGGCCGTACTTGGAGTCGTTGACGGCGTCGAACGCCTCGGCCTCGCCGTCCACCCTGCGCACGGTGAGGACCGGCCCGAAGACCTCCTCGCAGGCGATCGTGACGTCCGCCGGTACGTCGGTGAGGACGGTCGGCGCGTAGGAGGCGCCGTCGCGCTTGCCGCCGGTGAGCAGGGTCGCGCCCGCGGCGACGGCCTCGTCCACCCAGGTCTCGACGCGCTTGGCCGCGTCCTCGCTGACCAGCGGGCCGACGTCGGTGCCGTCGTCGGACGGGTCGCCGGTGGCCTGCGCCTCGACGGCGGCGACGATGCGCGGCAGCAGCCGGTCGTACACCGACGCGTCGGCGATCACCCGCTGCACGGAGATGCAGGACTGGCCGCCCTGGTAGTTGGAGAACGTCGCGATGCGGGTGGCGGCCCAGTCGAGGTCCGCGTCGCTCGCCCAGTCGCCGAGGACGACGGCCGCGCCGTTGCCGCCCAGCTCCAGGGTGCAGTGCTTGCGCGGCACCGAGTCCATGATCGCGTAGCCGACCTTCTCGGAGCCGGTGAAGGAGATGACCGGCAGCCGCTCGTCCTGGACCAGGGCGGGCATGCGGTCGTTGGCGACCGGCAGGATGCTCCAGGAGCCGGCGGGCAGCTCGGTCTCGGCGAGCAGCTCGCCGATGACCAGACCGGAGAGCGGGGTGGCCGGGGCGGGCTTCAGGATGATCGGCGCGCCCGCCGCGATCGCCGGGGCGACCTTGTGGGCGCACAGGTTGAGCGGGAAGTTGAACGGCGCGATGCCGAGCACGACGCCCTTGGGGAAGCGCCGGGTGAGGGCGAGACGGCCCTGGCCGCCGGCGTCGGTGTCGAGCCGCTGGGCCTCGCCGCCGTTGAACCGGCGGGCCTCCTCGGCGGCGAACCGGAAGACGGAGACCGCCCGGCCGACCTCACCGCGCGCCCACTTGATCGGCTTGCCGTTCTCGGCGGAGATCAGCTGCGCGATCTCCTCGGTGCGCTCGACGAGCCGCTTGCTGACGTGGTCCAGGGCGGCGGCGCGGACGTGCGCCGGGGTGGCGGCGAACTCGTCCCGCACGGCGTACGCGGCGGCCACGGCCTCCTCGACCTGCGCGTCCGTCGGCACGCTGACCCGGCCGACGAGACGGCCGTCCCACGGCGAGGTGACGTCGAAGCTGTCCTCGCCGGTGGCCTGGCGGCCGGCGAGCCAGAAGGCGTGGGTGGAAGTCATAGTCGAGTCCCGGCCCTTCCGCGTAGGGGGTGTGCTGGTTTTCCTGGTCCACCGTAGGGGCGGGGAGGCGGAAGGGCGTTTGTCCGGGACGTAGTGGTGCGGGCCGGGGGTGCGCCGCTTTGGCACGGTCGGCCGGGCGCGGCCGACCGTGTGACGCGGGTACCGCCCCGGCCGCGTGCTGGGTGCCGAACCCCTCCCGCGCCGGATGCCGAGCCCCTCCCGCGCCGGATGCCAAGCCCCTCCCGCGCCGGATGCCGAGCCCCTCCCGCGCCGGATGCCGAGCCGCTCCCGCGCCGGGACCGCACCGCCTCGACGCGGCCGTGGGAGGCGCTGCCGGGCACGGTCCGCCCACGGCTCGACGCGGTCGGTCGTCCGGCGCCCGGACGGCCGCGGAGGCCCGCCGCGGCTCGGCACCGGGGCCCGGCGCACGGCTCGGCACGGACACACCCCGCGCCCGGCTCGACGCGGAGGCCCGGTCGGCGGCTCGACGCGGAGGCCCGGTCGGCGGCTCGGCGCGGTCGCTCGCCCACCGGTGGGCGGAGCGCCCCAGACGGGCTGCGGTGCTCGGCCGGACGGGCTGCGGTGCTCGGCCGGACGGGCCGGGGTGCTCGGCCGGACGGGCCGGGGTGCTCGGCCGGACGGGCCGGGGTGCTCGTGCGACCGGGCCGGGGTGCTCGCCCTACCGGCGGGCGCACCGCCCTGCACACCGTTCACCTCGGGCACCCGACCGGTGGCCCGGCGTGCGGGCGCCCGGCGTGCGGGCACCCGGCGTGCAAGCACCCGGCCCGCGGTCACCGTGCGAGGCGTCGCAGCAGCAGCCACAGGGCGCCCAGCAGCGCCGCGCCGAGGCACCAGCTGGCCACCACGTCCAGCGGCCAGTGGTAGCCCTGGCGGACCAGCCCGAAGGAGACGGCGGCGACGAGGGCGGCGGCCGTGGCGGCGACCGCGCGGCGCGCGAGTGCGGTGACCAGCCAGGGCAGCAGGACCAGGGCGGCGGAGCCGTAGGCGAGGGCCGCCGTCGCCGTGTGCCCGGAGGGGTAGTAGCCGGTGGCCGGCGGCACGGCGGGCGTGCCCGGCCGGTCCGTCCACTCCTTCAGCGGGAGCACGATCAGCGGCATCAGCGCCATCAGCACCGCCACGGCGACGGGCGGCAGCCACCAGCGCCCGACGCCCGCGGCCCGCCCCCTCCGGGCGGTGTACCAGACGACCAGTACCAGCACCGGCACCGCGACCGACACGTTGCCCAGGTCGGCGAGGAGTTCGCAGACCTGGTCCCGGTGGACGAGCGCCCGGCTGAGGCGTTCGTCCGCCCGCAGCAGCGGGCCATCGGCGACGACCTGCCAGGTGAGCAGCGTGAAGAGGAGGGCGGGCAGACCGAACAGGAGGGCGAGGAGGCCGGGGCGCGGAGCCGGAGTCCCGGCGTCCGGCGACGCGGACGCGTGCTCGGTCCGCCGGCGGAGGCGGGTCGACATGGAGCCCAGCTTGCCAGGCGGGGGCGGGGAGGGCTGCCGGGAGCCGCGGGCCCGCCCCGGAGACATGACGAAGACCCCGGAGCGCGTCCGGGGTCCGTCTTCCGTGGTCTGTACCGGAGAAGGAGGTCGGCCACCCCGGAACAGGGGGGATGGTTCCGGGGCGGCCGTCCGGACCGGAGCGCCGGCCGCCCCGGGGGGTCTGGGGCGGACGACTGTCCGATCGGTGAGGAGATCCGGAGCCAGAGGCTCCGTTCGTGTGCGCGAGGCACGACCAGGTCGAAGCTGGGGAGGCTCCGGCCCGGGTTCACCCGCGGTCGCCCGCGGGTGGGGGTGTATCTCTCATCTGGGGAGAACCTACGGCAGCGACTGCCGGGACGACAGGGCGATCCGCCGCCCGCCATCCACCTCGCACACCTTCTTCACACGCTCTGCCCGGCCCGGAATTCCGTGGTTCCCGGACCGGACGCACAGGGCCCGCTCAGATACCGGCGAAGGCCTGCTCGATGATGTCGAGCCCCTCGCCGAGCAGGTCGTCGCCGATCACCAGCGGCGGCAGGAAGCGCAGCACGTTGCCGTAGGTGCCACAGGTCAGGACCAGCAGGCCCTCCTGGTGGCAGGCCTTGGCGAGCGCGGCGGTCGCCTCGGGGTTCGGCTCCTTGGTCGTACGGTCCTTGACCAGCTCGATGGCGATCATCGCGCCACGGCCGCGCACGTCGCCGATGACGTCGAACTTCTCGGCCATGGCGGTCAGGCGGCCCTTCATGATCGCCTCGATGTTCTTGGCCCGGGCGTTGAGGTCCAGCTCCTTCATCGTCTCGATCGAGCCGAGCGCGCCCGCGCAGGCCACCGGGTTGCCGCCGTAGGTGCCGCCCAGGCCGCCCGCGTGGGCGGCGTCCATGATCTCGGCGCGGCCGGTGACGGCGGCGAGCGGCAGACCGCCCGCGATGCCCTTGGCCGTGGTGATCAGGTCGGGGACGATGCCCTCGTCCTCGCAGGCGAACCACTGGCCGGTGCGGCAGAAGCCGGACTGGATCTCGTCGGCGACGAAGACGATGCCGTTGTCCGCGGCGAACTGCCGGATCGCCGGCAGGAAGCCCTTGGCCGGCTCGATGAAGCCGCCCTCGCCGAGCACCGGCTCGATGATGATCGCGGCCACGTTGTCCGCGCCGACCTGCTTGGTGATCTGGTCGATGGCCTGCGCGGCGGCCTCGGGGCCGGCGTTCTCGGCACCGGTCGGCCAGCGGTAGCCGTAGGCGACCGGGACGCGGTAGACCTCGGGCGCGAACGGGCCGAACCCGTGCTTGTACGGCATGTTCTTCGCCGTCAGCGCCATGGTGAGGTTGGTCCGGCCGTGGTAGCCGTGGTCGAAGACGACGACCGCCTGCCGCTTGGTGTACGCGCGGGCGATCTTCACGGCGTTCTCGACGGCCTCGGCGCCGCTGTTGAACAGCGCGGACTTCTTGGCGTGGTCACCCGGGGTGAGCTCGGCGAGGGCCTCGGCGACCTCCACGTAGCCCTCGTAGGGGGTGACCATGAAACAGGTGTGGGTGAAGTCGGCGAGCTGCGCGGAGGCACGGCGTACGACGGCCTCGGCGGACGCGCCCACGCTGGTCACCGCGATGCCGGAGCCGAAGTCGATGAGGCGGTTGCCGTCGACGTCCTCGATGATGCCGCCGCCCGCGCGCGCGGTGAACACCGGCAGCACGGAACCCACGCCCTGCGCGACCACGGCGGTACGGCGGGCCTGCAACTCCTGCGACTTCGGGCCGGGGATGGCGGTGACGACGCGGCGCTCCTGCGGAAGTGCGGTCATGGGGTGCTCCCTGATGGTCTTGCGTACCGGGTGGTCCGGGATGGTCGTGCGTACCGGGTGGTCCGGCGGGGTGCGCGGTCCGGGGTTCTCCGGAGGTGCGTCCGGCGGACACAGTGCTCTCTTCTCGCAGGCTAGGGCGATGGACGGGGGGTCGGCATGCTCCATGTGGGCGTTGTCGGCGGTACCGGTTGTCCGCGGTGGACATAGGCGCCCGGCGGGCCCCCGCCCCCGCCGGGCGGCCGCCCCGGCCGTGTAAGCGGTGGACTCTTCCTGCCGGGGCGTTAGATTGACTCGGCGATGACGGACGGAGCGGCTGGTCAGGGGGCAAGGGCGATGGACAGCGACGGGACGCAGGACGCACGGGGTACGCAGGCGAATCCTGTGCCGCGTCCGGCGGGGCCGCCTCAGCGCCCCGCGGGGGCGCCGCCGGAGCCCCCGGCCGGGCCGACGGGACGCCCGGCGACACCACCGGGACCGCCGGCAGCACTCCCGGCGACACCGCCGGGACCTCCGGGGACACGGCCGGAGCCGCCCGTGGTGCCGCCGCGGCCGGCCGGTCCGCCGGGTGCGGCGCCGCGGCCGGCGGACCGGCCGGCGGCCGGGTGGACCGGAGGGGACGGGCCGGACCGGCGCGGCCCGTGGGGCCAGGAGGCCGGGCGGGCCGAGCAGGGTGCGCACACCGCACGGGCCGCGCACGCCGCGCAGCCGTCCTCGCCCCCCTCGCCGTCCTCACCCCCTCCGCCCCCTTCCTCCGCCGTGGCCGCCTGGCTGAACGAGGCGCGTCCGGCCGCGCGGCCCGGCGTCTGGCGGTTCGGGTACCGGTTGCCGAAGGCCGCGCGGGCGGCGGAGCGGCTGGCGCCCGTCACGGTCGTCGGCATGCTGATCCCGCTGGTGGTCGCCCTGGTGCTGTGGTCGCTGTGGCGGCGCGGCGCCATCCCGTACCAGTTCGCGCTGCTGCGCGTGTTCACACCGGACGACTGGTGGTGGGGCGGCACGATCGCCTCCGCGCGCACCATGGAGGGCGCCGAGGCCCGGGTGGTCTACGACGGGGTGTTCTTCGCCGTCCTGCTGTGGGTGATGGGCCGGCTGGGCGGCTGGGCGGCCGCCGCGCGCCACGTCGTCGGACGGCGGCCGCAGCCGGTCCGGGCGCTGCTCGGCCTGTTGTGCGCGCTGGCCGCGCTGAGCCTCGTCTTCCCCGACGCGTTCCCCGGGGTCGGCTGGAACGCCCTGCCGGTCGTCGAGCCGCTGTTCTCCCTGATCGTCCTGGTCTCCGGCAGCTACGAGCTGTTCGCCTCCCCCACCTTCACCGACTTCCTGTACACGGTGATCACGCTGCTGGTGGTGTGGCCGTTCGCGCTGCTCGGCGGCTGGTGGCCGTACCTGAAGGGACGGTTCGCCGCCCGCCGCACGACCCCCGGCGGCACCGCGCCCGCGGGCGTGGAGCGGCCGCGCGCGCAGTGGCCCGAGCTGCGGGACGCCGGTGAGTACGAGGCGGCGGACGTCCTGACCGCCGAGGTCGCGGCCGGGCGGATGAACGACGTGGACTGCGCGCGCGTCACGCGCGCGTGGGCGGCACGGCGGCCGGACTTCCGGCAGACGGTCCTGCGGGAGGCGGGCGCCGCCTGGACGCACCCCTCCGGCGACCGCGACCTGCCCCGGCGCGGCGCCCGCCACGACCTGCTGGCCGGCCAGGTGCGCATCGGCCGCTGGGTCGCCGCCGAGCGCGCCCCCCTCCCCTACCACGACGCGGGCGCCGCGCTCGGGCCGGAGGCGCTGGGCACCTCGCTGCTGGCGGTCGGACCGTCCGGCTCGGGCAAGACGCGGACGCTGGTCGAGCCGCTGACCGAGGCGCTGGCCCTCCAGGCGCTGACCGGGAGCTGCGCGCTCGTCGCGGTCTCCTCCCCGGGCAGCCCGCTCGGCTCCGACTCCGCGTTCGACGTGATCGTACGGATCGGGGACCCCTCGTCCGTCCACGACCTGGACCCGTACGCGGAGTGCGACGACCCCGACGAGGCGGCCGCCGTGCTCGCCGAGGCGCTGGTGGGCGACCTCGGCACGGTGAACGGCCAGAGCGCGGCCACCGCGCTCGCCCAGCTGCTCGGCCCCTACCGGGCCGCGTACGGCCGCTTCCCCGCCCTGCCGGTCCTGCGCGAGCTGCTGGAGGGCGAACCGGCGGCGCTGTCGGCGCTGCGGGAGGCCGTGGCCGGTGACGAGGTCATGCGCCGCGAACTGGACGCGCGGGTACGGCAGACCGGCGTGCCCGGCGACGCGGGCCGCGCGCTCGCCGACCGGCTCGCGCTGCTGAACCGGCCGGTGTTCGCCGGCTTCTTCGGCGGCGGGGGCGACGGGGCGGGCGGGGCGGGGGCCGGTGCGCACCGGCCGTTCTCGCTGCGCGCCGTCGCCCACCACCCGCTGCGGGTCCGGATCGACCTGCCCGAGCGCGGCCACGAGGAGGCCGCCCGGCTGGTCACCCGGCTCGTCCTCGCCCAGTTCCAGGCCGTCGTACGGGAGGGGCGGCGGGCGCACTTCGCCTGCCTGGTCCTCGACGACGCGACGGGGACGGTCACCGCGGACTCGGTGCGCCGGATCCAGCGGCTGCGCGCGCGGAACGCGGGCGTGGTGCTGGCGCTGCGGACCGTCGCCGACGTCCCCGAGGCGCTGCACGGGCCGCTGTACGCGGCGGTGGGCTGCCGGATGGCGTTCTCCGGCATCACCACCTGGGACGGCAGCCGGTTCGCGCAGACCTGGGGCACCGAGTGGGTGGAGACGACGGAGGTCGCCCGGCACACCGTCTTCGCGGACCAGCCGATGACCCGCGCGATCCACGCCCTGCGCAAGCTGGTCACCGGCAAGGCCGTGACCACGGACGCGGTGACGGTGCGCCAGGTCGAGCGGGAGCGGTGGTCGGCGTCGCAGCTGGCGCACGAGGTGCCGCCGGGGCACGCGGTGCTGTCCCTGACGACCGTCGGGGGCGAGCACGCGCCACCGCTGCTGGTGGACCTGCGGGGCTGAGCCCGGGCACCTGCGGGGTACTCCTCCAGTGAGGCAGAATCGAGCCAGGCCCTTCATACGAAGCGGCCAAAAGATCGCGCGGTCGACGGGGAGGATTCCGCAGGGGATCACGCGCACGACGCGGAGGATCCTCGTACCGGGCGGAGCCTCCTCGCACGACGCGGAGGATCCCGCCGACGACCGCCCCGCAGACCTGAAGGCCCCATGCCCCCGACGCTCGCCTCGCTCGTCCACCACTCCGCGCTGAAACTGACCGTGCGGGCGGGCGAGGACCGCCTGGACGTCCCGGTGCGCTGGGCCCACGTCAGTGAGCTCGCCGATCCCGTGCCGTACATGGAGGGCGGGGAGCTGCTGCTGATCACCGCGCTGAAGCTGGACGCCGAGGACCCCCAGGCCATGCGGCGCTATGTGAAGCGCCTGGCCGGGGCGGGCGTGGTGGGGCTCGGTTTCGCCGTCGGCGTCGCCTACGAGGAGACCCCGAAGGCGCTCGTGGACGCCGCCGAGGAGGTGGGCATGCCCCTGCTGGAGGTGCCCCGCCGCACGCCCTTCCTCGCGATCAGCAAGGCGGTGTCGGCGGCGATCGCGGCCGACCAGTACCGGGCGGTGACGGCGGGGTTCGCGGCCCAGCGCGAGCTGACCAGGCAGGCGCTGACGGAGGGACCCGAGGGGCTGCTGGCCTCGCTCGCCACCCACGTCGACGGGTGGGCCGCGCTGTACGACGCCTCGGGAGCCGTCGTCGCGGCCGCGCCCGAGTGGGCGGGGCGGCGCGCGGCACGGCTCACGGCCGAGGTGGAACGGCTGCGGGAGCGTCCGGCGCCCGCCTCGGTGGTGGCCGGCGGGCCGGAGTTCTCCGACCACGACGACCGGGTCGAACTGCACTCCCTGGGCACCGGCCGCCGGCCGCGCGCGGCCCTCGCGGTCGGGACGGCGTCGGCGCTCGGCACGGCGGAACGGTACGCCGTGCACTCGGCGATCGCCCTGCTCACCCTCACCACGGAACGCTCCCGCTCGCTGCACGCGGCCGAGCAGCGCATCGGCGCGGCGGTGCTGCGCATGCTCCTGGCGGGCGAGCCGGACCACGCCCGGGCGGTCGCCGGGGACCTGTACGGCCGTCTGCTCGACGCCCCCTTCCGGGTGATCGTGGCCGAGCCGGCGCACGCGCGCGCGGCGGCCGGCGCCGGGGAGACGGCCGGGGACCTCGCGGAGGTCGTGGAGTCGGCGGCCGCCCGGTCCGGGGAGGCCGTGCTGGTCGTGCCCGAGGGCGACCGGCTGGTGGCGCTGGCCGCGGACGGCGGCGCGGCCGTGGCGGCGTGCCTGCGGTACGCGGCCGCCCTGGAGAACGCCCGGTCCACGGCGGGCGGGCGCGACGGCGACGACGACGAACCGGTCGTCGGCCTGTCCGCGCCGTCCGGTCCGATCGCCGCGGCCGGGGCGTACAAGCAGGCCGAGCAGGCCCTGTCGGTGGCCCGCCGGCGCGGCCGGGTCCTCGTCGAGCACGAGCAGCTCGCGGCGGGCTCGGTCCTCCCCCTCCTCGCGGACGACGCGGTGCGGGCCTTCGCCGACGGTCTGCTGCGCTCCCTCCACGAACACGACGCGACCGGCCGGGGCGACCTGGTCGCCTCCCTGCGCGCCTGGCTCTCCCGCCACGGCCAGTGGGACGCCGCGGCGGCCGACCTGGGCGTCCACCGCCACACCCTCCGCTACCGCATGCGCCGCGTGGAGGAGATCCTCGGCCGCTCCCTGGACGACCCGGACGTACGGATGGAACTGTGGCTGGCCCTGAAGGCCACGACCACCGAGTAGCCACCGCGGCCCGCCCGCCGGGCCAGGGAGCCCAGGATCCGGCGCGGCCCGCCCGCCGGACCACGGAGCCCGGGGGCCGGGCCGAAACAGACAGCCCGGACGACCGACCGGGCGACGGACCGGGGCAGGCCGCCCGGGCGACCGGCCGGGACCGGCGGTACGGGCGGGGCTCACCTGCCCGGGGCCCCCGGCGGCGGGCCCGCCGTCCGGCCTCCCGGCCTCGGATCCGCCGGGCCCGCCGCCGCCTCGTGCATGGCCAGTTCGAGGAGGACCGGGTCGGTCAGGGTGCCGGAGGCGTCCGGGGGGACGAGCCAGCGGACGGGGCCGGTCGTGCGGCCCGGGTGGGGTACGACGATCCAGGTGCCGGCCCCGGCCGTCCGGACACCGGTGCCGATCCAGCGGGCGGCCGTCCCCGGCGGGACGAGGAAGCCCAGCCGGTCGTCGCCGAAGCCGGCCAGTACCGGGCCGGGCCGGCCGAGGAGGCGGGTGAGCACGTCGAGCGTGGGACAGCCGAGTCCACCCGGCAGGATGAGCACGTCCCAGGCCCTGCCCGCGGGCAGCAGGGCGACCCCCCGGGGGTTGCGCTCCCATTCCCGGCGGCAGGCCCCGGGATCCGGTGCGACGGATGCCAGCCATGCGACGGCCGTCTTCGCCCCAGCCATGAGGAGACCTCCCTTGTCTGTCGTGGACGCGTTCGCGTCACGAGGGAGAGGGAGGTCCCCCGGCGGGCATTACGCGGATCGCGGCCACCCGATGGGGTGAACCGTGGCTCACCGCGCGGCGGTGCCGGAGCCGTACCGGGACGGCGGCCGGAGCCGCACCCGTGGCGGCGCCCGGAGCCACCCGCGGCAGCGCCCAAAGCCACACCCGCCGCGGCCACCGTCAGCTGTCGAAGCCGAGCCCCAGCCGGTCCATCGTCCGGAGCCACAGGTTGCGCCGCCCGCCGTGCGCGTCCGCCCTCGCCAGCGACCACTTGGTGAGGGCGATGCCGGTCCAGGCGAAGGGCTCGGGCGGGAAGGGCAGCGGCTTCTTGCGGACCATCTCCAGGGAGGTGCGCTCGGTGCTCTCCCCCGCCAGCAGGTCCAGCATCACCTCGGCGCCGAACCGGGTCGCGCCGACGCCGAGCCCGGTGTACCCGGCGGCATAGGCGACCCTGCCCTGGTGGGCCGTGCCGAAGAACGCCGAGAAGCGCGAGCAGGTGTCGATCGCGCCGCCCCACGCGTGCGTGAAGCGGACGCCCTCCAGCTGCGGGAAGCAGGTGAAGAAGTGCCCGGCGAGCTTGGCGTAGGTCTCCGGCCGGTCGTCGTACTCGGCGCGCACCCGGCCCCCGTAGGGGTAGATCGCGTCGTAGCCGCCCCACAGGATCCGGTTGTCGGCGGACAGCCGGAAGTAGTGGAACTGGTTGGCCGAGTCCCCGAGCCCCTGCCGGTTCTTCCAGCCGATCGACGCGAGCTGATCGGCGGTCAGCGGCTCGGTCATCAGGGCGTAGTCGTAGACCGGGACGGTGTACGACCGCACCCGCCGGACCAGACTGGGGAAGATGTTCGTGCCGAGCGCGACCTGGCGGGCGCGGACCTGCCCGTAGGGGGTGCGCACGGCCAGGCCGGCCCCGTACGGCTTCAGCGTCAGCGCGGGCGTGTGCTCGTGGACGCGGACGCCGAGGCGGACACAGGCCCGCTTCAGGCCCCAGGCGAGTTTCGCGGGGTGCAGCATGGCCACGCCCCGGCGGTCGTGGAGGCCGGCCTCGAAGGTCGGGGAGTTCACCTGCTCGCGGACGGCGTCGGCGTCGAGGAACTCGACCCCGCCGGCCAGGCCCCGGCGTTCGAGGTCCTCGTACCAGTCCCGCAGTTCCCACGCCTGGTAGGTCTCGGTGGCGACATCGATCTCGCCGGTGCGCTCGAAGTCGCAGTCGATGCCGTGGCGGGCGATCGCCGCCTCGATCTCGTCGAGGTTGCGCTCGCCGAGCTCCTGGAGCCGGTGGATCTCGTCCGGCCAGCGGGCGAGCCCGTTGGCCAGACCGTGGGTGAGGGAGGCCGCGCAGAAGCCTCCGTTGCGGCCCGAGGCGGCCCAGCCCACCTCGCGGCCCTCCAGCAGCACCACGTCCCGCCGGGGATCGCGCTCCTTGGCGATCAGCGCGGTCCACAGGCCGCTGTAGCCGCCGCCCACGACCAGCAGGTCGCAGGTCTCGGCGCCGGTGAGCGCGGGCTCCGGGCGGGGCCTGCCGGGGTCTTCCAGCCAGTACGGGACCGGCTGGGCTTCGGAGAGGGACTTCGTCCAGTTGGTGTTTTTGCCACTGCTCATGGCGCTCGGGGCCATGATTTCAACTCCCTACGGGGTTTATGCCTTCTGCTTGTCGCGGCGGTTGCCGACGGCCATGGAGGTCAGCACCAGCAGGACGGCGACGAGGAACATCGCCGTGCCGATGACGTTGATCTGGACGGGGGTCCCGCGCTGTGCCGAGCCCCAGACGAACATGGGGAAGGTGACGGTCGAGCCCGCGTTGAAGTTGGTGATGATGAAGTCGTCGAAGGAGAGCGCGAAGGCGAGCAGCGCGCCCGCGGCGATCCCGGGGGCCGCGATCGGCAGGGTGACGCGCCAGAACGTCTGGAACGGTCCGGCGTACAGGTCCTGCGCCGCCTGCTCCAGCCTCGGGTCCATGGACATGACGCGCGCCTTGACCGCCGTCACGACGAAGCTGAGGCAGAACATGATGTGGGCGATCAGGATCGTCCAGAAGCCGAGCTGCGCGCCCATGTTGAGGAAGAGGGTCAGCAGCGAGGCCGCCATGACGACCTCGGGCATCGCCATGGGCAGGAAGATCAGCGAGTTGACGGCGCCGCGGGCGCGGAAGCGGTAGCGGACGAGCGCGAAGGCGATCATCGCGCCGAGGGCGGTGGCGCCGAGCGTCGCCCAGAAGGCGATCTGGAGGCTGAGCGACAGCGAGCCGCACATCCCGGCGACGCCGCAGGGGTCCCGCCAGGCGTCCGTGGAGAACTGCTGCCACGCGTAGTTGAAGCGCCCCTTCGGCTTGTTGAAGGAGAACACGGTGACGACGACGTTCGGCAGCAGGAGGTAGGCGAGGGTCAGGAGTCCCGCGAGGACGACGAGGTTCCTCCTGAGCCAGGTGACGAAGGGCATCAGACCAGGTCCTCCGTCCCGGACCGGCGGATGTAGAAGGTGACCATGAGGAGGATCGCCGCCATGAGGATGAACGACAGGGCGGCCGCCGTCGGATAGTCGAGGATCCGCAGGAACTGGGTCTGGATGACGTTTCCGATCATGCGGGTGTCGGTGGAGCCGAGGAGTTCGGCGTTGACGTAGTCGCCGGCCGCCGGGATGAAGGTCAGCAGCGTGCCGGAGACCACGCCCGGCATCGACAGCGGGAAGGTGACCTTGCGGAAGGTCGTGAGGGGCTTGGCGTACAGGTCGCCGGCCGCCTCGTGCAGCCGTCCGTCGATGCGCTCCAGCGAGGTGTACAGCGGCAGGATCATGAACGGCAGGAAGTTGTACGTCAGACCGCACACCACCGCCAGCGGGGTGGCCAGCACCCGGTCGCCGGAGGTCCAGCCGAGCCAGCCGGTGACGTCCAGGACGTGCAGCGCGTCGAGCGCGCCGACCACCGGGCCGCCGTCCGAGAGGATCGTCTTCCAGGCGAGGGTGCGGATCAGGAAGCTGGTGAAGAACGGCGCGATCACCAGGATCATGATCAGGTTCCGCCAGCGTCCCGCGCGGAAGGCGATCAGGTAGGCCAGCGGGTAGCCGAGCACCAGGCACAGCACGGTCGCGGCGGCCGCGTAGGCCACCGAGCGCAGGAACTGCGGCCAGTACTCGCCGAGCGCGTCCCAGTAGGTCGCGACGTGCCAGGTGACCCGGTAGCCCTCCTCCAGGGAGCCCGTCTGCACGGACGTGGAGGCCTGGTAGATCATCGGCAGCGCGAAGAACACGACCAGCCAGAGCAGGCCGGGCAGCAGCAGCCAGTACGGCGTCCAGCGCCCGCGCCGGCGGGGCGGCTTCGCCTTCGCGGGTGCCGGGGAGAGCGGCGGGGGCGCCTCGGTGAGCGTCGCCATCAGAGCGCCGCCTCTTCCTCGGTGCCGGCGTCGATGTCCTGGGCGGCGTCCAGACCGAAGGTGTGGGCGGGGTTCCAGTGCAGGACGACCTCGGCGCCGGGGGCGAGGCGGGCGTCGCGGTCGACGTTCTGGACGTAGACCTCGAACCCGGGGCAGACCGAGCTGTCGACGACGTACTGCGTGGAGACGCCGATGAACGACGTGGCGGCGATGGTGCCGGTGATGCGGTTGCGGCCCTCGGGGACCTCGCCCGCGTCGTCGGCGGGGGTGAGGGAGATCTTCTCGGGGCGGACGCCGACCAGGACCTTGCCGCCGGTCGTGGTGGGCGCGGAACATCGCGCCTCGGGCAGGACCAGCTTGCCGTCCCCCGCCTTGAGCACGAGGTCGTCGCCGCTGCGGGAGTCGACCTCGGCCTCGATGAGGTTGGAGGTGCCGAGGAAGTTGGCGACGAACGTCGTCCCGGGGTTCTCGTAGAGGTCGGCGGGCGAGCCGAGCTGCTCGACGCGGCCCGCGTTCATCACGGCGACCGTGTCGGCCATCGTCATGGCCTCCTCCTGGTCGTGCGTGACGTGGACGAAGGTGATGCCGACCTCGGTCTGGATGCGCTTGAGCTCCAGCTGCATCTGGCGGCGCAGCTTGAGGTCGAGGGCGCCGAGGGGCTCGTCGAGGAGGAGCACCTCGGGGTGGTTGATGAGCGCGCGGGCGACGGCCACCCGCTGCTGCTGGCCGCCGGAGAGCTGGTGCGGCTTCTTGCGTGCCTGCTCGCCGAGCTGTACGAGGTCGAGCATCTCCTCGACCTGCTTCTTCACCGACTTGATGCCGCGCCGGCGCAGGCCGAAGGCGACGTTCTCGAAGATGTCGAGGTGCGGGAAGAGGGCGTAGGACTGGAAGACGGTGTTCACCGGCCGCTTGTACGGCGGCAGCGCCGTCACGTCCTGGTCGCCGAGGTGCACGGTGCCGGAGGAAGGTTCCTCCAGTCCGGCGATCATGCGCAGGGTGGTGGTCTTGCCGCAGCCGGAGGCGCCGAGCAGGGCGAAGAACGAGCCCTGGGGGACGGTCAGGTCGAGCGGGTGGACGGCGGTGAAGGCGCCGTAGGTCTTGCTGATGCCGGAGAGACGGACGTCGCCGCCGCTGTCTGTGGTCTTCATCGTCGTCACGCCCCAGTGAGCTTCGCGAACTTCGCCTCGTAGGCCGTCTCTTCCTTCGAGCTCAGGGAGCGGAAGGCGTGGGACTTGGCCTGCATGGCCTGGTCGGGGATGATCAGCGGATTGTTCGCCGCGTCCTCGTCGATCTTCGCGAGCTCGGCCTCCACACCGTCGACGGGACAGACGTAGTTGATGTAGGCGGCGAGCTCGGCGGCGGGCTGCGGCTCGTAGTAGTAGTCGATGAGCCGCTCGGCGTTCGTCTTGTGCCGCGCCTTGTTGGGGATCAGCAGGGCGTCGGTGGACGTCATGTAGCCGCTGTCGGGGATGACGAAGTCGATGTCGGGACTGTCCGCCTTGAGCTGTACGACGTCGCCGGCCCAGGCGATGCACGCGGCGAAGTCGCCGCTGGAGAGGTCCGAGGTGTAGTCGTTGCCGGTGAAGCGGCGGATCTGGCCGCTGTCCACGGCCTTCTGGAGGCGGGCGACGGCCGCGTCGTAGTCGTCGTCGGTGAAGTCGGCCGGGTCCTTGCCCATGTCGAGCAGCGTCATGCCGACGCTGTCGCGCATCTCGGTGAGGAAGCCGACGCGGCCCTTGAGCCTGGGGTTGTCGAGCAGGTCGGAGACCGACGTCACCTCGACGCCGTCGAGGGCCTTCTTGTTGTAGGCGATGACGGTCGAGATGCCCTGCCAGGGGTAGGAGTAGGCGCGTCCCGGGTCCCAGTCGGGGCTGCGGAACTGGCTCGACAGGTTGGCGTAGGCGTGCGGCAGGTGGGAGGGGTCGAGTTTCTGCACCCAGCCCAGGCGGATGAGGCGGGCGGCGAGCCAGTCGGTGAGGACGACGAGGTCGCGGCCGGTGTCCTGGCCCGCGGCGAGCTGCGGCTTGATCTTGCCGAAGAACTCGTTGTTGTCGTTGACGTCCTCGGTGTACGTGACCTTGATGCCGGTCCTCTTGGTGAACGCCTCCAGCGTGGGGTGGTGCTTGCCGCTGTCGTCGACGTCCATGTACTCGGTCCAGTTGGAGAAGCTGACGGTCTTCTCCTGCGCCGAGTGGTCCTCGGCGGACGTGCCGCCCTCGGTCTTCCCGGCCGCGGGGATCCCGCAGCCGCCGAGCGCGCCGGCGCCGCCCAGCGCCAGGGCGCCGCCCGCGGAGGCGCGCAGCAGGGACCGGCGGGTGAGGGCCGCCCTGCCGTTGCGGAGGCTGCGCCGCACGGCGGCCGCCTGGACCGGTGTGAGGCGGTCGGGCTCGTACTGCTCCATGCGCGTGGTGCCCTTTCGGGAGGTCGGCCGTGGTCGGCGGCCGGTCGTGGCTAACAGTCCCCGAAGACGGTGCGGTGCCAGGCCTTCCGGGCCACCGCGGTGTTGTCGAACATAACGTGCTTGATCTGCGTGTACTCCTCGAACGAATACGCCGACATGTCCTTGCCGAAGCCGGACGCCTTGTATCCGCCGTGGGGCATCTCGCTGATGATCGGGATGTGGTCGTTGACCCACACGCATCCGGCCTTGATCTCGCGCGTCGCCCGGTTCGCCCGGTAGACGTCCCGGCTCCACGCGGAGGCGGCCAGACCGTAGGGCGTGTCGTTGGCCAGCCGGATCCCCTCGTCGTCGCTGTCGAAGGGGAGGACGACCAGGACCGGGCCGAAGATCTCGGCCTGCACGACCTCGCTGTCCTGCGCCGCGTCCGCGATGAGAGTGGGGAGATAGTACGCGCCGTTCCCGAGCTCTCCCCGGGGGGCCTCGCCTCCGGTCACCACGCGCGCGTAGGCGCGCGCCCGGTCGACGACGGCGGCCACCCGGTCGCGCTGGACGTGCGAGATCAGCGGCCCGAGGTCGGTGCCCGGGGCGAACGGGTCCCCGAGCCGGACGGTCTCCATGAGCGCGGCGGTCCGCTCCACGAACGCCTCGTAGAGGGGCCGCTGCACGTACGCGCGCGTGGCGGCCGTGCAGTCCTGCCCGGTGTTGATGAGGGCGCCCGCGACGGCGCCCTGGACGGCGGCCTCCAGGTCGGCGTCGTCGAAGACGACGAACGGGGCCTTCCCGCCGAGCTCCAGGTGCAGCCGCTTGACCGAGGCGGTGGCGATCTCGGCGACGCGCCGGCCGACGGCGGTGGAGCCGGTGAACGACGTCATGGCCACGTCGGGATGGCCGACGAGGTGTTCACCGGCCTCCTTCCCGGTCCCGGTGACGATGTTGACGACCCCGTCCGGGATGCCGGCGTCGGTGGCGGCCCGTGCGAACAGCAGCGAGGTCAGCGGGGTGAGCTCGGCGGGCTTGAGCACGACGGTGTTGCCCGCGGCGATCGCCGGCAGGATCTTCCAGGCGGCCATCTGGAGCGGGTAGTTCCAGGGCGCGATGGAGCCGACGACCCCGATGGGCTCGCGCCGTACGTACGAGGTGTGGTCCCCGGAGTACTCCCCCGCGGACTGCCCCGCGAGATGCCGGGCCGCGCCCGCGAAGAAGGCCGTGTTGTCGATGGTGCCCGGGACGTCGAACTCCCGGGTCAGCTTCAGCGGCTTGCCGCACTGGAGGGACTCGGCACGGGCGAATTCCTCCGCGCGCTCGGCGAGTACGGCGGCGAAACGGTGCAGGGCGTCGGAGCGCTCGCCCGGGGTGACGCCCGCCCACGCGGGGAAGGCGGCGCGGGCGGCCGCGACGGCCTCGTCGACGTCCGCGGTGGAGGCCAGTTCGTAGGTGTGGACCGCTTCCCCGGAGGACGGATCGACCACGGCGTGGGTCCGTCCGGACGTGCCCTTCCTGAGGCTCCCCGCGATGTACTGGGCGCCCTCCGCGAAGCGTTCCTGCGCGGGGAACCGGTCGGACCGGTCCGGGGTGGCGGTGCCCGGGTTCTGCATGTCGCTCTCCTCCGCCTTCGCCCCGCTTCTCCGCGAGGCCGGGTGGCGTAGCTCCAGCTCGATGTGAGTGCCGATCCTGACAGAGGCACCCCATGCCAACAAGTGATTCCGTTGTTGCCTTTTGGTTACGCGACGGAATCTGTCGACCAGGTGTCGAGTCGAGCCGGAAAAGGAGGGACGGACTGTCCGTGGCGCGTGCCACAGTGGCGTGCATGACGGAGATCGATTCCTGGGAGTCCCTGGTCAGCGAGGTCCGTGCGGGGGCGCACATCAGGTACGTCCACTTCTGGGGCCACCGGCCGCAGCCCGACGGCCGGGTCGGCGCGAGCTGCCTGAGCCAGTGGTGGCCGTCCCCCTTCACGGTGGACGGGACGGCCTACGCGACGGCCGAGCACTGGATGATGGCGGGCAAGGCCCGTCTCTTCGGGGACCCGGAGGCGGAGCGGCGGGCGCTGGCCGCCGAGCACCCCGCCGAGGCCAAGAAGGCCGGGCGTCTGGTCCGCGGCTTCGACGAGGCGGCCTGGGAGCGGGAGCGGTTCCGGATCGTCGTCGAGGGCAGCGTCCACAAGTTCTCGGCCCACCCCGAGCTGCGCGCGTACCTGCTGCGCACGGGCGGGAGGGTCCTGGTGGAGGCGAGCCCCGTCGACCGGGTGTGGGGCATCGGCCTCGCCGCGGACGACGAGGCCGCCGCCGATCCGCGGCGGTGGAGAGGCCCGAACCTGCTGGGGTTCGCGCTGATGGAGGCGCGCCGGCGCCTGCGGGGCGCGTGAGGCGTCCGCCTCAGGGGGCCACGAACAGCAGGACCAGCATCCCGATCCCGAGGACGACTCCGGCCGCGCCGCAGATGATGCCGGCCAGGGCCTGACCGCCGTTCGAGGCCTGGCCGCGGTTCGCCTTGCCGCGCCCGATCGCACCGAAGACGACCGCGAGGATCCCCATCACGATCGCGGCCGGCCACATGCAGAAGCCGCCGGCCGCCACGATGCCCAGCACCATGGCGGCGACGCCCATCCCGTTCTCCATCGGGCGCATCGCGGACCAGCCGTAGTAGCCCGGCACACCGCCGTGACCGCCCGGCACGCCGTACCCGGCCGGTGCACCGCCGTACCCCGCGGCCGGCCCGCCGCCGTAACCGGCCGGGGAACCGGCGTAACCACCCGGGGAGCCGCCGTAGCCGCCCGGTGCGCCGCCGTACGCGGCGGGGCCGGGGTGGCCGGGGTGGCCGAGGTGACCGGGATAGCCGTACGGGACCTGTCCCGGGCCGTCCGGCGCGATCGGCGGCGGGGGCACGGCCCCGTCCTGGGGGACGGCGAAGGGGTTCGGCGGCGGAGGCACGGCGGCCGCGTCCTGGGGAGCGGCGAAGGGGTTCGGCGGCGGGGCGGAGGGCTGGGGTTCCGCGGGCAGCGAGGTGACCGTGAGCTGGTCGTGCACCGACGGGGGCGGCGTCCGGTCGTCGCCCTTGCCCAGCGACAGCTCGGTCCGTGCGTCCTGGGGCACGTCGGTCCGCGCGTCCGGCGGCACCTCGGCCAGCGCGTCCTGGAGCACCTCGGTCCGCGTGTCCTGCGACAGCTCGGTCCGCGCGTCCTGCGGAGCGGCGTCCACGGGGCCCGCGTACTGCGGTCCCTCCACCCCTTCGGGGACGGACCCGGGCGCGGCCCACGGATCCCGTCCCGCGTCCCGGTCCGTACCGTCTCCGTCCGGACCCCCTCCGTCCGTACCCTCTCCGTCCGTACCCCATCCGCGCGTACCCTCCGGCACGTGCGGCCTCGACGCGTCGTCGGACATGGCGCGGCCCCCTCTGTCGTACGTGCCGCCATGCTAAGGCCCCGGAGCGGGGGGCCGGGGCGGTCCGGGCGGCCGGTCCGGGCGGCCGGTCCGCCCGCGCCCCGCGCTCCCGCGTCCCGTCCGCCCGAGCCGAGTCCGCCTACGATGGCCCCGACCCACCGATCAGCCGATCACGGGAAGGCCCCGTTGACCACCCACCTGCACTCCTTCATCGCCGGTCTGCCCAAGGCCGAACTGCACGTCCACCACGTCGGCTCCGCGTCCCCGCGGATCGTCTCCGAACTGGCCGCCAGGCACCCGGACTCCAAGGTCCCCACCGACCCCGAGGCCCTGGTCGACTACTTCACCTTCACGGACTTCGCGCACTTCATCGAGGTGTACCTGTCCGTGGTGGACCTCGTCCGCACCCCGGAGGACGTCCGGCTCCTCACCTACGAGGTGGCCCGCGACCTGGCCCGCCAGCAGGTCCGGTACGCCGAGCTCACGATCACCCCCTTCTCCTCCACCCGGCGGGGCATCGACGAACGCGCCTTCATGGACGCGATCGAGGACGCCCGCAAGGCGGCGGAGGCCGAGTTCGGCACCGTCCTGCGCTGGTGCTTCGACATCCCCGGCGAGGCCGGCGGCCAGGCCGCCGAGGAGACCACCCGCCTCGCCACCGACGACCGCGTCCGCCCCGAGGGGCTGGTCTCCTTCGGCCTCGGCGGGCCGGAGATCGGCGTGGCGCGCCCCCAGTTCAAGCCGTACTTCGACCGGGCGATCGCCGCGGGCCTGCACTCGGTGCCGCACGCCGGGGAGACGACCGGCCCGCAGACCGTCTGGGACGCCCTCACCCACCTGCGCGCCGAACGCATCGGGCACGGCACCAGCTCCGCCCAGGACGACACGCTCCTCGCCCACCTCGCCGAGCACCGCATCGCGCTGGAGGTGTGCCCGACCTCCAACATCGCCACGCGCGCGGTCCGCACCCTGGACGAGCACCCCGTCAGGGAGTTCGTCAAGGCGGGCGTCCTGGTCACCATCAACTCCGACGACCCGCCCATGTTCGGCACGGACCTCAACAACGAGTACGCGGTCGCGGCCGGCCTGCTCGACCTGGACGAGCGGGGTCTGGCCGAGCTGGCGAAGAACGCGGTGGAGGCGTCGTTCCTGGACGAGCCGGGCAAGGCGCGGCTCAGGGCGGAGATCGACACCTACACCACCGGGTGGCTCGCCCGCTGACGACAATGGCTCCCATGCGCTCCGATTCCGTGACGGCCGTGGCTCACCGCGGCGCCCCCTACCGCTTCCGCGAGAACACCCTCGACTCGCTGCGTTCCGCCCTCTCGCTGGGCGCGGACGCGGTCGAGACAGACGTACGCCTCACCCGGGACGGCGTGCCCGTGCTGCTGCACGACGAGACGCTGAAGCGGTTGTGGGAGCGGGAGCGGCCGCTGCTGTCGCTGACGGCGGCGGAGGTGCGCGAGCTGACGGGGGGCGGGGTGCCGACCCTGGTGGAGGCGCTGGCCGCGACCGGGGACCGCAGGGTGATGCTCGATCTGCCGGGCACGCGGGACGTGCGGACGGCGCGCCGGGTCGTGGACGTCGTGCGGGAGGCGGGGGCGGCGGACCGCGTGTACTACTGCGCGGACGCCGCCGCGATGCTGGCCGTGCGCGCCGCCGACCCGGCGGCCGAGATCGCCCTGACCCGCACGACCCTGGCGCCCGCACGCCCGGCGCTGCTGGAGGCGGTGCGGCCGCGCTGGCTCAACTACCGCTTCTCCCTGGTCGGCCGCGACCTGGTCGCCCGGGTGCACGACGACGGCTACCTGCTGTCGGTCTGGACCCCCGACACCCGCCGTTCCCTGCGGCGCCTGCTGGACCTGGGCGTCGACTCCATCACGACGAACCGGGTCGACCTGCTCTGCGGACTGCGCGGGACCTGACCGGCGGACACCGGCCCCGGCGGACACGGCATCAGCACGGCATCCGGCACAGGCACCGGCACCGGCACCGGCACCGGCACCGGATCCCGCACGGCACGGCACGGCACTGCACGGCACGGCACGGCACCGGAGAGTCAGGGTCCGCCCCTGACAACTCCCCCACCGGCAGGGGCGGTCGACCCAGGGTTCCTCCAGGGTCGGGCGCCCTTCTCGGTGACGATCCGGCCGGACGGCGACCGCCCGAGGATGATCACGTCCGCGTCCTCCGCATCCCTCGGGAGCCCCCGTATGCGTGCTCGTCGCCGCATCACCGTCCGCACCACCGTCCGCACCATGGCCCTGGCGGCCGCCCTCGTCCTCGCCCTCGGCGCGGGCCCGCTCGCCGCCCCCGCGTTCGCCGCCCCCGCGTTCGCCGCGCCCGCCTCGTCCGCGCCCGCCGCCGTACCGTCCGAGGCGCACGGCCCGGACGGGACGGCCCTGCGTGCCGCGCTCGACGGCCTTCCCGACCAGGACGCGACGGCCGCCCTGGTGCGGGTGGGCGGGACCGACGGCCGCTGGCGGGGCAGCGCGGGCGTGCACGACCTGGCGAGCGGCCGGCCGGCGGACCCGGACGCCCGGTTCCGGGCCGGTTCGACGACGAAGGTGGTCACGGCGGCGGCGGTCCTGAGACTGGCGGCGCGGGGCGAGATCGACCTGGACCGGCCGGTCCAGCGGTATCTGCCCGGCCTCCTCGGCGAGGACTTCCGGCCGGTCACCGTACGGCAGTTGCTGAACCACACCAGCGGCATCCCGGCGGGCGACGGCCTCGGGTCCACGTTCGAGGAGCTGTACGCGCACCGCTACGAGACGCTCTCCCCGCGGGAGGTGGTGGCGTCGGCGGCGGCGAAGGGGCCGGAGTTCCGTCCCGGCAGCGCGCAGCACTACCTGAACATCAACTACACGATCCTCGGCCTGCTGATCGAGAAGGTGACCGGGCGGCCGTACGCCACGGCGGCCGGCGAGCTGGTCCTGGCGCCCGCCGGCATGCGGGACACGTACTTTCCCGGCGCCGACCCGCGCATCCTCGGCCCGCACAACCACGGCTACCAGGCGGTGGAGAAGGCGGACGGGACGACCGGACTGGTCGACGTCACCGACTGGGTGCCGGCGGACGAGGCGGCGGGCGGCATGATCTCGACGACGGCCGACCTGGAGCGGCTGCTGACACGGCTGTTCCGCGGGGACCTGGTGCCCGCCCCGCAGCTGGAGGAGATGTTCACCGTGCCGGCGGGGATCGCCGGGGCGACCTACACCGCGGGCCTCCAGCGCTACGAGTACGAAGGCACGGTGTACTGGCTCAAGACGGGCGCCCGGTACGGCTACAGCACGGTGATCGCCGGCACCCGCGATCTGAGCCGCACCCTCGTGCAGTCCGTCAACTCGACGGACGCGAAGGGCGAGGGCATGAATCCGGTGGTCCAGCGGATCGCGATGGCCGCCCTCAAGTAGCCGCCACGGCAGGAGTGTCGGGGGCGGCGAGCGTCTCCAGCGCCTCCAGCCGCTTGATCCGGCGGCGGACGGCGTACAGCGGGATCACCCCGAACGACAGGTCGATGACGGTCCACCAGAAGGGGATGCCCCGGACCGGTCCGCAGATCAGGGCGAGCGGGACGACACCGGCGCAGGCGATCATGCCGAACTCGACGACCCAGACGTTGCGGACCGGGTCGCGGTACGGGCCGTAGAACGCGACGGCGATGACGAGGTGGGCGAAGGCCAGCCAGTCGGTGCCGTAGAGGACGAAGGGGTACTCGGCGTCGACGGTGTCGAGTCCCCGCCGTACGCGCTCGATCCAGTCCATGAGGGCGGGCAGGTGGTCGGGGACGGACAGGACACGCAACGCGTCCTCGGTCCAGCGCAGTTCGTGTACCAGGGGGAAGGCCGTGGCGCCGCTGAGCACCAGGCACACGACGAAGAAGACCAGCCAGGCGCGGATACCCCTCAGAAGGGCGGCTCTGTCGCTCATGGCGGCAGCGTACGCCTGCATTTGAACATGTTCAAAACATGTTTCCGGCTCCGGCGCGGGCGGCCGCCGGGGAGATGGGGCGGACGGGGCGGACGGAGCCCGCCCCTCAGCCCAGGGGCTCCTCCAGCGGCACGTGCCGCACCCCGGGCAGGTGCCCGTCCAGTTCCCCGGGCTCGAACCGGCACATGCCCACCGCGTGCCAGAACTCGCCCGTGACGTCGCCCTCGAACTTGTAGCCGCCGGACGGCGACAGCGCCGCCCAGCCGCCCGGCAGTCCGACGAGGGTGGCGCGCAGGGAGGCCGGGGCGCCGCCGGGGACGTTCCACAGCCGTACCGTGCCGTCCTCGCCGGCGCTGGCGAGCAGGGAGCCGTCGGGGCTGAACGCGACCGCCAGCACGCGGCCGGTGTGGCCGGTCAGGACGGCGGTGGCGCGTCCGGTGCGCGGGTCCCACAGGCGGACCGTCCGGTCGTCGCCGGCGGTGGCCAGCAGGGGGCGCAGCGGATGCGCGGCGGCCGTCCACACCTTGCCGGTGTGCCCGGTCAGCCGGTGGGCGACCGTCCCGTCCCGCCAGATCACCGCCTGCCCGTCCCAGGAGGCGCTGGCCAGCCAGGAGCCGTCGGGCGCGAACGCGACCGCGTACACCCGGTCGGCGTGCCCGTCGAGGACGGCGGTGACGCGGCGGGCGGCCAGGTCCCAGATCCGCACCTTGCGGTCGTCGCAGCCGGTGGCGAGGACCGCCCCGTCGGGGCGGAAGGCGATGGAGCGGACCCGGCCGTAGTGCTCGGTGACGGTGACGACGTGGGCGCCGGTGGCCCGGTACCAGAGCCGTACGGTGTCGTCGTCGTTGGCGGTGGCCACCAGCCTGCCGTCCGCGCTGAACGCCTCGGCCCACACGTGGTCCGTCTCGACGTCCATCTCGCGCTGGTACTCGCCGGTCCCGGCGTTCCACAGGTACAGGTCGCCGTCGCTGCTCGCGGTGGCCAGCAGGGCGGGATCGGCCGGGCTGAACGCGGCGGAGACCAGGCGGTCGCTGTGCCCGGTCAGTTCCCGCAGCCGCCGCCCGGTGCCGGCGTCCCAGATCCGGACGTGGCCGTCGTTCCCGCCGGCCGCCAGCAGGGAGCCGTCGGCGTTGAAGGACAGGCTGCCGATCCGCCGCCCGTGGCCGCGCAGGATGCGCCGGCCCTGGCCGGTGGCCGGGTCCCACAGGCGTACGACGCCGTCGTTGGCGCCGGTCACCAGCAGGGAGGCGGCCTCCGGGGCGGGCGCGTCGCCGTGCGGGCGGAACTTGCACACCCAGACCGAGCCCCGGTGCTCCGCGGGCTGCCGGGCGAGGGGCACGGCGACCTGGTCGGCGTCCGGCGCGACGCGCCACAGCCGGACGACGCCCTGGCTGTCCCCGGCGGCGAGCAGCGTCCCCTCGGGGTCGAACAGCACCTGGTACACCGCGCCCCGGCAGCCGCCGAGCAGCCCCGCGCCGGCCCCGGCGGCCAGGTCCCACAGCCGCACCTCGCCCTCGGTGTCGCCGCTCACCAGGAACCGGCCGCCGGGATGGAAGTCCAGCGTGTAGACGCGCCCCGCGTGCCCGGTGAACGTGTGCAGCACCCGCCGCCCGGCCACGTCCCACACCCGCACCGTGCCGGCCCGCCCGGTGCCCATGTCGCCGGTGGCGAGGAGGGTGCCGTCCGGGCTGAACCGGGCCCGGAACACCGCGCCCCGGTGGCCGGGCAGTTCCCCGGCCGGCCGCCCGTCGGCGAGGTTCCACAGCCGTACGGTGGCGGAGGCGTCGCCGGTGACCAGGGTGGCGCCGTCCGGCCCGAAGGCGACCGTGTAGACGGGCGCGGCGTGCCCGGGGAGCCGGTGCAGCGGTTCGCCCGTGGCCGTGTCCCACAGGGTGACCACGCCGTCGGCGTCGCCGGTCGCCAGCAGCGCCCCCTCGGCGTCGAGGACGACCGGCCAGACGCCCGCCGGGTGGATCTCCAGCCGGTGCCGGCACACGCCGGACACCGGGTCCCAGAGCCGTACGGTGCCGTCGGCGCTGCCGGTGGCCAGCACCCGCTCGCGGAACTTGACGGCGTAGACGCGGTCGGTGTGGCCCTTCAGGGTGCGCAGGGCGGTGCCGGTGACGGCGTCGCAGACCAGCACTCCGCCGTCCTCGCTGCCGACGGCGAGGAGTTCGCCGTCGGGGCTGTAGGAGATGGGTTCCGGCAGCCGGCTGGTGCGCATGTCGAAGCCGTACGGCACGCCGACCGCGGAGGGCCGGAAGCCGGAGTCGACGGCCATGCCGGGGGCGAGGGCGGCGACCGCCAGTTCGGGGGTGCCGGGCAGGTCGGGACCGCAGGTCGCCGCGACGAGCGCCGCCCGCCGCCACCGGCCGCCCTCGACCCGGGCACCGGTCAGGTCGGTGCGGATCAGCCGGGCCCGCCGCAGGTCGGCGCCGCGCAGGTCGGCGCCGGTGAGGTCGGCGCCGTCGAGGCGGGCGCCGGTCAGCCGGGCGTCGCGCAGCACGGCGCCGGAGAGGTTGGCGCCGACCAGGCGGGCGTCGGTGAGGTCGGCGCGGGTGAGGTCGACGCCGGAGAAGTCGCGGTACGACAGGTCCTCGCCGGCGAGGGCGGCGCCGCGCAGGTCGGTGTGGGCGGGGACGCGCAGCCGGGCGAGGATCTTCACCGCGTTGGCGCGGGCGGTCTCCTCGCCCTCGTCGCCGCCCAGGGCCTGTTCGGCCCACTCCTGGCAGGCGCGGTGGTCGGCGAGGTCGCACAGGAACTCCACGGCCAGCCGGCTCAGCGGCCGCCTCGCCAGCAGCGCGGGGTCCCCGGCGGCCAGCCGCAGCGCGCAGGCGCGGGCGACGAGCCACTCCGTCACCGAGCCGTGGATGAACCGGAACACCCCGTCGTCGCTGCGCACCAGCAGGCTGCCGGAGCCGACCGCGTGGGCGGCCTGCGGCACGGACAGCCGGCTGTCGGTGAGCCCGCCGAGAGTCTCGGCGACATCGGTGAGCTCGTCCAGGCGCAGTGAGTCCTGGCCGCTCTCCCACAGCCGCAGGGCGAGCGCGGTGACCGCGCTCCACAGCTGGTCCAGGCCGAGTCCGGGGGCCCGGCCGGGGCCGCCGGCGCGCTGGGCCTCGAAGCCGAGCCAGGCGGTGAGGACCTCCTCGTACAGGCCGGCGGGGCTGAGCGCCCGGCCGGCTCCGGCGACCGCGCGCAGCTGGTCGTCGTCGAGGTCGGCGACGAAGCCGAGCAGCCGGGGGTTGCGGCACAGGGCGAGCAGGTCGGGTATGGCGTCGAGGAGCCGCACCCGGCGGTCGGCGGCGCGTTCGTCGCCGTCGTAGCGGTTGACCAGGTAGGCGTGGATCTGGCGCGGGGTGAACTCCTGGACGGCCAGCACCCTGCGGTGCGGGAGGAGGCCGACGCGTTCGCCGAGGGCGGTCAGCACCTGGCCCTGGGAGCGGAAGTGCTGGGTGCGGCTGCTGACGACGATCTTCGCGCTGTCGACGGCGGAGTCCAGCAGGACCTGGAGCCGTTCGGCGGCGCGGTCGTAGGTGACCTGGGTGACGAGTTCGTCGAAGCCGTCGAAGAGCAGCACGATCCGGCCCTGCTGGAGCATGTAGCGGAAGGCGCGCAGGTCGATGGTGTCGACGCCGTGGGCGGCGAGGTGCGCGGCGACCAGGCCCTCGAAGGAGTAGGCCCGGTCCAGCGCGTTCAGCTCCACCAGCAGCGGGACCAGGTGCGGCAGTTCGGCCGGGACGCGGCGGGCCAGCTCGCGCAGCGCGAAGGTCTTGCCGTGTCCGAAGTCGCCGAGGAGCAGCAGGAAGCGGCCCTGGTCGGAGTCGAGGAGGCGGAGCATGGCGTCGACCAGGCCGTCGTGCTCCTCCGAGCCGAGGCGCTCCACCTCCCGGTACCGCTGCGGCAGGTACATGCCCGGGGGGTAGCGGGGGTCGGTGCGCAGCCGCTCGCTCTGGGCGGCGACGTAGCCGCGCAGGTCGAGCAGGCCCTGGAACTCGGTGAAGCTGCGGACCCGGACGCCTCTGCGGCGGGCCTGGTCGCGCAGTTCGCGGGCGGGCGGCGGGCCGTCGTGGACGAGTTCGGCCTCGGTCTCGGAGTCCGCCGCGTGGACCAGGGCGACGACCCGGTCGACGTCCTCGGCGGTCGGGGTGCCGGTGTGCACGGCGACCCGCTGCTGGCGGACGAAGCCCGACTGCTCCCAGGTGACGAGGAGTTGTGGCACGGCTCCGGCCACCGGGCGGATCTGGGCGCCCTCGTGCCGGGTGCGGCAGACCTCGGCGACGCGGTCGAGCAGCAGTTCGGCCGGGGACTGGAGGGCGCGCGGCTCGGGGTCCGTGGGGAGGTCCGGGTCCGCCGGGAGGTCCGGTCCCGGTACCTGGCCGTCGGGGCTCGGCCGGTCCGGTACGGCGCCGAACACGCCGTGGGCCCGCCGCCACTGCGTCTCGCGCCGTTCCGGCTCGCGGGGCCCGTCCCAGAGCACCAGCGCGTCGCCGCCGATGTGCAGCAGCCGGTGCCGGCCGGGTCCGGCGGCGCCGAGGAGCGGCGGTTCGCCGGAGGAGGTGGTGAGGCCGGGGCGGGTGCCGGGGTCCGCCGGGCCGTGCAGGAGCAGGTGCAGCCGGGGCGCGGTGAGCCGGGCGAGGACGTCGGTGTCGCGCAGCGGCCCGTCCCCGTCGGCGGCGCCGCCCCGCGCCGTTCCGGGCGGGTGCCGCAGCGCCCCGATGCGCAGCCACCCCTCCTCCTCGTACGGGCGCAGCGCCTGGGCGAACCAGGCGGCCTGCTCGGGTCCGACCAGGCCGTACCGGTCGTCGAGGCGGTGGCTGTGGGCCATGGAGGAGTTGAGCCCGGCGACGACGGTGCGCAGTTCGGGCACGGGGAACAGGGTCCAGGGCTGGTCGCTGTCGAAGACGGTGTCGAGGCCCTGGTACAGCTCCTGGAAGAGCCGGGCGAAGTGCCGCCACTTGGGCCAGTACGGCGGCCGGGGCGGCATCTCGTCGGCCTCGCAGGTGCTGAAGTAGGCCTGGCAGGCGGCCTGGTTGACGTCCCGGCCGCCGGGGACGACGGCGACCCGGTGCGGTTCGAGGCCGAGGAGCGCGCGCAGTCCGGTGAGGAAGGCGAGCGCCTGGTCGACCTCGCGGGGGCTGCCGGAGGCGGTCAGGTCGCCGGTCACCACCAGCAGGTCGGGGGCGGGGGCGCCGGCGTCGGTCAGTTCGACGAGGTCGCCCCAGATCGCCGCCTGGAGTTCGGCCGGGTCCTGGCCGCGTCCGAAGGCGGGGCCGGCCAGGTGGAGCACGGTGACCGCCTCGCGCCCCCGGGCGCCCTCGGCCGCCGGCGGGTACGCCGGTGGCGCCGCCGGTCTGCGCCGGCCGGCCCAGCCGGGCCGCCCGAGGGGCCGGCCCGGCGGCGGGGCGGGCGGGGTTGGGGCGGCCGGGGACGACGGACCGTTCCCGCCCGGGTAGTCCGGCCGCAGGCTGGGCCGGGCGCGGCCGTCGAGGGCCTGGCGGACCCGGGTGAGGAGCAGCTCGCGGGCGGCCGCCGGATCGGTGACGGGCACCAGGTCGACGTAGGTGATGGTGGCGAGCAGGCCCTCCACCGGGATGTCCTCGACCCGTACGGTGAGCAGCCGGCGCTCGGGGACGTCGGGGTCGGCGCGCAGGGCCGCCTGCCACTCCATCCGGCCGTAGCGGGACCGCTCGTAGTTGCGCGAGAGGACGGCGATGACGGCGGCCGACTCGCTCACGCCCCGGTCCATGAAGTCCACGAAGTTGGTGCCGGGGACGAAGTCCCACGCCTGGAGGACCGTGCGGTAGCCGGCCTCCTCCAGGGTCCAGGCGATCCAGGACGCCCATCGTTCGTCGGCGGGTGAATAGCTGACGAAGAAGTCCAACGGCGCGGTCTGTGCGGTGCTCTGACGCTCCCCCATGTATTCATAGTGCAGTGAGTGAGCGTCGATATGCACCGGTTTCCCGGTCGGAACACCGGTCGGGTTCCCGGCCGGGGGGCTCCGGTGGCGAAAACGCCGGGAAGGGGGCCCCGGTCACAGGGGGGCACGAGTGTGCGAACCTGTCCCCCGTGCGTGGTCTTCGACGTCTGCATGTGCTGGACCGGCTGGCGATCGGCCTGCTCGCGACCGGACTGGTGTGCCTGGCCACAGGGCTGCTGCCCACCGCTTCGGCGGCCGACGCGACGGCCCGTGTCGCCCCGCTGCTGGCGTTCCTCGGCACGGTGATCGTGCTGGCCGAACTGACCAGCAGGGCCGAGGTGTTCGACGTGGTGGCGGCCCGTGTCGCGCGCGCCGGCCGGGGCAGCTACCCGCTGCTCTTCCTCCTCTGCGTGGCCTTCGCCTCGCTCACCACGATCGCCCTGAACCTGGACACCACGGCGGTCCTGCTGACCCCGGTGATGCTGGCCCTCGCCTCCCGCGTCGGCATCGCGGCCGTCCCCCTGGCGATGACGACGGTCTGGCTGGCCAACACGGCGAGCCTGCTGCTGCCGGTCTCCAACCTGACGAACCTGCTCGCCGCCGACCGGGTGGCGCTGTCCCCGCTGGGCCTGGCGGGCCGCATGTGGGCGCCGCAGCTGGCGGCGATCGCGGTGACCATGGCCTGTCTGTGGGTCTTCTACTGGCGCCGGGGACGGCGGGGCGCCGGCCGGTCCGCCCCGGTGGGCCCGCACGGCGTGGGCGGCGGCCCGGGGGCGGCGCGCGAGGGGGACCTGCGGGGGCCGGCGGACGTACGGGAACGGGACGCCGTACGGGAACGCGCGGACGTGCGGGGGCCGGAGAGCGCCCCGGCGGGGAGCACCGCGGGGGCACCGGCGGGCGGCCTGTCAGGGGATGCCGTGAGGGGGCCGGAGGGCGGCCCGGCGGGGAAGGACGTCCGGGCGGTGGACGCCGACCGCTACGTGCCGCCCGGTCCGCACCGGCCCGCCGACCCGGTGCTGTTCCGGGCCTGCGCCCTGGCCTGCGGCGGGTTCCTGCTGGCGATCCTGGTCGCGGACGTCGAGCTGTGGATCGCGTCCGCGACGGCCACGGCGGTGGTGGTCGCCGCGTTCGCGGTCCGCGACCGCTCCGCGCTGCGGCTCTCGCTCGTGCCGTGGCGGCTGCTGGTCATGGTCCCCGGCATGTTCCTGGTGGTCGAGACGGTCAACGCCAACGGCCTGCACGACCTGCTGGCCGCCGCGGTCGGCGACGACGACGGCCTCGTGGGCATGCTCCGCGCGGCGGGGGTGGGCGCCGGCCTGTCGAACGTCCTGAACAACCTCCCCGTCTACCTGGCCGGCGAGTCCGCCGTCCCGCTCGGCCACCACGACCAGCTGCTCGCGCTCCTCGTGGGCACCAACGTCGGCCCGGTGGTCACCCCGTGGGCCTCGCTGGCCACGCTGCTGTGGTACGAGCGGTGCCACGCGTACGGGGTACGGGTGCCGGTGGCCCGGCTGATGGGGACGGGCGCCGTCCTCGCGGTGACGGCGGTCACGGCGTCGGTGGCGGCGCTGGCGGTGACGGGCTGAGGCCGGTCGCGGTCACCGCCCGGCCCTCCCCTGCGCCCGCGCCCGCCGCCAGCTCCAGCAGGTACGGCAGGGTCTCCGGCCGTCCCGCGACGAAGGAGCGCTCCGTGTCCGGGGTCCGGAAGTCCCCGCCGAACTCGCGCCCGTCGAGGTGCCGTACGGCGACCCCGGCCTCGCGGGCCAGGAGCGCCCCCGCCGGCAGGTCGATCGCCTCGGCGCGGTAGCCGACGAAGCCGTCGATGTCCCCGCGGGCCAGCAGGGTCCAGGCCAGCAGCGGCGCCCAGAGCTGGAGCAGCCGCCGGGAGCCGAGTTCCAGGGTGTGCCGCAGGGTGCGGGCGGCGCGGTCGTCGCGGCGGACCGCGTGTCCCTGGGTCCAGGCCAGTACCGGCCCGGCGGCGGACGGCGGCCGGCCGCGCCCGTCCGGCGCGAGCCGTCCGCGCGGCCCGTACGCGCCGCACCCCAGCCGCGCCGACCAGGTCCGCCCGCTCACCGGTTCGTGCACCACCCCCACCACCGGCGCCCCGTCGACGCACAGGGCGACGCCGACCACGTAGACGGGCAGCCCGATCACCACGTTGTTGCTGCCGTCGAGCGGGTCCACCAGCCAGGTGCGGCCGCCGCCGTCGCCGCCCGGCTCCCCGGCGGCGGCCTCCCCCGACTCCTCGGCGAGGATCCGGTCGTGCGGGAACCGCTCCCGGATGCGGCCCACCACGATCCGCTCGGCCAGCAGGTCCAGGTCGGTGACGACGTCGCCGAGTGCGCCCTTGGGACGGGCGGCGAAACCGTCCGGGAAGCGGGACCGCAACAGCGTCCCGGCCTCCTCCGCGGCCGCCACCGCCGTACGGCACTCGCGGGCGTAGGCGGCCGCGGGGTCAGTCGGGCGGGTCGGGTTCCGGCTCATGGATCCTCCTGAGGGCGGCCCGGGCGATCCGGGCGGTCTGGGCCGCGTCGCAGGTCCTGCGGACCATACGGCGGCCCTGGGCCCGCAGCGGGCCCAGGGAGAGGTCCGCCCGGCCGGGCAGTGTCCGCCCCAGCACCAGGGTGGCGGCCGGACGTCCGTCCGGCACCACGGTGGTGTGGAACTCGCCCGCCGGAAGGTCGTACGTCTGGCCGCGCGCGCTGGTCTGCTCGACGCCCGGCAGACAGCGCACCAGCCGGTCGGTGGGCCGCAGTTCGTCCACGCCCGAGGGGTCGCTGCGCACCTCGAACACCCGGTGGGTGGGGTGCGCGGTCTCGTCGTGGACGCGTATCCGCCGGTTGCCCAGCCGCCCGTACAGCACGGTGCTCGTCAGGTTCCAGCTGTGCGAATGCACCTGATGGTCCGTCGGGCCCGGGTCGGCCGGGCCGAAGACGTGCACGCACACCCCGTCCGCGCCGTCCCGCAGGACGGGCAGGCAGACGAAGCCCAGCGGATGGCACACCGCGCGCAGCGCCCGCCGGCCGGTGACGACCTCTTCCAGCTCCGCCGCGGCCTGCCGCATCACCTCGCCTGCGGCGCCCCGCCGGGCGGCCCGTTCCAGGGCCGGGTAGTCCATCGTTCCCCCCTCGCCCACAACAGCGGCGCTACCGTCGGTACGGGTCCTCCGCCCGCAGCGCCTTGTCGATGATGTCGCCGACGTCACGGTCGGTGAGACTCGCCGGCAGCGGCAGTCCGAGCCGGTCGAGCAGGCGTCTGACCTCGTCGACGGTCGGCTCGTCGCTCAGCGCGGTGGCCTCCCGCAGATCCAGCTTGACCGCCTGTTCCCGGCTCTGGTGCAGCTCGGTGACGTAGTAGTCGTACAGCGGCCGTCCCCGCTCCACGCAGAGGCTGACGCGGCGCGGGTCGTCCTGGGTGATGATCAGGCAGGTGTCGGACAGGTCGAAGCGCAGGGTCGGCGCCACCGACGACAGGTGGACGTCGATCTCCAGCGTGTCCAGCCGCTGCCGGTGCCAGGCGGCGGCGACCACGGTGGCGTAGGACTCCTTCCGGGTGCGCTCGGGGGTCCACGCCGTGTACGCGCCGCCCTCCTGCCGGTGGCCGAAGGTGCGCCGGAAGCGGGCGTAGGCCGCGCAGACCCGGTCGTCGGCCGGGTTCACGATGTCGATCTTCACGCTGAGGGAGCGCCGCTGCCGCCGCGCCTCCAGCACGCACTCCGGCAGGGTGACGGCGCGCAGATAGGTGCCCGTGCCGCCCTTGAACACCCAGCGGGCGGTGGAGCGCCGGGCCTGCTCGTGCGCGAGCGCCACCTCGGGACCGGCCAGGGTGCGCACCATGGAGAGGTCCTCGATCGCCCGGCTCGTGCCCGCTGTCGCGTCCCTGATGTCGGCCAGCCGCCGCCGTCGCTCCGCCAGCGAGCCGTACACGAGCGCCGCGAGGACCAGCAGGATGGAGCCGGTGACGATGTTGTTCTCGAAGTCCTTGTCCAGGATGTCCATCAGACCGACGACCAGGGCGACCCCGATGGCCACCACGCCGTCGGCGTTTCTGACCGCCCAGGCGATCGATTGCTCCAGGCGGCGCCCGGACGGCTGTTGCGGTGCGGTGCGGCTCACGTCCACCCTCCCCCGACGGCGGCTTCCAGAGTAGGAGCAACGGGCCTTCCGCAGCTACGGGGCGAGATCCGGCCTCATGGCCGCCGGCCGGTCAGCGCCGCCGGCAGGCCGGCCGCGGGCGGGGCGGGGCGGGCGGGGCCGTCGGCCGCGGACTACAGTCGGCGCCGCCGCACACGCCGCCGACCCGCGGCGCCGCACGAGGGGAGCCACCATGCCGCCGTACAGCCTCGAGAACCGCCTGGTCATCGGGATCGCCTCCAGCGCGCTGTTCGACCTGGCGGAGTCCGACGCCGTGTTCCGGCGGGAGGGCGAGGAGAGTTACCGCACCTACCAGCGCGACAACGTGGACAACACCCTGCGTCCCGGCGTCGCGTTTCCCTTCATCCGCCGCATCCTGTCCCTGAACGACCTGGCCCCCGAGGGCGACCCGCTGGTCGAGGTGATCATCCTCTCCCGCAACGACCCCGACACGGGCCTGCGGGTCATGCGGTCCATCAAGGCGCACGAACTGCCCATCAGCCGGGCCGTCTTCATGCAGGGACGGGCGCCGCACCGGTTCATGCGGGCGCTGCACATGTCCCTGTTCCTGTCGGCGGACGAGAACGACGTCCGGGAGGCCGTGGCGTCGGGGCTGCCGGCGGGCCGGGTCCTCGGCTCCGCCGTGGCCGACGACCCCGAGGACAAGGACCTGCGGATCGCGTTCGACTTCGACGGCGTCCTCGCGAGCGACGAGTCGGAGCGCGTCTTCCAGCAGGACGGCCTGGAGGGCTTCCGCGCCCACGAGTCCCTGAACGTCGCCACCCCGCACGACGCGGGCCCCCTACGGGACTTCCTGCGCGAGATCAACACACTCCAGCGCCGGGAGGAGGAACGGCGCCGGGAGGACCCGGACTACGCGATCCGCGTGCACGTCTCCATCGTCACCGCCCGCAACGCCCCCGCGCACGAACGCGCCGTCCTGAGCCTGAACAACTGGGGGGTGACCGTCAACGACGCCTTCTTCCTCGGCGGCGTCGACAAGAGCTCGGTCATGGACGTGCTGCGCCCGCACATCTTCTTCGACGACCAGGTGAGCCACCTGGAGGGCACCTCCCGGACCACCCCGAGCGTCCACATCCCGTTCGGGGTGGTCAACCAGGAGGAGCTGCCGGGCGTTCCGTAGGGGACGGCCCGGCGGAGGGCAGGGAAGGGCTGTCGGAGGGAGGGGAAGGGCTGTCGGCACCTCGGGCCCTGACCGGCTCGGACACTGTCCCGGACAAGGCCGGACAGGGACGGCCGTTGACGCCTGCGCCGCGGACGACGACTCTGGCTGCCACCCCGACAGCGGCGCAGGTGACACGGACCCGCCCAGCCACCGGGTGTTCTTCCGACCCCCTCCACGCGATCACGAAGGAGACCACCTGTGCGCATCCTCGGAACAGCCATCGGCGCCGTACTCGGCGCAGCCCTCGCCCTCGGCGTCGCCGCCTCCCCCGTACAAGCCGACCCGGTCAACCGGGTGCTGCCGGCCGGTGCCGCCCCGGGCTCCTGGGCGTCAGCGGCCGACGTCGGCCCGTCGGACGGGTCGCCGCTGTCCACCGCCGCCGAGCCCTCGTGCTGCTGAGCACCGGTCCGGCCGAGGGACGGCCGCCCGTCCACACCGGCCCGTCGCGTCACCGGAGTTGAACCCGATCACAGCCCGCACCGCGAACGTCGCGGCGCGGGCATCGGCGAACATCGCGACGACCGCCGACCGACGCCCCACCGTCACAACCCGACGATCCCGTTCCACCGCCTGGCGAACTCCAGCCGCTCCGTCGACGTGATGTCCCGTGCGACCGCGAGCCGTTGCCGCATGCCGGCGTCGGGGAAGATCAGCGGGTTCTCGGCGAGCGCGGCGGTCTCCTCGTCGTCGGAGTCGGCGAGGACGGCCTGCGCCGCGGGCACCGGGCAGACGTAGTTGACCCAGGCGGCGAGCTCGGCGGCGGCCTCGGGCTCGTAGTAGTAGTCGATCAGCCGCTCGGCGTTGGCCTTGTGCCCGGCGAGGTCGGGGACCATCAGGGAGTCCGACCACAGCTCCGCGCCTTCCTCGGGCACGACGAAGCGGATGTCGGGGTTGTCCGCCTGGAGCTGGATGACGTCGCCGGAGTACGCCTGGCACGCCAGGACATCGCCGCTGACCAGGTCCTTGGTGTAGTCGTTGCCGGTGAAGCGGCGGATGTGGCCGGAGTGGACCTTCCGCTCCACCTGATCGCACACGGTGTGGAAGTCGTCCGCCGTCCAGCGGGTGATGTCGACGCCGTTGCCCTGCATCAGCAGCGCGAACGCCTCGTCCACGCCCGACAGGAGGGTGACCCGCCCCTTCAGGTCGTCGGCCCACAGTTCGGAGACGTGCCGTATCTCGCGGCCCAGCCGGCGCCGGTCGTAGGCGATGCCGGTGATGCCGGACTGCCAGGGCACGGTGTACCGGCGGCCCGGGTCGAAGGCGGGCGAACGCAGCAGCGGGTCCAGGTACTTGGCCACGTGGGGCTGGCGGGCCCGGTCCATCTCCTGCACCCAGCCGAGCCGCACGAACCGCGCGCACATCCAGTCGCTGACGACGATCAGGTCGCGGCCGGTCGGCTGGTGGTTCATCAGCGCGGGACTGATCTTGCCGAAGAACTCGTCGTTGTCGTTGATCTCCTCGGTGTAGCCGACGGAGATGCCGGTGCTCTTGGCGAAGGCGTCCAGCGTCGGCCGCCGCGTCGGGTCGTCGTCGTCCGTGTCGATGTAGAGCGGCCAGTTCGCCCAGGTCAGCCGCTTGTCGGAGGCGGAGAGGTCGGTGGCGGCGCGGTCGCCGGGCTGGACGTAGGCGGGTTGCACCCCGCACCCGGCGAGCACGCCGAGCACGGCGCCGAGACCGGACGCGCGCAGCACGGAGCGACGGGACGGCGAGGGGGTCTTCGCGGGGAGCGGGACAGGGAGGGGCATGGGCGCAGCCTGCCCCGCCCCGCCGTGCGCGGGCAATCGACGTCACGTCGAGCGTGGCGGGCCACCCACGACACCCTGTCGACCTCCGCACGGCCGTCGACCCTCGATCGCCCTCGGCACGGACATCGACCCCCGATCAGCCTCCGCACGGCCGTCGACACCCGATCAGCCCCCGCACGGACATCGCCATCCAATCAGCCCCCGCACAGCCGTCGACACCCGATCAGCCCCCGCACGGACGCCGACCCCCGATCACCCCCCGCACGGACGCCGACCCCCGATCAGCCCCCGCGCGGACGCCGACCCCCGATCAGCCCCCGCGCGGACGGCAAGCCCTTCGGCGTCAACCGTCCGCGCCCACCGCGTGGTTACGCGTCCAGCGACGTCATCACGTGCTTGATCCGCGTGTAGTCGTCGAAGCCGTACGCCGAGAGGTCCTTGCCGTAGCCGGACTTCTTGAAGCCGCCGTGGGGCATCTCGGCGACCAGCGGGATGTGGGTGTTGATCCACACGCAGCCGAAGTCGAGCTTCTTGGACATGCGCATCGCGCGGCCGTGGTCCTTGGTCCACACCGAGGAGGCGAGGGCGTACTCGACGCCGTTGGCCCACTCCACGGCCTGGTCCTCGTCGGTGAAGGACTGCACGGTGATGACCGGGCCGAAGACCTCCTTCTGGATGATCTCGTCGTCCTGCTTCAGGCCGGAGACGACGGTCGGGGCGTAGAAGTAGCCCTTGTCGCCGACCCGGTGGCCGCCCGCCTCGACCTTGGCGTGGGCGGGGAGGCGCTCGATGAAGCCGGAGACCTGCTGGAGCTGGCTGGGGTTGTTCAGGGGGCCGAACAGCACGTCCTCGTCGTCGGGCTGCCCCGTCTTCGTCTCGGACGCGGCCTTGGCGAGCGCCGCGACGAACTCGTCGTGGACGGCCTCCTGGACGAGGACGCGGGTGGCGGCCGTACAGTCCTGGCCGGCGTTGAAGAAGCCCGCGACGGAGATGTCCTCGACGGCCTTGGCGATGTCGGTGTCGTCGAACACGACGACCGGGGCCTTGCCGCCGAGCTCCAGGTGGACCCGCTTGAGGTCCTTGGACGCCGACTCGGCGACCGACATGCCGGCGCGTACCGAACCGGTGATGGAGGCCATCGCGGGGACGGGGTGCTCGACCATCAGGCGGCCGGTGTCGCGGTCGCCGGTGATGACGTTGAAGACGCCCTTGGGCAGGATCGAGCCGATGATCTCGGCGATCAGGACCGTGGAGGCGGGGGTGGTGTCCGACGGCTTGAGGACCACCGTGTTGCCCGCCGCGATCGCCGGGGCGAACTTCCACACGGCCATCATCATCGGGTAGTTCCACGGCGCGACCTGCGCGCAGACGCCGACCGGCTCGCGGCGCACGATCGAGGTCAGCCCCTCCATGTACTCGCCGGCGCTGCGCCCCTCCAGCATCCGGGCCGCGCCCGCGAAGAAGCGGATCTGGTCGACCATCGGGGGGATCTCCTCGGTGCGGGTCAGCCCCACCGGCTTGCCCGTGTTCTCCACCTCCGCGGCGATCAGGTCCTCGGCGCGCTCCTCGAACGCGTCCGCGATCTTCAGCAGGGCCTTCTGACGCTCGGCCGGGGTGGTGTCCCGCCAGCCCGGGAAGGCCGCGGCGGCGGCCCGCATGGCGGCGTCGACGTCCGCCTGCCCGGACAGCGGCGCGGTCGCGTACGCCTCGCCGGTCGCGGGGTTGACCACCTCGGTGGTCCGTCCGTCGACGGCGTCCCGGAACTCACCGTCGATGTAGTTGCGCAGACGACGCAGCTCGGTGCTCACTGCCGGCCTCCTGTCAAGGTCGAACTGTCCAATCGCTGAGACACCCACCCTAATCGGCAGCGCGACGTTTTCAACACCCCCGGTTGGGCCATTACTGCGAAATCCGCAGGATGCGATCACGTAAACAACGGATTTCATCGCACCGACCTTGCGGAACCATCGATCCGTCGTGCACAGTGAGGCCGTGGCCAGTCGAAGCGCAGAGCACCGGGACTCCCGCGAGTCCAAGAACGGCACCCCGCACCTGGATGCCGTCAGCCTCGCCATCATCGAGCAGCTCCAGGAGGACGGCCGCCGGCCGTACGCCGCGATCGGCAAGGCCGTCGGCCTGTCCGAGGCGGCCGTGCGCCAGCGCGTCCAGAAGCTGCTCGACCAGGGCGTGATGCAGATCGTCGCCGTCACGGACCCGCTCACCGTGGGCTTCCGCCGGCAGGCGATGGTCGGGATCAACGTCGAGGGCGATGTGGAGTCCATAGCGGACGCGCTCACCGACATGCCGGAGGTCGAGTACGTGGTGATGACCGCGGGCTCGTTCGACGTCCTCGCCGAGATCGTCTGCGAGGACGACGACCACCTGCTGGACGTCATCAACAAACGCATCCGTGCCCTGCCCGGCGTGCGCTCCACCGAGAGCTTCGTCTACCTGAAGCTGAAGAAGCAGACCTACATGTGGGGAACCCGATAACCGTGAGGACCCGATAACCGTGAGCACCAAGGACCTCAGCCGCAGCGCGTACGACCACCTGTGGATGCACTTCACCCGCATGTCGTCGTACGAGAACTCCCCGGTCCCCACCATCGTCCGGGGCGAGGGCACCTACATATACGACGACAAGGGCAAGCGCTACCTCGACGGTCTCGCCGGCCTGTTCGTGGTCCAGGCCGGCCACGGCCGCACGGAACTGGCGGAGACGGCCTTCAAGCAGGCCCAGGAGCTGGCGTTCTTCCCGGTCTGGTCCTACGCCCACCCCAAGGCCGTGGAGCTGGCGGAGCGCCTCGCGCACCACGCCCCGGGCGACCTGAACAAGGTCTTCTTCACCACCGGCGGCGGCGAGGCGGTCGAGACCGCCTGGAAGCTCGCCAAGCAGTACTTCAAGCTGGTCGGCAAGCCCACCAAGTACAAGGTCATCTCCCGCGCGGTCGCCTACCACGGCACCCCGCAGGGCGCCCTGTCCATCACCGGCCTGCCGGGGCTGAAGGCCCCCTTCGAGCCGCTGGTCCCGGGCGCGCACAAGGTCCCGAACACCAACATCTACCGCGCCCCGATCCACGGCGACGACCCCGAGGCCTTCGGCCGCTGGGCCGCCGACCAGATCGAGCAGCAGATCCTCTTCGAGGGCCCGGACACGGTCGCCGCGGTGTTCCTGGAGCCGGTGCAGAACGCCGGCGGCTGCTTCCCGCCCCCGCCCGGCTACTTCCAGCGGGTCCGCGAGATCTGCGACCAGTACGACGTGCTGCTCGTGTCGGACGAGGTCATCTGCGCCTTCGGCCGCCTGGGCACGATGTTCGCCTGCGACAAGTTCGACTACGTGCCGGACATGATCACCTGCGCCAAGGGCATGACCTCGGGCTACTCCCCGATCGGCGCCTGCATCGTCTCCGACCGCCTGGCCGAGCCGTTCTACAAGGGCGACAACACCTTCCTGCACGGCTACACCTTCGGCGGCCACCCGGTCTCCGCGGCCGTGGGCCTCGCCAACCTCGACCTGTTCGAGCGCGAGAACCTCACCCAGCACGTCCTGGACAACGAGGGCGCCTTCCTGTCCACGCTCCAGAAGCTGCACGACCTGCCGATCGTCGGCGACGTCCGCGGCAACGGCTTCTTCTACGGCATCGAGTTGGTCAAGGACAAGGCGACGAAGGAGTCCTTCAACGACGAGGAGACCGAGCGCGTCCTGTACGGCTTCCTGTCCAAGGCGCTCTTCGACAACGGCCTGTACTGCCGTGCGGACGACAGGGGTGACCCGGTCGTCCAGCTCGCCCCGCCGCTGATCTCCAACCAGGAGACGTTCGACGAGATCGAGCAGATCCTGCGCGCGACCCTGACGGAGGCGTGGACGAAGCTGTGACCCCCGGGCGGACCCGCCTCCCCGCGGTCCGCCCCACGGTCCGCTTCCCGCAGTGACCGACACCGGCCCCGGCGCCGCCCGTTCGAGTGAGAAACGGGCGCCCGGGGCCGTGTGCTGTCCGGATGCCCGTCATGAGCTGCCTAGCGTGCCAGTGACCGATCGGCCCTGCCTTCGTTCCCCCGGACGGGGGAAAGCGCACGGGAACCACAGATCTGAACCGAGGTGTACGCCCATGGAGGCCCCGCCGGACAACGACGTGCTGTGGGCACGGTCCCTGCACTTCACGCACCACGACGGCTCCCCCGCCCTGGGCGGGGTCTCGCTCGGCGTGCGGGAGGGCGAGATCCTCGCCGTGACCGGCCCGCGCGGCAGCGGCAAGACGACCCTGCTGCACTGCCTGTCCGGCCTCGCGCCCGCCCAGCGCGGCGAGGTCTGGTTCAACAGCGTCCCCGTGCACACGATGGGCCCGATGGCCCGGGAACGGCTGCGCCGCGACCGCTTCTCCTGGATCGACCCGGCCCCCGTGCTCGTCCCCGAACTCACCGTCTGGGAGAACACGGCCCTCCCCCTGATGCTGCGCGGCACCAGCCGCCGCCGCGCCAAGGCCTCCGCCCTGGAGTGGCTGGACCGTCTCGACGTGGGCGAGCGGGCCGGCCGCCGGCCGCACGAGCTGACCCAGGCCGAACGCCAGCGCGTCTGCATCACCCGCGCCCTGGCCCCCGCCCCCTCGGTCCTCTTCGCCGACGAGCCGACCGCCCCCCTGCACCGCGCGGACCGCTCCCACGTCCTGCGCACCCTGACGACGGCGGCCCGCTCGCACGGCATCACCGTCGTCCTGGCCACCCACGACGCGGAGACGGCGGCCCTCGCCGACCGCACGGTGTCCCTCCTGGACGGCCGGCGGGTGAACACGGTCCACCTGCCGCCCGTCACCGCCGAGACGGAAGGCCGGGCGGCGTGCTCGCTCTCCGCCTGACCCGCAGCGCCCACCCCGCCGTCCAACTGCGCCGCCTGCTGGTGGCGACGGCCTCGGCGGGCACGGGCTTCCTCCTGCTGTGCACCCTCGGCAACGCCCTCGTCCACCCCGGCACCCCGGCCGCCTCCACCCTCCGGCTGGCCTGGTGCGTGGTCCCCGTCGCGGCGACGGTCCAGCTCGCCCTGGCGGTGGCCCGCACGGACCCCGGCACCCGCCCCCGCCCCGGTCTGGCGGCCGCCGGCCTCGGTCCCGCCCGGCTGATGGCCGTCTCCGCGACGACGACCGCCCTGTCCACCACCGTCGGCTCCCTGCTGGCCCTGCTGGTCTTCCTCCACCTCCGCGGCGACCTCACCGGCATGCCCTTCGACAGGGCGGCCGCGGGCTACCTGGCCGCGGGGGTCCCCCTCCCGCTCCCGGCGGCCCTGACCCTGCTGGCCCTGGTCCCGGCCACGGCCTCCTCGGCGGTGGCGTGGTCCCTGCGTCCCCGGGACGCCCGGCCGACGAACCCCCGGGGCGCGGTGCGGGCGCTGCGGCGGTTCGCGACGGGCGCGCGCACGCCCGGCGAGACGTTCGGGGCCTACGGACGGTTCCGGGCGCGGGCGGCGGTCCGCCCCGCCGACGACGGCCGGCCGTCCCGTCCGGCCACCCCCGCCGCCACGGTCACCACGGGCGGCCGCGCCACCGCCGTGACGGCGATCCCCCCGCTCCGGCTGAACCGGACACCGGCGAGGACGGACGGCCCGACGGGCGGCCCGACTGGCGGCCCGACTGGCGGCCCGACGGGCGGCCCGCACGACGGTTCCCCGGCGTCGGGCGACATGGCCGGCGCCCCTTCGGCTCCGGCCGGGGCCACCCCCGCCCCGGCCGGAGCCGACGACCCGGCCGACGCACCCGTCCAGGTCCCCGAGCCCCCGGCTCCGCACCCCACCGCCCTGCCCTGGGGCGCGGCCCTCCTCGCCACCGGCCTCGCCGTGGAGGCCTACGCCACCCACACCACGGACGGCACCCGCCTCGCCCTCCCCGGCGGCCCCACCGGTCCCGCCACGGTCCTCGTGGGCTGGGCCCTCACCGCCGTCGGTCTCGCCCTCGCCGGCCCCGGCCTCACCCACCTCTGCGGCCGTCTCCTGCAAGCCGTCCGCCCCGGCGCCCTGCGCCTGCTGGCCGGCCGCGGTCTGATGCAGGAGGCCTCCCGCATCGGCCGCCCGCTGGGCATCGTCAGCGCGGTGGCCTCGGGCGCGTACGCCCTGGCCGCCCTGGACGACCCGGCCGACCCGGCCGCCGGACCGCTCACCACGCTCGGCGCGCTCCTGGTCGCCGGCTGCGCCCTCGCCACCCTGCTCACCGCGGCCGTGGAGGCACGTCAGGCGCGCGCCGACACCACCGCGGCCCTGCTCCGCCTCGGCGCCCCGACGACGGTGCTGCGCAGCGCGGCCGCCCTGCGCGCCGGCGCGCTCGCCGTGCTCTTCGTCCCCCTCACCCTGCTCGTGGCCGCGCTCGCGTCCCTCCCCCTGGACCGCTGAGCCCTCGCGCGGAAAACACGCGAAAAAAGATCTCCGGACTCCGATGAGTTCCGCGCGGCCCGCCGGTCCACCCCCACGAACAGCACGCACACCCCGCACGCGCCGTACGCGGGCCCCCGCACGGGCCGCGCACGGAAGCACGTACCGATGGGAGACACCGATGACCGCCTCCGCCTACCAGCAGATGATCTTCGTCAACCTGCCCGTGGACGACCTCGAGGCCTCGAAGAAGTTCTTCACCGGGCTGGGCTACTCGATCAACCCGCAGTTCAGCGACGAGAACGCGGCCTCCGTGGTGATCAGCGACACGATCGTCGCGATGCTGCTCACCAAGCCGTTCTACGCGACGTTCACCAAGAAGGAGATCGCGGACGCCACGAGGACCAGCGAGGTCCTGGTCGCGCTGAGCGCCGAGAGCCGCGAGAAGGTCGACGAACTGGTCGACCGCGCGCTGGCGTCGGGCGGCACGCCCAGCGGCGACACCCAGGACCACGGCTTCATGTACGGCCGTTCCTTCGACGACCTGGACGGCCACACCTGGGAGGTCGTCTGGATGGACCCGGCGTCGATCGAGGGCTGACCGCCCGTCGGACGGCGGGCACGGGACCGTACGTGAGGGGAACGAGGGGGAACCGGAGGCGCTGAAACGTATCGCCGGTTAATAAGCGGGCAAAGCCAGGAGTGCTGAACCATCAGCACGTTGACAGTGCTTATGGAACGCTTATAGACCTGTGAGCCTCCCGGGGATGCCGTCGCCCGCCTAGTTCAGGGGCGTCAACTCCCCGGTCACCCCCCTCAGTTGCGCATCACGTAAGGACAAACGTGTCCCCATCCCGCCGTACCGCCGCCCGTCCGGTGCGCATGCTCGGTGTCGCCGCCGCCGCGGCCGCCCTCGTCCTCGGGGCGTCCGCCTCCGCGTCGGCCTGCGACATCGCGGACTTCTCCGCCGCGGCCTCCTGCGACGGCGCCGAGGGCGTCATCACGGTCGTCGACAAGGACCCGACGGCGACCCCCGCCGTCGTCACCGTCTACCTCCAGAACAACAACGCCGACCTCAGGCAGATCGGCGAACAGGAGGTCACCGGCTCGGCCGAGGGCGTCACCGTCACCTTCCCCGAGGACTGGCAGCCGAACGCCGAGTACCGGATCCACGTGACGGCCGGCGACGACGTCAACGCGGACATCACGCCGAACCTGAAGACCCCGGCCAAGGCCTGCACGGCCGACGACACCGCCACCACCCCGACGCCCTCGCCGTCGCCGTCGGACTCCTCCCCCGCCCCGGACGAGTCCGCGTCCGGGTCCGCCACGCCGGCCCCGTCGTCCCCGGCGGCCTCGGCCTCCGGGAGCGAGAGCACCGCGGCCGCGGACTCCGGCGCGAGCAACGCCCCCTCGCCCGCCGTCGGCGAGTCCCACCTCGCCGAGACCGGCGCCGACTCCCACACCGGGCTGATCGTCGGCCTCGCCGTCGTCCTGGTCGCCGTGGGCGGCGGCGCGGTCTTCCTCGGCATGCGCCGCCGGGGCACCAGCCGCTGAACCCGCACGGCCCGCCTCCTCCGGAGACCCCGGCGCAGGCGGGCCGTCGGCGTCCGCGGCCTTCGGAGACCGGCCCGGTCAGTCGAGCACGACGACGTCGGCCGGATCGAACACCACGCCCACCACGTCCCCGACCTCCGGCGCCAGCCGCAGCGCGCACGCGGCCTCCAGGCGCGGCGCGTCCTCCGGCTGGAGGTGGACGGCGACATGCGTGCCCTTGAAGGTGCGGGCGGCGACCGTGCAGCGCAGGCCCTCGCCCGCGTCGGCCAGCCGCACCCCGGCCGGCCGGACGAGCAGGGTGCGCGTCCCCTGCGGGGAGCCGGCCGGCACCGGCACCTTGCCCCACGGGGTGACCGCGGCCTCCCCGGCGACGCCCGCCTCCACCACGTTGTCGAAGCCGAGGAAGCGGGCGACGAACGCGTCCGCCGGCCGCTGCCACACCTCCAGCGGCGTACCGGACTGGGCGATGTGCCCCTCCCGCATCACCACGACCCGGTCGGCCAGCGCGAACGCCTCGCCCTGGTCGTGGGTGACCGCCAGCACGGTGGTGCCCAACCGCCCGAACAGCTCCCGCAGTTCGACGACCAGCCGCTCCCGCAGCGACCGGTCGAGCTGCCCGAGCGGCTCGTCCAGCATCAGCAGCCGGGGCCGGGGCGCGAGCGCCCGGGCCAGCGCGACCCGCTGCTGCTCACCGCCGGAGAGCGCGGCGACGGCCCGGCGGGCGGCCCCCGGCAGCCCCACGAGATCGAGCAGCTCCGCCACCCGCTCCCGCTGCTGCCGCCCGGGGACGCCGTGCATCCGCAGCCCGAAGGCCACGTTGCCGCCCACGTCCCGCTGCGGGAAGAGCTGGTGGTCCTGGAACATCAGCCCGAGCTCCCGCCGGTGCGCGGGCACGCCCGTCTGGTCGCGCCCGTCGAGCAGCACCCGCCCGGCGTCGAGGGGCTGGAGCCCGGCCACCGCCCGCAGCAGGGTCGACTTGCCGCTGCCGCTCGGCCCCAGCACACACACCACCTCGTGCTCGGCGACGGCGAGGTCGACGGCGTCCAGCACCGGCCGCCCGCCGCCGAACCGCACGGTCGCACCTTCGAGCCGCAGCAGCATCTAGAACTCCCCCGTCCGGTCGGTCCGCAGCCGCTCCAGCACCAGCAGGGCCACCGCGCACACCAGCATCAGAATTGTCGAAAGGGCCATCGCCTGCCCGTAGTTGAGCTCACCGGCCCGGCCCAGCAGCCGCGCCACGGCGACCGGCAGCGTCGGGTTGTCGGGCCGTGCGATGAACACCGTCGCCCCGAACTCCCCGAGCGACACCGCGAAGGCGAACCCGGCCGCGACGAGCAGCGCACGCCGCACCATCGGCAGGTCCACCTCCCGCCACACCCGCCACGGCGACGCCCCCAGCACCGCCGCCGCCTCCCGCAGCCGTACATCCACCGCGCGCAGCACCGGCAGCATGGTCCGTACGACGAAGGGGACGCCGACCAGCGCCTGGGCCAGCGGCACCAGGATCCAGGTGCCGCGCAGGTCCAGCGGGGGCTCGTCCAGCGCGATCAGGAACCCGAAGCCGACGGTCACCGCGGAGACGCCGAGCGGCAGCATCAGCAGCGCGTCGAACCCGCGGACGAGGCGTCCGGCGTCCCGGCGGGTCAGCGCGGCGGCCGCCAGCCCGCCGATCACCACGGCGATCGCGGTGGCGGCGAGCGCGTACTGGAGGGAGTTGCCGATCGCGTCGATCGGCGGAACGAGGAAGACATGGCCGTCGTCGCCGGTCAGCGCCCGGTAGTAGGCGAAGTCCGGCGCGTCCAGCGAGCGCTGGACCAGGACCGCCAGCGGCAGCAGGATCAGCACGACGACGGTGGCCAGGACGCCGGCCAGCAGCGTCCACTGCCCGGCCCCGCGGGGCCGCCGCGCCGTCAGGGAGGCGTCCACCAGCCGCAGCGCGCTCTCCCGCCGCCGTACGGTCCAGGCGTGCACGGCGAGGACCGCGCCGACGGCGGTGAACTGGACGATCGTGAGGACGGCCGCCGTGGACAGCTCGAACAGCTCCGACGTCTGCCGGTAGATCTCGACCTCCAGGGTCGAGAAGGCGGGCCCGCCGAGGATCTGCACCACGCCGAAGGAGGTGAAGGTGAACAGGAACACCATGAGCGCGGCCGCGGCCACGGCGGGCCCGAGGGCCGGGAGGGTCACCCGGCGCCACGCCCGCCACGGCGACGCGCCCAGCATCCGCGCCGCCTCCTCCTGCCGCGGGTCGAGCTGCGCCCACAGCCCGCCCACCGTCCGCACCACGACCGCGTAGTTGAAGAAGACGTGCGCGGCCAGGATCGCCCACACCGTGGTGTCCAGCCGTACGCCCCACAGCTCGTCGAGGAGTCCGCCGCGCCCGACGAGCGCCAGGAAGGCCGTCCCTACGACGACCGTCGGCAGCACGAACGGGACGGTGACGACGGCCCGCAGGACCTGCTTGCCGGGGAAGGAGAGACGGGCGAAGACGTAGGTGGCGGGCAGGGCGACCAGCAGGGTGAGCGCGGTGGAGGCGAGCGCCTGCCAGGTGGTGAACCACAGCACGTGCCGGATGCCGGGGTCCCCGAGCACGTCGAGCAGGCGCCCGGCGTGCCACGTCCCGTCGGAGCCGAGCCCCCGCGCGACGATCGCGGCGACGGGGTAGGCGAAGAAGACCCCGAAGAACGCGACGGGCAGGGCCATGAGCCCGAGCCGCGCCGCGCTCCCGGAACGGCCCGTGCGGGCCGCCGGGCCGCCCGCCTTCGTCACTTCAGTACGAGTGAGGTCCACGACTTGACCCACTGGTCGCGGTGGGCGGCGATGTCCGCCGGGGCCATGGTCTCGGGGTCCTCGGCGGCGGGCCCGTACGCGGTGAACTCGGCGGGCACGGCCGCGCCCTTCAGCACCGGGTAGACGAACATGTTGAGCGGCATGTCCTCCTGGAAGCGCTTCGAGATCAGGAAGTCGATCAGCGCCTTGCCGCCCGCGCTGTTGGCCGCGTTGCTCAGCAGTCCCGCGAACTCGACCTGCCGGAAGCAGGTGCCGGTCGCGACACCGGTCGGGGCGGTGGTCGGCCGGGGGTCCGCGTAGATCACCTCGGCGGGCGGCGAGGAGGCGTAGGAGACCACGAGCGGCCGGTCGCCGCCGGCCTTCTTCCCGCCGGCCGAACCGGAGAACTCCTCGTTGTAGGCCTGCTCCCAGCCGTCGACCACCTTCACGCCGTTGGCCTTCAGCTTCTTCCAGTAGGCCTGCCAGCCGTCGTCGCCGTACCTGGCCGCTGTGCCGAGGAGGAAGCCGAGGCCGGGCGAGGAGGTGGAGGCGTTCTCGGTGACGAGGAGGTTCTTGTAGGCGGGCTTCGTCAGGTCGTCGAAGGAGGTGGGCGGGGCCAGCTTGTGGTCGGCGAAGTACTCCTTGTCGTAGTTGACGCAGATGTCGCCGTAGTCGACGGGCGTGACCCGGTGCTTGTCGCCGTCGAGCCGGTAGGCGGCGTCGACCTGGTCGAGCCCCTTCGCCTCGTACGGCTGGAAGAGGCCGTTGTCGAGGGCGCGGGACAGGAGCGTGTTGTCGACGCCGAAGAAGACGTCGCCCTGCGGGTTGTCCTTGGTGAGGACGGCCTTGTTCACGGCCTGCCCGGCGTCGCCGTCGGTGAGGACCTTCACCTGGTAGCCGGACTGCTTCTCGAACTCCGCGAGCACGTCCTTGGAGACGGCCCACGAGTCATGGCTGATCAGGGTGACGGTGGTGGAGCCGGAGCCGGACGCGGAATCGTCCGACGATCCGCACGCCGACAGCGTGACGAGGCCGAGGCCGAGGCCGACGGCCGCGGCGACGAACGTCCTGGTGTGCACTGGTTTTCCTCCTGGGGTTGACCAGGAAGAGACGCGGCCCCGCCCGGCGGACCCGGGCGGGGCACAACAGCTTGAGCGGTGACCGAACTTCCTACCCAGAATGACCTGGGCGAGGTTCAGAGGGTCTGCGGCCTGGTGCCGCACTCTCAGCGCTGTGGCGCTCCCCTGTCGGAATATGAAGATGTCGTCAGATCTACAGATGTCGGATGATGTGAAGATGTCGTACGGCGCTCAGACTACCGCTCGGTGGCCGCGAGCTGACCGCAGGCCCCGTCGATCTCCTGGCCCCGGGTGTCCCGGACGGTCACCGGCACCCCGTGCGCGGCGATGGCCTCGACGAACGCCTTCTCGTCCTCGGGCCGGGACGCGGTCCACTTCGAGCCGGGCGTCGGGTTGAGGGGGATCAGGTTGACGTGCACCGGTCGGCCCCTGAGGAGGCGTCCGAGGCGGTCACCGCGCCAGGCCTGGTCGTTGATGTCACGGATCAGGGCGTACTCGATGGACAGCCGCCGGCCGGACTTCTCGGCGTACTCGAACCCGGCGTCGAGCACCTCGCGCACCTTCCACCGGGTGTTCACCGGGACGAGGGTGTCGCGCAGCTCGTCGTCCGGGGCGTGCAGCGAGATGGCGAGCCGGCACTTGAAGCCCTCGTCGGCGAACCGGTGGATGGCCGGCACCAGCCCGACGGTCGACACGGTGATCCCGCGCTGCGACAGCCCGAGCCCGTCCGGTGTGGGATCGGTCAGGGCGCGGACGGCGCCGACGACCCGCTTGTAGTTGGCGAGGGGCTCGCCCATACCCATGAAGACGATGTTGGACAGCCGGGCCGGCCCTCCGGGGACCTCCCCGTCCCGCAGGGCCCGCATCCCGTCGACGATCTGGTGCACGATCTCGGCGGTCGACAGGTTCCGGTCGAGCCCGGCCTGCCCGGTCGCACAGAACGGGCAGTTCATCCCGCACCCCGCCTGCGAGCTGATGCACATGGTCACCCGGTCCGGGTAGCGCATCAGCACCGACTCCACGAGCGTGCCGTCGAAGAGCCGCCACAGGGTCTTGCGGGTGGTGCCCTGGTCGGTCGACAGATGCCGCACGACCGTCATCAGCTCCGGCAGCAGCGCCTCGCGCAGCTTCTCGCGGGCCCCCGCGGGGATGTCGGTCCACTCCGCCGGGTCGTGCGCGTACCGCGCGAAGTAGTGCTGCGACAACTGCTTCGCCCGGAACGGCTTCTCACCGATCCCCGCCACCGCCTCCTTCCGCTCGGCGGGCGAGAGGTCGGCGAGGTGCCGCGGCGGCTTCTTGGCTCCGCGGGGGGCGACGAAAGTGAGTTCTCCGGGCTTAGGCATGGCCTTACCAGTGTCGCAGATCGACTCGGGTGCCCCGGCTCGCCGTCGTGGCACCCCGCCCCGGGCCGTGACGACGGCGAGCCCCCGTCCGCCGGGGACGGGGGCTCGCTCGACGCGGGTGGGCGGGTTCCGTCAGGACGATCCCACGAAGAGCACCAGCAGCAGCCACACCACCGGAGCCGTGGGCAGCAGGGAGTCCAGACGGTCCATGATGCCGCCGTGGCCCGGGAGCAGGGTGCCCATGTCCTTGATGCCGAGGTCCCGCTTGATCATCGACTCGCCGAGGTCGCCGAGCGTGGCACTGGCGGCGACCGCGAGGCCGAGCAGCAGGCCCTGCCACCAGGTGCCGCCGTCGATGAGGAACTGCATGCACAGCGCACCCGCGACCATCGCGAACGACACCGCGCCCAGCAGGCCCTCGCGGGTCTTGCCGGGGCTGATGCGCGGGGCGAGCTTGTGCCGGCCGAAGCGCCAGCCGACCGCGTACGCGCCGGTGTCGCTGACCACCGTCAGGAGCAGGAACGTCAGCACGCGCTGCGCCCCGTCCTCGGCCGTGAGCATCATGGCGACGAAGGTGGCCAGGAACGGCACGTAGAAGGCCGCGAAGAGACCGGCCGTGACGTCCTTGAGGTAGCCCTCCGGCGGTTCCGTCATCCGCCAGACGAGAACCGCGAGAGCGGTCAGGGCCATGGCAAGCCAGGCGCCCTCGGCCCCCCGGACGTACCCGGCGACGACCATCGCCGCACCACCGAGCGCCAGCGGCACCAGGGGCGCCTTGATGCCCTTGCGCTCCTGGAGCCGGCTGGTGAGCTCCCACAGGCCCACCACCACGGCGATCGTTATGACGCCGATGAAGACGGCCTTCACCACGAACAGCGAGGCGACGATCACCGCGCCGAGCCCGACGCCCACCCCTATCGCCGCACCCAGGTCCCGGCCCGCGCTCTTCTTCTGCGGGGCGGGCGCCGGCTGCGGGGCGTCGGGCATGGGATCCGGATTCTGCGACACCGCCGCAGGGGGCAGCGCCGACGGGGTCTCGTCGCGGAACGGCTCGTTGCGGAACGTCTCCTCGCGGAACCCCCCGCCGGGGGGCATCCCGCCGGGGAACGTCCCGCCCGGGGGCGGCGTCCCCCCGCGGTACGGCTCACCGTGAGTCGCCTCACCGGGAACCGCACCGCCGCGGAACGTCTCGTCCCGGAACAGGGGGCCACCCCTCCGAGCGGCCCCCCGGTCGTCATCCTGGTGTCCGTCGTCGGCGGGGACGTCGGGGACGATGGGCATGGGGCGAGTCTGCTGCGCCTCAGGCGCATCGTACGCGGGACCCGCCGGGGAAGCCCCCTGGACAGGGCCCTGGTGAGTGGGCCCCCAGTACCCGGTCGGTGAACCGGCGTGCGGCGGAGCGCCCCAGGAAGAGTCGTTCATCAGACCTCGAGCAGCTCCGATTCCTTGTGCTTGAGGAGCTCGTCCACCTGGGCGACGTACTTCGCGGTGGTGTCGTCGAGCTCCTTCTCCGCACGGCGGCCCTCGTCCTCGCCGACCTCGCCGTCCTTGACGAGCTTGTCGATCGCGTCCTTGGCCTTGCGGCGGACGGAGCGGATGGACACCTTGGCGTCCTCGCCCTTGCCCTTGGCGACCTTGATGTAGTCGCGGCGGCGCTCCTCGGTGAGCTCGGGGAACACCACGCGGATGATGTTGCCGTCGTTGCTCGGGTTGACGCCCAGGTCGGAGTCGCGGATCGCCTGCTCGATGTTGCGCAGCGCGCTCTTGTCGAACGGGGTCACGACCGCCATGCGCGGCTCCGGCACGGAGAACGAAGCCAGCTGGTTGATCGGCGTCGGCGCGCCGTAGTAGTCGGCCACGATCTTGTTGAACATCGCCGGGTGCGCACGGCCGGTGCGGATCGCGGCGAAGTCCTCCTTGGCGACCACGACGGCCTTCTCCATCTTCTCCTCGGCCTCGAGGAGGGTCTCTTCGATCACCACTTGCTCCTGCGTGTCTTGAGTAGGCCCGGCTGCGGTTCCCTGTCGGTGGCGGCGGCCGGCTGCGTCGCGTCTTCTTCCTGCACGGTTCCCGACCGGCAGGACATTGTCCATCCCCCGACCAGGCTCCGTCCCCCGGTCAGGTGTTGTCGTACGAACCGGGGTCCTCGACCGTGGGACCGGGAGGTCCTGCGGTCAGGCCCGGCTGACTTCGTCACCCACCAGCGTGCCGATCTTCTCACCCTTGACGGCCCGCGCGATATTGCCCTCGGCGAGAAGCTCGAAGACGACGATCGGGAGCTTGTTGTCGCGGCACAGCGTGACCGCGGTGGCGTCGGCGACCTTCAGCTCACGGGTGATGACCTCGCCGTAACCGAGGGCGTCGAACTTGACCGCCTCCGGGTTGGTCTTCGGGTCGGAGTCGTAGACGCCGTCCACGCCGTTCTTGCCCATCAGCAGCGCCTCGGCGTCGATCTCCAGGGCGCGCTGCGCGGCGGTGGTGTCGGTGGAGAAGTACGGCATGCCCATGCCCGCGCCGAAGATGACCACGCGGCCCTTCTCCAGGTGGCGCACGGCCCGCAGCGGGATGTACGGCTCGGCGACCTGGCCCATCGTGATCGCGGTCTGGACCCGGCTGTCGATGCCCTCCTTCTCCAGGAAGTCCTGGAGGGCGAGGCAGTTCATCACGGTGCCGAGCATGCCCATGTAGTCCGAGCGGGCCCGGTCCATGCCGCGCACCTGGAGTTCGGCGCCGCGGAAGAAGTTGCCGCCGCCGATGACGACCGCGATCTGCGCGCCGTCGCGCACGACGGCCGCGATCTCGCGGGCGATCTTGTGCACCACGTCGGGATCCACTCCCAGGCCGCCACCGCCGGAGAATGCCTCCCCGGACAGCTTCAGCAGGAACCGGCCGCGTACCTTGCCGTCGTCGCTCTTCTGGGCCTTGGTGGTCATGGGAGATCCCGCCTCTTTCACGTGGTGCACATACGAAGAAGGCCATTGCCGGTGGGATGTCGTTCGCAACCCGTGCGCGGCAATGGCCTCCTCGTCAGATCTGCTGTCGTCCGTCACACGTCCCGTGACGACGTACGCGGACGACTGCTGCCGACCCTATAGGGGCCGGGCGTCCGTCGCGGTACGGACTCAGATGCCGACCTTGATGCGCGCGAAGCGCTTCAGGCTGACACCGGCCTCGTCCAGGACCTTCTGGACCGACTTCTTGTTGTCGAGCGCGTACGGCTGGCCGAGCAGCGTGGCGTCCTTGAAGAAGCCGTTGAGGCGACCCTCGACGATCTTGGCGATCGCGGCCTCGGGCTTGCCCTCGGCGCGGGTGGTCTCCTCGGCGATGCGACGCTCGGACTCGACGACCTCGGCCGGCACGTCCTCCTTGGAGAGGTACTTCGGCGCGAAGGCGGCGATGTGCTGGGCGACGCCCTTGGCGACCTCGGCGTTCGGCTTGTCCAGCTCGACGAGGACACCGATCTGCGGGGGCAGGTCGGGCATCGTACGGTGCATGTACGCGATCACGTAACCGTCGGTGAACTGCGCGAAGCGGTCCAGGACGATCTTCTCACCGAGGTTGGCGTTGGCCTCGTCCACGAACGCCTGGACGGTCTTGCCGGCCTCGATCTCGGAGGCGAGCAGGGCCTCGATGTCGGCCGGGGAGGTCTTGGCGACGTGCTCGGCGATCGCGGTGGCGACGCTCTGGAACTTCTCGCCCTTGGCGACGAAGTCCGTCTCGCACTTCAGCTCCACCAGGACACCGGAGGAGTTGTCGTCGGCGATGATCGAGACCACGGCGCCGTTCTCGGCGGAGCGGCCCTCGCGCTTGGCGACGCCCTTCTGGCCCTTGATGCGGAGCGCCTCGACGGCCTTGTCGACCTGGCCCTCGGCCTCGTCCAGCGCCTTCTTGCAGTCCATCATGCCGGCGCCGGTGAGCTCACGGAGCTTCTTGACGTCGGCGGCGGTGTAGTTCGCCATGAGTCTGTGAATCTTTCTCGAAGTCTGGAAGATCGGAGATCTGCACGGTCTGCGATCTACATGGAGATGTAGATCTCCGACTCTGCGCTGACCTACGGGTGAACGGCGGGAGCGGATCTCATGTCACCACTCCCGCCGTCGACGCTGACTGGACGGTCAGGCCTGCTCGCCCTCGGCGGCCGGAGCCTCGGCGGCGGGCGCCTCGGCGGCGGGGGCCTCGGCAGCCGGGGCCTCAGCAGCCGGGGCCTCAGCGGCGGGCGCCTCGGCGGCCGGAGCCTCGTCGGCCTTCTTCTCACCCTCGAGCAGGTCGCGCTCCCACTCGGCGAGCGGCTCGCCCGCGGCCTTCTCACCCTTGTCGCCGGTGGCGACGCCGGAACGGGCGATGAGGCCCTCGGCGACGGCGTCGGCGATCACACGGGTGAGCAGGGTGACGGAGCGGATCGCGTCGTCGTTGCCCGGGATCTTGTAGTCGACCTCGTCGGGGTCGCAGTTGGTGTCGAGGATGGCGACGACCGGAATGTTGAGCTTCCGGGCCTCACCGACCGCGATGTGCTCCTTCTTGGTGTCCACGATCCAGACGGCGCTCGGGACCTTGGACATCTCGCGGATACCGCCGAGGGTCTTCTCCAGCTTGGCCTTCTCGCGGGAGAGGACCAGGAGCTCCTTCTTCGTCAGACCGGACGCGGCGACGTCCTCGAAGTCGATGAGCTCGAGCTCCTTGAGGCGCTGCAGACGCTTGTAGACGGTCGAGAAGTTGGTGAGCATGCCGCCCAGCCAGCGCTGGTTGACGTAGGGCATGCCGACGCGGGTGGCCTGCTCGGCGATGGCCTCCTGCGCCTGCTTCTTCGTACCGACGAACATGACCGTGCCGCCGTGGGCGACGGTCTCCTTGACGAACTCGTAGGCGCGGTCGATGTACGACAGCGACTGGAGCAGGTCGATGATGTAGATGCCGTTGCGCTCGGTGAAGATGAAGCGCTTCATCTTCGGGTTCCAGCGACGGGTCTGGTGACCGAAGTGGACGCCGCTCTCCAGCAGCTCCCGCATCGTGACGACGGCCATGGCCGTTCTCCTTGGGTTTCTCGGTTGTGCCGCAAGAGCCGGACGGCTCCCGCGCCTGACGCCCGCAGTGCGCCGAGCCACGAAGGACCGAGGGGCGCGAGTACCGGCGGACCGACCGTGTCGGCCCTGGTACCGGGGCGTGCGAAGTCGACCCGGTGACCCGGATCGCCAGAAGAAGTGTACGGGACCCGGGGGGCACCGGGTGACGCCGCCGTCCACAAGCGGAAGGTTGTCCACAGGTTCCAGCCGTGATCGGCCCGGTCACGAGACCCTTTCCGCATGCACCCGAAGCGATGTACGGCCCTACTGCTGGGACTCCTGATCACCGTGGCGGCCCCCGTGGCCTGGGCGAATCCGCCCCCACCACCGCCCGCCACCCCTCCCCCGCCGGCCCCGGCCCCGCCCATCGGCCGGTCCTGGCCGGTAGGCACACGCCCCACGGTGGTACGCGGCTGGGAACCCCCGGCAACGGCGTACACCCGCGGCCACCGAGGCGTGGACCTCACGACGGCACCCGGCGCACCGGTGCGCGCCGCGGCGACCGGCCGCGTGTCGTACGCGGGCCGCGTCGCCGGGCGGGGCGTGGTCTCCGTGGAACTGACGGGCACAGACCTGCGCACCACCTACGAACCGGTGCGGGCATCGGTCACCAGGGGCGACGAGGTGGTGGCGGGCGAGGTCATCGGCACCGTGGAACCCACTGGCTCGCACTGCACGACGCCATGCCTGCACTGGGGACTGCTGAGGGGCCAGACCTATCTGAACCCGCTCACACTGCTGCCGCCAGGACTGCTGAGAAAGAGTCCGCCGCGACTGCTGCCGGTGGCGGGGGTACCGCTTCCGTAGGGGCGGGCATGCGGAGCGGGTCGGGGGCGGGGCTTGGGGCGGGCGGGATGGGAGGGGGGTGGGGGGAGGGGAGGGGAGGGGGGAGGGGCCCGATGGCGGGGACGGGTGCGGTGGCCCCACCGCGAGGTCGCCCCCGCCACCCTGCCCGGCCGGACTCAGCCGGTGACCCCCCGCAGCACCATCGCGACCGCCGCGTCCGTGATCACCGCGGGATCTTCCGCGGCTCCCAGCTCGATCCGGCGCACGGCCGCGTCCACGATGCCCTGGAGCAGCATCGCCGCCAGCCGGGGTTCCGCGTGCCCCATCTCGCCCAGTGCTTCGACGATCATCGCGACGAGTCCGCCGTGGGCGGCGCGGATCTTCTCCCGCGCCCCCGCGTCCAGCTCGCTCGCCGAGATCGCCACGACGGCCCGGTGCCGCCGGTCGCCGACCAGCGCCAGCTGCCGCCGTACGTACGCCTCGACCTTGGCCGCCGGCGTGTCGGCCGCGGCCATCGCCGCCTCGACCTCCGCCGCCCACACGGGGAAGTCGACCTCGCACAGTTCCTCGACCACGGCGGCGCGGGACCGGAAGTACTCGTACACGGACGAACGGGCGAGCCCCGTCCGCTCGGCTAGGGCGGGGAAGGTCAGCGCCTCCGTCCCGCCCTCGGACAGCAGCGAGCGGGCCGCGTCCAGCAGGGCGGCTCGCTGCATCGACCGGTGCTCGGCCACGGAGGCCGCTCGAATCCTTGGCACGTCGACCACTTTACGGACGCCGCACCGCCGACGGGAGTGACTCCGCTCCCACTTCCGTCGTCCGGCCAGGTCAACGACCGAAGCTCGCCAGTTTCGCGCGCAGCTGGAGCACCGATTTGGTGTGGATCTGACTGACCCGGCTCTCGGTCACCCCCAGCACGTTGCCGATCTCGGCGAGGGTCAGCCCTTCGTAGTAGTAGAGCGTGACCACCGTCTTCTCGCGGTCGGGCAGCGTGTTGATCGCCCGTGCCAGGAATCTGCGCAGTTCCCGGTCCTCGGCCACCTCCACGGGGTTGTCCGCGGCGGTGTCCTCCAGCGTGTCCATGACGCTGAGACCGTCCCCGCTCTCGCCCCCGACGTGCAGCAGCTCCTCGAGCGCCACCACGTTGGCCAGCGACAGCTGGCTGAACACCGTGTGCAGTTCATCGACCGCGATGCCCATCTCGGCGGCGACCTCGCACTCGGTCGGCGTCCGCCGCAGCCGCGCCTCCAGCGTCGCGTACGCCCGTTCCACGTTGCGGGCCTTCTGCCGCACGGACCTCGGGATCCAGTCCAGCGCCCGCAGCTCGTCGATCATCGCGCCCCGGATCCGGGTGATCGCGTACGTCTCGAACTTGATCTCCCGGTCGATGTCGAACTTCTCGATCGCGTCGATCAGCCCGAACACTCCGGACGACACGAAGTCCGCCTGCTCCACATTGGGCGGCAGGCCTACGCTGACCCGGCCGGCGACGTACTTCACCAGGGGCGAGTAGTGCAGGATCAGCTGCTCCCTCAGCCGGTCGTCCCCCGTCGCCTTGTACGAGCGCCACAGCTCCTCGAGCGTCGAGGGAGCGGGCGGCCGCGCGCTGCCACCGTCGCGGGCGGCTGGGGGGATCGCCGCCCGGTCGGACCCGGAGGTGTGCTGGGGCATTCGTCGCCTTGTGCCGTTCTGCCGTGACGTACGGGGGGTCGGAGGGGTACGGGGTGAGCTGTCGTCGTTGCTCCGTGTGCTGTCGTCTGGTGCCGGGTGGTGCCGAGTGGTGCCGTCCTGCGGGAAGTGGGCAGTGGGTGCCGTTCTGTGCCGGAATCCTTGTGAGCGTAGCGTGACTGGAGTGTCGCGGTGCGCGAAGAAGCGGGTCGGCCCTGTCCGCGGAGGCGTCGCCGCGGGCGGCGGGCCGGGGCGGTACGGTCGCCGCGGGTGACGGCCGGGACGCGTCAACTGCGGTCGTTTGCAAGGGGTTCGGCGTTCCCCCGGACGGCCGAACCCGTCGGTCAACACGGGTGTCGTCCTCCTCGGACGGAGAGCATCGCCTGGCGTGTCAACTTCCAGCTGTCGCCATGTCGTTCGACGTAGCCGAGTGCCCTGAGTTCGTACAGTCTCGCGATCGCGTCGTCCGGGGTGGTCCAGGCCTCGCGGGCGATCTCGTCGGCCGTCGCGGCCCGGTGGCCGGGGAGGGCGGCCAGGACCCGTCGGGCACCGGCGTGCAGGAGGTCGCGCGGCAGCACCGGCCCGCGCCGCTCCGGCGCCAGCTCGCCCATGTCACCGACCAGCTCGACGACCTCCGCGGCGTCGGTGACCAGCACCGCTTCCTGCCGCAGGAGCTCGTGCACTCCCGCGGACAGGGCGCTGGTGGCGGGTCCGGGCACCCCCATCGTGTGCCGGCCGAGCCGCAGGGCCGCCCGTGCGGTGACCAGCGAGCCGCTGCGGTGGGCGGCCTCGACCACCACCGTGCCGCGGGTGAGCGCGGCGATCACCCGGTTGCGCTGGACGAACCTGCTCGGTGTCGGGTGGTCGCCCGGCGGCAGTTCTCCCACGACCAGCCCCTGTGCCGCGATCCTGCCGATCAGTTCCGTGTGGCCGCGCGGGTAGGGCCGGTCGACCCCGCAGGCGAGGACGGCCACGGTGGCGCCGCCCGCGCCGAGGGCGCCCCGGTGGGCGGCGCCGTCGACGCCGTACGCGCCGCCGGAGACCACCACCCAGCCGCGTTCGGCGAGACCGGCGGCGAGGGTGACGGCCATGTGGGCGCCGTACTCGGTGCAGGCGCGGGCGCCGACGACCGCGACCGAGCGCAGCGCCCACATCCGCAGGCTGGGCCCGCCGCGGACCCACAGACCGAGGGGACGGGCGTCCCCGAGGTCGTCCAGGGGCCGGGGCCACTCGATGTCCCCCGGGCAGACGAACCGCACGCCCGCGTCCCGTGCGACGGCCAGGTCGCGCTCCGGTTCGGCCCGCGTGGCCCGCGCCAGGAGTCCGGCCCATTTGCGCGCCGTGACCCCGGGCAGGGGCTCTCCGCCGTCCCGCAGCCGCCGGGCCACCTCGGCGGCTCCGCGCTCGCGCACCCACCGCCCGCCGGTCTCGTCCCCGGGCTCGACGACCCGGGCCAGGAAGACCCGGGCGAGCCGCTCCTCGTCCGGGTCGCCGGCGCCGGTCACGTCAGGGCCCCCAGCGCCATCGGCACCCCGCGTGGCACGCCCGTGCGCAGTTGGAGCGCCAGGGCGACGTCCACGGCGTCGGGCCGGTCATGGCCGACGAGGTCGGCGACGGTCCAGGCGACGCGCAGGACCCGGTCCAGGCCACGGGCGGTGAGCACGCCGCGCTCCAGGTTCCGTTCCGCCTCGTCCATCGCCCCGGCCGCGGGTCGGAACCGGCTGCGCAGCTCCCGTCCGGGCACTTCGCTGTTGGTCCGCCAGGGGGTGCCGTCGAGCCGGGCCGTCGCACGCTGCCGGGCGGCTCGCACGCGGTCGGCGACGGTCGCCGTGGACTCGCCGCCGGGACCTCGGTGGGCGAGCTCCGCCCTGCCGACCGGGTCCACCTCGACGCGGAGGTCGACGCGGTCGAGCAGCGGGCCGGAGAGCCGGGCCTGGTAGCGGCGGACCGCCGAGGGCGGGCACTCGCACAGGGTGTCCCGCTGGGAGAAGCGACCGCAGGGGCAGGGGTTGGCCGCGAGCACCATCAGGAACCGCGCGGGGAACCGGACCACGCCGGCGCTGCGCGCGATCACGACGTGTCCCGCCTCGAGGGGCTGGCGCAGGGCGTCGAGGGCCCGGCTGCTGAATTCCGGGGTCTCGTCCAGGAAGAGCACCCCTCGGTGCGCCATGGAGACGGCGCCCGGGCGGGCGATGTTCGCGCCGCCTCCGACGAGTGCCTGCATGGTGGCGGAGTGGTGCGGGGCGCAGTAGGGGGGAACGTCGATGAGGGGCTTGCCGGGCGGCAGGAGCCCTGCCACCGAGTGGACCGCCGTGACCTCCAGGGACTCCTCCCGGGTGAGCCGGGGCAGTACGGCGGGGAGGCGTTCGGCGAGCATCGTCTTGCCCGCGCCCGGGGGTCCTTCGAGGAACAGGTGGTGTCCGCCGGCCGCGGCGACCTCCACGGCCGTCCGTGCCGAGCGCTGGCCCACGACGTCGGCGAGGTCGAGTCCTTGGTCGTGCCCGCCCGCGCCGAGCATGCCGGTGGCCGCTGCCGTGCCGGGCATCCGCAGGCCGGCCAGGAGCGGGTCCGGCCGGTCCGGGTCGTCCCGTTCCTCGTCCGGTACGGGCTCGTCGGCCAGGACGGCGATCAGCTGCCGCAGACTGCGTACCCCGAGCACGGAGACCCCTGGCACCAGCGATGCCTCGGCGGCGGCGCACTCCGGCACGACCACCTGCTCGTAGCCGGCCTCGGCGGCGGCCAGCACGGCGGGCAGCACGCCTCGCACCGGCCGTACGCGTCCGTCGAGCCCCAGTTCCCCGATCATCACGATGTCGGCGAGCACGCGGGGGTCGATCCGTTCGCTGGCGCCGAGCACGGCGCTGGCGATGGCGAGGTCGAATCCGCTGCCGCCCTTGGGTACCGAGGCGGGGCTGAGTCCGACGGTGAGTTTCTTCTGCGGCCACTCGGCTCCCGAGTTCACCACCGCCGCCCGCACCCGGTCCCGGCTCTCGCTCAGGCTCTTGTCCGGCAGCCCGACCAGGGTGAAGGCGGCCACTCCGGGCTCCAGGTCCGCCTGGACCTCGACCACGACCCCTTCGACGCCCACCAGCGCGACCGAGCACGTCCGTGCGAATCCCATCTCAGGCCACCCCCCGCGCGTGCTCGACGACGGGGGCTCCGCGGTCCGGCAGGACGACGCCGACCAGGTCGATGCGGACGCCGCCCGGTGGCGCTCCCCTGTGTGCCTGGATCCAGCGTTCGGCGAGGCCGCGCAGGCGCCGGGCCTTCGTGGGTGTCAGGGCCGCCATGGGGTGCTGGAAGCCGCCGCCCCTGCGGGTCTTGACCTCGCAGACGACCAGGACGTCGCCGTCCCGCGCGACGATGTCGATCTCTCCGGTCCTGCCGCAGCGCCAGTTGCGTTCCAGGACCGTCATCCCGGCCTCGGTCAGCCGTCGGGCGGCCAGTTCCTCGCCGTACCTGCCGAGCGCTCCGCGCGCCAGTTCCGTGCTCATGTGGGCACCACCTCCGGTGCCCACGTTCACGCATCCGCGACGAAGAGATGGATCTTGGTGTGCAACTCGGCGACTGTGGAAAACCCTGTCACCCACATGAGTGAGCAGCCCACCCGTACGGGGGAGCCCGTCACCCGCCCGGAAGCTCCAGGTCGCTCTTGTTCAGCTCCTCGATATTCACGTCCTTGAACGTGAGGACGCGTACCTGTTTCACGAACCGGGCCGGCCGGTACATGTCCCACACCCAGGCGTCCGCCATCGACACCTCGAAGAACACCTCGCCCTGGACCGAGTGCACCTGCATCTCGTAGTCGTTGGTCAGGTAGAAACGCCGCTCGGTCTCGATCACGTATTTGAACAGACCGACGACGTCGCGGTACTCCCGGTAGAGCTTCAGCTCCATCTCGGTCTCGTACTTCTCGAGGTCCTCGGCGCTCATGGCATGTTCCCCTTCAGCCGTGCGATCTCCCCATTGTGCGCCCGTCCCATGAGCCGTCAGACGATTTCCGTGTCGAGGGTTTCGGGGCGGGCCGGGGGACCTTCGTCGAGCAGCCGCTGCAGCAGCTCGGCGAGTCTGGTCGGATACACCGTCTCATGTGTCCGGGCGAGTTCCCGACACGTCCACCAGCGCGCTCCGGCGACGCTGCGCCGCTCCAGCTCGGTCAGGGCGGTGGCCCTGGTCACCGTCACGGCCGTACGGGCCAGGTAGTACCACTCGTCCTGGTCCCAGCGGCGGCCCGCGAACGGGAAGGAGCACCTGCGCCGCCACACCACCGGGCCGAGGTCGACGTCGGTGATGCCCGTCTCCTCGGCGAGTTCCCTCAGCGCGGCCTCTTCACGGGTCTCGTCGCCCTCCACTCCACCGCCGGGCGTGAACCACCAGTCGTCGGCCGGATCGTCCGGCTCGTGGCCGTGCAGCAGCAGGATGCGGTCCTCGGGGTCGAGCAGGACCACCCGGGCGACCCTGCGCAGCCCGCCCTCGTACGAGTCGGTGCTCGCGCGGCTCGTCTCAGCGGTCACCGGCTGACTCCGGCGGACTCCGGGCGGGAACGACGGGTGACGCGCTGGGCGATCGGGCCGTACGCGCCGCCGCCGAGGACGAGGGCCGCGCCGACGACGATCAGCCAGCCGATCGTGCTCAGCGGGCCCTGCCGGGACAGCGCGCCGAGCGGCTCGAAGCCGGTCGGGCGCTCGAGCATGCCCTCCATGGGCCAGACGACGGCGTCGACGCGGGCCTTGACGGCACCGCGCGCGACCGTGCCGGCGGCCGCGTCCGTGAGATGGGCGGTGGAGTCCAGTGAGCCCTGGCGCTCGTCGCCGAGCAGGAACAGCCGGCCCTCGGGGACCTCCACGCTGGCGAAGTTCTTGATCTCGGCGGGGCTGCCCTCGGGCAGATAGGACTCCTCGATCTGCCGGCCGTTGACGGTGAGCTTGCCGTCGGTGCAGCAGGAGACCGTGTCACCGCCGACCGCGACGACGCGCTTGACCACGGGCGCGTTGTCCGCCCAGGTCTTGTCGGTGAAGACCACGACGTCCCCGCGCCGCACCTCGTCGCCGTCCACCACCTGGGCCAGCACCCGGTCCCCGGCGTCGATCGTGGGGGCCATGGAACTGGTGGGCACGGTGTACGGCCGGTAGGTCAGCGCGGCCCACCCGAATCCGGCGAGGAACAGCACGAGGCCCAGCGCGACCGCCGCACCGGACAGACGCTGTCCGGTCCGGCTGCCCACCGGGCCACTGCTGGTGCCGCCGCCGCTGTGCGGGGCCGTACGTGTCGTGCTCTCGCCGCCCATGGATCCGCACCCTACCCGGCGGTACCGAGCCGGGTCAGCCGTTCGCCCCCGGCCGTGGCCACAAGCTTGGGAAAGGGTTTGCCGAGCGGGTACGGCGGGGCGGGCGACGGGTCAGCGGATACGACGGGACGGGCGACGGGTCAGCGGGTCCCGGACGCCTGTGCGCGCCGGCGCCGCCACAGCGCCAGCGGGACGACGCCGGCGAGGGCGAGGCCCTCCGGAGCGACCGTCAGGGCGGTGGAGGCAGCCGACCGGGCGTCGAGTCCGCTCTGGTCGAAGGTGTCCGGCACGGGCAGCGTGCCCCAGCGGTTGATGGGCCAGGCCTTGACGACGGCGCGGCCGACGACCTCGTCGACGGGGACCATGCCGTGGTGCTTGTCGGACTGGTTGTAGCGGGAGTCCCGCGAGTTCTGGCGGTGGTCGCCCATGACCCAGATGTAGCCCTCGGGGACCTTCACCGTGAACTGGCCGCCCTGGTCGTCCATGCTGCACGGCGTGTTGCCGGGGTACACGTACGGCTCGTCCAGCGCCTTGCCGTTGACCTTCAGCGGGCCGGTCTTGCTACAGGAGACGGTGTCGCCGCCGACGCCGATCACCCGCTTGATCAGGTCCTTCTCCTCCGCGGACGGCATCAGGCCGATCCAGCTGAGGACGGTCTGCACGGCGTTCGGTTCGAGGGTGGGCTCGCCCGCCAGCCAGTTGTCCGGGTCGTGGAAGACCACGACCTCGCCGCGCTCGGGCTCGGAACCGAACCACGGCGTCAGCTTGTCGACCAGGACGCGGTCACCCTCCTGGAGGGTGTTCTGCATCGAGTCGGAGGGGATCGAGAACGCCTGGACCAGGAAGGTCTTGATCAGCAGGGCGAGAACGAGGGCGATGCCGATGAGGATCGGCAGTTCCTTCCAGAAGGAACGCGGTTTCTTCGCCTGGGGTGCCCCGTCGTCCGGCCCCGGCCCGGTCGTGCGGGGCGGCCCGTCGCCGGGTCCGTCGCCTCCGGCCGCCGGGCCGTCATTGTCCGAGGTCACGATGTCGTCGGACACCGGGTCGGCCGCGTCCACGGGACGTCCGCGGTGCTCCTCGCCGTCGTGCCCGGACCGTGCGCCAACCGCCACATCCCCCACGCCAACTCCTCACTCTGTGCCGCTGCCTGCCCCAGGTACGACGCAGGCCCACCACTCCCATAACGAGCGGGAGTTCCGCAGGGCTCGGGAGTCGGATCGTTCCGTTCGGATCGTCGGGATCAACCCTATGCGACGTCTGGGAGGACGCCGCCGTCCCGGCGACCGCGTCGGTCACCGAAGAGAAGGTTTGCGGTTCCTTGAGGGTGTTCCAGTGGCCCAGCGGCCAGGCGATGACCATGGCCCGCCCGACCACCTCGTCCTCGGAGACGGTGCCGCCGTAGTCGGTGTTCTGGTGGGCGCGGGAGTCCGCGGAGTTGTCCCGGTGGTCGCCCATCACCCACAGCCGCCCCTGGGGGACGGTGATGTCGAACGAGGTGCCGGAGGGGGCGTTGCCGGGGTAGAGGTAGTCCCCCTCGTTCAGGGGAACGCCGTTGACGGTGACCCGCCCTTGCGTGTCACAGCACTTGACGCGGTCGCCGCCGACGCCGACGACCCGCTTGATGAGGTCCTTCTCGTCGTCGGACGGCAGCAGGCCGATGAAGGTGAGGGCCTCCTTGACCTGTTTGACGCCGACGGGGTCGTCCTTCTTGGTGGTGGTCTGCTCGTCGTTGAGCCAGCCACCGGGGTCCTTGAAGACGACGACGTCGCCGCGCTCCGGCTTGGAGCCGAACCACGGCGTGAACTTGTCGACCAGGACGCGGTCGCCGATCCGGATGGTCTGCTCCATCGAGCCGGACGGGATCACGAAGGCCTGCACGAGGAACGTCTTCAGCACCAGGGCGATGAGGACGGCGACCCCGACGAGGAGCGGGATCTCCCGGACGGCGCCGCGCCTGCGCTTGCGCTTGACCTTGCGCTGGAGCTTGCGCCGCTCCGCGCGGGTGCGGCCGGCCGAGGCGCCGGAGGCGCGCCGGGCTCCGGTGGGCAGGAGGTTGTCCGCGGGGCTGCTGGGGACGCCGCGGGGCTTGCCGCGGTTACCCATGGGCGTCCGCCCTGTCCGCCGGGGTACCCGCCGCGACGGTACGGGCGCCTGCCGCTTCCGTACGGGTGAACGCCTCTTCCGTACGGGTGACCACCGCGTCCGTACGCGTGACCACCGCGCCCGCAGGGGTGATCGCCGCACCCTTATGGGTGACCACCGCGTCCGCAGAGGTGATCACCGCACCCGTACGAGTGACCACCGCACCCGCAGAGGTGACCGCTACGCCCGCAGGGGTGACCGCCGTGTCCGTCGACGCACCCGTCGCCGCGGGCACGCGCGCGTAGGCGTCCGGGCGGTGCAGACGGGTGACGTCGAGGAGGGACCGCATGATCCAGTCGGCGCGGCCGATCACGTCGTCGACGGGGATCATGCCGCCGCCCGGTGAGCCCAGGTGGTCGCGGGAGTCGCTGGAGGCACTGCGGTGGTCGCCGAGGACGAACAGGGTGCCGTCGGGCACCTCCACGTCGAAGGGCACCGTGGACGGGCTGTCGCCCGGATACAGGTACGTCGACTCGTCGACCGGCCGGCCGTTCACCTGGATCCTCCCCTCGTCGTCGCAGCAGACCACGTGGTCTCCCCCCACACCCACAACGCGTTTGACGTAGTCGGCGTCCCCGAAATACCCGGTGCCGTCGAACACCACCACGTCACCGCGGCGCGGCTCCGCACCGAAACGGTACGCCAACCTATTTACGAGAACGCGGTCGCCGATCCTCAATCCGTTCTCCATGGATCCGCTGGGTATCTGGAACGGCTTGACCACGAAAGCGTTCAGGAGCAGCAGGAAGAGCAGGCAGATCAGCAGGGTGAGGCTGATCCGGCCGCCCGGGAGCAGGTCGGTGATCCGCGCCACCAACGCGAAACGCGACCGTCCCTCCGGCCCGTCCGGTCCCACGGCCTGCTGCGAGGCGTCCGCGGTGTCGGAAGGGCGGGAGGAGCGGTCGCGCTCCGTCGACTGTGCTTCGGTGTCCATCGGGGCCAGATGTTATCCGGCCCCGCTCTGAACTCCCGAGCGCGCTCAGTTGTCGCGCTTCTCCTTGATCTTCGCGGCCTTGCCGCGCAGCTCGCGCAGGTAGTACAGCTTGGCGCGACGCACGTCACCGCGGGTCACGAGCTCGATCTTCTCGACGATCGGGGTGTGCACGGGGAAGGTGCGCTCGACGCCGACGGAGAAGGAGACCTTGCGGACCGTGAAGGTCTCGCGGACACCGGCGCCCTGGCGGCGGATGACGACGCCCTTGAACTGCTGCACACGGGAGCGGTTGCCCTCGATGACGCGGACGTGGACGTTGACGGTGTCGCCCGGGCGGAAGGCCGGGACGTCGCTGCGCAGCGACGCGGCGTCGAGGGAGTCGAGCAGGTGGGACATGTCGTCTGCTTTCTTCGCTGATGCCACAGGTCATCAACGGGAACTAGGTGTACGGGGAAAGGGGCGTGCGCGTCGGGGCGGGCGTCGTGTCCCCCTGTGGCAGGGGCGCATACCGGACGGCGCACAACAGCGGCCTATTCTTCCACGCTCTCGGTCCTGCGCCAAAATCGGCCGTACGGCTCGCCCTCGGGGTCCGGCGCCCAGCCCAGGATGGAGAGCATCTCGCGGTCCTTCTTGTCGAAGGCCCTGGGGTCGCAGCGCTCGATCAGGTCGGGCCGGTGGGCCGTGGTCCGCCGCAGTGCCTCGTCACGGCGCCAGCGGGCGATCTTGCCGTGGTGGCCGCTGAGCAGCACCTCGGGGATGTCCCGGCCGCGCCAGGCGGGCGGCTTGGTGTAGACGGGGCCTTCGAGGAGGTTGGCCATGGTGCCGGGTGCGAAGGAGTCGTCGCGGTGGGACTCGGCGTTGCCGAGCACGCCGGGCAGCAGCCGGGCCACGGCCTCGGTGACGACCAGGACGGCCGCCTCGCCGCCGGCGAGAACGTAGTCGCCGATGGAGACCTCGTAGACGGGGATCCGGGTGGCGTACTCGTCGACGACGCGGCGGTCGATGCCCTCGTAGCGGGCCGGTGTGAAGATCAGCCAGGGGCGCTCGGAGAGTTCGACGGCGAGTTCCTGGGTGAACGGGCGGCCGCTGGGGGTGGGCACGACGAGCGCGGGGGCGTGCGCGCCGGTCTCGTAGCCGTCGGCCAGGACCGAGTCGAGGGCGTCGCCCCACGGCTCGGTCTTCATCACCATGCCGGGGCCACCGCCGTACGGGGTGTCGTCGACGGTGTTGTGCCGGTCGTAGGTCCAGTGCCGCAGGTCGTGCACGTGGACGTCGAGCTGTCCGCGCGCGCGTGCCTTGCCGACCAGGGAGAGGTGCAGGGGGTCGAGGTACTCGGGGAAGATCGAGACGACGTCGAGGCGCATCAGGCCTCGTCCCCGGACGAGTCGCGCGCGGAGGCGATCTCCGCGCGGTCGTCGATGAGGCCGGGCGGCGGGTCGATGACCGCGCGCTGCTCCTTCAGGTCGATCTCGGTGACGATCTCCTCGACGAAGGGGATCATCACCTCGCTGCCGTCGGCCCGCTCGACGATGAAGAGGTCCTGGGAGGGCAGGTGGGAGATCTCGGTGATCCGGCCGACCTCCACGCCGTCCTGCGTCACCACGTCGAGGTCGATGAGCTGGTGGTCGTAGTACTCGTCCTCGTCCTCGAGGAGTTCCTCGGGATCCACCTCGGCGATCAGGAGGGTGTTGCGCAGGGCCTCGGCCGCGGTGCGGTCGGTGACGCCCGCGAAGCGCAGGAGGAGGCGGCCGCTGTGCACCCGGCCGGTCTCGATCGTGAGCGGCCCCGCGGTGGCGGGGTCCGTGGACAGTACGGCGCCGGGGGCGAGCCGCAGTTCCGGCTCGTCGGTGCGGACCTCCACGGTGACCTCGCCCTTGATGCCGTGGGCGCGGCCGATCCGTGCGACTACGAGCTGCACTGTTCGAAGATCTCCTGTCGTCACGACGTCGGGCCGGGGACGGCCCAGTGGCCCTCCCCGGCCCGAGCCGGTGCTGCGAATTGCGTCAGCGGACGTGGTCGACGTCGACGAGGTCGACACGGACTCCACGGCCGCCGATGGCGCCCACGACGGTGCGCAGGGCACGTGCGGTGCGGCCGTTGCGGCCGATCACCTTGCCGAGGTCGTCGGGGTGGACCCGGACCTCGAGCACCCGCCCGCGGCGCAGGTTGCGCGAGGCGACCTGCACATCGTCGGGGTTGTCGACGATGCCCTTCACGAGGTGCTCAAGCGCCTCTTCGAGCATGCTGCTCAGGCCTCGGTCGACTCGGACTCGGCAGCGGCCTCGTCCTTCTTCTCAGCCTTCTTCTTCTGGGTGATGGCCTCACCCTTGCCCTCGTCGTCGCCACCGAGGGCGTCGAACGACACACGCGCCTTCTTCGGCTCGGCGACGAGCAGCGGAGCCGGGGCGGGCTCGCCCTTGAACTTCTGCCAGTCGCCGGTCTTCTTCAGGATGGCGAGCACGGGCTCGGTCGGCTGGGCGCCGACGCCGAGCCAGTAGGCCACGCGGTCGGCGTCGACCTCGATGACCGACGGGTTGTACGTCGGGTGGTACTTGCCGATCTCCTCGATCGCACGACCGTCACGACGGGTACGGGAGTCGGCGACGACGATGCGGTAGTGAGGCGAACGGATCTTGCCCAGACGCTTCAGCTTGATCTTGACTGCCACGGGAGTGGGTTCTCCTGGATTGACGTGGTGGGGCACGGCGGGACGCCGCGTGGGGTTGCGGTACCCGAGTGCCCGACGGACGCGTCAGCCGGAGGAGAGAGGGGTCCTGTGCGGCTGTCGAGTACAGCCAGCCATTCTGCCACACGCTCCGGGCCGCTTCCGGACGAGGGGTCGGGGAGGTCCGCCCGGGCACGCCTGTGAGGCACCCGGCGGTTCGGGTGCCTCACAGGCGTGCCCGGGAGCGGGGCGCGGGGAAGTGCGCGCTCAGTCCCCACGCGCCCGCGGCCGGTGCCGGCCCCCTGCCCCGCGCCCCCGGCAGCCACGAGATGCCGGTACGTGACGGGCGGGCCGTGACGGCCCTCGGGTCATGCCGCGCCGGCCACCTCGGGGATGCGGAACGGCTTGCCGCACCCTCCGCACACGATGGGGGCCTGGGCGAGGACCGACGGCACCACCCGGACGTTGCGGCCGCAGTCGCAGACCGCCTTGACGCGGACGCCGCCGCCGGAGGAGCCGTGGCGGGCGGCCGGGCCGCGGAAGGCGCGGGTGGTGTCGGCGGAGGTGGCCGCGGTGTGGGCCTTGAGGGCCCGCTGGAGGCGCTCGATCGTCGGACGGTAGCGGCGCTTGGCCTCGGGATTGAGCGTGACCAGCGAGAAGCCGCTGCTGGGATGCGGTTCCTCGGGGTGGTCCAGGCCCAGTTCCTCGGCGATCGCGAGGAATCTGCGGTTGTGGTATCGGCCGGCGCGGGAGGTGTCGCGGACGCCGCGCGCGGCGGCGATCCCGTGGACTGCCTCATGGAGCAGTCGCTCGAAGGAGAGCTCGTGACCGCAGGCGGACGACGACTCCCCGATCAGGGACTCTGGCGCGGCAAGGTCCGGCAGCTCGGGGTGGTACCGCTGAATGTCGGCCCACGCCTGCGCCAGCTCTGCGGCGAGAACAGGTGGTGTCTGTGTCGTGCTCACGTAATGACAACGAGCGGGGGTGCCCCTGTGTTCCTATTCCGGGGCATCCCAAATAATTTGCACGTACCCGTCAGTTGCCGCTGATGCGTCCTGACGAGGGCGGGTGCGCTGATCTGCGGAGAAGCCTCACAGCTCGTGCCAAGGTGGTGCGTAGTCCGCCATACGCCGTCGGGCCGCCCCTTCCGCCCCGGCGCGTAGACGATGCCCACGCGCCGGGGTACAGATGCGCGGCGGAGGCGCAAGAGGTGTTTCGGCCGCCGTCTCGCCGGAGGGGGTCGTCTCAGTAAGCGCGCGCGACGATCGCGACGTTACCGGGCGCGTCGCCGTCCTCGGGCACCGACCCGTCCTCGGCGACCAGACACCGTACGGTCACCGCGTGGTCGGCGAGCCTGGCCTCGCCCTCCTCGCCGAGCGTCGCCCACGGGATGCGCGCCCAGCCGCCGGCGGTGGCCGCCTCGACGGCCTCCTCGACCGTGGACACGTCCGCCGTACGGGACGCGCGGCGCTCGCGGGCCTGCCGCAGCAGCAGGGCCTGGTCGTCCTCGAGGACCTTGGGCAGCAGATCGGCCAGCGCGTCCAGGGCCACCGGCTCCTTGCCTCCCGGGATGCGGCGCGCCAGCATCGCGGTGCCGTTCCCCAGGTCACGGGGGCCGATCTCGACACGGACGGGCACGCCCTTGAGCTCCCAGTCGACCGCGCGCCGCCCGAAGGGCACATCGGTGCGGTCGTCGACCCGGACGCGGATGCCGGCCGCCTTCAGCCGGGCGCCCAGCTCGTGGGCCTTGGCCAGAACCGCCTCGTCGTCCTTGACCGCCAGGACGACGGCCTGGACCTGCGCCAGCCGCGGCGGCACCCGCAGACCGTCGTCGTCGCCGTGCATCATCACCAGGGCGCCGATCATGCGCGTGGTCGAGCCCCAGGAGGTCTGCCAGACCAGTTCCTGCGTGCCGTCCTTCGACAGGTACGAGGTGTTGAAGGCCCGGGCGAAGTTCTGCCCCAGCTCATGACTGGTGGCCATCTGGAGGGCCTTGCCGTCGCCCATCATCCCTTCGAGGGTGAGGGTGTTGACCGCTCCGGCGAACCGCTCCCTGGCGGTCTTGCGGCCGGCGACGACGTCCATGGCGAGGACGTCCACCATGAAGTCCTCGTAGACCCGGCGGTGGATGCGGGAGGCGAAGTCGCGCGCGTCCTCGCGGGTGGCGTGCGCGGTGTGGCCCTCCTGCCAGAGGAATTCGGTCGTGCGCAGGAAGAGCCGCGGCCGCAGCTCCCAGCGCACCACGTTCGCCCACTGGTTGATGAGCAGCGGCAGGTCGCGGTAGCTCTGCACCCACTTCGAGAAGGACGCGTTGATGATCATCTCGGAGGTGGGGCGGACCACCGCCGGCTCCTCCAGCTCCTTGCCGCCGCCGTGCGTGACCACCGCCAGCTCGGGCGCGAACCCCTCGACGTGGTCGGCCTCGCGCGTGAGGTACGACTGCGGGATCAGCAGGGGGAAGTACGCGTTCTGGGCGCCCGTCTCCTTGATGCGGGCGTCCATCTCCGCCTGCATCCGCTCCCACAGTCCGTACCCGTACGGTCGGATCACCATGGTGCCGCGCACCGGTCCGTTGTCGGCCAGCTCGGCCTTGGCGATCAGATCCTGGTACCAGCGGGGGAAGTCGTCCGCCCGCGGGGTGAGAACGGGTGCCGTTGCCATGGCGCGATGGTACGGCCCCAGGTTGCCGCCATGTGAAATCTCGCCACTCGCACGGGTGGACCGTACTCCGGGCGCCGCAACCCCTGGACGCGGGGTCGGGTGGGGAGTTACCTGACATACGGGGGGAGTGCGGACGACTGACGGGGGCCACATGAAGAACGGGCACAGCGGCAACTCTCGGCGGATTGGGGCGCTTTTCCATGACACCTACGCTCGTGCGGCAGCACCTTCCTCACACGGGGCCGGTGCCCCGCGCGGATCCGGGTGCCCGCGCGCGTGACTGGTCCGAGATCCAGGAGCGGATGCTGGTCCCGCTCTACGAGGCCGTCCACGAGCGGCTGGAAGTGGGCCCCGGCACACGGCTGTTGGGCCTCGGGTGCGGATCCGGGCTGGCCCTGCTGATGGCGGCCTCCAGAGGCGCCGCCCTGACCGGCGTCGAGACCCGGCACCCCGAGCGGCTGGCCCTCGCCCGCCGGCGGCTGCTGCCGGAGACCCCGGGCGGACCCGCGCCCACCGGCATGCGGCTCGTCGACGGCACGCCCGAGGACGCGGCCGGCACCACCGGCGCCGGGGAACCCGCGTACACCCTGGTGACCGCCTTCGAACCCGTCGGCTGCCTCGCGGGCGACTCCGAGGGGCTCGGCGACCTGCTCGCGGCCGCCACACCGCTGGCCGAGCGGGGCGCGCCCGTGGTGCTCGTCGGCTGGGGGCCGCCGGAGCGCTGCGCCACCTCCGCCGTGTTGCGGGTCGCCACCAAGCTGGCCGATCCCCTGCACGCCGGCGGCGGTTGGCGCCCCGCCCTGCGCGACGACCTGGAGGACGTCGCCCGGCGGGCCGGGCTGAAGCCGGACGGTTCCGGACGGGTGGCCTGCCCCTTCGGGTACGCGGGGGTCGACAGCGCCCTGAGGGGTCTGCTGTCCACCGGCCTGTTCGACGCGGCGATCGCCGCGACCGACCAGGTGCAGGTGGAGAAAGAGGTGACCGAGGCGCTGCACCCGCACCGGCGCGAGGACGGCACGGTCTGGATGCCGAACGTGTTCCGGTACCTGATCGCCCGGACTCCCTGAGCGGGACCTCTGAAGCGAGAGCTCCGAAGCGAGAGTCCCGAGCGAGAGCTCTGAGGCCAGATCTTCGAGGCGAGATCTCTGAGGCGGTATCTCTGAGGCGAGAGCTCCAGCGGGGCTACGCCTCCCTCTCCCCCTCGCCCTTGGTCAGCCGGGTGATCCCCGCGACGCGGTACGCGTGCGCCTCCTCCAGCGTCTCGTGCTCCAGCAGCGCTTCGGCGAGGGCGTCCAACTGGCCGCGGTGGTCGCGGAGTTTGCGGCACGCCTCCTCGTAGCACGCCTCGACGATGCGGCGCATCTCGTCGTCGATGACGTCGAGGGTGCGCGGGGCGGCGGCGAGGCCGTACGCCTGCTGGGCGTCGCCGGGCAGCGCGGAGAGGCGGCCCACGCGCTCGCTCATGCCCCACCGCGCGACCATGCCGCGCGCGATGTTGGTGACCTGTTCGAGGTCGTTCTCGGCGCCGGTCGTGACGACCCCGTAGATCACCTGTTCGGCCGCCATCCCGCCGAGGGCGCCGATGATGCGGCCGCGCAGGTACTCCTCGGAGAGCGCGTACCGCTCCACCTCGGGCGTCGACATGGTCACCCCGAGCGCCCGGCCGCGCGGCACGATGGTGACCTTGCGGACCGGGTCGGCGCCGGGCTGGAGCATGCCGAGGAGGGCGTGACCGCTCTCGTGGTAGGCGGTGCGACGGCGGTCTTCCTCGGGCATCACGAGCGTGCGCTCCGCCCCCAGCTGCACCTTCTCCAGCGCCTCCGACAGGTCGGTCGGCGTGACCCGCTCCTGCTTGCGCTTGACGGCGAGCAGGGCGGCCTCGTTGGCGAGGTTGGCCAGGTCCGCGCCCGTCATCCCCGGGGTCGTGCGGGCCACCCGGGCCAGGTCGACGTCCGGGGCGAGGGGGATGTCGCGCGTGTGGATGCGCAGGATCGCCTCGCGGCCGGCGCGGTCCGGCGGGGAGACGTTGACCACCCGGTCGAAGCGGCCCGGCCGGGTCAGTGCCGGGTCGAGGATGTCGGCGCGGTTCGTCGCCGCGATGACGACGACGCCCTCCGAGCCGGTGAAGCCGTCCATCTCGGTGAGGATCTGGTTCAGGGTCTGCTCGCGCTCGTCGTGGCCGCTGACCGACGCGCCGGCGCCGCGGGCCCGCCCGATGGTGTCGATCTCGTCGATGAAGATGATCGACGGCGCGACCTTGCGGGCCTCGGCGAACAGCTCACGGACCCGGGACGCGCCGACGCCGACGATCATCTCGATGAACTCGGAGGCGGAGGCCGAGAAGAACGGCACGCCCGCCTCGCCCGCCACCGCGCGCGCCAGCAGCGTCTTGCCGGTGCCGGGCGAGCCCGCCAGCAGCACGCCGCGGGGCATCTTCGCGCCCATCCTGCGGTAGACGTCCGGGTGCTCCAGGAAGTCGACCACGTCGTCGAGCTCCCCCTTGACCTCGTCGATCCCGGCCACGTCGGCGAACGTGGTGCGCCCGGTGCCCGACCGCAGCTCGACCGGCCGGGGCGGCGCCTTGCGGCCGAGCATGCCGCCCGCGCCGCCCAGGCCGCCGCGCAGCCGCCGGGCGAAGAAGACCCACACCGCGACCAGGACGACGATCGGCACCAGCGAGATCAGCAGGTTGGCCAGCAGACCGCGCTCCTGGACGACCGGCCGCGCGGTCACCGTGACGTCGTGCCGGCTCAGGTTCTGCCAGAGGGCGTCGTCCGCGAAGGCCGGGCGCTGCGTCCTGAACCGGGTGTACTCGCCGCCGCCCTCGGGATCGTCCCGGGCCTGTTTGAGCCGGCCCTGGATCGCGTCGCCCTTGGAGTAGATGGTGTCGACGTTGCCCCGGTCGACCTGCCGGCTGAACTCCGTGTAGGAGATCGTCGGCTCGTTGCCCCGGCCGTAGAAGTGCAGTCCGCCGTAGACCAGCAGGAAGACGATCACGGCGGTGACGGCGAGCGCCCACCAGCGGGCGCGCGGTCTTCTGCCGCCGGACGGCCGTGGTGCCTCGTCCGGGGTGCCTTCGGTGCGCCACGGCTGGTCGGGAGCCCTGCGCCGGGGAGCGGAATCGCTCATATCTGGACGTTACGGCACAGCACGGGCCTCGGCATGCGCTGAGGGCGCCCACCCGTGCGGGTGGACGCCCTCAGCGCCGTACGGCTCGGAGCGGGTCAGCCCATGAACTTCTTGAACTCGTCCGGGAGCTCGAAGTCCTGGCCGGCCTGCTGGCCCGGCAGGCCGAAGGCGCCGCCGGGAGCGCCGCCCTGGGCACCGGCCGCGCGGCGGGCGGCCTCCTCCTGCTCCTGCTGCTTGCGCTTCATCGGGTTGCCGGAGCGCTGCTTGCCCTTGGCCTTCTTCGGCTGCTTCTTGGCGCGGCCGGGGCCGCCGCCCATGCCCGGCATGCCCGGCATCCCGGGCATGCCGCCGCCCTGGGCCATGCGGGACATCATCTTGCGGGCCTCGAAGAACCGCTCGACCAGGCCCTTGACCGCGCTGACCTCGACACCGGAGCCCTTGGCGATACGGGCGCGGCGGGAGCCGTTGATGATCGTGGGGTCCTGGCGCTCGCCCGGGGTCATCGACTTGATGATCGCGGCGGTGCGGTCGACGTCCCGCTCGTCGAGGTTGTTGATCTGGTCCTTGATCTGCCCCATGCCCGGCAGCATGCCGAGCAGCTTGGAGATCGACCCCATCTTCCTGACCTGCTCCATCTGGGACAGGAAGTCGTCCAGGGTGAAGTCCTGGCCCTTCTTGGACGCCAGCTTGGAGGCCATCTTCTCGGCCTCTTCCTGGCTGAACGTCTTCTCCGCCTGCTCGATCAGGGTGAGCAGGTCACCCATGTCGAGGATGCGGGAGGCCATCCGGTCGGGATGGAAGGCGTCGAAGTCGTCGAGCTTCTCGCCGTTCGACGCGAACATGATCGGCTTGCCGGTGATCTGCCGGATCGACAGGGCCGCGCCGCCGCGGGCGTCGCCGTCGAGCTTGGAGAGCACCACGCCGTCGAAGCCGACGCCGTCACGGAAGGCCTCGGCGGTGTTGACCGCGTCCTGGCCGATCATGGCGTCGACGACGAAGAGGATCTCGTCGGGCCGGGTCGCGTCCCTGATGTCCGCGGCCTGCTGCATCATCTCCTGGTCGATGCCGAGGCGGCCGGCGGTGTCGACGACGACGATGTCGTGGACGCGGGACTTCGCGTACTCGATGGAGTCCTTGGCGACCTGCACCGGGTCACCGACGCCGTTGCCCGGCTGCGGCGCGTACACGGCCACGCCGGCGCGCTCGGCGACGACGCTGAGCTGGTTGACGGCGTTGGGGCGCTGGAGGTCACAGGCGACGAGCAGCGGCGAGTGGCCCTGCTCCTTCAGCCAGCGGCCCAGCTTGCCCGCGAGGGTGGTCTTACCGGCGCCCTGGAGACCGGCCAGCATGATCACGGTCGGCGGCTGCTTGGCGAAGCGCAGGCGCCGGGTCTCGCCGCCGAGGATCGTGACGAGCTCGTCGTTGACGATCTTCAGGACCTGTTGGCCCGGATTGAGCGCCTTGGAGACCTCGGTCCCGAGCGAACGCTCCTTGACGTTCTTGATGAACGTACGGACGACAGGCAGGGCCACGTCGGCTTCGAGGAGAGCGATGCGAATTTCGCGGGCCGTGGCGTCGATGTCCGCCTCGGACAGCCGACCCTTGCCCCGCAGAGACTTGAAGGTGGCTGACAGGCGGTCGGAGAGAGTGTCGAACACGGCGGCGTCGGTCCTTGGGGTCGGCGACAGTCTGGGCTGTCCTCCAGGGTATCCGGCCCCTCGACGAAATCGTCCCCGCCTGCCGCAGTCGACGGGCGGGGACAGAAACCCCGCTGTCGCGGGGAGCACGCGTTGCCGATCTTGAAGACCTGCTGCGCGGGTGGACCATCCCCGCAACGGCGGGGACTACGTCCGCTTAACGCATGACACGACCGCCAGGTCACCCCCGCAGCATCTCCTCCAGCTTCCGCGCCACCGCCGTGGCCTCGTCCCCCGGCAGGGGCGCGCCCTCCGGCCCGGTGACGTAGAAGGCGTCGACGGCGTTGGCGCCGAGCGTGCTGACGTGCATGCTGCGCACCCGGACCGTCGCGTCCTCCAGCGCGGCCCCGATCCGGAACAGCAGCCCCGGCGCGTCCTGGGCGCGGACCTCGATCACCGTGGCGAGACGGGAGGCCGCCGGGGCCACCGTCACGCGCGGCGGGGGCGCGACCACGCCGCGGCGCCGCGGATAGGCCGCGTCGCGCTCCGCCAGCCGGTTCGCGATGTCCAGGGTGCCGTCCAGGGCGCGGACGAGGTCGGCGCGGAGCCGGGCGGCCTGGGGCAGTGAGCCGTACTCGGCGGCGACCCGCCAGTTCAGCAGCAGGACGGAGCCCTCCACACCGGCCGGCAGGTCCAGGGCCCGCAGTTCGGCGGTGCGCACGGTCAGCCGGTGCATGGCGAGGACGCCGGCCACCGCGGGCAGCACGCCCGCCTGGTCGGGTACGGCGATGAGGAGTTCCACGCCGAGCGGCTCGGGGCCGCCGATCGGCTCGGGACCGCCGGGCGGCTGTTCCGCCGCGGACTCGGCCGGCGGCTCGGTCTGCGCGCGCAGGGCCAGCACCGGGCTGCCGGTCGCGACCGCCTCGATCGCCAGCCGCTCCTGTTCGGCGGTGGCCGCGGCGGCCGCCGGCTCCTCGGGGGCCTCCCCGGCGAGCACCGCCGAGACCCGTCGGACCAGGTCGGCGACGAGCGAGCCGCGCCAGGAGGACCAGGCGGCCGGACCGGTGGCCTGGGCGTCCGCCTCGGTGAGCGCGTGCAGCAGCTCCAGCGTCCCCTGCGCGCCGACCGCCTCGGCGACCGACCGCACGGTGGCCGGGTCCTCCAGGTCGCGCCGGGTGGCCGTCTCGACGAGCAGCAGGTGGTGGCGGACGAGGGTGGCGAGGACGGCGACGTCGGCGCGGTCGAAGCCGATGCGGGCGGCCACGTCCCGGGCGATGATCTCGCCGGCCACGGAGTGGTCGCCGGGCCAGCCCTTGCCGATGTCGTGCAGCAGTGCGGCGACCAGGAGGAGGTCGGGGCGGCTGACGCGGCGGGTGAACTCGGAGGCGCGCACGGCGGTCTCGATGAGGTGCCGGTCGACGGTCCAGACGTGCACGGCGTTGCGCTGCGGCCGGCAGCGGACCCGCTCCCAGTCGGGCAGCAGGCGGGTGATCAGGCCCTCGGCCTCCAGTGCCTCCCAGACCTCGATCGTGGGCCGGCCGGAGCCGAGCAGGGTGACGAGTTGTTCGCGGGCCTCGGCGGGCCAGGGGGTGGGCAGGGGGCGCACGGTGGCCGCGAGACGCCGTACGGCGTACAGGGAGAGCGGGAGGCCGGCCTGGGCGGCGGCGGCCGCGGCGCGCAGGGGGAGCACGGGGTCGCGTTCGGGGCGTGCGGCGCGGGCGAGCACCACCTCGCCGTCCTGCTCCACCACGCCTTCGGCCAGCGGGGAGCGCTCGGCGACCGGCTTTCCGCCGCCCAGCATGGCGCGCAGCCGCGGCCGCACGGCGCGCGACCGGAGCACCCGCCCCACCTCGCGCCAGGTGACGTCACTGGCGTAGGAGACGACGCGGGCGGCCTCGTAGACCTGGCGCAGGAGGGTGTCGGCGTCCAGGAGGCCCAGCTCGGCCGCGACCTGGTCCTGCTCCTGGAGGGCCAGGCGGTCGGTGGCGCGGCCGGTCGCCAGGTGGAGGGCGTCCCGGACGTCGAGCAGCCGGCGGCGGGCGTCGTCGAGGCCCTCGCGCGGGGCGTCGGCGAGCCAGGAGGCGGCGACGGCGCGCAGGGCGGTGGCGTCGCGCAGGCCGCCGCGGGCCTCCTTGAGGTCGGGTTCCAGCAGATATTGCAGTTCGCCCTGGCGTTCGGCGCGCTCGGCGCAGAGTTCCTGGAGTTCGGGCAGGCGCTTGGGTGCCTGGTTGCGCCAGTCGGCCAGGACGGCCGTACGCAGTCCGGCGGTCAGTGCGAGGTCGCCGGCGAGGTGGCGGGCGTCCAGCAGACCGAGCTGGACCTTCAGGTCCTCGCCGGCCGTTCTGCGGGCCTCCGCCGGGGTGCGCACGGAGTGGTCGAGCGCGAGGCCGAGGTCCCACACCGGGTACCAGAGGCGGTCGGCGAGGGCGGCGACCGCCTTGGGGTCGGTGCCGTCGTGCAGCAGGAGGAGGTCGAGGTCGCTGCGCGGGGACAGCTCACCGCGGCCGTAGCCGCCGACGGCGACCAGGGAGACGCCCTGCGGGACGCCCCGTCGTCCGCCCGCGTCCTGGCGGGGGAGCCGGTCGGCGCCCTCCTCGTCCCGGGCGCCCGCGGTGAACAGGCCCGCGAGCCAGTCGTCGGTCAGTTCGGCGAGGGCCGCACGGCGCGGCGGCCCGGACCGCGCCCCCTCGGTGAGGAGGCGCAGCCGGGCCGCCGCGTAGCCGCTGGGTCCCGAGTCCTCTGCTTCGTTGCGCACGTCCGTACTCGTCACCCAGCGACTCCTGTTCTCTTCTTCGGTCAGAGCGCGTCCGGGCCGCGCTCGCCGGTGCGGACCCGTACGGCGGTCTCGACCGGCAGGGACCAGACCTTGCCGTCTCCGATCTTGCCGGTGCGGGCCGCCTTGACGATGACGTCGATCAGCTGCTCGGCGTCGTCGTCCTCGGCCAGCACCTCGATGCGGATCTTGGGGACCAGGTCGACCGTGTACTCGGCACCGCGGTAGACCTCGGTGTGTCCCCGCTGACGACCGTAACCGCTGGCCTCCGTGACCGTCAGGCCGTGGACGCCGAAGGCCTGGAGGGCCTCCTTGATCTCGTCGAGCCGGTGGGGCTTGACGACGGCGGTGATGAGCTTCATGCGTCCACCTTCTTGCTCGCAGTGTCGGCGACCGAGGCCGGGACGGCCGTGGTGCGGGCGGCTCCGCCGCCGGCACCACTGAAGTCGTATGCGGTCTCGGCGTGCTCGGCCTGGTCGATGCCGGCCACTTCCTCGTCCTCGGAGACGCGCATCCCGATCGTCTTGTGGAGGACGAAGGCGAGGATCGCGGAGACCACCAGCGAGTAGGCGAGGACCGCGAAGACACCGGCGCACTGCTTCCAGAACTGGTCCAGGCCGCCGCCGTAGAAGAGGCCCGCGACGTCGGACTGGCCCTTGCCGGTGGCGAAGAAGCCGATCAGCAGGGAGCCGACGACACCGCCGACCAGGTGGACGCCGATGACGTCGAGCGAGTCGTCGTAGTTGAACTTGTACTTGAGGCCGACGGCCATGGCGCACAGCAGGCCGGCGATGGCGCCGACGGCGATCGCGCCGAGCGGGGAGACCGCGCCGCCCGCGGGGGTGATGGCGACCAGGCCGGCGACCGCGCCGGAGGCGGCGCCCAGCGTGGTGAACGCGCCGTGGCGGATCTTCTCGTAGACGAGCCAGGCGAGCATGGCGGCGGCGGTGGCGACCTGCGTGTTGACGAACATCAGCGCGCCGACGCCGTCGTCGTTGCCGAGCCACGAACCGGCGTTGAAGCCGAACCAGCCGAACCACAGCAGGCCCGCGCCGAGCATGACCAGCGGGAGGCTGTGCGGGCGCATCGGGTCCTTCTTGAAGCCGACGCGCTTGCCGATGACCAGGATGACGCCGAGGGCGGCGGCACCGGCGTTGATGTGGACGGCCGTACCACCGGCGAAGTCGATGACGCCGAGCTCGAAGGCCCAGCCGCCGGCGCCCCAGACCCAGTGGGCGACGGGGAAGTAGACGACGGTGACCCACAGGGCGATGAACAGCGCCCAGGCGCTGAACTTCACCCGGTCCGCGAGGGCGCCGCTGATCAGGGCGGGCGTGAGGATCGCGAACATCATCTGGAAGACCAGGAAGACGAAGACGGGGATGGTGTAGCCGTCCCACAGCTCCGTCAGGCCGATGTCACTGAGGCCGACCCAGTCGGAGTTCCATCCGATGATGCTGCCGGAGTCCGTACCGAAGGCCAGGGAGAAGCCGTACAGCACCCACAGGATGGTGACGATGCCCAGGCTGATGAAGCTCATCATCAGCATGTTGAGGGTGCTCTTGACGCGGACCATGCCTCCGTAGAAGAAGGCCAGCGCCGGTGTCATGAGCATCACCAGGGCGGAACAGATGAGCATGAAGCCTGTGTTGGCGGACGACAGCGTGGGTGCGTCCGCCGCAAGCGTGATGGCAGCTGCCATCGGCGTCTCCTCGTCGTAGGTACGGCCCCGTGCGGGCGAAGCCTGAGCGGATTGAGGGGTGGGCCGGTTATGCGCCATGAGATTGGCGCAGCGCGGTTTCGGTCGAAGCCCCTCGTTGTTTCGCGGCCGTGACGAAGGCACCGTGCGTGTTACGCGTCGATGAACTGGCGGATATCGCCCGCGCCGATCGTTATCGTGGCGCAACCTTCACCGGGGGAAGGGAACCGGCCGCGGTCGGCCTTCCGATGACCTGGCTGGGGGAGCCGAGTCGGGCAGTTCGGGAGGGCCGGCCGCGGCCGGGGCTCTGGGGACGCTCGCCGGGTCACACCGCTTCCGCGGTCTCCGGCAGTTCGACGGCGAGCCGGTCGGTGAGATCGACGACCTCGCTCAGGTCCCCGAAGTCGCGTACGGCGGTGTCGACGGTCTTTCGGATACGAGTGTTGACGCGTTCGGAGCGGACCTTCTTGGCTTCTTTCATCGCCTGCGCGGCGAGGACCGCGCTCTGCTCGGGCTCGCGCCGCAGCAGGTGGACGGTGGCCATGCCGATCAGGTTCAGCACGTACGACCGCTGGTGGTCGCGGTCCTCGGCGAACAGGTCGACGGCCCTCCGCATCAGGGGCTGGGCCAGCGAGGCGTAGGTGGGGCTGCGTCCGGCGACGTAGGCGAGGTCGCGGTAGGAGTGGGAGTTCTCGCCGTGGAGTTCGGCCTCGGAGAAGAAGCGGATCCAGTCGGGGTCGGGCTCGTCCCACTCCTCCGCGTCGGCGAAGGTGTCCTCGGCCATCCGGACCGCCCGCTTGCACCGGCCGGGCTGTCCCATGTTGGCGTAGGCGCGGGCCTCCATCGCATACAGCATGGACTGGGTGCGCGGGCTCGCGCAGTCCCGGCTGCCGTACTGGGCGAGGTGGATCAGCTCCAGGGCGTCCTCGGGCCGCCCGAGGTGGATCATCTGGCGGCTCATGCTGGAGAGGACGTACGACCCGAGCGGCTTGTCGCCGGCCTCCTTGGCGGCGTGCAGGGCGAGCACGAAGTACTTCTGCGCGGTCGGCTGGAGCCCCACGTCGTACGACATCCAGCCGGCCAGCTCGGCCAGTTCGGCGGCGACCTTGAAGAGCTTGCGCGCGGTCTCCTCCGGCTGGGGCTCCTGGAGGAGGTCGGTCACCTCGTGCAGCTGTCCGACGACCGCCTTGCGGCGCAGTCCGCCGCCGCACTGGGCGTCCCACTGCCGGAACATCACGGTGGTGGACTCCAGCAGCTCCAGCTCGGGCCGGGAGAGCCGGCCGCGGGCGCGGCTGGTCGGGACGGACGCCGCGTCCTCCCGCGGGGCGGGCGGGGAGGGGACGAGCCAGCGCTGCATGGGCTCGATGAGGGACGGGCCCGCGGACAGGGCCAGCGAGGTTCCGAGGAAGCCGCGCCGCGCCAGCATCAGGTCGCTGCGCGAGAACTCGCTGAGTTGGGCCACCGTCTGCGGGCCCGTCCAGGGCAGGTCCACGCCGGTCGCGGCGGGTGTCTGCCGCATGGTGCGCAGACCGAGGTCCTCGACGGAGACGACACAGCCGAACCGCTCGGAGAACAGCTCGGACAGGATCTTCGGGATCGGTTCGCGGGGGTTCTCGCCGTCCAGCCAGCGGCGGACGCGGGAGGTGTCCGTGGAGATGTGGTTGGCGCCCAACTGGCGGGCACGGCGGTTCACCTGGCGGGCGAGCTCGCCCTTGGACCAGCCGCTGCGCACGAACCAGGAGGTGAGCAGCTCGTTGGGGCGCTTGTCAGCGTGCGCAGCGCTCCCCGCACCCGTCCCGCTTCCGCCGTTGCCGCTCACTGGAACGCCCCCATCCCTGAGACCACTTGTCGCCCGAGTGCGCCAAGCCTTATCAGAATGCCGGTGATCGCCGCTCGCCGTCCGTCGGTTGCCACCCTTCGAACGGAGGGACGCCTTGCCCCCGGCATACCCACGGGGGCATGTGCCCCCGGGTCTCGCACACTCAACGTAGTCCCACGATCACGCGTCCAGCCATGGCGGTCCCGGAATCGCCACCATTCGCCACCCCTTCGAATGAACTCACGATGGCAGGTACGCGATTCACTTGACAGAGGACGGCCGGAAGCGGGCGGAGCGATGCGCCCAGGGGCGCGCACGGCCGACCACACCACCCGCGACGCTTCAGTGCGCTGCCTGTTTTCGGCGGCACGGGGAAGGGCGTCAGTACACAGAGTGACGGAGAGCGTCCGTTACGTAACCATCGGTGCGTCGGACCCGTTGGAGGGGGCATGGGCTTCACGATCGGCGGCATTCGCGACATCCGCTCCGGCGCGCGCAGGCGCGGTCGCTCGTCCGAGTGCACCGCCGTCGCCGAGTTCACCGGCCTGTGGGGCTGGGACGTGGTGCCGGGCGCGCGCGCCACGGCGGGCACCTGCTCGTGCGGACGCGGCGACTGCCGCGCGCCGGGTGCGCACCCCCTGCCGTTCGCCCCACGGGTCCCGGCGGGCGCCACGCTCGACGACGTGACGCGGACATGGGCGGAGTTCCCGGGTGCCGCGGTGATGCTGCCGGTCGGGCGCGCCTTCGACGTGATCGAGGTGGCCGAGCCGGCCGGGCACCGCGCCCTGGTCCGGCTGGAGCGGATGGGGCTGCCGGTCGGTCCGGTGACCGCGACCCCCGAGGGCCGCGCCCAGTTCCTCGTCGCCCCCGGAGCCGCCCACGACCTCACCGGTCTGCTCTACCGCATGGGCTGGGACGACCCGGGCTCCCTGGACCTGCGCGGCCTCGGCCCGGGCGCGCACCTCACGGCCCCGCCCTCCGACCGGGGCGGGCTCGGTCCGGTGCGCTGGCTGCGTCCGCCCGCCCTGGACGGGGCGACCCGCCCGCCGGAGGCCCGGCTGCTGCTGGGGACGCTGGCGTACGTGGCCCACCGCTCCCGCGCCCCGCACTGAGTCCGCCACGCGGTACGCCGCACGGCGCCCGCCGTCCGGTACGCCGCGCCGGGTCCGCCGCCCGGTACGCGCCGTGCCGACCCCGCCGTCCGTCACACCACGCTCGACCGGCCGTCCGACACGCCGTACCGGACTCGCTGTCCGATACGCCGCGCCTAGTCCGCCGCCGCCGCGTATGCCGCGCATGGGGATGTCCGCCCCGTACGCCGAAGCGCCCGCCCCCACTGCACTCGGGGGGCGGGCGCTTCTCGGCGGCGGGCGCGCTCAGCGGCCGGTCACGCTCCGACAAGGGCGTCAACGAACGCCTCCGGCTCGAACGGCGCCAGGTCGTCGGCGCCCTCGCCGAGCCCGACCAGCTTGACGGGCACGCCCAGCTCGCGCTGGACGGCGACGACGATGCCGCCCTTGGCCGTGCCGTCGAGCTTGGTCAGCACGATGCCGGTGATGTCGACGACCTCGGCGAAGACCCGGGCCTGGACGAGGCCGTTCTGCCCGGTGGTGGCGTCGAGGACGAGCAGCACCTCGTCGAGCGGGGCGTGCTTCTCCACGACGCGCTTGACCTTGCCGAGCTCGTCCATGAGCCCGGTCTTGGTGTGCAGCCGGCCGGCGGTGTCGATGAGGACCACGTCGACCCCCATCTCCTTGCCCTCCTTCACCGCGTCGAAGGCGACGGAGGCGGGATCGCCGGCCTCCGGCCCGCGCACGGTGTGGGCGCCGACGCGTTCGCCCCAGGTCTGCAACTGGTCGGCGGCGGCGGCCCGGAAGGTGTCGGCGGCGCCCAGCACGACCGTGCGGCCGTCGGCGACCAGGACGCGGGCGAGCTTGCCGGTGGTGGTGGTCTTGCCGGTGCCGTTGACGCCGACGACCATCACGATGCCCGGCTTGCGGTTCTCGGGCTCGGTCTTCACGGTGCGGTCGACGTCGGTGCCGACCAGCTTGAGGAGCTCCTCGCGCAGCAGGCCGCGCAGTTCCTCGGGCGTGCGGGTGCCGAGCACCTTGACCCGTTCGCGCAGCCGCTCCACCAGCTCCTGGGTGGGCAGGACGCCGACGTCGGCGGTGAGGAGTGTGTCCTCGACCTCCTCCCAGGTGTCCTCGTCGAGGTGCTCGCGCGAGAGCAGCGTGAGCAGGCCCTTGCCGAGGGCGTTCTGGGAGCGGGAGAGGCGGGCGCGCAGGCGGACCAGGCGTCCCTCGGTGGGCTCCGGGATCTCGATCGCGGGAGCCTCGACGACAGGAGGCTCCTCCACGGCGGTGGGAGCGCCGCCGCCCGGGAGGTCCACCTCCTCGATCGTGCGGCGCGGTTCGTCGCGCGGCGTCTCGGCCTCGTCGCCGACGTGCGGCTCGGCCGGAGGCGCGGTGATGTCGGGGGCGGAGGGCGGTGGCGGGGGCAGCGGCTTTCTGCGCCGGCTGCCGACGATGAGCCCGCCGATCGCGCCGAGCACGACCACGGCGATGACTACAGCAAGGATGACGGTTTCCATAACCCGTCCAGTATCCATCCCTGCCCGCGGCGGGGGCCTGCTCCACGGGGGGTGTCTTGGGCATGGGAAGCGTGTACGGCGTACCGCCCCGGCTCGGGTGACGAGCCGGGGCGGTACGCCGTACGGGGCGAGGAGAGGGGCAGCGGGGATGAGGCCCCGTCTCCTCGGGTTCGAGGGGGCGGTCAGCCCATCTCCTCCAGCGCCTTGCCCTTCGTCTCCTTGACGTACCTGAGGACGAACGGGATGGAGAGCGCGGCGAAGACCGTGTAGATCACGTAGGTGCCGGAGAGGTTCCAGTCGGCCAGGGACGGGAAGCTCGCGGTGATGGCCCAGTTGGCGATCCACTGCGCGGCGGCGGCCACGCCCAGGGCGGCGGCGCGGATCTTGTTCGGGAACATCTCGCCGAGGAAGACCCAGACGACCACACCCCAGGACAGGGCGAAGAAGAGGACGAACACGTGGGCGGCGATCAGGGCGATCCAGCCCTGCGTGGCCGGCAGCTTGCCGTCGACCAGGTCGAAGGAGAACGCCCAGGCCTCCAGCGCGAGGCCGATCACCATGCCGACGGAGCCGATGAGGGCGAGCGGCTTGCGGCCGACGCGGTCCACGAAGATCATCGCGATCACGGTGCCGACGATGTTGATGATCGACGTGGTGAACGAGTAGAAGAACGAGTCCGTCGGGTCGACGCCGACCGACTGCCACAGCGTCGAGGAGTAGTAGAACGCGACGTTGATGCCGACGAACTGCTGGAAGACCGACAGGCCGATACCGATCCAGACGATCGGCTTGAAGAAGAAGGAGCCGCCGAGCAGGTCCTTGAAGCTCGACTTGTGCTCGCTCTTCATACCGTGCTCGATCTCGGCGACGCGCGCGTCGAGGTCGATGTTCCGGCCCTCGACCTCGGTGAGGATCTCGCGGGCCCGCTCGTGCTTGCCGACGGAGATCAGGAAGCGCGGCGACTCGGGGATGGCGAAGGAGAGCAGGCCGTAGAGGACGGCCGGGACGACCATGACGCCGAGCATGACCTGCCAGGCCTCCAGGCCCATCAGCTCACCGCGCTGGTCACCGCCGGCGGCGTTCAGCAGGCCCCAGTTGACCAGCTGCGAGATCGCGATGCCGACGACGATCGCGGCCTGCTGGAAGGAGCCGAGGCGGCCGCGGTAGGCGGGCGGGGCGACCTCGGCGATGTAGGCCGGGCCGATGACCGAGGCCATGCCGATGGCGAAGCCGCCGACGACGCGCCAGAAGGCGAGGTCCCACAGGGCGAAGGGGAGGGCGGAGCCGACCGCGCTGATGGTGAAGAGGACGGCGGCGATCTGCATGCACCGGATGCGGCCGATGCGGTCGGCTATGCGGCCGGCGGTCGCGGCGCCGATGGCGCAGCCGATCAGGGCGATGGCGATGACCTGGGCCAGGGCCGCGGAGCCGACGTCGTAGCGGTCGCGGATGGCCTCGACCGCGCCGTTGATCACGGAGCTGTCGTAGCCGAAGAGGAAGCCTCCCATCGCGGCCGCCGCGGCGATGAAGATGACGTGCCCGAGATGATCGGGGTGAGCCGTCCCGGCTCCTGACTTGGGTGCCTGCGCTGTGCTGGTCACGTGTACTCCTCGGGACACCGGCAACGCCGCCGGTGTGGATCTGCCCTTCGCGGTAGGTCATACCTGAAGGTGAAAGCAACGTTTCCGAGAGTATGCCTTCAAGTTTCGAAGTCAATAGGTGAGCGGGTGTGAGAAAAGCGGCACGCGTGAGGGTGGCGTGTTCAAGTCTTGAAGAGATGATCTCGTGCGAGCCCGGCAGGGGCCGCCCCGTGCGGCCGCCCCGTGCCGTGCGGTCCAGGCCCCGGGCTCCGGGCCCGAGGCCCTAGCGGAGCCGCTGGGAGATCACCTTCGACACGCCGTCGCCCTGCATGGAGACGCCGTAGAGCGCGTCGGCGACCTCCATCGTGCGCTTCTGGTGCGTGATCACGATCAGCTGCGAGGACTCCTGGAGCTCCTGCATGATGCGGATGAGCCGTTGCAGGTTGGTGTCGTCGAGAGCGGCCTCGACCTCGTCCATCACGTAGAACGGGCTGGGCCGCGCCTTGAAGATCGACACCAGCATCGCGACGGCGGTGAGCGACCGCTCGCCACCCGAGAGCAGGCTGAGCCGCTTGACCTTCTTGCCCGGCGGCCGGGCCTCGACATCGACGCCCGTGGTCAGCATGTTGTCCGGGTCGGTCAGGACCAGCCGCCCCTCTCCCCCGGGGAAGAGCCGGCCGAACACGCCCTCGAACTCCCGGGCGGTGTCCTGGAACGCCTCCGTGAAGACCCGCTCGACACGCTCGTCGACCTCCTTCACCACCTGGAGCAGATCGGCGCGCGTCTTCTTGAGGTCCTCCAGCTGCTCGCTGAGGAACTGGTGGCGCTCCTCCAGCGCGGCGAACTCCTCCAGGGCGAGCGGGTTCACCTTGCCGAGCTGCTGGTAGGCGCGTTCCGCCGCCTTCAGCCGCTTCTCCTGCGCGGCCCGCACGAAGGGGGTGGGCCGGTTGCGCGGATGCTCGGGGTCGTCCGGCAGCTCCTCGCCCTCGGCGGGGGGCGAGGGCGGCACCGGTTGGTGCGGTCCGTACTCGGACACCAGCCCGGCCGGTTCGACACCGAGTTCCTCCAGCGCCTTGGTCTCCAGCTGCTCGATCCGCAGCCGTTTCTCGGCGCCGAGTACCTCGCCCCGGTGAACTGAATCCGTCAACTTGTCGAGCTCGGCCTTGAGGTCGCGCCCGGCACCGCGGGCGGCGGCCAGCTCCTGCTCCCGTCGGGCCTTGGCGGCCTCGGCGGCGACGCGTCCGGCGTCGGCCCGGCGGACCGAGACCTCGACGTGCGCGAGCAGCTGCCGGGCGCCGGAGGCGACGGCCTCCGCCACCGCGGCCTCGTGCCGCAGCCGCGCCCGCCGCCGCTCGGCACGCGCGCGTGCCTCGCGTTCCGCCCGCGCGCCCCGGTCCAGCGCGTCGGCCCGCCCGGCCAGCCCCTTGACCCGCTCCTCGTGCGTACGGACCTGGAGCCGGGCCTCCATCTCGGTCTGCCGCGCGTTGGCCCCGTCGGCGGCGAGCCGGTCGCGCACCGAGGTGTCCGGCTCCTCCTCGACGGGCATCTCCTCGGCGACCGCCAGCCGCTCGGCCAGTTCCTCGGCCTCCTCGACGGCCCTGTCGAGCGCCTCCTGCGCGCGGGCGGCGGCGGCCGTGGACCGCTCCGCCTCCCCGGCGGCGCCGCGGGCCTGCCCGGCGAGCCGCCCGAGCTGCTGGGCGACGGCCGACTTCTCCCGCTCGGCCGCCCGCCCGCGCTGCCCGAGCTCCTCGACGCGCCCGGCGCACTCCCCGCGCCGCTCCCCCGCCGCCCGCTGGGCCTCGGCCAGTTCCTCGCACCGCACCGCCAGCTCCTCCAGCTCGGCGGCGGCCTCGTCCACCGACGCCTGCACCTCCAGCAGGCTCGGCGCCCCGGCGGACCCGCCCTGCGCGAAGTGCGCCCCCAGCAGGTCGCCCTCCGCGGTCACGGCGGTCAGCTCGGGCCGGGCGTACACGAGGTTCTCGGCGTCCTCCAGCGTCCCGACGACGACGATTCCGCGCAGCAGCCGTCGTACGGCGGGCATGAGGTCGGCCGGGGCACGGACGAGATCGGCGGCGAAGGGGGGTGCGGCGGGTCGGCGGGGGGCGGCACCGGGGTGGGCGCAGGGGCCGGTGGCGGCACCGGTGGCGGCATCAGGGTCGGCGGTGGTGCCGGAGCCGGGGACGGCACCAGGGGCAGCAGTGGTGCCGGAGCCGGGGACGGCACCAGGGGCAGCAGTGGTGCCGGTGGTGCTCTCCGGAGGGGCAGCGGGGTCGGCGGGTGCGGCGTCCGACGGCGTGGCGGTGCTGTCCGGTGTGTCCGTGGCCAGCAGCAGGGCCGCCCGTCCCGCGTCCTGCTTGCGCAGCAGGCGGAGGGCGTCCGCGGCCGCCGACGGGGTGGTCACGGCGAGGGCGTCGGCGGCGGCGCCGAGGGCGGCGGCGAGGGGGACCTCGTAGCCGGGGGTGACGGTGAGGAGTTCCGCGGCGGGGCCGAGCAGGCCGGTGAGACGGTCCCGCGCGCCGAGCAGGGCGCCCGTGCCGTCCTTGCGGCGCAGGCCCAGGGCGAGAGCCTCGTGCCGGGCCTGGGTCGCGGCCCGCCTGCGTTCGGCGGCGGTGGCCGCCTCGCGGGCGGTGCTCAGCGCGGCCTCCGCCTCGGCGAGCTGCCGCTTCGCCGCCTCGTGCTGTGCGGTGAGCTCGGCGTCGCCGGCGTCGAGGCCGTCGACCTCCGCCTTCAGTGCCTCGTACTCCTCCTGCGCGACGGCGGCCCGTTCCCGGGCCTCGTCCCGGGCGGCGGCCAGGCGGCCGATCTCGGCCTGGGCGGACGCGGCGCGGGAGCGGGCCGCGTTGACCTGGCCGTGCAGCCGGGCGAGCCCTTCGCGGCGGTCGGCGATGGCCCGGGCGACGTCTTTCAGGCGCCGTTCCTCGACGGCCAGTTCACGCTCCAGGTCGGCGCGGTGGGCGACGGTGTCCTCGAGGGCCCGCTGCGCCGCCTCCAGAGCCGCCTCCAGCTCGGCCTCCTGTTCACGGATGCGGGCGGCCTCGCGCTCCATGTCCTCGGGGTCGCGGCCCCGCCGTTCCTCCGGCGGCGCGGAGGCGGCGCTCTTCACGCGCGCGTCGGCCAGCGAGATCGTCCCGCGGACCCGTTCGGCGAGCTGGGACAGCTCGTACCAGGTCTGCTGGGCGCGCTGGAGCCGGGGCGTCAGCCGGCGGACCTCGTCCTCCAGGTGCGCCTCCCGCCGGAGGGCCTGTCCCAGCTCCCGCTCGGCGGCCTCCTTGCGCTCCTTCAGCGCGGCCTCGTCGGCCACCTCCGCCCGCAGTGCCTCCCGCAGCCGTACGAGATCGTCGGCGAGCAGTCTCAGGCGGGCGTCGCGCAGGTCGGCCTGGATGACGGCGGCGCGGCGGGCGACGGCGGCCTGCCGGCCGAGGGGCTTCAGCTGGCGCCGCAGCTCGTCCGTCAGGTCCTGCACGCGCGCGAGGTTGGCCTGCATCGCGTCCAGTTTCCTGAGCGCCTTCTCCTTGCGCCTGCGGTGCTTGAGGACGCCCGCGGCCTCCTCGATGAAGGCGCGGCGGCCCATGGGGTCGGCGTGCAGGACGGAGTCGAGCTGGCCCTGGCCGACGATGACGTGCATCTCACGGCCGATGCCGGAGTCGCTCAGCAGTTCCTGGATGTCCAGCAGACGGCAGGTGTCGCCGTTGATCTGGTACTCGCTGCCGCCGTTGCGGAACATGATCCGCGTGATGGTGACCTCGGCGTACTCGATGGGCAGGGCGCCGTCGGAGTTGTCGATCGTCAGGGACACCTCGGCGCGGCCCAGCGGGGGGCGCCCGGTGGTGCCGGCGAAGATGACGTCCTCCATCTTGCCGCCGCGCAGGGATTTCGCGCCCTGTTCACCCATGACCCAGCTGAGCGCGTCCACCACGTTGGACTTGCCCGACCCGTTCGGTCCGACGACGCACGTGATCCCCGGCTCGAACCGGAGTGTGGTGGCCGAGGCGAACGACTTGAACCCGCGGAGGGTCAGGGCCTTGAGGTGCACGGCGGTGGACTCTACCGCCCGGGAATGTCCCACTCCATGAACCCGCGGTTTCACCCATGAACGCGCAGGGCACACCACTCGTTAAAGAGACTGAAAGGATGCGCGGGGGAAAGAAAGAAGGGACGCCGAAGCGTCCCTTGCAACTTCTGTCAACTAAGCGGTCCGACGCGGCTGAGAAAGTCGCCCGACCACTGCGTGTGCTGTTGTGGAGCGTGCAGCGATCAGGTGAGCGCAGGCTCCGCCTGGTGTGCGTCGATGCTCTCCATGATCCTGTCGTGAGAAGCGGCAGCCGTCAGGGCGTCGTTCTCGGCCTGAATCCGTACGAGCTCGGATTCGAGGTCCTGGACGCGCTGCTGGAGCCGTCGCATCTCGGCGAGGAGTCGCGGGTCGGAGCCGCCGACGTAACCGAGAAGCGCCTTTGCCATGATGGATGGTCCTCCACACTGAGTGACCGACCGAAGCGGTGTGGGTCGTGAGGGATTCGCACCCGCGGTGCTTGGCAGGAATCTTGTTCGTGCTGCCGTTGATCCATGCCAAACTGCTAGGTGCGCGGGGTGCTTTCAGCGTCTCACCAAAAAGTTTGACGGTCAACACGATCACGCCCCGTATCGGCGGGTAACCCCGGGCACGCGGCCGGAAACGGCGGCGCTGCGACTCGTGCGGGGCCCCAGGGGGCGTGGCGATCATCCTTACGTGCGGAGCCTGCCACCACAAGCGATTCTTGGCAATAACCTGCTCGTTTCCACTTCGGGCAGATGCCGGTGGCATGTCCCTCCGCTTTTCCGGGGCGTCTCCGCGCCGAGTCGTCAGCGGATCGCGAAGCCGTCGTAACCGCCGCGCGGTGTGTCCCATATCTCGGTGACTCCGTCCACGCGCCCGGGCGTGTCGTCACCCTGGAGCCAGTCGAGCAGCGCTTCGACGTTCTTGTGCGGCCCCTCGGCCACCACGTGGACGCGCCCGTCGGCCAGATTGAGAGCAAAACCACTCACGTCGCCGATCTCCAGCGCCTTGGCCCGCGTGAACCAGCGGAAACCCACACCCTGGACGTGTCCGCGCACCCAGGCGACCAGCCTTACATCCTCGCTCATGGGTGCAACCTAACCAGGCAATGTCTCTGGGGACACTTCCTCCCCCAGCGCCATGCGGTACCGTCCCCACCCGATGAATCTCATATGAAACTCACTCGATCGAGTGAGTCAGGTTGACCATGAGAAGTCATGCGCCCCAGGGCGTCGGGTCGACCGCGGGGGGACCGCTCAGACCAGTTGGACGAGGAAGGCCAGGACATGGGACGCCACCGACGCTCCGCCGCCGGCGGCGCCGCCACGGGCCGCGCCACGGGGGGCACCCGCATCGACGGCTCGCACCCGGAAGGGCACACCCGGCCGGGCGGGTACACCGGCGATCACCCGGCGACGGGGATCGCTCCGTACCTGAACCCGGAGGCGTACGCCGAGTCGGTGGCCAGGAGCCAGGAGTACCTCTTCGCGACGGACGACGCGCATTCGCGGGCGTCGGCGGGCTCGGCCGAGACCGCGGTGCTCTCCTCGGACGGGTTCACGACGGACGACGCACCGGGCCGGTCCGGCCCGGGACACGCCGGCGCGGAGCCCGCCGGATCGGGGCGCCGCCGCAGGAAGAGGGCGGTGACGCCGGTCCGTACGGGCCTGCTCGGGGTGTCCGCGGCCGTGGCCCTCGGCACGGTCGCGGTGGCCACGGGCGCCGTGCCGGGCCTCGACAACTACCGGTTCGGCGGCGGCTCGGCGGACAAGGTGCGGGCCGCCGACTCGCCGACCAACTCCGCCTCCGGACAGGGCGGCACCTCCGATCCCCTGGCGACCGGCCGCGACGGCGCGTCGGCCGGCAGCGGCGCCGGACGGTCCACGTCGCCCTCGGCCTCCGCTTCGGCGTCACCCGCCCCCTCGGCCTCCAAGGCGTCCCCGAGCGCCTCGCCGACGGCCGGGACGTCGAAGGCGGCCCCGGTGGAGGAGCCGCAGAAGACCCCGCAGAAGACGGCAGAGGAGACCCCCTCGAAGACGGCCTCGGAAGCGCCCGAGGAGACCAGCGCCCCGGTGACGGTCTCGGCGGAGGCGCAGGCGGCGGCGGAGGTGCTGAAGCTCGTCAACGAGGAGCGGTCCAAGGTCGGGTGCAGCGCCCTCTCCGCCAACAGCGCGCTGGCCGGCCTCGCCCAGAGCTTCAGCGAGGACATGGCCGCGCGCGGCTTCTTCGACCACACCGACCCGGACGGGGCGACCCCGTGGGACAGGGCGGCGAAGGCCGGCATATCCGACCTCGGCGGCGAGAACATAGCGCGGGGCCAGGCCGACGCCGCGGCGGTGATGGAGGCCTGGATGAACAGCCCCGGCCACCGCGCCAACATACTGAACTGCGACTTCACCACGCTGGGCGTGGGCGTCCACTTCGGGTCCGGCGGCCCTTGGTGGACCCAGGACTTCGGCTACTGACCCGACCGCTCCCGCCCTGCGCGACGGTCCCCGCGACCCCGCGCACGCCCGACACCCTCACTAACCCTCGGTTAGCGCAAGCTGTTGGCCAGCGCTGCCCTCACGTACGCTGGTGCCATGACCCGCAGCAAGGAGCGTACGGAGGAGCAGGACCTCCCGTACAACGTGTTCGCCAGGGCCTGCCCCTCGCGCGGCACGCTGGAGCACGTCACCGGACGCTGGGGCGCGCTCACCCTGGGAGCGCTGCACGAGGGCTCCCTGCGCTTCAACGAGTTGCGCCGCCGGGTCGACGGCGTGAGCGAGAAGATGCTCTCCCAGACGCTGCACGCGCTGGAGCGCGACGGCCTGGTGCACCGCGAGGCCCAGCCGACCAACCCGCCCCGCGTGGACTACGAACTCACCCCGCTGGGTCACGAGGTCACCGAGCGGCTGCTCGGGCTGATCCACCTGGTGGAGGGCCGCATGGACGACGTCCTCGCGGCCCGCTCGCGCTACGACGGGACGCGCGGCGCCCTCTGACACTTCGGGCAGAAGTAGCTGGACCGGTTCATCCACGGCCGCCGGCGCATCGGTGTGCCGCAGCGCTTGCAGGGCAGGCCCTCACGCCCGTAGGCGTCCAGCGACCGGTCGAAGTAGCCCGACTCGCCGTTGACGTTGACGTACAGGCTGTCGAAGCTGGTGCCGCCGACGGCGAGGGCGGCGTTCATCACGTCCCGGACGTGTCCGAGGAGTTCGGTCGTGCGGGGACGGGTGAGGGTCGTGGTCGGGCGCTCGTAGTGGAGGCGGGAGCGCCACAGGGCCTCGTCGGCGTAGATGTTGCCGACGCCGCTGATCAGGGACTGGTCGAGCAGCGCCCGCTTGATCGTCGTCCGCTTCCGGCGCAGCGCCCGGTGGAAGGCCTCGTCGTCGAACAGCGGGTCGAGGGGGTCGCGGGCGATGTGCGCGATGACGTCGGGCAGGCCGTCCGGTGTGGTGTCGTGCAGCGACAGCCCGCCGAAGGTGCGCTGGTCGACGAAGCGGAGCTCGGTGGCGAGGGCGTCGGCGAAGCGGACACGGATCCGCAGGTGCTTCTCGTCGGGCGATCCCTGCGGCTGCACCAGGAGCTGACCGCTCATGCCCAGGTGGGCGAGGATCGCCTGGGCGGTGTCCTCCAGCGGCAGCCAGAGGTACTTGCCGCGACGGCTGGGAACGCCGACGCGGTGGCCCTTGAGGCGGTGCGTGAAGTCGTCGGCGCCGGCGAGGTGACGGCGTACGGCACGCGGGTGCAGCACCTCCGCCTCGGCGACCGTGCGATGGGCGACCCACCGCTCCAGGCCGCGCCGGACGACCTCGACCTCGGGCAGCTCGGGCATGGTCTCCCTGTCATTCCCTCTGTACGAGTGTGGCTCCGCACGAGCCGAGCGCCCACCCCGGAGCGGGGCGGGCGCTCGAACGCGCTGCACGTCGGTGCGCCGCGGGCGGACCCGCGGCTCAGGCGGAGGCGGACTCGGGGCCCGCGCTGCCGTCGACGGCCTGGAGGGTGGTGGCCTCCTTGGCCCGCTCGTCCGCCGCGGCCCGGATGGACCGCCACGCGGACTCGGCAGCCTGCTGCTCCGCCTCCTTCTTGCTGCGGCCGGTGCCGGTGCCGTACGAGACGCCTCCGACGCGGGCAGCAGCAGTGAAGGTCTTCTCGTGGTCGGGACCGGTCTCCGTGACCAGGTACTCGGGAACGCCGAGCCCCTCGGTCGCGGTGAGCTCCTGGAGGCTGGTCTTCCAGTCCAGGCCGGCACCGAGGTTGGAGGACTTCTCGATCAGCGGGTCGAACAGGCGGTGCACCAGTTCGGAGGCCGCGTCGAGGCCCTGGTCGAGATAGACCGCGCCGATCACCGCTTCCAGGGTGTCGGCGAGGATGGACGCCTTGTCCCGGCCGCCCGTGCCCTCTTCACCACGGCCCAGCCGGATGAAGGAGCCCAGGTCGAGGCCGCGACCGACCTCCGCCAGCGCACGCGAGTTGACCACCGCGGCCCGCAGCTTGGCCAGTTGGCCCTCGGGCAGGTCGGGGTGGGTGCGGTACAGCGTGTCCGTGACGACGAGGCCGAGCACGGAGTCCCCGAGGAACTCCAGCCGCTCGTTCGTCGGCAGACCGCCGTTCTCGTACGCGTAGGAGCGGTGGGTCAGCGCACGCACCAGAAGGGCGGACTCGACGTGGTAGCCGAGCCGCCCTTCCAGAAGCGTGTGGGACGAGGCCGTGGTGTCCGCCTTCTTCCTGGCGGTCGAGTCCGCCTTGGCGTCAGACATGAAGCCTCTCACCAGCCGCTCAGACCTCGAGGACCTGGCGCTTGTTGTAGGTGCCGCACGACGGGCACGCGATGTGCTGCTGCTTGGGCTCGTGGCAGCGCTCGCACGCAACCAGGGTGGGGACCGCAGCCTTCCACTGCGACCGGCGGTGGCGCGTGTTGCTGCGCGACATCTTCCGCTTCGGAACAGCCACGGCTACTTCTCCTGCTTCTCGTCGACGTGCGCTGAAGGAAGCGCGCCGCCGCTCATCTCGTCCTTCTCGCCGTCTTCGAGTGAACCGGCGAGTCCCTGCAATGCCGCCCAACGGATGTCGACGGCGTCATGGTGGTGGTCCGGGTCGTCCGCCAGCCGTGCTCCGCACTCGGAGCACAGGCCGGGGCAGTCGTCCTGGCACACCGGCTGCATCGGCAGTGCGAGCACCACCGCATCACGCAGCACGGGCTCGAGGTCGAACAGGCCGTCCTCGAGAAAGAGCCTGTCCTCGTCTTCCTCGGCGTCGTCGGCCGGTTCCGCCTTCACGCGGCCCCGGTCGTCGGCGTCAGGGTACGAGAACATCTCCTGGAAGTCCGCTTCGAGCGTGAACTCCAGCGGCTCCAGACACCTTACGCACTCCCCCTCGGCCCGTGCACGGGCGGTGCCTGTGACAAGCACCCCTTCCATGACCGACTCGAGGCGGAGCTCCAGCTCCACCGGGGCGCCTTCCGGCACTCCGATGACTCCCTGGACACCGAGGTCCCGGGGGGCGTCGATCGTACGGGTCAGGCGCTGCAGCGCACCTGGCCGCCGACCCAGCTCGTGCGTGTCGAACACGAGGGGGTTGCGGTGGTCGAGGCGGGCGTTGGGTGCCATTCCTGCTTTCGATCTTCCGAGCTGACGAGGGTGCTGCCCTCCGGTGTTCCGGGCAGCGGCGATCACGGACGTCTGCGAAGTCAGCGAAGCGCACACGCGACCGAAGAGCCAGGATACTGGAGCTTTCGCTCTCAGCCCAATCCGGTGTCCGCCGCCTTCGCCGTCACGGACCGATCCGGTGCCGCGGGCCCGTCCGTCACAGTCCGCGGCCCTGCTCGTAGGCGCGCAGCTGCTCGGCGCTGATCATGCTCGTGTCGAAGAGGCTGGTCTCGTCGAGCGCGTACGCGTCCTGCTGCGGGACGTGCCCGTCCTGCTGCTGCGGGATGTGCGCGGGCTGCTGAGCGGCCTGGTTCGGGTCGTACGGCGCCTGGTGGGCGTCGTAGCCCTGGAAGGGGGCCCCGCCGGCCGCGGCGTAGCCGGGGGCGTACGGGTCGGCCTGCGGGTAGCCGTAGGGGTCCTGCTGCCCGCCGTAGGTCTGCTGCTGGTAGCCGCCGGCGTAGGGGTCCTGCTGCTGGTAGCCGTACGCGGGCTGGGGCTGGGCGACCTGCTGGTCGTACTGCTGCTGGTGCTGCGCCGGCTGCTCGGCCGGGGTGTCCTGCTCGGCGAGGGCGGCCAGGTCGGCGAGGTAGTCGGCGTCGGAGGAGTGCTGGTAGGTCGTGGTGTCGTCGGCCAGGGCGCCGAGGTCGTCGGTGGCGATCCGGCCGTGCAGCTTCTGGCGGCCGCGGCCGACGGCCTCCAGCGTCTTGGCCAGGACCGCCTCGAAGGCGCGCAGCTTGGCGTCGACGTAGGCGTCGGCGTCGCGGCGCAGGGTCTCGGGGTCGTGGCTGCGCTCGGGGGCGTCCTCGTCCTCGTAGCCGTTCTCGTCGACGCCGGACCCCGTGCCGAGGAGCTTCTCGCGGCCGCGGCCGACGGAGCCCAGCGTCTTGGTGAGGACGACCTCGAAGTTGGCGAGCTTGGAGTCGACGTAGTCGTCGGCCTCGGCGCGGACCTCCTCGGCCTCGGTGCGGGCCTCGGCGAGGATGCGGTCGGCCTCGGTCTGGGAGCGGCGGGCGATCTCGGTGTCGGAGATGAGGGAGCCGCGTTCGGCGTGCGCGGTCTCGATGATCCGCTCGGCCTCCTGGCGGGCCTGCTCGACCATCTGCTCGCGGCCGCCGATCAGTTCCCGGGCCTCGGCGAGGGAGTCGGGCAGGGCCGCGCGCACCTCCTCCAGCAGGGCGAGCAGATCCGCGCGGTTGACCACGCACGAGGCCGACATCGGCATGGATCGGGCGCTGGAGACCGCCGTGACGATCTCGTCGAGCTTCTTCTGCACGTCCACCGGTTGCTCGCCACTCTCTACAGCTGTGTTGGAGACGGACGGGACGACTGTAGCCCCATCAGGTGGCGCGCAGGCGCTTGTCGAGGGCCTCCAGGACCACCGGGGGCACCAGGTGCGAGACGTCGCCGCCCCAGGTGGCGACCTCCTTGACCAGAGAGGAGGAGAGGAAGCTGTAGGTGGGGTTGGTGGGCACGAAGAGCGTCTCGACGCCCGAGAGGCCGTTGTTCATCTGGGCCATCTGCAGCTCGTAGTCGAAGTCGCTGACCGCGCGCAGGCCCTTGACGATGGCCGGGATCTCGCGTTCCTTGCAGAAGTCGACGAGGAGGCCGTGGAAGGCCTCGACGCGGACGTTCCCGTACTCGGAGGTCACCTCGCGGATCAGGTCGATCCGTTCGTCGATCTCGAACAGGCCCTTCTTGGCCTTGTTGATCATCACCGCGACGTAGACCTCGTCGTAGAGGCGGGAGGCGCGGGAGATGATGTCGAGGTGTCCGTTGGTGATCGGGTCGAACGACCCGGGACAGACGGCGCGGCGCACTTGTGATCCCTCGCTCTCCGGTCCGGTCATCGTGCGTCTTCGCACGTAGAGGCGGCGCGACCGTACCAAAACGTTCCCTCGCCGTAGCGACGGGACCGGATCTCCTCGAAACCGTCCGGCCAGCCGAAAGTGCCGCCTCTGGTGCTGCGCTCCACGGTGACGAGGGCTTCCGGCGCGAGCCACCCCTCGGAGCGGAGTGTGAGCAGAATCTCCCGAAGATCGTCGTCGGAGACGGCGTACGGGGGGTCGAGGAAGACCAGGTCGTACGGGGTGGGCGGGGGCGTCTGGATGATCTGGCGGGCCTTGCCCGCGCGGACCTCGGCGCCGGGCAGGCCGAGGCTGCGGACGTTCTCCCGGACGGTGCGGGCGGCGCGGGCGTCGGCCTCCACGAGCAGGACGTGTCCGGCGCCGCGGGAGAGTGCCTCCAGGCCGACGGCGCCCGAGCCGGCGTAGAGGTCGAGGACGCGTTCGCCGTCCAGGGGGCCGCCGAGGAGGGACTGCCAGGTGGAGAGGAGACCCTCGCGTGCGCGGTCGGAGGTGGGGCGGGTGCCGCTCCCTGGCGGGACCGCCAGGCGGCGTCCGCCGGCTGCGCCGGCGATCACGCGGGTCATCTCGGGTCCTTCTCGGTGTGCTCGGACGGCTCGGACGGGTGCCCGAGCGGTGACCTGTCCCAGTCTGTCAGCCCTTCTCCAGGTACTGCTCCCTCTCCTCGTCCAGCAGCGCGGCCAGGGCGGTGCGCAGGCCCGGGAGGCCGGTGAGTTCGGGGTCGGCCGCGACGATCGCCGTGGCCTCCTGGCGGGCCTCGGCGATGACTTCCTCGTCCTCGATGACGGCGAGGACGCGCAGGCTGGAGCGGGCGCCGGACTGGGCCTGGCCGAGGACGTCGCCCTCGCGGCGCTGTTCGAGGTCGATGCGGGAGAGCTCGAAGCCGTCGAGGGTGGCGGCGACCGCGCCGAGCCGGCGCCGGGCGTCGGCGGCCTCCGGTGCCTCGGTGACCAGCAGGCACAGGCCGGGTGCCGAGCCGCGTCCGACGCGGCCGCGCAGCTGGTGGAGCTGGGAGACGCCGAAGCGGTCGGCGTCCATGATCACCATGGCGGTGGCGTTCGGGACGTTGACGCCGACCTCGATGACGGTGGTGGCGACGAGGACGTCGGTGTCGCCGGCGGCGAAGCGGCGCATGACGGCGTCCTTGTCGTCGGGGGGCATCCTGCCGTGCAGGACCTCGATCCGCAGGTCCTGGAGGGGGCCCTTGGCGAGTTGGCCGGCCACGTCGAGGACGGCGAGCGGCGGGCGCTTGCCGTCCTCGTCCTCGGCGGGCTTCTTCCGGGACGTGCGCGGGTCGTCCTCCTCGTCGCCGATGCGCGGGCAGACGACGTAGGCCTGGTGGCCGCCCGACACCTCCTCGCGGACCCGCTCCCACGCGCGGGCGAGGAAGTGGGGCTTGTCGGCGGCGGGGACGACATGGCTGGCGATCGGGGAACGGCCGGCCGGGAGCTGGTCGAGGACGGAGGTCTCCAGGTCGCCGAAGACGGTCATGGCGACCGTGCGCGGGATGGGCGTGGCGGTCATGACGAGCAGGTGCGGGGGCTGCTTGCCCTTGCCGCGCAGGGCGTCGCGCTGCTCGACGCCGAAGCGGTGCTGTTCGTCGACGACGACCAGGCCCAGGTCGTGGAAGGCGACCTTGTCCTCGATCAGCGCGTGGGTGCCGATGACGATGCCGGCCTCCCCGGTGACGAGGTCGAGCAGCGCCTGCCGGCGCGCGGCCGCGCCCATCGACCCGGTGAGCAGCACCACCTTGGTGGCGTGCTCGGTGCCGCCCAGCATGCCGCCCTCGGCCAGGTCGCCCATCATCTCCACGACGGAGCGGTGGTGTTGCTGGGCGAGGACCTCGGTGGGGGCCAGCATGGCGGCCTGTCCGCCGGCGTCGACGACGGCGAGCATGGCGCGGAGGGCGACCATGGTCTTCCCCGATCCGACCTCCCCCTGGAGCAGCCGGTGCATCGGATGTTCCGTCGCCAGGTCGTCGAAGATCTCCTTGGACACCTTCCGCTGGCCCTCGGTGAGGGTGAAGGGGAGGCGGTCGTCGAAGGCGGTGAGGAGGCCGTCGGGGCGGGGCCGGCGCGGGACCGCGGGGAGTTGGCCGTCGGCGTGGCGGCGGCGGGCGAGGGCGACCTGGAGGACGAAGGCCTCGTCCCACTTCAGCCGGGCGCGGGCGTCGGCGATGTCGGCCTTGGTGTGCGGGCGGTGGATCTTGAGCAGTGCCTCGGGGAGGGAGACCAGGCCACGGCCCTCGCGGAGGGGGCCGGGGAGGGGGTCGAGGGCCTCCTGGGCGCTGGGCAGGACCGTCTGGACCGCCTTGCCGATCTTCCAGGACTCCAGTTTGGCGGTGGCGGGGTAGATCGGGATGAGGGCGCCCGCCCAGGTCTCGACGGCGTCGCCGGTGTCCCCCGCGTCGCGCAACAGTTCGTAGGCCGGGTGGGCCAGTTGGAGGCGGCGGTTGAAGACGGAGACCTTGCCCGCGAACAGCGCGCGGGTGCCCGGCAGGAGCTCCTTGTGGGGCTTGTGGACGCCGTTGCCGAAGAAGACCAGCTGGAGGCGGCCGCTGCCGTCCGTGATGGTGACCTCGAGGCGCTGGCCCTTGCCGCGGGGGGCCTTGGCGGAGGCGAAGGTGTGCAGGCGGGCGTCGGCGACCTGGGCGACCACCGTGACGTGCTCGTCCATGGGGAGGTCGGCGAGGTGGGTGAGCTGGCCCCGCTCCTCGTATCTGCGCGGGTAGTGGTGCAGGAGGTCGCCGACGGTGTGCAGGCCGAGGTGCTCGGCCATCACCTTCGCGGTGGGTGGGCCGAGCACGCTTTTCAGTGGTTCTTCGAGTGCGGGCACGAGATCCATTGCACACCACACCACTGACATTGCCGTATACGTGGCTTGAAACCCCTGGTCAGACGGCTCGTTGGGGCTCTAGGATGGCGCGCTCCGGCCATCCCCCGCGGTCACCGCCCCACAGGGACCGCCCGACCCCGCGCCGTCGACCCTCCCCCACCCCGCGGCGCTGACGCGATGGACTCCCAGACCTCACAGTCATCCCAGGCATCACCGTCTCCTCATACGTTCCAGGTCGACCTGCGTGGTCTGGTGGACCTGCTCTCCCATCACCTCTACTCCAGTCCCAGGGTCTACCTGCGCGAACTGCTCCAGAACGCCGTGGACGCGATCACCGCCCGGCGGGCCGGGGAGCCCGGCGCGCCGGCGCAAGTGCGGCTGTTCGCGTCGGGGGACCGGCTGCGGGTGGAGGACTCCGGAGTCGGTCTCACGGAGGCCGACGTGCACAGCCTGCTGGCGACCATCGGGCGCAGCTCCAAGCGGGCCGAGGGGGTGCAGGAGGCCCGCTCCGACTTCCTCGGGCAGTTCGGCATCGGACTCCTGGCGTGCTTCGTGGTCGCCGAGCGGATCCGGGTGGTCAGCCGCAGCGCGCGCACGCCGGACGCGCCGCCGGTGGAGTGGACGGCCCGGGACGACGGTTCGTACACCGTGCGGACGCTGCCCGACGAGGAGCGTCCCGAGCCGGGCACCACCGTGCACCTGGTGGCGCGGGCGGGGGCCGGGGAGTGGCTCACCGAGCGGCGGGTCCGGCAACTGGCCCGGGACTTCGGCTCGCTGCTGCCGTACGACGTCCGGGTGGGCGACGAGGCGGTCACCGACCTGCCGGCGCCCTGGGACCGGCCGTACCCCTCCCCGGCCGGCCGGCGGGCGGCGCTGGCCCGGCACTGCCACGAGCTGTTCGGTTTTGCACCGCTGGACTCGATCGAGCTGAACGTGCCGCTGGCGGGGATCCGCGGGGTGGCGTACGTGCTGCCGGCGGCGGTCAGCCCGGCGCAGCGGGCGGGCCACCGTGTGCACCTGAAGGGCATGCTGCTGACCGAGCGGGCCGAACAGCTGCTGCCCGACTGGGCGTTCTTCGTGCGCTGTGTGCTGGACACCGACAGTCTGCGGCCCACGGCCTCGCGCGAGTCCCTGTACGAGGACGAGACGCTGGCGGCCGTGCGGGAGGCGCTGGGGGAGCGGATCAGGTCGTGGCTGACGGGCCTGGCCGCCGGTGATCCGGAGCGGCTCGCGGCCTTCCTGGCCGTGCACCACCTGGGGGTGAAGTCCCTGGCGCGGCACGACGGGGAGATGCTGCGCACGATGCTGCCGTGGCTGCCGTTCGAGACGACCGACGGGCGGCTGTCGCTGGAGGAGTTCGCGCAGCGGCACCCGGTGGTGCACTTCACCCGGACCGTGGAGGAGTACCGCCAGGTCGCGCCGATCGCGTCGGCGCAGGGCGTCGGGGTGGTCAACGGCGGTTACACCTACGACAGCGAGCTGGTGGAGGCGCTGCCGTCGGTGCGGCCGGGAACGGTGGTCGCCGAGCTGGACGCGGACACGGTGACCGCGCACCTGGACGCCGTGGACCCGGCGGAGGAGCTGGCGCTCTCCGGCTTCCTGGCGGCCGCGCGGGCGCGGCTCGACCCGCTGGGCTGCGACGTCGTCCTGCGCGCCTTCCACCCCCTGTCCGTGCCGGCGCTGCACCTGGACGACCGGGCGGCCCGGCACGAGCAGGCGCGGGCGGAGGCGGAGGCCGGGGCCGACGACCTGTGGGCGGGCATCCTGGGGTCGCTGCGCGGCAGCGCCCCGCGCGCGCGTCTGGTGCTCAACCACCTCAACCCGCTGATCCGCCGGATCGGTTCCCTGCGCGACACGGAGCTGATCGGCACCGCGACGGAGTCGCTGTACGGGCAGGCGCTGCTGATGGCGCAGCGGCCGCTCAGGCCGGCCGACTCCGCGCTCCTGAACCGCGCGTTCATCGGCCTTCTGGAGTGGGCCACGCACGGGGGCTCCGCACCGGGGGGCTCCGCACAAGGGGAGGACGGCCACTGATGACGGGGATCACGGACTTCGACGCGCTCCGCCGGGCGATGGCGGAGAACTCCGAACAGCCCGAGGGTCCGGCCCGCAACGCGCGCGCGGAACAGCTGCTCGGGGAGGCCGAGAGGCTGAACATCCCGCTCGCCGTGATCGAGGCGCTCGGGCACCAGCTGAAGGTCTACAACTACAGCTCCGAGAAGGACAAGATGTTCGTCCCGTTCGCGCGGCTGCTGCGCATGTGGGACGAGCGGCCGGAGGACTTCGACGAGTACGAGGCGCACTCGCTGCACTGGGTCTTCAAGTGGGTGTCGGCCGGCATGCTCGACCAGCCGCACGTCCCGCTGGCGTCCGTGGAGAAGTGGCTGGGCGAGATGGAGCACCGCTACCGGCTCGCCGGGCACTCGGAGCGGGCGGTGCGCGGCGCCGAGTTCAGCGTGGCCGCGCACGTGGGGGACGTCGAGCGGGCCGAGCGGGCGTTCGCCGCCTGGCTGGCCGCGGACCGCGACACCATGGCCGACTGCCACGCGTGCGAGCTGCACGGCCAGGGCTGGTGGCAGGCGGAGCGGGGCCGGGACGCGGAGGCCCTCCAGCTGTGGGCGCCGGTCCTGGAGGGCGTCTACAGCTGTGCGCACGAGCCGCACACCGTGCTCGCCTCGTCCCTGGTGCCGCTGTTGCGGCTGGGCCGGCTGGAGGAGGCGCGCGCCCACCATCTGCGGGGCTTCCGGCTGGTGCGGACCATGGAGAGCATGCGTGGCGCGTACGCCGACCACGTGGAGTTCTGTGCGCTGACCGGCAACGAGGCGCGGGGTCTGGAGCTGCTGGCGGAGCGGCCCGCGTACTTCACGGACGAGGGGCATCCGCGCAGCCGGCTGGAGTTCCTGAGCGTGGTCGCGCTGCTCATGGAGCGGCTGTGCGCTCTCGGTCTCGGTGACCAGCGGGTGCCCGGCCCGGCCGGGCGGACGTGGACCGCGAGGGGTCTCGCCGCCCACGCGCGCGGGGAGGCCCTGGCGCTGGCCGCGCGTTTCGACGACCGCAACGGCACGTCGTACGTGAGTGAGCGGGCCCGCGCGCGGATGGCGCAGCGGCCGCTGGCCCAGCGGCTGCCGCTGGGGGTGCGGGCGGTGCGCCCGGCGACGGCGGCCGGGCCCGGGGCCCCGGCCGGCGCGGAGCGTGCGGCCGGACCCGCCGAGGAGTCCGGCCCGTCCCGCCCGCCGGGTCTGCCCGGTCTGCTCGCCGAGGCGCGGCGGCTGTCGGACGGCCTGCTGCCGCACGCCGTGGAGGCGTGGGCGGCGGTGGCGCGCGCCGCCGAGGGGGCGGAGCTGGACGCACGCGACCGCGCGGAGATCGCCGACCACGAGGCGATGGGGCTCGGTCCGCAGGGCGCCGAGACGTTCGAGCGGGCGGCGGAGCTGTACGAGGAGGCGGGCGACCCCGGGGAGGCCCTGGCGGCACACGCGCGTGCCGCGTACGTCCGCGCGCTCGCCGGGGACGTCGACGGGGCGGTCGCGGCGGTCGCCGGCCCCTACGACCGGGTCCTCGCGCTGTACGCCGAGGGCGGCACGGGGATACCGCAGGCGGCGGGCGTCCTCATGGGCCGTGCCCGGATCCTGATGCGCCGCGTCCAGGAGACCGAGGGGCCCCTGCCGCAGCGGGTGCGGACGGACGCCGAAGCGGCCGTACGGGAGGTGCTGGCGCTCGTCGGGGGACGGGCCGGGGACGACGTACGGCTCGCCGCGCGGATCGCCGAGGGGCACGCGATGCTCGCGGAGCTGGCGGCGCGCTCGGGGGACGCCGAGCGGGGCGCGGAGCTGTTCGCCGGGGCCGCGGCGGAGTTCGTCGCGGCGGGGCTGCCGTGGTTCGCCGTGGAGTACGAGGCCCGGCTGGCCGGGCTCGCGCACCAGCTGGGCGACCTGGTGGAGGCGGAGCGGGCGCTGCGGGCCGCCCTGGAGCACGGCGGCACCCATCTGGAGCCGGTCGGACGGGCCCAGCTGCACCTCCAGCTCGCCGAGGTCGTCTGCGGCCGGGGGCGGGGCGGGGAGGCCGCGGAGCACGCGCTGGAGGCGGCGCACTGGGCCGACGCGGCGGGCGAGGGTCCGACGCTCGGCGCGTGGGCGCGGCACCAGTTGGGCGGGCTGCTGGTGCGGCAGGGCCGCTGGGCGGAGGCGGCCGAGGTGCTGGAGTCGGCGCTGGCCGATCTGCGGGCCGACACGCACGGCGACGGGGTCGTCGTCCAGACGCAGTGGTGGCTCGGTGACTGTCTGAGCGAGCTCGGCGAGCACCGGGCGGCCGCCGAACGCCGGCTCCAGGCCGCCGAGACGGCCCGGCACTGGCCCGAGCAGCACGACCACGCCACCCTGGCGCACCTGGCCGCCGAGTCCCTCGGCCAGGCCGGCCTGCCCGCCGACGCGGACCGGGCCTACGCGCGCGCGGGCGAGCTGTGGCGTTCCCTCGGCAACGTCCACGGCCTGGTCCGCTCGCTGCGCGCCCGCGCGTGGCTGGCACTGCGCACGGAGGACGGTCCGGACGCGGCGCGGGCGCTGATGACGGCCGCCGTCGAGGAGTGCGCGGACGCGCTGGGCGGGACGGAGGACGAGGAGTCCCGCCTGCGGCTCGTCGGCGAACTCGGCCACACGCACCGCCAGTTCGGGGACCTGCTCGCCCGCTCGGCGGCGGAGGACGCCGACGACGACTCCATCCGGGCCACGCTGGAGGAGGCCCTGGGGCAGATGGCGCGGGCGGTCGCGGTGTTCGTCTCCCTGGACGACGGCACCCCGCCGCACGCCCGCACCGGCGCCGAGCTGGCCGCGGGCTGGCTGGAGACCGACCTGGGCCGTCCGGCGCAGGCGGCGGCACGCGCGCGTGCGGTGCTCCGGGCGTACGCGGACACCGCGGACGCCGACGGCGGGGCCGACGAGACCGTACGGGCGCGGCGGGCGGAGGCGGAGCAGTTGCTTCAGGTGGTGGAGGAGCAGGCGACGGGCTGAGCGGACCGGTGGAGCGGGGCGTCCGAGCAGGGCCGCCGGGGCGGGGCCTTCGCTACTCGACGCCGATCAGCAGGAGCGCGCCCTGCCGTCCGCCGCGGTACACCACCGTGTCGACGGCGAGGTACCTCTCCCGCACCCGTGTGCGCAGGTGCTCGGCGATGCCCTCGGGGGCCTCGTCGCCGAGCACCAGGGTGACGAGCTCCCCGCCCGCGGCCAGCATGCGGTCCAGGACGGTCTCGGCGGTGGCGGTGACGTCGGCGCCGATGACGGCCACGTCACCGTCGATGAGCCCGAGGACGTCACCGGCCTGGCAGATGCCGGCCATGGTCCAGGACTGGCGCTCGGCGACGGCGACCTCGGCGTGGCGGGTGGCGCCGGCCGCCGAGGTCATCGACACGACGTCCTCGTCGAACCGGCGGTCCGGCTCGTGCACGGCGAGCGCGGCGATCCCCTGGACCGCGGACCGGGTCGGGATGAGGGCCACCCGGACGCCCTCCGAGCGGACCTGCTCGGCCGCGGCGGCCGCGGTGTGGCGCAGGTCGGGGTCGTTGGGCAGCAGGACGACCTCGCGCGCGTGGGCGCGCCGTACGGCCTCGACGAGTTCACCGCTCGCGGGGGGCTCCCCGGGCCGGGCGAGGACCGTGGTCGCGCCGGCCTCGGCGTACAGCCCGGCCAGGCCCTCGCCGGGGACGACGGCGACGACCGCCCGCTCGGCGCGGTCGCGGGCCGGGCGGTCGGCTCCGCGGGTGTGCGCGTCGCCGGCGCCGAAGTGCGTGATGCGGATGCGGTGGGGCCGGCCGGCCTCGACGCCCGCTTCCACGGCGGCGCCGGCGTCGTCGACGTGCACGTGGACGTTCCACAGTCCGTCGCCGCCGACCACGACGAGCGAGTCGCCAAGCGCGTCGAGCCGTTCCCGCAACCGGTCCACGGCCGCGTCGGGCGCCTCCAGGAGGTAGATGACCTCGAAGGCGGGGCCGTCGCCCCCCGCGGTCTCCGGGCAGCCGCCGCCCCCGGTGGGGCCCACGGTGGCGGTTGCGGTGGAGGGAGAAGCGGTTGCGGTGGACGGGGCTGTGGCGAAGGTGCCCGGCCGCTCCCCCGTCAGTGTCTCCACCAGCGCCGAGAGCACCGTCACCAGCCCCCGCCCGCCCGCGTCGACGACCCCGGCACGCTCCAGGACGGCCAGCTGGCCCGGCGTCGCGGCGAGCGCCGCGCACGCCCCCTGGTGGGCCGCCCGGGCCACCGTCCCGCAGTCGCCCCCGGTCCCGCCCGCCGCGTCGGCGGCGGCCGAGGCCACCGACAGGACGGTGCCCTCGACCGGGTGGGCGACGGCCTGCCGGGCGGAGTCGGAGGCGTGCCGCAGGGCCAGCCGAAGTCCCGCCGCGTCCGTGTGAGGGGGCTCACCCTCGGCGAGCACCTGGGCCATGCCGCGCAGCAGCTGCGCGAGGATTGTCCCGGAGTTCCCGCGCGCGCCTATGAGCGCGCCGTGCGCCATCGCGCGGACGGCGTCGGCGAGGGAGGGCTTCCCGGCGGCGGCCGAGCCGGCCTCGTACCCGGCGAACACGGCCTCGACGGCGGCCGCCGCCGACTCGACGGTCAGGTACAGGTTGGTGCCGGTGTCCCCGTCCGCGACGGGATAGACGTTGATCGCGTCGATCTCCTCGCGGTCCCGTCCCAGCGCGCGCAGCGCCAGACCGCACCAGGTGCGCACCGCGAGAGCATCGAGGAATGTCTGCGGCACCTGCGGCACCTGCGCCTCCTTGAGCTGCTGGACTGGGACGCAGCGTAGACCGTGGGCGGGTGTCCACCGGAAGAGGGCCGGGCACCGGCCCGTGGGCGGCCATGGTAGTTTCGTTGCACTGGCGCAGTCGTTGTATGCTGCTCCGGTTGCCCGATCCTGATCGGGCCATCCCCCTGGCACCGCCACTCAGATCTCTGATCCCAACGATCTCGATCCCGGCATGCCGGGATCAACCGTAAGTGCATCTGAAGTCTTTGGAGTGACCCGTGGCTGCCAACTGCGACGTCTGCGGCAAGGGGCCGGGCTTCGGCAACAACATCTCGCACTCGCACCGCCGTACGTCCCGTCGCTGGAACCCGAACATCCAGCGTGTGCGTACCGTGGTGAGCGGGACGCCGAAGCGCGTGAACGCTTGCACCTCGTGCATCAAGGCCGGCAAGGTCTCGCGCTGACGCTCAGCTGAGCGCGCGGCCACTGCCGGTTCGCTGCACAAAGCCGGTCCACCTCGCGTGGGCCGGCTTTCTGCTGTACCTGAAGACGTTCTGTACCTGACAACGTCGTTCGGTACCTGACGACGTTCTGTCCGGGCACACGTGCTGTCCGGAACGACGTGCTGTCCGGAACGACGTGCTCCCCCGACGGGCCTCAGGCCCCGGGCGTCTCCGCCCGCCGGGTGAGCTCCCAGCCGTGGTTCACCGGCCCGATGCCCCCGCCCAGGGCGAACCCCGCCGCGATCGCCCCGGTGACGTACCGCTTGGCCGCCGTCACCGCCTCCGGCACGGTCCGCCCCCGCGCCAGCTGCGACGCGATCGCCGACGCCAGGGTGCAGCCGGTGCCGTGGGTGTGCCGGTTGTCGTGCCGGGGGGCGCGCAGCCAGTGCTCCTCGGAGCCGTCGGTGAGCAGGTCGACGGCGTCGCCGGAGAGATGACCGCCCTTGATCAGCACCCATCGCGGCCCGTACGCCAGCACGGCGGCCGCGGCCTCGGGCAGCTCCCGCTCCGAGGCGACCCGCACGCCCGTGAGCTGCGCCACCTCGTCGAGGTTCGGGGTGGCGACGGTCGCGACCGGCAGCAGCTTGGTGCGGACGGAGTCCAGTGCCGAGGCCGCCAGCAGCGGGTCGCCGTGCTTGGAGACGCCCACCGGGTCGACGACGGCCGGCGCGTCCGTGCCGGCGAGCAACTCGGCCACCGTCTCGACGAGTTCGGCGGAGGCGAGCATCCCGGTCTTCACGGCCTGGACGCCGATGTCGTCGACGACGCTGCGGTACTGGGCCCGCACCGCCTCGGCGGGCAGCTCCCAGGCACCCTGCACTCCGAGGGAGTTCTGGGCGGTGACGGCGGTGACCACGCTCATGCCGTGCACGCCGAGCGCGAGCATGGTCTTCAGGTCCGCCTGGATGCCCGCGCCCCCACCGGAGTCGGAGCCGGCGACGGTCAGCACACGGGGAAGGACGCTCATGACTCTATGCTCCCGAAGTGGTCCCAGCCGCCCTTGCTGGTCCAGGGTGCCCCGTCGACCGTCACCTGGGGCAGCGCGGAGGGGTTGAGGACCTCGCCGATCACCTTCCAGCGGGCCGGCAGCTTCACGTCCGGCGGGAAGGTCGCCACGATCGCGTGGTCCTCTCCCCCGGTCAGCACCCACTGGATGGGGTCGACGCCGACGGCCTGGCCGATGTCGTTCATCTGCGTGGGGATGTCGATCGCGCCGGACCGGATGTCGATGCGGACCTTGCTCGCCTCGGCGATGTGCCCGAGGTCGGCGATCAGCCCGTCGCTCACGTCGCACATGGCCGTCGCGCCGAGCACGGCTGCCGCCGGGCCCGCGTGGTACGGGGGTTCGGGACGGCGGTGGGCCTCGACGAAGGCGCGCGGCGAGCGGAACCCGCGGGAGAGGACCGCGTACCCGGCGGCGGACCAGCCCAGCCAGCCGGTGACCGCCACCAGGTCGCCGGGCTGGGCGCCGGCCCGGGTGATCGGCTCCTGGTTGCGCAGGTCGCCGAGCGCGGTGATCGACACCATGATCGTGTCGCCGCGGACGACGTCACCGCCGACGACCGCGGCCCCGGCGACCTGGCACTCGTCCCGCAGTCCGTCCATCAGCTCGGTCGGCCAGGTCACCGGCAGTTCGGCGGGCACGACGAGGCCGAGCAGCACGGCGGTCGGCACGGCGCCCATCGCGGCGATGTCGGCGAGGTTCTGCGCGGCGGCCTTGCGGCCGACGTCGTAGGCGGTGGACCAGTCGCGGCGGAAGTGCCGGCCCTCCACCAGGATGTCGGTAGTGGCCACGACCCGTCGGTCGGGTGCGGCGACCACGGCGGCGTCGTCGCCGGGGCCGACCCGGACCGCCGGGGTGGTGGTGAGACGGGAGGTGAGCTCCCTGATGAGCCCGAACTCCCCGAGCTCACCGACCGTGCCCTTCATCGTCCTGGCTCCCCTTCTGTCCCTGTCCGTGCCCGGTCGCGCGCCACCAGTGTCCTCGATACGGTCGAGAAGGCCGTCAACCTCTGTCCTGCCCGCACCCCGGCGCGCGATCCGTGGGCCCCGCAGGTCTCCCCGCGGTGAGCGGCGACGCGATACCGTGGCGTTCCTTTTCCCCACATGATCCTCGTGGCCGCCCTGGAGGTTCCGTGGTACAGGCGTACATCCTGATCCAGACGGAGGTCGGCAAGGCGTCGACCGTCGCCGAGACGATCAGCAAGATCCCCGGGGTCGTCCAGGCCGAGGACGTGACGGGGCCCTACGACGTGATCGTGCGGGCCCAGGCCGACACGGTCGACGACCTCGGCCGCATGGTGGTCGCCAAGGTCCAGCAGGTGGACGGGATCACCCGTACCCTGACCTGCCCGGTCGTGCATCTGTAGCCCCCGTCTACCCTGGGCCGGTGAACCTTCTCCGCCACCGGCCGGTCGTTGCGCCGTCGCTCGCCCTCCTGCTCGCTGCGGTGGGCTGCTCCTCAGCAGACGGTGACGCGTCGGCGGCGGTTCCCAGCCCCTCGGCCCCGGTCACCGAACTGTGCCGGAACCTGGACAAGGCGCTGCCGTCCGAGGTGGACGACCTCGGCCGACGGGATCCCTCACCCGCGTCCCCGCTGACCGCGGGCTGGGGGAACCCGGCGATCATACTGCGCTGCGGTGTCGAACGGCCCGCCGAGATGAGCGACGAGGAGGCCGACGGGGTCGAGGTGAACGGGGTCGGCTGGCTGCTGGAGAAGCAGGAGAACGGCTCGTTCCGCTTCACCACGACGCTGCGCAGGGCCTACGTCGAGGTCACGATCCCCGAGGACCGCACGGGCAACGGCATGGCACCGCTCGTCGACCTGGCCGCCGCCATCAAGAAGGCGATCCCCGAAGGGATCGCCGACTAGGTCCTGTCGTCACATTCCCGTCGTCGCCCGCGGGGCAGACGGGAGGCTCGGCCATGTGGGCCTGGGTCGTACCGGCGGGAGCCGGATCAGCGCAGGCCCGTCGGCCTGCGCAGGGCCGACTGCACCAGCCGGTCCACCAGCTCCGGGTAGTCGACGCCGGTCGCCTGCCACATCTGCGGGTACATGGAGATCGGCGTGAAGCCCGGCATGGTGTTGATCTCGTTGATCACGAACTCCCCGTCCTCGGTGAGGAAGAAGTCCGCCCGGACCAGACCCTCGCAGGAGGCCGCCTCGAAGGCGTCCACCGCGAGCCGGCGCACCTCGGCGGTCTCCTCGGGCGTCAGCGGCGCCGGGACGATGCCGGGGGTGGAGTCGATGTACTTGGCCTCGAAGTCGTAGTAGGCGTGCGCCTCCGGCGGCGGGATCTCGGCCGGGACGGAGGCCCGCGGCCCGTCCTCGAACTCCAGCACGCCGCACTCGATCTCGCGGCCCCGCAGCGCCGCCTCGACCAGGATCTTCGGGTCGTGACGCTGCGCCTCGGCGATCGCCTCGTCGAGACCCGACAGGTCGTCGACCTTGGTGATGCCGATGGAGGAGCCCGCGCGCGCGGGCTTCACGAAGAGCGGCCAGCCGTGTTCGCCGGCGAAGTCGATGATCTTCTTGCGGGCGGCGGACTCGTCCCGCTGCCACTCGCGCGGCCGGATCACCAGGTACGGACCCACCTTCAGCCCGAAGGAGGTGAACACCCGCTTCATGTACTCCTTGTCCTGGCCGACGGCCGAGGCGAGCACGCCCGAACCCACGTACGGGATCCCGGACAGCTCCAGCAGCCCCTGGAGCGTGCCGTCCTCGCCGTACGGGCCGTGGAGCACGGGGAAGACGACGTCGACCTCGCCGAGCGCCTTCGGTACCGATCCGGGCTCGCTGTAGACGACTTCGCGGCTCGCGGGGTCGACGGGGAGCACCACGCCGCCCTCCTGCGACTCGGCCAGGTCCTCGACGCTCGGCGTGCGGCGGTCGCTGATCGCCATGCGATCCGGCGCGTCGGCGGTGAGCGCCCAGCGGCCGTCCTGGGTGATGCCGATCGGCAGGACCTCGTACTTGGTCCGGTCGACGGCCGCGAGGACGGCGCCGGCGGTGACCACGGAGATCCCGTGTTCGGAGCTGCGCCCGCCGAACACGACGGCCACGCGCGGCTTGCGAGACGGCTGCTCAGGGCTCTGGGGGAGGTTCTCGGTGCTCATATCGCGATGAGAGTACCCGGTGGTAGGGCCCGGAGACAGCGTCGACTCAGGGGATCGCTCAGCGTCGTTCCGGCTTCGCGCTGCGCGACATCAGTTCCTTCAGCGCCACCACCGGCGGCTTGCCCTCGTGGACGATGCCGACGACCGTCTCCGTGATGGGCATGTCGACGCCGTGCCGACGGGCCAGATCCAGCACCGACTCGCAGGACTTGACGCCCTCGGCGGTCTGGCGGGTGACCGCGATGGTCTCCTGGAGGGTCATGCCCTTGCCCAGGTTGGTGCCGAAGGTGTGGTTGCGGGACAGCGGCGAGGAGCAGGTCGCCACCAGGTCGCCGAGACCGGCGAGGCCGGAGAAGGTGAGCGGGTCGGCTCCCATGGCGAGGCCGAGGCGGGTGGTCTCGGCGAGGCCGCGGGTGATCAGCGAGCCCTTGGCGTTGTCGCCGAGGCCCATGCCGTCGGCGATCCCGACGGCCAGCCCGATGACGTTCTTCACGGCGCCGCCCAGCTCGCAGCCGACCACGTCGGTGTTGGTGTAGGGGCGGAAGTAGCTGGTGTGGCAGGCGGCCTGGAGACGCCGGGCGACGGTCTCGTCGGTGCAGGCGACGACGGACGCGGCCGGCATCCGCGAGGCGATCTCCCGCGCGAGGTTGGGACCGGTGACGACGGCGACGCGGTCCCGGCCCACCTTGGCGACGTCCTCGACGACCTCGCTCATCCGCATGGTCGTGCCGAGTTCGACGCCCTTCATCAGTGAGACGAGGACGGTGTCCTGGGCGAGCAGCGGGCGCCACTCGGCGAGGTTGGTGCGCAGGGTCTGGGAGGGGACGGCGAGGACGGTGAAGTCGGCGTCGCGCGCGGCCTCGGCGGGGTCGGAGGTGGCCCGCAGGTTCTCGGGCAGCTCGACGCCCGGGAGGTAGTCGGGGTTGGTCCGGGTGGAGTTGACCGCGTCGACGAGGTCGGCGCGGCGCGCCCAGAGCGTCACCTCGCAGCCCGCGTCGGCGAGGACCATGCCGAAGGCGGTGCCCCAGGATCCGGTGCCGAAGACGGCCGCCTTGACGGGCTTGCTCACGTGCCGTTCTCCCCTTCTCGGCCGGCCGTCCGGCCTGCCTGTGTCTGTGCCTGTGCCTGTGTCTGCGCCGGTGTCTGCGTCTGTGCCGGTGTCTGTGCCTGCGTACGGCGCCGCTGCTCGATCCGCTCCCGACGGGGGTCGTAGGGCGTGGCGGGCGCCTTCTCGCCGCGGATCTCCTCCAGCAGGACGGTGATGGCGGCCATGATGACCTCCGTCGCCTCCTTCAGCAGCTCGGGAGTCATCTCCTTGTCGTAGAAGCGGTCCAGGTCCACGGGCGGGCCCGCCAGGACGTGGTGCGTCTTGCGCGGCAGGAGGTGCGGCTTCTTGGCGTAGGGCGGGAGCAGTTCGTTGGCCCCCCACTGCGCGATCGGGATCACCGGGCACTTGGTCTGCAGGGCGACGCGTGCGGCCCCCGTCTTGGCGGTCATCGGCCAGCCGTCGGGGTCACGGGTGAGGGTGCCCTCGGGGTAGAAGGCGACGCACTCGCCGCGCTCCACGGCGTCGATCGCGGCCCGGAAGGCGCTGAGCGCGTCGGTGCTCTCGCGGTAGACGGGGATCTGCCCGGTGCCCCGCATCGCGGCGCCGACGAATCCCTGACGGAAAAGCCCGCTCTTCGCCAGGAATCGCGGCACTCGTCCGGTGTTGTACTGATAGTGCGCGTAGGCGAAGGGATCGATGTGTGAATTGTGGTTCACCGCGGTGATAAATCCGCCCTCGGCCGGAATGTGCTGCATTCCTTGCCAGTCCCGCTTGATCAGAACCACCAGCGGCGGTTTGCAGAGGACCGCAGCGAAGCGGTACCAGAAGCCGATTCTGCGGCGGGGCACGCGGACACCTTCCTCTAGAACTTCCTCCGGCCCCTGGGGGCCGCACAAGTGTCGCCCCGGGCCGCCGGTCTGTCGAGAACACCGTACGCCCCGATCGAGGGACCTCCTGAAGAGCCGGGTGACAATGGCGGCGACGAGAGAGGGACGGTACAGCGGTGCTGTGGAGCATGGTCATACCCCTGAAGCCGTTGGCGCTGGCCAAGAGCAGGCTCGCGGACACCGCGGGCGACGGGCTGCGCCCGGGGCTCGCCCTCGCCTTCGCCCAGGACACGGTCGCGGCCGCCCTGGCCTGCCCGGCGGTACGGGATGTGGTGGTCGTCACGGACGACGTCCTGGCGGGTCGGGAACTCACGGCGCTGGGCGCCCGCACCGTCCCCGACGAGCCGCGCTCCGGTCTCAACGCCGCTCTGGCGCACGCCGCGGCCGTCGTACGCGGTGAGCGCCCGGACGACGCGCTCGCCGCCCTGAACGCCGATCTCCCGGCTCTGCGCCCCCAGGAATTGACCCGCGTCCTGGCGGCGGCCGCGCAATTCCCGCGCTCTTTTCTCCCCGACGCGGCCGCGATCGGCACGACGCTTCTCGCGGTGGCCCGAGGCCGTGAATTGCTCCCGGCATTCGGCACGGATTCCCGCGCCCGTCACCGCGCTTCCGGAGCCGTGGAACTCCGCCTCGACGCGGTGGATTCCGTACGCCAGGACGTGGACACCGGCGAGGACCTGCGGGCGGCGCTGGCCCTGGGCGTGGGTCCCCGGACGGCCAGGGCGGCCGCGCGCCTGCTGATCCCCGGACAGTAGGCTGCCGACCATGCAGGCCACCGCGTACACCTACGACCCCGGCACCCGCAGCGGACAGGTGCTGCTGGACGACGGCACCCCGGTGCCCTTCGACGCCCCGGCGTTCGACGCGGGCGGGCTCAGGCTGCTGCGGCCGGGGCAGCGGGTGCGGATCGAGACCGAGGGCGAGGGCGACGCCCGGCGCATCACCCTGGTGACCTTGCAGACCTTCTGAACCGGACCGACGGCAGGGACCGGCGGTGCGGGACCGACGGCCGGAACCGGCGGTGCGGGACCGGCGATCAGGACCGGCGATCAGGGACGGCGGCGGAAGCCGGCGGCTGGCCCGGTGATGGAGCTCGGCAACAGGAACCGGCCGTGCCGGCACCGGCGATCAGCGCCGGTGACCAGTGCCGTCGACAGGGCCGCCGTCAGGGCCGTCGTCAGCAGGGCCGTCGACAGCAGGACCGTCGTCAGCGCCGGTGACCAGGGCCGCCGGTGCGGGGACATCGGTGCCGGAGCCGTCGGTGAGGGCCGGTGACCGGGCCGGAGAACAGCCCCCGGACACGCCGCGGGCCGGACTCCGAGAGGGAGTCCGGCCCGGCGCGTGGGTGCCCCTGGCCTCCGGCGCCTAGCGCGCGGTGGTCTTCTTGGCGGTGGTCTTGCGGGCGGTCGACTTCTTGGCCGGGGCCTTCGTGGCCGTCGCCTTCTTCGCCGGGGCCTTCTTGGCCGTGGTCTTCTTGGCGGCGGCCGCGGTCTTCGCGGTGGAGGCCTTCTTCGCCGCGGGCGTCGCCGTCTTGGTGGCCGCCTTCTTGGCGGTCGTCTTCTTGGCGGCGGCCGTGGTCTTCTTCGCCGTCGCCGCCTTCTTCGCCGGAGCCGCCTTCTTGGCGGCAGCCGTCTTGGTGGTGGCCTTCTTCGCTGCGGCCTTCTTGACCGTCGCGGTCGCGCCGCCGGTCAGGCTGCCCTTGGGGGCCTTCTTGACGGAGACCTCGCCGCCACGCGGCAGCTTCTTCGAGCCGCTCACCAGGTCCTTGAAGCCCTGGCCTGCGCGGAAGCGCGGTACGGACGTCTTCTTGACACGAACACGCTCGCCCGTCTGGGGGTTGCGTGCGTAACGCGCCGGGCGGTCGACCTTCTCGAACGAACCGAAGCCGGTGACCGAGACCCTCTCCCCCGCGACGGTCGCGCGGACGATCGCGTCCAGGACCGCGTCGACGGCGTCGGCGGCCTGCTGTCGGCCGCCCAGCTTGTCGGCAATCGCTTCTACGAGCTGCGCCTTGTTCACGTCTTCCCCTTCGGAGACATCGCCAGAACGAAAGTGTTCAAGCTTTTTCGCACGTTAGGCAGATATATACCGCAAATCAAACACGAAACGGGCTAATCACCCTTGTGCCGCAACGAACTCGGCTGCTCCGGAGGCGATCAGCTCTCCTCTTCGGGCATTCGCCCTTCGTCGAGGTCCGCCATGAACCGCTCCAGACGCCTTGTCGCATCGGCGAGATCGTGCTTGGCCGCGGCCGTAATGACCAGCAGCTTCCGGGTCAGCGCCATCCGTACGCCCTCCGGGACTTGCAGTGCGCGCACCCGCGAGTGCGCTTCCTTGAGCTGGTTCGCGACTGCCGTATAGAGCTCGAGTTGGCCGTCGTGTTCCATGCACAGATTGTGCCATCTGGGGCGAGTTGTCGCCCCCCCAGGGGGCAACTGCCGCCTCGAGCCGCCGCCCGGGTGCCGTCGCGGGCCACGTCGCCAGAGGGCGCTTACCCGGCCAACCACCCCGTTAACGTGGGGCGTTGGGAGGAATGGTGAGGACCCGGGGGCCGAAAGGGGGCAGACACAGCCGTACCCCCGATCGGACCGATCGGGGGTACGGAGGGGGTGTCGCGGTGGCCGAAAGTCGACCTGTCCCAGGGGGTCAGACCTGGAGCGTGCGCGGCTTGAACGACGGGCGCCCGGCCTCGTAGGCGGCGATGTCGTCCTCGTTCTGGAGGGTGATGGAGATGTCGTCCAGGCCGTTCAGCAGCCGCCAGCGGGAGTTCTCGTCCAGCTCGAAGGAGGCGGTGATGCCCTCGGCCCGCACCTCACGCGCCTCAAGGTCCACAGTGACCTCAGCCGTGGGGTCCTTCTCCGTGAGCTCCCAGAGGGCGTCCACGATCTTCTGCTCGATGACCACGGTGAGCAGGCCGTTCTTCAGCGAGTTGCCACGGAAGATGTCGGCGAAGCGGGAGGAGATGACGGTCTTGAAACCGTAGTTCTGCAGCGCCCAGACGGCGTGCTCACGGGAGGAGCCGGTGCCGAAGTCGGGGCCGGCGACCAGGACGGTCGCACCCTGCCGCTCGGGGCGGTTGAGGATGAACTCCGGGTCCTTGCGCCAGGCCTCGAACAGCCCGTCCTCGAAACCGTCCCGGGTCACCTTCTTGAGCCAGTGAGCAGGGATGATCTGGTCGGTGTCGACGTTGGAACGGCGCAGCGGGACGGCCCGGCCGGTGTGCGTGGTGAATGCTTCCATGGCTGATCAGACTCCAGCGGGCGTACGGGTCTCGGCGTCGGACAGGTCGGCCGGGGAGGCCAGGTGGCCCAGGACCGCGGTGGCCGCCGCGACCTGCGGCGACACCAGGTGGGTGCGACCGCCCTTGCCCTGCCGGCCCTCGAAGTTGCGGTTGGAGGTGGACGCGGAGCGCTCACCCGGCGCGAGCTGGTCGGGGTTCATGCCCAGGCACATCGAGCAGCCCGCGTGCCGCCATTCGGCGCCGGCCTCCTTGAAGACGACGTCCAGGCCCTCGGCGACGGCCTGGAGGCCCACCCGGGCGGAGCCGGGGACGACCAGCATCCGTACGCCGTCGGCGACTTTGCGGTCCTTGACGATCTCCGCGGCGGCCCGCAGGTCCTCGATGCGCCCGTTGGTGCAGGAGCCTACGAAGACGGTGTCCACCTTGATGTCGCGCAGCGGCTGGCCGGCCTCCAACCCCATGTACTCCAGGGCCTTTTCGGCGGCGAGGCGCTCCGAAGCGTCTTCGTACGAAGCCGGGTCGGGGACGTTCGCCGAAAGCGGCGCGCCCTGGCCGGGGTTGGTGCCCCAGGTGACGAACGGCGACAGCGCGGCGGCGTCGATGACGACCTCGGCGTCGAACTCGGCGTCGTCGTCCGTCTTCAGCGTCTTCCAGTACGCGACGGCCGCGTCCCAGTCCTCGCCCTTGGGGGCGTGCGGGCGGCCCTCGAGGTAGGCGAAGGTGGTCTCGTCGGGGGCGATCATGCCCGCGCGGGCGCCGGCCTCGATCGACATGTTGCAGATGGTCATCCGGGCTTCCATCGAGAGCTTCTCGATGGCGGAGCCGCGGTACTCCAGGACGTAGCCCTGGCCGCCGCCGGTGCCGATCTTCGCGATGATCGCCAGGATCAGGTCCTTGGCGGTGACGCCGTCGGGCAGTTCGCCGTCGACGGTGATCGCCATGGTCTTGGGCCGGGTCATCGGCAGCGTCTGGGTGGCCAGCACGTGCTCGACCTGCGAGGTGCCGATACCGAAGGCCAGACCGCCGAAGGCGCCGTGCGTGGAGGTGTGCGAGTCGCCGCAGACGACGGTCATGCCGGGCTGGGTCAGACCCAGCTGCGGGCCGACGACGTGCACGACGCCCTGCTCGACGTCGCCCAGCGGGTGCAGACGCACGCCGAACTCGGCCGCGTTCTTGCGCAGCGTCTCCAGCTGGACGCGGGAGACCGGGTCCGCGATGGGCTTGTCGATGTCGAGGGTCGGGGTGTTGTGGTCCTCGGTGGCGATGGTGAGGTCGAGACGGCGCACCGTGCGGCCGCTCTTGCGCAGGCCGTCGAAGGCCTGCGGGCTGGTCACCTCGTGCAGCAGGTGCAGATCGATGAAGAGGAGGTCGGGCTCGCCCTCGGCGCGCCGGACGACATGGTCGTCCCAGACCTTCTCCGCGAGTGTCCTACCCATCGCTTTCCCTCCGGCCGGCAGACGATCACCGGCCCAACTAGAGATCTTGTGGAGGCGGCGCCCACGCCCCTGTTCACGGGCACCCTCCGCCAGGCCCGTCGGTCTTCGGGCGCTGTGCATCCAAGGGTTGCGCGTCTCACGGAAAATTGAACTTGCGTTTCACAGAGTGAGACGGGAATATCGTTTCATGGACAACAGTAGCGGCGTCGGCGTCCTGGACAAGGCAGCACTTGTCCTGAGCGCCCTGGAGTCCGGTCCGGCCACCCTCGCGGGCTTGGTCGCGGCGACCGGACTGGCACGACCCACGGCCCACCGGCTGGCCGTGGCTCTGGAACACCACCGCATGGTGGCGCGGGACATGCAGGGCCGTTTCATTCTCGGTCCTCGCCTGGCGGAACTGGCCGCGGCCGCCGGTGAGGATCGTCTCCTCGCCACCGCCGGCCCGGTGCTCACCCACCTCCGCGACATCACGGGCGAGAGCGCACAGCTCTACCGCCGCCAGGGCGACATGCGCATCTGCGTCGCCGCGGCGGAACGTCTGTCCGGCCTTCGGGACACGGTCCCGGTCGGTTCGACGCTCACCATGAAGGCCGGCTCCTCGGCTCAGATCCTCATGGCCTGGGAGGAGCCCGAGCGCCTCCACCGCGGCCTTCAGGGGGCCCGCTTCACGGCGACGGCCCTGTCGGGCGTACGGCGCCGGGGCTGGGCCCAGTCCATCGGCGAGCGCGAACCGGGCGTCGCCTCCGTCTCGGCGCCGGTACGCGGCCCGTCCAACCGCGTGGTGGCCGCCGTCTCGGTCTCCGGTCCGATCGAGCGCCTGTCGCGCCACCCGGGCCGGATGCACGCCCAGGCCGTCATCGACGCGGCCTCCCGCCTGTCGGAAGCCCTGCGCCGCACCGGCTGAGCGGCCGCCCGGTAGAACGGGACACCCCGGGACGTCACCGGGGAGAGCCGGCCTCAACGCCGCGGCAGGCTCTCCCCGGTCCCCCGGATCCCCCCGTCACCCGGTCTTCCCGCCGGCCTCCGCCGTGCGGTAGGCGTAGCGGTCCTTCGCGGTCCGGCCGCGCCGCTCCAGCGGGACCTGCCCGTGCGCGGCGGCGAGTCCGAACGCCGGCATGTCGCCGTAGATCGCTTCGTAGGACCCCTCCGGCACGACGTACGTCTCGTGCCAGATCCCCACATGGCCGCCCAGCTTCCCGTCCCGTTCCATGCGGTTGACCTTCGTCCACACCGCGTGATGGAAGGCGTCGGGCGCGCTCGCGTACGCGTACAGCTTCTCCTTGGACTCCCAGTACTGGACGACGTAGTACGTCCGCGGGGAGGCCGTGAGCAGTACCCGGGAGAGCAGCCCGCGGCCGGGCTCCTTCTTCAGCTCGGCCAGCATGCGGAACATGGCCAGCAGGACCGGCAGCCACTGGTGTACGGCCCGGAAGTGGTTGATCCGCATGCCGATCAGCAGGACGACCACCTCTCCGCGGGCGTCCGCGGTGGTCCGGCGTGCGGTCGAGGTCCGTTTCCCGTTCCCGTCCATGCTTGGATAGTGCCGCTGACCAACAAGGAGCACAAGAGATGCGGCTGGCCGAATTGAGCGAGCGCAGTGGCGTGGCCACCGCGACGATCAAGTACTACCTGCGCGAGGGCCTGTTGCCGCCCGGCCGCCAGATCAACACGACGACCGCCGAGTACGACGAGGAGCACCTGCGCCGGCTGCGGCTGGTGCGCGCGATGATCCAGGTGGGCAGGGTCCCGGTGGCCACGGTCCGGGAGGTCCTCGGCCACGTCGACGACGACTCCCTGGGCCGTACGGTCCGTCTGGGCGCGGCCCTGTGGGCGCTCCCGCAGGTGCCGGAGCCGGACACCGAGGACGAGCACGTACGGTCCGCGCAGCGGGAGGCGGACGCGTTGCTGCACACGCTCGGCTGGGCGAACGCCCGGCTGCTGACGAGCCTCTCGCCCGCCTACCGCTCGCTCGTGGTGTCGGTGGCCGCGCTGCGCCGGCTGGGCTACGACTGGGACGCCGAACTCCTCGTGTCCTACGCCCGGTTGATGCACCGGGCGGCGGTGCTCGACCTGGACTTCGTGGAGACGCGGGAGTCGGAGGCGGAGCGGGTCGAGACGGCGGTGCTGGGGGCGATCCTCGTCGAGCCGATGTTGCAGGCGCTGCACCGGCTGGCACAGGAGGAGGAGTCGGCACGGCGGTACGGCTTCGAGTGAGGCACGGCGGTACGGCTTCGAGTGAGCGTGTGCCGGGACACGGCGAAGGCCCCCCGCCGAAGCGAGGGGCCTTGCGATGGTGTACCCCCGACCGGATTCGAACCGGCGCTACCGCCTTGAGAGGGCGGCGTGCTAGGCCGCTACACAACGGGGGCGTGGACACTGCGTTTCCGCAGGTCCGAGCTGGTCTACCTGGACTCGAACCAAGACTAACTGAACCAGAATCAGTCGTGCTGCCAATTACACCATAGACCAATGTGGTTTAGACCAGTCAGTACCCCCGACCGGATTCGAACCGGCGCTACCGCCTTGAGAGGGCGGCGTGCTAGGCCGCTACACAACGGGGGCCCTAGCGATTCCGAGGTGGTCGGAACCAGTACCCCCGACCGGATTCGAACCGGCGCTACTGCCTTGAGAGGGCAGCGTGCTAGGCCGCTACACAACGGGGGCTTGCGGATGTGATCCGCGGGCGCAGATGAGCTCTGCGAGCTGGCCTACCTGGACTCGAACCAAGACTAACTGAACCAGAATCAGTCGTGCTGCCAATTACACCATAGGCCACTGGAACGCAAGCCCCGGAGGGGATTTTGTTCTAGCTTGCGCCTCCGGGTTCCGGCCTTTCGGCCCGCTCCCCGGCGGCGCAGAAAGAACATTACCCGAAGGTGGACCGGGCTCCAAAACGGGTATCGGCGCCGAGGATCGCGGGCAGTTCGGCGAGGGTGGCGATCCGGTGCCGTCCGGACGGGAGCTCCACGGTTGCCGTACCGCCGAAGCGGTCGATCCACACCGAGAGCAGTCCGGCGTCCGCGGCGCCCTGGCCGTCGATCTCCGGGTGGTCGCCGACGTAGGCCACCTCGTGCGGGGGGAGGGACAGTGCCTCGCAGGCCGCGAGGAAGGCGGCCGGCTCGGGCTTGGACACGCCCAGCTCGGCGGCGCACAGGATCGCCTCGAAGCGGTCGTGGACGCCGAGGACGCGCAGCTTGCGGTCCTGGACGTGGATGCTGGAGTTGGAGAGCACCGCGTGCCGGTGGCTGGCGGCGAGGGCGTCGAGGACGGGCAGGACGTCCGGGAAGAGGGCCCAGGCGGCCTCGTAGTGGCCGACGTAGCGCCGGAACCAGTCGTCGGCCTCGTCGTCGGTCATCTCCCGTCCCAGGAAGACCCGCACCCGGTCGCGGCGCTGGTCCTCGAAGGTGGCCTCGCCGGCCGCGTAGCGCGCCCACTGCCGGTCGGTGATCTCCCGCCACAGGTCCAGGGCCTGTTCCGGGGTGCCGTACCCGTCCAGCAGCCCCTCCGCCGTGAGATGGCCGCGCATGCCCTCCCGGTCCGCGGTCGTGTAGTCGAAAAGGGTGTCGTCCACGTCCCAGACCACGGCGCGAATGTTCATGCTCCGACGGTAACGCGGAGTACGGCGGTCTGTCCGCCGATCGCCGCCGGTCCGCCGTCGGCTCAGGCGGGGCCGCTCGTGCCCTCGTCCGGGCCGGGGGCCACGAAGAAGTCGGTGACGAAGCAGGTGACCTCGCCCTCGGCGGAGCGGCCCGTCCAGGTCGGGTACGCGCCGTCGCCCCAGCCGGAGGTGAAGGCCGCCAGGGTGTGGCCGGTGGCGGGGGACCGCACCAGATGGGGCCCCTCCGACCAGTCGCTGTTCTCGAAGGCGTCCCACAGCGGGCCCTCGTCCTCGTCGGCCTCGGGGAAGCCCTCCTCCGCCGCGGCGTCGTAGAAGCAGCCGGTGCCGGCGTCCACGCCGTAGCCGAAGAACTCGTCGTCGCCGAGTTCGGCGGGGTCCTGGCCGGGGAGCAGGGCCAACTCCCAGGTCACGGCGGGTTCGTCGCGGATGACGAGGCGGGCCGCGGCCACCCGCCGGTGGGGACGGGCGGCCGGCGGCTCGTCGGGCCGGGCGAGCGTCGCCACGGCCGCCTCGACGCGGTAGCGGCCGGGGGCCACCGTGACCGTGAACGGCTCGATGTCCCCGGTGCCGAGGTACACGAAGGGGTCGCAGGCGACGACCCGGCCGGTGGGCAGGTCCAGTGCGCCGCCGTCGGTCACCTGGATCACTCCGGTGGTCCCGGACTCGTAGCGGAACGTGCTGCCCGGTGTGAACAGCCAGGTGTAGTCACGGGGGGACATCGGCATCGCGGGGCCTTTCGGGGCGGGCTGGGCCGGGCCGCCCACGTGCCGGAGCCCGCGCGCACGCGCCGGGACCTCCCCCGGTACGACGGCGGTGTGGCAAGTCCCCGGAACACTAGCCGTCGGCACTGACATCGATCTCCGCCCCTCGGACGTCGATGCCCAAAGCTCCCGCCCCTGCCCCCGGCACCCTCGCCGGGGGGCATGCGACGAGGGCGGCAGCTTCCGCAGCTGCCGCCCTCGTCGTGTGCGTCAGGCGGTGCCTACGCCGCCGCCAGCTTCGCCAGTGCCGCGTCGATGCGGGCCAGCGTCTTCTCCTCGCCCAGGATCTCCAGGGACTCGAAGAGGGGCAGGCCGACCGTGCGGCCGGTGACCGCCACCCGGACCGGGGCCTGGGCCTTGCCGAGCTTGAGGCCGTGGGCCTCGCCGGCGGCCAGGACGGCCTCCTTGAGGGACTCGGCCGAGGTCCAGTCCGCGGCCCGGAGCTTCTCCCGGGCCGTGGTGAGCAGCGCGTCGCTGCCCTCCTTCATCGCCTTCGTCCAGCTCGGCTCGTCGAAGACCGGCTCGGGCAGGAAGAGGAAGTCGACGTTGTCGGTGATCTCCGACAGGACCTTCAGGCGGGTCTGCGCGTGCGGGGCGATCGCCTGCCAGCGGGCCTCGTCGAAGTCCTCCGGCGCCCAGGGGGCGAAGGGGGCCCTCAGCCACGGGCGGCAGCGCTCCGTGAAGTCCTTCACGTCGAGCAGGCGGATGTGGTCGGCGTTGATGGCCTCGCACTTCTTCAGGTCGAAGCGCGCCGGGTTGGGGTTGACGTCCTTGAGGTCGAACGCCGCGACCAGCTCGGCGGTGGTGAAGATGTCCTGGTCGGCGGAGAGCGACCAGCCCAGGAGGGAGAGGTAGTTGAGCAGGCCCTCGGGGAGGAAGCCCCGCTCCCGGTAGAGGTTGAGGGACGCCTGGGGGTCGCGCTTGGAGAGCTTCTTGTTGCCCTCGCCCATCACGTACGGCAGATGGCCGAAGGCGGGGATCTCCTTGGCGACGCCCAGCTCGATCAGCGCCTTGTACAGGGCGATCTGGCGGGGGGTGGAGGAGAGCAGGTCCTCGCCGCGCAGGATGTGGGTGATCTCCATCAGGGCGTCGTCGACCGGGTTGACCAGCGTGTACAGCGGGGCGCCGTTGGCGCGGACGATGCCGTAGTCCGGGACGTTCTCCGGGGTGAAGGTGAGCTCGCCGCGGACCAGGTCCGTGAAGGTGATCGTCTCGTCGGGCATGCGGAACCGGACGATCGGGTTGCGGCCCTGGGCCCGGTACTCCTCGACCTGCGCCTCGGTCAGGTCGCGGCAGTGGCCGTCGTAGCCGGAGGGCTTCCCGGCGGCGCGGGCGGCCTCGCGGCGGGCGTCCAGCTCCTCCTGGGAGCAGTAGCAGTGGTAGGCGTGGCCGGCGTCCAGCAGCTTGCGCGCGACGTCCTGGTAGAGGTCCATGCGCTGCGACTGGCGGTACGGCGCGTGCGGGCCGCCGATCTCGGGGCCCTCGTCCCAGTCGAAGCCCAGCCAGCGCATCGAGTCCAGGAGCTGCTCGTAGGACTCCTCGGAGTCGCGGGCGGCGTCGGTGTCCTCGATGCGGAAGACCAGGGTGCCCTGGTGGTGCCGGGCGAACGCCCAGTTGAACAGGGCGGTGCGGACCAGGCCCACATGGGGGTTACCGGTGGGCGAGGGACAGAAACGGACGCGTACGGGAGAGCCGGGTGCGCTAGCCACGCTTGACAACCTTGTTGGTGAGAGTGCCGATGCCTTCGATGCTGACGGCGACCTCGTCGCCGACAGCCAGGGGGCCGACCCCTGCCGGGGTGCCCGTGAGGATCACGTCGCCGGGGAGCAGCGTCATGGCCTCGGTGATGTTGACGATCAGGTCCTCGATCGAGTGGATCATCTCGCTGGTGCGGCCGAGCTGCCGCTGCTGCCCGTTGACCGTCAGCTGGATGGTGAGGTCGCTCGGGTCGAGGTCGGTCTCCACCCACGGGCCGAGCGGGCAGGAGGAGTCGAAGCCCTTGGCCCTGGCCCACTGCTTCTCGCGCTTCTGGACGTCCCGCGCGGTGATGTCGTTGGCGCAGGTGTAGCCGAGGATCACGTCCTTGACGCGCTCGCGCGGGACCTCGCGGCACATGCGGCCGATGACCACGGCGAGCTCGGCCTCGTGGTGGAGGTCCTGGGAGAAGGACGGGTACTGGATGTCGTCGCCCGGGCCGATCACGGAGGTCGACGGCTTGAAGAAGGCGAACGGGGCGTCGGGCACCTCGTTGCCGAGTTCGCGCGCGTGCTCGGCGTAGTTGCGGCCGAAGGCCACGACCTTGTTGGGGAGCACGGGTGGGAGCAGCCGGACCTTGCTCAGCGGCACCTTGGTGCCGGAGAGCTCGTGTTCCGCGAACGGGATGCCCTTGATGATGTCGAGGACGAGCTCGTCCGGCTTGTCGCCCTCGACCGCGCCGAAGGCGACGTTCCCGTCGATGGAGAACCTGGCGATGCGCACGGGTTGGTTGGCCCCTTGCTGAGCTGGCTGGAGTCTGACGCTCCAGGCTAACGCGGAAGGGCGCCCCCGGCCGGGGACGCCCTTGACATCCGTGGCCGGCCGCCCCCTGGTGCGGCGGCCGGAACGTGTGACTACTGCGTCGGGGAGGTGACGGGCACCTCCCTTGCGACTACTGCGCCGCGGAGGTGACGGGCACCTCCATGAGGATGGTGCGCCGGGGGTTGGCGGTCTGGGCGGGGAGGTCGACGGCGTGCTCCGGCTGCTCCGGAAGCTGCAGTGCGTCGGCGCCCTCGAGGTGCGCCAGCGTCGTGCGCCGCGGGTTGGCGATCTTGTGGAACATCGTCGTCGTCTTCACTGTTGTACTGAGCCCTGTCCTGTCCGGGCGCCCGGCGGGCCGTGGCCGGCCCGCCGCTTCAGGCGCGGCTTGTCGGTTTTGCCATTTCTGTAAAGCGTCAGGCTAAACACGTGATTCCCGGTGAATCCGTGAAGGTCTCATGATGCGAGTGTGAGTTTGCTCACTGATCCATGGGCAAACCGGTCATACCGACCCGTCAACCGACCACTAGGAAACGGACATTGCACCCCTGAAGCGCGCATTCCGCTCCTGATCATGGCGACTAGGACACCGCTCGAACCCACCCGGTTGGCCCACCCATGTCCGGTTTCTTCATGATCACTTTCTACGACCGGTGACCCACCCCTCACGTGCTGTCACGGATGTCACAGCCCGGCCAACACACCTTGTTGGAGATCCTGCACTGTGCTGGAATTCCACGGAACCGCCGCGGGATCGAGCCGGCGCGCAGGGGGCGCACAGCAGCGCCGAGTGGCGGCGAGAAGGGGGAGCCAGCGCCGGTCACTCACGACTCGGAGGGCGTACTCAGAACGCCCTTCCGGACGCCGACACCGTCCTTCCGTTCATCCGGAGGGACGCCTGGTCCAGAGGTTGCGACGCTAGTGCAGGGACGTTTCAAGAGGGATGGCAGTGCTTCGGCCGAGCCGGAGCCGCATGGCGGGACTGCCCCCAGCAATGGCAGCTCCTCGCCCCAGCACGCCCAGAACCCGGGCCCGGCGCCGTCCGGCGAGGGCGGTGAGCGCCCCGGGCGCCCCGCCGCGTCCGCGTCGCCGAGCGCCCTGCCGCCGACTCCCCCCGTCAAGCCGGCGCCCGACCCGGCCGGTTCCGCCGGTCACGGTTCGCGGGTGGCCCTGCGCAACTGGCGCATCTCCACGCGTCTGGTCGCGCTGCTGACACTGCCCGTGGTCGCGGCGACCACCCTGGGCACGATGCGCATCAGCCAGTCCCTGGACGACATCCAGCAGCTCGACAACATGCAGCTGCTGACCGAGATGACCAACCAGGCGACCGACCTGGCCTCCGCGCTCCAGGAGGAGCGCGACAAGTCCGCCGGTCCGCTGGCGCACGGCGCGAAGCCCTCCACCGCCACGGTGAAGGGGGCCCGCGCCAAGACGGACCAGACGCTGGCCGCGTTCAGCGACGCCTCGGAGGAGATCGACGCCTCCAGCAAGGACGGCAACCTCCAGGGCGTCCGCGACAGCCTCGTCGGTCTCCTCAGCGACCTCGGCAACCTCGCCAAGATCCGCAAGTCGGCCTACGCGGAGGAGAACAACTCCACCCAGACGGTGGAGGCCTACCACCGCCTCATCACCAGCCTGCTCGACCTCTCGCAGGACATGGCCCAGGCCACCAGCAACCCGGAGATGATCCAGCGCACCCGCGCGCTGGCCGCCTTCTCCTCGGCCAAGGAGTACGCCTCCGTCCAGCGCGCCACCCTCGCGGCCGCGCTGCCGGTCAGCAACGACGTCTACGGCAAGCTCTCCGAGAACGACCGTCAGTACGCCGAGGCGGCCCTGGAGAACCAGGACTCCGAGCTCGCCAGTTTCCGCAGCATCTACGGGGACGACGGCGCCGAGGAGCTGCTCCAGCCCATCGAGCAGGGCAGCCCGACCATCGAGGACGCCGACACCTACGCCACCCGTGCGCTGAGCTCCTCCACCGGTCTGGAGTCGCTGGACAAGCGGTCGTACCAGGACTGGTTCGACGCCAGCTCGACCAAGATCAAGCAGATGTCCAACATCGAGACCACGCTGCTCGAGGACATGGAGCAGAAGGCGCGTGAGCTGCGCACCGAGTCGGAGAGCGAGGCACTCATCACGAGTGCGCTCATCCTGCTCGTGCTCGGTGTGTCGCTGGTCGGCGCGTTCGTCGTCGCCCGGTCCATGATCCGCTCGCTGCGCCGCCTCCAGGAGACCGCCACCAAGGTCGCCCAGGACCGTCTGCCCGAGCTGGTCAAGCAGCTGTCCGAGTCCGACCCGCAGGACGTCGACACGTCCGTGGAGTCGGTCGGTGTGCACTCCCGCGACGAGATCGGCCAGGTGGCCGCGGCCTTCGACGACGTGCACCGCGAGGCGGTCCGCCTCGCCGCCGAGCAGGCCCTGCTGCGGGGCAACGTCAACGCGATGTTCACCAACCTCTCGCGCCGCTCCCAGGGTCTGATCCAGCGCCAGCTGTCGCTCATCTCCGAGCTGGAGTCCCGCGAGGCCGACCCCGACCAGCTGTCCTCGCTGTTCAAGCTCGACCACCTCGCGACGCGTATGCGCCGTAACGGTGAGAACCTCCTCGTCCTCGCGGGTGAGGAGCCCGGCCGCCGCTGGACCCGTCCGGTCCCGCTGGTCGACGTGCTCCGCGCCGCCGCCTCCGAGGTGGAGCAGTACGAGCGCATCGAGCTGGCCTCCGTGCCGACCACCGAGGTGGCCGGCCGGGTCGTCAACGACCTCGTGCACCTGCTCGCCGAGCTGCTGGAGAACGCCACGTCGTTCTCCTCCCCGCAGACCAAGGTCAAGGTCACCGGTCACGCGCTGCCCGACGGCCGCGTCCTGATCGAGATCCACGACACCGGCATCGGCCTCTCCCCCGAGGACCTCGCCGCGATCAACGAGCGGCTCGCCGCGCCGCCCACCGTCGACGTCTCCGTCTCCCGCCGCATGGGCCTCTTCGTGGTCGGCCGGCTGTCCCAGCGGCACGGCATCCGCATCCAGCTGCGCCCGTCCGACTCCGGTGGTACGACCGCGCTGGTCATGCTGCCGGTGGACGTCGCCCAGGGCGGCAAGAAGCCGCAGCCCAAGCCCGGTCAGGGCGGCGCGTCCGGCGGCCCCGCGGCCGCGCAGGCCGCCGCCGGTGCCGCCGCGGCCCGTCGCCAGAACGGCCAGCAGGGCGGTGCCCTCGGTGCCGGTGCGCCCGGGGGCGGTGCCCTCGGCGCCGGTCCCGGCGGAGGCGGTGCCGGCCGGCTGGCCGCCGGTCAGGGCCCCCGGGCCGCGCTGCCCGGACGGGACGGCACGGGCCGTCCCGGCGCGCCGCGCGGACCGCAGGCTCCGGGCTCCCCGCAGCAGGGCCGCCCGGCTCCGGCCGGCGCCGGCTTCGGCGGGCAGGCTCCGGGTGCGCCGCAGGGGTTCCAGGCGGCAGGCCAGGGTGCGCCCGGCCAGGGCCAGGACCTGTTCGGCGGCGGGCGCCCGGCGCCGCAGCGCCAGAACGACGCCGAGCAGGGCGGCGGTCGCGGGCGCCGGCCGCAGCTGCCGCCGCGCGGCGGAGCCCGTGCCGAACTGCCCGGCGCGGCCCCGCAGCAGCGCGCCGCGAGCTGGGGCGACGACAACGCCCAGCCGCACACCCCGCTGGACGCCCCGCGCGGCCACGAGGAGCCGGACGTCACCCAGACGTCCCCGATGCCGCGCATCGACGACCGCCAGGGCCCCGGCTCCACCGCGGAGATACCCCGCGTCGAGGAGCACCAGGCCCCGGGCGGCCCCGCCGACTTCACGCGTCCCGGCCTCAACGGCGTCCAGGGCACCGGGCAGTTCCCGGTCGTCACCGGCGGCCAGGACACGGGCCAGTTCCCCGCGCCCGGCGTCAACGGGCAGCAGCAGGACGGCTTCGTCCGCTCCGACGTCTTCGGCACCCCGGGCGGCCAGAACACCCCCGCGAACACGGGCGGCTTCGCCGCTCCGCAGGCGTACGACAACGGTTCCACCGGTCAGTTCGCCGCGCCCGGCTACGAGAGCTCCTCCACCGGGCAGCACGCGCTGCCCGGCCGGCAGGACCCGCAGACCACGGGCCAGTTCCCTCGTCCGCAGCCGGGCGACGGCTACGGCTCCCCGCAGCAGCCGGCCCCGCCCCGCCCCGCCGCGCACCGCCCCGAGCAGGACAACGGCGGCTTCGCACAGCGGCCCGACCAGGGCCGTGGAGCGGGCGACGGGTGGGCGCTGCCGCCGGCCCCGGGCCCGGGCGACGGCCGTACCCCGCTGTACGACAACCTGGAGACCAACTGGTTCCACGGTGGAGGACAGCAGGGCGCCGCGCACGGCAACGGCTCGGCTCCGGCACCTCAGCAACAGCAGCCGCAGACTCCGGCTGCTCCCCAGCGTTCCGCGGGCGGTGCCTGGCGCACCTCGCCGAACGACGAGCTCGTCCGACAGGCCGAGCGCGTCCGGCAGCCGGCCGCGGGCGGCGTCACCACTTCCGGTCTGCCGCGCCGGGTACCGCGGGCGAACCTCGTCCCGGGCACGGCACAGCAGCAACAGCACCAAAGCGGTCCGCAGGTCTCGCGCGCGCCTGACGACGTGCGCGGACGGCTGACCAATCTCCGTCGGGGCATCGCGCAGGGTCGCCAGGCCGGCAACGGTCAGACCGGCAGTTTCCCGAGCCCCACTCACCAGCAGGAGCGTTAGTTGAGCCAGATGAGCCAGGCGGCACAGAACCTGAACTGGTTGATCACCAACTTCGTGGACAACACCCCCGGGGTGTCCCACACCGTCGTCGTGTCCGCCGACGGGCTCCTGCTCGCGATGTCCGAGGGCTTCCCGCGCGACCGTGCCGACCAGTTGGCGGCCGTCGCGTCGGGGCTCACCTCGCTGACGGCAGGCGCCTCCCGGATCTTCGAGGGCGGCCAGGTGGCCCAGACCGTCGTCGAGATGGAGCGGGGTTTCCTCTTCCTCATGTCCGTCTCGGACGGTTCGTCCCTGGCCGTGCTGGCGCACCCCGAGTGCGACATCGGCCTGGTCGGTTACGAGATGGCGCTGCTGGTCGACCGGGCGGGAGCGGTGCTCACGCCCGACCTGCGCGCCGAACTGCAAGGCAGTCTGCTCCACTGATCGTCCCCGGTACCACCCCCCTCACGAAATCACCGTCCGGCCGACACAATCCCCCCACCGGCCGACGGACGGCACGACTGACCGAGACATGCTGTCCCGCCCGGAGGATCAATGACCCCGCCCACCGCCTCTCATGATCCGTACGCGGAGCCGTACGGGGACGAGGGCGACCAGCCGCTGGTGCGTCCGTACGCGATGACCGGCGGCCGGACCCGGCCGCGCTACCAGCTCGCCATCGAGGCGCTGATCAGCACCACGGCCGACCCGGCAGCGCTCATGGGGCTGCTCCCCGAGCACCAGCGCATCTGCCACCTGTGCCGCGAGGTCAAGTCGGTGGCAGAGGTGTCGGCGCTGCTGGCCATGCCGCTGGGTGTGGCACGGATCCTGGTCGCGGACCTGGCCGAGGCCGGCCTGGTGGCCATCCACCAGCCGGGCGGCGACGAGAACAACGGCGGCGCACCGGACGTGACGCTGCTCGAAAGGGTGCTCAGTGGACTTCGCAAGCTCTGACGGCGGCCGGGCGACCACCTCCGCGAAAATCGTGGTGGCGGGTGGCTTCGGCGTGGGCAAGACCACGTTCGTGGGTGCCGTCTCGGAGATCAACCCGCTGCGCACGGAGGCCGTGATGACGTCCGCGAGCGCGGGCATCGACGACCTCACCCACACCGGGGACAAGACGACCACCACGGTCGCCATGGACTTCGGCCGCATCACCCTGGACCAGGACCTGATCCTGTACCTCTTCGGTACGCCCGGTCAGGACCGCTTCTGGTTCATGTGGGACGACCTGGTGCGCGGCGCCATCGGCGCGGTGGTCCTGGTGGACACCCGCCGACTGGCCGACTGCTTCCCCGCCGTGGACTACTTCGAGAACAGCGGCCTGCCGTTCGTCGTCGCCCTCAACGGCTTCGACGGGCAGCAGCCGTACCAGCCCGAAGAGGTGCGCGAGGCGCTGCAGATCGGACCGGACACCCCGATCATCACCACCGACGCCCGCCACCGCGCGGACGCCAAGAGTGCGCTGATCACGCTGGTGGAGCACGCGCTGATGGCCCGGCTGCGCTAGCGAAAAACGCGGTGCTCCACGGCAGTTGCCGGGGGCCTGGGAGCCGGCTGTGGCTTAGGACACGGCCGGCTTCGGTGTTCATAACGTTTCGGCAGAGGAATCGCCACGGGGCCGCCACGCGTCGCGGTCGCTCGGTCTCGCTACGCGCATGAAGGCCCCGTCTTTTGACGGGGCTCGCTCTTTATGACCGTTTTATCTGGGGCTTACATCACACTGAATCCATGCTCCCCACTGTTTTGAAGAGCGCAGGTCGTCATGCTGGAATGCCTGAACTGCCCAATAGTCAATGACGTACTCATGGTCGATGGCTGACCGGGCTCTGAGACACTGCGGCACGACGTAGGTGCCGACCGCCGAGAGGTTGTTGGTCGAGTGAGGCGAAGCAAGAAAAGTCCCGAGCCGGCGGCGCGGGGCAACTTCACCCCGCCGCCGCGCGGAGCGGCGACCACCCCTGTGCCGGGCACGGAGTCGCCGGCCGCGCCCGCCGAGAGCGCCGGCCGTCTGTCTCCGCGCAACTGGCGGGTGCGCACCCGGCTCAACGCGATCCTGCTGATACCCGTGCTGGTCGGCCTGGTCATGGGCGGCTTCCAGGTGAAGAGCTCGATCGACACCTGGCAGGAGGCCGAGGACGCGGAGAACACCGCGCGCCTGGTCCAGGCCTCCCTCACCTACGCGGACGCCCTCTACAAGGAGCGGGACACCACCGCCGTTCCCCTCCTCACCGGCGAGAAGGACGACTCGGCCGTCACCGACGCCCGCAAGGCGACCGACGCCGCCGCCGACGCCTTCGACGCGGCCGCCCAGAACATGCCGCAGAAGTCCGGCCTCCAGCGCCGTCTCCAGCTGTTCCGCACCGCCGAGACCAAGCTGACGGCGCTGCGCGCGGCCGCCTACACCTCGCAGCTCACCGGTGTGCAGACCGAGGAGGGGTACACCGCGGTCGCGCACCCCCTGATGGAGTTCTCCAACGAACTCGGCCTCGGCACCGGAAACATCACCTCCTACGGCCGTACCGTCTACGCGATCTCGCTGACCAAGGCCGCCCTCTCCCTCGAGCGCTCGATCGGCATGCACCTGCTGGTCAGCCCCGGCCCCAAGAACGCCGACCTGGCCAAGCAGCGCGTCGCCCTCTCCTCGTACGCCTACCTCGAGGGCATCGCCGTCGAGGAGTACACCGGCGGTGGCACCGAGGCCGACGCGCAGAAGCTGGAGGACGCCGAGGCGAAGATCAAGACGGACGCGACGGCGCAGGCGGCCGCGGCCAAGCAGAAGGACCCGGACTACGTCCCGCCGCCCTCCGACCCCACCGACATGGTCTCCGCGCTGGCGTCGTTGCAGAGCACCGACGAGTCCGAGCGGGCCGCGCTCGCCGAGGAGGGCATCACGGCGGAGAACTGGTGGGCGGTCACCACGCTGAAGTACGACGCGTACCTCCAGATCGAGTCGGACATGGCCGACAAGGCGGTGACCGAGGCCTCGGACATCGCCGCCGACGCCCGGACCGACGCGCTCGTCACCGGTGCCGCGGTCGTGATCGCCCTGCTCCTCGCCTTCATCCTGGCCGCCAGCGTGGCCCGCCAGATGAGCCGCTCGATGCGCCAGCTGCGCAACGCCGCCTTCGGTATCGCCGAGCAGCGGCTGCCGATGCTGGTCGACCAGCTCTCGCGCACCGACCCCGGCCGCGTCGACACCCGGGTCACCCCGATCCCGATCACCACCACCGACGAGATCGGCGAGGTCGCCCGCGCCTTCGACCAGGTCCACCGCGAGGCCGTCCGGCTCGCCGCCGAGCAGGCCCTGCTGCGGGGCAACATCAACGCGATCTTCACCAACCTCTCGCGCCGCAACCAGTCGCTGATCGAGGGCCAGCTGACCCTCATCACCGACCTGGAGAACAACGAGGCCGACCCGGACCAGCTGGAGAACCTCTTCCGCCTGGACCACCTCGCGACCCGTATGCGCCGCAACGGCGAGAACCTCCTCGTCCTCGCCGGCGAGGAGCCCGGCCGCCGCTGGGACCAGCCGGTGCCGCTGGTGGACGTGTTGCGCGCCGCCTCCTCCGAGGTGGAGCAGTACGAGCGCATCGAGCTGTCGGGTGTGCCGGAGGCCGAGATCCACGGCCGTGCCGTGACCGACCTCGTGCACCTGCTGGCCGAGCTGCTGGAGAACGCCACCACGTTCTCCTCGCCGCAGACCAAGGTCCGCGTCACCGCGACCCGTCTGCCCGACGGCCGCATCATGATCGAGATCCACGACAAGGGCATCGGTCTGACGGCCGAGGACTTCGCGGACATCAACCACAAGCTGGCCAACCCGCCGACCGTGGACGCCGCGATCTCGCAGCGCATGGGTCTCTTCGTGGTCGGCCGGCTGTCCGACCGGCACGGCATCCGGGTCCAGCTGCGCCCCTCGGGCGAGCAGGCCGGCACCACCTCGCTGGTCATGCTGCCGGACGCGATCACGCACGGCGGTGGCGGCGAACAGCCCGCGGGCCGCGACGAGTTCACCGTCTCGCAGATCATCCCCGAGCAGCAGTTCCAGGGTGAGAACTTCAACCAGCCGCAGCAGCGCACGGCGGCCGAACTCGGCTTCGACGACAGCCGCTACGTCGAGGTCCCCGACGACATCCGCGACCTGGACCCGGTGGGCCGCACCCGGATGCGCGAGGAGCGCCGGGCGGCCCTGGAGTCCCAGGACCACGGCCGGCAGCAGGACTCCCCCGAGCCGTCCGCGTACGGCGAGGGCCTCGACCACGCCCAGCAGCAACAGCAGCAGGCGTACGACGGTTCCCAGAGCGGCTTCGCCGGTGCGGAGAACGCCTACGGCGACGGTACGGCCGGCGCGACCGGGTACACCGAGCAGCCGACGGGGTCGTACGACCAGCAGACGGCGTACCAGGAGCAGCAGCGTCCGGCGTACGAGGATCCGTACCTCGCGTCGAACGGCACCACCGCACCGAACGGTGGCTTCCCGTCGAACGGCGGCTACCCTGACCCCGCGTATGCGGAACCGTCCCAGGAGGACCGCACGCCGCCCCAGGCGTCCGCGCCGGAGGGCTTCCCGCCGTACGGGGAGCAGTCCTACCAGGGCGACTGGCCCCAGCAGACCGGTTACCAGAACGGCTACCCGGACCAGTACGCTCCGCAAGCGGAATCGGCGCAGGCCGCTGACGCGCAGGAGCGGGACCGCGTAGGCTTCGACCGTCCGGGACCGGCCCCCTCCGCCGCCCACGCGCTGACCGACGCCGGACTGCCCCGCCGCGGCTCCACCGCGGCGAGCGGTTCGAACGGCGCCGCGCAGCCCGTGAACCGCGAGGCGCCGGCCCCCGCTGCGGACAACGGCGGCGACGGCGACTGGCGTTCGGCGAACGACGAGCGCTGGCAGCAGGCCGCGCAGCTCCGCAAGCCGAAGGCGGGCGGGGTCACCTCCTCCGGCCTTCCGCGGCGGGTGCCCAAGGCCAATCTGGTCGAGGGCACCGCCGAGAGCACCCCCCAGGGAGGCCCGCAGGTCTCCCGCGCCCCGGAGGACGTCCGAGGCAGGCTGAGCAACCTGCGTCGAGGCGTCCAGCGCGGACGCAACGCAGGCAGTGAAACGAACGGCCAGGGCTTCGGTCCTGACAGCACCTACGACCAGGAGCGTTAGTGTGAGCCCGATGAGCCAGGCGGCACAGAACCTGAACTGGTTGATCACCAACTTCGTGGACAACACCCCGGGGGTGTCCCACACGGTGGTGGTCTCCGCCGACGGACTCCTTCTGGCGATGTCCGAAGGCTTCCCCCGCGACCGCGCCGACCAGCTCGCGGCCGTCGCCTCCGGTCTGACGTCACTGACGGCAGGCGCCTCCCGGATCTTCGAGGGGGGCAGCGTGAACCAGACGGTTGTGGAGATGGAGCGGGGATTCCTCTTCATCATGTCCATCTCCGACGGTTCTTCGCTCGCAGTCCTCGCACACCCCGAGGCGGACATCGGCCTCATTGGGTACGAGATGGCCCTTCTGGTGGACCGGGCCGGCACGGTCCTGACGCCCGACCTTCGTGCGGAGCTCCAAGGGAGCCTTCTCAACTAACAGACGGACGGTGCGTTTTGGCGTCCCGAGGCCGTAGGGTTTCGGGACGCGGCGTCCACGTGGTGGGTGCCAGGCACAGTCGGAGGAGGAGAAAAGTGGTAACACCCCCAAGCGGTGCGCATTCGGGCAACTGGTCGTACGGCCCTGCCCAGGGCCAGGGCGACGGTTCCCAGAACGCGAACCGTTACAACTTCCCCTCCGCCCCGAGCCAGCAGCGTCAGCCGTACGCGCCCCAGGGCCCGCAGGGTCCCGGACCGTCGCCGTACGACCAGCCGCACGCACCGCGCGTCCAGCCCGTGCAGCCGCAGCGCCGCACCCCTGAGCCGTCGCCCGCCGGGGCGGCCGGCAACCCCTTGGTGCGTCCGTACGCCATGACCGGCGGCCGGACCCGCCCGCGGTACCAGCTCGCCATCGAGGCGCTGGTGCACACCACCGCGCAGCCGCACCAGATGCAGGGCCAGCTGCCCGAGCATCAGCGGATCTGCAACCTCTGCCGAGAGATCAAGTCGGTCGCCGAGATCTCGGCGCTCCTGACCATCCCCCTCGGCGTGGCCAGGATCCTCGTCGCCGACTTGGCGGAGGCGGGACTGGTCGCCATCCATCAGCCCGGCGGCGACGAGAGCGCCGGCGGCCAGCCAGACGTGACACTGCTCGAAAGGGTGCTCAGTGGACTTCGCAAGCTCTAGCGGCGGTCCTTCCCGCTCCACCACCTCCGCGAAGATCGTGGTGGCGGGCGGCTTCGGCGTGGGCAAGACCACGTTCGTCGGCGCTGTCTCGGAGATCAACCCGCTGCGCACAGAGGCCGTGATGACTTCCGCTTCGGCGGGCATCGACGACCTCACCCACACCGGGGACAAGACGACTACCACGGTCGCCATGGACTTCGGCCGCATCACCCTGGACCAGGACCTGATCCTGTACCTCTTCGGTACGCCCGGCCAGGACCGCTTCTGGTTCATGTGGGACGACCTGGTGCGCGGCGCCATCGGCGCGATCGTCCTGGTGGACACCCGCCGGCTCGCCGACTGCTTCCCGGCGGTCGACTACTTCGAGAACTCGGGTCTTCCCTTCGTGATCGCCCTCAACGGTTTCGACGGCAACCAGCCGTACCAGCCGGACGAGGTCCGCGAGGCCCTCCAGATCGGGCCCGACACCCCGATCATCACCACCGACGCCCGCCACCGCGCGGACGCCAAGAGCGCGCTGATCACGCTGGTCGAGCACGCGCTGATGGCGCGGCTGCGGTAGCGGCGGCGCACGGCACGGTACGAACGACAGGGCGCCCTCTCCTCCGGGAGGGGGCGCCCTGTCGTTGTGTGCGGGGTCCTGGGGACGCGCGGCCCGGCGCCGCTTCGCCGGGCACGGCCCGTGCGGGCGCCCGCTCCTCGCGTGCAGGCGGGGCGAACGGCGTACCCGCGCCCTCTGGACGGGCGAAGGCCCCGGCCGCCCGGAGGGGGCGTCGGGGCCTTCGTGGGTGCGGCGTGGGGTGGTCAGCGCCAGCTGTGCGGGGCGCGGAAACCGCCCTCGCGTTCCAGGCGGCGCCAGCCGGCCCTCGGGCGGCCGCGGTGGGCCGGGGCGGGCTCGGGGGTGCGGGCGGCGGCGCGGGCCAGGAGGATCGCCGTGATGGCGGCGACCTCCTCGGGCTCGGCGTGGCCCTTCTCGACGCGGATGTCAGGGGCGTTCATGGCTGTCAGTCTCCGTGAGAGAGGTTTCCGCGAGGGTGTCGCGGAAAGTCCGCTGGGTTACTGCGGGGGGTTGCCGTGCTTGCGGGAGGGCAGGTCGGCGTGTTTCGACTGGAGCATCGCCAGGGACCTGATGAGGATCTCGCGGGTCTCGGCGGGGTCGATGACGTCGTCGACCAGACCGCGTTCGGCCGCGTAGTAGGGGTGCATCAGCTCGGACTTGTACTCCTTGACCATGCGGGCCCGCATGGCCTCGGGGTCCTCGGCCCCGGCGATCTGACGCCGGAAGATGACGTTGGCGGCACCCTCGGCGCCCATCACGGCGATCTCGTTCGTCGGCCAGGCGTAGGTGAGGTCCGCGCCGATGGACTGGCTGTCCATCACGATGTAGGCACCCCCGTACGCCTTGCGCAGGATCAGGGAGATCCGGGGCACGGTCGCGTTGCAGTAGGCGTACAGGAGCTTCGCGCCGTGCCGGATGATGCCGCCGTGCTCCTGGTCGACGCCGGGCAGGAAGCCGGGGACGTCCAGGAGGGTGAGGATCGGGATGTTGAAGGCGTCGCACATCTGCACGAAGCGGGCGGCCTTCTCCGACGCCTCGATGTCGAGGACGCCGGCCAGCGCCTGCGGCTGGTTGGCGACGATGCCCACCACCTGGCCGTCGAGGCGGGCCAGCGCGCAGATGATGTTGCGCGCCCAGCGCTCGTGGACCTCCAGGTACTCGCCGTCGTCGACGATCTCCTCGATCACCTTGGCCATGTCGTAGGGCCGGTTGCCGTCCGCCGGGACCAGGTCCAGCAGCACCTCGCCGCGGCGGTCGACCGGGTCGCCCGACTCCACGCGCGGGGGGTTCTCCCGGTTGTTCTGCGGCAGGAGCGACAGCAGGTAGCGGACCTCCGCGATGCAGGTCTCCTCGTCGTCGTAGGCGAAGTGGCACACCCCGGAGGTCTCGGCGTGCACGTCCGCGCCGCCCAGGCCGTTCTGGGAGATCTCCTCACCGGTGACGGCCTTGACCACGTCGGGCCCGGTGATGAACATCTGCGAGGTCTCACGGACCATGAAGACGAAGTCGGTCAGCGCCGGGCTGTAGGCCGCGCCGCCCGCGCACGGGCCCAGCATCACCGAGATCTGCGGGATGACACCCGAGGCCCTGGTGTTGCGCTGGAAGATCCCTCCGTAACCCGCGAGCGCGGAGACACCCTCCTGGATCCGGGCCCCCGCGCCGTCGTTCAGCGACACCAGCGGAGCACCCGCCGCGATGGCCATGTCCATGATCTTGTGGATCTTCGTCGCGTGGGCCTCGCCCAGCGCCCCGCCGAAGATCCGGAAGTCATGGGCGTAGACGAAGACCGTACGGCCCTCCACCGTGCCCCAGCCGGTGATCACACCGTCGGTGTACGGCTTCTTCGCCTCCAGACCGAACCCGGTCGCCCGGTGCCGGCGCAACTGCTCGACCTCCTGGAAGGACCCCGGGTCCAGGAGCAGCCCGATGCGCTCACGGGCGGTCAGCTTGCCCTTGGCGTGCTGCGCCAGGGTCGCCTTCTCGCTCGGCCCGGCCAGCGCCTGCGCACGGATCTCGTGCAGCTCGGCGACGCGCCCGCGCGCGTCCGTGGGCTCCGTGGTCGGCTCACCCGTCGTCTCTTCCAAAACGGTCATGTAGCGACCTTACGAAGCCCACCAAGGAAAGCGAGACGTCGACTCCGTACAGTGTCCGACGCGTTTTCCTGGTGCCCCTGAACAGATCCAAGGGGGCATGCAGGCTTTCCGACTGCTCAGAGGGCGTCACGGTTGTGGAGACCGCACAAAAGCGGCCGGCGAGACCCGCCGCACATTCGCCGGGCGGCGATCCCTCCAGGCGGGTGACGCGACGAGCTTAGCCTGCGCGGTCGGGTTCGCGAGGACGACCTGCCGTCACCCCGGGATCACCCTGCGCATGAGGTTGAAAGTTGAACGGAATAGGTCTACAGTCGACCTCGTTGAAGTCGTTGAACATTCAACAGCCTCCAGCCCCGCCATCGATCCGACCCCCCAGGAGCACGTCATGGGCATCTTCGGCCGCAAGAACTCCGAGACCTCCACCGCCACCGCGTCCGGCACGGCCACCGCCGTCGCCACCGTGAACCCGGAGCTCGCCGCGCTCACCGGCGAGTACACGATCGACCCGGCGCACTCGACGCTCGGTTTCGTCGCCCGGCACGCGATGGTCACCAACGTCAAGGGCAAGTTCAACGACTTCACCGGCACGCTGCACCTGGACGGCACCGACCCGTCCCGCTCGACCGCCACGCTCGACGTCACGATGGACAGCATCGACACCGGGTCCGCCGACCGCGACGGGCACCTGAAGAGCGCCGACTTCTTCAAGACCGACGAGTTCCCGGCGATGACCTTCCGCTCCACCGCGGCGCAGGCCCTCGGCGGCGACGACTACCGCATCACGGGCGACCTGACCATCCTCGGCGTCACCCGGCCGCTCACCATCGACCTGGAGTTCAACGGATCCGCGAAGGACCCGTTCGGCAACGAGCGCGTCGGCTTCGAGGGCCGGGCCGAGATCCTGCGCTCCGAGTGGGGCCTGACCTGGAACGCGGCGCTGGAGACGGGCGGCGTACTGGTCTCCGACAAGATCAAGCTGAACTTCGACATCTCGGCCGTCCGCAACGCGTGACACGCCCCCGGCGGTGCACCGACACCGCCCCCTCCGAGCGCGCCCGCCCTCCACTCCCCCCTCGGGAGGGCGGGCGCTCGGCGTGCCTGGACCGTGCTTCCCCGCGCCCCCCACTCCCACCGCCGTCACTCGTTGCTCAGGGTGTCCCCCTGAGACGGCAGGGAAGACGCTCGAGCAAGGAGGCAGCATGAGCACCAGGACAGGACCGCAGAAATACCCGGGCGCCGACCGCGACCACTGGTACCAGGACGACTTCGAAGGCGACCGCATGGAGGTCAACGTCGTCGTCCTGCACACCACGGAGGGCACCTCGCTCCCCGGCTACGGAGGCGGCGCCTCCGCGCCGAACCTGACGGCGGTGCCCGACCTCGCGGCCAAGAAGCTGAAGTGGTACCAGCACTTCGACATCGACATCTCCTCGCGCGCCCTGCTCAACAAGCCCGGCGGCGTCGAGACGAACACCCTGAACGTCTGCCAGGTCGAACTGGCCGGCACCTGCGACCCCGAGACGCACACCAAGTGGCGCACCGGCGACCGGGCCCACGTCTACTGGCCGAAGGCCCCCGACTGGGCCCTGCTCGGCGTCGCCCGCTTCCTCACCTGGATGCACACCGAGCACGACGTCCCCCTGCGCGGCCCGGCCCTGTGGCCCGCGTACCCGAAGTCCTACGGCAACGGCGGCGGGCAGCGGATGAGCAAGGCGCGCTGGAACGCCTTCAAGGGCGTGTGCGGGCACATGCACGTACCGGAGAACACGCACGGGGATCCGGGGGCCATCGACTTCGAGCGGCTGCTGGAACTGGCCAAGGGATAGCGGGGCCCCGGGTCCCGTACGCGCCCTGCGGCGTCCGCGGGCCCGGCGCGCCCCGCGCCGGGCCCGTGCCGGTCTCCCGCGGGGACCGGGTCAGAAGCCTCCCCCGAAGTCCCCGCCGCCGCCGAAGTCGCCGCCCCCGAACCCGCCGAAGCCGCCGAAGTCCCCGGTGTCGAAGTCCGCGCCGGAGACGTCACCGCCCTCGTAGCCACCGCCGAAGTCGCCGTAGCCGCTGCCGTAGTCGGCGGCGTAGGACGGGGTGGCCATCATGCTGCCGAGCAGGGTGCCGACGAGCAGGCCGGGCAGGATGCCGCCGCCGAAGTAGCCGCCCGCCCAGGGGCCATAGGCCGGGCCCGCCTCCCAGTACGGGCGGCGGCCGTAGTCGGTGTCGACCTCGCGGACCGCCGGGTCGAGGCCGTCGGCGAGGCGGGTCCGGTCCGCGGCGCAGACCGGGACCTCGCGCGGCGCGCCGCCGGACGGCGTCCAGGTGGCGTCGGCCACGGAGGTGCCGTGGCGCGGGTCGAAGAAGCAGGGCGGCCGGCGCTCGGGCAGCTCCCCGCCCGTCCTGCGCGCGGCGAGCCGGGCCAGGGAGAACCGGCCGTCGTCCAGGGCCTGGGTGACCGCGCGCACGTCCTCCGGCCTGCTCGCGGCGGCCATGGACGACTTGGCCCGGTCGTAGGCGTCGAGGGCGTGCTCGTAGTCGGTGCGCATGGTGTCGTCGGCGCCCGGTTCGGCCGGGTGGAAGTCCAGGCGGTCCAGTTCCTCGCCGAACGCGGTGATGTCCTCGTCGACGACGACCCGGAGCCGTTCGAGGGCGGCCCGCTGCTCCTCCGCGTGCCGCCGACGGCTGCGGCGGACGAGGGTGTACGCGCCGGCGCCGCCGGCCACCAGGACCGCGCCGGTGGTGATCAGCGCGGTGGAGGAGATACCGGCGCCGTCCGGGCTCCAGCTCGCGGGGGCCGAGCCGCCCATGTTGGCCAGGGCCCGGTCGGTGAACTCGTCGAGCTGGGTGGCGGTGTCGGTCTCGCCCCGCACGCTGGAGACCAGGTTGCGGACGGCCGCGTTCGGCAGCACGGCGGAGTCGGCGCGGGCGTCGAAGCGGTCGCCGAGGCGGACGGCGTACAGGCCGGTCACGCCGGTGGCGGTGCGCAGGTCCGTGAAGAGGTTCTCGGTCGGCTGGTCCGCGGGCAGGACCGCGACGAACACGGGCTTGTCGGCGCTCTCGATCGTCTTGCGCAGCGCGTCGGCGTCCGCCCGCGACAGCAGGGCGGACGCCTCCGGGTCGACGTACACGGGGCTCTCGCGGAGGGCCTCGGCGATCGTCGTGACGCTGCTGTCCGCGACCGCGCGCGGGGCGCCCGCCGACACCAGCGTCAGCGTGGCGAGCGCCAGCGCGGCCAGGAGGCCGGCGAAAGCTCGGGCCGATGGTGCGACCTTCATACTTTGACGCTACCCGAATCGCCAACAATTAGGGCATATGGGTTCTATTGGGCTTTCTGTGCTTCCCGATAGGCCTCGGTCAGCTTCCCCACCGCCTCTCCGTACCGTCCCGTCAGCAGCAGGTGGTCGGCGTCGGCGAAGGGGCCCGCGACGGCCGCCGTCATCCGGCCGGCCCGCTGCTGGACGATCAGCCGGGCCTTGGTGACCAGCGCCCGGCCCGCGCTGTCGGCACCGGTCCGCTCGGCCGCCCGGGCCGCGGCGGCGAGCGTCCGCAGGGTGCCCTCGCCACCCTTCGGCACCTCGGTCAGCGTGGTCAGACCCCACCCGTAGGGGAACTGCGGGTCGTACGCCGTGTCGCCGACGTTGATCGGCAGCTGCGCCTCGGAGCGCGGCCAGGTGACGGGGAGCTGCCCGGTGAAGGGCCGCCTGCCGTAGAGCACGTCGGCCACACCGTCGCCCTCGGTGCCCGGCAGCCAGGAGGCGACCAGGGCGTCGACGGCGTCCAGCCGGTCGCCGACGAGCTGGGGCCGTCCGGAGACGATCAGCACCACGCACTTCATCGCCGCGCAGACGGTGTCGACGGCGGCCCGGTCGGCCGCGGACAGTTCCAGGTCGTGGCCGTTGCCGACGTCGCCGACGCCCTCGGCGTACGGGGTCTCGCCGACGACGACCACACCGACGTCGTGGCCGGCGGTCGGCGCGGAGGCGTCCTTGCTGTACGTCAGGTCGGGGTCCGCCGCGCGCATGGCCTCCAGGACGGTCGTGCCCGGGGTGATGTCACCGGAGGAGCCCTGCCAGGTGATGGTCCAGCCGCCGGTCTGGTTGCCGATGTCGTCGGCGTTGGAGCCGGCCACGTACACCTTCTGGGACTTCTTCAGGGGCAGCACGCCGCCCGCGTTCTTCAGCAGCACCTGGGACTCGGCGACCGCCTCGCGGGCCACGGCGCGGTGCGCGGCGGAACCGATCTCCGCGATGCCGCTCGTGTCGGCGTACGGCTGCTCGAACAGGCCGAGCCGGAACTTCTGGGTGAGGATGCGGGAGACGGCGTCGTCGATCCGCCGCTCACTGATCCGGCCGGCCTCGACCTCGTCGACGAGCGTGGTGTGGAAGGTCTTGTAGACGTACGGGACCATGATCATGTCGAGGCCCGCGTTGACGGACGTCCGCACGTCGGAGGCGTAGTCGCCGGGGAGCTGGTCGATGGCCTGCCAGTCGCTGACGACGAAGCCCTCGAAGCCCATCCGGTCCTTGAGCACGCCGTTGATCATGTCGGCGCGGGCGTGCATCTTCACCGGCCCCTGGTCGTCGCCGATGATGTCGAGCGAGGAGTACGACGGCATGACCGTGCCGACGCCCCGGTCCACGGCGTCCTGGTAGGGCGCCAGGTGGACGGCCTCCAGCTCCTGCCGGGTGACCTCGGTGACGCCCTGGTCGAGGGTGTAGGTGCCGGTGGTGGAGGAGCCGTAGGCGGTGCCGCCGTCGCCGACGAAGTGCTTGGCCGTGGCCAGGACCGTGTCGGAGCGGTCCAGGTCGGCTCCGTCGGCGCGGCCCTGGAGGCCCTGGATCACCGTCTCCAGCGACTCCACGAGCGCCGGGTCCTCGCCGAAGGACTCGTAGGTACGGCCCCAGCGTTCGTCACGGGCGACGCACAGGCAGGGGGCGAACGTCCACGGGACACCGGTGGCCCGGGTCTCGGCGGCGGTCACCCGGCCGGTGCGCCGGACCAGGTCCGGGTCGCGGGTCGCGCCGAGGCCGATGTTGTGCGGCAGGACCGTCGCGCCGACGAGGTTGTTGTGGCCGTGCACCGCGTCCACGCCGTAGATCAGCGGGATCTGGAGGCGGGTGGCCTGCGCCCGCAGCTGGAAGGTGTCGATCATCTTCGCCCAGGCCTCGGGGGTGTTGGGCGTCGGTGTGGAGCCGCCGCCGGACAGCAGTGAGCCGAGGTCGTAGGCGGCGATGTCACCGGCGGCGGTGAGCGCGCCGCGTTCGGCCTGGGTCATCTGCCCGGCCTTCTCCGCCAGGGTCATCCGGGAGAGCAGGTCGGCGACCCGCTTCCGCACGGGCAGCCGCTCGTCCAGGTACGGCAGTCCGTGCGCGTCCACGACCACGCTCGGGTTCTCGGCCGGCGCCTTGGCGCCGGTGACGGTCAGCCGCAGGGGGATCGTCTCGGCGGTCTCGCCCGTCCGGTCCTTCAGGGTCGGCACCTCGATGGTCCGGGAGGCGCCGGAGGCCGTGCCCGCGGGGAAGGTGAGGGTGCCGCTGACCGGCGTGTAGTCGCTGCCGGAGCCGGCGCTGCCGCCGCCGGTCTCGTACGCCACCGTCACCGGCTCGTCGACGGGCACCGCACCGGTGGTGGCGACGGTGACCCTCACCTTCGCCGTGCCGCCCTCCGTCACCGGGTAGACGGCCGCGTCGGTGGTGACCGAGGCGCGCAGGGACTGGTCGGCCTTCCCGTACAGCTCGACGGCGTCCATGGCGAAGTCGCCCGGGGTGCCGACGGGCAGGGTGACGGCGTACCCCCACATCGCGGTGAGGCCCAGGACCTGGTCGATGCCGCCGACGGGCTGGTAGTCCGTGCGATAGGTGAAGTCGGTGAACGGGATCTCGATCTGTTTCCAGCCGCTGAAGTCGTCGGTGAACGACGTCGTCCACAGCTCGGAGGCCTCGCCGTGGGCGCCGCCGTCCTTGAGCTCGAAGGCGATCTTCGCGCCGGTGCCGCGGCCCTCCCACCAGAAGCGGATGCCGCGGTGGGCCGACCAGTCGTGGGCGGGTTCGTCCGCGGCGAAGTCGTGGGTGAAACCCCCGTAGCCGCTGATGTCGTAGGTGCCGGTGAGGACCTTGTCGCCCTCGGGGGCGTCGGCGCGGTCGGCCAGCCGGAGGGCGGGCGGGTCGTCGGCGTCGCCGCCCCAGGTGAAGATTCCCTCGGCGGGCTGGCCCCCGAAGGGCACCTCGCCCTCGAAGCGGTCGACGGAGACGGGAGCGGGGTCGTCGGCGGCCGTGGCGGACGCCCAGGGGAGCAGGGCTGCGAGCAGGGTGGCGGAGGCGAGCAGGGCGGTTCTTCGCATGGACCTTCCCTCGGCACTCGTAAGTCCACTGAATCACTCATGGCTTAGATCAGGCCGTGAGTTAACTGACGGGGCCTGGCGGCGTCAAGGCTTCACGTCGGGACTGGTGCAGAGGTGGCGGACGGCCGGATCGGGGGGTCTGTTCGTTCGGCTTGTGAAGGCGGGGGGGGTGCACGGGGGGCTGACGCGGCGTCATGTGCGGGGCGGGGGGGGCGGCGTGGGTTGCTCGCCCCCGCCGCCCCTTCCCGTCCCGTCCCCGGGGGCTCCGCCCCCGGACCCCCGTTCGGCCCTGAACGGGCCTCGTCCTCAAACGCCGGACGGGCTGGGGGGCGGCCTCGTCCTCGAACTGCCCCGGAGGGGGCACCCCCAGACGGGCTGGGACGAACCGGCTTACTCGGCCGGGGTCACCCCGGCCCTCAGGAGGCCGTAGGTGTAGGCGTCCTCCAGGGCCTGCCAGGAGGCCGCGATCACGTTCTCGGCGACGCCGACCGTGGACCACTCGCCCGCGCCGTCCGTCGTGGCGATGAGGACGCGGGTGGTGGACTGGGTGCCGTGGACGCCTTCCAGGATGCGGACCTTGTAGTCCACCAGGTCGAGCTTGGCGAGCTGGGGGTAGATCTTCTCCAGGGCCACGCGCAGGGCGCGGTCGAGGGCGTTGACCGGGCCGTTGCCCTCGGCGGTGGCGACGATGCGCTCGCCCTTGGCCCAGAGCTTGACGGTGGCCTCGTTGGCGTGGGTGCCGTCGGGGCGGTCCTCGACGATCGCGCGCCAGGACTCGACGGTGAAGTACTTCAGCGGCCGGCCCTCGACCTCGGTGCGCAGCAGCAGCTCGAAGCTGGCGTCGGCCGCTTCGTACGTGTAGCCCTTGAGCTCGCGCTCCTTGACGCGCTCCACGACCCGGCCGACCAGCTCGCGGTCGCCGCCGAGGTCGATGCCGAGTTCCTTGCCCTTGAGCTCGACCGAGGCGCGGCCGGCCATGTCGGACACGAGCATCCGCATGGTGTTGCCGACCAGCTCCGGGTCGATGTGCTGGTACAGGTCCGGGTCGACCTTGATCGCGGAGGCGTGCAGGCCCGCCTTGTGCGCGAAGGCCGAGACGCCCACGTAGGGCTGGTGCGTGGAGGGGGTGAGGTTCACGACCTCGGCGATGGCGTGCGAGATACGGGTCGTCTCGCGCAGCTTGCCCTCGGGGAGGACCTTCTTGCCGTACTTCAGTTCCAGGGCCGCCACGACCGGGAAGAGGTTGGCGTTGCCGACCCGCTCGCCGTAGCCGTTCGCGGTGCACTGGACGTGGGTCGCGCCCGCGTCCACGGCGGCCAGCGTGTTCGCCACCGCGCAGCCGGTGTCGTCCTGGGCGTGGATGCCGAGGCGGGCGCCGGTGTCCGCGAGGACGGTCGAGACGACGGCCTGGATCTGCGCCGGGAGCATGCCGCCGTTGGTGTCGCAGAGGATGACCACGTCGGCGCCGGCCTCCGAGGCGGCCCGGACGACCGACTTGGCGTACTCCGGGTTCGCACGGTAGCCGTCGAAGAAGTGCTCGCAGTCGACGAAGACGCGGCGGCCCTGCGCGCGGAGGAAGGAGACGGTGTCGCGGACCATCTCCAGGTTCTCGTCGAGCGTGGTGCGCAGGGCGAGCTCGACGTGCCGGTCGTGGGACTTCGCCACCAGCGTGATGACCTCGGCGCCCGAGTCCAGCAGCGCCTTGACCTGCGGGTCCTCGGAGGCCTTGGCCCCGGCCCGGCGGGTGGCGCCGAAGGCGACGAGCTGGGCGTGCCGGAAGTCGATCTCCTGGCGCGCGCGGGCGAAGAACTCGGTGTCGCGCGGGTTGGCGCCCGGCCAGCCGCCCTCGATGAAGCCGACGCCGAAGTCGTCCAGGTGCCGTGCGATCGCGAGCTTGTCGGAGACGGTGAGGTTGATGCCCTCACGCTGGGCGCCGTCCCGCAGGGTCGTGTCGAAGACGTGGAACGAGTCGTCGAGTTCGCTGGTTGCCGTCTCGGTCATGGTCTCAAGGCTCCTGTTGTGGATCTTCGGTCTTACCGGAATGACCGGCTCCACCATCCCCCCATGGTCCCTCACGCTCTCGCTCCCGGCTGAAGGTGGGCCAGGAAAACGAAAAACCTCTCGCGGGTGCGAGAGGTCTGCGCGCGGGTCGAGGACGACGGTGGCCGCCCGTACCTGGTCGTACGTGGCGGTCACTGCGGACCGGCGCGCCTGCTGCCAATAATCATGGCGAACGAGAGCACGGGGGCAGTCTGGCACAAGCCGCCCCCGTGGCCACGGGGTGTCTCAGGATGCGGGCGGTGGGGTGTCACGGCACGGGCCCCGTACGGCCCCGGCTCAGGTGTCCGCGAGGAGCGTGCGCTCCACGAACTCCCGTACGTGGCCGAGAACCTGGTCCCGGTCCGTGCCGCGCAGGCCGATCGCCACATGGATGGAGAAGCCGTCGAGGAGGGCGCGCAGCCGGGTGGCGGCGCGGTCGGGGTCCACGGGCCGGAACTCCCCGCGCGAGGTCCCCTCGGCGATCAGCGCCACCAGGTCGCGGTGCCAGGCCCCCTCGATGGCGGCCTGCCGGTCCCGGGCGGCGTCGTCGGCGTTCTGCGAGCGGTTCCAGACCTCCAGCCACAGGGTCCAGTGCGGGTCGCGATGGCCGTCGGGGACGTACAGGTCGACGTAGGCGTCGAGGCGTTCACGGGCCGGTCCCCCGCGGGCCAGCAGTCGGCTCCGCTCGGCGCCCAGCCGGCCCTCGCTCCACTCCAGGGTGCGCAGCAGGAGTTCGTCCTTGGAGCGGAAGTAGTAGAGGAGGTGGCCGCTGCTCATGCCGACCTCGCGGCCGAGCGCCGCCATGGTGAGCTTCTCCAGCCCGCGTTCGGCGATCATCTCCATGGCGGCGGCGAGGACGTCCTCGCGCGGCGGCGCCTGTCTGCGCCCACCGGCCATCTGCGGCTCCTAGATCTTCGGCTGCTGCTGGGTGATGCAGTGGATGCCACCGCCGCCCGAGAAGATCGTACGGGCGTCGACCAGCGTCACCGTGCGCTCGGGGAACAGCCGCCGGAAGATGCCGGCCGCGGTCTCGTCGCGCGGGTCGTCGAAGCCGCACAGCACGACCCCGCCGTTGCAGAGGTAGTGGTTGATGTAGGAGTAGTCGGCCCAGTGGCCGTCGGCCTCCAAGGCGGTCGGGGCGGGTACCTCGACGACCTCCAGACGGCGGCCCCGGGCGTCCGTGCAGGACCGCAGCAGGCCGATGACCTCCTTCGTCACCTCGTGGTCGGGGTGGGCCGGGTCCGGCTGGTGGTGGGCGACGACCACGCCGGGGCGGGCGAAGGCGGCGACGATGTCGACGTGGCCGAGGGTGCCGTAGCCGTGGGGAGGGTAGTCGCCGGTGAGGCCGCGCGGCAGCCAGATGGCCTTGCGGGTGCCGAGGTGGGCGTGGATCTCGGCCTCGACCCGCTCGCGGGACCAGTCCGGGTTGCGCTCGGGGCCGAGCTGGACCGTCTCCGTCAGCAGGACGGTTCCCTCGCCGTCCACGTGGATCGCGCCGCCCTCGTTGACCAGCTTCGAGGCGTACGTCCGGGCGCCGGCGAGGTCCGCGACGGACGCGGCGATCTTCGCGTCGTGGTCCCAGCGGGCCCAGTGCTGGGCGCCCCAGCCGTTGAACGTCCAGTCGACGGCGGCGAGTTCCCGGCCGTTCGTCAGGAACGTGGGGCCGATGTCGCGCATCCAGGCGTCGTCGAGGTCCCGCTCGACGGTGTCGACGCCGGGTCCCAGCAGGGTCCGCGCCTCGGACGACTGCCCGGGGCCGCACACCACCGTGACCGGCTCGAAGCGGCGGACCGCCCGCGCGACGGACGCCCAGGCGCTCCGCGCGGCGGCCAGGTCCGCGGGGTCGTCGAAGGTGGGGTTGGGGGACGGCCACGCCATCCAGGTGCGCTCGTGCGGGGCCCACTCGGCGGGCATGCGGAAGCCGTCGGCGGCAGCAGACATGACGGGTCCTCAGAGGAAGTAGAGGCGGTTGAGGGAGACGGACTCGGCCGGCCGGGAGCGCAGCGGCTCGCCGTCGAGGGTGACCAGGCCGGTGCGCTGGTCGACGTCGACGGCTCCGGTGCGGGAGTTCAGGCGCAGGTCGGCCGGGCCGATGCCGCGGGTGCCGCGGACGGCGACCCTGCGGCGGCGGGTCGGCATCGAGTCGTGGCCCTGGTCGAGGGCGGCGCGCGCGACGAAGGCGACCGAGAGGTCGGCGGGGGTGGCGCCGTAGGCCCCGAACTGCGGCCCGAGCACCAGGGGTTCACAGGTGTCCGTCGCCGCGTTCGGGTCGCCGACCACGCCGTACGCCGGGAAGCCGGCCTTCAGTACGAGCTGCGGCTTGGCGCCGAAGTACTCCGGGCGCCACAGCACGATGTCGGCGAGCTTGCCGGTCTCGATCGAGCCGACCTCGTGCGCGAGGCCGTGGGCGATGGCGGGGTTGATGGTCAGTTTGGCCATGTACCGCAGGACGCGCTCGTTGTCGTGCTCCTCGGGCGCGCCGAGCTCGGCCTTCATCTTGCCGGCCATCGCGAACGTGCGGCGGACCGTCTCGCCGGCGCGGCCCATGCCCTGCGCGTCGGAGGAGGTGATGCCGATGGCGCCCAGGTCGTGCAGGACGTCCTCGGCGCCCATGGTCCCGGCGCGGATGCGGTCGCGGGCCATGGCGGCGTCGCCGGGCAGGTCGGGCTTGAGGTCGTGGACGGAGACGATCATGCCGTAGTGCTCGGCGACGGCGTCCCGCCCGAAGGGGAGGGTGGGGTTGGTGGAGGAGCCGATGACGTTCGGGACGCCGGCCATCTTCAGGACGTTCGGCACGTGTCCGCCGCCGCAGCCCTCGATGTGGAAGGCGTGGATGGTACGGCCCTCCAGCACCCGCAGGGTGTCCTCGACGGAGAGGCACTCGTTCAGCCCGTCGCTGTGCAGGGCGACCTGGACGTCGTGTTCCTCGGCGACGCGCAGGGCCGTGTCCAGCGCCCGGGTGTGGGCGCCCATGTCCTCGTGCACCTTGAAGCCGGACGCGCCGCCCTCGGCGAGCGCCTCGACCAGGGGTGCCTCGTGGGAGGACGAACCCCGGGCCAGGAAGCCGATGTTGACCGGCCAGGCGTCGAAGGCGCCGAACGCGTGCCGCAGCGCCCACGGCGAGTTGACCCCGACCCCCCACACCGGCCCGAACTCCTGCCCGATGACGGTGGTCACGCCGGAGGCCAGCGAGGCCTCCATGATCCGCGGCGACAGCAGGTGGACGTGCGTGTCGACGGCACCGGCGGTGGCGATCAGCCCTTCGCCGGAGACGATCGAGGTGCCCGTGCCGACGACGACGTCTACGCCGTCGAGGGTGTCGGGGTTGCCGGCCCGCCCGATCGCGTGGATCCGGCCCTCGCGGATCCCGATGGACACCTTGCGGATGCCCTGCACGGCGTCGATCACGACGACGTTGCTGATCACGACGTCGCAGGTGTCGCGCACGGCGGCGGCCTTGAGGTGCAGTCCGTCGCGGGCGGTCTTGCCGAAGCCGGCCAGGAACTCGTCGCCGGGGCGCTGGGAGTCGGACTCGACGCGGATCACCAGCCCGGAGTCGCCGAGGCGGACGCGGTCGCCCGCGCGCGGGCCGTGCGTGGCGGCGTACTCGTACGGGGTGAGGTGGCGGTTCTCGGCGGGGTGTCCTCCGGGGCGGCTCATCGTCCGTCCTCCTCGTCCGTCGTTCCCGGTACGCCGTCCGTCGTTCCCGGTACGCCGTCCGTCGTTCCCCGTACGCCGAGATAGCCGCAGGCGGCGGCCCGGCGCAGGGCCTCTTCCTTCGCGCCGGGCGCGTCCAGCGGCCCGTCGACCAGTCCGGCGAAGCCGACCGCGATCCGGTCGCCGCCGATCGGCACCAGTCCGACCTCGTGCGTCTCCCCCGGCCCGAACCGCACCGAGGAGCCGGCGGGGACCGCGAGCCGCATCCCGTAGGTCCGCTCGCGGACGAAGTCCAGGCGCGGGTTGGCCTCGAAGAAGTGGAAGTGGGAGGTGACGGAGACGGGCACGCCGGCGGTGTTGGTGACGGTGAGCCGCACGACCGCCTCGGGCTCGGTGTGCCCGGGGCCCGGCAGCAGCGCGCCGGGCGCTTCGGGGCCGAGCCCGCCGCCGAGGGGGTCGGAGACCACCGCGAGCCGTGAACCGTCGTCGAAGACGGCCTCGACGTGCACCTCGGTGACGACGTCGGCGACGCCCGGCAGCACGTCGTCCGGGCCGAGGACCGACCGGGCGCGCTCGATCGCCTCGGCGAGCCGGGCGCCGTCGCGGGCGGCCTCGCAGACGGTGTCCGCGATCAGCGCGGTCGCCTCGGGCACGTTGAGCCGCAGCCCGCGGGCGCGGCGCGCGCGGGCCAGCTCGGCGGCACCGAAGAGCAGCAGCCGGTCACGTTCCGTGGGGGTCAGTCTCACGACGGGGACCTCCTTGCCTTCCCACACTTTAGAGCACCACTCTAAAGGCAAGGAGTGGGTTGCAGAAGCCCGTGCCGACCACCATGGACTTCCTCACATTGAGCGTCACTCAAACACGCGGTGATGGGGAGCCGGGAACGCGGCAGGGCCGCCGCGGACGCGTGGCGTCCGGGGCGGCCCTGGGGTGACGGTGGTGCGGCGGTGGGGCGCCGGCGGGGCTCAGCCCAGCTGCTGCATCCATCCGTGCCGGTCCTCGGCGGTGCCGCGCTGGATGTCCAGCAGGGCCTGGCGCAGCCGCAGCGTGACCTCGCCGGGCTCGCCGTCCGACTGCTTCCACTCGGCGCCGGCGCGCTTGACCGTGCCGACGGGGGTGATGACGGCGGCGGTGCCGCAGGCGAAGACCTCGGTGAGGGTGCCGTTCTCGGAGTCGCGCTGCCACTGCTCGACGGAGACGCGGCCCTCCTCGGCCTCGTAGCCGAGGTCGCGGGCGACGGTGAGGAGGGAGTCGCGGGTGACGCCCTCCAGGATGGAGCCGGTGAGGGTCGGCGTGATGATCTTGTTGCCGTACACGAAGTACAGGTTCATGCCGCCGAGCTCCTCGACCCACCGGTGCTCGACCGCGTCGAGGTAGCAGACCTGGTCGCAGCCCTCGGCGGCGGCCTCGGCCTGGGCGAGCAGGGACGCCGCGTAGTTGCCGCCGGTCTTGGCGTCGCCCATGCCGCCGGGGACGGCGCGGACGCGGTCCTCGGAGACCCAGATGGAGACCGGCTTCACACCCCCGGCGAAGTAGGCGCCGGCCGGCGAGGCGATCACCAGGAAGAGGTACTCGTTCGCGGGCTTGACCCCCAGACCGACCTCGGTGGCGATCATGAAGGGGCGCAGGTAGAGGGACTCCTCGCCGCCGTGGGCCGGCACCCACGCCTTGTCCTGCTCGACCAGGACGTGGCATGCCTCGATGAACGTCTCGACCGGCAGCTCGGGCATGGCGAGGCGGCGCGCGGAACGCTGGAAGCGCTTGGCGTTCTGGTCCGGACGGAAGGTGGCGACGGACCCGTCGGGGCGCCGGTAGGCCTTCAGGCCCTCGAAGATCTCCTGGGCGTAGTGCAGGACGTTGGTCGCCGGGTCGAGCGGGATCGGCGCGTACGGAACGAGCTGGCCGTCGTGCCAGCCGCGGCCCTCGGTCCACTTGATCGTCACCATGTGGTCGGTGAAGTAGCGGCCGAAGCCGGGGCTGGCCAGGATGGCCTCGCGCTCGGCGTCGGAGAGCGGGCCGGCGGACGGCTTGAGCTCGATCGTGGGCGTCGTCATGGGTGGTTGTCCTTCACCGGTTGTAGTGACGGGCCGCGCTCACCCCCGCACGGCCGGTGGCCGGTGCTAGGACGTCCGAGCATTCCCTCGTACCGCAGCTCCGCGTTCGATTATCACGCGGCGGCTGCGCTGGAAGAAAACGGGGTGAATGCGGCCCGGGGTCGATGGTGGCACCCGGCGACGGCATACGGGAAACCGCCGGGTGCGGAAGCGACCCGGCGGTTTCTCGTAGTGATCTGCGGGAGATCGAGTGCGCGGCGGGTCAGCCGGCTACTCGTACGGAGAGGGCGTCGCCGATCTCCGAGGTGGAGCGGGCGGGCTTGCCGGTGCGCTCGGCGAGGTCGGCGGAGACCGCGTCCTCGATGCGGGCCGCCTCGGCGTCGTAGCCGAGGTGGCGCAGGAGCAGGGCGACGGACAGGACCGTGGCGGTGGGGTCGGCCTTGCCCTGGCCGGCGATGTCCGGGGCCGAGCCGTGGACCGGCTCGAACATCGACGGGAACGCGCCGGACGGGTTGATGTTCCCGCTCGCCGCGACGCCGATGCCGCCGGAGACGGCCGCGGCGAGGTCGGTGATGATGTCGCCGAAGAGGTTGTCGGTGACGATCACGTCGAAGCGCTCGGGCTGGGTGACCAGGAAGATGGTCGCCGCGTCGACGTGGATGTACTCGGTGGTGACCTCGGGGAACTCCTCGGCCACCTTGTTGAAGATGTTCGTCCACAGGTGGCCGGCGAAGGCCAGCACGTTGTTCTTGTGGACCAGCGTGAGCTTCTTGCGCGGGCGGGCCTGCGCACGGGCGAAGGCGTCACGGACCACGCGCTCGACACCGAAGGCCGTGTTCACGGAGACCTCGGTGGCGACCTCGTGCTCGGTGCCCTTGCGGATGGTGCCGCCGTTGCCGGTGTACGGGCCCTCGGTGCCCTCACGGACGACGACGAAGTCGATCTGCGGCTCGCCGGCCAGCGGGGTGGCGACACCCGGCAGCAGCTTGGACGGGCGCAGGTTGACGTGGTGGTCGAAGGCGAAGCGCAGCTTGAGCAGGAAGCCTCGCTCCAGGACGCCGGAGGGGACGCTCGGGTCGCCGATGGCGCCGAGCAGGATGACGTCGTGCTTCTTCAGGGCGTCGAGGTCGGCGTCGGTGAGGGTCTCACCGGTGGCGTGGTAGCGCTGGGCGCCGAAGTCGTACTCCTTGGTCTCCAGCTTCACATCCTGCGGGAGGACGGCGGAGAGGACTTTGAGACCTTCGGCCACGACTTCCTGGCCGATGCCGTCACCCGGGATCACTGCGAGATTGATGCTGCGAGACATGCCCGGCACCCTACCCCTCGTCCCATGGAATGACATGGACCGTCCGCCATACGGACAGCGGGGGTGTGTCGGCAGCGTGCCGGAACCGCGGTTCCGGAGTGCGGCGCGGAGCCCGAAGTCCCGTTCGGGGCCCGCGCCGCACCCCGTCGGGTGCGGCTCCCGGTCCGGGGCGGCCTGGGGCAGGCCTACAGGTGGCCGGTCTCGCCGCCGTTGTCGCGGCGGTCGAGGGCGCGCTGGAGCGCGGCGGCGGCGTTCTTGCGGTCGGACTCGCTCGTACGGGGGGCACGGCGGACTCGGCGGCGGACGGTCGTCTCGGCCATGGGTGATCGACTCCTTCGACACAGCAGGGAGTACGGAAGGGGGTACGAGACGCCGGATGGGCGGGGAGCGTGGCCGCAGGGGTGGCCTGCCGGGGCCGGGCTCACGACCGCCATTCGCTGGATCGAGCGAGACGTTCGGCTCCTACAAAGCTAAGCGAGGAGCACGCGGCTGTCTCCACAATTACTCGGACTTCCTACTATCTGAGACAGTGCGGTGCGTCACACGGTCCCCACCTGCGGTTTCCCGGACCCGGTGCGCCCCTCGCCGCGGGACCGGTCGTCCACCGCCGATCCTCCGCACCGCCGATCCTCCGCACGGCCGATCCTCCGCACGGCTGATCCTCCGCACGGCGTGTGGCATCGCGTTCCGGCCGGGGGAACGGTCTTGGTCATGAGCGACGAGCCCCAGGCACTTCTCGAGGGCGGTCCGGCCGATCTGCCCGACCGGATCGTCCCGATCACGACTCCCGGAGAGGACGTGAAGATCGAGCTCCGCAACGGCTACGAACACTTCCGTCCCACCGACCGCCAGGCCGACACCCCCCGGGGCAGGCTGCCGGTGTACGAGTGGTGGGAGCGGACGGAGATGCCCGGCTAGGGCCGGTGCGGGGCGGGGCGGGACCCCACACCCGTCTCCGGCACGCGCGAGGGGCCGGGCTGTCCGCCCGGCCCCTCGCCCGTCGTGTCCGCCCGCTCGTCAGCCCATGTGCGGGTAGCCGTAGTCGGTCGGCGGGACCAGCGTCTCCTTGATGGCGCGGGTCAGGGTCCAGCGCGTCAGGTTCTGCGGGGCGCCGGCCTTGTCGTTGGTGCCGGAGGCGCGGCCGCCGCCGAAGGGCTGCTGGCCGACGACGGCGCCGGTCGACTTGTCGTTGATGTAGAAGTTTCCGGCCGCGTACCGGAGCCGGTCCATGGTGTGCGCCGCCGCCGCGCGGTCGTTCGCGATGACCGAGCCGGTGAGGGCGTAGTCGGACACCGACTCCATCTGGGTCAGCATCTCGTCGTACCGGTCGTCCTCGTAGACGTGCACGGCGAGGACCGGGCCGAAGTACTCGGTGGTGAAGACCTCGTTCTCCGGGTCGGTGCACTCGATGACGGTCGGGCGGACGAACCAGCCGACCGAGTCGTCGTAGGAGCCGCCCGCGACGACCGTGCAGGACGGGTCCTCCTGGGCGCGGTCGATGGCGGCCTTGTTCTTGGCGAAGGCGCGCTCGTCGATGACGGCGCCGATGAAGTTCGACAGGTCGGTGACGTCGCCCATGGCGATGCCGTCGACCTCGGCGGCGAACTCCTCCTTGAAGCCCGAGTTCCAGATCGACGCCGGGACGTACGCCCGGGAGGTCGCCGAGCACTTCTGGCCCTGGTACTCGAAGGCACCGCGGGTCAGGGCGGTCTTCAGGACGGCGCGGTCGGCGCTCGGGTGGGCGACGACGAAGTCCTTGCCGCCGGTCTCGCCGACCAGGCGCGGGTAGGCGCGGTAGTTCTCGATGTTGGCGCCGACCGTCTTCCACAGGTGCTGGAAGGTCTTGGTCGAGCCGGTGAAGTGGATGCCGGCGAGGTCGCGGTGGGTCAGGGCGACCTCGGAGACCTCGATGCCGTCGCCGGTGACGAGGTTGATGACGCCCTTGGGCAGGCCCGCCTCCTCCAGCACCCGCATGAGCAGCACGGCGGCATGGGTCTGCGTCGGGGACGGCTTCCACACCACGACGTTGCCCATCAGGGCCGGGGCGGTGGGCAGGTTGCCCGCGATGGCCGTGAAGTTGAACGGCGTGATCGCGTAGACGAAGCCCTCCAGCGGGCGGTGGTCGAGGCGGTTCCACACGCCCGGGGAGTTGGCCGGGGGCTGCTCGGCGAGGATCTGGCGGGCGTAGTGCACGTTGAAGCGCCAGAAGTCGACCAGCTCGCAGGGGGTGTCGATCTCGGCCTGCTGGGCGGTCTTGGACTGGCCGAGCATGGTGGAGGCGGCCAGCGTCTCGCGCCAGGGGCCGGCAAGCAGCTCGGCGGCGCGCAGGATGATCGCCGCGCGGTCGTCGAAGGACATGACGCGCCAGGCCGGGGCGGCGGCGAGGGCCGCGTCGACGGCGTCCTGGGCGTCTTGCCGGGTGGCGTTGGCGTAGGTGCCGAGGCGGGCCTTGTGGTTGTGCGGCTGCACGACGTCGAAGCGCTCGCCACCGCCCATCCGCCGCTCGCCGCCGATGGTGCAGGGCAGGTCGATCGGGTTGTCGGCCAGCTCCTTGAGCCTGGCCTCCAGACGGGCGCGCTCCGCAGAGCCGGGGGCGTAGCCGTGCACCGGCTCGTTGACGGGCGTGGGGACCTGGGTGACAGCGTCCATGGGTTCCGTGACTCCTTGAGTTGAGCGGGTGGTTCGGGCTCAGCCCTTGCTGACCATCGAGCGGACGAAGAAGCGCAGGTTCGCCGGCTTCTCCGCGAGGCGCCGCATGAAGTAGCCGTACCAGTCGGTGCCGTAGGCGGTGTAGACGCGCATGCGGTGGCCCTCGGCGGCGAGCCGCAGGTGCTCCTCGCCGCGGATGCCGTACAGCATCTGGAACTCGTACTCGTCGAGCTTGCGCCCCGCGGAGCGGGCGAGCTCCTGGGCGATGCTGATGAGCCGCGGGTCGTGCGACCCGATCATCGGGTAGCCCTCGCCCTCCATCAGCGTGCGCAGGACCCGGACGTACGCCTTGTCGATCTCGTGCCGGTTCTGGTACGCGACCTCGGCGGGCTCCTTGTACGCGCCCTTGACCAGCCGGACTCGGCTGCCGTTCGCGGCGAGGCGGCGGGCGTCGGCCTCGGTGCGGAAGAGGTAGGCCTGGATGACGCAGCCGGTCTGCGGGAAGTCCTTCCGCAGCTCGTCGTGGATGGCGAACATCGAGTCGAGGGTGGTGTGGTCCTCGGCGTCCAGGGTGACGGTGGTGCCGATGGCGGCGGCGCCCTCGACGACCGGGCGGACGTTGGCCAGCGCGAGCTCGTGGCCGCCGGGGAGCGCCTGGCCGAACATCGACAGCTTGACGGACATCTCGACGCGGGGGCCGAGGTCCAGCTCCTTCAGGCGGTCGATCAGCGCCAGGTAGGCGTCCCGGGCCGCGGTGGCCTGCTCGGGGGTGGTGATGTCCTCGCCGACGACGTCCATCGTCAGCTCCAGGCCCTTGGCGGTGAGCTCCTCGATGATCGGCGCGATGTCGTCGACGGTCTCACCCGGGATGAAGCGGTCGACGACCTGCTTGGTCACCGGGGCCGCCGAGATCAGGCGTCGCATCCGGTCGCTGCGCGACGCGGCGAGAATCACGGGACCCAGCACGGGGCACCTCCACTTACCAACCCATACGAGGCCGGTGCCCGACGATTCGGGACCGGCACGGAGAACCACCGTGAAACCTAAGGATCCCTCCGATCGTCGGCCATCGACAGCTGTCACGCATCCGTGCCGCAGATCTCAGACAGATGTATGAAGGACGCCTTCGACCAGCGCCGAATGCGGGAGAATGCCCAGGTGGCATCGGACTACAAGGGCGACTACCAGGAACTCGTCGACGAGATCTCGGAGCTCCTCGGCGCCCCCGCGACCCTGGAGAACCGCGACTTCGAGCTGATCGCGTTCGGCGTCTACGACAGCGAGGACGAGCTGGACGCCTCCGCCCTGGACCCGGTGCGCACCCGCTCGATCCTGACCCGGCGCTCCACGGCGGCGGTCCGGACCTGGTTCGAGGGCTTCGGCATCACCCGGGCGACCGGCCCGGTCCGTATCCCGCCCACCCCGGAGGCCGGCGTGCACCGGGGCCGCGTCTGTCTCCCCGTACGGCACCGGTCCGTCGTCTACGGCTACGTCTGGCTGCTGGACGGCGATCCGGGCCCCTCGGACGCCCAGTTGTCGGCCGCGATGGAGGTGACCGGCCGGATCGGCGCCCTGCTCGCCGACGAGGCCCAGCACGGCGCCGACCTCACCCGGGAGCTGCGGGCGGTGCTGACCGCCGAACGGGACTGGCAGCGGGACATGGCGGTGGCGGAGCTGCGCACCGCGCTCGGCGTCCGCGCCGAGGGCCCCCACACGGTGGTCTGCGTGGCCCCCTGGCCGTCCGCCGACCCGGACGACGCGCCCTCGCTGCGCACCCTGCCGGGGGCGGAGGCCCTGTGCACGGTGCCGCCGGGAACCGGGCACGGCTCCTCGCCGTCGCTGGCGCTGCTGGTGCGGCTGCGGTCGGCGGACGCCCTGGGACCGGCGCTCTCGGGCGCGGCCCGTCTGCTGGAGCGGGCCGGGACGGCGCACCGTCCTGCCGCCGCCGGCCTCGCCGCGCCCCGTGCCGGCCTCGACGAGCTGGGCACGGCCTGGCGGGAGGCGGCCGCGGCGGCGCGGGCCGCGCGGGCGGAGCCACGGCTGGGCCCGGTCGCGCAGTGGGCGGAGATCGGCCCGTACCGCCTGCTCACGGCGCTCCCCGCGCACAGCGCCCACGACCCGGCCGTCCGGTCGCTGCTCGATCCGGCGCACCGCGAGCTCGCCCGCACCGCCGAGACGTACCTCGACTGCGCGGGCCAGGCCGGCCGCGCCGCCGCCGCACTGGGCGTGCACCGGCAGACCCTGTACTACCGGCTGTCGCGGGTGGAGCAGCTGACGGGCCTGGACCTGGACGACGGGGAGGACCGGCTGCTGCTGCACATGGCGCTGAAGGGCGTCCGGCTGACCTGAGGTCGGCGACCGGCGGACACCCGGCTGACCTGAGGCCCGCCACCGGCGCGTACCCGGCTGACCTGAGGCCCGCCACCGGCGCGTACCCGGCTGATCTGAGGTCGGCCACGGGCTGATATGTCGGACAGGACGGCACACGGTGGCCCCGGGCGCTAGCCTCTCCTCCCGTACCGGGCGGCCGACTGCTGGGGGGCGAGGGGCGTGGGAAGCGACATGGCGGCGCTGCGCCGCATGGAGCGTCATCTGCTGGGGACGGCGCAGGAGGCCAATTACCTGGTCGACCTGTCCAACGTGGTGCGCGACCGGGCGCTCGGCGGCGGGGCACCGCGCTCGCTGCACCGGCTGCGGCTGGTCCTGCGCGCGCTGTGCGAGTCCACCGGCGACCGGGAGGTCACCGTCCACGCGATCGCCGACAACAGCCTGCTGCACCCGCGCCACGACGGGGAGTTCCCCGACCCCGCGGAGGGCGCGCTGCTGCGCGCGTGGCGGGACCGGGGCCTGATCGCCGCCATCGCCAAGGCGGACCCCGACCTGCTGGACCACGCCGAGGAGTTCGGGACCAGGGTCATCAGCGGTGACTTCTTCACCGGGCACCGGGGAGAGCACCCCTGGATCCAGGGGGACCGCGAGCACTTCCTCAAGCCCGAGCGGAGCGGGGGCGGGCCGGTGCGGCTGGTGCTGCGGGACATGCGGGTGTTCGCCGACCGGGAGGTCTCCCGCGAGGGCGAGCGCGACGGGCTCAAGGCCCGCAACCTGCTGGACTTCAAGGGCAGGCCCCGCGCGGACGTGCTGGGCCGGTCCTGGCGCTGCCCGCGCCCGGACTGCAACCCCGGCCCGGCCATCCAGCGGGGCAAGGTGGTCTGCCGGTCCCACCGGACCCTGCTGACGGACCTCGGCCCGCGCCGCCGCCGGATCCAGCTGAAGATCCTCGTCGACGGGACCTGCCACGCCTGGGAGAACCTGACCGAGGGCGCCGAGGGACAGGACAAGGAGTTCGTGCTCGGCCGCAACCACCTCGCGAGGATCGAGGAACGCCATCTGTCCGACGAGCGGCGGGGCAGGATCAGCAGGCAGCACCTGCTGCTCGTCTCCAGCCGGGGCGTGCTGCGGGTCCTCGACACCAGCCTGGTCGGCAGCCGGGTGCGGACCGTCCGGCCGGGCGGGGAGCCGACGGCGTGGCGCCCCCTGCCGCGCCGCGACGCGGCCGCCGGGGTCGGGTCCGGGCAGCTCCCGCGCGCCTTCGGGCCCGACGACGAGATCGAGCTGGTCCCCGGGGTCGTGCTGCGCCGCAGCGGCCAGCGCTGGCCGGAGGAGCGGCCCGAGGGCGTGCGGGCCAGACCGCCGAGGCGCCCCAGGGGCGGTGACGAGTTGACGCGTCTGGGCTGAGCGGGCGCGGGCTCGGGACGGGGGTCCGGCGGGGCGCCCGGATAAAATGACGGCGGGGAACGGGTGGAGCCGGTGGGGGGGCCGAGTGGAGCCACTGCGGGAGGACGATCCGGAACGGATCGGCGGGCACCGGTTGTTGGCCCTCCTGGGCCAGGGCGGCTGGGGGAACGTCTACTTCGCCCGCACCGACGGCGGCCGCTCGATCGCGCTGAAGACGATCCGGCCGGACCGTCTCCAGAAGGACCCGGAGCGGTTCCGCAGGCGCTTCGCCCGGGAGGTCGAGGCCGCCAAGGCGGTCGACCCGAAGCACACCGCCGAGGTCGTCGACTTCGACACCCGGGCCCCCGAGCCCTGGCTCGCCACCCGTTACGTCGCCGGTGTGAACCTGGCGGAGGCGCTGGAGCACTGCGGCGGCCCGCTGCCGCTGCGGACCTGGCGGGTGCTGGCGGCCGACCTGACCGACGCGCTGCGCAGCATCCACCGCGCGGGCCTCGTCCACCGCGACCTGAAACTCGCCAACATCCTCCTGGCCGCCGACGGCGCCTCCGTCATCGACTTCGGCATCGCCCGGCACCTGGCCCCCGAGGACGGTGCCTCGCTGACCGCGACCGGGGCCACCCCGCGGACCACGACGTTCGCCTCGCCCGAACAGCTCCGGGACGAGCGGGTGGGGCCGGCCGGTGACGTCTTCGCCCTGGGGCTGGTGCTGGGCTACACCGCCCTGAACCGCCACCCGTTCGGGACCGGCTCCACGATGCAGATCGGCGCGAGCATCCTGACCGGCCGGCCGTCGCTGGACGGCCTGCCTCCCACGGTCCGGAAGATCGTCCTGCCGTGTCTGGAGCCGAGGCCGCAGAACCGGCCCGAGCCCGCGGAGGTCGCCGCCCTGCTGGCCGCGGACGCGCCGTCGAACGCGAAGGACTGGCTGCCTCCGGGAGTACGGGCGGAGATCGACGAGCGGTCCCGTTTCGCCATCGACACGGAGCATCCGCTGCGTCCACGGCCCCACGAGCACGTCCGGCCCTCACCGGCGGACACCCCGTCCGGGGTCCCGTACGACCCCACCCCGGCGGAACCGCGGTCCGCGCCGCACGCCCGTCCGCTGCGGGAACGCGAGCTGTCGACGGCGCCTCCGGTCCGGCCGGGGGCCGACACGACCACCCTGCCCCCGCCGGCGGCGGGGCCCGAGGTGCGGCTCCCGGAGAAGAAGCCGAAAGTCGCGCCCGCCGCGCTCCGGGCCGCCGCCGAGGCGGGGAACGGCGAGGCCATGCGTCAGCTGGCCGCCCGCCACAAGAGCGCCGGTGACGTGGAGTCGGCTCTGCTGTGGTACCGGCGCGCGGCGGACTCCGGCAATCCCACCGGAGCCCGCGAGGCCGGGCAGCTGCTGGAGAAGCACTTCCCCGAGCGGCGGGCGCAGATCCTCGCGCTGTACCGGGCTGCGGCAGCGGCCGGGGAGGACTTCTCCAGGACACGGCTGACCGAGTTGCTGGGAGCGGAGCAGGAGAAGGCGGAGCAGGCGAAGAAGGTTCCGGCGGAGCAGGCGAAGAAGGTTCCGGCGGAGCAGGCGAAGAAGGTCCCGGCGGCGCAGCGGAACGGAAAGACGGCGGGACCGAAGCAGACCGAGAAGGCTTCGGCGCCGCAGCAGAACGGCAAGGCGGTCGTGCGGACCGGCGAGACGCCGGCGCGCGGTCCCGCCCCCGCGCCCGCCGCCACCCCCGGCGCCGACGCCCGGGCCGGTCGGGCGCCGATGCCCGCGGGGGAACAGGCGCTGCTCCGCGAGCACCGGGCCCCGGCCCTGGAGGGGCGGCTCAAATCCATCCTGGTGATCGCGAACTGGTACAAGCAGCACAAGCGCGACGAGTCCGCGCTCGTCTGGTTCTGGCGGGCCGCCGAGGCCGGCCACGAGCACAGCATGCACGTGACCGCGCAGCTGCTCGAGAAGGATCCCGAGCGCTGGAACGAGTCGCTCGACTGGTACCGCAAGGCGGCCGGGACGGGCAACGTGGCCGCCATGGTCCGGGCGGGACGCCTCCTCCTGCGGGCGGACCGGCCGGCGGAAGCGCTGGGCCACTTCCGCACCGCCGCCGGCAAGGGACACGTGAACTCCATGGTCGATACGGCGCGCATCCTGGAGCAGACGGGGCAGCCGGACCGGGCGCTGGAGTGGCTGGCCCGCGCCACGGCCCAGGGCAGCACGGCGGCGGCCAAGGAGGCGAACCGGCTCCGAGCCGCCCTGCGGCGCACCTCACCGCCCCCTCCCGAGACAGCCCCTGCGCCCAAGGCCACCCCTGCACCACAACCCACCCCCGCACCCAAGCCCACCACTCCACCCAAGCCCACCCCCGCCCCCCAGGCCGAACCGCCCCAGAAGAAGATCCCGGCCCGGGTGAAGCCGAAGTCCGACACCGCCCCCAAGGGCGGCCGGCCGAGCGTGTCCCAGCTGCGCAAGGAGGCCGCGGCGCACGAGCGGGAGGGCCGACTTCAGAAGGCCCTGGACGGGTACGTCCAGGCCGCTGATCAGGGAGACGTGGCCTCCCGGCGGGACGTCGCCCGGCTCTGCCTGCGGCTGCACGACCACAGCACCGACGCCGACGGGCGCAGGCGCCTCAAGAAGCGGGCGCTGCGGCTGTACCGGAAGCTGGCGGAGGAGGGTGACCAACCGTCGATCCTGGTCCTGGCCGAGCTGGACGGCGAAGCCCGGACCCAGGCGGAGACGCAGTTGCAGGCCGCCGAGGCGGGAAGCATCAAGGCGATGCGTGCCGTGGCCCGTACGGAGCTGCGGGCGGGAACGGAGGACTCCTTCCAGGAAGCCCTGCGCTGGCTGCACGCGGCAGCCGGCCGGGGCAGCACCGGAGCCATGCTGGACGGCGCCCGCGCGTACGAGGACCGCGGCCGGTACCGGGAGGCCCTGGAGTGGTACCGGTGGGCCATGGACAGCGGTGACCGGGCGGCCGTACCGCACATCGAGCGCCTGGAGGCCGAACACCCCGGGACCGCCCTGATGCACCGCTGGTCCAGGCGCCTGCGCCGCGCGTGGTCCTGACGCCGCCGTAGCGGTCGTACGGCACGTCGCGGACCAGGTGCGGGAGGCGGCGGACCCGTCAGCCCCGGGCGGCCGCCTGGAGCATCCGGCGCAGCCCCTCGGTGAGCCGGTCCGCGTCGGGCGCGGTCTCCGGGTCGAAGGTCCACTGGGCGATGAGGCCCGTCATGAGGGTCACGCAGAACAGGCCGACCGTGTCCGCGGTCTCGTCCGACACGTCCTCCTCCCGCCCGCCCATGAGCAGCGGGACGAGTCCGCGTCCGGCCTCGCGCTGGGCGCGGACGAGGTGGTCGCGGACCTCGGGCAGCTGGTCGCCCATGACCACGATCTCCATGCTGAGCCGCCAGATGGAGCCCGGCTCCCGCATGGTGGCGATGATGTTGGACCACACCGCCCGGAACCGCTCCAGTGAGCCCGGCTCCCCTGCGAGCCCGCCCTCGTCGCCTCCCGCGAAGGTGTCGCCCATCCCCTCGACCAGCGCCACGTAGGCCTGCGCGAGCAGTGTGTCCTTCGAGCCGTAGTGGTAGCCGATCGAGGCGAGGTTGGTCCCCGACTCCTTGACGATGTCGCGCGCCGTCGTCCGCGCGAACCCCTTCTCCAGCAGGCAGCGCTGAGCGCCTTCGAGCAGATCCTCACGGTGTCCCATGCGGCCCACCCTATCCCCCGATCCATACACCCGTCCTAGACGCATGAGTGATACGGACGTCCTAGACGGTTGACTTATACAGTTGTTCTAGACAGATGTTTAATACAGCCGTACAGTCCTCGCCATGACGAACTCGACGCGTACTTCAGCGGGCGGCGCCCGCGCCGGGCGCCGCGAATGGACCGCTCTCGGCGTCCTGATGCTTCCGCTGCTCCTGGTCTCCATGGACGTCTCGGTCCTCTACTTCGCCGTCCCGGCGATCAGCGCGGACCTGGAGCCGAGCGGCACCCAACAGCTGTGGATCTTCGACATCTACGCGTTCGTCCTGGCCGGCCTGCTGATGACGATGGGCTCGCTGGGCGACCGCATCGGCCGGCGCCGGCTGCTGCTGGCCGGCGCGGCCGCCTTCGGCGCCGCCTCGCTCGTCGCGGCGTACGCCGACAGCGCCGAGACCCTCATCGCGGCCCGCGCGGTCCTCGGTGTCGGCGGCGCCACGCTGATGCCGTCGACGATGGCCCTGCTGCGCACGATGTTCACCGACCCCGGTCAGCGCGCGAAGGCGGTGGGCCTGTGGTCGGGCGTGATGACGGCCGGGATCGCGCTCGGCTCGGTGATGAGCGGCGTGCTGGTCGAGCACTTCTGGTGGGGCTCGGTCTTCCTGGTCAACCTGCCCGCGATGGTGCTCCTGCTGGTCCTCGGGCCGGTCCTGCTGCCCGAGTCGCGCGATCCCGCCCCCGGCCGCTTCGACTGGGCCGGCATCCCCCTGTCGATGGCCGCCGTGCTGCCCGTGGTCTACGGCCTGAAGGAGATCCCGTCCGAGGGCTGGAACGTCCGCTACGTCGTCTCGATCACCGTCGGTCTGCTCTTCGCCGCGCTCTTCGTCCGCCGTCAGCGCACGGCCGTCTCACCGATGATCCCCCCTGCCCTGTTCCGCGGCCGCGGCTTCGCCCCCTCCGTCGTCCTCAACCTGCTCTCGGCGTTCGGCGTGCTGGGTTCCGCCTACTTCACCACCCAGTACCTTCAGTCGGTGCTGGGCAAGAGCGCGCTGGAGGCCGCCCTGTGGGCGCTGCTGCCGTCGGTTCCGATCGGCGCGGCCGCGCCGGTCGCGACGGGGCTGGTGCAGCGGGGCGTCCCCCGGGCGCACGTCGTCACCGCCGGATTCGCGGTCTCCGCGGCCGGCTTCGCGCTGCTCGCCCTCGCCGGTACCGACTCGCTGGTGCTGGTGCTGGTCGCGTGCGCCGTCCTCGCCGTCGGGGGCGTCACCGTGATGTCCCAGATCATGGATCTCGCGATGGGCACGGCCCCGGTCGAGCGGGCGGGCACCGCGTCCTCCCTGATGGAGACCTCCGCCGAGTTCGGCGGCGCCCTCGGCATGGCGGTGCTCGGCTCCGTCGGGACGGCGGTCTACCGCCACGGGATGCCGGCGTCGGCGCCGGACGCGGCCCGCGAGACGCTGGGCGGGGCCCTGGCGGTCGCCGACCGGTTCCCGGGCCTGGCGGCCGTGGCCCGGGAGGCGTTCACCGACGGGATGCGGGGCGCGGCGATCACCGGCGCGGTGGTCCTGGCGGGGGCCGCGGTGCTGGCGGCGCTGAGCCTGCGACGGGCGGAGGTGCGCGAGGCGGAGGCCGGGAAGGCGGATGCCGGGAAGGCGGATGCCGGGGAAGCGGATGCCGGGGAAGCGGAGAAGGCCTGCGTGTGACGCACCCCGGACAGACGGACGCCGGACGGGCTGCTGTGGCCCGTCCGGCGTTCGGCGAGGAGGCCCGTTCAGGGCCGAAAGGGGGCCCGGGGCGGAAGCCCCGGGCTGCGGCGACCGCGGCGGGCGGTCACCGGAGACGGAACGGTCAGACCAGGTTCACCGCGCGGGCCGACGTCGCGCCGATCTCCGCGGCGACCTCGCCGAGCACCGTGGCGGACACGGTGTCGTCCACCGTGAGCACGGCCAGCGCCTCGCCGCCCGCCGCCGCCCGGGCGACCTGCATACCGGCGATGTTGATCCCGGCCTCGCCGAAGATGCGGCCGACGGTGCCGACGACACCCGGACGGTCCTCGTAGCGCAGCACCACCATGTGGTCGGCGAGCGCGAGGTCCACGTCGTAGTCGCCGACCGCGACGATCTTCTGGAGGTGCTTGGGGCCGGCCAGCGTGCCGGAGACCGACACCTCCTCGCCGCTGCCGAGCGTGCCGCGCACGGTGACGACGTTGCGGTGGTCGGCCGACTCCGAGCTGGTGGTCAGCCGCACCTCGACGCCGCGCTCCTGGGCGAACAGGGGGGCGTTGACGTACGACACCGTCTCGTCGACGACGTCCTCGAAGACGCCCTTGAGGGCGGACAGCTCCAGCACCTTCACGTCGTGCTGGGTGATCTCGCCGTAGACCTCCACGTCGAGGCGGACCGCGACCTCGCCCGCGAGCGCGGTGAAGATGCGGCCGAGGCGCTCAGCGAGCGGCAGGCCCGGCTTGACGTCCTCGGCGATGACACCGCCCTGGACGTTCACCGCGTCCGGCACCAGCTCACCGGCGAGGGCGAGACGGACGGACTTCGCGACCGCGATGCCCGCCTTCTCCTGCGCCTCGTCGGTGGAGGCACCGAGGTGCGGCGTGGCGACGACCTGGTCGAACTCGAACAGCGGGGAGTCCGTACAGGGCTCCTTGGCGTACACGTCGAGGCCGGCGCCGGCGACCCGGCCCTCCTTCAGCGCCGAGTACAGCGCCTCCTCGTCGACGATGCCGCCGCGGGCGGCGTTGACGATGCGCACGCCCGGCTTGACCTTGCGCAGCGCCTCGTCGCCGATGAGGCCGACCGTCTCGGGGGTCTTGGGCAGGTGGACGGTGATGAAGTCGGAGACCTCCAGCAGCTCGTCCAGCGACAGCACCTTCACGCCCATCTGGGCGGCGCGCGCGGGCTGCACGTAGGGGTCGTAGGCGACGACCTTCATGCCGAAGCCCGACATGCGCTGGGCGACGAGCGCGCCGATGCGGCCGAGCCCGACGACACCGAGGGTCTTCTCGGCCAGCTCCACGCCCGTGTACTTGCTGCGCTTCCACTCACCGTTCTTCAGCGCGGCGTTGGCCTGCGGGATGTGGCGGGCGGTGGCCAGGATCAGACCGCAGGCCAGCTCGGCGGCGGTCACGATGTTGGAGGTGGGGGCGTTGACGACCATCACGCCGGCCTTGGTGGCGGCGGAGACGTCGACGTTGTCCAGGCCGACGCCGGCTCGCGCGACGACCTTCAGTTTGCCCGCGGCGGCGATGGCCTCGGCGTCGACCTTGGTGGCCGAGCGGATCAGGATCGCGTCGACGTCGGCGATGGCCGGGAGCAGTTCGGCTCGGTCCGCTCCGTTGCAGTGCCGGATCTCGAAGTCCGGGCCGAGCGCGTCCACGGTCGCGGGCGACAGCTCTTCAGCGATGAGTACGACGGGGTTCGAGCTCACGTGAGTCCTCACAGTTCCAATGCGTGCGGACGGCCGTCCCGACGGCCGCAGGCGGAGGAGGGGCTAGCCGCGTGGAAGACGCACGACGCTGTGGGCCTGACGCGTATGTAGTGCAGCAGTCTAGTGCCGCGGCAAAGGGCGTCATGCGCCTCTGCGGAAGGATCACCCGTCCGTGGCTGGACGGGATGGACAACACCGTTTCACACGACGTTACCCGTGGTTCGGCGAAGGGGCCGGAGCAGCATGCTCCGGCCCCTCGGCCCGAGGCTTACGCCTCCTCGTCGACCCAGCTCATCAGCTTGCGCAGCTGCTTGCCGGTGGTCTCCAGCAGGTGCTCGGAGTCCTGCTGCTTGTACTCGTTGTACTTCTTCAGACCGCCGTGGTACTCCGCCATCCACTCGCGGGCGAAGGTGCCGTCCTGGATCTCGGCGAGGACCTTCTTCATCTCGGCCTTGGTGGCGTCGGTGATGATCCGCGGGCCGGTGACGTAGTCGCCCCACTCGGCGGTCTCGGAGATCGACCAGCGCATCTTCTCCAGGCCGCCCTCGTACATGAGGTCCACGATCAGCTTCAGCTCGTGGAGGCACTCGAAGTAGGCGATCTCCGGCTGGTAGCCGGCCTCAGTCAGGGTCTCGAAGCCCGCCTTGACCAGCGCGGCCGTACCACCGCAGAGGACGGCCTGCTCGCCGAAGAGGTCGGTCTCGGTCTCCTCGGTGAAGGTCGTCTTGATGACGCCGGCGCGGGTGCCGCCGATGCCCTTGGCGTACGACAGGGCCAGCGCGAAGGCGTTGCCGGAGGCGTCCTGCTCGACGGCGGCGATGCAGGGAACGCCGCGGCCCTCCTCGTACTGGCGGCGGACCAGGTGGCCCGGGCCCTTGGGGGCGACCATGCAGACGTCGACGCCGGCCGGGGGCTTGATGAAGTCGAACCGGATGTTCAGGCCGTGGCCGAAGAACAGGGCGTCGCCGTCCTTGAGGTTGTCCTTGATGGACTCCTCGTAGACCTGCGCCTGGATGGGGTCCGGGACCAGGATCATGATGACGTCGGCCTCGGCGGCGGCCTCCGACGGGGTCACCACGCGCAGGCCCTGCTCCTCGGCCTTGGCCTTGGACTTGGAGCCCTCGTGCAGACCGACCCGCACGTCGACACCCGAGTCACGGAGCGACAGGGCGTGGGCGTGGCCCTGGCTGCCGTAGCCGATGACCGCGACCTTGCGGCCCTGGATGATGGACAGGTCGGCGTCAGCGTCGTAGAACAGCTCGGCCACTTTGGGTTCTCTCCTTGTGTGCAGGTGTTGCGTCCCACCGTATGACGGCGGGCTGAGGGGAAGTCTGGGGGTCTCGGTATGCGGGCGGTCGACGGCGCGCCGACCGCCCGTTCCCGGTACCGGACGCGTCCGGTACGCGTGCTATGCCGACCGGTCGAGTGCGCGCAGTGAGCGGTCGGTGATCGAACGGGCGCCGCGGCCGATCGCGATCGTGCCGGACTGGACCAGCTCCTTGATGCCGTACGGTTCCAGCATCTTGAGCATGGCGGACAGCTTCTCGCTGCTTCCGGTGGCCTCGATGGTCACGGCCTCCGGGGAGACGTCCACGGTCTTGGCGCGGAACAGCTGGACGATCTCGACGATCTGGGAGCGCGTCTCGTTGTCGGCGCGCACCTTCACCAGGACGAGTTCGCGCTGGACGGCCTGGGCCGGCTCCAGCTCGACGATCTTCAGCACCTCGACGAGCTTGTTGAGCTGCTTGGTGACCTGCTCCAGCGGCAGCTCCTCCACCCCCACGACGATGGTGATGCGGGAGATGTCGGGGTGCTCGGTGACGCCGACGGCGAGGGAGTCGATGTTGAAGCCGCGGCGGGAGAAGAGGGCGGCGATCCGGGCCAGGATGCCCGGCTTGTTCTCCACCAGGACGGAGAGCGTGTGCTTGGACATGTCTCTTGGGTCTTCCTCGCTCAGTCGTCTTCGTTGTCGCCGAAGTCGGGGCGGACGTCCCGGGCGGCCATGATCTCGTCGTTGGAGGTGCCGGCGGCGACCATCGGCCACACCATGGCGTCCTCGTGGACGATGAAGTCGACGACGACCGGGCGGTCGTTGATCGAGTTCGCCTCCTCGATGACCTTGTCGAGGTCGGCGGGGTCCTCGCAGCGGATGGCGTAGCAGCCCATGGCCTCCGACAGCTTCACGAAGTCGGGGATGCGGGTGCCCCTCGCCTCCGGGTTCACGTCGTTCGGGCCGGAGTGCAGCACCGTGTTGGAGTAGCGCTGGTTGTAGAAGAGGCTCTGCCACTGGCGGACCATCCCGAGGGCGCCGTTGTTGATGACGGCGACCTTGATCGGGATGTTGTTCAGGGCGCAGGTGGTGAGTTCCTGGTTGGTCATCTGGAAGCAGCCGTCGCCGTCGATCGCCCAGACCGTCTTCGACGGGGCTCCCGCCTTGGCGCCCATCGCGGCCGGGACCGCGTAGCCCATGGTGCCCGCGCCGCCGGAGTTCAGCCAGGTGGCGGGCTTCTCGTACTGGATGAACTGGGCGGCCCACATCTGGTGCTGGCCGACGCCCGCCGCGAAGACCGTGCCCTCGGGGGCGAGCTGCCCGATGCGCTGGATGACCTGCTGCGGGGAGAGCGAGCCGTCCTCGGGCTGGTCGTAGCCCAGCGGGTACGTCTCGCGCCAGCGGTCGAGGTCCTTCCACCAGGCGGTGTAGTCGCCCCGGCCGCCCTCGCCGTGCTCCTTCTGGACGGCCTGGATCAGGTCGGCGATGACCTCGCGGGCGTCCCCGACGATCGGCACGTCGGCGGCGCGGTTCTTGCCGATCTCCGCCGGGTCGATGTCCGCGTGGACGATCTTGGCGTACGGCGCGAAGCTGTCCAGCTTGCCGGTGACGCGGTCGTCGAAGCGGGCGCCGAGGGCGACGATCAGGTCGGCCTTCTGCAGACCGGTGACGGCGGCCACCGAGCCGTGCATGCCGGGCATGCCCAGGTGCTGCGGGTGGCTGTCGGGGAACGCGCCGAGCGCCATCAGGGTGGTGGTGACGGGCGCGCCGGTCAGTTCGGCGAGGACCTTCAGCTCGGCGGTGGCGCCGGCCTTGAGGACGCCGCCGCCGACGTAGAGGACCGGCCGCTTGGCGGCGGTGATCAGCTTGGCGGCCTCGCGGATCTGCTTGGCGTGCGGCTTGGTCACCGGGCGGTAGCCGGGCAGGTCCATGACCGGCGGCCAGGAGAAGGTGGTCTTCGCCTGGAGGATGTCCTTGGGGATGTCGACCAGAACCGGGCCGGGGCGGCCGGTGGAGGCGATGTGGAACGCCTGCGCGATCACCCGGGGGATGTCCTCGGCCTTGGTGACCAGGAAGCTGTGCTTGGTGACCGGCATGGTGATGCCGACGATGTCCGCCTCCTGGAAGGCGTCCGTACCGATCGAGGAGGACACCACCTGCCCGGTGATCGCGACCAGCGGCACGGAGTCCATGTTGGCGTCGGCGATCGGGGTGACCAGGTTGGTGGCGCCGGGGCCGGAGGTCGCCATGCAGACGCCGACCTTGCCGGTGGCCTGGGCGTAGCCGGTGGCCGCGTGGCCGGCGCCCTGCTCGTGGCGGACCAGGACGTGGCGCACCCTGGTGGAGTCCATCAGCGGGTCGTACGCCGGAAGGATCGTGCCGCCGGGAATGCCGAATACCGTGTCGGCGCCGACCTCCTCGAGAGAGCGGATGAGGGACTGCGCACCCGTGACGTGCTCGACGGGCGCGGAGTGCTGTCCTCCGGATCGGGGCCGCGGCTGCGGGTGATGGGCCCCGGTGGCCTGCTCGGTCATCGGCATTCTCTTCTCGATGCTGAGGGTTTTTGCGAGTTTTGTGCGGTGTTCGAGTGCTGTACGGCAGGTGCCCGTGCAACAAAAAACCCCTCGTGCCGGAAGGCAAGCGAGGGGAGCGCGCCGGTGAGGTCGCTGGGGTTGCCGGATCGTCCTCCGGTCGTTCCCAGCTCAGCCGACGCGCTGTCCAAGTACGAGAATTCGGGTGCGCATGGCACTGACCCTCCCCCCGGCACGCACCCACTGTCAAGTGGGTGGGACGGGGGTCTCATTATGTGAGCGAAGGGTTGCTCCGCCTCCGAGGGGTGTGCCACCGAGGGTTCCGCCTCCCAGGACCGCGGGGACACCTCCGGTGTACACCCCGGTGGCGCCGCCCGCGAACGCGGGCTCGGCGGGGCCGTGCGGCACCGTGAACGGGCCCCGGCCGAGCGCCCTGCGCAGCCGGTACTCGTCGAGCGGGCCGGAGAACGCCATGCCCTGGCCGTGCGTACAGCCCATCGCGCGCAGGGTGACGACCTGCTCGGGCAGGTCCACGCCCTCCGCCACGGACGGCAGCCCGAGGTCGCCGGCGATCCTCAGCAGCCCACTGGTGATCCTGTGCAGTCGCTTGGACTCGACGACGCCCTCCACCAGTCCGCGGTCCAGCTTCAGGACGTCGACGGGCAGCCGGTGCAGTGCCGTCATGGCCATGCGGCCGCCGCCGAAGCCGTCGAGGGCGATCCGCACGCCGAGCCGGTGCAGGGCGCTCAGGCGCCGCTCCAGTTCGTCCAGCGGCACGTCGGGCTCGATGTCCGACAGTTCGACCACCAGCGATCCGGACGGCAGCCCGTACCGCGTCAGCAGCGCCTCGACGGAGCCCGGCGGCAGGGAGCGGTCCAGCAGCCGCCGGGCGCCCAGCCGGACCAGCACCGGTACGTTCAGTCCGCCGGCGGACCGGTCGGCGGCCTGCTCGACGGCCCGCTCCAGCGTCCAGCGGCTGAGTTCGGCGGTACGGTCGCCGTCCTCCGCCGCCCCCCGCAGGAACTCCGCGGGGGTGAAGAGCACTCCCTGTGAGGAGCGCCACCGGGCGTGGGCGGCGACCGACGAGACCCTGCCGTCGTCCAGCCGCACCACGGGCTGGTGCAGCAGCGCGAACTCGCCGTCGTGCAGCGCGGCACGCAGCCGCGTGGCCAGCTCCGCCTTCCGTACGACGTCCTGCTGCATCTGCGGCATGTACAGCTCGACCCGGCCCTTGCCGCCCGCCTTGGCGCGGTACATGGCGAGGTCGGCGTTGCGCAGCAGCTCGCCCGCGCCGAGTCCCGGCTCGGCGAAGGCGACGCCGATGGACGCGGCGACCCGCACCTCGTTGCCGTCGATGAGGTAGGGCTGGGAGAGCGTGATCCTCAGGCGGTCGGCGAGTTCCACGATGTGCCGCTCCCGGGCGCCGCGGTCGCGGGTGGTGTCGCCCACGATCAGGGCGGCGAACTCGTCGCCGCCCAGCCGGGAGGCGGTGTCGCCCTGCCGGACCGCCTCCTGGAGCCGGCGTGCGGCCTGGACGAGCAGTTCGTCCCCGGCCTGGTGGCCGATGGTGTCGTTGACGGCCTTGAAGCCGTCGAGGTCGATGAAGAGGACGGCCGTGTTGCGCAGGGCGGTGCCCCGGTCGGAGCTGCGGCGGCCGGACAGCGCCTGCTGGACGCGCCGCGTGAACAGGGCGCGGTTGGGCAGGTCGGTGAGCGGGTCGTGCTCGGCGTTGTGCTGGAGCTGCGCCTGGAGGCGCACCCGTTCGGTCACGTCCCGGCTGTTGAAGATCAGGCCGCCGTGGTGGCGGTTGACGGTGGACTCGACGTTCAGCCAGCCTCCGTCGCCGGAGCGGAAGCGGCACTCGATGCGGGTGGTGGGCTCGTCCGGGGGGCTGGCGGCGAGGAAGCGGCGCACCTCGTGCACCACGCAGCCCAGGTCCTCCGGGTGGATCAGATGGGCCAGCTCGGTGCCGACCAGGTCCTCGGCGGGCCGTCCGTAGACGCCGGCGGCGGCCGGGGAGACGTAGCGCAGGACGCCGCTGGGGGCGGCGATCATGATGACGTCGCTGGAGCCCTGCACCAGGGAGCGGAAGTGGTTCTCCTTCTGGGCCAGTTCCTGGGTGAGGGCGATGTTGTCGAGCAGCATGATCCCCTGGCGGATCACGAGGGCGAGCACGACGGTGCCGCCGGTCAGGAGGACCACGCGGTCGACGCTGCGGCCGTTGAGGACGTTGTAGAGGATTCCCAGGGTGCAGACGGCGGCGGCGAGGTAGGGGGTGAGGGCGGCGAGGGAGCCGGTGATGGGCCGGGTGGCCGGATAGCGGCCGTCGTCACCGCCCGGGGCGGACGGCTTGGACTGCGGGTGGCCGCCGGGGCGGTGTCCGGGCAGGTGCTCGTGCCCCGCGCGCGCGTGCCCGTCGTCCACCGGAGCGTGCCGCCGCACGGCGGCCCAGGGCGCGTACGCGAGCAGCAGCGAGCCGGCGAACCAGCCCGCGTCGAGGAGCTGGCCCGAGCGGTAGGAGTGGTGCAGCAGCGGCGAGGTGAACAGGGCGTCGCACATCACGGTCAGCGCGAGGGCGCCGACGGCGGTGTTGACCGCCGTGCGGTTGACCGACGAGCGCCGGAAGTGCAGCACCAGCACCATGCTCACCAGGGCGATGTCCAGGAGCGGGTACGCCAGCGTCAGCGCCGCGTGGGCCACGCTCGGGCCGTCGAACCGCGCGGCCTGCGCGAGCGCGAGGCTCCAGGACAGCGTGATCAGCGAGCCCGCGATTAACCAGGCGTCCAGCGCCAGGCAGACCCAGCCCGCCTTGGTCACCGGACGGGCGGCGAGCACCAGCAGCCCCACGATGGCGGGGGGCGCGAAGCAGAGGAAGAACAGGTCGGCGTAGCTGGGGCTGGGCACGGGACGGTCCAGGACCACCTCGTACCACCCCCAGACCAGGTTGCCCAGGGCGGCCATCGCGGAGGAGAGGCCGAACAGCAGCCAGGCGGGTCGAAAGCGGACGTGGCGGGTGCGCGCGTAGAGGAAGCAGGACACGGCGGCGGCACCGGCCGCCGCCGAGAGGCCGAAGTCGCCCATGATGAGGGCGAGTTCACTCGACCCCCAGCCGAGCGCCGAGCCGACGGCGTACCCCGCGCACAGCAGGACCAGCAGCAGTTGGTGGAGCACGCAGGGAGCGCCGGGCCGGCCGGAGAACGGCCGCCGGGTCAGCGGCGCCCCCTCCGGAGGCTGGGTCCGCAGGGCTCCGTCGAGGAGGGTCGTGGAGGTCGGCGGTGACATCACCGGAGCCTCCCGGTCCGCGCCGCCCCCCGGTCGTGCCGGTGCCGCTGCGCCTGCTGGGTCTGCCTCCGGCGGCTGCCGTGCCCCCGGTGGTGCTGTCGGTGCCGACCGCCGTGGCCGGGACCGCCGCGTCCGCGGGTGGCCGTGCAGCAGGGTCGCCGGCGGCGGCTCCGCCGCGTCGGATCGTTCGTCCATAGGCCGTGCATCGCCCGTCGCCCCCCTCACAGTCTGGAATGTCCGTCCCCGGCGCCGAACGGTGCGCGGCGCAGCCCCTGTCGGGACGATACACCAGTATCGTCACTCAGGGACATAGTTCCTCTACGCTCCGTGACGACCAGTGGGGACGTGCGTACCGACCGCGTCCGGGGGACTGCGGAGGGTGCGCGAACCGGACCACACGTGTGCCCTGTCCGTCACGGCCCACTCGTGGCACTCGTCGTCAGGATCACGTGGCGCAGGGGCTCCCGGTTCACGAAACGGCTCAACTGGTCCGTCAGCAGCCGCTTGGCGCGGGGCAGGAACGCGGACGTGGGGCCGCCGACGTGCGGGCTGATCAGCACGCCCGGCGCCCGCCACAACGGGTGGGCGGGAGGCAGGGGTTCCGGATCGGTCACGTCCAGGGCGGCGGTGAGACGGCCGCGCTCCAGTTCCGCGAGGAGCGCCTCGGTGTCGACGACCGGGCCGCGGGCGACGTTGACGAGGAGGGCGCCGTCCTTCATCCGGGCGAGGAAGTCGGCGTCGACCAGGCCGCGGGTGGTCTCGTTCAACGGCGTGGAGAGGATCACGACGTCCGCCTCGGGGAGCAGCGCGGGCAGTTCGGTGAGTGGGTGCACCGGGCCGCGCGCCGTTGTGCGCTGGGAGCGCGCGACGCGCGCCACTCGCGCCACCTCGAAGGGCACGAGCCGGTCCTCGATGGCGGCGCCGATCGACCCGTAGCCGACGACGAGGACGTTCTTGTCGGCGAGCGCCGGATGGAACCCGCTCTGCCAGCGGCCCTCCTGCTGCGCGCGCACGAATCCGGGGATGCCGCGCAGGGCGGCGAGGGTCAGGGTCAGCGCGAGTTCGGCGGTGCTCGCCTCGTGCACCCCGCGCGCGTTGCACAGCCGCACACCCGGCACGAGGTCCGACAGACGCGCGGTGATGTCGTCGACGCCCGCGGTGAGCGTCTGGACCAGCTGGAGGTGACGCATCTCCCGCAACGGCCGCACCCGCACCGACTGCGGCTTCATGTACGGCACCACGTAGACGACGCAGTCCGCGGGATCCCCGGGGAACGGCTGGTCGCCGTCCTCGCCTCCGTCCCAGAAGAGATACCGGGGCCCTTCGGGGAGGCCGTCGATCTCGTCGGGCGGAATGGGCAGCCACACGTCGCGGTGCAGGTCGTCAGCAGTCATGATCCGGAGGCTACGTCAGGCACGCGCGCGTGCAGAGGTTAGGTTGGGGTCCGGGAAAGGGAGGGTCACGAGCAGGTGGAGCGCAGGACGATCGGCGCGGCGGCGCTCGCGGTGGGGGCCGTCGGACTCGGGTGCATGCCGATGAGCTGGGGGTACAGCGGGTCGCGGCGGCGGGGCGACGAGTCGCTGAGGGCCTTGCACCGGGCGCTGGACCTCGGTGTCTCCCTGCTGGACACCGCCGACATGTACGGCCCGTACACCAACGAGCTGCTCGTGGGCCGGGCGTTGAGGGAGCGGCGCGGGGACGCGTTCGTGTCCACGAAGGTCGGCCTGCTGGTGGGCGAGCAGCACATCGTCGCCAACGGCCGCCCGGGGTACGTGAGACGGGCGTGCGACGCCTCCCTCCGCCGTCTCCAGACGGACGTCATCGACCTCTACCAGCTGCACCGCGCCGACCCCGAGGTACCCGTCGAGGAGACCTGGGGCGCCATGGCGGAGCTCGTACAGGCGGGCAAGGTACGGGCGTTGGGGCTGTGCGCGGTCGGGGCGCGGGGCGGCCGCCGGGCGGGCGGACGGCCGTACGACGCGACGAAGCGGCTGTACGACGCGACGATCCGGCAACTGAACCGGGTGCAGCAGGTGTTCCCGGTGAGCGCGGTGGAGGCGGAGCTGTCGGTGTGGTCGCCGGAGGCGCTGGACGCCCTGCTGCCGTGGTGCGAGACGCGCGGCATCGGGTTCCTCGCGGCGATGCCCCTCGGCAACGGCTTCCTCACCGGCACGCTGACCCCCGGCGAGGGGTTCGAGCCGGACGACATGCGGGCCCGCCACCCCCGTTTCACCGCCGAGATGATGGCCGCGAACCAGCCGATCGTCGCCGGACTGCGCCGGGTGGCCGCCCGGCACGGCGAGGACGTGACACCGGCCCAGGTGGCGCTGGCGTGGGTGCTGGCCCAGGGCCGGCACGTGGTGCCGGTGCCCGGCGCCAAGCAGCAGCGGTGGGTCACCGAGAACGCCGCGGCGTCCGGCCTGCGGCTGACGGCCCGGGACCTGGCGGAGGTGACGGGGCTGCCGGCGGCTCAGGGGTCTTGGGAGTAGGGGCGGGGCCGAGGGCTCGGGAGTGAGGCGGGGCCGAGGGCTCGGGAGTGAGGCGGGGCCGGGGGCTCGGGGGTGGGCCGGGGGCTCGGAGGCGGGCCGGGGACGGAGAGCCCGAGGCCGACAGCGCGGGGTCGGCGGCCGCGAGGGGCGAGGCGCACGGCTGACGGCGGGAGGAGCCGAAGCGCACGGCCGACAGCCGCGAGAACCGGGGCGCTCCGCCGACGGCCGGAAGAACCGAAGCGCACGGCCGACAGCCGCGAGAACCGAGGCGCACCGCCGACCGCCGCGAGAACCGAGGCGCACCGCCGACCGCCGGAAGAACCGGGGCGCACCGCCCGCGGCCGGAAAGGCCCTGGAGGTGTGGCCGTGTGCGCATCGGGTTGTGGTGATCGGGAACCCATGGGGCGTCGGCGGTGTATGACAGGGAGAGGCTGCCGGTGGGATCCGGCGGATCCGGCGGGTGCGCCCGTCGCCGGGAACCCATGGGCGAACCGTCACGTCGAAAGGGACCGAGATCGTGCAACGTCGAGCGGTGACGGCCGTGCTGGCCGCGAGTGTGCTCCTGCTGGCGGCCGGCTGCTCCTCCGACGGCGGAGGGACCCCCGGCAGCGCCGCGAGCCCGTCCCCGAGCCCCACGGCCGCCCGGAGCTCGCCCTCGCCGACGGCCGAGGAGACCCCGCCCGCGAAGGGCACGGTCAAGGTGGTGCGCACGGTCGCCGACGGCCTGAACAGCCCCTGGGGCATCGCCCCGCTGCCCGACGGCGGTCTGCTGGTCTCCTCCCGCGACGAGGGGACCGTTCTGCGGGTCGACGAGGAGAGCGGCGCGAAGACGGAGATCGGCGAGGTGCCGGGGGTCTCCGCGGCCGGCGAGGGCGGTCTGCTCGGTATCGCCCTCTCCCCCGACTACGCCTCGGACCACATGGTCTACGCCTACTTCACCTCGGTCTCGGACAACCGCGTCGTCCGCATGCTGTACGACCCGCAGCGGCCCGCCGGCGACCAGCTGGGGGCGCCCGACACGGTGTTCAAGGGCATCCCCAAGGGCGTGATCCACAACGGCGGCCGGATCGCCTTCGGCCCGGACAGGATGCTCTACGTCGGCACGGGCGAGAGCGGTGACCGCGGCCTGGCCCAGGACAAGGAGTCCCTGGGCGGCAAGATCCTGCGCCTGACCCCGGAGGGCGAACCGGCCCCCGGCAACCCGTTCCCGGACTCCCCGGTCTACACGTACGGCCATCGCAATGTGCAGGGGCTGGCCTGGGACGGCAAGCAGCGCCTGTTCGCGGCGGAGTTCGGCCAGGACACCTGGGACGAGCTGAACGCGATCGAGCCGGGCGACGACTACGGCTGGCCGGAGGCCGAAGGGACGTCGGACGACGCCCGGTACCACGACCCGCTGGCCCAGTGGGGCACGGACGACGCCTCCCCGAGCGGCATCGCCTACGCCGAGGGCTCGATCTGGATGGCCGGTCTGAAGGGGGAACGCCTGTGGCGCGTCCCGCTGAAGGGCACGGAGGCGTCGGCGGACCCGCAGGCGTTCCTGGAGGGCGACTACGGCCGGCTGCGCACGGTGGTCGCGGCCGGCGGCGACAAGCTGTGGGTGACCACCAGCAACACGGACGGACGGGGCACGCCGAAGGAGGGGGACGACCGGATCCTGGAGCTGGAGGTGAGCTGAGGCGCCCCGGCACCCGGCCTCACTCCCGGGTGCCGCCCTCCCCCGTGTCCCCCTCGGCCCCGGCCCCGCTGTCCTCCCGGGCCCCGGCCCCGCTGTCCTCCTCGGCCCCGCTGTCCTCCTCGGCCCCGCTGTCCTCCTCGGCCGGCGGGGTGGTCCGGCGGACGATGACCTTCCCGGACGCGAGGTCTATCGGTCCGCGCCCCGGGTCGGCGTCTCCGACGTCCTCCCGGGTCAGTTCCAGCCGGTTCTGCTCGTCGTGGGTGTGCTTGCGGCCCGGGGAGAACAGTTCCTCGAAGGCGTTGAACATGGTGACCGGCTCCTCACTGCTCGCCTGCCGTCATTGTCCCGCGACCGCGCGGTCGTCCGCGTCCGCCGGGAACAGCCCCAGCCGGTACGCCACCGCCGCCGCCTCGCCCCGCCCCGAGACGCCCAGTTTGGCCAGGATGCGGGAGACGTGGACGCTGGCCGTCTTCGGGGAGATGAAGAGCTTCTCGGCTATCTGGCGGTTGGTGCGGCCGGCGGAGACCAGGCACAGGACCTCGCGTTCCCGGCCGGTGAGGCCGAGGGCGCGGACCGGGTCGTCCGGGGCGCGGTCCGGGACGGCGGTGAGGGCGAGGCGGGCGCGCCGGGCGAGGCCGACGGCGGACGCGGCGAGGGAGCGGGCGCCCAGGTGGCCGGCGACGGCGTGGGTGAGGCGGAGGAGTTCCGTGGCGCGGTCGCGGTCCGCCTCGGCGTCCCCTCCGCTGCCGGCCGTGCCCGGGCGGAAGGTGCTTCCGGCGAGGAGGGACTCGGCCAGCCGGTACCGGACGCGGGCGAGGTCGTAGGGGTTCTCCAGCGGTTCGAAGGCGGTGACCACCTCCGACCACAGCTCGGGGGTGTCCCGTCCCTCGGCGCGGCGGACCTCGGCGCGGACCCACTGCTCGACGGCGAGCCAGACGGGCGCGCCCGTGGCGGTCCGTCTGACGCCGGTGAGGATGCGGTCGAGGGCGGCGGCCCGGCCGGGTCCCGCGGCGGGCAGGTCGCGGGCGTCGGCCTCGGCCAGGGCGGCGGCCAGCAGCACCGACCAGCCGTAGCGCTGGGTGCCGGTCGGGAAGCCCGCGTCGAGGACCCGGTCCACCTCGGCGCGGACGTCGGGCAGGCGGCCCTCCTCCGCGGCCACCCCGATCACGATCCGGGAGAGGGGCAGCGCCTGCTGCGGCATGGAGTCGTGGGTGCCGTAGTGCGCCTGGGCGGTGGCCAGGTGGACGGCGGCCGCGGCCGCGTCGCCCCGCACGAGGGCGATGTTGGCCAGCCGCAGGGCGCCGGCCCCCCGGGGCTTCGCGCTGTGGCCGACCCGCAGGGCGTTCGCCGCGGCCTCCGCGGCCTCGTCCCACCGGCCCAGCGAGTACAGCGAGTCGGACAGGTTGCCCCACACCCACGCCTCGGCGTCCAGCAGGCCGTACCGGCGGGTGTAGGCGATCCCTTCCTCCAGGACGGGGACCGCCTCCCGCGCGCGGCCGACGCTCTCCAGCTGCGACGGCAGGTTCACATGGGCGCGTCCGGCCACCACCGTCACGCCTTCCTCGACGGCCCGCTCCTTGACCTCGTACAGCTCCGCCAGGCCGGCCTCGACCTCACCGGAGTCGACCATGAGGCAGCCGAGGGTGAGGCGGGCGTTCAGTTCGATCTCACGGGCGCCGACCATGCGCGCGTACTCCACGGCCCGCTCGGCCGACGAGAAGGCGTCGGCGCCGGGCTCGTGGAGCATGGCCCAGTTGGCCACGTTGGACAGCACCTCGGCGTGCACCGCGGACGGGGGCAGGCCGCGGACCAGGTCCTGGGCGGTGGCCAGTTCCTGCCGGCCGTCGCCGCGGGCCTGCGCCTGGACGAGCCGGGAACGCTGGATCCAGAACCAGGCGGCGCGCAACGGGTCCGCCTCGTCGTCCAGCAGGCGCAGTGCCCGCTTGGTGATCTTCAGGGCGCGTTCGCGTTCCCCGCAGAGCCGGCCCGCGACGGCGGCCTCCGCCATCAGGTCGAGGTAACGCAGCGGCGCGGAGGCGGCCGGGTCGCGGCCGCCGGAGGGCTCCCCGCGCGGTGCGGACCCCGGGGGGCCCTGGGCGCGGTCCAGGCGGCCCAGCCGGGCCCGTACGTCCTCGGGGGCGGCCTCCCACAGTTCCATCGCCCGCTCCAGTAGCCGCAGCTGCTCGGTGTAGGCGTGGCGGGAACGGGCGGCGACGGAGGCGTCCAGGACGGCGGGGAGGGCCTTGGCGGCGTCGTGGGCGTGGTACCAGTAGCTGGCCAGACGCGTGACGCGCTCGTCGGCGGGGACGAGCGTCGGATCGGCCTCCAGGGCCTCGGCGTAGCGGCGGTTGATGCGGGAGCGTTCGCCGGGCAGCAGGTCGTCGCCGACGGCCTCGCGGACCAGGGAGTGCCGGAAGCGGTAGCCGTCGCCGGCGGGCGCGGCGAGCAGGATGCCGGCGCCGACGGCGGCCCGCAGCGCCTCGATGAGGTCGTCCTCGGCGAGCCGGGCCACGGCGGCCAGCAGCCGGTACTCCACGGTGGAGCCGCCCTCGGCGACGGTCCGGGCGACGTGCTGCGCGCTCTCGGGCAGCGCCTCGACCCGTACGAGCAGCAGGTCGCGCAGCGTGTCGCGGAGGCCGGTGCGGCAGCCCGCGCGGGCGGAGACGGCGAGTTCCTCGACGAAGAAGGCGTTGCCGTCGGAGCGTTCGTAGATGGCGTCGACCTGGGCGGGGTCGGGTTCGTGGGCCAGGATGCCGGCGATCTGGCGGCCGACCTCCTCGCGGGTGAAGCGGGCCAGTTCGAGGCGGCGGACGGTGCGCAGCCGGTCGAGTTCGGCGAGCAGGGGGCGCAGCGGGTGGCGGCGGTGGATGTCGTCGCTGCGGTAGGTGGCGAGGACGACCAGGCGTCCGGTGCGCAGGGTGCGCAGGAGGTAGGCGAGGAGGTGGCGGGTGGAGGCGTCGGACCAGTGCAGGTCCTCCAGGGCGACGACGACGGTGCGGTCGGCGGCGAGGCGTTCCAGGAGGCGGGCGGTGAGGCCGAAGAGGCGGGCCATGCCCTCCTCGTCGTGGCGTTCCGCGCCCGCCACGCCCATCTCGGGCAGCAGCCGGGCGAGTTCCTCCTCCTGGCCGGCGGCCGCGGCGGCCCAGGCGTCCGGCACGGCACGGCGCAGGGCGCGCAGGGCGGTGGAGAAGGGGGCGAACGGCAGCCCGTCGGCGCCGATCTCGACACAGCCGCCGAGCGCGACGACCGCGTCCCGGCGGCCGGCGGCGGTGGCGAACTCCTCGACGAGGCGGGTCTTGCCGACCCCGGCCTCGCCGCCGATCAGCAGGGCCTGCGGCTCGCCCGCGGCGGCGCGGGAGAGCGCGTCGCTCAGGGTGACCAACTCGTCGGCACGGCCGACGAAGACGGGGCTGACGGACCTGGTCTCCACGGGGGCGAGCATCGCACAGGGGCCCGTCCGCCCCCCACCGGATATCGCCGGGACCGTCACGCCGCCCGCCGTCCCCGTGCCGCCCGTCCGCTCCCCGGCGCTCACGGGGTCCGGGCGGACGGCGGAGCGCCGTCCGGAACCCGGAAGACCCCATCGCCGTCCGGCGCGGCAGCGTCCGGAGCCCGGGCGGCGGTGCCGCAGGGCCGCTCGGCGGACTCCGCGGACTCCCAGGGCCGCGGGGCCGCCTCCCGTTCGCGCTCGGCGGCCTCGCGGCGGGCGGCGCGGCGGCCGCGGACGGCCTCGCGGGCGAGCCGCTCGCGCTCGGCACTGCGGATGAGCTCGGCGGCGCGGAAGCGCGGGTACTGGTACCGGTCCTCGTACACGATGTGCCCCTCGGCGGGTTCGGTCGGGATGGATGGCCTCGCTGTTCGCGATGGCTCAACCCTCGTCTCCCAGGGGGGTCCGCCACATCGGGAGAGTTCCGCATCTCCGGGGGCGATCAGGGGCCTCAGACGTGCGTGAGGGGCCCCGGTACGGGCCGTAAGGTGCTTACGGCCCGGCCGGGACCCCTCTCGGAACCCCTCGGCGGCGACGCCCCTCGGGGCCGCCGTGGCCCTCGGGACGCGCGGTGGCTCAGCTCGCCGACGGCAGTCCGAGCAGCGCGTCCGTGTACTTCAGCACGGCCAGCAGCAGCCCGATGACACCGATCACGACGCCCGCCCAGGCGACCGACTTGATCCAGGGCGCCTGCGGCCTGCCGGACGCCCCGAAGGCGGGCCGGATCAGCACGACGACGCCGGTGATCAGCCCGGCCAGCGCGAACAGGCCGGCCCACAGGGCGGTGGTCTGCCAGGCGTCGCCGTAGACCGCCTGGATCTGCTGGGCGACGCTGGCGGTCGAGGAGGTCTCCAGCTGGCCGATGAGGGTCGCGCGCGCGGAGGCGACGGTGCCGATCCAGCCGCCGCTCAGCGACACCAGGCCGAGCACGGCGGAGACGACGGCTCCGGCGCCCTGGCCGACGCCCGAGGGACCGTCCGCGACGGCGGCCTCGGCATCCTTCCCGATCTCCCAGGCCTCGTCCTCCGGAGCGACGGTCTCCGAAGCCGCGGACTCCGGCGCGTCGGACTCCGGCGCGTCGGACTCCGGACCCTCGGATTCCGCGGCCACGGCCTCCGCAGCCACGGATTCCGGAGTGCCGGGCCCGGTGGCGCCGGGCTCCTCCGTCCCGCCCTTCCGGGCCGTCACGGCCTCTTCGGTGGCCGCCGCGGCCTCGTCGGTCTCCGTCTCGGCCACTGCGGCCTCGTCAACAGTCTTCGTTCCCATGCCCCGCACCGTACGGACGCTCTCTGAGAGGTCTCTTAATGATCGTTGTGAACGGTACGCGCGCGTGCCGCGCGCCATTCCGGGGCGAGCACCGACCAGATCTCGGTGTCCGTGCGCACGCCCCGGTGCGGGTAGTGCTCGCGCAGGACACCGTCACGGGTCATGCCCAGTCGCCGCGCCACGTTGACGCTGGGCTCGTTGGCCGACGACACGCGCCACTCCGCACGGTGCATCCCGCGCTCGTCGAACGCCCAGTCCAGCATCGTCCGCATCCCGCGCGTGACGAGTCCGCGCCCCGCCGCCTCCGGCACCAGCCAGCAGCCGGCCTCGCAGACGCCCGCGGCGGTGTCCCAGACGCGGAACAGCAGCCCGCCGACGAGCGTCCCCTCCAGCCACACGCCGTGCAGGCTGCCGGAGTCCGCGGCGCGCTTGTCGGCGTACGAGCGCAGGAAGGCGCGGGCCCCGTCCAGGTCGCGGATCGCGTCGGGCAGTCCGATGTGGCGGCCGATGAAGTCCCGCCCCCGATCGATGTGGGCGAGGAGTTCCGCGGCGTGCCAGACCTCCAGCGGCCGCAGTTCGGCCCCGTCGTCACCCAGGGATGTCGCGTACATCCTGTCGCCCCCGCCCGGTCTCCCACTCCGCCGTCTCGTCCGTGAGCCTCTCACGGGCGGCGGCGCGGCACTCGGGGGGTTCGATGCTGAGGCGCGGCAGCCGCCGGTCGAGCCAGCGGGGCAGCCACCAGTTGGCGCTGCCGAGGAGGTGCATGAGGGCGGGGACGAGGAGGGTGCGCAGGACGAAGGCGTCGATGGCGACGGCGGCGGCGAGCGCGATGCCGAACATGGCGATCACCCGGTCGCCGCTGAGGACGAAGGCGAGGAAGACCGAGATCATGATGACCGCGGCGGAGTTGATCACCCGGCTGGTCTCGGCGAGGCCGACGCGGACGGCGCGCCGGTTGTCGCCGGTCTCCAGCCACTCCTCGTACATCCGGCTGACGAGGAAGACCTGGTAGTCCATCGAGAGTCCGAAGAGGACCGACACCATGATCACGGGCAGGAAGGGCTCGATCGGGCCGGCCCGGCCGAGGCCCAGCAGGTCGCTGCCCCAGCCCCACTGGAAGACGGCGACGACGACGCCGAAGGCCGCGGCGACGGCGGCGACGTTCATCGCGGCGGCCTTCAGGGGTATCCCGACGGACCGGAAGGCGAGCAGGAGCAGCAGACAGCCGAGGCCGACGACCACACCGACGAAGAGGGGCAGCTTGCCCACGATGACCGCCGCGAAGTCGTCGTAGCCGGCCGTCACCCCGCCGACCTGTACATCGAGCGAGGTGCCGCGTTCGGCGCGGGGCAGCACCTCGTCGCGCAGCCGGTCGACGAGTTCGCTGGTCCGCTGCGACTGCGGGGCGGAGTCGGGTACGACGGTGAGGAACGCGGTGTCGCCGCCCGCGCTGTACGTCACCGGTGTGGCCGAGGCCACGCCCTCGGTGGCGCGCAGGGTGGCGTCGAGGTTGTCGAGGGCGAGCCGGTCCTCGGCACCGCCGACCCGCGCGACGAGGGTGAGCGGCCCGTTCACCCCGGGGCCGAGACCGTCGGCCAGGAGGTCGTAGGCCTGGCGGGTGGTGCTGGAGCGGGGGTCGTTGCCCTGGTCGGAGGTGCCCAGGCGGAGGGAGAGGGTGGGCAGCGCGAGGACGGCGACGGCGGCGAGGGCGAGCACGCCGAGCAGCCGGGGGTGGCGCTCGACGAACGCCGACCAGCGGGCGGCGAGGCCGGTCGGCAGCTCCGGCTCGGGCCCGTGCTCGGCGAGCCGGCGCCGTTCGCGGCGGCTGAGGGCGCGCGGGCCGATCCAGGACAGCAGGGCGGGCAGCAGGGTCACGGAGGCCGCGACCGTCAGCACGACGGTCAGGGAGGCGGCCGTCGCGACGCCGTTGAGGAAGTTCAGGCGCAGGATCAGCATGCCCAGCAGGGCGATGCACACGGTCGCGCCCGCGAAGACGACGGCCCGGCCCGTGGTGGCCACGGCGTCCGTGGCGGCCTCGGTGACCGACAGCCCGCGCTTCAGGCCGCGCCGGTGCCGGGTGACGATGAACAGGGCGTAGTCGATGCCGACGCCGAGTCCGACGAGCATGCCGAGCATGGGCGCGAAGTCGGCGACGGTCATGGCGTGGCCGAGCAGCACGGTCCCGGCGTAGGCGGTGCCGACGCCGACCAGTGCGGTGGCGATGGGCAGCAGACTGGCGGCGAGCGAGCCGAAGGCGAGGAAGAGCACGACCGCGGCGACGGCCACGCCGACGGCCTCGGCGAGGTGGGTGCCGGAGGACTCGGTCAGGGCGACGGCGCTGCCGCCCAGCTCCACCTGGAGCCCCTCCCCCGCGGCGGCCCGGGCGGTGTCGACGACGGCCTGTGCCTCGCTCGGGTCGACGTCCTCGGCCGGGTCGTCGAAGGTGACGGTGGCGTAGGCGGTCCGTCCGTCCTCGCTGATCCGGGCGGCGCCCTGGTCGCCGTAGGGGCCGGTCACGGACGCGACGCCCGGCAGGTCCGCGATCTTCACCAGGGTGCGGGTCATCGTCTGCTCGACGTCGGCGGCGCGGACGGTACCCGACGCCGTGTGCCAGACCACGGTGTCGCTGTCGCCGCCGAGGTCGGGGAAGCCCTCCGCGAGCAGCCGGCCGGCCCGGGCGGACTCGGTGCCGGGGACGTCGTAGTCGTTGGAGTACGCGGAGCCGGCGACGACGGCCGCGGTGGCCGTCCCGGCGAGGGTCAGGAGCCAGAGCAGGACCGCGGCGAGACGGTGACGGACACACCAGCGTGCTAGGGCTGCCACGAAAGTGCTCCCGAGGTGGTGAAATGTGGATCTTTGACCGGGAACCGCCGTGAAGGAGCTGGTCAGCCCGCAAAGAACGCATGAGCCATGTGGAGCCACTCAATCAGGCGAATGTGATCGTTTGCCCGGTTCGTGGGCTTCGTCACAGGGTGGGGAGCCGGCTCACAGGTGGGTGACAGGGAAGGTGTCGGCCCTCGTCACCGGGTTCAGTCGGCCTGGTCACCGACCGCCATGATCATCACGCCGCCGATGAGCAGCCACAGCGCGCGCCGGGTGCGGCCCCGGGACGCCAGCGCCGCGGCGAGGGCGCAGACGGCGGCGCCGAGGGCGTAGGCCGCCGGGACGAGGGCCGGGGCGGTGCCGGTGAGGCGCAGCAGCGCCGCGGCCAGACCGGCGAGGGTGAGGAGGGCGCCGGTGCCGGTCGCCGTCCAGCGGGCCCGCCGGGCGTCCTCGATGCCGTACTCCTCGTCCGCCTCCGGGGCCTGAGCCGCCTCCGGATCCTGGGCCACCTCCGGATCCTGAGCCACCTCCGGGGCCTGGGCCGCCTCCGGGGCCTCGTCCACCTCCGGATCCTGAGCCACCTCCGGGGCCTCGTCCACCTCCGGATCCTGAGCCACCTCCGGGGCCTCGTCCACCTCCGGATCCTGAGCCACCTCCGGGGCCTCGTCCACCTCCG
>NZ_JBIAPF010000009.1:257859-411588 GCF_042888135.1 Streptomyces sp. NPDC003247
CGGATCCTGAGCCACCTCCGAGGCCTGGGCCGCGTGCCCGTCCGGGCCGCGATCCCGGTCCTCATCCCGGTCCTGGCCCTGGTCCCGGTCCTGGCACTGACCCTGGTCCCGGTCCCGGTCCCGGTCCCGGTCCAGACCCTGACCCCGGCCCTGACCCCGGCCCTGACCCCGGCCCTGACCCCGGTCCTGGCCCCGGCCCTGCTCCCGGTCCCGGTCGGCTCCCCGGCGCGGCCTCGCGGGTTCCTGTCCCGCGGTCTGCTGATCGTCCATCGTGTCGGCCCGTATGCCGTCCTGGGTGTGGGAGTCGGTACGTCCACTCATGGCGGGCGAGCGTAGCGCCTCGGCCTGAGAGGTCCGGGCGCGGGCGGACATGACGAGGGGGACGCACCGGTGGCGGTGCGTCCCCCTCGGGGGTCCGGCGGGGTCAGCCGACGCCCAGCTTCTCCAGGATGAGCTCCTTGACGCGGGCCGCGTCCGCCTGTCCGCGGGTGGCCTTCATGACCGCGCCGACGAGGGCTCCGGCCGCGGCCACCTTGCCGCCGCGGATCTTGTCCGCGACGCCCGGGTTGCCGGCGATGGCCTCCTCGACGGCGGCGGTGAGCGCGCCCTCGTCGGAGACGACCTTCAGACCGCGCTGGTCGACGACCTCGTCCGGGGTGCCCTCGCCCGCGAGGACGCCCTCGATGACCTGGCGGGCCAGCTTGTCGTTCAGGTCACCCTTCGAGACGAGCTCGGTGACCCGGGCGACCTGCTCCGGGGTGATCGCCAGCTCGTCCAGGGCCTTGCCCGACTCGTTGGCGCTGCGGGCCAGCTCGCCCATCCACCACTTGCGGGCGGAGGCCGCGTCCGCGCCGGCGTCGATCGTGGCGACGATCAGGTCCAGCGCGCCGGCGTTGGTGATCGCCTGCATGTCCGTGGCCGAGATGCCCCACTCCGCGAGGAGGCGGTTGCGGCGGGCCAGCGGAAGCTCGGGCAGTCCGGCGCGGATCTCCTCGACCCACTCGCGCGAGGGGGCCACCGGCACCAGGTCCGGCTCGGGGAAGTACCGGTAGTCCTCGGCCTCCTCCTTCACACGGCCCGAGGTCGTCGACCCGGTGTCCTCGTGGAAGTGGCGGGTCTCCTGGACGATCAGGCCGCCGCCGCCGAGCACGGCCGCGTGCCGCTGGATCTCGAAACGGGCCGCGCGCTCCACGGACCGCAGGGAGTTCACGTTCTTCGTCTCGGAACGCGTGCCGAACTTCTCGGCGCCCTTCGGCATCAGCGACAGGTTCACGTCGCAGCGCATCTGGCCCATCTCCATACGGGCCTCGGAGACGCCGAGGGCCCGGATGACCTCGCGCAGCTCCCGCACGTACGCCCGCGCGACCTCGGGGGCGCGCTCGCCGGCGCCGACGATCGGCTTGGTGACGATCTCGATCAGCGGGATGCCGGCGCGGTTGTAGTCGAGGAGCGAGTGCGAGGCGCCGTGGATACGGCCGGTGGCGCCGCCGACGTGCGTCGACTTGCCGGTGTCCTCCTCCATGTGGGCGCGCTCGATCTCCACGCGGAAGGATTCGCCGTCCTCCAGCTGCACGTCGAGGTAACCGTCGAAGGCGATCGGCTCGTCGTACTGGGAGGTCTGGAAGTTCTTCGGCATGTCCGGATAGAAGTAGTTCTTCCGGGCGAAGCGGCACCACTCGGCGATCTCGCAGTTCAGCGCGAGACCGATCTTGATCGCGGACTCGACGCCGGTCGCGTTGACGACCGGGAGCGCGCCGGGCAGGCCGAGGCAGACCGGGCAGGTCTGCGTGTTGGCGCCCTGACCGAGTGCGGTCGAACAGCCACAGAACATCTTGGTCTTGGTGCCGAGTTCGACATGGACCTCGAGGCCCATGACGGGGTCGTACGACGCCAGCGCGTCCTCGTACGACACCAGGTCGGTCGTGGTGGTCACGGTGAAACTTCCCTCTCAGCCCAGCAGGACGTCGTCGTCGCCCAGCCGCTTCAGCTCGCGGTAGAGGATGGCGAGGCCGGTGACGATGGCGGCGGCGGACAAGGTGGCGTCGATCAGGACGAGCGTGTCGTTCTCGACGCGGGCCTTCTTGAGACGCTTGGCGACACCGATCGCGCCGAACGCGGTGGTGGCCATGGTCAGGTACGTGCCGGACTTGGACTTCTTGAAGCCCTTGGCCTTGGTCAGTGCACTCACAGCGACGGAGCCTCCTCGAGCAGCGGGTGGCCCCACTTTTCCACGAAGGCGGCCTCGACGGCGGCGCCGACCTTGTACAGCCTGTCGTCCTTCAGCGCCGGGGCGATGATCTGGAGGCCGACCGGGAGGTTGTCCTCCGGGGCGAGGCCGCAGGGCAGCGACATGGCCGCGTTGCCCGCCAGGTTGGTCGGGATGGTGCACAGGTCGGCCAGGTACATCGCCATCGGGTCGTCGGCGCGCTCGCCGATCGGAAAGGCGGTGGTCGGGGTCGTCGGGGAGACGATCACGTCGACCTGCTCGAAGGCCTTCTCGAAGTCGCGCGTGATGAGCGTGCGGACCTTCTGGGCGGAGCCGTAGTACGCGTCGTAGTAGCCGGAGCTGAGCGCGTACGTGCCGAGGATGATGCGGCGCTTGACCTCGGGGCCGAAGCCCGCCTCACGGGTGAGGGAGGTGACCTCCTCGGCGGAGTGGTTGCCGTCGTCGCCGGTCCGCAGGCCGTAGCGCAGGCCGTCGAAGCGGGCGAGGTTGGACGAACACTCGGACGGCGCGATCAGGTAGTACGCCGACAGCGCCAGGTCGAAGGACGGGCAGTCCAGTTCGACGATCTCGGCGCCCAGCTCCTTGAGGAGGGCGACGGACTCGTCGAAGCGCTGGATCACACCGGCCTGGTAGCCCTCGCCGCGGAACTGCTTGACCACGCCGACGCGCATCCCGGCGACGCTGCCGTTGCGGGCGGCCTCGACGACCGGCGGCACCGGGGCGTCGATGGAGGTCGAGTCGAGCGGGTCGTGGCCGGCGATGACCTCGTGCAGCAGGGCCGCGTCCAGGACCGTACGGGCGCAGGGGCCGCCCTGGTCGAGGGAGGAGGAGAAGGCCACCATGCCGTAGCGGGAGACGGCCCCGTACGTCGGCTTCACGCCGACCGTGCCGGTGACGGCGGCCGGCTGGCGGATGGAGCCGCCGGTGTCGGTGCCGATGGCGAGCGGGGCCTCGAAGGAGGCGAGGGCGGCGGACGAGCCGCCGCCGGAGCCGCCGGGGATGCGGGTGAGGTCCCAGGGGTTGCCGGTCGGGCCGTAGGCGCTGTTCTCCGTCGACGACCCCATGGCGAACTCGTCCATGTTGGTCTTGCCGAGGATGACGACGTCGGCGGCCTTCAGCTTCTTGGTGAGGGTCGCGTCGTACGGCGGGATCCAGCCTTCGAGGATCTTGGAGCCGACGGTCGTCGGGATGCCCTCGGTGGTGAAGATGTCCTTGAGCGCGAGGGGGACGCCGGCCAGCGGGCCGAGCTTCTCGCCGCGCTCCCGCTTCTCGTCCACGGCGCGGGCCTGGGCCAGGGCACCCTCGCGGTCGACGTGGAGGAAGGCGTGCACCTTCTCGTCGACGGCCTCGATCCGGGCCAGGTGGGCCTCGGTGACCTCGACGGCGGTGAGCTCGCCGGAGGCGATCCTCGCGGCGATCTCGGCCGCGGTGAGCTTGATGATGTCCGTCATGGCGGTTAGTCCTCCCCCAGGATCTGCGGCACCTTGAAACGCTGCTGCTCCTGGGCCGGGGCGCCGGAGAGCGCCTGCTCGGGGGTGAGCGACGGACGGACCTCGTCCACCCGCATGACGTTCGTCAGCGGGAGGGGATGCGAGGTCGGCGGTACGTCTTGGTCGGCGACCTCACTGACGCGGGCGACCGCGCCGATGATGTCGTCCAGCTGTCCCGCGAAGTGGTCGAGCTCTTCGGGCTTCAGCTCCAGACGCGCCAGCCGGGCGAGGTGGGCGACCTCCTCGCGCGTGATGCCAGGCATGCAGCGTTCCTCTGGGGTGAGTATGTGTGGTGTGGGCCCAATCCTAGGGGGCGGGGCCCGCAACCCGTGAAACGGTCGCCGCCCGCGGGGCCCCGGGGTTCGACGCAGGCCCCCGGCGGTCGGTGACGCGGCCTCGTCCGGAGGGCGCGGGCGGGGACGGTGGGGACGGGCGGGGACGGGCAGGGACGGGCGGGCTATTCGTCGGCGGCCGCCGCCGGGAGGACCGCCGCGGGGCGCTGCCAGCCCCGGGAGCCCCGGGCCCGCAGCCAGGCCGTGGTCTCCTCGGGGGGCATCGCCGCGGCCACCAGCCAGCCCTGGACCGCGTCGCAGCCCAGGTCGCGCAGGCGTTCCCAGGTCTCGTCGTCCTCGACGCCCTCGGCGACCACCAGGAGTCCCAGGGAATGGGCGAGGTCGACCGTGCAGCGCACGATCTCCGCGTCCTCGGTGTCCACCGCCAGCCGGGCCACGAAGGAGCGGTCGATCTTCAGCTCGCTCACCGGCAGCCGGCGCAGGTGGACGAGCGAGGAGTAGCCGGTGCCGAAGTCGTCCAGGGACATCTTCACGCCGTGCCCGGTCAGCCCGTTGAGGGTGTCGGCGGCGCGCTGCGGGTCCTCCAGCAGGACGTGTTCGGTTATCTCCAGCTGGAGCGCTCCCGCGGGGACCCCGTGCCGGGCGAGGCGCGCGGCGACGGAGCCGGCGAAGCCGGGGGTGTGGACGTCGCGCGGGGAGACGTTCACCGCGACCGGGACGTACAGCCCCTGGGACCGCCACTCGGCGACCTGGCCGAGCGCGGTCTCCAGGACGTACTCCGTGAGGTGCGGCATCAGCCCGGACGACTCGGCGATCGCTATGAACTCGTCCGGCGGGACCTTGCCCCGCTCGGGGTGCACCCACCGCACCAGCGCCTCCAGGCCGGCGACCTGCCCGTCGAAGCGGACCTTGGGCTGGTAGTGCAGCTGCACCTCGTGCGCGTCGAGCGCGCGCCGCAGGTCGCCGAGGAGGCCGAGCCGGTCGGGGGTGTTGGAGTCGCGCTTGGACTCGTAGACCTCGACGGCCGTGCGGTCCCGCTTGGCCTGGTACATCGCGATGTCCGCCCGGCGCAGCAGCCCCTCGGCGTCGAGGGCGTGGTCGGGGAAGACGGCGACGCCGGCGCTGGCCTCCAGGACGAGGGTGAGCCCGTCGAGGTCGAGCGGCGAGCTGAGGGCGGAGACGAGTCCGCGGGCGACGCGGGCGGCGGAGGTGGTGGAGTCGGCGACGGGCAGTAAGACGGCGAACTCGTCGCCGCCGAGCCGGGCGACCTCGGCTCCGCGCGGGAGGGCGACCCGGAGCCGGTCGGCTATCTGGAGCAGCAGCCGGTCGCCGGCGAGATGACCGAGGGTGTCGTTGACGGACCGGAAACGGTCGAGGTCGATCAGCATGAGCGCGGCCCGGGCGCCGATGCGTTCGGCGTCGTCCAGGGCGGTCCAGATGCGCTCCCCCAGCCACTGGCGGTTGGGCAGTCCGGTGAGCGGGTCGCGCAGTTGTTCCTCGGCCCGGGCGCGGGCCATCCACAGGGTGGAGTCGAGGGCGATGAGCGGGATGGCGAACAGCGGCAGCAGGATCGGCTTGGCCACGGCGACCACGCACACCAGCGGGGCGATGCCGAGCAGGGCGACCGCGACCAGTCCCTGCCGGACCAGGGCGGTGCGGGCGACGGTGGGCAGACCGCCGGCGCGCGGCGCGTGCAGGTACCAGAGCAGGACGCGGGTGACCGCGAGGTAGGCGACGGCGACGAGGGCCACCTGGGGGGCGGTGTAGAGCGTCCAGGTGTCCGGGGTCCACGGTCGCTCGACGGACGGCACCCGGCCGCAGGCGGCCAGCAGCAGCGCGCCGGTGCCGATGCCGAGGATGTCCGCCGCGCCGTGCAGGACGCCCTGCCGCCAGCGGTGGCGCCGGGCTATGCCGACCAGGACGACGACGGTCAGGCTGACCAGTCCGGCCGGTACCCAGCCGTACAGCAGCAGGACGGCGAGGGTGAGGGCGGCGCCGGAGCCGGTGCCGCCCCACCAGCGGGCCCGGCCGAGCATGACCAGGTGTCCGACGATGACGCCGGTGAGGAGGGCCAGCGACCAGCCGGCGGTGCCGGCCGGGAAGAGCGCGTGGTGGCCGGTGAAGGCGCGGTAGAAGCCGGCGCCGAGGACGAACCCGGCCGCCGCGACGACCGCCGCGGGCAGCGGGGGCCAGGACGGGTGCCGGTCGGCGCCGCCGCCGGGCACCACCGCGGCGACGGCTCCGGGGGCGAGCCCGTCGGAGGCGCACCGGGCCATGGAGGCGTGCGGAGCGCCCACGCGCTCCTCCGCGCGTTCGGACCACACCACCCACCGGCTGCCCCACCAGGTGCCGGCGGTCCGGCGTCGGCGCAGCCGTGACTCCGTGGCGGCGCTCTCGGTCGGTTCCATTCCCGTCCCTCTCACAGCCGGCGGTGCCCACGCCACACGGCCCGTTGCCCGACAGCCTCCGGGCGGCGCCGCGTTGGGCGGCCCCTCCCCCTGCTCACCCGGAGCACGAGGATGCCCCGACCGCAGCTGGGCACGGCAGGCGCACATCTCAACAGTAGGCCGCAGAAGGCGTCCACGGGCAGCGGTCGTCGACGGTTGCCCGAATGCGCCCCGGCCACCCGTATGCATCTGATATGCGCCGATCGGGTGGCCTTCAACCGCCGTTGCCCGCTACCGTGTCACTGCTCCGGCGCCGGGAGCGCGGCCCCGGCCGCCGCGTCCGGGCCCTGTTCGAGCAGGACGGTGAAGCCGTCCTCGTTCAGAACAGGCACCTTGAGCTGCATCGCCTTGTCGTATTTCGACCCGGGATTGTCCCCCACGACGACGAACGACGTCTTCTTCGAAACCGAACCGGTCACCTTCGCTCCGCGGCTCTGGAGGGCGTCCTTGGCGCCGTCGCGGGTGAAGTGCTCCAGCGTGCCGGTCACGACGACCGTCAGGCCCTCCAGCGGGCGCGGGCCCTCGTCCTCCGCGGAGCCTTCCTCCTCCGTGCGGACCCCGGCGGCCTTCCACTTGCGGAGGATCTCCTGGTGCCACTCCTCGGCGAACCACTCCTTGAGGGAGGCGGCGATGATCGGGCCGACGCCTTCCGTGCCGGCCAGTTCCGCCTCGCTCGCCCCCTCGATGCGCTCGATGGAGCGGAACTCGCGCGCGAGCGCCTCGGCGGCGACCGGTCCCACGTGCCGGATCGACAGGCCGGTGAGGACCCGCGCCAGCGGCCGCTCCTTGGCGGCCGCGATGTTGTCCAGCATGGCCAGCGCGTTCTTCTTCGGCTCGCCCTGCTGGTTGGCGAAGACCGTGACGACCTTCTCCTCGCCGGTCTTCGGGTCGCGCTTGGGCAGGCCGCTGTCCTGGTCCAGGACGTAGGCCTTGATGGGCAGGAGCCGCTCGATGGTGAGGTCGAACAGGTCGCCCTCGTCGGCCAGCGGCGGATCCGCCGGTTCCAGCGGCTTGGTGAGGGCCGCGGCGGCGACATACCCGAAGTGCTCGATGTCCAGGGCCTTGCGGCCGGCGAGGTAGAAGAGGCGCTCGCGCAACTGGGCGGGGCAGGTGCGGGCGTTGGGGCAGCGCAGGTCGACGTCGCCCTCCTTCATCGGCCGCAGCGGTGTGCCGCACTCGGGGCACTCGGCCGGCATCACGAACTCCCGCTCGGTGCCGTCGCGCAGGTCGACGACCGGTCCGAGGATCTCCGGGATGACGTCACCGGCCTTGCGCAGCACCACCGTGTCGCCGATGAGGACGCCCTTGGCCTTGACGACGTCCTGGTTGTGCAGGGTCGCGAACTCGACCTCGGACCCGGCCACCGTCACCGGCTCGACCTGGGCGTACGGCGTGACACGGCCCGTACGGCCCACACCCACACGGATGTTGACGAGCTTGGTGTTGACCTCCTCCGGCGCGTACTTGTAGGCGATCGCCCAGCGCGGCGCCCGCGAGGTGGAGCCGAGCCTGCCCTGGAGGGGGATCTCGTCGAGCTTGACGACGACGCCGTCGATCTCGTGCTCCACCGAGTGGCGGTTCTCGCCGTAGTACGCGATGAACTCCCGTACGCCGTCGAGGCCGTCGACGACCCGGTTGTGCGTGGAGGTCGGCAGACCCCACGTCTTGAGCAGGTCGTAGGCCTCGGAGAGCCGGGTGAGGCCCTCGTAGCCCTCCAGCGCCCCGATGCCGTGGACGACCATGTGCAGCGGGCGGGTGGCCGTCACGCGCGGGTCCTTCTGGCGCAGCGAACCGGCCGCCGCGTTGCGCGGGTTGGCGAAGGGCTTGTCGCCGGCCTCCACCAGGCGGGCGTTGAGCTCCTCGAACTTCTCCATCGGGAAGTAGACCTCGCCGCGGATCTCCACCAGCGTGGGGACGCCGTCGCCGGACAGCCGGTCGGGGATCTCCGCGATCGTGCGCACGTTGGGCGTGATGTCCTCGCCGGTGCGGCCGTCGCCGCGGGTCGCCGCGCGCGTGAGGCGCCCGTGCTCGTAGGTGAGGTTGACGGCGAGGCCGTCGACCTTCAGCTCGCACAGGAAGTGGTGCGCGGACGCGCCCACGTCCTTGTGGACGCGCTCGGCCCAGGCGGCCAGTTCCAGGTCGTCGAAGGCGTTGTCCAGCGAGAGCATGCGCTCGCGGTGCTGGACCGCCGTGAACTCCGTCGCGTACGCGCCCGCCACCTTCTGGGTCGGCGAGTCGGGCGTGCGCAGCTCGGGGTACTCCTGCTCCAGCGCCTCCAGGGACCGCAGGAGCCGGTCGAACTCCGCGTCGCTGATGACGGGGGCGTCCTTCACGTAGTACCGGAAGCGGTGCTCCTCGATCTGCTCAGCGAGCTGCGCGTGCTGCTCCCGTGCCTCGGTGGGCACCGTCGTGTCCGCTTGCTTGTCGCCGGCCACCGTGTTGTCCTCCCGTTACTCTGGGTTGTCCGCGAGGGATCTCGCCGCCCGGACGCAGTGCGCGAGTGCCTGTCGTGCGTACGCGGGGGAAGCGCCCGCGAGGCCGCACGCCGGCGTGATCGTGACCGCGTCCGCGAGCAGGCCCGGTCGCAGCCCCAGCCTGCGCCACAGCGTCCTGACACCCATGACGCTACCGGCAGGGTCCGACAATGGGCCGTCCGTCCCCGGCACGACACCGGCGAACAGCCGGGTACCGGCTTCCACCGCCTCCCCGATCGCGTCGTCGTCACGCTCGGTGAGCAGGGAGAAGTCGAACGAGATGCCCGCCACTCCGGCCCTGCGCAGGAGCGCGAACGGGACGTCCGGGGCGCACGAGTGGACGACGACGGGACCGTCGCCGTGCACCCCCGCCACGTCCCGGAGGCCGGCCTCGACGACCTGGCGGTCGACGGCGCGGTGGGTGCGGTAGCCGCTGGCGGTCCGCACCTGCCCGCGCAGGACGGCGGTGAGGGAGGGCTCGTCGAGCTGGAGCACCACCCGCGCGCCCGGGACGCGGCGCCGCACCTCCGCGAGGTGCAGGCGCAGGCCCTCGGTGAGGGACGCGGCCAGGTCGCGGCACGCGCCGGGGTCGGAGAGGGCGGCCTCGCCGTTCCTGAGCTCCAGAGCGGCGGCGAGGGTCCAGGGACCGACCGCCTGGACCTTCAGGGGTCCCTCGTAGCCCTGGGTGAACTCCTCCAGCGCGTCCAGGTCCTCCCCCAGCCACGCCCTCGCCCGCCGGGTGTCCCGGCCCGGCCGGTCCCCCACGCGCCAGCCGCTGGGCTCCACGCGCGCGTACAGCTCCACCAGCAGGCCCGCCGTCCGGCCGATCATGTCGGCGCCGGGGCCGCGGGCGGGCAGCTCGGCGAGGAACGGGAAGTCCTCGAAGGAGCCGGTGACGGTCTTGGCGGCCTCCCGGGCGTCGCCGCCGGGCAGGGAGCCGATCCCGGTGGCGGGGCCGAAGGCGAAGTGTGCGTTCACGGGGGAAGCCTACGTAGGTCTCCGGGCGCGCGGTCGCCCCGCCCCGGGCGGCGGCCGCCCGGGGCCCTCCCTCAGCGACCGGGCCGCACCGTCAGGTCGTTGACCTCCGCGTCCCTGGGCAGGTCGAGCGCCATCAGGATCGTCGTCGCGACCGACTCGGCGTCGATCCAGCGGGCGGGGTCGTACTCCTCGCCCAGCTGCTGGTGGACCTTGGCCTGCATGGGGCTCGCCGTGCGGCCGGGGTAGACGGAGGTGACGCGGACGCCGCCCGCGTGCTCCTCGTGCCGCAGGGAGTCGGCCAGCGCCTTCAGGCCGTGCTTGGAGGCGGCGTACGCCGACCATTGGGCGTCGGCCCGCAGTCCGGCCCCGGAGTTGACGAACACCACGTGACCGCGGGCCACCCGGAGCTGCGGCAGGAAGTGCCGGGTCAGCTCGGCGGGGGCGACGAGGTTGACGTTGAGCTGGTGGTGCCAGGACTTGGGGGTGAGGTCGCCGACCGGGCCCAGGTCGACCACGCCGGCGATGTGCAGCAGGGAGTCGACCCGGTCGGGGAGCGTCTGGTGGGAGAAGGCCCAGGACAGCCTGTCGGGGTCGGCCAGGTCGCCGACGAGCGTCCTCGCCCCCGGGAACTCCGCCGCCAGCTCCTTCGCACGTCCCGCGTCGCGCGCGTGCAGCACGAGGTCGTCCCCGCGCGCGTGGAGCCGGCGGGCGACGGCCGCACCGATGCCGGAGCCCGCTCCGGTGATCACATGAGTAGCCATGCCCGCCATGCTCGCACCACCGGGCGCCGCACTCACACGACGCCCTGGCTCTCCTCCAGGTAGGCCAGCGCCCCGACCGGCTCCTCCGCGAAGAACACCAGCTCGGTCAGCGGCCGGGGCAGGAAGCCCTCGGCCTCCATCCGCCGGAACTGCTCCTTGAGGCCGTCGTAGAAGCCGGCGGTGTTCAGCAGGACGACCGGCTTGTCGGTGTGCCCGTGCTTCTTCAGCTCCAGGATCTCGGTGGCCTCGTCGAGCGTGCCCGTACCACCGACCATGATCACGACCGCGTCGGCCTTCTCCAGCAGGAGCCGCTTGCGCTCGGCGAGGTCGCGCGCGACGACCATCTCGTCGGATCCCTGCCGCGCCTTGGCCGCGAGGAAGTCCACCGACACCCCGCACAGCCGGCCGCCCGCCTCCTGGACGCCGTCCGCCACCACCTTCATCAGCCCGACGTCGGAACCGCCCCACACGAGCGTGTGGCCGCCCTTGCCGAGCAGTTCGGCGAACTCACGGGCGGGGCGGGTGTAGCGGTCGTCGAGGTCGGCGGCGGAGAGGAAGACACAGATACGCATGCCGTACACCGTACGCGGGAACACCCGGGCGGCCGCCCGCGCTGTTCCGGTATGGCACAAGGACACACGATCACGATCGAGCGAGCCGCCCTGCGGGTCAGGGCCGTCCACGGCGACCGGGTGCTGGCCGAGAGCGACCGGCCCCTCGTCCTGCGGGAGACCGGCTGTCCGGCGCGGTACTACCTGCCCGCCGAGGACGTCCGCGTGGACCTGCTCACCCCGTCCGACACCCACACCCACTGCCCCTTCAAGGGCACGGCGTCCTACTGGTCACTGCCCGGCGCGCCCGACCTGGTGTGGGCGTACCCCGACCCGAAGCCGGACGTGACCGCGATCAAGGACCACTTCTGCTTCTACGAGGTGACCGTCTCGCCGGTATGACGGCGAGACGACGGTACCGCGTGACGGCCTGACGGCGGGACGGCGGGTGAAGGGGATTCCCCGTGGTGCGGCCGGCGGCTTCCCCGTCGTCACCGGCCGCACCTCCCCCACGCCCCGGCGGGAGCCGTCCTGGCCCCCCGGGACGGCACGACCGAGCCTGTCGATCGCCGGGCGAGGACGCAACGGTGTCCGGCCGTCCCGGACGGGTGACGGCTGTCCGGGCTGGCCACGCCCTTGTCCGGGTTCCGTTCCGGACAAGGGCGGGCCTGTCCGAATCCCCCGTTGTTTCTCAAACGGGAACTGCAACACCATGCGTGCATGGGGAACCTGGGAGAGCTGTCGCCCTACGCGGCCCGGGACGCCGCCGGCTTCGTCGCGTCGATGCAGCGGCTCAAGGAGCGTGCCGGGCTGACCTATCGGGAGCTGGAGGAGAAGGCGGCCCTCAACGGTGACGTGCTGGCGCGCAGCACGCTGGCCGACGTGCTGCGCCGGACGACCCTTCCGCGCGCGGACATCGTCGCCGCGTTCGTCCGCGCCTGCGGGGACGGACAGCGCGTCGACGCCTGGCTCCAGGCCAGGGACCGGCTCGCCACCGCGGACCCGGCAGCACCCACGGCCCCCGCGGACCCGGCCGCCGCCACCACACCGGTCGGGTCGGCTTCGGCCCCGGCCGCCTCCCGCGCCAGGGCCGACGGGTCCCCCGACACCGAGCCCGGCCCCGGCCCCGGATCGCCCGCCCCCTCCGGTCCCCGTCCGGCCCGGTCCCGCACCCGGGTCCTCGTCGCCGCGCTGCTGGCCCCGCTGCTCGTCTTCGCCGCCTGGGTCCTGCTCGCCCACGGCACGGGCTCCTCCGACGACTCCGACGGCTCCGACGACGCGGACGCGGCCGCCGCCGCGAGCACCGCGTCCCGGGCTCCCGTCGACGGCTGGGTGACCGTGCGCCCCGCCAGCGCGCCGGAGCTCTGTCTGACGGACGGACGGGACCGGGGCGGCGCCTACCCGAACGCCGTCGCCGTCCAGCGCCCCTGCGCCGAGGTCCCGGTTCCGCGCACGTACCTGGAACCGGCGGGAGAGGGCCTCTACCGCATCCAGTGGCACCACCCCGAGATGGGCAAGGGCTGTCTGACGGTGATGGAGTCCGGGCCGGTCAAGGGCATGCTGGAGCCCCGCGACGACTGCACGCAGGGGACCCTGTTCCGGCTGGAGCCCGTCTCCGACGACGCCGACGACGGCTTCCGGATGCGGCCGGCCCACGCCGACGACTGCGTCGGACTGGCCGGGGACGGCAGCGCGGAGGGGGCGGAGGCCGTCGAGGAGCGCTGCACGGGCGCGGCCGACCAGCGCTTCCTCGTGCGGGCGGACTGAGCGCGGCCGGGACGGACCGAGCGCGCGGGACGGGCCGTGGCCGCGAGGCAGACCGTGGCCGCAGGACGGACCGTGGCCGCGGCAGGACCGAGCGCGCGGGCGGGACCGAACGCAGGGGCGGGACCGTGGGGCGGGGCGGACCGAGCGCGCACCGGGCGGTCGAGCGGTCGGTCGGCGAACCCGGCCGTCGCCCCGCCCGGCACGGCCCCGCCACCCCGACAACTCCCGCCGGGTCTGACAGTCTGCACAGACATGGACAAGAAGACCCTTTCGCGCGACGGCACCTCCCTCGCGTACGGCATCAGGGGACAGGGCCCGGCGGTCGTCCTCGTCAGTGGCGCGATGTCCACGGGCGCCACCGTCGCACCACTGGCCGGCCTCCTCGCGCAGCGCTTCACCGCCCTCTGGTACGACCGCCGGGGCCGCGGCGAGAGCGGTGACACGGCGCCCTACGCGGTGGAACGCGAGGTCGAGGACGTCGCGGCGCTGATCGACGCGGCGGGCGGCGAGGCGGCGCTGTACGGCGTCTCCTCGGGCGGCGCGCTGGCCCTGGAGGCGGCGGCGAGCGGGCTGCCGGTGAGCCGGGTCGCGGTGTACGAGACGCCGTACGCGGACTTCGCGGACGGCGGCGCCGAGGCGTGCGCCGCCTACACCGAGCGCCTCACCGAGGCACTCGGGCAGGACCGGCGCGGGGACGCGGTCGAGCTGTTCCTGCGGCGGACGGGCCTGGCCGAGAGCGTGATCCGGAACGCCCGCCAGTCGCCGATGTGGGCCGGCATGGAGGCCATCGCCCCCACCCTCGCCTACGACGACGCCCTGATGGGCGACGGCCTGGTGCCCCGGCGACGGCTGGCCTCGCTCGGCGTCCCGGTGCTGGCGGTGGCGGGCGGGGCGAGCCCGGCGTGGCTGCGCGAGGCCGCGCGCGCGGTGGCGGACGCGGTCCCGCACGGCACCTACCGCACGCTGGAGGACCAGACGCACATGGTGGACCCGAACGTCCTCGCGCCGGTGCTGGCGGAGTTCTTCGCGGCATAGATCCACATGCGTGGGCGTCGTCGTCCCGCTCCCGATCTCGTCTCCCCGGGACGACATTCCGCTTCGGCACCGGGCGGCGTCGGGAGTCGTGGCGCTGCCGCGAGGGAGCACCTCACACGGCTCCGCGCTACAACTCCCGCTCCGCCGCCTCCCGTTGCGTCGGCGACGGTTCCGTTCACCAGGCGGCGACCAGCCCGGGGCCTTCCTCCGGGGAGCCGAGCCCTCGGAGACTCCAGCCACCCGTTCGGCCTTGCGATCAGGCCACGGTGGCCTCCGACGGCAGGGCCAGCTCGAACCAGACGGTCTTCCCGGCGGGCCGGTACGGCCCATCGTCCGTCCCGCAGCCGCCCCAGCGGTCGGCGAGCAGGTCGAGGATCAGCAGGCCTCGCCCTCCGTCGGCGTCCGCCGGTACGGCCAGGGGCGGCGCGAGCGGCGGCAGATCGGGGCTCATGTCCCAGACGCTGATCCGGAGTACGGGGTCCAGCCAGTGCAGTCGGACGAAGGCGGGTCCCTTGGTGTGCCGTACCGAGTTCGTCGCGAGTTCGGAGGTCAACAGCTCGGCCCGGTCGACGAGTCCGGCGAGGCCGTGGGCGGCGAGGACGGCCCGGAGGGTGAGGCGGGCAATGCCGGGGGCGCGGGGGTCACAGGGGAAGTGGAGCTCGTAGGTCCAGGGGGCGGTGAACGGGAGGGGGGTGGGGTGGAGCAGGAGTTCGGGATCCTCGGCTTGGGGGGTGAGGGCGGTGGGGGTTGTGGGGGGTCGGGTCACGCGGCACCTCCGTTGGTGCGGGTGGCTGTGGTGAGGCGCGGGGTCGTGGCCCGCGCGGGCCACGGTCTCCGAGTCCATGCCGGTGCGGCGTCATCGGCGGTCCGTAAACCGCCCCTGCGAGCGAGCACGGTTGGGGACGGTCGGCGGTGTGCCGGTGCACTTCCGCCGGGCGGGGCGGGGGGTGGCCTGAGTCACAGGCTAGCCATGCAAATAAAACCCGTGCTACCTCATTCACTAAAACGGGTCATATCTCTGATGCGCGTGGACGATCGCGCACAGAGATCGGCAAACTGTGCGCGCGAGCAAGGAGTTGACCCATGGCACCACGTCACACCCCCACGATTCGTCAGCGGCGCTTCGGCGCTGAACTCAGACGACTCCGTGACTCCATCGGCATGTCCGCCCCTGTTGCCGCCGAGCGGCTGGGCGTGGATCGCACGATGATCTCCAACATCGAGTCCGGCCGCTTCGGCATCAGCGAGGAGCGCCTACGCCGTCTGGCGAGCATCTACGAATGCGACGACGGCGAATTGATCGACGCACTCGCCTCCATGACCGGCGGGCGCGCTCGGGGATGGTGGGACGAGTACCGGGGCAAGATCCCGCCCGACTTCCTGGACGTGGCGGAGCTTGAACATCACGCCAGAAGCCTGCGGACTCTCCAGACCGCCCACGTTCCCGGGTTGTTCCAGACCGAGGAGCACGCCCGCGCGTTGTTCGACCTCTTCATCCCGGCGTTGCCACGGCTGGAGGTCGAACTGCGCGTGGCCCATCGCCTGGCCCGGCACGATGTCGTGGCGGCCGAGCCTGGTGTTCCCTACGTGGGCCTGATCTACGAGGCCGCTCTCCATCTCCGGGTCGGTGGCCGACGCGTGGCCAAGGCCCAGTTGAACCACCTTCTGGAGGAGAGCGAGCGCCCCAACGTCACCTTGCTGGTCATTCCGCTCGCGGCAGAGGGGTTCCCCATGGCCGGGGACTCACTGATGTACGTCACCGCTGCGAGCCCCCACCTGGACACTGTCGAGGTGGACTCAGCCATCGGTGCCGTCTTCTTCGACTCACCGACCCAGCTGTCGCACTTCCGCCGGCGGCTGGACTTGGTCGAACGCGTGGCGTTGAATCCCGAGGAGTCAAGGAACCTCATCCTTGAGATCGCCGGAGATCTGTAAGAGGTGCCCCCGTGCCCAGCCTGAAGTGGATCAAGTCTTCCTTCTCGGAGGCAGCGGGCAATGCCTGCGTCGAGATAGCCACCCCGAGCCCCAATGGCATCGCCCTGCGCGAGAGCGAGAGCCCGGTCCGCGTTCTGAATACGGACCGTGCAGTTCTGGGAGCGCTGATACGGGGCGTCAAGGCCGGGGTCGGCGAGCGGGACGGATCACCCGCCGTTTAGAAAGCCGTTGTTGCCCAGGGTGGAACGTCGGGCTCGGCATCCTGGGCGCAAGCGGCATCCGGACCGGTTGGTGTTCCAGGGCATTCTGTTCGTGCTGCACACCGGGATCACCGGGGAGCATCTGCCGCAGGAACTCGGCTTCGGCTCGGGCATGACCTGCTGGCGCCGACTGGCGGAGTGCTTCGCCCACCTGCACTGGTTCCGCCGTCTGCGGATCCGCTGGGAGATACGCGACGACATCCACGAAGCCTTCCTCAGACTCGCGTGCGCATTGATCTGCCGGAGGCGGCTCAGGTCATCGCGTGGACAGTTCTAGAAGGGTGGCCAGCTAGAACCGGGGGGAGGCTGGGGGTTAACGCGATTCCCGCGACGCATCTCCAACGGCCAGCGCTCGTCAATGACGGCCGCGGCCTCCTTGCAGGCGCCACACGCGTTGCTCCGATCCGGCACCCACCAGTACGGAGAGACCGAGAGGTCCTTGTGTTCTATGCCACACAGGGTCGCTCCGGAATCTGTGTAGGCGTAGGCCGTGTCGTAGGCATGGGCCACGTCCTCAGGGAGGCTCGGCGATTCTGCCCGCTCCCAGCGCCCGTACATGGGCTGGTACTGCGGCCGTGAAACCTCATGGGGATCATGTCCCAGCTCGGTCCACGCGTAGCACCAGGAACAGAACCACCGTTCCTTCACCGGCAGGTCCCACGCCGCTCGCGGTTCCGCTACCGGCGCCTGCCGCATCTCGTGTCCACACACATCACACGTCACAGCCGGATCCTGCCATGGCAAATGCCCACCTACCGCTGGCAGCAGGACCCTGGGCCGAACCACATTCTGATAGGGGTTCTCAGTAGGACCGCACTCTCCAGCGAGCAGGTCCTCGACGACCGCACTCTCGATTACGGCTACCCCGACCGGTCGTCGACGACGCCGAGGCTGACCAGCAGCCGCCACACGTCGGTGGACGGGTCCCGCTGGAGAACGAGGCAGTCCTCGGCATGCCCCGAGCGGGCGGCCCACTTCCTGTCCGACTCCGGGACGCTGTCGCGCGGTACCGCCTTGGGCTTGCGGTTGTCGGCCTTGCAGCCGCCGTGCTCGCACTGGTTCACCAGGGACCGGGCGTGACGCACAGCCTTCCGCGCCGCGTCGTCGTCATCCAGCGCGTCCCGGCGATCGCCCTTGACGCTTTTGTCGTTCTTCACGTCGAAGGACCGGAACGCCGAATGCGCCGCCCGCAGCTTCTTCACGACGTCCTTGTTGCTGCCGCTCTGCCGCCCGCTCATCGCCTGGAAGTGCAGGAGCAGCCACAGGTCGAAGGAAGGGTGCGAGAAGCACACCTGGATGTTCGCGGCGGCCGCGTCCGCGAACGCCTTGGGGATGTCGTTGTGCCGGTCCCGGTCGAACAGAACCCACGCCTCCTCGCCGTCGGCCTGCTTGTGCCCCAGCACGGCGGCGACGGTCCTGGAGGGGATGAGACCGTTCTTGGCGCTGATCGGGTGGATCAGGAACGGCTGCCGCTCGCCGTCCCCTCCGTCGCCGTACCGGGCGTTGAGGTGATCGAGGTACTGCGGCTCGGTCACCTCGCCCTCACAGGCGATGAACAGGACCCGCTGCTCCTTGGAGACCGGCGGCCGGTACGGGACGGGCGCGAAGTGGTCGTTTCTGCTTCCCCTGCGCTTGCGTGACGCCCCTGCTCCCTCGGTCTCTCCGGCCCCTGTGCCGACGCCGTCGTCGTACTGCCGTCCACCCCGCCTGCTCACGCTGTTTCCTTCGCCTCCTGCCATGACAGTTCACGAGCGATCGCCCCCGCGCCGACCCGCGGTACGCCGCCGTAGCGGCCGCGCAGGTATCCGGTCTCCAGGTCCTCGTCCTCCGCCGGGTGGGCGGCGGTCACGGGATAGACGCTGGTCGCCCCGGAGCGCTCCTTCGCCGCGATCCACACCTGTTCCCGGTCCAGCGGACGGTCCAGTACCGCGCTGCCGAGCAGGGTGGCGTCATGCGTCGTGAAGATGAGCTGGGCGTTGTTCGGGTTGGCCTTCGGGTCCTGGAAGATCCGTACGACCTCGGCGGCCAGGGTCGGATGGAGGCTGGAGTCGAGTTCGTCGACCAGCAGGGTCGTGCCGTTGTCCAGCACCGTGAGCATGGGGCCGAGGAACGCGAACCACGCGTGCGTGCCGAACGACTCCTCGCGCAGGAACTCCAGCGGGACGTCCCCGCCGTCCGGAGTGCGGTGCCTGAGCCGGATGCCGCCGGACTCCGGGTCGACGTCGATGCCGGTGATGCCCAGGTCGGCGATGGCAAGAAGCTGGAGGATGCGTTCTCTGTAGGCGTGCTCCGAGTGCTTCGCGGACGTCCCGGTCAGCATGTGCTGGGTGAACGTCGTGCGTCCCGTGATGTCCTCACCCGGCGTGACCAGCCACAGATTGTCCAGGAACCAGCGGTGCAGTGCCGAGAGCACGGGATCATTGAGGGTGGCTCCGGTGGAGAGGAACAGCGCGTCCGCGCGGGTGTACTCCACCAGGTCCGCACGGCGTTTCTCGGCGATGCCCATCCCTTCGAAGACGAACTCCGGGCCTTCGGCGGACGGCCGGCCCGCCTCCCGGTCGAACCAGACCTGGCGCTCGCCGTCGGGATAGGCATGCAGCCATTCGGCCTCGACGCGCTCGTCGGACAGTTCGAAACCGTAGGTGTAACGGATCTTCCGTTGACCGAGGACCAGGTCGACCTCGAAGAGGGTCGTCTCGTCCGCGCTCTCACGGTCGAGTTTGAAGGGCTGACGGGGTACGCCGGGCGACTTGGGCCAGTCCGCGAACGAGGTACGCACCGCCTCGCGCATGGCGGTCATCGCGCTGAGCAGGTTGGTCTTGCCGGACGCGTTGGCACCGAAGACCCCCAGGACCGACAGTCCCGGAACCGGCCGGTGGTCGTACTCGATGCCGGTGTCCCGGGCAGTCCCGTCCTTCAGCCCGGTACCGATCAGTGAGAGTTCGCACTCGTCACGGATCGACCGGTGGTTCGCCACCCGGAAACGGAGGAGCACCCTCAACCTCCTGGCGGACGGGGAGGCGGCCCCGTCGGTCACTTCCCCTTGCGGACGATCCGCAGGGGAAGCCTATGACGGCACCGGGCCCGGGGCCAGCCCCGAAGATCTTTTCTAGGCCACCCCGGCCGTCGCGCGCGTGGTCGACGCGATCGTCGCCGATCCCACCACCCGGGTGCCGTCGTACAGCACGATCGCCTGGCCGGGGGCGACGCCGCGGACGGGGTCGGTGAACGTGACCTCCAGGCGGCCGTCGACGAGTGCCGCGGTCACCTCGGTCTCGCCGCCGTGGGCGCGCAGCTGGGCGGTGTAGGTGCCGGGGCCGGTGGGGGCGGCTCCGCACCAGCGGGGCTTGACGGCCGTGAGGCCCGTCACGTCGAGGGCGGCCGCGGGGCCGACCGTCACGCGGTTGTCGACCGGGGAGATGTCGAGGACGTAGCGCGGCTTGCCGTCGGCAGCCGGGGTGCCGATGCGCAGGCCCTTGCGCTGGCCGATGGTGAAGCCGTACGCGCCGTCGTGCGTGCCGAGCTTGTTGCCGGCCTCGTCGACGATGTCGCCCTCGGCCGTGCCCAGCCGCCGCGCGAGGAAGCCCTGGGTGTCGCCGTCGGCGATGAAGCAGATGTCGTGGGAGTCGGGCTTCTTGGCGACGGCCAGCCCCCTGCGCTCGGCCTCGGCGCGGATCTCGTCCTTGGTGGTGACGGTGTCGCCGAGGGGGAAGAGGGCGTGGGCGAGCTGCCGCTCGTCGAGCACGCCGAGGACGTAGGACTGGTCCTTGGCCATGTCGGAGGCCCGGTGCAGGGCGCGGGAGCCGTCGGGCAGGGTCACGATCTTCGCGTAGTGGCCGGTGCACACCGCGTCGAAGCCCAGGGCGAGCGCCTTGTCGAGGAGCGCGGCGAACTTGATCTTCTCGTTGCAGCGCAGGCAGGGGTTGGGGGTGCGGCCGGCCTCGTACTCGGCGACGAAGTCCTCGACGACGTCCTCGCGGAAGCGGTCGGCGAGGTCCCAGACGTAGAAGGGGATGCCGATGACGTCGGCGGCGCGGCGGGCGTCACGGGAGTCCTCGATGGTGCAGCAGCCCCGCGCGCCGGTGCGGAACGACTGCGGGTTCGCGGAGAGCGCGAGGTGGACGCCGGTGACGTCGTGGCCGGCTTCCGCGGCGCGGGCGGCGGCGACGGCGGAGTCGACCCCGCCGGACATGGCGGCGAGGACGCGGAGGGGACGCTGTGAGGTCTCAGTCATAGCCCTTCAAGAGTACGGGGGCGCGGGGAACCGCGGGCCGCGGATATCCGTTGGGCGGATCGAGGGGCCGGGTGGGCGCGGTGGGCGCCCGGGAGCGGGGACGGGCGCGGGGGGCGAGGATGCGGGACGAAGAGGGGCAGGGCGGGCGTATGGGGGCGCGGGGCAAGGACGCTGACCGACGGCTCGGGCGGCGGGCGCTGCTGGTCGGCGGGGCGGCGGCGGCCGTGGGGTCGGCGGTGCTGGCGCGGGACGAGCTGGCGCGGCTGTGGTGGCGGGTGCCGGGGGTGGAGAAGCCGCGGGTGGAGGGTGCGGTCGACTTCCGGGGCGCGCGGTGGGTCGCGGCGTCGGAGGCCAACTTCCGCTGGGCGGACCGGCCGGACGACTACGGCATCGACCGGGTGGTCGTCCATGTCACCCAGGGCGACTACGCGAGCGCGGTGCGGGCCTTCCAGGATCCGGAGCACCAGGCGGCCGCGCACTACATCGTCGGCCAGGACGGGCGCGTGGCGCAGATGATCCGCGAGCTGGACGTGGCGTACCACGCGGGCAACCGCGCGTACAACGAGCGGAGCGTCGGCATCGAGCACGAGGGCTTCGTGGACCGGCCGCAGGACTTCACCGACGCCATGTACACGGCGTCGGCGCGGCTGACGGCCGGGATCTGCCGACGGTACGGCATACCCGTCGACCGTGAGCACATCATCGGGCACGTGGAGGTGCCGGGGACGGACCACACCGACCCGGGCGAGCACTGGGACTGGGACCGGTACCTGCGGCTGGTGCGGGAGGCGCGCACGGCGTCCGCGTGACCGGGGTGGCCGCTTCCCACGCGGTGGCGGCGGCCCGGGGCGCCCCCCACCGTGTGGGGAGCGGGTCCGGGTCGGGCTCTACGTGAGTCCCGCGGCGCGGGCCCGTTCGACGGCCGGGCCGATGACCTTGGCGACGGCCTCGACGTCGGCCTCGGTGGAGGTGTGGCCGAGGGAGAAGCGGAGGGTGCCGCGGGCCAGGTCCGGGTCGGTGCCGGTGGCGAGCAGGACATGGCTGGGCTGGGCGACGCCGGCGGTGCACGCGGAGCCCGTGGAGCACTCGATGCCCTGGGCGTCCAGGAGCAGCAGCAGGGAGTCGCCCTCGCAGCCGGGGAAGGTGAAGTGGGCGTTGGCCGGGAGGCGGCCCTCCGGTGCCGGGTCGCCGCCCAGGAGGGCGTCCGGGACCGCCGTGCGGACCGCGGTGACCAGGGCGTCGCGCAGGGCGCCGATCTCGCGGGCGAACCGCTCGCGCCGCTCGGCGGCGAGGCGTCCGGCGACGGCGAAGGAGGCGATCGCGGGGACGTCGAGGGTGCCGGAGCGGACGTGCCGTTCCTGGCCTCCGCCGTGCAGGACGGGCACGGGGGTGCGGTCGCGGCCGAGGAGGAGGGCGCCGATGCCGTAGGGGCCGCCGATCTTGTGGCCGGAGACGGTCATCGCGGCGAGGCCGGAGTCGGCGAAGTCGACGGGGACCTGGCCGAACGCCTGGACCGCGTCGGCGTGCAGGGGGACGTCGAACTCGGCGGCCGTCCGGGCGAGTTCGCGGACCGGCATGAGCGTGCCGATCTCGTTGTTCGCCCACATGACCGTGGCCAGGGCCACGTCGGCGGGGTTGCGGGCGATCGCCTCGCGGAGCGCGTCCGGGTGGACGCGGCCGTACGCGTCCACGGGCAGGTACTCGACCGTCGCCCCCTCGTGCTCGCCCAGCCAGTGCACGGCGTCGAGGACGGCGTGGTGTTCGACGGGGCTGGCGAGGACCCGGGTGCGCGCCGGGTCGGCGTCCCGGCGGGACCAGTACAGGCCCTTCACGGCGAGGTTGTCGGCCTCGGTGCCGCCGGAGGTGAAGACGACCTCGCTGGGGCGGGCGCCGAGCGCTTCCGCGAGGGTCTCGCGTGCTTCCTCGACCGTGCGGCGGGCCTGGCGGCCGGCCGCGTGGAGGGAGGAGGCATTGCCGGTGACGCCCAGGTGGGCGGTCAGTGCCTCTGCCGCCTCCGGGAGCATCGGGGTGGTCGCGGCGTGGTCGAGGTAAGCCATGGTGAGGCGATTCTACGGCGCGCCGTCCGCGCGTCTCGGGCGGCCGCCCCCGGAGCGGCCCGACGGGTCGCACGGCGAGCCGACGGCATCCCCGGCGCGGACGGCCCCGGGGACGGCGGCACGCCCTGGGCGAACGGCCTCAGAGGCGGCGGCGGCGCGCCCGGGCGGAGCCGCACACCACGCCTGCCCAGCACCCGGCCTGGACGGCCACGGGACGGCTGCAAAGCCGAACACCGCACCCGCCCCACACCCGGACTGGACGGCCACGGGCACGGCGGCACGCCCCGCACGGACGGCCTCAAAAGCGGTGGCGCGCCCTGCGCGAACGGCCGCGGGAGTGGCGACTCGCGCCGCCCGCCCGTCCGCCCGTCAGAAGCTCCACGAGATCGTCGAGTCCGCCTGTATGAACGCGGCGAGGACCACCAGGTCGGCGACGCCGAGAGTGAGGCCCAGCAGGGCGCGGCCGCGGCGCTCGGTGCCGCGCCACAGCGCCACCGAGGCCAGGACGATGGCGATGGGCCCGAGGAAGACGTTGAGGACCAGGAGGCCCACGAGGCCGAGGACGAAGGACGCGACGGCCATGCCGTCGGTGTCCCGGATGCCCGTGCGGCGGGTGGTGGGCGCGGTGAGGTGCATGGTCGTTCCGCTCCTTCCGGTCAGTGGGTCGAGGTGTGACGGCGGCGGCCGTGGCGCTCGCGGAGCGCGAAGACGCCGAGCCAGGCGGCGATCACGGCGGCGGCGGCCAGGCTGAACCCGAGCGGCGCGTGGGCGACGGTGCCCAGGACGACGCCGAGCAGCAGAAGTGCGACGACGAGGAACAGCACGGGATCGGATCCCCTCCGTGGACGGTCGGTGAACAGTTGTGGGTACAGTTGTTCACTGACTACCCAGTCTAGCCCGCCCCACTGCTTTGCAATGACAGGTAACAGTTGTTAACTAAATGACATGAGTCACACGCTCGGCATTCGTCAGGCACAGAAGCAGAAGACGCGTCAGGCGCTCCTGGACGCGGCGCTGGTGCTGCTGGAGGAGCAGAGCCTCAGCAGCCTGGGCCTGCGCGAGGTCACCCGCGCGGTCGGGGTGGCCCCGACCGCGTTCTACCGGCACTTCCGCTCCACGGCGGACCTGGGCGTGGCCCTGGTCGAGGAGGCGCTGGGCAGCCTGCACCCGCTGATCCGCACCACCGTGACCGCCGCCGACTCCAGCGACGAACGCATCACGCGCGCTGTCGAGTTGATCGCCCGTCATGTTCACGCGTACCCCGCGCATGTCCGTTTCATCGCCCGCGAGCGACACGGCGGGGTCCAGCCGGTCCGCGAGGCGATACGGGAGCAACTGGGCCGGTTCGCCGAGGAGGTGAAGGCCGAGCTGGCCGAGGACGACGAGGCGGAGGGCTGGAGCGACGACGACCTGCTGATGCTCGCGCACCTCTACGTCGACCAGATGCTCATCACGGCCTCGCTGTTCCTGGAGGTCCAGGAGGCGGCGGCCGGCGACGAGCCCTCCGCGGAGGCCCGTGAGCGGGTCGCCCGGCTCGCGACACGGCGGTTGCGGCTCATCACCGTCGGCCGCCACCACTGGCTCGACTGAACCGGGCGGTCCGGCACACGCGGGAGGGCGGCGCACCCACCCCGAGTACGCCGCCCTCCCGCGCCCGCCGGTCCCCCGGCACCCGCCGGTCCCCGAGGCACCCGCCGGTTCCCCGGCACCCACCGGCCCTACTGCGCCCGCCGATTCGACTGCGCCCGCCGGTTCTACTGCGCCTGCTGGCTCTGCTGCGCCTGGCCGCCGCCCGGCCCGCCGCAGCCGCCCTGGCCGCCACCGGGACCGCCGCCCTGGCCGGGCCCGCCGCTCGGCATGCCCGACGGCATACCGCTCGGCATCCCGGAGGGCGACCCCGTCGGCATCCCCGAGGCGGCGCCCGACGGTGCCCCACTCGGCATCCCGGACGGCATGCCCGAGGGCATACCGCTCGGCATCCCGGAGGGCGGCTGACACGTCTGCTGCCCCGAACTGCCGCTGTCCGTGGACGACGAGTCGCTCGAACCGCAGGCCGCGAGGGCGAGCGGCGAGAGCGCCAGGAGGGCCACCGCGGGGACGAGACGCACCGACCCGAGTACACGCTTCATGAGAATCAGCTCCATGGAGGATGAGGAATTCCTGAGGTGCGGTACTCAACCAACGGCGGATAAGCCTTTGTTGGGGTCTTCCTGTTCCCCTCCTGTCAATCGGGCAAAGCGCGGCCCAAGGAACCGCCCTGACCTGGGAGTTCACCACGCCCGACGTCGGCGCACCGGTACAGCTCCGTGACAGAGACGGCCGCCCGCGGCCGTTCGCCGACGGGCCGCGCGGGTCCCTCAGCCCAGCCTGACCCGGGCCAACTGGCGTGACTGCGCCACCAGCCGGTCCTCGCTGTCCCACACCTCGGCGTCCTCCTCCAGGAAGCCGCCGGCGAGGTTGCGGGTGGTGATGGAGACGCGCACGGGTCCCGGAGCCGGACGGGAGCGGACGTGGACAGTGAGTTCGACCGTGGGCACCCAGCCGGCGATGCCCAGGTCGAACGCGGTGGGCGGCAGGGCGTCCACGGCGAGGAGCAGCGAGAGGGGGTCGGCGTCGCGGCCGTCCGCCAGCCCGAACCAGGCCCGCACCTCGCCCTTGCCGGACGGCTGCCCGAGCGCCCAGCCCACGGTCGACGGGTCGAGCTTGAGCATCAGCCGCTCGGCGATGGGCTGCTGGTCGGCGCCGGCGGCGGGGGCGGGCCCGTCCGCGGGGCCGAGGCACTGGCCGATCGGCGGGACGGCGGGGGGCTTCGCGGAGGTGCGGACGTCGTCGGGGAGGGCGTCGAGGTCGCCGTAGGTGGCGAGGACGCGGATGCGTTCGACCTCGCGGCCCTGCTCGTCGTACTGGAGGAGCGACGCCTGGCCGGTGGAGAGGGTGCGGCCGGTGCGGACCGTCTCGGTGCGGACGACCGCCGGGCCGGGGCGGGAGGCGCTGAGGTAGTGCGCGGAGACGGTGAACGGGTCGTGGTGCGGCAGGGTGTCCGCGAGGGCGCGGGCCACGACGGCGAGCAGGTAGCCGCCGTTGACGGCGCCGAAGATCGTCCAGCCGGCCGAGAGGTCGGTGTCGTAGACGCCGGGCTCGCGCGCGGTGACGGCGGTGTCGCGGTCGAACTCGCTGTCCCCGACGGCGGCGGGGGCGGTAGCTGCTTCAGGCATGGCTGAACGGTACAACAAGCGATTACTAAGCGGTAGCTTTTCAAGGGGCCCCAGGGCCCCACCTACTCCTCGCGCACCGTCGAGCGGCGGTTCCACGCGCGCGGCGCCCGCCAGTGGAACCGCATCGCGAGCAGCCGCAGCACGAAGGCGGTGGCCGCGGCGACCCCGCTGGCCAGCGGGGTGAGGGCGTCGTAGCGGATGCAGAGCACCACCATGGTGGCGCCCACGATCGCCGGGACCGCGTACAGGTCGCGGTCCCAGCGCAGCAGGGACGGCACCTCGTTGGCGAGGACGTCGCGCAGCACACCGCCGCCGACCGCGGTGGCCAGCCCCAGGGCCGCCGACGCGGTGAGGCCCAGGCCGAAGTCGTACGCCTTCGTCGTGCCCGTGACGCAGAAGAGGCCGAGGCCGGCGGCGTCGAAGACGTTCACACCGGTCTGGATGCGCTCCACGTGCGGGTGCAGGAAGACGACGAGGAGGGCGGCGAGCAGCGGGGTGAGGAAGTACCCCAGATCCGTGAAGGCAGCGGGCGGTACGGCCCCGATGACCAGGTCGCGGAACAGCCCGCCGCCCAGTGCGGTGACCTCGGCGAGGACGGCGATGCCGAAGACGTCGAAGTTCTTGCGGACGGCCAGCAGGGCGCCGGAGATCGCGAAGACGAAGATGCCGATCAGGTCGAGCGTGTGCTGGACGGAGGGGCTGAAGATTTGCTGGAGCACCCTTCCATTCTCGCCCAGCGATGAGCCCCCGCCTTACATTGCAAGGCGGGGGCTCGGCACTGCTTACTTCTCCTTGGAGGGGGTGTCCTCGGTGGTCGGGGACGGGGTGGGAGACGCCTCCTCGGCCTCCCCGGCCGCCTCCTCCGGGGCCTCCCCGGCCGCCTCCTCCGGGGCCTTCGCCGGAGCCTCCTCCGCGCCCTCCCCGGCCGCCTCTTCCGCCTCTTCCGCCAGTGAGGCCACCGCCTCCTCCGTCAGTGAGGCCACCGCCGCCGACGTCTCCGCCGACCGGGCGAGCACCTCGTCGGCCACCAGCTCCGCCGCCTCCTTCGCGGCCGTCAGCAGGACGGTGTCCTGCGGGGCCTGGTCCGCGAAGTTCTCCGGGTGGTGGCAGGCGACCTGCTGGCCGGGCCGCAGCTCGACCAGCTGGGGCTCGGTGGTCTTGCAGATCTCCGTCGCCTTCCAGCACCGCGTGTGGAAGCGGCAGCCGCTGGGCGGCGAGATCGGCGAGGGCACGTCGCCCCGGAGCAGGATCCGCTCGCTCTTGGCGGTGCGGCGCCTGGGGTCCGGGATGGGCACCGCCGACATCAGCGCCTTGGTGTACGGGTGCATCGGCGTGCGGTACAGCAGATCGCGGTCGGCGAGCTCCACGATCTTGCCGAGGTACATCACCGCGATCCGGTCGGAGACGTGCCGGACCACCGACAGGTCGTGCGCGATGATCACGTACGTCAGGCCGAGCTCCTGCTGGAGGTCGTCCAGCAGGTTCACCACCTGCGCCTGGATCGACACGTCCAGCGCGGACACCGGCTCGTCCGCGACCACCAGCTTCGGGTTGAGCGCGAGGGCGCGGGCGATGCCGACGCGCTGGCGCTGGCCGCCGGAGAACTCGTGCGGGTAGCGGTTGTAGTGCTCGGGGCTGAGGCCCACCAGCCCGAGCAGGCGCTGGACCTCCTTCTTGACCCCGCCCTCCGGCTCGACGCCCTGGAGCCGGAACGGCGCCGAGACGATGGTGCCGATGGTGTGCCGGGGGTTCAGCGAGCCGTACGGGTCCTGGAAGATCATCTGCACGTCCCGGCGGAGCGGGCGCAGGCCCTTGGTGCCGAGGTGCGTGATGTCCGTCCCGTCGAACGTGACCGACCCGCCGGTGGGCTCGATCAGCCGCGTGACGAGCCGGCCCATGGTCGACTTGCCGCAGCCGGACTCCCCGACGACACCGAGGGTCTCTCCCCTGCGCACCTCGAAGTCGATGCCGTCGACGGCCCTGACCGCCCCGACCTGCCGCTGGAGCAGGCCCTTCTTGATGGGGAAGTGCTTGACCAGGCCCTCGACCTTGAGCAGCGGTTTCTCGTCGTCGGTCCGCGGGGCCGGCACGGCGGCCCGGGTCTCAGTCTCGCTCACAGATTCGGCGCAATCTCTTCGGTCCAGATCCGCGTACGGTCCTCGGGCGAGAGGTGGCACGCGGTGAAGTGCCTGCTGCCGACCTCGTGCAGCTCGGGCCGTTCGGTGCGGGTGATCCCGCCCTTGGGGACGTCGGCGTACGGGCAGCGGGGGTGGAACGCGCAGCCCGAGGGGACGTTGATGAGGCTGGGCGGCTGGCCCTTGACCGGCTTGAGCCGGTCGGTCTGGTCACGGTCGATGCGCGGCATCGAGCCGAGCAGGCCCCAGGTGTAGGGGTGCTTCGGCTGCTCGAAGATCTCGTCGACCGGTCCGCGTTCCACACAGCGCCCGCCGTACATCACGAGGATGTCGTCGGCGATCTCGGCGACCACTCCGAGGTCGTGCGTGATGATGACGACCGCGGAGCCGAACTCCTTCTGCAAATCCCGGATGAGGTCGAGGATCTGCGCCTGGACGGTCACGTCGAGCGCCGTGGTGGGCTCGTCCGCGATCAGCAGCTGCGGGTTGTTGACCAGCGCCATCGCGATCATCGCGCGCTGGCGCATACCGCCGGAGAACTCGTGCGGGTAGCTGTCGACGCGCTTGTGCGGCTCGGGGATGCCGACGCGGTCGAGGAGTTCGACGGCGCGCCTGCGGGCGGTCTTCTTGTCGACGGCGTGGTGGACGCGGTAGGCCTCCACGATCTGGCTGCCCACCGTGTAGTACGGGTGCATCGCGGACAGCGGGTCCTGGAAGATCATCGCCATGTCGCGGCCCCGCAGCCGGCGCACCTCGTCGGGGCTCGCCGAGACGAGTTCCTTGCCGTCGAGCCAGATCTCGCCGGACATCCGCACGTTCTTGCCCCGGCTGCCGAGGCGGTGCAGGCCCATGACGGCGAGCGAGGTGACGGACTTTCCGGAGCCGGACTCGCCGACGATGCCGAGGGTCCTGCCCTTCTCCAGCTGGAAGGAGAGGCCGTCGACGGACTTGACCAGGCCGTCGTCGGTCGGGAAGTGCACCTTCAGGTCGCGCACGTCCAGGAAGGCGCGGTCGGCGCCCTCGGCGCGCACGGGCTCGCCCACGGCGGCCCCGGTCTTGGAAACGTCGGTCACGAGAGCCTCACCCGCGGGTCGACGGTGGCGTACAGCACGTCCACCACCAGGTTGCAGAGCACGACGAAGAAGGCGGCCAGCAGGGTGACGCCCAGGATCGGCGGCAGGTCGTTGTCGGTGATGGCCGCTACGGCGTACTGGCCGATACCGGGCAGGGAGAAGACGGACTCGGTGATCACGGCGCCGCCGAGCAGCAGGCCGATGTCCATGCCGAAGACCGTGACGATCGGGGTGAGCGCGGCCCGCAGGCCGTGCTTGAAGACGACCTTGCGCTCGCCCAGGCCCTTGGCCCGGGCCGTGCGGATGAAGTCCTCGCTCATGGTCTCGAGCATGCCGGACCGGGTGAGCCGCGCGTAGACGGCGGAGTACAGCAGTGCCAGCGAGCACCACGGCAGGAACAGGGTGTTGGCCCACTGCGAGGGGTTCTCGGTGAACGGCACGTAGGTCCGCCCGAAGATGCCCAGCTCGTAGCTGAAGACGAGCAGGGCCAGCTGGCCGGTGAAGAACATGGGGAGCGACACACCGGCGAGCGCCACGCCCATCGCGGTCCGGTCGAAGAACGAACCCGGCTTGAGCGCCGAGACGACTCCGGCGGCCACACCCGAGACCAGCCACAGCACGGCGGCGCCCGCGGCCAGCGAGACGGTCACCGGCAGCCGGTCGACCAGCTGCGGCCAGACCTCGACGTGGTTCTTGAAGGAGTAGCCGAAGCAGGGCACCTCACAGTCGGCCGTGGTGGGGCCGAGGTTGTAGGTGGTGCCGGAGACGATCCCCTTGATGAACTCGAAGTACTGCTCGTAGACCGGCTTGTCGAGCCCGAGGTTCTGCTTGACCGCCAGGATGTCTTCCGGCGAGGGGTTCTTCCCGATGTACTGCGCGGCCAGTTGGTCGGGGCTCTGCCCGGCCAGTCTCGGCAGCAGGAAGAAGATGCCGAAGGTGACCGCGGTGACGACCAGCAGCAGGATCACTGCCGCGACCGTCCGGCGGATGATGTACGAGATCACGGGGACCGGCGCCGGCGCCCGCGGACCGTCCGGCCCGCGGGCGCCAATGCCTTCACCTGCCTTCCAGGGCTTCTGCTGCGCGCTACTTCTTGGTCGTGCCGAGGTTCAGAGCGTCGTACTGACCGCTCCAGGCGGCCGACGAGACCACGTTGGTGGCGTACGGCGAGCGGTACAGCAGGACCTTGAAGTAGGTCAGCGGCACGATCACGGCCTCGTCCATCGTCTTCTTGTCGACCGCGGCGTAGGCGGCGTTGCGCGCCGACTCGTCCGAGTTCTGGATGGCGTCGTCGAGCAGCTTGTTGACCTCGGCGTTGTTGAACGCGGAGAGGTTCGTGTTGCCGGACGGGCTGATCGCCTTGCCGTTGAGGATCTGGTTCAGGAAGCCGTAGCCGGTCGGCCAGTCGGAGCCCCACTGCATCATCATGATGCCGATGCCCTGCTTCTTGGCGAACGCCGGGACACCCGCGTAGTCCGTGAAGTACTTGCCGGACGGGTACTGCTTCAGCTCGGCGTTGATGCCGATCTTCTTCAGCGAGTCGATGATCGCGGTGGCCGCGTCGACCTCCTGCTGGCGGTCGCTGCGCGCGGAGATGTAGGTCTTGAAGCCCTTCTCCTGGCCGCAGGCCTTCAGCTGCTCCTTGGCCTTGGCCGCGTCGCCCTTGTTGCCGGTGGTGGCGTAGGCGTCGAACTTCTGGTAGCCGATGACGTCCGGCGGGAGCACGGTGGTGGCGATGTCACCGCGGACCGGGCCGCCCTGCGCGGTCTGCACGGCCACCTTGTCGATGGCGTACTGCACGGCCTTGCGGCACTCGACCTTGTCGAACGGCGCGACCTGGGTGTTCAGCGCCGCGTAGACGAGCCGGCCACCGTAGGTGTTGTCGGTGTTGGCCTTGAGGTCCGCGTCGGCGAACAGCTTGGCCTGGGTCTGGGTGTCCACACCGCGGCCCGCGAGGTCGACGATGGTGCTGCCGTCGATCAGGTCCTGGTCGATGGTGGCCTGGTTGACCTTCAGGTTGACCACGATCTTGTCCGGGTACTGCTTGCGCAGCGGGTCGGTCTTGGCGTCCCACTGGTCGTTGCGGACCAGGGTGACCGACTTGCCCTCCTCGTAGCTCGCGAACTTGTACGAGCCGGAGGAGACGATGTTCTTGACGTAGTCGACGCCGGTGTCCTTCGCCTGCGGCACGGGAGCCGTCTGCGGCGCGGTGACCAGGTAGTCGAAGTCCGTGAACGCCTGCTTGAGCTTGAAGGTGATCGTGTACTTGTCCGGCGTCTCGATGGACGCCAGGCCCTTCGCGCTCTTGTCCTTGTACGGGCCCTTGTAGCTGTCGCCGCCCGCGAGGAACTGGGCGAAGTAGTTCGGGCCGAGGGAGAGGACGTCACGGGCGAAGTTGGAGCGCTCCACCGCGTACTTGACGTCGGCCGAGGTGATCTCGGTGCCGTCCTGGTACTTCACGCCCTGGCGGATCTTGTACGTCCAGGTCTTGCCGCCGTCGGACGACACGCCCTTGGACTCCGCCAGGTCGGGCACGATCTCGTTGCCCTTCTCACCCGGGGCCGGGTTGAAGGTGAGCAGCGGACGCGCGTAGAGCCGGCTGAAGTTGTACATGTACGCGTAGTACGTGTTGCCCGGGTCGAACGAGTCCGGGACGTCGGACATCGCGTAGGTGACCGTGCCGCCCTTCTCCGTCGAGGCGTTCACGACCCCCTTGGTCGCGGCGTTGGCAGCGGCCTTGTTCCCGCTGTCGTCACCGCTGCCGTCGTCGGCCTTGCTACAGCCTGCCAGGAGCAGGCCAGCGCTGCTGATGGCCGCGACTACGGCCAATGCTGACCTTCGCATGTTGGTCGCATTCCCCTTCGTAGGTGGACACTTGGTATGGACGCGGACAGCGTCCGCGACCGCAGACGTCAGCGGCTGCGGGGGTCGAGTGCGTCCCGGAGGCCGTCACCGAGGAGGTTGAACGCCAGCACGGTGATGAAGATGGCGAGACCGGGGACGATCATGTACTGCGGATCGACCTGGAAGAAGTCGACGGCCTGGTTGAGCATGCCGCCCCACGAGGCCTGCGGGGGCTGGATGCCGACGCCGAGGAAACTCAGTGAGGCCTCGAAGAGGATGTTGGTGGGGATCAGCAGCGTCGAGTAGACGATGATCGGCGCCACCAGGTTGGGCAGCAGCTCCTTGAACAGGATGTACGGCCCGCCGGCGCCCATGCCCCGGGAGGCGTCGACGAACTCCCGCTCGCGCAGCGCCAGCGTCTGGCCGCGCACGATGCGGCCCATGTACGGCCAGTTGAAGAAGCCGATGACGAAGATCAGCACGAGGATGTGCAGCGGAAGGCCCTCCAGCCCGAACGCGCCGCCCTGGAGCGTCGCCGAGATGGCGATGGCGAACAGCAGCAGCGGGAAGGCGAGGAAGGTGTCCATGAGACGGCTGATGACGGAGTCGACGCGTCCGCCGTAGTAGCCGGCGACGAGGCCGAGGACGGTGCCGATCACGTTGGACAGGATCGTCGCCCCGAAGGCGACGACGAGGGAGACCCAGGAGCCCTCGAGGATGCGGGCGAGGATGTCGCGCCCGAACTTGGGCTCCACACCGAGCGGATGGTCCCAGCTCATGCCACCGAAGTCCCCCTGGGGAAGGGTGGTGTTGGGGTCGATCAGGTCCTGGTGGAAGGCGTTGGGGTCGAGGCCCAGCAGCGCCTGGAGCGGACGCGACAGGGCGGCCGTCAGGATCAGCAGCACGACGATGACGCCGCCGGCCACCGCCGCCTTGTCCCGCTTGAAGCGGGTCCAGGCGATCTGTCCGAGGGAGCGGCCCTCGATCTGCCGGGACTCGGCGCCCGCCAGTACGGCCTCGGGTTGGGCCTCGGCCTGCGATCCGGTGGTCTCGATCGGTGCCGTCACAAGTGCCCTGCCCCTTCTCGCCGGCGGTGACCGGCCTTCATACCGCCGCTGTCGGCGCTGTGATTCGCTTGCGTGCTGCGCGGCGGCCGCAGGTGGTACGGCCCAACTGCCCAGCCGATCCCCGGACGGGTACGCCTTCACAGGATCGACACGGCCTCGCGTCTGAGAGGCGAGTCTTCAACGCGCTCATGATCACGCGCCAGATCTGTCGACGAAAGTATGCCTAACCGTGATGCCGACATGGGGAATCCGTTATCCGAACGCGGCATGTCGCCTTCCGGAGAGGCAAGGACCCAACATCAGTGCGACACACGCGAGTTGACGCACCACTCAGCGTGACGGAAGCCCCGCTCCGCGGCGCCGTAGCGACGAGGACGGCGAACTTCGCGAAACGGGCGGGCCATCGGGTGATCCCGTGTCACCACGGCCCGGAGGGGGTACCGCCGCGACCGGTTCCTCGGCGGGCCCGACACGCGCGCCGGACACGGGGGGTGACGGTCAGTAGGGGCGCGGGCCCGGGTAGCCGTATCCGGTGGCCGGGGCCTGGGCGGGGGCCGCCGGGGCGTGGGCCTCACGGTCGTAGAACGGGCGGGAGTGGCTGCGCATCCACATCACGACCGGGTCGTAGTCGTCGCTCATGGCGACCGTCGACACCGGCAGCCCCTCCGGCACGGCGCCAATGGACTGCTGCATCATCGCCCGCACCGCGTCCACCGCCGGCGGGGAGGTGTCGTACACGTCGAGGCCCAGGGCGAGGTAGGGCGCGCCCAGCGCGGGCTGCACCCAGGCGCGGCGCAGCGAGCGCAGGGCGGGGGTGCGGTGGGCGTTCTGGGCGAGGAGGGCGTAGAACTGCGGGATCTCGATGGCGGGTTCGGACAGCCGCAGGGGTCCGGCGGGCTGGCGCTCCAGGCCGGTGGCGATCCGCCGCAGATCGAGCCAGGGGATGCCGACGCCGCCGCCGGGGGCGTGCGGGTTCAGCCAGAGGCCGTAGTGGTCCGGGTAGAGCGTGCGCGCCACGTCCAGGCCGTCGACGACCTCGTACGACCTGTTCCAGCCGCTGGCGGAGAGCTCCTGGGCGGAGGTGACGCAGGGGGCGTAGCCGTGGCCCTCGACCTCCATGGTGCCGTACTGGGCGTCCGGGGAGCCGGCCTGTCCCTGCCACAGCAGCATCCAGACCTGGCCGGTGGTCGGTGTCGCGAGCGCGCGCAGGAGCGCCTCGTAGGCGTCGTAGCGCCCGGGCGTGACCTGGCGCAGCATGTGCTCGACCTGCCCGGCCGCGATGCCGCTGGCGCTCACCTGTACCGCCCCTTCTCTCGGTTGCCCCGCGTCGGGGACAAGCTTAGGCGGCTCCGCCGACAACGGGCGCCCACCGAGGGGTGGGTTGTCCGTCGCCGGCGGTCGCGGGGGTGTCCGGGCGGGCGCTCAGCCGGCCCTGGTGTAGAAGGGGCGGACCCGTTCCTTCATCCACCGGCCCACCGGGTCCTCCGTCACGTCGAGGAGGACGAGGTTGACCGGCCACTTCGGGGGCACGGCGCCCAGGGCCCGGCCGAGGGCCTCCAGGGGCAGCGCCCTCAGGTCGCCCTCCCACACGGAGAGTTCCACGCCGACGAACATGACCGGGTCGGCCGTCTCGATGGCGGCGAGGCAGCGGCGGGCCGTGAGGACGACGCCGGTCGCCTCGAACTCGGCCGAGGCCGCGGTGAGGAAGTCGACGGGGTCGTCCTGCCAGTCGGGCTCGAAGAGGCGGACCCGGCCGCCGCTCGACGGGCCGTCCAGCGGGGTGCGCACCGTGCGGCACAGCTCGGCCACGGCCGGCGGGGGCAGCGGCATGCCGACCACGCCGTCCGGGTTCAGCGCGATGCCCACCTGCGGTGGAAGGCCGCGGGCGAACTCGACGGCCGGCGCGATGGTGTACGACATGTGCGAGCCGACGACCTGGCGGAACTGCTCCTCCGAGCTGAAGACGGGCACGAAGGCCTGGCCGTCGAGTTCCAGCGTGGGCAGGTCGAGGGGGCCGCTGTGCGGCCCGCCGCCGCTGGGCAGCGGGATCCACACGAAGCTGCGGCCGAGCACCTCCACGATCCGCCCGCCGGCCTCCGGCACGCCGAGGGAGGCCGAGAGCACCTCCTCCAGCTCGTTGCCGGGCCATCCGCCGTGCGACGGGGGGTGCGCCTGTGCCGGGAAGTCCGCGAAGTGGTCCGCCGGGAAGTCCGCCGGGGGGAAATCCATCTGTCTACCGCCTGCTGGGAACCGCTGCTGGAGCTGAAAGGCTAGCGGGTACCGCCAGCCGACCCCACAGCCCACGGCACGGCACGGCACGGCAAGGGCACCCGCCGGCCGCTGCTTGCGGCGCGGCACCGCAAGGGCACCCGTCGGCCACTGCCCGCGGCGCGGCACCGGAAGGGCGCCCCTCGGCCACAACTCGCGGCGCGGTACCCGAAGGGCACCCCTCGGCCCCAGCCCGAGCCCGCGGCTCCTGACCGGCGGGGCCGGTCGAGGCGGGAGGGAGTCCCCGCGCGGCCCTAGCGCACCCGGGCGCCGGTCCGGTGCCCCACGCGGGCTGCCACCCCGCACCGCCGACCCGGCAGGGCCGGCCGAGGGGCAGGAATACGTCCCCGCGCCACCCGAGCGGGACGCGGGCGCCGGTCCGGTGAACCGTGCGGGCGACCGCCCCGTACGGCAGGGCCGACAGGTCCGGCCGAGGCGGGAGCGTGGGCCCCCGCGCCGCCCTAGCCGGGGCACCCGTCCGGTGCCCCACGCGGGCTGCCACCCCGCACGGCCGACCCGGCAGGGCCGGCCGAGGGGCAGGAGTACGTCCCCGCGCCACCCGAGCGGGACGCGGGCGCCGGTCCGGTGAACCGTGCGGGCGACCGCCGCGTACGGTCGGCCCGGCGGGGCACCGGGTCCGGGCCTGCGGCCTGCCGCGCCCCGCCGCCGGGGAAGGGAGGTCAGGGCGGACAGGGTGGACGAGGGCGGGCGGATCAGCCTGTGAAGGCGATGCGGCGGAGGGCGTCCGCCGCGGGGCGGTCGAGGAGGATCGCCGAGCCCCAGCCCTCGGGGAGGCGGCCCCGCTCGACGGAGCGCAGGAGGCGGGAGGCGGCCCGGCGGTGGCGCAGGAAGGCGTAGCGGGAGACGCCCCGGCCGCGCTCGCGCTGGCCCTCCAGGGCGGTGCCGGGGGTGACGTCGAGCATCAGCAGGTGCAGGGTGCCGCCGCGGCGGCGGGCCTCGCGGGCCAGCCAGGCGCGCACCCAGGCCTGCGTGCCGCAGTCGTGCACCACGACGCCCTCGCCGGTGCGCACGGCGCGGCGCAGCCCGGCGTAGTGGGCGACGCGGACGAGGGGGCGGTAGAGCGCGTAGGGCAGGAAGCGCGGCACGCGGACGTCCCAGCGGTCGCGGGTGTCCTGGGAGTCGATGCGGACGCCCTTCACCGTGCGCCGCATCAGGGTGGACTTGCCGCTGCCCGGCAGGCCGGTGACGACGACCAGGTCGCGGGGGCCGAACAGCAGGCCGTGCGGGCTGTGGCCGGCGCGGTCGCGCAGGTCGCGGACGACGGACGCGCGGGCCGTACCGCACGCCCCCCGGGCCGGGGTCGCGGGCTGCGTGGGCAGTGCGATCGCCGAGGTCGTCGCGTACGCCGTGGTCCTGTTCACCGTCATCGTCCTCCCCTGGGGTCAGACAAGTCTTCTCCCCTTCGAGCGTAAAGAGAAGGTAATGCTCGGTGTCTTCCTGTTTCGTACGCGTCCCGCCACAAGCCGGTTACAGATGCGGCCTGCCGTGACGGGGGCCGGGCGTGCAATGATGGCCGCGCCAACTGCATACCGGCCGTTTGAATCCGCGCGGGAGAGTCCCGGACCCTGTCCGGGCGCCGAAGGAGCAAGTCCCTCCCTTGAATCTCTCAGGCCCCGTTACCGCGCGGGCGAGGCACATCTGAAAAGCGGGCCGCTGCCACAGGGCCCCACCCAAGGTGCAAGTCAGAACCGCGTGATCGTCGCCGATCACCCGCGGTCATGGCGAACCTCTCAGGTTCCGATGACAGATGGGGAGGACTTTCCTCGCCCTCCCCCGCGCCCGGCTGTGCTCGCGCGGGGCCCCTCGCCCTGGGAGACGACCGTCCGATGAGCAGTACCGAACCCTCACGGCAGCGCCGTACCGCGCTCGACGCCGTGCACCGCTCGCTCGGTGCCACGATGACCGACTTCGCCGGCTGGGACATGCCGCTGCGCTACGGCTCCGAGCGCGACGAGCACCACGCCGTCCGCACCCGCGCCGGCCTGTTCGACCTCTCGCACATGGGCGAGATCACCGTCACCGGTCCGCAGGCGGCCGCCCTGCTGAACTTCGCCCTGGTCGGCGACATCGCGTCCGTCGGCGTCGGCCGCGCCCGCTACACCATGATCTGCCGGGCCGACGGCGGCATCCTCGACGACCTGATCGTCTACCGGCTCGCCGACACCCAGTACATGGTCGTCGCGAACGCCTCGAACGCGCAGGTGGTGCTGGACGCGCTCGGGGAGCGCTCCGCCGGCTTCGACGCCGAGGTCCGCGACGACCGGGACGCCTACGCCCTGATCGCCGTCCAGGGCCCCCGGTCGCCGGGCATCCTGGCGTCCCTCACCGACGCCGACCTCGACGGCCTCAAGTACTACGCCGGACTGCCCGGCACCGTCGCCGGGGTCCCGGCGCTGATCGCCCGCACCGGCTACACCGGCGAGGACGGCTTCGAACTGTTCGTGGAGCCGGAGCACGCGGTGGAGCTGTGGCAGGCCCTGACCAAGGCCGGCGAGGGCGCCGGACTGGTCCCCTGCGGCCTGTCCTGCCGGGACACGCTGCGCCTGGAGGCGGGCATGCCGCTGTACGGGCACGAGCTGTCGACCGCGCTGACCCCCTTCGACGCCGGGCTCGGCCGGGTGGTCAAGTTCGGCAAGGAGGGCGACTTCGTCGGGCGCGCGGCGCTCGCCGAGGCTGCCTCGCGCGCGGAGACGGACCCGCCGCGCGTCCTGGTCGGCCTGGTCGCCGAAGGCCGCCGGGTGCCGCGCGCCGGGTACGCGGTGGTCGCGGGCGGCGAGACGATCGGCGAGGTCACCTCCGGCGCCCCCTCCCCCACGCTGGGCAAGCCGATCGCGATGGCGTACGTCGACGCCGCGCACGCGGCACCGGGCACGCCGGGTGTCGGCGTGGACATCCGGGGCAGCCACGAACCGTACGAGGTCGTGGCGCTGCCGTTCTACCGGCGCCAGAAGTAACGGCTCAGAGCGGGGGTCGCCGCCGGGAACGGCCGGTGCGCGTGACCCTGCGCACATTTCCGCTGCTCACGAACGTATTCAGCAGTCCCCCCTTCATCAGCACTCCCCCGCGTACAGGAGAATTCAGGCCATGAGCAACCCCCAGCAGCTGCGCTACAGCAAGGAGCACGAGTGGCTGTCGGCCGCCGAGGACGGCGTCTCGACGGTCGGCATCACGGAGCACGCGGCCAACGCGCTCGGCGACGTGGTCTTCGTGCAGCTCCCGGCGGTCGGCGACTCGGTGACCGCGGGCGAGTCCTGCGGCGAGCTGGAGTCGACCAAGTCGGTCAGTGAGCTGTACTCGCCCGTCGACGGCGAGATCGTCGAGGTCAACCAGGATGTCGTCGACGATCCGGCGCTGGTGAACTCCGCCCCCTTCGAGGGCGGATGGCTGTTCAAGGTACGCGTCTCGGGCGAGCAGGAAGAACTGCTCTCCGCCGACGAGTACACCGCCTACACCGCCGGCTGAGGAGTCGTAGACGCATGTCTGTCCTGAACACGCCCCTGCACGAGCTCGACCCGGAGATCGCCGCGGCGGTCGACGCCGAGCTGCGCCGCCAGCAGTCCACGCTGGAGATGATCGCCTCGGAGAACTTCGCTCCGCTCGCGGTCATGGAGGCGCAGGGCTCGGTCCTGACCAACAAGTACGCCGAGGGCTACCCCGGCCGCCGCTACTACGGCGGCTGCGAGCACGTCGACGTCGCCGAGCAGATCGCGATCGACCGGATCAAGGAGCTGTTCGGCGCCGAGTACGCCAACGTGCAGCCCCACTCGGGCGCCTCCGCCAACCAGGCCGCCCTGTTCGCGCTGGCCCAGCCGGGCGACACCATCCTCGGCCTGGACCTGGCGCACGGCGGTCACCTGACCCACGGGATGCGGCTGAACTTCTCCGGCAAGCAGTTCGACGTGGTCGCGTACCACGTGGACGAGGCCGGCCTGGTCGACATGGCCGAGGTCGAGCGGCTGGCCAAGGAGCACCGCCCGAAGGTGATCATCGCGGGCTGGTCGGCGTACCCGCGGCAGCTGGACTTCGCCGAGTTCCGCCGGATCGCCGACGAGGTCGAGGCGTACCTGTGGGTGGACATGGCGCACTTCGCCGGTCTGGTCGCCGCGGGCCTGCACCCGAACCCGGTCGAGTACGCCGACGTCGTCACCTCCACCACCCACAAGACGCTGGGCGGCCCGCGCGGCGGCATCATCCTCGCGAAGAAGGAGTTCGCGAAGAAGCTGAACTCGTCCGTCTTCCCGGGCTTCCAGGGCGGTCCCCTGGAGCACGTGATCGCGGCCAAGGCGGTGTCCTTCAAGGTCGCGGCGAGCGAGGAGTTCCAGGAGCGCCAGCGCCGTACGGTCGAGGGCGCGAAGATCCTCGCCGAGCGCCTGACGGCCGCCGACGCCCGCGAGGCCGGGGTGAACGTCCTGTCCGGCGGCACCGACGTGCACCTGCTCCTGGTCGACCTGCGCGAGTCGGAGCTGGACGGCCGGCAGGCCGAGGACCGTCTGCACGAGGTCGGTATCACCGTCAACCGCAACGCGGTGCCGAACGACCCGCGCCCGCCGATGGTCACCTCCGGCCTGCGGATCGGCACGCCCGCCCTCGCCACCCGCGGCTTCACCGCCGAGGACTTCGCCGAGGTCGCCGACGTGATCGCCCAGGCGCTGAAGCCGTCCTACGACGCGCAGGCGCTCAAGGCCCGGGTCGTCGCCCTGGCGGACAAGCACCCGCTGTACCCCGGTCTGAACAAGTAGGTCCCCGGTTCTCGGCGGGGCGTCCCGCACACTCGTAGGTGGGTGTGCGGGACGCCCCGGACCGGCGCCACCCCGGTGCGGCGATCCCGCGCCGGTGGCACACGGGTGCGGCGACCTCGCGCCCGGTGACACGCCGAGCCCGCACCACCCCTATGCGGAGACCCCGCACCACCCCGATGCGGCGACCCCGCACCACCCCCGTCCCGAGGAGTCACCGTGGCCATCTCGGTCTTCGACCTGTTCTCGATCGGCATCGGCCCGTCCAGCTCCCACACGGTCGGCCCGATGCGCGCGGCGCGCATGTTCGCCCGCCGGCTGCGCAACGAGGACCTGCTGGCCTCCGTCGCCTCCGTCCGCACGGAGCTGTACGGCTCCCTCGGCGCCACCGGCCACGGCCACGGCACCCCGAAGGCCGTCCTCCTCGGCCTGGAGGGCGACTCGCCGCGCACGGTGGACGTGGAGACGGCGGACGAACGGGTGGAGTCGATCAGGTCGGCGGGCCGGATCCGGCTGCTCGGCGAGCACGAGATCCCGTTCTCCTACGACGACGACCTGGTCCTGCACCGCCGTACGGCCCTGCCGTACCACGCGAACGGCATGACCCTGTGGGCGTACGACGCGCAGGGCGCGGAGCTGCTGACGAAGACGTACTACTCGGTGGGCGGCGGTTTCGTCGTCGACGAGGACGCGGTGGGCGCGGACCGCATCAAGCTGGACGACACGCCCCTGAAGTACCCCTTCCGCACGGGCGACGAGCTGCTGCGCCTGACGAAGGAGACGGGACTGTCGATCTCCTCGCTGATGCTGGAGAACGAGCGGGCCTGGCGGACGGAGGAGGAGATCCGCGCGGGTCTGCTGGAGATCTGGCGGGTGATGCGGGAGTGCGTGGCGCGCGGCATGTCCCGCGAGGGCATCCTGCCGGGCGGCCTGCGGGTGCGCCGCCGGGCGGCGGTCACGGCCCGGCAGCTCCGTGCCGAGGGCGACCCGCACGCCCACGCCATGGAGTGGATCACGCTCTACGCGATGGCGGTGAACGAGGAGAACGCGGCCGGCGGCCGGGTGGTCACCGCCCCCACGAACGGCGCCGCCGGCATCATCCCCGCCGTCCTCCACTCCTACGTGAACTTCGTCCCGGGCGCGGACGAGGACGGCGTCGTCCGCTTCCTGCTCGCCGCCGGCGCGATCGGCATGCTCTTCAAGGAGAACGCCTCCATCTCCGGCGCCGAGGTCGGCTGCCAGGGAGAGGTCGGGTCGGCCTGCTCGATGGCCGCGGGCGCCCTGGCGGAGGTCCTCGGCGGCTCCCCGGAGCAGGTGGAGAACGCGGCCGAGATCGGCATGGAGCACAACCTCGGCCTGACCTGCGACCCGGTCGGCGGCCTGGTACAGATCCCCTGCATCGAACGCAACGGCATGGCCGCGGTGAAGGCCGTCACGGCGGCCCGTATGGCGATGCGCGGCGACGGCTCCCACAAGGTGTCCCTCGACAAGGTCATCAAGACGATGAAGGACACGGGCGCCGACATGTCCGTCAAGTACAAGGAGACCGCCCGCGGCGGGCTCGCGGTGAACATCATCGAGTGCTGAGCTGAGGGGCCCTGAACTGCGCCTTCTTGTCTTTCGGCGCTGTCGCGCTGTCGGGGCCTTTCCTGCTTGCGCGGCGGAAAGTCCCTGGAAACCCCCCTGGGACAGACGCGAAAGTCCCTGAAAACGATGGGCCGGCCCTCACAGAAACTTAGGACTACGGCACCAAGGTCCACGGCATCGAGGTCGACCCGAGCACCCACCAGGTCTACGCCGTCGCCCCGACGGACGACGCGGTGCTGGTCCTGGAACTGGACACCCAGCGCAACAAGCTCTACGTCGACAACTTCGGCGACGGCACGGTCTCCGTCATCAACACCTCCTCCGGCGAAATCACCAAGACCGTCACCGTGGGCACGTTCCCCCTCGGCGTGACCACCGACTCCGACACGGACACCACCCTGGTCGCCAACCGCACGGACGGCACGGTCTCCGTCCTGCGCGGCTGACCCCCGCCGTCCCACGGCGGCATCGACCCGCAACACGGCCCATATCCGCCCGGGGCGCCCATCGCCCGGGGCCACACCGCGTCATGGAAACCGTCCTTTTCCCCGGCGCAGGCGAGAACCCGCATCGCCTGATCAGTGTTTCGGGCACTCCGCACAAGGCTCGAACACCAGAGGACACGCGATCACTGCTCCCACTGTGGGGATTTCATGACCGGCCTTTCATTCGTGTCTCAGATCGCTGCGACACAGTCGCGGAGGCGGCCCAGCCGCTGAGCTGAAGCAACACCAGAACCACACTGAGGAGTTCACCGTCATGCCTGATATCGACGCGGACGACAACACGGTGCCGCACGAGGAGACACCGCTGGGAGCCGACGCCGACCGCCGTGGCTTCATGCGCCGGGTCTTCCTCGCGGGCGGAGCCGCCGCTTTCACCGCCATGGGCGGCGCGGGCGCGGTGGCGTTCGCCGACGACAGCGGCTCCACCGCCACGCCGACGGTGACTCCCAGTGCCAGTGCGAGCGGCACTCCCGGCGGCGGCTCCGGTCACAGCGGCAGTGGTGTCCTCGCGAAGCAGACCATCACCGAGGACTTCTTCGGTCTGACCACCGACGGCAAGCGCATCGACGACCTCTTCACGGTGCACTCCCAGGGCGTCGACACTGCACCGGTCATCTCCGCCGCCACAGCGTTCCTGGCCGGGCTCACCGACGATCAGAAGACCACGGCCCAGTTCACCGTCCAGTCCACCGAGTGGCGGCAGTGGAGCAACCTCGACCCTGGCGAGTTCGAGCGCCAGGGCGTCTCCCTGGCCGAACTGACCGATGCCCAGAACGCCCTGGGCACGGCCATGCTGAAGGCGGCGCTCAGCGCCGAGGGCCTGGAGACCACGGAGAAGATCCGTCGCATCAACAAGGCCGCCGGTGAGCTGGTGGGCAAGAGCGACGTCTTCAACGACGAGCTGTTCTACTGGACCGTCATGGGCACACCTTCGGCGACCGAACCGTGGGGATTCCAGCTCGACGGCCACCACCTGGCCGTCAACTACTTCGTCCTCGGCGACCAAGTGGTCATGAGCCCCTGCTTCTGGGGATCGGAGCCGACCTCCATGGAGATCGACGGCGAGACCGTCTCCGTCTGCCAGGAGGAGGTCGAGGCCAGCCTCGCCTTCATCCAGTCCCTCACCACCGCCCAGCAGAAGACCGCCATCGTCTCGGCCACCAAGGCCAACGAGGACATGCAAGCCGGCGCCTTCGCGGACAACGCGGTGGAGGAGTACGCCGGCATCCGCGCCACCGCCCTCACCGCGGCCCAGAAAGAGAAGCTCCTCGCGGTGGCCGAAGCCTTCGCGGGCCGCGCCAAGGCCGATGTCGCCAAGACCCGCATGGCCGAGATCCGCAACCACCTCGACGACACCTACGCCGCCTGGATCGGCGCGACCGGCGACGACGACCCCTTCTATCTGCGCATCCACAGCCCGGTCATCTGGCTGGAAGTAGATTGCCAGGCGGCCGGTCCCCTCGGCCCCGCCTACGGCAAGACCCGCGCCGACGGCCCCAGCCAGAAGCACGTCCACTCCGTCATCCGTACACCCAACGGCAACGACTACGGCAGGGAACTCCTCCGTCAGCACTACCTCACCTCCCCCCACCACCGGTGAGGGATCACGCCTGACCGAGCCGACATCGTGACCCCCGGTGAGCCGGCAAGCCACCGCCCACCGGGGGTCACGAGCCTTGGCCGCACAGGGCCCCGGCGGCGGCGACCGGCTGTCGGTGGCGGGTCTACTTCCGCTGCTGGAAGATCCATTCCCTGACGCCCTCAATGGTGTAGGCGATCGGCCAGGTCGAGTTGTGCTCGACGGTTCCGAACTTCTCCTTGGAAGCCTCGGTCACGGTTGTGCCCTTCTCGAACGTGACGTAGTTGACCGAGGCGCCCTTCGCCGCGATGGCGTCTACATCCCGGGCGAACTGAGCGGCCGTGGACTTCCCGTTCCAGGTCGCGCGGCTCACCTCCGTGCCGGCCTTCTCGATGACGGACATGATGGCGTCCTCGCCGGGATACGCCTTGGTGTCGCCCTGGGAGACGGTCACGAAGAGGTTCTTCTCGGCGAGTGGGGCAGCCTCGGAGGAGGGCCACTGACCGGCGACGACCCACGAGGCGCCGAACAGGTCGGGATAGTTGATGTTCAGTCCGAGGGTCAGCATCGCGCCCATGGACTGCCCGGTGCAGTACACCCGGTCGGAGTCGATGCTGTACTCGGCCGTCAGCTTCTGAACGAGACGGGCCGTGGCGTCGAAGTACGACGTCGGCTTGTAGTCGTCGCCGACAACCACCTCCGGGTACTGGGGTGCCAGGACGAACGCCGGGCGCTTGGCCTGGTCTTCGGGGCTCGCCCAGCACACCGCGCCGAGCCCCTGCACGAGCGTGGCTGTCGTGACGGTGCTGACCACGCTCGCGTCGTGCATGAACAGGACGAGGGGATACGACTTGCTCTCGTCGAGATCCTTCGGGATGAACAGGTTGTAGGGCAGAGTCTCGCCGGTCTGGGAATCCGTGTACGAGAACTGCTGGAAGTCGTCGACGATCAGGTTCACGGTCTCGGTGGTGACGAGCTTCGTGCTGCCGCCCGAGTAGGACGCGCCGCCGGTGGTCGTGACGCTGCCCGTCCGGGTGACCGTCCCCTTCGCCGCTCTGGCACCCTTGGCTCCGCCCTTCTGGCCGACCTGCGGGCCCCCGGAGGCGGCGGAGCTGCTCCCCGAGGAGGCCGACGGTGACGCCGAGCCGGAGCTCTCGCCCGTGCCCGTCTTGCCGCTGCCGCTGTCGTCACCCCACAACGCCGCGCCGCTGTCGTCGGGGGACAGCTCGACGATGACGTACTTGCCATTGCGCCCCTGATCGGCCAGCGCCGCGGTGGTGTTGGCGTAGACCTTGGTGACGGTCCGTCCGTCGACCTTGAACGACGACTTCGTCAGCTTGGACGTGTCGATGCCGGTGTCGTACTCCAAGGCCACCGCGATGAATTTCTGGCCATCGCCGTAGACCTGAGTGATAGCGGTCACGTTTTTGACATGCTGATCCCCCGATTCGGAATCATCCGAATCGGAACCGCAGGCGGCAGCTCCTGCCGTGATCGCCATTGTCGTGCCCATTACCTGAGCGAGGAACGCTCGCCGCGTGCCCATTATTACAATCCCTTTCGCCAGCGCTAAATACCGTCCCGAGAGAAACAGATTCACCTGAGAATCCCCTTTGTCGGGCTTGGACCTTGTCCTACGTGATGAGGCGGTCGTTGACCGCGGTACGGGGCGGGGAACGCTGCGTGAGATCGACGCCTCGGTTCTGCGGACCTTCAAGGCAGCGCTGCTCACAAGGGTCGAGGTGTCGACCGCAGCTGGAAGCGTGCGCTCGCCGCCGCCGGGCTGATCAAGCCTGTGCGCGAGAAGGTGCTACACGACGGCAACCGGGTTCGCCGGGTCCCGCGCTACGCCGCCCCACGCGAGGACATGTTCCACGTCCTCCGCCACACCTGCGCGAGGGTGCAGCCGGAGGCCGGCGAGTCGGTCGTCAGCCTGTCGAAGTGGCTCGGTCGCCCGGGGCGGGCTCGCGGTGAACATCATCGAGTGCCAGGGAGCACAGGCGGGGGCACTGGCTGCGCGCAGCGGTCGGTTCTGGTCAGTTCTTACGCACACCTCTGTGCCTACGATCCGGTCACCCGGTGCCGCCGCCGGCCCGGGTGGGTGAACCACAGTCGTCGGTGCCGCGTCGTCCGCGCACGCGCGTACGTGGCTCAGAGAGGTTGGACAGTGTCACGGCAGGTGCTCATGGTCTGCCCGGAACGCCCGGACGGCTACCGTACGATCGGCGCGGCCGTGGCGCAGGCGCGCACGGGAGCCGTGATCAGCGTGGCCCCCGGACGCTATGCCGAGAACCTCACCATCCGGACCAGGGTGACGATCGTCGCCGAGGGCGAGCGGGACAGCGTCGAGGTATGTCCGCGTCTCGGCAGCGCGGTGACCGTCATGGCCGAGGAGGTCATGCTCACCGGTCTGCTGCTGCGCGGCGGCGACGAGGACGTGCCGGTGGTCGACGCGCCGCGCGGCCAGGTGGCCCTGGAGCGCTGCACCGTGGTCGGCTCCGGCTGGGCCGCCGTCCTGGCCCGGATGTCGGGATCGCTGGCCATGCGGGGCTGCCGTGTGACCAATCCGGCGGGCGCGGGAGTGGTGGACATCGCGCCGGGCGGCAGTGTCGTCGAGGACTGCCAGATCGAGCATCTGGGCTCGTCCGCGGTCGTCCTCGGCGAACGTTCCCGCACGGTCGTGCGGAACTGCCGGCTGCGCGACGCGCGCGGCAACGGCGTGCTCGCCAACGGCGAGGCGCGGGGCTCGGTCGAGGACTGCGAGATCTCCGCCACCGACAAGCCCGGCATCGCCCTGGAGGCCCTGAGCGGCACCACGGTGCTGCGCACCACCGTCCGCGACGTCTCCACCGGCGTCTACGTCACCTCGACCGCCCGCACGGTCCTGGAGGACGTCACCGTCACCGGGACCTCGGAGGCCGGGATCGTGGTGTCCTCGGGCGGCGATCCCACCCTGCGCCGCTGCCGTACGGTGCGGACGGCGGCGGCCGGACTCGTGGTCGACGAGCGGTCCCGGGGGACCTTCGAGGAGTGCGAGTTCCTGTCGGCGACCGGTTCCGCGATCCGGGTGGGCGGGGGCGCGACGCCCGTCTTCGACCGGGCCGTGGTGCGGGACTGCGCCGACCGGAGGGCCGCCGTGCTCGTCATGGACGACTCCGCCCCCGAGTTCGACCGGCTGGAGGTCGCGGACGCGGCCGGGGTCGCCGTGTCCGTGCGTTCGGGCGCCAACCCCCTGCTGCACAGGGCCGTGATCTCCGCGCCGGGCGGGAACGGCGTGGAGGTGGGCGACGGCGGACGCGGCAGGCTGGAGGGCTGCCGCGTCGAGGGCGCGAAGGGCTCCGCGGTCCTGGTCTCCGAGGGCGGCGGCCTCCATGTGGGTGACAGCCGGCTGCTCGGGTCGGGCGAGGCGGGCGTGACCCTCGCCGCCGGCGGGCGGGTGACCGTCCGGGACTCCGTCGTCGAGGGCAGCTCCGGCTCCGGGATCACCGTGGCCGACGGCGCGGAACTGGCCGCGACCCGCTGCCGGATCACCGGCTCCGGCGCGCACGGGATCCTGGTGTCCGCGGGCGGCAGGGCGGTCGTCTCCGGTTGCGAGGCGTCGGCCGGCCTCGGCGACGGCATCCGGGTGGACTCGGCGGAGGCGGTCTCCGTGACCGGCTGCACCGTGCGCGACAACCGGGGCGCCGGACTGCGCCAGACCCGCGCCGGCGAGCGGCTGTCCGTCGAGGACCTGTCCAGCCACGACAACGCCACCCCGGACACCTGGGGCGCGCCGTTCACCGACGGCGGCGGCCGGGAGGCACCGGCGGGCTCCGGCGCCGCGGGCGGGTCCGGCGGGGCGGGCGGGCCCGGCGGGGCGGGCCGGGGCGCTCCGGCCTCGGGGCCGATGGCCGAACTGGAGGCGCTGGTCGGCCTGGAGGGCGTCAAGCAGCAGGTCTCCACCCTCGTCCACCTCAACCAGCTGGCGCAGCGGCGCGCGAAGCTGGGCATGCCGGTGCCGCCGATGAGCCGCCACCTGGTCTTCGCCGGACCGCCCGGCACCGGCAAGACCACCGTGGCCCGGCTCTACGGCGGGATCCTCGCCTCGCTCGGCGTGCTGCGCTCCGGGCACCTGGTGGAGGTGTCGCGGGCCGACCTGGTGGCCCAGGTCATCGGCGGTACGGCCATCAAGACGACCGAGGCGTTCAAGGAGGCGCTCGGCGGTGTGCTGTTCGTGGACGAGGCGTACACCCTGCTGTCCGACAGCAAGGGGTCCGGCGCCGACTTCGGCCGCGAGGCGATCGACACCCTGGTGAAGCTCATGGAGGACCACCGGGACGACGTCGTCGTGGTGGTCGCCGGGTACACGGCGGAGATGGAGTCGTTCCTCAGCGCGAACGCCGGTCTGGCCTCGCGGTTCACCCGCAGCATCGAGTTCACCGACTACTCCGACGCGGACATGGTCACCATCACGGAGAACATGTGCGCGGCCCACCGCTACGAGCTGCATCCGAGCACCCGGGAGGCGCTCGCCCTGCTCTACCGGCGGATGCCGCGTGACGCCTCCTTCGGCAACGGCCGTGAGGCCCGCCGGGTGTTCGAGGAGATGATCGACCGGCAGGCCGTCCGTCTGGCGGCGATGGTGGATCCGGCGGAGAGCGACCTGGCGCTGCTGCTGCCCGCCGACGTCGGCGCCGACGAGACCGGCACGCCCCAGGACGCGGCCCGTGATCCGCAGACCCTGCTCGCGGGACTGGACGCCATGGTGGGGCTGCACGCGGTCAAGCGGGAGGTCGGCGACCTGGTGAGCGTGCTGGCGGCGGCCCGGCAGCGGGAGGCCGTCGGGCTGCCCGCGCCGAAGCTCAGCCACCACCTGGTCTTCGCGGGCCCGCCCGGCACCGGCAAGACCACCGTGGCCCGGCTCTACGCCGACCTGCTGCACTCCCTCGGCGTGCTGCCGCGCGGCCAGCTGGTCGAGGTGGCGCGCGCCGACCTGGTGGGCCGGTACGTCGGCCACACCGCCCAGTTGACCCGCGAGGTCTTCGAACGGGCCCTGGGCGGCGTGCTGTTCATCGACGAGGCGTACACGCTGACGCCCGAGAACGCGCCCTCCGACTTCGGCCGGGAAGCCGTCGACACCCTGCTGAAACTGATGGAGGACCACCGGAACGACGTCGTCGTCATCGTCGCCGGATACACCGAGGAGATGCGCCGCTTCCTCGCCTCCAACCCCGGTCTCGGCTCCCGGTTCTCCCGCCATGTGCGCTTCGAGGACTACTCCACCGAGGAGTTGGTGACCATCGTGCGGACACAGGCGGCCGAGGCGGGCTACACCTGCGGCCCGGAGACCGTCGAGGCGCTGTACGAGCACCTCGACGCGCTGCCCCGCGACCGGTCCTTCGGCAACGCCCGCACGGCACGGCAGCTGCTCCAGTCGATGACCACCGGGCAGGCCCGCCGGCTGGGGGCGATGGCCTCGCCGGGGCTGGAGGACCTCCAGGCACTGCTGCCGGAGGACCTGGCGGCGTACTGACCCCTCCCCGCGGGGAGTCGGGGAACGCCGTGGCCCGGGTGCGGGCCACGGCGTTCCGCGCGTCAGCGGGAGGAGGGGGACATCAGCGCGGCGGCCGCGGTGTCGGCGAGGGTGAGGGTGCCGGGGGTGGGGGCAGGAGCGGGAGCGTGAGCGGGTTCGGCGGCCGGTTCGGGCTCGGGCTCGGGCTCGGGAGAGGTGTCGGGGGCGGAGGTTCCGGTCGCGGGCGCGGGTGCGGATCCGGTGGTGTCGACGCGGGGGGCCGCGGGGACGACCTCGGAGACCCCGGAGTCGAGTTCGGGGTCGTTTTCGGGTTCGGGTTCGGGGTCGTTTTCGGGTTCGAGTTCGGTTTCGGGCTCGGTTTCGGTTTCGGGCTCGGGTTCGGTCTGGTGGTCCGCGCGGTCGATCGCCCGTCGCAGGGCCTCCGGGTCCACGCACATCGACACCGAGGCCGAGGCGTTGAGGTAGAGCTGGTGGCCCTCGGGGAGGCGGGCCGCGAGGTCGGGTACGTCGTGGATCTCGTACGTCAGCCGTCCCGCGCCGGTCAGATGGGCCTCCGAGGTGAACGCGAGCACCACCGGGGTGCCGTCCGGGGCGACCGCGGTCACCGGCTCACCGGCCGGGGTGACGAAGACCGCGACCTCGGCCCCGGCCAGCAGGTCGGGCACCTCGTCGTCCTGGCCGTAGCCCGCCGCGGCCCGCTGTACGGCGTCGTCGACGGCGTCGGTCGGCCGTGCCCAGCCCCGCGCCGTGGGCGACGGTACGTAGTCCGGATTGTGCCGCCACTCCACCAACTGCCCGGTGTCGTCGGCACGCCACTCCCCCACCACGGTCCACCCCGGCGGCGGCCACTCACCGGTCCAGGCGGGGTCGGGCAGGCCGAACCAGTGGCCGGGGGCCTCCTCGGCGGCCTCGACCACATGCCGGGGCGCGTCGGGCATCGGCGCGCCGGTGCCGGGGTCCCGCGCCAGGTCCTCCGGGTCGACCGGGCGGCTGACGAGCGGCGGAGGCGCGTCCTCGGGCTCCTCCGTCGGGACGTCGGTGTCGTTCGTCATGGGCTGGTTCCTCTGGTGGTCGTCTGATGGTTGTCGGGACGGGGGCGCCCGCTGTCCGCCGGGGTCAGTAGTCCTCGTCCTGATCCGGCGGGGGCGGTGTGCCGAAGCGCGGTCGGCCGGGCGGTGCCCACGTGGTGTGCCTGGTGTGCTGTCCTCTGCGGTGCTGGGGCTGGTGGCTCGACGGGTAGCCGGTGTGGTGCCCGGTCCGGTGACCGGTGGGGTGGCCGGTGTAGACCGTCCCGCCGGACACGTGGGTGCCGCGGCGCGAGAGGGCGGGCGCGGGAGCGGGCGCCAGGACGAACTGCCCTCCGCCGGGCACCGCCCCGCCCCAGCCCTGCGGGGGCACGGTGAGTACCGGCGTGGTCAGGGGCTGGGTCTGGTACGCCGAGGGGGCCACGGGCGAGGGGTCGTACACCGCGTAGGACACCGTCCCGGACGGCGGGCCGTAGTCGACCGTCGGGTAGGGCACCCCGGCGGTCGGCGCGCCGGGGGTGACGGAGGGGAAGGGGGTCGCCGGCACGGTCGTGTAGAAGGTCCCGCCGGTCGACCGGCTCGGTGAACTCCCGTACCACGCACCGTAGGCGGGCTCTCCGCCCGGCCCCGGGGACAAGGGGGCCGGAGGCGGCGAGAAGTCGGACCTCGGGGCCCTGCGCGGACCGGTCCAGGAACCCTCGGCGGGGCTGAGCCCGACGGTCCTGAGGACCTGCAACGGCGCCGCCATGGGGGTCTCGGGGTAGTCGTCGTAGACGCTCGTGCCGTAGGAGGGGTCGGGGATCGTGCGGCGCTCCAGAGCCTCATGCTCGCGTTCCAGGTCCACGCGCATGCGTTCGTCCAGCAGTTCCTCGATGGCCGACCAGGCCGCGTTGCGGGAGCCCGAATGTCTGTCCGAGGTCTTGCCCTTGGCGGACATCGACTGGCGGCTCGCTTCCACACGCTGATGGCTGTCCAGGTCCTTCCGGACACCGGCCTCGATCTTCCGAAGTCGTTTCTCCATGTCGTCGGCGGCGGTCTGCAGCCCGTGCAGGTCGGTCACGCGCGACAGGGCGGTCACATCTCTCTGGGCGTTCTTCAGCATCGTGTCGAAGGCGCGCAGCAGATACCCGTCGTCGGGATTGTCCTCGAACTTGCTGACGTGGTCGCGGCGGACGCGCTGCGCGCGGACGAGGCGGTCGTTCGCCCTCCCCTGGTAGATCGTGGCCACCTCGTGCCATCCGCGTGCGGTGGTGACCGTCTGCTGCCCGAGCTTCTCGATCTTCGCCCAGTCCTGCGGTCCGGACGCCGCCGTGTGGTTCTCCTGGCTGAGGATCCGCCATTCTCCGCCCGGGGACCGCCACAGGAAGTTCGTCGCCTCCGCGTAGACGTCTTCGAACGGAGGCATGTACTTCTCGTCCCCGTACCACGCGAGGACGTTGTGCTCGTTGCGGAACATCCGAGCCGGCTGGATGTTGGACCGGCTTCCGGGCGACTGGTAGTGCCAGGCGGTGAAGTTGCCCGGTATCCCGCTCTCGGTCACCACCAGGGCGCAGCCGTTCATTCCGGGGGTGAAGACGAAGTCGGCGCCGCCCGAGGCGACGGCTCCCGCCATGGGTACCTCCGTGTGGCCTATCAGGTCGGTGTCATGGGCGGAACCGGGCAGGTAGGGGATGAAGAGCGAGGTGAGGTAGCCCTTCTCATCACGCATCCGGGGCGGGGTACGACCCTGCATCATCGTCTGCAGAGCAGAGTCGAACGATCCGTACGCGTGCCAGTACATCTCCACCGCCGGGGTCAGGATGTACACCGGCTCGCCCTTGGTGCCGGTTCGGTTCGGATCCGTGACCAGGACGAACCAGTGCTGGTCCTTGTCCGCCATCCACCGCACGAAGGCGTCCGGATCGACTCCGCGCGTGGGGTTGCGCAGTTGCAGTCCCTCGTGCATGCGGAGGAGCAGCACGTTCTTCTCGAGGAACTTGTCCGGCGCGTTCCGGAATTCCTCGGCCGCCTCCGCCTCGGACCGTCCCAGTCTCTGACTGCTCGACTCCGCCGTGTACGTGACGCGCGGCGGCGGGGCGGAACCGCCGCCACCGCCCTTCTTGCCGAGGAGACCGCCGAAGAGGCCCTTGCCCCCCTTGCTTCCCTTGTCTCCCGTGCCGGCCTTGCCCTTGAACATTCCGCCCGCCAGGTAGCCGCGTTCGGCCCGGGGGCGGCCCTGGGCCAGTCGGCGGGAGAGGTCCTCGGCCTGCTCCCTGTCGTCATGGGCCAGCAGGTCCAGCGCGACCGCGTAGACGGCCAAGTGCCCCGGATCCATGGTGGCGAAGGCGGGCAGGCTCTTGGTCTCCGGTTCGAAGCGCTCCAGTTGCTGGTGGGTGCGGACGATGTTGTGGGCGGCGGTGATGTGTGGGGAGAGCTCGATGTCGAGCGGCCATTCCCCGGCTAGGCGCTCCCGCAGGGCGGCGGTCTCCTCGTCACGGACCTGCTCGTCGCCCTTCTCCTCGTCACCGGTTTCCTCGTCCCGAGGCGGCCAGTTCACGGTGATCGTCGCCGCGCGGTGGGTCAGCGGGTCCTCGTAGAGCGCTCTCGGGGTGTCGTCGTAGGCCGTCTCGAAGGTGAAGTCGGCGAGGGTGAGCGGGGTTCGGGCGGCGGGCTGGAGTTCGCGGAGTCTGCGTTCCAAGGCCGACTTGAGCGCGGCGCTCGTGTCGGCGGCCCGCAGCAGTCCGCTTTCCCGGGTCGTGTTGGCGGCGCCCTTCACCGTGATCGCGGTGGGGCGGCCGCCGGGCCGGCGTTCGCGCAGGGCCCGTACGGCGATGCGGTCGGCCAGGTCCGCGATGTCCCGTCGTGCGCGGTCCGACACCGTCTTCTCGCCCCGGCCGAACAGCACGCGGGTCGGTGTCTCGGCCCGCTCGTGGCGGTCCTCGGTGGCGGGCTCCCGCAGCGGCGTCCACTCGACCTTGTCGCCCGCCTCGGCGCCGAAGGTGACGGACGCGGTACGACGCCGGTACGGATCCATGCGGCGCTGGTCGGCGGTGTCGTCGTAGCCGTAGACCAGGGTGAGGTCGCGCGTGGTCAGCGGGCGCCCGGCGCTGCCCGCCTGGAGGGTGCGCAACTCGGCCGCCAGGTAGGTCTCCAGGAGCCGTGCGACGTTCCTGGCCCGGGCGCGTCCGGTCAGCCCGGCGTGGCCCGTGCTGTTGCCGCGTCCGGTCACCCGCAGGGCGCGCGGGGGGAGTTCGGCGGCGTGGTCGCGCAGCAGCTCCGGCGCGATCCGCCGGGCCAGCTCGCGCAGTGCCCGGCGTTCGCCGTCGGCGGGGGTGCGGGAGTTCTGCGGGAAGTGCACCGTCAGGGGCTGGTCGAGCGGGTGCGCGGGAGCCGGGGAGTCCGTGTCGGGCCGGGGCGGCAGGTCCTTGTCGGTGTCGGGGGACGGGAGGGCGGGGAGGTCCTTGCCGGCGGTGGAGTCGGTGTCCGCGGGCGGGAGGGCGGGGAGGTCCTTGTCGGTGGTGGAGTCGGTGTCCGTGGCGGTGAAGGCCGTTCCGCCGGAGACGTCGGTCTTCGTGCCCAGGGGGCCCGCGTGGATCACGGGAGTCGGCGCTGTGCCCGTCGTGGTGGGGGGCACGGACGGGAACGTCTCGGCGGGGGCGGGCTCCGGCGCGCCGAAGAGGGCGCGGAAACCGGCGTAGGCCTCGTTCTCCGCGTCCGTCGCGGCGCGCGGATTGACGGGTCCCGGGAAGGCGGCGGTGGCGGCGGGGCCGTAGAGCCGTTCCAGGAGGCGTGACAGGCCGGGCACGTTCTCCTCCACCCATGCGGCGCCGTTCCGTCTGCTCCGCCCCGTGTAGGGGTCACGGCCGGTGTTCACGCCCAGGTAGAGGTTGGTCAGCTGGGCGAAGAACTCGTACTCGTTCGTCGCGGAGTAGTTGTCGACGGGGTTGCCGTCCTCGTCCCGCCGGATGCCGTCGGGCCACACCCCGTCGCTGCCCTTGTCGAGCAGGGCGAGGTAGGCGGCGTGCACGAGCGCCTTGTCGGCGGCGTCCAGGCCGTGGTGGTGCACGGCGTGGGCCGTCTCGTGCACGGTGTACGAGTAGCCCTCGGGGGCGGGGAAGAGTCCGGGTATGTCGGGGCTCTCGCCGAGCAGGTTCTCCTCCGGAACGGCCACCACCGTGCCGATGTTGGCACCGCGGATGTCGTCGAGGGCGTCGCCGCGGGTGGTGCTCGCGTCCCGGAAGGGGGCGATCTCCGGCAGGCTCGTCAGGGGCAGGCCCCTGGCCACCAGGACCACGTGCGCGCCGCTCGTGAGGACGCGCGCCGCGACCGCCGGGTCGCGCAGCAGCCTGGCGATCTGCGCGTGGGCGGCGTGCCGCGCGGAGACGGGGCGCTGCACCTGCGGCGGTACGTCCACGATGAGCTGGGCCGCGATGCCGGCGAACTCCTCCGCCGATGTCACGGAGGCGGCGAGGGCGTCGACCAGCTCGGGATCGGTGGCCAGCCGGCGCCGCCGCGCCGGGCTCAGCCAGGACAGGGTGCCCAGCCGCGCCAGGTCCAGCACGGTGCGGACCCGTTCGGCGACGGCCTCGGTGTCCGTGCCGGACGCGGTCCGGCCGTAGACGGTCTGGAGGACGGTCAGCACCCGCGGGTCGTGCTCGGCGATCCAGGCGGCGCCGTTCGGTGCCGGTTGCCCGGTGAGGGGGTCGGTGCCGGTGTTCACGCCCAGGTAGACCGCGCTGAGCCGGGCGAAGTACTCCTCGACGGACGTGTGGGCGGGGGTGCTCCCGGGGGTGGCGGCGGGGGTGGTGGGGGTGGTGCGGCGGACGCCGTCGGGCCAGAGGGCGTCCGCTCCCGCGAACCGCCGGGCCAGATAGGCCGCGCTGAGGGTGGCGCGGGCCGTCTCGTCCAGGGCGTGCCGGTGCAGGGCGTGGGCCATCGCGTGGACCGTCGCGGGGGTGGAGTCGGTGGCGGGGTGGGAGGGCGCCGGCGTGTCCTCCCCCGCCGGTCCGAAGAGGCCGTCCTCGGTGAGGGCGATGACGGGCCGGCCGTTCGGGCCCCGGGTCACGGCCGGACCGGTGGGCGTGGTGCGCGACGCCCGGCCGAGCCGTACCGTCACGCGCGTGCCCTGGGCGAGCAGGCGTGCCGCCGTGTCGGGGTCGGCCAGCGACGCCGCGACCTGCCGGACCGCCGTCGCCCGCGCCTCGGCGGACCGGGACTCCCCCTCGGCCACGTCGACCATCAGCTGGGCGGCGAGCGAGGCGAATGCGGTGGGCTCCAGCGTCGCCTTGAGCTGTCCGACGATCACGGCGTCGGTGGCCATACGGACGCGGACGTCCGTCCGCAGCTCCGTGGCCCGGCCCTGGGCGGCGAGGCTGGTCAGCGACTGTACGGCCCGTGCGCGTTGGGCGTCGGCGGCCTGCTGGGGCGTGACCGGGGCGGGGGTGTGCCGGGTGCCCGCGCTGTCGGACTGGCTGGCGATCGGGGCCGCGTGGACGGGCGGCGGGGAGTCGGTGTCGCCCCCGCGGTCCGCGGGAGCGGGGCCGTAGAGGCGCTGGAGGAGCGGGAGCAGGTGGCGTTCGTGCTGGGCCACCCAGTCCGCCCCGTTGTTCCTGGCCCGGCCCGTGACGCGGTCGAAGCCGGTGTTGGTGCCGAGGTAGACGGAGGTCAACTGGCCGAAGTAGGCGGCCTCGTCGGTGGTGGAGTAGGGGTCGGCGAGGGTGCCGGAGCGGTCGCGGCGGACGCCGTCCGGCCAGGGGGCGTCGGGCCCGGCGGCGCGGCGGGCCCGGAAGGCGGAGCGCACCAGGCGCATGTCCTCCTCCGGCAGGCCGAGGGTGAACACGGTGCGGGCCGTGGCGACGACCGCCTCGCCGCGGTCCAGGGTCGTGTCGTCGTCCGCCCACGCTTCGAGGGCCCGCGGGGTGAGCACGGTGGTCCTGGCGGCGCTCAGCTCACGGACCCGGTCGTAGGACGTGCCGCGGCTCGTCCTGACCCCCTTGAGGTGCCGGAACGGGGCGAGGGCGGTGATGCCCCGGCGGGACGGCGGCGCCGTCAGGGACACGCCCTCGGCGAGCAGCCGTGCCGCGACGTCGGGGTTCCTGAGCAGCGGGAAGAGGACCGCCCGGGCCGCTTCGCGGAGGTCGTCGGCCCGGGTGTCCGTGCCGGGCACGTCCACCATCAGGTGCGCGGCGGTGTCGGCGAACTCCTCGGGGGTCTGCCGGTCCCGGAGGCCGGCCACGAAGTCGCGGTCGAGCGCCAGCCAGCGGCGGTGCTCGGGCGGGAGGGCGTCCAGGATCGCCGCCCGGGCGGCGGGGGCCGCCTGCGCGACGGTGGCCTTCACCTGATCGGCGCTCGCGGGTGCCACCGCGTCGGAGCGTACGGCGCGCAGGACGCCGTCCACGTCGTCGATGTCGGGGGCGTCGGTGATGTCGGCGGTGTCGGCCGCGCCGCCGAACAGGGTGCGTACGCCGTCCAGTCCGCGGGTCTCCTCCCGGACCTGGTCGACGGGGTTGACGGGCGCGCCGATCCCCACCTCCTCGACGGGGCCGTAGAGGTCATGGAGGAGGTCGCGCAGTTCGGGTTCGTTCAGGGCCGCCCAGGCCGGGCCGTTCTCGCGGGGGCGCTGGGTGTCCGGGTCGATGCCCCGGTTCACGCCGAGGTAGGCGTTGGTGAGCTGGGCGAAGTACTCGTGGACGCTGCTGGAGGCGTAGTTGTCCCGCACGTTGTCGACCAGGTCGCGGCGGATGCCGTCCGGCCAGGCGGTGTCGGCCCCGGCGTCGCGGCGGGCCCGGTAGGCGGCCTCGATCCCGGCGCTCTCGGCGTCGTCGAGGACGAGCGTGTGGATGGCGTGCGCCATCTCGTGCGTGGTCGTGGAGTGCCCGTGCGGCACGTCCTTGCCGAAGCTGCTCCCGCCGATCAGGTTCTCCTCGGGGACGACGACGAGGGCGCCCACCTGGACACCGCGGACCTCGTCCATCTCATGGCCGTCGGGGGTCACCGTGCCCTTCTGGTCCTCGAACTCCTCCAGGTCGGTGAGCCGGGTGTCCCTTCCCAGCACGCGCACCCGCAGTCCCGCCGCCAACAGGGCGCGCGCCACACGGGGGTTGCGCAGCATCCGGGCGACCACGACGTGGGCCGCCTCGCGGGCCGCGACCGGCTGGACCACCTGCGGCGGTACGTCGACCATGAGCTGGGCCGCGAACCGCGCGTACTCGTGGACGGGCAGACCGGCGCTCGCCGCCTGCTGGAACGCCGTGTCCTGGCCGAGCAGGGCCCGGTGCTCGGCGGAGAGCCGGACGAGCGAGCCGTCGGCCGTCCAGGTGCGGACGGCCGCGGCGGCGGTCTCGGATGTGACCGGCGGGAGGTCGGGCTCGGACTCCTCGCCGGGCGAACCGGCCCCGCCGAAGGCGTCGTCACCCGCCTCACCGAAGCCGTCGTCGTCCGTCCCGTCGAAGAACCCGGCCGCGTGCTCGCCGTGGGAGGAGCCGCCCCCGTCCGAGGAGGTGGTCGACTGCGGGGGCGGGGGCGGGAGCTGGCCCGGGAGCGGGGGGCCCGCCGGTCCGCTCGCCGGTACGGCCGCCGGGGCCGCGCGGTCGACCTGGTTCTCGCTCTCCTCGGTGAGATAGCCGACGTGCGCCCAGCGGGCGATCTCGTAGGGGTCCATCGCGGCGCCGTGCTCGGTGCCGTCGACGTCGCCGAGGCCGTAGGTGGCGGTCTGGTCGACGGCGGCCTTGGTGAGGGTCAGCGGGCCGGTCAGGAAGGCGCCGCCCGCCGCCAGTTCCTCCGCGTTCCAGCCGAGGATGCCGTCGTCGATCGCGTCGATCACCCGCCGGAAGAACGACGACTCGGGCACCGTCGACATCAGCGCGTTGCCGAACCGTCCGTGCCGCATGGCGTGCGACGCGACGTCCACCGTGCTCAACTCCTCCGGGCGCACGCCGAGTTCGCGGGCGAACTCCTCGCGCTGCTCACGGAAGCTGCGCTGGTCGCGGAACATGGGGCCGATGAGCGGGATGTCGGAGCGGCCCATCCTGCGCGCGTCGGAGAACAGGTCGACCGTGCCGGGTTCGAGGTCGACGTCCGCGTAGGTGCCGCCCTCGTACAGCAGGATGGCCAGCCGGGTGGCGTCGGAGGCGACCGGGAACGCCGTGGGGAGGGTGCGGGCGGTGTCGTAGAGGGTGCGGAGCTTGCGCAGCCGCTGGTTGACGAGCTGGAAGCCGGGGTCGTCGTCGGTCGTGGGCCGGTCCTGCGGGAACAGGTCGCGGACCGCCCGGAATCTGATGCCGGCGGACCGGAAGGCCGCGGCGGTCTCCTCGTCCCAGGTGCTCAGCGGCTTCTCGGTGGATTCGCCGGCCATCGTGACCGGGGTGGTGTCCGACCACAGCTGGACGGTCCAGCCGTGGTCGCGGGCCGCCTCGGACCAGGACAGGATGTTGGCGACGGCGGCGGGGGACAGCGGGCGGCCGACCCAGAAGAAGTTGACGGTCTTGGGCGCGGTCCCGATGTGCGCGGCGCCGGACGCGTGGCGCAGCTCCTCCCGCACCCAGTCCCGCAGCCGCGCGGCCTCGGCGTGGAAGCGGGTGCCCTCCAGCCGGGCGGCGCGCTTGCTCAGCCGGTCGTGCACGATCCGGACGGCGCTCAGCCGCGCGGTCCGCGTGAACGCGGTGACCCGGTCGCGTACCTGCTGTTCCTGTGCGTCGGTCAACGGGCCGTGCCAGCGGGTCAGTTCGCCCACCTTGGTGTCGGCCGGCGGCGGCGCGTGGTGCATCGGGGTCAGCTCGGGGTGGAGGCGGCCGACGGCCGCGTAGAGGTCGGCCTCCTCCCGGGTGGCCTCGACCGGGTTGGCGGGGCCGGTCCTCAGGAGCGTGGGGGTGGTGCCGTAGAGGCGTTCGAGGAGGTCCTTCAGGGTCTCCTCGTTGCCGAGCACCCACTGCCGGCCGTTGTTGCGGGGCTGTCCGGTGGCGGCGTCGAAGCCGGTGTTGACGCCCTGGTAGGCGTTGCTGAGCTGGGCGAAGTACTCGTAGGGGTCGGTGGAGGAGTAGTTGTCGACGGGGGTGCCGTTCACGTGCCGGCGCGGGCCGTCGGGCCAGGGCGCGTCGGGTCCCTCGGCGAGCCGCTCGGCGAAGGAGGTCTCGATGAGGGCGCGTTGGGCGTCGTCGAGGCCGTGCGTGTGGATCATGTGGACGAGTTCGTGGGCGGCGCTCGAATAGCCGTCGGCGTACGCGCTGCCCGGCAGGGCGGAGAGGGTGCCGAGGAGGTTCTCCTCGCTGATCGCGGTGTGCTTGTCGGCGGGGTCCAGGGAGGACCTTCCGCGTACGTCGTCCCAGACCCGCCCGCCGGACAGCACCCGTCCGGCCAGGGCGGTGAACGGCTCCACCCGGGTGAGGGGGACGTCCTTGGGGAGGACGGTGACCCGGGCGCCGCTGAGCAGCACGCGGGCGGCGGTCCTGGGGTCCCGCAGCAGGGCGGCGAGCAGCCGGTGCGCCTCCTGCCGTGCGGACACGGGCTGGTCGAGGCCGGGTGCCACCTCGACCAGGAGGACGGCGGCGGTCGCGGCGAAGTCGTCCTCGGACAGGGAACGGCTCAACTTGTCTACCAGGAGCGGGTCTTGGGCGATCCGTCGGCGTTCGTCGGGGGTCATCGACAGCAGGGCGTCGCGGCGGTCGGCGGGTGTCATGTGGACGAGGGGCAGGGCGAGGCCGCGCAGGCCCCCCAGGTCCGGGACGGCGGCGGGGAGGACGACGCGGGGCGGGACGGTCGCCGACGCGAGGTGCGCGGTGCCGGTGGTGGTGAAGGCCGTACCGCCGGGGACGGGGGGCGGGGCGGGGAGGCCGCCACTGCCGAACGGGCGCTTGGAGGACGGCCGTTCACCGGCCGGGCCCTGATCGGACCGCCCACCGGACCGCCCGCCGGACTGCCCACCCGCCGCGCGCTTCCCGGAGGGCTGCTCGCCGGTGGAGCGCTTGCCCGCGGGAGCCCCGGTGCGCGGGGCCCGGGACTCGGGACCGGGCTGGTGTTCCGCGAAGGTGCGGGCCAGGTCGTCGGTGTCGGCGATCTTCAGGGGGTCGCGCAGGATGGCGGCGGCGACGCCGTACACGGCGCGGTGGGAGAGCGGCAGGTCCCCGAAGTCGGGGCTCTCGTCCTCCCGGAACCCGGCGAGGCGCAGGTGCTTGCGGACGATCTCGGCGGCCATCTGAAGGGCCGCGTGGCGACTCGGGTTGACCGCGTTCTCGTGCTGCCCCCACTCGGTGCTCAGCACGTCCGGTCGCAGTGTCTCCTGCTCCAGGTTGAGCGGCGGGCTGAAGTCGACGGTGATCCGTACGGTGTTCGCGGTCGGCGCCCGCCCGGTCCGCCCGGCCGGGTCCGGTGCCGTGTCGCGGCCCTGCTCCCGGGTCTCGACGCGGAAGTCGCCGGCGGTGACGGGGTGGGTGCGGTACGCGGGCTGCCGGTCCGCCAGGACCTGACCGAGCCCGGCGCGGACGTACTCCACGGCGGCCCGTGTGCGGAGCGCCCCCACGTCCTTGGTGCCGGTGCCGGTCAGCGTGAAGCGCGACCGCTTGGGGGACAGCACCTCCACGGTCAGCACGGGCAGCGGCTGTCCCAGCATGGTGTTGGTCAGCGCCTGTTCCGCGACCAGTTCGACGAGGACGTCCAGCTCCCGCCGCTGGTCGGGGCCGAGGGCGGTGTCACGGGCGGCGAAGGTGAGCACGAGGGGTTCCGGACGCGGGGCGGCGGTCGCGGTCCTGGCCTCGTCACGGCGTCTGCGGGCGGACGAGGCGGCCGCGAGGACCTCGGCGGACGGCTGTCCGGGAGTCGTACCGTCACCCCGTGACGCGGACGGCTGTCCCGGGGTCGTAGCGTCACCGTCCCGCGCGGACGGCCGTCCCGGGGTCGTAGCGTCACCGTCCCGCGCGGACGGCTGTTCCGGCGTCGGGTTGCCGTCGCCCGGTGCGGGCGGGGCCAGGGCGGCGAGGAGGCCCGCGGTCTCGGGTGAGAGGTCGTCGAGCCGGGCGAGCAGTTGGTCGCTGGCGCCGTGACCGCGCAACACCTCGACCAAGGGAGCCAGTTCGGGACGGCCGGGCGGGGCCGCGTGGGCCGTCGTCGACCAGGGGGCCGCGGGCGGCAGGGTGTCCAGCGGGCTGTCGGTCGTCACAGTCCGGTCGGTGATCATCACCGGGGCCGCGCCGATCGGGTTCATCGCCGAGTAGTGGTTGCGGCCCTCGTAGAAGAGGTGCAGGGTGTGCGCGGCGGACGGGTTCAGGGGGTTGGCGAAGGCGAGGTCGTCGAGCCCCTCCACCGGCTGTACGGCGACGATGTTCAGGTCGAGGGCCAGCGCGGTGAGCGCCGGCACCTGGTCGTAGAACGGTGTCGTCCACATGTCGACGTTCCGTACGGCACGGTCGGCGGCGGCGCTCGGCGTGAGCCCGTGCATGTCCTGGAGGCGGGGGAACATCCGGGTCAGCCCCCCGTGCGGGCTGATCAGCTCGGCGTAGAGGGCCTGGCTGCGCGGGGTGACCGTGGCGAGCACGCGGTCGGCCTCCTCCCGCAGGGAGGCGAGCTTCAGGTCCTCCACGAGACGCGCGCGGTCCTGGTCGCGGATCAGGGCGGGGTCCGGGGTGAACCCGGGCAGCAGCGCCGCGGCCATGCCCGCGGTGAAGTCGCCGACGATCGTGCGGTCGGCGGGGTCGGCGATCCGGCGCTTCAGCTCGTTCACATACTGCGGGCGGCCCAGGTCCTGGTCGATGCGGCGGAGTTGCTCGGGCGTGGGCTGCGGCGCCCGGTGCCCGAGGAGGTCCTGGAGCTGGTTGAGGGTGAGGTCGTTGACGAGGATCCGCAGGGACGAGGGACCGGAGTCCAGCTCCGCGCGCCGCGCCACGGCCCTCGGGTCGCTCCCGGTGAGCCAGTCTCCCACCCGGTCGCGCAACTGCCGTACGGTCAGGTCGCTCAGCGGGGAACCGGTCAGCTGCCGGGAGGCACCGGCGAGCATCGAGGTCATGAAGCACTCGCCGTTCGGTTCCACCCGCAGCACCTCGAAGGGGCGGTCGTCCACGGCGACCGTGCGGAACACCTCGCGGGGCGCGTGTCCCGGCAGCGAGCGGTCGGGCCGCGGAAGGGCCGGGGCTGCGGCGTCGGGGCGGCTGCGGGAGGTGCTGGTGGACGCGGCCGGGCGCGGCCGGGCGCCCATGAGGGGCTGCCGCGTCCTGCCCCGGCCGACGCTCGCGGCCGTCTCGGACGACGTGCTGGAGGTCGTGGTGGAAGCCTTGGGGGCCTCGGGGGCCTTGGGGGCCTCGGGGGCGACGGGGCCGGTGGTGCCGGGCGTCGCGGAGTCGGTGGCGGTCCTGGACTGCGCGGGGAGGGGGACGGCGGGCAGGCTGCGGATGCCGCCGGGGCGGACCGGGTCCGTGCCGGACGAGGTCGAGGTGGTGGGAACGGCGGACGGAAGCGGTGTGGAGGTCGTCGTGGTCGCGGTGGGCCGGGCGGGTTCCACGACCGTCCTGGCGTCGGTGTCGCCGGACGTCTGCGGGGTGCGCGGGCCGCGGGGGCCCTTCGTACGCTCCGGGCGGGTCCGGCCGCCGGACGTGCTCGCGTCGCCGCTGCCGCTGCCGGACGCGCCGTACTGCCGTCCGGAGGCTCCCCGGCCGCTGCCGCCGGGCAGGTAGGCGCGTTCCGCGCGGGGCCGCCCCTGGGCGAGCTCACGGGACAGCGCCTCGGCCTGAACGATGTCGCCGTGGGCCCGCAGGTCCAGGGCGACCGCGTAGACGGCGAGGTGACCGGGGTCCAGGGTCGCGAAGTCGGGCTGCCGGGCGGGCGCGAACTCCGCGAGCTTCTGGTGCGTGCGGACGATGTTGTGGGCGGTGGTGATGTCGTTCGGGCGCGGCCTGTCCGCCGCCCAGGTGTCGGCGAGTTGCTCGCGCAGGCCGTCCCAGGAGGGCTCGGCGGCGGGGTCCCCGGACGTCGTGGTCGTCCCCGGGGTCGAGGTGGTGGTCGTGGCGCGGGCGGTGTCCGGGCCCGCGGCGGTACGGCCGGGAGGCGTGGCGGCGGTGCCCCGGCCCGCCTCGTTCGCGGGGGCGGCCGTGCCGCGGGGGTCCGGCGGGGGTGTGCTCCCGGTCGTCGGAGCGGTGCCGGGGGTGGCGGGTGTCGTGGTCGTCGCCGTGGTGACCGGAGTGGTCGTGTGGGGAGTTGTCGTGGGGGGAGTTGTCGTGGGGGGAGGTGTCGTGATCGGCGTCGGGGTGACCTGGGTCGCGGCCTCCTCCTCGGCCGGTTCCGTCGGGGTGCCGGTCCGGTCGGTGTCCGGCGTCTGTCCGGTCTCCTGGTTCTCGCCGGGTACGGCCCGTTCCGTGACGGGCCGGGTGCCCGTGCCGCCGGTCGTCCGGGGGGCGTGCGCCGACTCGGTGTCCGTCGCGCCGGTGCCGGTGGGCGCGGTGACGCGGGGAGCGGTGACGCCGGGTGCGCCCACGCGGTCGAGTACGTCGACGGCGTTGACGTCCGTGCCGAGGTTCGCGCGGGTCTTGGCGCTCACGGCCGGGGTGGTGCTTGCGCCGCGGGTCGTCGTGGAGCCCGTGCCGCGGGACGACGTGGGGACCGGGCTTCCCGGCGCGACCGTCGTCCCGGTCGTCCTGGCCTCCAGGTCCGAACCGTCGTACGCCTGGCGGACGGTGCCGACGCCGCCGCTGACCGCGTCGCCCAGCATGCTCGTCGTCTGCTCACTCACCGCCGACATCCAGAACGTGTTCAGGAACGCCGTCGGCGAGAACGGCGCACCGTAGAACAACGCCATCAGCGCCGCCTCCGGCAACGCCTCCGTCAACCCGTCCGCGATGCCTTCCGAGATCCGCCGCGGCGACGACGCCAGCCACTGCCCGAACGACCGCGACGTGTTCCCCGTCCCGGCGGCCGGCAGATCCCGCCCCGACTTCGACAGCACGTCCTCGGACACGTCCTTGAACAGCCCCCGCGTCTCACTCCGCGTGAACAGCCCGTTGAACCGGTCCGCCAACCCCCGCAGCGGACCCGACAGCCACCCCGCCGCACCACCGAACGCCGCGCTCTGCCACACCGCCCGCCAGTCCACCCCCGACGGCCGCATGTCCGGATCGTTGAACGCCATCAGCCCCAGCCGCACCACCAGCGTCTGGAACGCCTCCTCCAGCGCCTCGCTCAGACTCGGCAGCAGATGCGTCCGCCGCAGGAACAGATCCAGCACCGTCAGGAACACCGCCGTCGAGCGGGCCTTCGCCTCCGCCGCCTGACCCGCCGCCGCCGGATTGATCCACGCCGTCGCCGCCAGGATCGCCAGCTCGATCAGCAGCCGGATCAGCTCGGCGACGATCTGCCACTTGCTCTCCTGGATGTTCAACGACTGGTCACGATGACCCGCCGCCACGTTCCGCAGGCTCCGCTCGTACTCCCGCAGGTAGTTCGTCCCCCCGTCCGCCCCCGTCAGCACCGACATCGCCCGCACGTACTCACGGCCCGCGTCACCCGGCAGCGAATCGCCGATGTGCGCCACCGAGTACCCGATGTCCTCCTCGAGCTTCCGCATCCGCCGCCCGAACTCGGCCAGCTCCTGACTGGAGAGCCTCGCCTTCGTCTCGCTCGCCTGCGGAAACCCCGTGCCGATCAACACGATCAGAACAGCATTCATCGCCTCCGAGACCCTCAGATCACCCATGGTCCGATTCCCGCTCTCAGTGCCTGCCGTACTGGGCCTCTTCGGCCGCGATGCCGTCGTACGCCTCGTTCTGCGCCCGTTCGACGTGTCGCGCGGTGCCCGCGGTGTTGCCGACGATGCCGACGATGGCCTCGACGACCTGCTGGCCGGAGGTGAGGGTCTGCCGGTAGTTCCGCTTGATCTGCGGGCCGACCGTCTCGGCGTAGTCGTCGTCGGTGCCCGCCCAGCCGGTGAGCGTCGTCCTGTGGTGCTCCAGGTCGTCGACCAGGGCGTTGGCGTGGTCGGCGATGTCCGCCAGGAGCTGGGCGCCCCTGCGGGTCACATAGGGGTTGGCTTCGAACGAATTCGCCATGGTGGTTCTCCTCCGTCTCCTCGGAACTTCCCGGCCGTCCCGGTCGCTCCGGTGTCCCGGCCTTCTCGGACTTCTCGGGCCTTCTCGGGCCTTCTCCGGCCGCCTCACGGCTGGGGCGGGTCCTCCACGATCTCGTCGCGCAGTCTGCCGCCCTGCTTCTTCCTGGCCGCGGAGCCGTCCTCGTCGGTGGCGGAGCCGAACAGCCGGTCCCAGTCGATCTCCGCGCCGGGCATGTCGGTGATCCGGGGCACGCTCTCGGAGATCGGCCGGTAGGTGTCGACCACCTGGCGGGCCATCCGGGCGCGGGCCCGGCCGATCGTCTCCATCAGGACGGCGGAGAGCTGGGCCGGTGCCATCGACCGGTACTTGCCGTCCTGGAAGCGCAGGGCCCGCAGCTCGCCCTGGGCGCCCACGGTGACCTCCACCGAGCGGTCCTTGGACGTCACCGTGACGGACGCCTCGCGCAGTCGCCGCTCGGCGTCGGCGACCGCCGCCCTGGTCGACTCCAGGGCCTGGAGGGCCTGGGCGAGGCGGTCCTCGACGGGTTCCATCGGTCTGTCTCCTGAGAAGTGTGGTGGGCGTGGGGGCGGGTCAGTCGTCGCGGCCCAGGACCGCGGGGGCGGCGGCCTCGTCGGTCCCCCAGATCTCCTCGTCCTCGGAGAGCCAGGTGGTCCGGGTGCGTTCCTCGCTCTGTGTCTGCTGGCCGCCCTGTCCGGCGCCCGGGGGCATGAAGGGCATGCCCGAGCTGGTGGTGGCCCGCGCGGCGGCCTGTTCGGTGGTCGTCGCCGACCGGGCTGCGGAGGTGCGCGCGGTGCCGTTGACGGCGGTGTCGCTGTCGGAGTAGCCGGACCGGACGCGTTCGGCGGCCGCGGTCATCTCGCTGTTGAGGCCGCCCATGCGGGAGGCCGCGGCGAGCGCTCCGGGGTTGAGGCCGGTCGACCCGGTGAGGCCGTCGCCGGCGGAGACGCCGCCGAGGGCGCCGGAGAGCGAGGAGGTGTAGGGGACGTCGTCGTAGAGGAAGTCGCCGTCCAGGGCCGTGGTGGAGGAGCCGGTGGTGGAGCCGAGGCCGTTGAGGGCGTTGTCGAGCGAGCCGTTGAGGCCGGTGGTGAGGGAGGAGGTGGCGACGGGGGTGGGCGCGGTGGGGTCGGCGGTGACCTCGGTGCCGTCCGGGTAGGTGGTGGTGACGGAGCCGTCGGCGTTCTGCACGGAGGTGCTGCCGTCGGCGTTGACCAGGGTGCTCGTGCCGTCCGGGTCGACGGTGAGGGTGCTGCCGTCCGGGTACTCGGTGACCTGGGTGCCGTCCGGGCTGGTGGTGGTCGTGCTGCCGTCGGGGTTGGTGACGGTGATGCTGCCGTCGGGGTTGACCTTCGTGGTGCCGGTGCCGGACGAACCGATGCCGTTCAGGGCGCTGTTGAGCAGCGAGGTGTAGGCGGGCGAGGCGCCGAGGGCGCCGTCGGTGCCGGTTCCCGTGCCGCCGTCCGTCGTGCCGTCGGAGCCGAGGAGGTTGTTGAGGTCGCTGTTGAGGTCGGAGGTGACGGCGCCGGTGTCGATGCCCCCGGTGTCGGTGCCGCCGGTGTCGGTGCCGCCCGAACCTCCGTCGCCGAGGAGGCTGTTGAGCGCGTCATCGGTGGACGAGCCCATGTCGTTCAGCGCGTCGTCGGTGGAGGAGGCGATGTCGTTGAGGGCGTCGTTGACGGAGGAGTTCTGGCCGTTCAGGATGTCGGCGATGTCACTGACGTCGAAGTCCGAGTCGCCTTCGCCGTCGTCGCCGGTGCCGCCGGTCGTGGTGAGGGTGGCGGACGGCGCCTCCTCGAAGCCGTAGGCCGGGTCCCAGTCGGTGTTCATCAGCTTCGACCAGACGCTGCTGAGGGTCGTCGTGGCGGTCTCGGCGGCCGGGTCGAGGTGGGCGGTGACGTTGTTGTTCCAGCGCTTGACCGCCTCCTGGCCGATCTTGACCCAGCTGGCGGGGTCGGTGAGGCTGCCGTAGGCGGGGACGTTCTCCTTGAAGCCGTCGGTGAGGTCGTACCAGTACTCGGTGCCGCCGTAGGAGGTGCCGTAGTAGTTGGAGTGGGTGACCACCTTGCCGGCGTTGTTGGTGTCCAGCCACTGCTTGATCTCGGTGAGGAGTTCACGCATCACGTCCTCGGCGTTCCAGTGACCGCCCGGGGCGTTCGCGGAACCGTCGGGCGCGGTGCCGGTGGTGGGGCCGTTCTGGTCGCCGTGCCACTTGATCCAGGCGTCCTTGAGGGTCTTCACGGCGGCGCTGAGGGCCTGTTCGGCCTGGATCAGGCCGTCGCCCTGGAAGGTCTTGCTGACGTAGCCGTCGACCACGCTGGCGTTCTGGGTGCTGAAGCCGTGGGGCGCCAACTGCTCGTGGTAGTGCTTGTACTGCTTGCGCAGGGTGTCCAGGAGGTTGACGAAGACCCCGGCCGCGTTGCCCTGCCAGGCCGCGTTGTCGCGTCCCATGGCCTGGACCCAGCCGTCGAGCCGGGTCTCGTGCTCCTCGAAGAACAGCTTGGCCCGGTCCAGGGACTTGGCCCGGTAGGAGAAGGTGCCCAGGTCCACGGAGTCGGCCTCGGCGACGGCCAGTCCGTCGAAGGAGTAGCCGGTGGTCTTCCAGGGGGAGGCGCCGAGCTGGTCCAGGAGGGACGCGACGCCGTTGGAGAACTTGTGGAAGTTGGTCCCGCTCACTCCGCTGCCGGTCTGCCACGCGTACGTGATCTTCGCGACGTACAGGTTGAGGGCCTTGGCGTTGGTGACGGCGCCCGAGTCCCCCGTACCCGCGAAGAACAGCACGTAGTTGCCGCCGAGCGCGGCGAGGCGCTGGGCGGCGGCGGACGCGTCGGTCTTCCCCACGTTGCTGATGGTCACGGAGAACCAGGGGATGTCGACGGCGTCGTCGGCGCCGCCGTCGCCGCGGTTGCCCTTGCCCTTGAGGTCGTCGGTGACGGTCTCCCTGGCCGGAACCTTCCATCCGGTCATCAGGTAGACCGCCTGCTCCCACTTGCCGTCGTCTGCCATGGTGCTTCGAACTCCCGGTGGGTGGAGGTCAGGAGAGGCTGGTGCCGCCGAGGTCCTGACCGACGTCGGCCATGGACGAGATGAACCGGTCGGTGGCCACGGCCTGCAACGAGGAGCCGGAGGCGGCGAGCAGGGTCGTCACGGTGTCCCTGAGGTCCCGGTCCATGTCGTTGAAGAGCTTCTTCTGCTTGACGAAGACCAGGTCGACGGCCTTCGCCAGGGCGACCGTGTCGGTGCGCAGGGAGTCGCCGTGGACCGTGCCGACGGTCCCCATGGGGCCGATCGTGAGCTGCTTGTTCGGGGCCGCGCTGAGCACCGAGTGAAGGGTGAACAGCGACTCGACGGGCGGCTCGTCGGCCGTGTCGTTGCGGATCTTCGTGAGGTCCGAGCCGAAGGTGGTCAGTTCGTGCTCGACGAACGAGGTCACCTGGGTCGCGTCGAGATGCGTGAGGTCTGCCATGTCCGTTCTCCCTTCCGGGGCCACGGGCCGCCGGGTCTCTCGGTGCGGTGGTGGCCGGGACGGGGCCGGGGAGACCGGCCCGGCCCCGGGCCGGGGTCAGGACAGCTCGCTCCACATCTGGGTGAGGCTGTTCTCGGTCTGCCGGTAGTTGTTGGAGACCTCGCCGAGCAGGGTGGCGTGGGACATCAGCAGCTGCTCCATGGCGGTGACCGCGTTGTTCCAGTCGCGCTGCGCGTTGGTGTAGGCGTCGGCGTCGGTGCCCTGCCAGGTGCTCTTCAGCTCGGTCAGCTCGGCCTCCAGGGTGTCCAGCGTGGTCTCGATGGCCCTGGTCTGCTGGATCAGGTCCTCCACGCCCTGGTCGACGTGGTTGTACTCGACGTGGATGACACCGTCGGCACTCATGGCAACTCCTCGGGTCGTAAGGGTGGTGTCCGGTCGGCCGGCCGACGGGTCAGCCGGTCAGCTGGCTGTAGGCGGCGTCCGAGGTGCTCTGTGAGCTGCGCACCATGTCGGTGTTGGCCGCCTGGGTGGTGTTGTGCTGCTGCATCGTCGTGTTCAGGTGGTCGATCAGTCCCTGGAGCTTGTTCAGGATGATCTGCGCCTGGGTGTCCCACTGCTGGAGCAGCTTCTGGAACTCCCGGCCGTCCTCGGAGGCGGCGCTGTAGCTGGTGGCCAGGCCGCCGGCGGTGGTGTCCACGTCGGTCTTGCAGCGCTGGATGCCCGCGTGGGCGGTGGTGAGGGCGTTGATGCCGAGGAGTGTCGACGACGCCGACGACTGCTGGATCGGTGTGCTCACGGGTTACCTCGTTCCACTGGGTGCGGTCGGATGCGGTCGGTGCGGATGGCGCCGGAGCGCCTGGGCGAGACGGTCCGGGACGGTCCTGGTCAGTCCTCCTCGCCCGCGGCGAGGCCGGGGACGGCGGCGGCGCCGGAACCGGTGGGGGCTCCGTCGGCCGGTCCTCCCGGCGTCCCCGGAGCCCCTTCGCCGGCCGGGCCGCCGGAGCAGTCCCCCGCCGACGTGGTGCGTGCGGCGGTGGCGCCGGAGGCCGCGGCGGGGTCCAGGTCGGGGCCGGTCGGGAGCATCTCCAGGAACGTCGAGGGCAGGACCGCCGGTTCCGTCCCGCCGTAGCCGAGGTCCTCGACGGCCTGCCCGGAGGGCATGCGGTACTTCACTCCCGTGTCGGTCACCAGGTACGTGGTGTCCCCCAGCTCCCCGCCGCCCGCCCCGAGGACGCGGACCACGGCTCCGGCGCCCGGCCGTACGGCGATGGCGTCCACGGGGGAACAGGCGGCCTGCACCCCTTCGGGTGCCGCGGCGGGCGAGGTGTCCAGGGTGGAGACCACGGCGACGCTCGTCCCGGGTCCGCCGTCCGTGGACTCCACGCTCACGCAGAGGTTCTGCCGGTCGGCGGCCTCCACCAGCCGGGGCGGGCCCGAGGGCCACTGCGCGGAGGCGGTGTCCTCGGTGGCGGTGTCCTCGATGGCGGTGTCCTCGATGGCGGTGTCCTCGGTGACGGTGCGGGCGAGGTGGGCGTCGAGCGTGTCGGTGGCCAGCGCCACCGCGGTGGGCGGCTCGCCGCCGTAACCGTCCTCGCGGGTGCGGGGATCGCCGAGCACCAGGGCCGCCTGGGTGGCGTCCACGGGGCGCAGGCCCTGCCCGGTCAGCAGGTAGTAGCGCACCGGGCCGTCCGGGACCTGCACGGTGAACACCTGGCCGACGCGGGTGGCGTGTCCGTCGAGCGACGGGCCCGCCGTGCCCCGTCCGGGGACGTCGAGGGGTGCCAGGTCGGGGCCGAGGGGCAGGCTGTTGAGGAACTCCGCCGAGACCGCGCGGGCGACCGCGTCGCCGTAGCCGAGGGCGCGCTGGGCGCCGTGCTCGGTGTCCAGCGGCAGCCGGCGCCCGTGCCAGACGAGGAACCGTTCCCCGCCGGGGGCGGTGACCAGGAGGGCCTGTCCGGTGGTGAGTCCGTCGCCCTCGGGCGGTGCGGAGCCGATGACGAGGGTCGTGGTGGCCGACCGCTCGCCCTTCGCCGTCCGGTAGATCCCCGAACAGACCAGCCAGGGGCCCGCGTTGACGTCCGAGGTGCCGGGCAGGTCGTCCGGGGCGCCGGAGATGCCCACGGCGGTCCCGCGCGGGACGCCGTCGAGGGAGGCGCCGGAGACCAGGCGGGTGGTGAGGTCGGAGCCGCCGATCAGCCGTGCGGAGGCGTAGTTGCGGAGGGGGTGCAGGACGCCGTCCTGGTAGATGTACCGCGTGCCGGTGTCCTTGCTGACGATGAGGGCGTCGGCGCTCCGCCAGGAGTCGTCGCCGCCGGGCGACAGCACCCCGAACAGGACGCATCCCGCCGCGGCCAGGGCGCCCAGGAGGAGCCCCCAGGCGGCACCGCGGCTGGTGCGGCCCATCGGGCTCTCCGCCGCGTCCGGGTCGGTGAGCAGCATGCCGGAGGTGAGGCGGCTCATCATGAAGACGTGCGCCTCGACCTGGTCGCGCTTGGACTGCACCGGCTCCTCCTTTCCTTGTCTTCTCTGGCTCTGTCGTCGTCACGCCCCGCGAGGCGGCCCGCCGGCTCCCCGTGTCACGCCCCGCGGGCCGGCCCGTCGGCTCTCCGTTCACGCCCCGCGAGGCGACCGCACCGGCTCCCCGTCCCGGCGCCTGTCCGCCCCCGCGGGTCAGCCGAAGACGCCGCGCATCCGGCCGTAGACGCCGAGCACCCACAGCACCAGCGGCAGCAGGGCGATCGCGGACGCGGAGTGCAGCAGTTCGGCGGCCCGCCCCCAGTGCGGGACGAGGCGGCGGCCCGGCAGTGCCCAGCACAGGACGGCCAGCGTGGCGGCCAGGGCGCACAGGAGCACGACGAGCAGCAGCCGGTTCCCGGTGCCGGAGCCCAGGGCGAGGGACACCACGAGGACCGCCGCGCCCCACAGTCCGGGCAGCAGCACCGACACGCGCTGCACGGCGTTGCCGATGCCCCGGCTGTGCAGGGCGAGCAGCAGGGCGAGGACGAAGGAGGTGACGCGGGCCGGGGTGGTGGGTTCCGTGCCCAGGCAGGTCAGGGCCCCGGCGTTGATCACGCCCACCGCCGCGTACAGCGCGGTCATCCAGCCCTCGGCGCGGATCGTGCGGGCGACGAGGCGTTCGCCGGGTTCGGGGTCGATGCCCTGCTGGAGTTCCCCGGCGTTGGTGGGCAGCGGGGGCATGCGCAGGCCCGCCAGCCAGAACGCCACGGCCGGGACGCTCGCGCCGAGCAGGGTGGCGACGACGGCGACGAGCGCGACGGCGTGCGCGGCCGGGAGGTCGGTGAGGACCATGAGCAGACCGGCCAGCCAGACGGCGACCGCCACCACGGCCGAGGCGAGGAAGAAGCGGGCCGGGCCGGAGATGAGGATCAGGGCCAGTCCGGCGCCGGCCGCGGACGCGGCGGCGGCGGACAGCAGGCGGCTGCCGGTCGCGGCGGGGCCGTCGCCCGCGCCCAGTACGGGCAGCAGCCAGCCGGTGGCGCCGAGGCAGGGTCCGGCCATCAGGGCGAGGGCGGTGGCGGTGCCGTTGTCGGCCATGGCGCGGCTCGCGGCGGCGGCGCCGGCGAGCAGCAGCAGGCCCATCGCCGCGGCCGTGCCGGCGCGTGCGGCGACCGGGGCGCCGGGCAGCACGAGGATGGCCAGGGCGACGGCCACGGAGCCCACCAGCAGGGTGCGCAGCAGCCGGCGGGTGGCGTCCTCGGACCACTGGTGGGGGCGCTCGCGCAGGGTGCCGGCCATGCCGTCCACCAGGTCGTCGAAGTGCGCCTCGGGGAGGGTCTCGACGCCTGGCCGCAGGTAGAGGGTGTCGCCGTCGCGGAGTTCGAGGGACTGGGCGGTGGCCTCCAGGTCCAGCGGGGGGCCGCCGAGCCGCTGGAGGATCCAGCCGCCGTGTTCGAGTCCGGACTCCTCCAGGCCGTCACCGGCGTAGCCGATGACGACGGGCAGCAGATCGGCGATCGGGACGTCCGAGGGCACGGCGAGGTCGACGGACCGTTCGGACGTCCGTATGGTCACCCGGCAGAGGCTGGCCAGGGCGTTGTCGCTCACGCTCCTGCCTTTCTTCTTCGACGGCCCGTCGTGTGGGCGGGCGCGGGCTGTGCGGGGACGGGTCCGGGCGGTCCGGCCCGGACCTGCCGCGCGCACCTCACCCGAGGCGCTCGGGGCCGCGGAACCGGGGTCCGGCCGCTCGCACGAGAGCGCCGGGGGCGATGGTAGGCAGGCGTGTGTGAAGGAAAACTGACCGAAGGGCCTCACCGGCCGGCCCGCGGCACAAAGGCGCCAGGGCCGGTCTCCCCCGCGCGCCGCGCACGCCCCCGCGCGGGCCTCCGCCCGTCCCGTCGGCCGGTGGGCGCGCGCATTTTTTACGCACTGACGGGTGCCTAGGATCCCGGGTGAGGTTCGTGGAGATGCTCCCGGCCGCGGTCGGGGCAGCCACACCGTGACGCCTGCGCCGTCAGGTCCGGGACGTGCGGCCGGCCCGCGGGGCCGGCGGCCGAGCAGGATCTGTGGTGGCCTGCCCCGTGCGGCGCTCGCCGTCCGTCGGCCGGGGGCGCGTGGAGGGACCCGAACCCGCCGGATCCCCACCGAAGGAGCACCGTCCCGTTGTCCGTTGAACTCTTCCGCAGGCCGGCCCGCCGTCGCGGTCCCGACATGCCCCAGGGTGAACTGGCGCTCCAGGAGCCGCCGACCCTGCCGGAAGTGCAGGCGGACGCCTCCGCCGTCTGGACCTTCCTGCCGATGGGCATGATGTCCGCGTCGATGCTGGTGATGTTCCTGCGGCCGGGCGAGAACTCCGTCCTCAGCTACATCGCCATGGGCATGATGATGCTGTCCATGGTGGCCATGCTGGTCGGCCAGATCATGCGCGGCCGGGGGGAACGCAAGCGCCGCACCAAGGGCGAACGGCGGGACTACCTGCGGTACTTGGCGCAGGTGCGCAGGAAAGTGCGGCGCGCGGTGCTCGAACAGCGGGAGGCCCTGGTCTGGCGCCATCCCGCCCCCGCCGTGCTGTGGTCGATGGTGCGCACCACCAGGCTGTGGGAGCGCCGCCCGGCCGACGACGACTTCGCCGAGGTGCGGATCGCCGTGGGTGATCAGCGGCTCGGGGTGCGTCTCAGTCCGGTCTCCACGAAACCCGTCGAGGACCTCGAACCGTTGAGCGCGCACGCCCTGCGCCGGTTCATCCGCGCCTACTCGACCGTTCCCGACCAGCCCGTCGCGATCTATCTGCGGGCCTGGTCGAAGGTGCTGACCCGGGGTGACGAGCACCGCATCCGGGCGGCCGGCCGCGCCCTGGTGGCCCAGCTCGCCGCCTTCCACTCCCCGGAGGACCTGTGGGTGGCGCTGTGCGTGTCCGACGAGCGGCAGGCCGACTGGGAGTGGCTGAAGTGGCTGCCGCACTGCCAGCACCGGCACGACCGGGACGGCGCCGGTCCCGCCCGCCTCGTCGCTCCGTCCCTCACCGAACTGGAGAACCTGCTCGGTGCCGAGTTCCAGGAGCGGCCCCCCTTCGACCCGGACGCGGTTCCGGGGCGCGAGGAGCCGTTCACCGTCGTCGTCGTGGACGGCGGCCGGGTCCCGGCGGGGCACCGGCTGGACGGACAGGGCTTCCGCAACTGCGTCGTCGTGGACCTGGGGGGCGCGCTGACCTGGCGGCCGGGCCGTACGACGCTGCGGCTGGACTTCGCCGGCGACGAACTGCGCCTGGTGCGGACCGACCGCAGCCGTCAGGAGCAGACCACCGCGCTGGGCCGTCCCGACCGGATGGGCCCGGCGGCGGCCCGGTCGCTGGCCGCGCTCCTCGCCCGGTACCGGCCGAGCCTGGCCACCGACAGCACGGAACCGCTCGCGTCCGACATCCAGCTGACCTCGCTGCTCGGCATCCCCGACCTGCACCGGCACGATCCGGCGGGCTACTGGGCGGGACGCACCGGCGCCACCGACCGGCTGCGGGTGCCGATCGCGGTCGGCGCGGACGGCGCGCCCGTCGAGCTCGACATCAAGGAGTCGGCGCAGGGCGGCATGGGCCCGCACGGCATGCTCATCGGCGCCACCGGCTCCGGCAAGAGCGAGCTGCTGCGCACGCTCGTCCTCGGCCTGGCGCTGACCCACTCGTCGCAGACCCTGAACTTCGTGCTCGTCGACTTCAAGGGCGGCGCGACCTTCCTGGGCCTGGAGGACCTGCCGCACACCTCGGCCGTGATCACCAACCTCGCGGACGAGGTCGCCCTCGTCTCCCGTATGCAGGACGCCCTGCACGGCGAGCTGATCCGCCGTCAGGAACTGCTGCGGGCGGCGGGCAACTTCACCTCCGCCCTGGAGTACGAGAAGGCGCGGGCCGCGGGCACGCCGCTGGAGCCGCTGCCGAGCCTGTTCGTCGTCGTGGACGAGTTCAGCGAACTGCTCGCCTCGCACGGCGAGTTCATGGAGCTGTTCGTCATGATCGGCCGGCTCGGGCGGTCCCTGGGCGTGCATCTCCTGCTGGCCTCCCAGCGCCTGGACGAGGGCAGGATGCACCAGCTGGAGAGCCACCTCTCCTACCGCATCGGCCTGCGCACGTTCTCGGCCATGGAGAGCCGCGGGGTGCTCGGCGTGCCCGACGCCTACCAGCTTCCCTCCCAGCCGGGCAGTGGGTACCTCAAGAGCGGTGTGGAGGCACTGACCCGGTTCCGGGCCGCGTACGTCTCCGGCTCCTACCGACGGCGGCGCGGCGCCCTGGCCCGTGCGCAGGTGGCCGGTCAGGTCACCCCGTGGAGCGTCGGGTGGGTCGCGCCGCGGCAGCTGCCCGAGTCGGTGGTCAGGGCGGAGGAGGAGGCCGCCGCCGCGGAGGAGGCGAGCGCGCGGAGTCTGCTCGCCACGGCCGTGGACCGGCTGCGCGACTCGGGTCCGGCGGCCCGCCAGGTGTGGCTGCCGCCGCTCGACCTGCCGCCGACCCTGGACCAGCTGCTGCCCCCCACCGCGCCGGACGCCGAGCGCGGTCTGACGGTCGCGGCCGGCGGGGCCGGCGCCGACGCGGTGGCACGGGGCGGCCTGCGCGTGCCGATCGGGGTCGTGGACCGGCCCTTCGAACAGCGCCGCGACCCCCTTGTCGTGGACCTCTCCGGGGCGGGCGGCCACGTCGCCGTCGCGGGCGGCCCGCAGAGCGGCAAGTCGACTCTGGTGCGTACCCTCATCACCGCCCTGGCGCTCACCCACACTCCCCGCGAAGTGCAGTTCTACTGCCTCGACTTCGGCGGCGGCAGCCTGACCGGGCTCGCCGGACTGCCGCACGTCGGCGGAGTGGCGGCACACGTCGACGGCGAGCGGATCGGCCGTACCGTCGCCGCGGTCGCCTCGCTCCTGGCCGACCGGGAGCGCCTCTTCCTGGAGCACGGCATCGACTCCATGGCGACCTACCGCAAGCGGCGCGCGGCCGGCGAGTTCCCCGACGAGCCCTACGGCGACGTCTTCCTGGTCGTGGACGGCTGGGGGACCCTGCGGCAGGACTTCCTCGACCACGTGGCCACCCTGTCCCAGTTCGCCCTGCGCGGACTGAACTACGGCGTGCACCTCATCGTCACCACCACGCGTTGGGTGGAACTCGCCGCGCAGGTCAGGGATCAGGTGGGCACCCGTCTGGAGCTGAAGATGGGCGACCCGATGGAGTCGGTGATCGACATCCGGCGGGCCCGCTCGGTCCCCCGCGTCCCCGGCCGCGGCCTGACGCCCGAGTCCAAGCTGCACTTCCTCGCCGCGCTGCCGCGCCTGGACGGCGTGCAGGACCACAAGGACCTGGCCGAGGGCGTCGCCGAGGTCGTCCGGGCGGTCGGCGAGCACTGGCAGCGGCCTCCGGCTCCGCCGGTGCGGATGCTGCCGGTCCGGCTGCCCGCCGACGAACTGCCGCCCGCCGAGGGCGACCTGCGGATCGCGCTCGGTGTGGAGGAGGACAAGCTGGCCCCGGCCTGGCACGACTTCGCCGAGCATCCCCACCTCGTCGTCGTCGGCGACGCGGAGACCGGCAAGACCAACCTCCTCCGTCTGGTGGCCAAGGGCATCACCGAGCGCTACACCCCCGCCGAGGTACGGATCCTGGTCGTCGACTACCGCCGGGAACTGGTCGAGGCGGTGCCGGAGGAGTACCGGCTCGGCCACGCGGTCTCCGTCGACCAGCTGCGCGAACTGGCCGACGGCGCGGGCCGCGCGCTGCGCAGCCGTATGCCGGGGCCGGACATCGCCCCGTCCCGGATGCGGCAGCGCGACTGGTGGCGGGGTCCCACCCTGTTCGTCCTGGTCGACGACTACGACCTGATCAACGCGCCGCTCGGCCGCAGCCCCTTCGAGCCGCTGCTGGACTTCCTGGCCCTCGGCTACGAGATCGGCTTCCACCTGGTCGTGACCCGTTCCGCCGCGGGCGCCGGCCGGGGGCTGGGCGACCAGGTCCTGCGCCGGATGCTGGAGATGAACACCCCCGCCCTCCTGATGTCGTGCCCGCCCTCCGAGGGCTACCTGTTCGGCAGTGTGAAGCCACGCGTCCTCGTCCCGGGCCGGGCACTGCGCATCACCCGCCGCAAGACGTTCCAGGTGCAGACGGGGCTGCTGGCGGAGGACTGAGACGCCGTGGGGTCCGGCCCCGGGCCGGACCCACCCGGAGGGGCCCCTCACACGACGCCGTGTGGGGGGCCCTCACCCCTGCGCGGCGCTGTCGCGCCGACCGCGCCGGGCGCGGACCGCGCCCCGGACGGCGGCCGCCGCCAGCACCGCCAGCAGACCGGCCGCTCCCACGAGCAGGGCGACCCGGCGCGGCCCCGGGTCCTCGCGGGGCAGCGACAGCACCACCCGCCCCGCCGCCGCCTTCCGCGGCGCGGTGGCCCGGTCGCCGTCCGGTACGACGGTCAGTGCGGCATAGGTGTCCAGGCGGGGCACGTCCGCCGGGTACGCGGTCCCGGTCAGCCGCCGCGCGGTCTCCTCGGCGCTCAGGTCCGGATACCGGGACCGTACGAGCGCGGCGGCGCCGGCGACGTAGGCGGTGGCGAAGGAGGCACCGGTGCCGGTGAAACTGCCCGCGCCGCGCGGACCGGTGCCGACGACCTTGTCGCCCGGCGCGGCCAGGTCTGCCCCGACCGGCTCCGGCGCGCCGTCGGGGCGGGTGCCGTCGGGGCCGAAGTCCAGGACGGAGAGCACGCCCTCGTCCGACGCGGGCCAGAAGCGTGCGGACCGGGCCGCGTCCCCCGTGCCGCCGGACGCGTCGGACGCGCCGGAGGCGGAGGCGGCGGCGGTCGCGTCCGACGCGGTGTCGGGCACCGCCGCGGCGACCACCAGGCAGTCCCGCCCGGTGGCGTACCGCACCGCCGCGGTCAGCTCCTCGCTGCCCCGGGACAGCGCCAGCGGCACCGCGATCACCCCGGCCCGCGCGTCGGCCGCCGCGCGGATGCCGGCGGCGACCAGCCCGGCGTCGGTCCGGCCGCGCGCGTCGGTGCCGCGCACGGCGAGGACGCGGGCGTCCGGGGCCATCCCGCCGAGGTCGGCGCCGGTGCCGTCGTCGTCCGCCGCGACGAGGCCCGCGACGAAGCTGCCGTGTCCGACGCAGTCCTCGTCGGCGTCCCCCACCGCTTCGACCCGGCCGCCGAGACCGTGGGCGCCCGGCTCCACCCCCGAGTCGACCACCGCGACGGTGACTCCCGCTCCCCGGGAGTACGCCCGGACACCGGACAGCCCGAGCACGGCGTGGGTCCACGGGACGACCGACATCGTGGTCGGGGACGGCCCGGTGCACGCGGCGCCGGAACCCAGGGAGCCGGGGACGACGGGCAGCCGTACGGTCGCGGCGGACGCGCTCGGTGCCGGTGACACCTCGTCGGCCCACGCGACGGGCGCGGAGCAGACGGTGAGGGCGAGGGCGCACAGGCCGGCGGGGACGGCGTGCGGGGGGACGTGGGCGAGCAGGGTGGGCCGAGCCGTCCTGCGCGGCCGGGAGAGGGGCATGTTCGGTCCAGTCCTTCAAGGGTCGGGGCGGCGGCCGGAGCCGGCCGGAGCGGGAACGTCTCCGGTCACACGCGGAGGAAGGCGCCGGTACCCGGCGGACTTGCCGGCGCGGCGGCCGCGCGCTCGTGACCGGCGCCGTACGGCCGCGGCGTCCTCGGCCGGTCGGCCGGCAGTTCGTGGCGCACGAGGTGACCGAGCAGCCGGCGCACGGCCGCGGCACGTGCCGGGGCGCTGTCGGTCGCGTGCACCAGCGCGTGCGCGTAGGAGCGCTCCAGGGGCCGCAGGGTGAAGCGGCCCGGTCCGCACTCGTCGAGCAGGTGCACTCCGGTGAGCGCCGACAGAAGGACGCGGGCCGGGCGGGGTTCCACACCGGCCAGGGCCGCGGCCCCCCCGGTGCTCACCTCGGGCTCGGGGTGGAGGGCGAGGAGCCGGAACAGACGGGCCGCGTCGGCGACGAGGGTCCGGTAGGAGCCGTACAGGCTCCGCCGCACCGTCCGCAGGTCGGCCTCGTCGAGGGAGGGGGACGCCGACCCGCCGGGCACCGCGGCTCCCGACGCCGGCTTCCCGGGTGCGTCCGTGATCCGCCCGGCGGCCAGGTGCAACGCGAACGGCAGCCCGGCGCAGCACTCCACGAGCCGTCCGATCCCCTCGCGGTCCGCGGCGAGCCGGTCGGCGTCGACGCGCGTGGCCAGCAGTTCCAGGGAGCCTTCGGGGGTCAGCGGGTCCAGTACGACCCGGTGGGCACCGTCCGCGGCGACCAGCCCGGAGAGCTGGTCGCGGCTCGTCACCAGGACCGTGCACCCGTGCGCGCCGGGCAGCAGCGGCCGTATCTGCTCGGCGTCGCGGGCGTCGTCGAGCAGCAGCAGGAAGCGGCGCCCGGAGAGCACGCTGCGCCACAGGGCGGTGTGCGCGTCCAGATCGTCCCGGTCCTCGGGGAGCCGGGCCGGCGGCACGTCCAGCGCCTCGAGCAGGCCGCGGATCGCCTCGCCCGGCGCGACCGGCGGGGCGGACGGGTCGAAGCCCCGCAGGGAGACGTGGATCAGTCCGTCCGGGAAGCGGTCCGTCAGCCGGTGGGCGACCTCGGTCGCCAGGGCGGTCTTGCCGACCCCGGCCTGACCGCAGACCGCGGCGAGGGTCATGGTCTCGTCCCCCGGCCGGGCGGCCACGGCCGCGGCGAGCAGCCGCGCCGCCTCGGCCGCTCGCCCGACGAACCCGCGCGGAGCGACGGGCGGGACCCCGCCGTACGAGATCAGCCGCCGGCCCGCGTCCGCGCCGCCGGCCCGCGCCGGTCGGGGCGTGGTGTCGTGCGCGGGCGGGCGGTGCCGCGGCCCGCCCGTCGGCCGCGGCGCGGGCCACCGGTCTTCCGCCGTGTCCCGCGGTGGCGTCGCGGCGGCGGGAGGGGGAGGCGTCGTGCGCGCGGGGCCGTGTCCCCCGCGCGGCGCCGGGGCGGGGCGGCCGGGGCCCGGACGCTCCGCGCGCGCGGTGACCGGGTGGTTGGCCGGGTGGTTGGCCGGGTGGTGGGCGAGGCCGCGGAGCACGCGCTCGTGGGCGGCGCGCAGTTCCGCTCCCGGGGTGACGCCCCGTTCCTCGGCGAGCCGGGTCCGGGCCGCGTGGCAGACGTCCAGGGCTTCGGCCTGGTGTCCGGTGGCGGCGAGCGACAGGGCCAGTCTCGCCAGGACGCCTTCGTCGAGAGGGTGCCGGGCGCCGCAGCGTTCGAGCGCGGGCAGGACGCGGTCCGCCAGCCCGTGCCGCAGCGCGGTGTCCGCGGCCTCCCGTACGGCCGCCACGTACTCGTCCTCCAGAACGGTGAAGACCCGGTGGCCGCGGGCGACGGCCGGGACGCCGGCGACGACCGGCCCCCGCCACAGCGACACGGCCTCGACGAACCGCTCCACGGCTTCCTCCGCGGCTCCCGCGAGGTCCGCGTTCTGGGCGAGTTCGCGCAGGTGACGGAAGCGGGACAGGTCGACGTCGTCGGTGCCGACCCGCAGCCGGTAGCCACCGAAGACCCGGACGAGTCGCTGTCCTTCGGCGCGGTTGGGCAGTCCCGGCTCCAGGAGGCGGCGCAGCATGCCGATGTGCCGGTGGATCACGTTGGTCGCGCTCACCGGCTGCCCCTGGCCCCACAGCACGTCGGCGATCTCACCGACGGGAACGGGCCGTTTCACGCGGACGAGCAGCACGGCCAGGGTGGCGCGCTGCTGCGGGGGGCCGAGATCCAGCTCGGCACCCTCACGCCAGGCGCGCACCGGTCCCAGTACGGAGAAGGACGGCGCCGCGGGTTCCTGCCGCATCACCTGCCCTCCCGCCCCACGGTCCTCACCCCAGTCGCCACTTCTGGTTCTGCGCCCCGGTGCACGTCCACAGCTGGAGCCGGGAGCCGTTGGCGGTCTGCTGGTCCTTGACGTCCACGCACTTGTCCGCCCGGACGTTGACCAGGTCGCCGGCGGCGGTGAGCCGGAACCGCTGGGCCGAGCCGCCGTCGCAGTCCGCCATCCGGATCGTGGCGCCGTCGGCCACCGAGCCCAGGGCGACGTTCATGCACAGGCCGAGCGACCGGACCGAGCCGTCCGAGTAGAAGGACCACTGCTGCCACTTGGCGCCGGTGCAGTCCCAGATCTGGATCGGGGTGCCGGCTTCGGCCACGCCGTCGGTGACGTCGGCGCAGCGACCGGACGCCGAGCCGGTCAGGGGGCCCACCGACTGCACGGTCGGGACCGACGCGGTGTGGGCGGTGGTCGACGTCGAGGCCGTGGACTTGGCGGGCTGGTCGCCGCCCGACGCGGACGCGGCCGTGTCAGCTGCCGCCGCCGCGGCGGGGTGCGTGGCGGCGCCGGAGGCGGTGTCGGGGCTCGTACCGGTGTCGGGCTCGTCCTTGGCGCTCTTCGGCGACGTCGAGGCCGTGGCGGGCCGGGTGCCGGTGGTGGGCTTGGCGGAGGCGGCGGCGGAGGGAGCGACGCCGGGGACGCCGCCGGGGCTGCCCCCGCTGTCCTGCGAGAAGTCGCCCTGAGCCGTCCGGGCGGCCTCCGACTCGTGTCTCTCGCTTCCCCCGCCGACCAGGAGGACGGAGCTCCCTGCCACCAGGAGAGCCAGCAGGGAGACGCCGACGACCGCTTCGCGGGAGAGCCGTCGACCGCCGTTCCCGGCACCGCCGTCGCCGCCGTCCTCCTCCGGGTGCGCGGCGAGCGCCGCCGGTCCGGAGGCACTCGTTCCCTCGGCCCGACCGCCCGACGCCTCGGCGCGGCCGTCGGCGGAGCCGGTAGCAGGGTCCGGTGCGGTGGCGTCGTCGGCGGAGCCGGTAGCGGGGTCCGGTGCGGTGGCGTCGACGTCGGAGCCCGTGCCGGGGTCCGGTTCGGTGGCATCGACGTCGGAGCCCGTACGTGGATCCGGCTCGGTGGCGTCGTCGTCGGCGGCCGGCCGTCGGGACGCGGCCGTGACCGTGACCGTGTCCGCCTCCGCGTCCGCCTCCGCGTCCGTGGCCGTGACCGTGGCCGCTGCTCCTGACGTGGCCGGACTCCCCACGGTGGCGCCTGCCCCGGCCGGGGCCTCCTGCTCCGGGGTGTCCTGCTCCGGGCTCTCCTCGGTCCGGGCGGAGGGTGCTCCGGTGTGGACGGCGGTCCGGCCGGCGGTCGTGGTCCGGCCGGCGAGTTCGGTGTCGCCGTGCCCCCGGGCGGGGTCCCGCTCGTCGGCGCCGTCCGCTCCCGGCGGCTCCTGCGCCGCCACCGCGAGGCCGCTGGACGGAGACGAGGTCACGTCCCCGGAGCGTTGTGTCGCCCCGCCCCTCATAGTCCACTCTCCTGGATCAAACGTGTGACCGGCGGTACGCGCACATGCGCTGCGACGCCGCGCCCGGGCCGTCCGGCAGACGACGGGGCGACAGTCCGCCCGTCCGCCCCGGGCCAGCGTAGGTCGGTCCAGTGACAGGAAACTGACCCGCGCGAACGGCGGACCGTGGGGGTTCCGCGGACGGTCCGCCCTCCCGTACCGCTCTCATGTGGACGACTCCGACGTGAGACGCAGCGTCGTGCGCGCCCCCGGTTCCCGGCCGGTCCGGCCTCGCGGAGGCAGGGCGCGGATCCTCGACCGGACCCGGTCGGCGGCGTCCCTCACCTCGGGCGCCACCTGGTCCATGGCGTCCCGGACCGCGAGCGCGCGCGCCCAGGCCCTGCGGGCCGCGGCCGGGGCGGCCGCGGAACGGTGCGCGTCGCCGATCCGGACCAGACAGCGGAACTCCTGGTGCCCGTCCCCGGCCGCCCGGTACAGCTGGAGGGCGCGCTGGTGCCCGGTGAGCGCGCGGCGGGGATGGCCCAGTACGTCGTGGCAGTGGCCGAGCGCGCTCCAGACCGCGGCCTCGGCGTGCGGCTCGGCGAGGCCGCGCAGCGCTTCGAGGGCCTGCCTCGTCACGGCGAGCGCCTGCCGGTGCGCGCCCAGCAGGAGGTACGTCCCGCCGACCGCGACGAGCGCGCCGGAGGCGCCCACCGGGTCACCGGCTTCCCGGTGCTTCTCCACGGCCCTCTTCCCGTGGCCCAGCGCGTCGTCGAGGTGGCCCTGCCGCTCGTAGACCTGGCTGAACCTCTGGTGTGCGAGGGCCTGTCCCGGCAGGTCTCCCAGTTCGGCGAAGAGGTCGTGGGCCCGGCTGAGATGGGTGTGTGCGTCGTCGGGGCGGCCGAGGTGCCCGATGAGCTCTCCGAGCGAGCCGTGCGCGTGGGCCAGTGCCACCGGATCGCACAGGTGCCGGGCCGAGTCGAGGGCCGATCGCCACGGCGTGGTGTCGTCGTACCGCAGCCCCTGCTGCTGGAGGAGGAGTTCGACCACCCGGGCGAGCCGCCAGGCGTGCTCGTGGAACCCGTTGCGGGACGCCAGGCCCACCATGCCGGCCAGTGCCCGGCGCTCGGCGCCGCACCAGGCCAGTGCCTGGGCGGCGCTCCCGTGCTCGATCACCGTGACTCCGGGCAGGGCGGGGGGCGGCGCGGGGGCGATCCTGTTCGGGGAGAGGCGCGCGAGGGCGTCGCCCGCCGTGTGGAGGTGGTGGTCGAGCAGGCGCCGCAGGGCCGGCCGGGACGCCTCGGCCTCGGGGTGGACGTCGTCCCGCGCCGGTGGACACCGGTCCCCGGCGGGGCCGTCCGGCACCGGTTGCCGGGCGGTTCGCGGTACGGCGGCCGCGGGCGCGTGGTCGGCGGCGCGGGCGAGTTCGCCGGCGTACGTCCCGACCAGCCGCAGCCAGTGGTACCGGTCGCCGGGCCCCTCGGTCAGCAGGCCCGCGCGGACCAGTTCGCCGAGCGGCCGGCGGACCCGCTCCACCGGCAGCCCGGCCGTGCTCGCCGCCGCCGCCGTGGAGATCGTCGTGCCCGGGCAGGCGGCGAGCAGCCGGAAGACACGTGCGGCGGCCGGGGAGAGGGTGCGGTACGAGGTGTCGAGGGCCGCCCGCACCTCGGGCACGGTGTCCAGGCCGGTGCCCGTCGAGTGGATCTCCTCGGCCAGTACGGCGAGCGGGAAGGCCGGTCCGGCGGAGGCGCGTGCGGCGACGGCGGCCAGGGCCAGCGGCAGTCCGCCGGTCAGGGAGACGAGCGGGCCGACCGCGTCCTCCTCGGCGGCGACACGGTCGCCGCCGAGCCTTGCGGCAAGACAGTCACGGGCTTCGTCGTCGTCGAAGGGCGCCAGGCCGAGGAAGCGGATGGCCCGCGCGTTCCCCGCGATCTCCCGCAGCGGGTCCCGGCTGGTGACGACGGCGAGGCAGCCGGACGTGTCGGGGAGCAGGTCCCGTATCTGGGCGGCGTCGCGGGCGTCGTCGAGGAGGACCAGGACCCGGCGGCCCGCCAGCGCCTCCCGGTAGCGCCGGACCCTCTCGTTCCCGGGTATGTCCCCCGGCGACAGACCCAGCGCGCGCAGGAACCCGCACAGCACCACGACAGGGTCGGTCGGTGGGGTGTCCGGGCTGTGGCCCCGCAGGTTCGCGTAGAGCTGTCCGTCCGGGAAGCCGGGTGCCGCGCGGTGCGCCCAGCGGCGGGCCAGCGCGGTCTTGCCCACGCCCGGCGGCCCGCTGAGGACGACCGCCTCGGGCGGCCGGGCCGCGGTGCCGCAGGGCCCCGGCAGCAGCGCCAGCTCCCGCTTGCGGCCCACGAAGACGGGCAGGCCGGGCGGGAGCTGAGCGGGTACGGAGTACGTGACCGGCGGCAGGGCGGGCCGCCCCGGCGAGGTGGACGAGGTGGGGCCCGCGCCGGTGGCGGCCGGCGTGCCGGCGGCCGGGCCGAGGACCTGCCGGGCCGCCGCACGCAGTTCCCGGCCCGGCTCGATGCCCAGGTCGTCCGCGAGCCGGGCCTTGACCGCACGGTAGGTCCGCAGCGCCTCCCGCACCCGGTCCGTCGCCATCAGGGCGTACAGCAGTCGTGCGTGCACCGGCTCGTCGAGGGGCCGTTCGGCGGCGCAGCGACGCAGCGGCCCGAGCAGTTCCCCGATCGTGCCGCAGTGCAGCGCCACGTCCGCGGCCTCCTTGACCACGGCGTGGCGTTCCCGGTCCAGCGCCTTGAAGGCCGGAGCGGTGTGCGTGGAGGGCGGGAGGCCGTCGAGCGGGTGGCCTTCCCAGAGCGCCAGCGCCGCCACGTACGTCGCCACGCTCTGCCGCGTGGAGCCGTCGTCCCGCGCCCGGCGGGCCTCCTGGGCCAGCTGCCGGAAGCGCAGCAGGTCGAGGGAGTCGGCGTCGGCGTCCACCCGGTAGCCGCCGGCTCCGCGCAGCAGCCAGCCGCCGGACCGGCGCGCCGGCAGATCGGGTTCGAGGGTCCTGCGCAGCAGGCCGATGTGCCGGTAGACGAGGGTGAGCGCGCTGACGGGAGGCTCGTCGCCCCACAGGGCGTCGACGATCTGCTCGACCTCCATCGGCTGGCCCGGGCGGGCGAGCAGCAGGGCGAGCAGCCCCCGCTGCTGGGGCGGCCCCAGGTCCAGGGCGACCCCGTCGCGCCAGGCACGGACCGGCCCGAGCACGGAGAACCACAGTCTTCCCGGCTCGGGTGCGGTCCCGCTCTCCCCTGTGACACCCGTCGGCATGTCCCCTGGCCTTCCCCGCTCCGGCACCGACGTCGTCCCCCGACCGTCCCGCACCCAGATCCATTGCGGGTACGAACGCTGGGCGACGTGACTTGGAACCGACTTGGCACCGACATGGCGGGGGGCCGGGCGCGCGCCGCGGGGCGGCGAGGAGGGACGGGACGTCGTACGACGTCGTGGTGGGCTCGTCGGACCGCTCCGGCCGCGCGCAAAATCCGGGCCAGGCACAGTGCCACTACCGCGGACCGCTCCGGCCGCGCGGAGGATCCGGGCCAGGCACAGTGCCGCTACCGCGGACCGCTCCGGCCGCGCGGCGGATCCGGGCAGAGGATCCGGGCGGCGGATCCGGGCGGCCGGATCCGCGGCGCGCGGTTCCTCACGTCGCGAAGGTCCGCCGCCGTGCCGAGGCCGCCGACAGGTCCGCCGCGGCCCGGCGCGCGGCGGCCACGTGGTGGGGCGAGTCCCAGGCGAGCGCGACGCGTTCGGCCAGCGCGTAGGCGTCGGCGGCGGCCTGTTCCTCACCGACGAGCCGGTAGAGGTCGCCCAGGGGGTGGGCGAGGGGGCGGGTCGCGTACGCCCCGCCGGCGGTGCCCCCGAACTGCTCCCGGACGGGCAGCAGATGGTCGATGAGCAGGGCCGCGGTGCCGGTGTCGCCCTGGCGGAAGGCCAGTTCGCAGCGGTAGTCGAGTTCCACCCCGTAGAGGTGGTCCCTCACCGGTCGCGGTGCGAGGGGGACGGCCCGCGCCTCGTCCAGCCGCCCCAGGCGGGCCAGGACGAGGGCGTGCATCACGGCGACGGGGGTGCCGACGACCGCGTGCAGGTCCCGGATGGCCGTGGCGATGTCGGCCTCCCGCCCCTGCGTGAGCCGGATGGCCCACAGGCCCAGTGTGCGGGGGGCCGTGGCGTAGTGCGCCCCGATGTGCTGGAACAGGCCGACCGCCTCGTCGTAGCCGGCTTCCGCCTCGTCGAAGCGTCCCCCGACCGTGGCCAGCATGGCCGTGGTCATGACGTTGATGGCCTGCGCCCACCGCATCCGGTAGCGCTGGGCGAGTCCCAGGCCTTCGGCGGTGTGCCGGCGGACCGCGTCCGGATCGTTGCGGGTGGCGGCGGTCATGCTGTCGAGGTGCTCGCACACCCAGCGGTAGGCGGGAAGGTCGTGGTCCCGGGCGAGCCGGCGCAGTTCGTCGACGAGCGGTTCCCGCTCGTCGCCCTGCACCTCGTGCGGCAGCAGCTGGGCGGACGTCATCAGCGCGGAGGCCAGCAGGCGCGGTGCGCCGTCGGCCCGGGCCAGGGCCAGTTGGGCGTCCGCCGCCTCCAGGGCTCGCTGCGGGTCCTCGGCCGCCACCGCGTCGACGAGGACCTGGAGCACGCGGGCACGGGTCGGACCGTCCAGGGAGTCATCGGCGGCGAGCCGTTCCAGGCGGGCCAGCGCGGTCCGGTCGTAGAAGCCCTCCAGTCTGCTGCGCCAGTGCGAGGGTTCGGTCCAGGCCCCGTAGACCGCCGCGACCAGGTCGTCGCGGCCGGCCCGCACGGCCAGGTCGACCGCGCGCTGCCGGGTGTGCTGGGCGGCTTCCGTGGCTCCGGCCCGGATCTGTGCGCCCAGGAGCCGCACCAGAAGGGCGACCACGCCGTCCGGGTGCCCCTCGGGGTCCGCCGTGGCCGCGGTGTGCGCCTCCAGCGCCTGCTGGATCAGCCCGACGGACACGTCGTGGGCGTACCGCCGCTCGGCCGTCTCGGCGGCGCGCAGCGCGTAGTCGACGGCCAGGGGCGCGTTCGCCGTCCGGCCCGAGCGGGCGAAGTGGTGGGCCAGCGCGGCGAGGTCGTCCGGGCGGTGGCGGCGCAGTTCCTGGGCTATGCGGTCGTGCAGGCGGGAGCGGCGTATGCCGGACAGGTCGGTGTACACCGTGTCGCGGACCAGTGCGTGCACGAAGCGGACCCGGCCGGGTCCGGGCTCGGTCAGGAGGTCCGCCGCCAGGGCGGCGTCGAGCCCCGCGAGGACGGTGTCCTCGTCGCCGTCGGCCGCGTCGGTCAGCAGGGCGACCTCGGCCTCCAGTCCCACGACGGCCGCGAGCTGCACGGCGGAGCGCGCACCGGCGGGCAGGAGCGCCAGGCGCCTGCGCAGGACGTCCCGGACTCCCCGGGGGACTTCGGATACGGCCACCAGGGCGCCCTCGCTGGCCAGCAGGCGGGCACTCTCCCAGACGTAGAACGGGTTGCCGCCGGTGCGCTCGGCGATCGCCGTCACCGTGGTCCCGTCCACGGGTTCGCCGCAGACGGCGTCGACGACGGTGGCGACGTCCCGCGTCGACAGGCCGCCGAGCGCGATCCGGTGCGGGAGACGGCGGGCGAGGTGGGCGAGGGTCTTGGCCAGCTGCTCCCCCACCTCGGCCGGGCGGTAACTGGCCACGGTGAGGAGGGGCACGCCGGTGACCGCGGCGGTCGCTTCGAGCAGGGCGAGCGTCTGGCCGTCGGCGCGGTGCAGGTCTTCGAGGAGGACCGCCAGCGGCTGCCGGGCCGCCGCGTCCCGCAGCCAGGCGGCGAAGGCGCGGTGCATGCGGAAGAGGCCGGCGGTCGCCTCGTCGCGCGTCGTGGCGGCCGTGGCGTCCGGCTCGTGGAGCAGGGCCGCCAGTTCCCGGGGCTGCGCCGGGGGACATTCACGGGCGAGTGCGCCGAGCGCCTCCACCCAGGCCCAGGCGGGCGGCGCACCTTCGTACTCCGGGCAGCCGCCGGACACCACGGTCCAGCCGTCGCGCCGCAAGCCGTCGGCGAGCCGCCCGAGCAGGGCGGACTTCCCCGCCCCCGCCTCCCCGGTGACCAGCACCATGTCGCCCGCGCGCCAGGCCGCCCGTGCGGCGGCGTCCACGGCGCGCAGTTCGTCGCTCCTGCCGACGAAGAGGTCGTGCCGGCCTCCGGGTGCGCCGGGCGGGGCCTGGGCAGGCACGGCGATCGCCGGCGGCGGTGTCGGGCCGGCCGCGCGCAGCACGTCGAGCCGCTGGGAGAGGACCGCGTGCTCCAGTTCGGCCAGGGCCGGCGACGGATCGCAGCCGAGTTCGTCGCGCAGTACCGTCCTGGCCCGACGGAGCGAGACGAGGGCGTCCGCCTGCCGGCCGTCGGCCCAGTGGGCGAGCGCGAGCAGTCGCCATCCCTCCTCCCGCAACGGGCTCTCCCGCACCAGGATCTCGGCCGCCGACGCCGCCTCGGCCGCGTGCCCGGTCCGGAGATCGGCCGCGACGGCGAGTTCGCGGGCCTCGGCGTGCAGTGCGCCGAGGCGGACCACTTCGGGCACGGCCCACGTCTCGTCCGCGTGCTCCATGAAGGCGGGACCCTGCCACCACCGCAGTGCCTCGGCGAGCAACTCGCGTGCCTGCGCGGCCGGCACGCGACGCGCACGGCTCACCAGGGCCTCGAAGCGCCAGGCGTCCACCGCGTCCTGCGGAAGCCGCAGCGCGTATCCCGGAGGGGAGGTGATCAGGACGGAGGCGGGGGTGCGCGGGGGCCGCTCGGGTTCGAGCAGGCGGCGCAGGTTCGACACATAGGCGTGCAGGGACACGGACGCCTTGGCCGGTGGCGCCCCGCGCCACAGGTCGTCCGCCATGCGGTCGGCGGAGACCACGCCCTGGCGGGCCGCGATCAGCAGCGCGAGGACGGCCCGTTGCCGTGGGGGTCCCAGATCGACCGGCTTCCCCTCGACGTCGGCACCCATGGAACCCAGCACTCGGATACGCAGCACGCTGCGGGAATCTACCCGAGCGGCGTACGCGGCTTCTCAACGAAAGCTAAACGCCCTTCCCGCCGGCGGGCGTCCCCGGGCCGGACCGGGACGGCGGCAGCGACACGGACGGGTGACAGAGGCGGACGGGCAGGTTCCGCCGACGCGCCTCGGGGCATCAGGTAAGTCCTCATCCGGCCCCGGAATCAAGGGAGTTGAGCATGCTCCGTGGCATAGACGTCAGCGCCTACCAGTCCTCCTCCTTCGACACGGACGACATCTCCTTCGTCTTCATCAAGGCGACGGAGGGCCGCACGTACGTCAACCCGAAACTCTCGGCCCAGACGAAACACGCCCGCGAGGCCGGGCTCGTCGTCGGCTTCTACCACTTCCTGTGGCCCGGCAACATCACCGCCCAGGCACAGCACTTCCTCTCCCAGGCCCCGGAGCGCGCGGGTGACATCCTCGCCGTCGACTGGGAGACGACGGGCGAGGGCACCCACGCGAGCAACGCCGAGAAGGACCGTTTCATCCGGAAGGTGAAGCAGTTGAGGCCGCACCACCGGGTGATCCTCTACTGCAACCGGAACTACTGGCTGAACGTCGACGACACCTCCTACGCCGGCGACGGCCTGTGGATCGCCGACTACGTCACGGCGGGCGAGCCCCGTATCAAGGCCGACTGGCGCTTCCACCAGCACACCGACGACCCACTCGACAAGAACGTGGCGGACTTCGCGAGCAGGGCGGCGCTACGGGCGTGGGCGACCCCGGACTGAGGACCGAGCCGGCCGGGGCCGGTCGCCCCCGCCGGACGGCCCGGGCTCAGCGGCACCCGGACGGCCCGGGCTCAGCGGTACCCGGGCGGCCCCGGGAACGGCGGTACGGCCCGGGCGGCCCCGGGATCGGCGGTACGGCCCGGGCGGCCCGGCGGCGGTTCGGGTCAGCCCGTGAAGTCCGGGGTGCGTTCGGGGCTCGCCTCCGCCAGGGCCTTGGTGACCTCGGCGACCCCGGCGCGCAGGCCGTAGACCGGGGTGTTCGGCTGCTGGCGCCAGGAGTCGTCGATGCCGCCGCCGTCGACCGTGTCGAAGCCGAGCTCCTCGACGAGGGCCCGGACCTTCGCCTTCGCCGCCTCGTCGTCGCCGGCCACCGGTACGGCGATGCGGTCGGGGGCGCCCGCCGGGCGGTGGCGGTCCAGGATGTCCTGGGCGTAGGTGCCGTTGAAGACCTTGACCACCGGGTGGCCGATCCGCCGTTCCGTCCAGCGGCTCTCGGTGATGCCCCCGTCCTCGATCTCCGCGATCCGGCCGTCGCGCTGACGGGGGTAGTAGTTGTTGGTGTCGATCACCGCCGCGCCCTCGGCGGCGCCGTCCAGGAAGCCGGCCGGGAGGTCGGGGATCGCCTTGAGGGGGATCGTGACGACGACGATCTCCGCGTCGCGGGCCGCCTCCGCCGCCTCGACGGGGGTCGCGCCCGTCTCCTGGGCGAGCTCCTTGAGCGTGTGCGGACCCCGGGAGTTGGCGACGGAGACCTCGTGCCCGAGGGCGGTCAGCCGCCGGGTGAGATTGCCGCCGATGTTGCCGGCGCCGATGATGCCGATCTTCATGACAGACCCTTCCAGGTTGATTCACCTGCACGTGCGCGACGCATGCATACGCATACATCTGGTGGGTGAACCCCCCGGGACCGCCCGCTATTCCGGGCCCGCGCCGAACGGGTCCTCCAGTTCCCGCGCCAGCACCTCGGCCGCCCTCTCCGCGTCCCCCTCGGCGACCGCCCGCAGCAGGCCCTCGTGGGCCTCGTCGCCGGTGCCCGGGTCGTGGTCGCGCAGGCCGGTGAGGGCGAGGAGGTCGACCAGGCCCTCGCGCAGGACGGGGACGAACTCGGTGAACAGGTCGGCGAGGACGGGGTTGTGGGCGGCGGCGACCACCGCCGCGTGGAAGGCGATGTCGGCGTCGACGAAGGCGGTGTCGTCGGCGTCCGCGGCCGCGCGCCGTCCGGCCAGGGCCGCCTCGATGGCGGCGACGTCCTCGGCGGTGCGGCGCCGGGCGGCCAGCCGCGCCGCGTGCACCTCCAGGGCCGCCCGGACCTCGTACACGTCGGTGACCGCGGCCCGCCGCAGCCGGGCCGGCCAGTCCTCGGCCGGCTCGGTGGCGATGACGAAGACGCCCGAGCCCTGGCGCGGCCGTACGAGCCCGGCGCCGGCCAGCGCGCGCAGCGCCTCGCGGACCGTGGAGCGCCCCACGCCGAGGTCCTTGGCGAGGGTGGTCTCGCCGGGCAGGCGGGTGCCGACCGGCCACTGTCCGCCGGCGATACGGGCGCGCAGCCGCTCCACGACCTGTTCCACCAGGGGACTGGGACGGACGGGGCCGAGGGACATCGCTTCACCAACCTGCACACGGGACGACGGGCTTCACAGCAATTCTCACTTGTCTGAGGACCTGAGGAGTCGCTAGCGTACCGGCCATGACGTTCCGCGGTCTCCTTCTTCTCGGCTGCCGCGGCGGGGCCTGACGCGACCGGCACCCCGCCGCGGGTCGCCGTGCTGCCGGTCACCGTCCGACCGAACCGGCCGATCCGGCCGAGACCGAGGCAGCGAACCGCAGATGTCGAACGTCGTCCCGCCCCAGCCCCCCACCCCGGCCCCCGCCCCGCCGTGGAACCCGCAGCGTCCGAGCCCCATGCCCCACCACCGCTACCGCCCCTTCCAGGACCGGGTGAGCGTCCCCGCCTCCGACCGGAGCTGGCCCTCCGCCCGTCTCGAGCGCGCCCCGCTGTGGGTCCCCGTCGACCTGCGCGACGGCAACCAGGCGCTCGCCGAGCCGATGGACACCCCGCGCAAGCGCCGCTTCTTCGACCTGCTGGTCCGCACCGGGTTCAAGGAGATCGAGGTCGGCTACCCGTCGGCCAGCCGCACCGACTTCGACTTCGTACGGCACCTCGTGACGGCCGGCGCCGTGCCGGACGACGTCACACCGGTCGTGTTCACCCCGGCCCGGCCGGAGCTGATCGACCGGACCTTCGAGGCGATCGAGGGGCTGCCCCGGGCCGTCGTCCACCTGTACATCGCGACCTCCCCGGTGTGGCGGGAGGTGGTGCTCGGCCGGAACCGGGACGAGGTGTGGCGCACGGTCCGCGAGGCCGCCACGCACATGGCCCGCCGCGCCGGCGACGACCCGGGCGTCCGCTTCCAGTTCTCCCCGGAGACCTTCAACCTCACCGAACCCGACTTCGTCCTGGAGCTGTGCGACGGCCTCACCGCACTGTGGGACGCGAGCCACGACCGCCCGGTCACGCACAACCTGCCCGCGACCGTGGAGATCGCCACCCCCAACGTCTACGCCGACCAGATCGAGTACCTGCACCGGCACCTGGCCCGCCGCGACCGCGTCATCCTCTCCGTGCACCCGCACAACGACCGCGGCACCGGAGTGGCCTGCGCCGAACTCGCCGTGCTGGCCGGGGCGCAGCGGGTGGAGGGCTGTCTGTTCGGCAACGGCGAGCGGACCGGCAACGTCGACCTGGTGACCCTGGCCCTCAACCTCTACGCCCAGGGCGTCGACCCCATGGTCGACCTCGGCGACATCGACGCCGTCCGGGAGACGGTCGAGCACTGCAACCGGCTGCCCGTCCACCCCCGCCATCCGTACGCCGGCGAACTGGTCCACACGGCGTTCTCCGGCACGCACCAGGACGCCATCGACAAGGGCTTCGCCCATCACGCCCGCAGGGCGGCCGAGCTGGGGCTGCCGGAGCGGGAGGCGCCCTGGTCGGTGCCGTACCTGCCGATCGACCCGGCCGACCTGGGCCGCTCGTACGAGGCGGTCATCCGGGTCAACTCCCAGTCCGGCAAGGGCGGGGTGGCGTACCTGCTGCGCACGCACCACGGGATCGACCTGCCGGCGGCGATGCGGCCGGACTTCTCCCGGGTCGTGCAGGAGGCGACGGACGACAGCGGGCGGGAGGCCACCCCGAAGGAGCTGTACGAGCTGTTCCGGGCCACCTACCTGGCGGACGGGGAGCTCCGGCTGGACGCCTGGTCCACGCACCGGCAGGCGCCGGGCGTGCACCGCTTCACCGGCACCCTGCGCCACGGCGACGACCGCGCCGGCGACCACGAGGGCACCGGCGCGGGGCCGCTGTCCGCCTTCGTCGACGCGCTGGCGGGCGCGGGGTTCACGGTCGAGGTGCTGGACCTGACGGAGACCGGCCGGGACACTCCGGCCGGGACGGCGACCGCGGCCTCCACAACCAGCACGGCCTCCACAGCCACCGCGGCCTCCGCAACCAGCACGGCCACGGCGACCACGGCGCCCACCGACCCGGCCGCCCGGACGGCCTTCGCCCGGTGCCGGGTGAACGGGGTCACCGTCTGGGGCGCCGGCCAGGGTCCGACCGGGCCGGCCGCCTCCGTCCACGCCGTGCTGTCCGCGGTGAACCGGGCGGCACGATGACGACCGGTACACCGCCGGCGGAGGTCCTGCGGGCCCGGGACGTCCACCTCGTGCGGGACGGGCGGCCCCTGCTCCAGGACGTGTCGCTGACCGTGCGGGCCGGTGAGCACTGGGCCCTCCTCGGGGCCAACGGCGCCGGGAAGTCCACCCTGCTCGGTCTGCTCGGCGCCCGGACCCACCCCACGCGCGGCACGGTGGACGTGCTCGGGCGGCGGCTGGGCCGGGTGGACGTCCGGGAGCTGCGGGCGTACGTGGGCCACGTCGACCCCCGTCACCCGCTGACCGAGCCGCTGCGGGTCCGGGACGTCGTCCTGACGGGCGCGACCAACTCCGTGGCCCCGCTGCCCCGCTGGCGCCCGACCCCGGAGCAGGAGGCGCGGGCCAAGCGGCTGATCCGCACCCTGGGCCTCGCCGGCCACCGCGAGGCCCGCTGGCCGACCCTGTCGCAGGGCCAGCGCGGCCGCACCCTGATCGCCCGCGCGCTGATGCCGCGGCCCCGGCTGCTGCTGCTGGACGAACCGGCGACCGGGCTGGACCTGCCGGGCCGCGAGCGGCTGGTCGAGGCGCTCGACGCCCTGCGCCATGACCACCGGGAACTGGCCACGGTCCTGGTCACGCACCATCTGGAGGAGCTTCCGCCCGGCACCACGCACGCCCTGCTGCTGCGCGACGGCCGTGCGCTCGCCCAGGGCCCGGTGGCCGACGTCCTCACCGGCGACCTGGTCGGCGCGTGCTTCGGCCTGCCGCTGGTCCTGGCCCGGCACGGCGGCCGGTGGACGGTGCGCACCACGGGCGCCGGCACCGCATGACGAAGGGGGGCACCCGCCGGGTGCCCCCCTTCCCCCGCGCGTCACTTGTCGAGGTACGCCCAGAACTCGTCGAACGAGAGGACCTTGTCCCCGTTGAGGTCGCGGCTCTTGATGACGGCCTCGGCGACCGACTCGGTGACGTTCCAGTCGCCGCCCTGGGCGAGGGCGGTCTTGAACTCGGCAGCGGTGATGAATCCGTCACCGTCCGTGTCGATCCGCTGGAACTGTGTGCGCGCTTCTTCGATGTCCGCCACCGATCCGCCCCTTTTTCCTAGCTTGCTGCCGTGCTGACGCAGGTCAGATTAACGGTCCGGGTGGGCGCGGAGCGCGGCGACCACCCACGCGAACTCCCCCTCGTACGCGGACTGCCCCTCCAGCCCGTTCACGACGGCCGACAACTGCCGGTAGCGGGCGACGCGTTCATTGGCGACCGCGGTCAGCCGCTCCAGTACGGCGGACCGGTCGGTGTCGCCGAGGAGGCCGCGCAGGATGCCGTCGGCCTCCGGGGCGTCGGGGGCGACGCCGTCGCGCAGGGCCTGTCCCGCGAGCTGCACCAGCCTGCTCATGAACCACAGGGAGGTGCCGGGCGGGACGTCGGGTCCGCGGTCGGCGGCGTTGAACTCGACCGTCTGCCGCATCAGCGCCCGGAACTCCGGGTCCTGGATCAGTTCGGCGAGCTCCACCCAGGCGTCGACCTGCTCGGGGGTGGGGTCGTCGGGCAGTTCGGCGGCGTGGAAGCGCAGCCGGGTGCGGATGTCGGGGTCGGCGGTGTCGAGGCCGTCGAAGACCTCCGCCAGGAACTCCTCGACGATCCGCCGTCGCTCGGCCGCCGACAGGCGGGCCAGTCTGTTCATCAGGGTCGTCTCCTCCGCGGTCGAGCCGCGTCGCGCCACGGTCGACAGCACCGCACGGGTCACCTTGAGGGAGCGGATCTGCGCGTCGAGGGCGGCCACGTGCGCGGCCGCGACCTGCGCGACCGTGGTCTCCCCGGCCAGCACCCCGCGCACGTGGTCCAGGCCGAGGCCCAGTTCACGCAGGGTGCGGATCAGCTCCAGGCGGGCGGCTGCCTCGGCGTCGTAGAGGCGGTAGCCGCCCGGGGAGCGGGTGACCGGGGTGAGGACGCCCTCGTCGGACCAGTAGCGGATGGTGCGCACGGTCAGTCCCGTCGCGCGGGCCAGCTCGCCGATGGTGAGAAGTCCGGTGCCGTCGTCGATCATGTGTGTGAGTCTGTGCCTTCCAGCGGGTGGAGACTCAAGGAGCGGGTCGAGACTCCGAGAACGGAGCGAGGAGCACGGTGGAGACCTTGCGGGACATTCTCGACGCGACGGCGCGGGGTGTCTTCCCGCCGGCGGACGGCGGGACGACGATCGTGCCGCAGCCCGCGCCCCGCGACGCGGGCGTGCTGGCGTTCACGGCGCACTCCGTCGTCTTCACGGACGAGGATCCGCGGTGGGTGCGCGAGGCGCTGGCGGGGGTGGAGTGCGACGCGCTGGCGGCGCCCATGAGCCCGCGGTTCCTGACGGTGCTCATGGAGCGCACGGGCCGCGTCTGCGAGAACGTCGACGCGCTCCTGGTCGGCTCCCCGCTGCCGGGTGGGCCGCCGCCGGGGCTGACGGAGATCGAGGACGCGGACCATCCCCGCGTGGTCTACGCCCGCCGGCGGCGGGACGACGTACGGGCCTGGACGGCGGACGGCGGGGTGCTGGTGCTGGGCCGCGGGGTCGCCGGCCGGCTGGAGGTGTCGGTCGAGGTGGACGAGGGCGTACGGCACCGGGGACTGGGGCGGGCGCTGGTGGCGGCGGCCCGCCGTCTCGTCGACGAGCCGCTGTGGGCGCAGGTCACGCCGGGGAACGCCCGCAGCGCGCGGGCGTTCCAGGCGGCCGGTTACCGTCAGGTCGGGGCGGAGGCGCTGCTCACCGCCCGCCGGTGAACGGGCTCAGTGCCAGGCCTCGAAGTGCGGGTTGCTCTGGCAGCCGCTCATGATCTCGACCTTGGTCGTCTTGTTCACCGGGCAGACGCCGATGATGTACTTCCGGTCGATGCCGCCGGGGAAGGCGACCTCGACCTGGTCGGCCCAGCGGTGGGTGTCGCCGATGGTCTTGTTGACGTCGATGCCTCCGGGGGCGTCGATGTAGTAGTTGTAGCCGGACTTCCACCACGTCTTGTACAGGTCGTGGTCGTACGTCGTGGACACGTACGGGGAGGGCTGGTTGACCAGGACGTACTTCTCGATGTCGTACTGCCCGTCGACCACGTCCCGGGGGTGGAAGCCCTCCTTGAAGACGGTGTCGGGGCCGCGGCCGTCGCTGCGGTAGAGGGTGCCGCAGGTCGTGCGCCAGACCGGGGCGGGGGTGATCCGGCCGAGGTCGACGCCGCGGTCGGCGGCGGCCTTGAGCTTGTCGTCGAAGAGGGGGCAGGCGGGGGCGGCCTTGGCCGGGGCCTGGGCGCGCGGTTCCGCGGCGGCCGGGGTCGCGGGGACGGCGGCCGCGGCGGTGGCGAGGACGGCGGCCAGGGAGAGGACGGCGGCGGCTGCCCGCCGCCGCGCACGAGTGGTGATCATGCGGGGGACGATCCCGGTTCCGCGGCGGCGGGTCGTGGACCCTCACCCGTGCGTGGCGTGTCAACTGACCTGCGGTCAGCGGAAGATGCCGGTGTGGCCGAGCGAGTAGCGGCCCGGCTGCGGGTAGACGGCGAGGCCGTGCGGGCCGGCGCCGACCGGGATGCGGGCCAGCTGGACGCCGGTGCGGGTGTCGATGGCGTACACCTCGTCGTCGTACCGCCCGGACAGCCACAGGACCTTGCCGTCCGCGGAGACACCGCCCATGTCGGGGCTGCCACCCTGGGGCAGCTTCCACTTCTTGGTCAGCCGGCCGAGGGTGAAGTCGAAGACGGAGACGGTGCCCTCGCCGCGGTTGGAGACGTACATCTCCCGGGAGTCGCGGCCGACGTAGAGGCCGTGGCAGCCCTTGCCGGTGGGCAGGAGGGTCGGCTCGGTGAACTTGTCGCCGTCCAGGACCCACATGCCGTCGGCCATCATGTCGGCGATGTAGAAACGTTTCCCGTCCGGTGAGATCTTCACGTCCTGCGGCATCGCGCCCTCGAAGGGCAGCTGCTGCTGCCCGACGACCTGCATCTTCTCGGTGTCGACCTTGAGGATCTCGCCGCTGAACTCGCAGGAGACGATGAAGTAGCGGCCGTCGGCGGAGAAGTCGGCGTGGTTGACGCCGTAGCAGGTGACCGGTTCGGCCTTCATCCGCTTCATGGTGTGCGGGTCGAGGAAGACCAGCTCGCGGTCGAGGGAGGCCATGACCACGGCGTACTTGCCGTTGGGCGTGAAGTAGAGGTTGTACGGGTCGTGCACCTCGACCTCCTCGCCCGCCTTGCCGGTCCGCGGGTCGATGGGGGTGAGGGTGTGGCCGCGGTTGTTGTTGACCCACAGGGTCTTCAGGTCCCAGGAGGGCACGACGTGCTGGGGCTGGCGGCCGACCTTGATGGTCTCGATCACCCGGTACGTCGCCGGGTCGATGACGGAGACGGTGTCGGACTCGGTGTTGGGGACGTAGACGCGGGACGGGAAGCCCTTGACCACGGGCGAGAGCCGGCCCGGACGGTCGGCGGCGTAGACGTCCTCGGGGTCGAGGACCGGGGGCATGCCGGGCAGGCCCTGGGCCGCCGCCTTCCGGGTCGGGGCGGGGACCGTGGTCCCGGTGGACTCGGGCGCCGCCTTCCCGGTCCCGGCCCGGGGTGCGGTGCCGCAGGCGGCGAGGGCGGTGAGGGCGGCGCCGGCGAGCAGGGCGCTTGTCACAGTCGTGCGGTGCATCAGCTCAGCAGCTCCGTGGTGGTGACCGCGCGCAGACCGCGGCGGTGGAGTTCGGCCAGGACGGCGGGGAGCGCGGCGACGGTGTCCGCGTACCCGAAGTGCAGGCTCACGACGGATCCGCCTCGGATGCCGTCGAGGACCGTGCGGGCGACGGCGGGGCCGCCGGGGGAGGTGAAGTCGAGGGAGTCGACGTCGTAGGAGAGGACGTGCGGGTAGCCGGCGCGGCGGGCCAGGGCCGCGACGGCCGGGGAGGCGCGGGCGGTGCGGGAAGGGCGGAACCAGGTGCCGATCGATCCGGTGAGCCCGCGCAGCCGGTCCGCGCACGCGGTGATCTCCCGCTCCGCCTCCGCCGCGGGCAGGGCGTTGATGTCGAGGTGGCGGTGGGTGTGGTTGCCGAGGTCGTGGCCGCCGTCGAGGATGCGGCGGGCGAGGGCGGGGTGCTCCTCCAGCCAGGTGCCGACGGCCAGCACGGTGACCCGGGCGCCGTGCCGCTCGGCCTCGGCGAGGAGGGCGCGGGCGGTGGCGGGGTCGCCGTTGCCATGGAAGGTGAGGGCGACGCGGGGTCGGTCGCGGGGGCCGTGGGTGATGTGGGCGGCGTGGCCGGGGTAGGCGCGGGGGGCGGGGGCCGCCGGGGCGGGGGTGGCGGCGGGAGCGGGGGTGGGGGACGCGGGAACCGGGCGGGCGGCGGCGCCGGAGGAGGGGGCGGCCGGGGCGCACGCGGCCGCCAACGCGCTCCCTGCGACGATCCCGGCGCCCGCCCGGAGCGCGGCTCGGCGGTCGGTCGAAGTCACCCGCACCATTTAAGGGGCAATGAGCTACAAAACGGGCTATTCACCCATTGGCGCCGGGAGGGCGTCGAGCGGTGGCACGCTGGAGTCCCCCTACGCCGGATGGTGAATCCCGTGAACTCCTTTGCCGCGACGCCCTCTTCGCACGTCTCGTTCCGGCTCGGGGTGTGGCAACGCGCGCTGCCCATAGCGCTCGGGATCCTGGGCGGCACGCTGTTCCTGTACGTCGTGCTCGCGGTCACGCACGGTGGGATGCCGACGCCGGGTGAGCTGAGACAGATGGCGTCCGTGGCCCCGCTCGCCGTCGTGGTCGCCACGTTCCTCCAGCGGAGGGACGGCGTGATCCTGACGCCGGACGCGCTGGTGGTCGCGGGCCTGCGGCGGCGACGGATCGCGTGGGCGCACATCCAGCGGCTGGAGGTGCGGCGGAGTCTGGGCTGGCGTCAGGTGATCGTCTGGACGGTGGACGGACGCGGTACGACGCTGCGGGCGCCGGCGTCGCCCGGGGATCCGGACTTCGAGGCGAAGGTGAGGACGCTGGTGGAGTGGTGGGAGACCCGGCGGTCGACGCCGGCCGGGTGAGCGGGGCGGCCGGGTGAGCGGATCGGCCGGCTGAGCTGATCGGCCGGCTGAGCTGATCGGCCGGCTGAGCTGATCGGCCAGCTGAGCTGATCGGCCAGCTGAGCGGATCGGCCGGATGAGCGGGCCGACCGGACCGAGGACGCCGCGCCCCCGCCCCCGCCCCTACCCCACGACCCGCAACAGCAGCACCGCCCGCGCCGGTACCGTCACCTCCGCCCCCGCCCGGTGCGTCACCCCCGGTGCCTCCGCCTGCTCCTCCCTCGACGTGTCGACGACCACCTCGTACCGCTCCGCCCACGGCGGGCCGGGCAGGACGAAGCCCACCGGGCGGTCCCCCGCGTGCAGGACGGCGAGGAAGCTGTCGTCGGTGATCGGCGCCCCCCGCTCGTCGCGCCCCGGGATGTCCCGGCCGGACAGGTACATGGCCAGGGTGGCGGCGGGGGCGTACCAGTCGCCCTCCGTCATCTCCGTGCCCCGCGCCGTGAACCAGGCCAGGTCCCGCAGCCCGTCCGCGGAGTGCGCCCGCCCGGAGAAGAAGGCCCGCCGGCGCAGGACGGGGTGCCGGTGGCGCAGGGCGATCAGACGGGAGGTCAGGTCGAACAGGGCCTGCCAGCCGGGATCCTCCAGCAGCCCCCAGTCCAGCCAGCTGATCTCGTTGTCCTGGCAGTAGGCGTTGTTGTTGCCCCGCTGGGTCCGCCCCAGCTCGTCCCCCGCGACCAGCATCGGCACGCCCGTGGACAGCAGCAGCGTCGTCATCAGGTTCCGCAGCTGCCGCCGCCGCAGCGCCCGGACCCGCTCGTCGTCCGTCTCCCCCTCCGCCCCGCAGTTCCAGGCGCGGTTGTCGTCGGTGCCGTCCCGGTTGCCCTCGCCGTTGGCCTCGTTGTGCTTGCGCCCGTAGGAGACCAGGTCGCGCAGGGTGAAGCCGTCGTGCGCCGTCACGAAGTTGACCGAGGCGTACGGGCGCCGTCCGCCCCAGGCGTACAGGTCGCTGGAGCCCGACAGCCGGTACCCCATCTCCCGTACGTCGGGCAGCGCGTGCCGCCAGAAGTCGCGCACGGCGTTGCGGTAGCGGTCGTTCCACTCCGTCCACAGCGGCGGGAAGGCGCCCACCTGGTAGCCGCCCGAGCCCACGTCCCACGGCTCGGCGATCAGCTTCATCCGCCGCAGCACCGGGTCCTGCGCGATGACCGCCAGAAAGGGCGAGAGCATGTCCACGTCGTGCATGGAGCGGGCCAGGGCCGCCGCCAGGTCGAAGCGGAAGCCGTCCACCCCCATCTCCGTCACCCAGTACCGCAGCGAGTCGGTGATCAGCCTCAGCACGTGCGGCTGGACCACGTGCAGGGTGTTGCCGCAGCCGGTGTAGTCGGCGTACCGGCGCGCGTCGGACTGGAGCCGGTAGTAGCCGCGGTTGTCGATGCCCTTCAGCGACAGCATGGGCCCGAGCTCGCCCGCCTCCGCCGTGTGGTTGTAGACGACGTCGAGGATCACCTCGATCCCGGCCGCGTGCAGCGCGCGCACCATCCGCTTGAACTCGCCGACCTGCTGCCCGGTCGTCCCGGAGGAGGCGTACGCGGCGTGCGGGGCGAAGTAGCCGATGGAGTTGTAGCCCCAGTAGTTGCCGAGCCCCCTGCGCAGCAGGTGGTCCTCGTGGGCGAACTGGTGCACCGGCAGCAGCTCCACCGCCGTCACGCCCAGCTTCACCAGGTGCTCGACCGCCGCCGGGTGCGCGAGGCCCGCGTACGTGCCGCGCAGCTCCTCGGGGATGCCGGGGTGCAGCCGGGTGAAGCCGCGCACGTGCAGCTCGTAGATCACGGAGTCGGCCCAGGGGGTCTTCGGGCGGCGGTCGTCGGCCCAGTCGTCGTCATCGTGGACGACGACGCCCTTGGGGACGTGCGGCGCCGAGTCCCGTTCGTCGCGCACGGTGTCGGCGACCTGCTGCTGGGGCCAGTCGCGGACGTGCCCGTACACCTCGGGCGGCAGGCGGAAGTCGCCGTCCACGGCGCGGGCGTACGGGTCGAGCAGCAGCTTCGCCGGGTTCCAGCGGCCGCCGGTCCAGGGGTCCCAGCGGCCGTGCACCCGGTAGCCGTAGCGCTGGCCGGGCATCACCCCGGGGACGAAGCCGTGCCAGATCTCATGGGTGAGCTCGGTGAGCCGGGCGCGGGTCTCACGGCCCTGCTCGTCGAAGAGGCACAGGTCGACCGCCTCCGCGCCGCCCGCCCAGAGGGCGAAGTTGGTGCCCGCCACGCCGTCCGGGCCGACCCGGAACCGGGCGCCGAGCGGCATGGGCGCGCCGGGCCGCACGGGGACGCCCGGCGTCCTGCGCGGTGCCCCGTTCACGACGGCGGAGGCAGCGGTGCGCTGCTCCGCCACCGTCTCCTGCTCGGCTGCGCTGGACACCGTTGCGCCTCCCGCGGCTCGTGGCACGACGCGGGCCAAGGGCGTACGGCGTCCCGGCCGCGGCTCCCCGTAGCGTCGTCCTCCCCCCTGTTCTGCCCAGAGCGTGCCTCGCACTCACGTTTCCCCGGAGCGGGCCCGTCGTTGGGTACCGCGTGAGGCACGTACAACGGCGCGCGCGGCGCGCGGGGGCCGTCCTGGCCGCCGTCATGACATGGGCAGCACTGCTGGCGGGGGCCGCCGGCTGCACCGGGGACCGCCCCGGCGGGCTCGACCGGATGCTCGGGAAACCGCCGGCGCCCGAGGAGGTCGTCCGCGTCACGCCGGAGGACGGCGCCAAGGGGGTACGCCCGGACGGCGGGCTCGGGGTGCGGGTCACCCGAGGGCGCCTGGAGTCGGTGAAGGTCGTCCGGTCGCAGGACGCGCAGGAGACCCGGGTGCCGGGCCGGATCTCCGCGGACGGCCGCAGCTGGCGCCCGGACGACGGCCGGCTCGCGCTCGCCGCCCGGTACACGGTCGACGCGGTGGCCGTCGACGACGACGGCCACCGCTCCGCCCGCCACACCACGTTCACCACGTACGTCCCCGAGGAGCGCTTCATCGGGTACGTCACGCCCGAGAACCGGGCCACCGTCGGCACCGGGATGATCGTCTCCCTGGAGTTCAACCGGGAGATCGAGCACCGCGCCGCCGTCGAACGCGCCGTCGAGGTCACGGCCGACCCGCCCGTGGAGATCCGGCCGCACTGGTTCGGCGGCGGCCGCCTCGACTTCCGCCCCGAGGACTACTGGCGGCCGGGCACCGAGGTCACCGTCGCCCTGCGCTTCCGCGACGTCGAGGGCGCGCCGGGCGTCTACGGGCTCCAGGACAAGACGTTCTCCTTCACCGTCGGCCGCCACCAGGTCTCCGTCGTCGACGCCGCCCGGCACACGATGAAGGTGCGGCGCGAGGGCGAGCTGATCGCCACCGTGCCGGTCACCGCCGGGGCGCCGAAGACGACGACGTACAACGGGAAGATGGTGGTGACCGAGATGCTGGAGCTGACCCGTATGAACGGCGCCACGGTCGGCTTCCGGAAGAAGAACGGCAAGAGCGAGTACGACATCCCGGACGTGCCGCACGCCATGCGGCTCACGGCCTCCGGCACCTTCCTGCACGGCAACTACTGGGCCGAACCGCAGGTCTTCGGGCGGACCAACGTCAGCCACGGCTGCGTGGGGCTGCGGGACGTCAAGGGCGGCGGCCCGGACACGCCGGCGGGCTGGTTCTTCGACCGTTCCCTCGTCGGGGACGTCGTCGAGGTCGTCCGCAGCAAGGACAAGCAGGTCGCCCCGGACAACGGGCTCGGGGGCTGGAACATGACCTGGGAGGACTGGACGCGGGGCAGCGCGGTGGAGTGACCCTTTCCTCCCGGGGGCGAAGTTGGGACGGAACGGTGACATGTGGGGGCCGTCCACGCCGCTGACCTTGTGGTTAATATGCGCGCAGCGCGGGGGACACGCCCGCGTGCGGGCCTGACCGGCCCGGGGGAGGGGAGAACGGACTTGAACGTGCGACCGATATCGGGGGCATCGGTTGGCGGGCGCTCACGCGGCCGCAACAGGGGGCTGGCACTGATCGTCGGAGGGCTGCTGCTGGCCGTCACGGCCTGCGGCGGTGGCGGGGACTCCGACGCCGGCTCGCAGAAGGCGGGCGACGTGGCGGCCTCCGGCTCCGCCACCGCGCAGAGCGGGCAGTCGGAGGCGGTCGTCACCATCGCCCCGAAGGACGGCGCCCAGTCCGTCGACACCAGCGGCACCCTCAAGGTCACCGCCGCCCAGGGCAAGCTGACCGAGGTCGTCGTCAAGGACGCCGACGGCGCCACGGTCGACGGCGCGATATCGGCCGACGGCTCCGGCTGGACGCCCGCCACCCATCTGGCGGCCTCCACCCGCTACCAGGTGCACGCGGTCGCCAAGGACTCCGCGGGCCGCACGGCCGCCGAGGACTCCTCCTTCACCACGCTGAGCCCGCAGAACACCTTCATCGGGAACTTCACGCCGGAGGACGGCTCCACGGTCGGCGTCGGCATGCCGTTCTCGGTCCGCTTCACGCGGGGCATCACCGCGCCGGACGCCGTCGAGAAGGCCATCACCGTCACGACCGAGCCGGCCGTCGACGTGCAGGGCCACTGGTTCGGCAACGACCGCCTCGACTTCCGCCCCGAGCAGTACTGGAAGGCCGGCACCAAGGTCACGGTCGAGCTGAACCTGGACGGCGTCGAGGGCCGCAAGGGCGTCTACGGCAAGCAGTCCAAGACCGTCTCCTTCACCATCGGCCGCAACCAGGTGACCGTCGTGGACGCCAAGAAGCACACCATGAAGGTCACGCAGGAGGGCAAGGTCGTCAAGACCATCCCGGTCACCACCGGCAAGCCCGGCTACGCCACCTGGAACGGCCAGATGGTCATCAGCGAGAAGTTCACGGTGACCCGGATGAACGGCGACACCGTCGGCTACGACGGCGAGTACGACATCAAGGACGTCCCGCACGCCATGCGGCTGACCAACTCCGGCACCTTCGTGCACGGCAACTACTGGGGCGGCGACGCCTTCGGCAACTACAACGCCAGCCACGGCTGCATCGGCCTGCGCGACGTGCGCGGCGGCTACGACAGCGGCGTACCGGCCGCGTGGTTCTTCAACCACTCGATCGTCGGCGACGTGGTGGTCGTGAAGAACTCCACCGACCCGACGGTCGACCCGTCCAACGGCCTGAACGGCTGGAACATGTCGTGGGCGGAGTGGACGAAGTAGGTTCCACCGCCCGGCGGGCCCGGTGCCGTGACCCACGGCACCGGGCCCGCCGTCGTCTGTGCCCGCGCTCGTGGACGGCCCCCGGCCGGATGTGACCCACCGCATGGGACCGACCGACGTTAGTTGTCATGCCCCACCTGCCCGGGGGACGACCCCCGGACCCCCGGCCGGGTGTGACCCACCGCATGGGACCGGTCGACGTTAGTTGTCGTGCCCCACCTGCCCGGGGGACGACCCCCGGACCCCCGGCCGGGTGTGACCCACCGCATGGGACCGGTCGACGTTAGTTGTCGTTAACCTGCTTGCATGACCGTGAATCTCGAAGTCTCCGAGGGCGTCGGCACGCTGCGTCTGGACCGCCCGCCCATGAACGCGCTGGACGTCGCCACGCAGGACCGGCTCAGGGAACTCGCCGAGGAGGCGGGCCGTCGTGACGACGTACGGGCCGTCGTCGTGTACGGCGGCGAGAAGGTGTTCGCGGCGGGCGCGGACATCAAGGAGATGCAGGCCATGGACCACACGGCGATGGTCCTGCGCGCCCGCGCCCTGCAGGATGCCTTCACCGCGGTGGCCCGTATCCCCAAGCCGGTGGTGGCGGCCGTGACCGGCTACGCGCTGGGCGGCGGCTGCGAGCTGGCGCTGTGCGCGGACGTCCGCATCGCCGCGGACGACGCGAAGCTGGGCCAGCCCGAGATCCTGCTCGGTCTGATCCCCGGCGCGGGCGGCACCCAGCGCCTCGCCCGGCTGGTCGGCCCGTCCAAGGCGAAGGACCTCATCTTCACGGGCCGGATGGTCAAGGCGCAGGAGGCCCTGACGATCGGCCTGGTGGACCGGGTGGTCCCGGCCGGCGAGGTGTACGCGCAGGCGCACGCCTGGGCCGCGAAGCTGGCGCAGGGACCGGCGATCGCGCTGCGCGCGGCGAAGGAGTCGATCGACACGGGCCTGGAGACGGACATCGAGACGGGCCTGGCGGTGGAACGCACCTGGTTCGCGGGCCTGTTCGCGACCGCCGACCGCGAGACCGGCATGCGGAGCTTCGTGGAGGAGGGTCCCGGCAAGGCGAAGTTCCTGTGAGCGAGCGTGAGCGAGCGGGCGGTGAACGGTGAGGCAGCTCTCGCCAAATCTGGGTGAAACGGCTTGCAATTGACGGGCCGTCTTACCCGGCTCCCTCGATGGGGCGGTTTACGGGAGCCTTAAGGCACCCTTAAGCGAGCTGCGCCGAGGGAGCCCGCCCCCTCACCTCCGGACGCTTCGTCGTCGCAGGTCGGCGCATGGTTTCCAGGCCTCGGCATGCCAACGGCACATGCCAGGTGACGTGTGGGGAACGAGGGCTCCCGGGGGGCGCATTCCCCGGGAAGCACCACGGCGACGTCGCCGGACGGCCATGATGGGGGCATGGCGGGGCTGGAGGGTTCTGAACAGCCGCGAGGGCACGGGCGTGTGACCGCGGCACGCTGGTCGCCCGCGGTCGAGGACGAACGGGCGCTCAAGGCGCTGGAACTGTTCGGCAACCCGACGGAGGCCGAGGTTCCGCTGCCGTCCCGTCCCGAGTCCGCCGCCACCGCCCGGCGGCTCGCCCAGGTCGTCGTCCTGCGCCAGTGGCAGCTCACCCCCAAGATGACCGAGGACACCGTCCTGCTCGTCTCCGAACTCGTCGGCAACGCCGTCCGCCACACCGGCGCCCGCACCTTCGGCCTGCGGATGCGCCGCCGCCGCGGCTGGCTCCGCGTCGAGGTCCGCGACCCCTCCCGCGGACTGCCCTGTCTGATGCCGGTCCAGGAGACGGACATCTCCGGACGGGGCCTGTTCCTCGTCGACAAGCTGTCCGACCGGTGGGGGGTCGATCTGCTGCCCCGGGGGAAGACGACGTGGTTCGAGATGCGGGTGGCGGACCGGTGACGAGCACGCCTCCGGCAGGGCGGAGGCCGCGGGTCCCGCTCCGTGGACGGCGCCTTGACGGCACGGTCCGACGATGGCACCGTTCGCGATCATGAGGATCCCCGCTGACCACCGCCGCGCGTGCGTCGCGCTCGTGGAGCGGCGTCACGTCGACCTGTGCCGGCAGTCCAGCGCCATCTGTCGCTGAGCCGTAGCCCTCTCGCCGCTCCCCCCCTTCTCCCTTTTCTCTTTGCTTCTTCTCTTCGCTTCTTCTCTTCGCGCGCCCTCCCCCGGGGCACGCCGATCACGAGGATTCCGCATGCCCGAAATATCCCGTCGTACCTTCGGCGGCCTGGTCGGTGGCGGTGCCGTGACCGCGGTCGCCGGTACGGCCGGCAGCGCCGAAGCCGCTCCCGAGTCCGCGTCCGCCTCCGCCTCCGCCTCCGCCTCCGCCGAGCGTCCGTTCCGGGCCCGTTCCGCCGCCGGTTCCGGCGGGCGGCCCAACTTCCTGTTCATCCTGGGTGACGACCTGGGCTGGGCGGACCTGTCGTCGTACGGCGCACCGCACATCAAGACGCCCAACCTGGACCGGCTGGCCGCGCAGGGCGTGCGGTTCACGAACGCCTACTCCGGCTCCGCGACCTGCTCCCCCACCCGGTTCAGCCTGTACACCGGCCGCTACCCGGGACGTACGCAGGGCGGGCTCGCCGAACCCATCGGCAACAAGACGCAGGGACTGGACCCGAACCACCCGACCCTGGCCTCCCTGCTGAAGAAGGCCGGCTACTCGACCGCCCTCATCGGCAAGTGGCACTGCGGCTGGCTGCCCGACTACAGCCCCACCAAGTCGGGCTGGGACGAGTTCTTCGGCAACTTCGGCGGCGCCCTGGAGTACTTCTCCAAGCTGGGCCAGCTCGGTGACTACGACCTCTACGAGGGCGACGCCGAGTACAAGGACCTGCGCTACTACACGACCGTCCTCACCGAGCGGGCCGTGGAGTACGTCTCCCGGGACCACGACGAGCCCTGGCTGCTCAACCTCAACTTCACCACCCCGCACTGGCCCTGGCTGGGCGAGGGCGACGAGGAGACCGGCGCCGAGATCGCCGCGAAGATCCGCGCCGGCCAGGTGCTGAGCGGCCTCCTGCACAACGACGGCGGCTCGGTGGAGAAGTACACCGAGATGGTGGAGAACCTCGACGCCTCCATCGGCAAGGTGCTCACCGCGCTGAAGCGCTCCGGCCAGGAGCAGAACACCGTCGTGGTCTTCGCCAGCGACAACGGCGGCGAGCGGTTCTCCTACCTGTGGCCGCTCAGCGGCGCCAAGTCGGAGCTGCTGGAGGGCGGCATCCGGGTGCCGACCATCCTGCGCTGGCCCGCCCGGGTCGACGGCCACCAGGTCAGCGACGAGCCCGTCTTCTCCCCCGACTGGACGGCGACCCTGCTGGAACTGGGCGGCGCCCGCCCCGCCTCGACGCACCCGCTCGACGGCCACAGCCTCGCCGGCTATCTGCTGCGCGGCGAGGAGGTGCCCGAGCGCGACCTGTTCTGGCGGGTGCGCGGCAACCGGGCCCTGCGGCGCGGCGACTGGAAGTACTACCAGGACTCCTCCGGCACGGACCACCTGTACGACCTGGCCCAGGACCAGCGCGAGCAGGCCGACCTCGCCACCGACCGGCCGGAGCTGCTCGCCGAGCTGAAGGCCGCGTGGGAGAAGACCGCGGGCGGGCTGCTGCCGTACCCGGCGGCCTGACCGGCGACCACAGTCGACGGACTTCATTCGATCGAGTGACGCAGAGCTACGGGCTTGACCACCCGACGCCGTGTTCGGCACCCCGAACGCGCAGGTCGCGGCGGTCGGGCCCGGGGCCCGTCCGGCCGAAACTCGGTGGGCGATGTCGGTGGCGGTCCGTAGGCTCGCGGTGATGCCGACGACATACCCCACCACCAAGAACCGCTCCGCGGTGAGGACGTTGCTGCGCCTGTGGCCGTACGTGCGGCCCGTGCGCGCGCGGCTGTTCACCGCCGCCTTCGTCGCGATCGTCGCCTCCTGTACGGCGCTGGTGATCCCGCTCGTCCTGAAGTGGATGGTGGACGGCCCGGTCGCCGACCGGGACCCGGCGGGCGTGTGGCTGGGCGCGCTGTACCTGCTGCTGCTGGGCGTCGCCGAGGCGCTCCTGTTCGGGCTGCGGCGGTGGCTGGTCGCCCGGCCGCTGTCGCACGTCGAGGCGGAGATGCGGGCGGACCTCTACCGCCGCCTGCAACGGCTGCCCATGGCCTTCCACGACCGATGGGCCTCGGGACAGCTGCTGTCCCGCGGCACCACCGATCTGATGCTGCTGCGTATGTTCCTCGCCTTTCCGCTGACGTTTCTGCTGGTCAACGGGGTGACGATTCTCGTCGGCGTGGTGATCATGCTGGTGCAGGACTGGACGCTGGGTCTGATCGTCCTCGGTCCGGCCGTGCCCGTCGTCGTCACCTGCGTGCTCTTCGAGACCCGCTACACGCGCGTCGCGCGGCTCGCGCAGGACCAGGTCGGCGATCTGACGACGGTCGTCGAGGAGAGCGTGCTCGGCATCCGGATCATCAAGGGCTTCGGACGGCACCGCAGCCAGGCGCGGGCGTTCCGGCAACTGTCGCAGACGCTGCGCGGGACGGAGCTGCGCAAGGCCCGGCTGCTGGCGACGCTCTCGGGGATCATCGTCGCGCTGCCCGAGGTGGCCGTCGGGGCCGCGCTGGTGCTGGGCGCCGTGCGGGTGGCGGACGGCGAGCTGTCCGCGGGGACGCTGGTCGCCTTCCTGTCCACGGCGCTGGCCCTGCGCTGGCCCGTGGACTCGATCGGCTTCCTGCTGGCGATGAGCCAGGAGGCGGCGACGGCGACGGAGCGGTACTTCGAGGTGATGGACGAGCGGCCGGAGTCGTCGACGGCCGCCACCGACCGTTCGACGGCCGTGGTCGGCCGTTCGGCCCCCTTGAACGGGGAGGGTGACGGGGCCGGTGAAGGCCTCCGCTTCGAGGGCGTCGTCTTCCGCTACCCCGACGCCGCCCCCGACTCCCCTCCCCTCCTCGACCGTGTCGACCTCCACGTCCGGCCCGGTGAGTCCATGGCGCTCGTCGGGGCCACCGGGAGCGGCAAGACCACCCTCACCGCCCTGGTCCCCCGGCTGCACGAGCTGACGTCGGGGCGGATCACGCTGGACGGGCAGGACATCACCGCGCTGCCCCGCGAGGAACTGCGGTCGAAGGTGGCCGTCGCCTTCGAGGAACCCACCCTCTTCTCCGCGAGCGTCGGGGAGAACGTGCTGATGGGCGCCGACGACGACCGGGCCGGCGCCGACGAGCTGGGACGGGCGCTGGCGGTGGCGCAGGCCGAGTTCGTGCATGCCCTGCCGCAGGGCACCCGCACCCAGGTCGGCGAACAGGGACTCAGTCTCTCCGGCGGTCAGCGGCAGCGGATCGCGCTCGCCCGGGCCGTCGTGGGACGGCCCCGCTTCCTCGTCCTGGACGACCCGCTGTCCGCGCTGGACGTCCACACGGAGGCCGCCGTGGAGGCGGCGCTGCGTCAGGTCCTCGCCGACACCACCGCGCTGATCGTCGCCCACCGCCCCTCCACCGTCCTGCTCGCCGACCGCGTCGCCCTGCTGTCGGGCGGCCGGATCACCGCCGTCGGCACCCACCAGGAGCTGCTGCGCACCAACGCCGAGTACGCCCACCTCATGTCCGGGGACCAGGAGGCCGACCGACGATGACCACCCCCACGACCTCCTCCCCCACCGTCGACGAGCCGGACCCGCCCCGCGAGCGGGAGGCCGGCGACCCCTTCGACCGGGACGTCCTGCCCACCCCGCCGGGCGCCACGGCCACGCTGCTGCGGTCGCTGCTCGCCCCCATGAAGGCCCGCGTCGCCCTCACCACGCTCCTGCTGCTGCTCCAGCAGGCGGCCGTGCAGGCGGGCCCGCTGCTGGTGGCGTACGCCATCGACCGCGCCGTCCCCGCGTTCCGGGACGGCGACACCCGACCGCTGGCCGCCGTGGGCGTCGGCTACCTGCTGTGCGCGCTGGCCTCGGGCGGACTCCAGACCGCCTTCCTGATCGCCGCCGCCCGGGTCAACCAGGACGTGCTGCTGGACCTGCGCGGGCGGATCTTCCGGCACGCGCAGGCGCTGAGCGTCGACTTCCACGAGCGCTACACCTCGGGCCGGCTGATCTCCCGTTCCACCACGGACGTGGAGTCGCTGCGCGAACTGCTCAACGAGGGCCTCCAGGAGCTGGTCGGGGTCGTCCTGTCCTTCGTGTACATCTCGGCGATGCTGCTCTGGCTGGACCTGGGGCTGGGAGCGGTCGCGGTGGCGTCCTTCGGGCCGCTGTACCTCCTCGTCCGGATCTACCGGCGGCGCGCCGCACGGGTGTACCGGGCGCGGTCCACCGCGATCGCGGCTGTGATCGTGAAGTTCGTGGAGACGATGAACGGCATCCGCCCGGTGCGCGCGTTCCGCCGCGAGGCCGTCAACGACGCCGGGTTCCGGGTGCTCAACCAGCGGCACGAGCGGACCAACGGCGACGCGCTGCTGGAGATGGCCCGGTACGTCACCGGATCGCGGCTGGTGGCGAACACGGCCGTCGCGGCGATCGTGCTGTGGGGTGCCCACCGGGTGGCGGACGGCTCGCTGGAGCTGGGGGTGCTGGCGGCGGCGGTGCTGTACCTGCGGCGGCTGTACGACCCGATCGACCGGCTCGGCATGTTCCTCAACTCCTACCAGTCGGCGGCGGCCTCGCTGGAGAAGATCGCCGGGCTGCTGGCGCAGACGCCGTCGGTGCCGGAGCCGGCCGCGCCCGTGGAGCTGCCGGCCCGCCGCTCCGGGTTCCCGGGCCGGGAGGTCGTGTTCGACGGCGTCGGCTTCGGCTACCGCACCGGCGGCGAGGTGCTGCCCCGCTTCGACCTCACCCTGCCGGCCGGGCAGACCGTCGCCGTGGTCGGCTCCACCGGCGCCGGGAAGTCCACGCTGGCCAAGCTCCTCGCCCGCTTCTACGACCCCACGGCGGGCCGGGTCCTCCTCGACGGCGTCGACCTGCGCGACCTCGCGGTGCCCGAACTGCGGCGCGGGGTGGTCATGGTGACGCAGGAGGCGTTCCTGTTCTCCGGCACGGTCGCCGAGAACATCGCCGTCGGGCGGCCCGACGCGACCCGGGAGGAGATCGAGCGGGCGGCGAAGGCGATCGGCGCGCACGAGTTCATCGGCGCCCTGCCCGACGGCTACGACACCGACGTCCGCAAGCGGGGCGGCCGCATCTCCGCCGGTCAGCGCCAACTGGTCGCCTTCGCCCGGGCGTTGCTCGCCGACCCGGCCGTACTGATCCTCGACGAGGCGACCAGCTCCCTCGACGTCCCCGGCGAGCGGGCCGTACAGGCGGCGATGGCGACGGTGCTGGCGGGCCGGACGGCGGTGGTGATCGCCCACCGGCTGTCGACCGTGGAGATCGCCGACCGGGTCCTCGTCATGGAACAGGGCCGGATCGTCGAGGACGGCAGCCCCGCCGAACTGATCGCGGGCACCGGCCGGTTCGCGGACCTGCACCGCGCCTGGCGGGACAGCCTGGCCTGACCGGGCCACCTCTACGATGGAGCCGTGCCCGGCGATCCGGACCTGGTCCGGGTCGGCGGCTCTTCAGGGGGAATTGATCGTCGAACTGCTGCGCGAGCAGACAGAGGAGATCCGCCCACCCCTGAGCCACCGTGCGTCCAGCGCATACCACTGCACGACTTAGCCGCCGGTCACAGAGCGCGCGCCCCGGCGTTGGTCATGCCCGGTCAGGTGGGATTGCACTGCTGAAGGGGAAGCCTCGTCCTGCCTGGTTCGCCCTCGGCACCCTTCTGGAAACGGAAGGAGTAGCAGCGGTAGGCGCGTGAGGGCAAGGTGCCGAAGAAGCTGGAGTCCTGGTAGGTCGCGAAGAGCTCGACGACGGTGGTCAGCGACTGGTCCGACGGCGCGTAGGAGACGAGAGTGCCGGAGTTCCGCTGGGCGATGGCGCGGATCCGTTCCTGGCTCGGGTAGCTGCCGCGCGTCTCGCCCCGCACGTCGTCCTCGTACGACTTCGCATGCCTGGCTATCTGCTCCAGTGCCTCTTTCTCATGGCGCTCGTTGGCGCTGTTCTGGCGGTGGGCCATGAACATGAGCGTTCCCGCGGCGAGCAGCACGAGGACGATGGGCACCATGAGGGCCACCATGCAGCCGGGGGCCGGTACCCCGCCGCGGTCGGACCGCGACGGAGCACCGGCAGAGGAAAGAGTCCGATTCACTGGCCCTCTCGCTTTAGTGCGGCGGGACCCAGCATCATGAACGCCTGCGCGTAGGCGGTGGTACCCGTCTTGTTCGCGTGGTAGCTCTCACGGCTCAGGCAGTTGTCCCCCCAGAACCACCAGCACAACGGCGTCGCGGGGTCGTCCTGGTGGAAGTCGCCGTCACCGTTCGGCCCGGCCACCACCCCGTTGATGCCTTCCGTCGCGTCGCAGATGCGCTTGCCCTCGAACGCCGACTGCGGCGACTTGTAGCGCACGTTCTCCGCGGACATGGAGGTCGCGAGCTCGCTCTGTCTGTCCTCGAAGTACTGGGCCATGTCGTTCAGGATGACACGCTGAGACGCGCTCACCAGCGTCGAGCAGGCCTCCGTACGGCTGAAGAGCAGGGGATACCCCATCAGCGAGATCGTCGCGTTCGGCGCTGCGGAATGGATGTTGCTCAGCAACGTCCCGGTCTGCGTCACCGCGTCGTCGATGTCCGCCTGCATCGAGGCTTCGTCGGGACATCCGCTCTCCACACAGGCCTGGATCTTCTTGTCGAACCGGGCGTCGTTGCCGCCGATGGTCAGCATCACCAGGGTCGTGTCCGAGCTGAGCACCCCCGAGTCGATCTGCAGCTTCTCGTGGAAGTTTCCGTCGAAGCCCCAGGTCTCCTTGCCCGTGGTGCCGTCCACGGGCGTGCCCGAATCCGCCTGCCACGTCTTGGCTCCGGAACAGGCGACGAACTGGAAGTCCAGACTCGCGTCGTAGCCGTCCGCGAGCGTCCCGACGGTCTGAGACTGGTTCGGGAGAGTCACCTTGCGCGGCCATGCGTTCGGGCTGCGCCGACAAGCGTTCCAGCTGGTCTCCCCGTGATCGCGGTCGCTGACGTGGTAGTAGTCCCCCGAGCCCTCGCCGGAGGTGTAGGAGTCGCCCATCGCGACGACCACGTCCTGCGGTTTGCCCGGGAGGCTCTGGAAGGCGACCGAGCTGTACGCCACATCCTCGTCGGCGGTGCCGTCGTCGGCGGTGTTCGTGAGCTCCACCTGGGGAGTCCCGGTGAAGTGGTAGACACCGAGCTCGGCCCAAGTGTTCGCGCTGTAGTGGGTGTTGATGTAGCGCTCCCGGTCACCGCCCGCCACCCCGCGGATGGTGTAGTGGGCCTGCTGGGTGTGGGCGCCGGTATCGGGCAGGTGCACGAACACCCGGGCCCAGCCGTTCAGGTTCTGGCCGAGAGTCCAGGTCCCCTTGACCGTCATCACCCCGTTGTCACCGCCGAGGTGGGCGGCGTTGCGGGTGTGGGCGTACCAGAAGTGGCCGTCGTATCCGCCGCCTATCTGGTACAGGTCGCCCTTCGCCTCGTACTGACCGAGGCCGGGGCCGACCGAGCCGTCGGAGTTGAACGTGAACTCGAAGCTCCCGTCGTCGGTACCGGTCGTACCGCACGAGCTGTAGGTGTTCGTGTTGTCGGGCACGGAGTTCACGACCAGCGCGCCCGCGGGCAGACCGTCGTTGGTGCAGGTCGGAGTGCCGTACTGGAGCCGGGTGCCGCGGCCCGGTTCGGCGACCAGAGTCACGTACTTGATGTTCTCGAAGCCGCAGGTGGTCGTGCAGTCACTTTTCCAGGTGGCGTTGGACTCGTGCCACCAGTACTGGGTGTAGCAGGCCGCGTCAGGGCAGTCTGGCGGGTTGGCGGAGTCGCACGTGTTCTTGCTGTTGCAGAACGTGTCGAGCGACGGCGTCGCGTGCGCGCGGTTGTACTTCGCGCTGCCCACGACCGAGTAGGGATCGGCCGTGCCGTTCCAGTAGGCGGGGCGGAAGCCGGCGGACGAGAAGCCGGACTCGCCCGGCCAGTCCTGCCGGCCGGAGGTGGCGTAGGAGACGCCGGTGTCCATGGACCAGGAGGCCCAGCCCAGCACTTTCTCCTCGTACGGCCAGTCCTGCGGATGCGCGGCGTCCTTGGCGGCGTCCGGGTCGATGTCGGTGTTCATGAAGGCCGAACGGGACGGCGGATACACGGGGTTGGCGGGGTTGTTGTACCAGCCCAGGCCCCAGTTGCCGTTCGCCGACTCGGCGCTGCGGGGATTGAAACCGAGGTTGTAGTTCCACAGGGCGGCGAACCAGTTCTCGGGCTTGGCCGGGTCGTCGTTGTTGACGGTGATCGTCTGTGCCGACTCGTGGAGCTCGTTCCATTTGTCCGCGAGGATGTACAGGGAGGCGGCGATGTTCACCGAGTAGTCCAGGGCGACCGCGCGCTGGGTGGCCGCGGGCAGCGCGGTCTCGCCCTCCTTCTCGTACCCCGCGAGCCGCATGCCGTCGGTGACCTGTCCGACTCCGTAACCGCAGTCGGAGTTCGCCCAGTTGATCTTCCAGTACGACGCCGCGTCGTCGCCCTTGTGGCCGTAGAAGCCGGCGTAGGAGGCCAGCGGGCTGCCCATCTGGCCCGGGACCGCGCCCGGTTCGGCCTGCCACAGGTTCGACTCCTGCGCCATCACACCGAGCAGCACGTTCGCTGGGATACGGCCGCCGCCGGTCAGGGACGGGCGGGGGAAGAGGCCCTGCGGATCGATGGTGCCGATCCCGATCTGGTCGCGCCAGCCGCCCTGGGTGATCCAGTTCGAACGCAGTTCACCGCGTACGGCCATGTCGACAGCCCACTCGACCTGGTTCGGAGTCGGTTGCAGCGCCTGGGAGTTGACGTCGTTGCGCGGCACCGAGCACCAACGGTCGGTGTCGACCGGATCGTTGGCCCGGGAGTCGGCGGCGGTGAGGTCGGCGGCGGCGGTGCCGGTGAGCGCGGGGGACACGGAGGCGCTTGACCCGGCGGTCGTGGGCTCCGCCACCGACTGGGTGAGCTTGGCTTCGGTGGGGGTGGCCGTGGACGTCACGGTGGTCGGCTCGTCGTCGGCCACGGTGTCCGGCGCGCCCTCCGCGGTGCCCTCCGGCCCCGGGCTGCTCTTCGTGAAGTTCTGGCCCGCGTCGTTGATCCGGGCCAGGCCGCGGCGGACGCCGGGGGTGAGCACGGGGTCGACGGCGAGGCGTCCCAGGGTGGAGACGTCCGTCTCCGCGGAGGCGTCGAGGCGTGTGACGCCCGTGTCCCCCAGGTGCGTGGCGGACGGTTCGCCGGTGAGGAACACCCGCCCCTCGACCCCTTGACGCAGGGCGAGTTCGCCGAGTTCGCCGGCGGCGATCACGGACGGCTCGCCGTGTCCGCGCCACAGCTTGGCGTGGGCGGTGGAGTCGCCCTCGTGGTCGAGGAAGGCGACGTGTCCGTTCGCGGTGAGCCGGATGTCGAACGGAGTTCCGTCGGCGGCGGCCAGCGTCGTCGTACGGCCCGCCTTGTCGATATGGACCAGTTCGTTCCCGCGCCCGCCGATCGCGCCGTCCTTGACCGGCACCGCGCTGGTGATCTCCCCCGCGGTCACCGCCGAACCGATCGTCCTGCCCGCCGCGTTGACGGTCACCACCCGGGTCTTCGTCTTCGCCGGGTCGTTCATGTCGCGGAAGGCCGTGAAGGCGGCGGTGTGCGTGACCGTGTTGCAGGACGGGTCGAAGTAGGCGAGCGACACGGTGAACGGCAGCTTCACTACATGGCCGGTGGCGGTGTTGACGATGGCGGCGAACGCGCCGCCCTGCATCAGGTCGGGCTTGTTGGTGAACGCGCGGGGCGCGTACACGGCGGCGATGTGATCGGTGTCCATCACGCACTGGTTGCCGATCCAGGTGTCCGCCGACAACGTCGGCTCCGACAAGGAGGCGACCGTCTTCCAGACGTATGCCTTCGCCGAATCGGCGACCAGGATGTTCAGGCCGTCGGTGTCGGCCGCGCTCGTCACCGCCCGGTCCTTGGACGCCTTCCAGCCTGTGCCGAGCTTCTTGCCCGGATCGTCGACCTGGCCCGAAGGTGTCGGCGTGGCCTGTTCGTCGACGCGGCCGGGCTCGGGTGCCGCGGTCGCGGGCCCGGCGGCTTGCAGGAGGCCGCCGGTCAGCGCGGCGCAGGCCGCCGCGGCGGCCCATCCTCGTCTGTATCGGCTTCTTCGTCTCAAGGGTTCTCCAAGGTCCGGAAGAGCAGTTGATGGCACGGACTCCACAGCCGCACCGGTGCATGGGGCATCGGCTCAGCGGCGGAGGGCTTCGGCGGGCTGGCTGAGGATGCTTCAGTTCCGCGTGACAGCAACGATCCCGATGGAAGGGCAGCGCAAGGCCGCTGTCACCACCGCGTGTTTCCTCTTATACGCACAATCAAAAATGTTCCCCTTTCTATTTTCCGACGGGAGTGAACTCATCGACGTAAATCTTCGGAACCTGCGGAACGGGCCCCATGTCTTCCGAGCCGATCACCGCTTCATCCCGTCCTGTTTTCCCGTCCATCGATCACCGGTAGTGAGGGGATCTTCACAGGCAGGCGGATGTCATGGCCATGAAGTTATGTGATCGAGACCTGCCCGGGTTCGTCACCAAGGGTTCGGAGGGGTGACACGAAGTGCCAGGTTCTGCATTCCGGCTCTCCTGTCGCTGCCGCCCCGCCTCCGGGGCGAACCTCTGCACGGCTTAGAGGTCGCGCGGATAGGCGTGTGCTCATGGGCAGCGGGTCGGGTTCGTCCCAGCGGTGGGTCGTCCATGCCCGACGGATTAGGCTACGCACGGTGATGATGGTGTCGGCCAGGCCGAAGAAGGCGTCGATGATGACGGTGGTCCGGCGCTCGTAGCAGCGGGCGAGACGGTGGAAGGCGTTCTGCCAGGCGTGGGTGCGTTCCACATACCACCTCTGACTTGCCTGGATCGGTGCCTTCTCGCCCTTGTGCGCGATGCGGCCGTGCAGGCCACGTTCGTCGAGCAGGGCGCGGGTCTTGTCCGAGTCGTAGCCGGCGTCCAGGTGGATGGTGATGTCGTCGGGCAGTGGTCGCAGGTCGTCCAGGCGGTCCAGGGTCAAGGCAACCAGCGGGGAGTCGTGACGGTTGGCTCCAGCCAGCACGCGTCCCAGTGGGATCCCGTAACCATCCGTCATGCCCGAGCGTTTCAGGCCCTGTTTGCCGCGATCGACCGGTGAACGCCCCGCGACCTCGCCGCCGCCGGGGGCTTTGGTGATCGAGCCGTCGATGGCGATCCGCTCCAGGACAAGGCCGACGATCCGGTCGTAGGAGGCCAGCGCGATCTGCTTGAGTTAGGCGAAGACGCCGAGGGCGATCCACTCGTCGCGGCGGTTGCAGATCGTGGTAGCCGAGGAGGTCGTGTCGGCGATCGCCTGATAGGAACAGCCGAAGCGCAGGAGCTGCAGCAGCTTGTCGAAGACGATCCGGTCGCTGATGCGTGGGCGGTGGCAGCCCAGCGGATGGGTCGGCACGTAGGCCGATCGCGCAGGCAGCAGGGCGGCGAATTGGCCCCAGAGTGGTTCGGTCAGCCATGATGGCAGTACAGGCACAGGTCTCCCCGGTGATCACAGAGCGTCGCAACTCCATGATCGCCAAGACCTGTGCCTGCTTTGCTGCCGGGGTCCACCAACGCGCCTACCTGCGCGACCTCTTATTCGATGGGCAAGCGTCATCACCCTGGGTAACCTGCGACCTCACCCACGAGACCAAGAGTGCGCATCGTCGCCCGACCCCAACGCTGCGCACAAAGCCCGGATTCTGACGTTTCTGCAGGAGCCAGTGCCAACGAAATCGCGGAACCTACAATAGAATACGCCTCCGGCAATCTACGCAGAAGAGGAACTGTGAAGAAGGCGCGCATATGTCTCGTATTCACGTGCATTCTCCTGGCCGCCGCATGCGGGGGAAGTGACACGGCCGTCGACACGTCTCAGCTGTCAGACCAGGAGAAGGAATGGGTCGAGTATTCCTACGCCCACGAGAAGAACGACGAGACGAAACGGGCATGGGAAGAACTGTCCGCCGAAGGCGTCAAGTCCTACCTTGAGCGGCAGCTCCCCACTCTGTGCGGGGACACTGCCTCACTCATGAAGAGCCTCAAGGAAGCCGGCTATGAAGCGGGCGAAGCCCAGGACTACAAGGAGAAGGTCGACGACCTCCTCTGCTCGCCCTAGGCCACCGCACCTCCAAGGATCCGCAGCGAGTACTTGTCGTAGGCCCGGTGCAGAACCATCACCACCGGTCCCGAGACGAGCACCCCGCTCACCACGTACTCCTTCTTGTTTCCCGTCGCGGCGACTCTCTTCTCATACAGGGAATCGGTCTCCTTTTTCGCCTGTTTCAGCCACGAAGAGGCCTTTTCTTGGTCGACTCCCGTCACATCGAGTGCGGTGCAGGCAGCGAGGAAGCCATCGGATTGATCCGATTCATCCGTGCCGGTTCTGCACAGCAGCGACGACAGGTTCTCGCCATCGACATATCCGGCGGAGATCGTCATCCCGTTCTCGCCGCGCCCGTTGACATAGGTTCTGTTCTTTCCGTCGGGCATCTCCTGCTCGACGGGCTTGTCCAGTTTGAGCTTCCAGTCTTTCGAGAGGCCGGCGAGGAATTCCTCGCCGGTGTATCCGGCGGCCATGGTGTCCGCCGCCCCGAAGGTGGGCCGCTTGTCGCTGGTCACCGCGTGTTTCGGCAGATCGGCGGCGCGCGGCACGATCCGTGTCTTCGACGGCACCGGGCTCGGCGCCGCTGACTTCGTCAGGTCGGGCGCCGCCGTATCGGAGTCGTTGCGGGTGCAGGAGACGGCTCCCGCCGTGCCGATGACGAGAGTCATCAGCACGGCGGGAACGCGGAGAGCTGGGCGCATCACGCTCCACCGTCGACCAGGGCGCACGGGCCGGGTTCGGCGGTGCTGTACGGAACGAAGGCGATGGCGTCGAACACCACGTTGTCGTCCCCGGTGCCGGCGGAGTGGAGGTTGTCCGCCTCGATGTAGCCGCCCTTCCAGAAGGTGAAGGTGCCCATCTCGAACCAGGTCTCCTGGCCGTTGCTGCGGTTCGCCTGGTTGACGGTGCAGTAGTCGGGCGCGGCGCCGTACGCGTTGTCGCCCGGGATGAAGCGGTACCGGACGGTCGCCTCCGCACCGTGGCTGGGCAGGTGGAGGTAGACCTTGTAGCGCTGACCGCCGAACGTGTCCCCGGAGGGGAGGTCGGACTGGTTGACCTGCCAGCGGCCGGTGATCTTGTGGAAGTAGTCGGTGTCGGGGTAGTTGTGCGTGAAGTAGACGTGGTGGTCGTACCCGGCGCCGAGCTGGTGCAGGTCGATGGGGGCGATGTAGGGGGTGGCGCGGTAGGTGTAGTCGTCCCTCTCCATGGTGATGTTGTCACCGGTCTGGAGGGTGAACTTGCCGTCGTCGGCGCCCTCGAAGTCCCCGCAACCATAGGTGTCTTCGTGCTCGCCGAGGTCGTCGACGATGATCGCGTTGGTGTAGACGCTCGGGTGGTCGATGCACGGGCCGTGGCCGTACTTGCTCTCAAGGGCGGGCTCCGACGAGCCGAGCGTGTATCTCAGCGCCTCCGTACTGGAGTTGGCGCTGCTCTGCGAGCCGATCCAGCTCACGCTGCCGCTCCAGTAGCACGCCGAGTCCCAGCTCGGGCACGGGTCGGCCGCGTCCGGGTCGCACGCGTTGGACGAGTCGCAGAACGCGTCGAGCGGGGCGGCCGTGACGACGTTGAACGGCATGGTCGGCTTGACGTACGAGGCCACGCCGTCCCAGGTCATCTGCGGGACTTCCGCCCAGCCCAGGATCTTCTCCTGGTAGGTCCAGTCGCCGGGGTGGGAGGCGTCGTCGTAGCTGTCGCGCAGGAACGGCTGCCGGTCGGCCGGGTAGTTGGGCTTGATCGGGTTGTTGAAGTAGCCCAGGCCCACGGAACCGGAGGTGTAGACGCCGGAGTTGTAGCCCCACAGCGCCATGTACCAGTTCTCGATGTAGTCCGGGCTGCCGTTGTTCGCATTCATGCCCAGGGCCTTGAGCTGGTTCCACTTCTCGGCCAGGATGCTCAGCCCGGCTGCGATGTTCGCCGCGTAGTCGGTGGTGACGGCGCCGGCGTGCAGGGTGTCGAGCTGCTCGCCGTGGAGTTCGGACATGCCGGTCGTCACCTGGGCGATGCCGTAACCGCAGTCGGCGCTGCCCCGCCTGGGGTAGTCGTGGATGCCGTTGAGGTTGCCGTACCAGTCGGACTTGGTGACGTTTCCCGAGTCGCCGTTCACGGAGTGCCAGGACGCCTGCTTGAAGTTGGACTCCTGGGCGAGGATACCGAGCATGACCTGGGCGGGAATCTCACCTCCGCCGGTCAGACCCGGCTTGGGGAACAGGCCCTGCGGGGTGTAGGCGCCCAGGCCCGTGTCGTGCCAGTCCGCCGGGCGGGACACCGTCAGCTCTCCGTGCACGGCCTGGTCGACCGCCCACTCCACCTGGTTCGCACTGGCCTGGAGGGCCTGGCGCTTGGGGTCATTGCGCTTGACGATGCAGGGGGTTTCCATGTCCGCGAGCTTGCCGACGACCTGCGCACCGTCTCCGGACAGGCACTGTGATTCCGGGCCGTCCTCACCGCAGGTGAGCGGGTCGTCGTCATCGCCTGTGGCCGCGGCGAACGCGGCCGGGTCCAGCGACAGCGAGGAATCCGCCTGCGGCCGCTCGCGGTCGGCGTCCACGAGGGTGCTGGCCTTCGCCCCGGTCTTGACCGCCGTAGCCTTGATGGTCAGGGATCCGACGCCCTCGTCCGACGGCGAGCCGAGGGTGCTGGTGATGCCCTTCATCTGCTCGGAGAACACCGAGTTGGTCACCAGGTGGCCCTGGCGGGAGATGCCGACGACACGGCCGTCCACCGGGTGCTTGGCGAGCCCCGGCGCCTTGCTGGTGTCGATGTCCGCCACGTCGCCGACGACCGCGTCGCCGTCGGCCAGCGGGAGGAGTTTGACGTCCCCCTTCGGGGCGCGGCCGAGTTCGGTGAAGTCCCCGCCGTCGTAACGGGAGATGACGCTGCTGTCGCCGTCGACGGTGCCGATGTCGACGGTGCCGTTCTTGGAGGCGGTCAGCGCGAACATCGGGCCCGGTACCGCGGCGAGCTTGCGGGCGGAGAGCTTCTTGCCGTTGGCCTTCAGGTCGACGAGGTTGCCGCCGAGGACGCCGACGGTGCCCTTCTGGGTGGGCGTGACGTGGGTCAGGTAGCCGTCGACGGTACGGCGGGAGGTCACCGTTCCGGTGGGCGCGTCGACCGAGATCACGGTCGTGTCGCCGACGGAGGTGTCGGTGGCCGAGCTGGAGGTGAACGCCACCTCGTCGCCCGTTCCGCAACCCGGCGTGAAGTAGGCCAGCTGCACCCGGTCGGGAACCTCGGTGACCTTGCCGTCGGAGAGCCGGATCACCGCGGCGAAGGCACCGTTGTCATACGCTCCGGGCTGGTTGGACCAGACCGACGGGGCGTAGACGGCCGCCGCGTAGTTCCCTGATCCGGTGGTGCAGACGTAGCCCGTCCAGGGGCCGACCTCGGACAGGTCCGTACGGTGGAGGCGGGCGATCTCGTAGAAGGAGAACCCGTCGCTCTCCTTCGCCGCGAGGATGTGTAGTCCCTCGGCGTCGCCGGTGGCCTGGACGATCGCGTCCGATGACGAGGCGTAGTCCGATCCGAGCTCCTTGTCGGGTGCGGAGAACATGCGGGGTGCCGTGCCGTCAGCGGCGGCCGTCTGCACCGGGGTGTCCGGGGAAGCCAGCGGGAGTAGCGCGGCGGAGGCCGCCAGCACGCTCAGGGCTATCAGCGGATTCGTGGAGAAGAATCTCCGGAGACGTCTTCTGCGCATCTTCTCCCCCTACAGCCAGTCGGTGCACGAGCCGTGCACGGTCGGGAGGCTCGCGTCGTTGTTGTTGACGATGTACCTCAGCGGCATGGGGTCGTACTGCGCGTCGACGTCGTTCCAACACGCCTTCGCCGACGTCTTCTTCCAGTTCTGCATCCTGGTGTAGGCGCCTGCCACGCCGTCGGCGAGAAGGCCCGTCGTGTCGGCCTGCTGGACGCCGCCCTCGGGATCGCGGGTCGTCCACAGCGTCCCGTACACGTAGTCGGGAGAGGTGTCGAGATCGCGTGAGATCTTCGCCCACACCCCCTGGCACATGTACGACCATATCAGCCGTATCACGACCGACCCGTCCGGCTCGGTGACCTGCTGAAGAAGCTCGGCGTCGTCGTCACACCCCATTTCGATGGGGTCCTTGCCCGAACAGGTGGCTCGGAAGCAGCCGACCGCGGCTGCCGGGGATGCCTGAATTCCTTGGAACGCTCCGGCCAGCAGCGTCAGTGCGACCGCTGCCGGCCCCCATCTGCGTATGCCGTGCACACACATCACCTCCAAGTTGTCCGATACATGACATGTCGATACATGGCAAATTCGATTCCGCCGTTCATGAGCTACCCATCAAGATCCCACAGAAATGCACAAACTGGTGGCGAGTTCACCAAGTCGTCTACGCAGGGGGACAACAGGTGATCGACGCGTACGAGGATCCCGGCACGCCCGACAGCCGTGGCGGCTGGCGGTATCTGTGGTGGCTGGTGCGATGTCAGCTGGGCCGGTCCGCCGCCGGGGCGGTGCTGGCCAGCATGTGGATGGCACTGCTGGCCGCGACGCCGTGCCTGATGGCGAAGGCGATCGACGAGGGCCTGGAGCCGGGAGACTTCCCGGTCCTCGCGGGATGGTCGGCCGCGCTCTTCGCGGTGGGGGCGTTCAACGCGTGGCTGAGCATCATGCGGCACCGCACGATGACCCGGGGTGGATGGACGCCAACTTCCGCACGGTCACGGTGGTCGTCGGGCACGCGGTGCGGCTGGGTGCCGCGCTGTCGCGGCGCGCGGGGCCGGGGAGGTCGTCACGATCGGGGTGGGCGACGTGCAGACGATCAGCCAGGCCCTGACCGTGGTCGGGCCCGGGGTGGGCGCGGTCATCGCCTATCTGGCGGTCGCGGCCCTGCTGGTGTCGGTCTCGCCGCTCATCGCCGCCGTGGTGCTGCTCGGGATCCCGACGATCGTCATGCTCGTCGGCCCGCTCCTCACCCGGCTCCAGGGCACCGAGACGGAGTAGCGGGAACGCCAGGGCGCGCTCACCGCCCGCATCGCCGACCTCGCGGGCGGGCTGCGCGTCCTCAACGGCCTCGGCGGCAAAGGCCTGTTCGCCAACGCCTTCCACCGGGACTCGCAGCGCCTGCGGGCGCAGGGCTGCCGCGTGGGCGCGGTGACCAAATGGGTCCAGGCCCTCGGCGTCGGCCTACCCACACTGTTCCTCGGCGTGGTGACCTGGCTCGCGGCCCGGCTGACCGCCCAAGGGGACATCACCATAGGCGAGTTGGTGTCGGTCTACGGCTATGTCGCGGTCCTGGTGGGCCCGGTGGCCTTCTGGGTCGAGTGCGGCTACCAGCTCAGCCGGGGCGTGGTGGCGGCGCGGAGGGTCGTACGCTTCCTGCGCCTGGCACCACTGGAAGACACCGGCACCCGGGACGCCCCCGCCGAACCGTCGGTACTCCACGACCCCGAGTCGGGGGTACGAGTGCTGCCGGGCCGCCTGACGGCACTGGCCGGCGCAAGCCCCGCAGATACGGCGACGGTGATCGACCGCCTGGGCAGATGCCCCCCGTCGACCGACGTGGGGCGGGTCCCGCTGGACGAGATCGCGTTGACGCGTCAGGCGGCCATCTTCTTCTTGAAGCGGATACCCCTCATGACATCTCCACCCATCGATCACCGATAGTGGGGGGATCTTCACAGACAGGCGGACGTCATGATCATGAAGTGACGTGATCGAGACCTGCCCGGGTTCGTCACGTGGGGCCGAGGGCTCGGAGAGGTGACCGAAGTGCCAGGTTCTGTATTCCGGCTCTCCGGCCGCTGCCGCCCCGCCTCCGGCGCGAACCACTGCACAGCTTATTCGATGGGCAAGCGTCATCACCCTGGGTAACCTGCAACCTCACCCACGAGACCAAGATTGCGCATCGTCGCCCGACCCCAGCGCTGCGCACAAAGCCCGGATTCTGACGTTTCTGCAGGAGCCAGTGCCAACGAACTCGCGGAACCTACACCACCACGACCACGTGGCCGCGGCCCGAGCCGGCCACCACCACCGAGCGGCCCGGTCCTGCGCGGGCCGTCACGACCGAAGGGACGGGGGCGGATGATCGACGTCTACGGGGATCCCGGCACGCCCGACTGCCGCGGCGGCTGGTGGTACCTGTGGTGGCTGGTACGCCGCCAGCCGGGGCGGGCGCTGGCCGGGGCCGTGCTGGCCAGTGTCTGGATGGTGCTGCTGGCGGCCGCGCCGTACCTGCTGTCGAAGGCGGTCGACGAGGGGCTGGAGGCCGGGGACCCGGCCGCGCTGGCGGGCTGGACCGCCGCCCTGGTCGCGGTGGGGGCGGCCAACGCCTGGGTGAGCGTCATGCGGCACCGCACGATGACCCGGCTGCGCATGGACGCGAACTTCCGCACGGTCAAGGTCGTCGTCGGGCAGGTGGTGCGGCTGGGTGCCGCGCTGCCGCGCCGGGCGGGGGCCGGCGAGGTCGTCACCGTCGGGGTGGGCGACGTGCAGACCATCGCCGGGTCGCTGACGGTGATCGGACCGGGTGTCGGCTCGGTCGTCGTGTACGTCGTCGTCGCCGGGCTGCTGCTGGCGGTCTCACCGCTGCTCGCGGCGGTCGTGCTGCTCGGGATGCCGGTGGTGGCCGTGCTCGTGGGACCGCTGATGGCGCGGCTCCAGGGGGCGGAGGGCGAGTACCGGGAACGGCAGGGCGTGCTCACGGCCCGGATCGGCGACCTGGCGGGCGGGCTGCGGGTGCTCAACGGGCTCGGCGGCAAGGACCTGTTCGCGGACGCCTTCCGGCACGACTCCCGGCGGCTGCGCGACCAGGGCTACCGCGTCGGCGCGGTCACCAGCTGGATGCAGGCGCTCGGCACGGGCCTGCCGACGGTGTTCCTCGCCGTCGTCACCTGGCTGGCGGCCCGGCTCGCCGCCCGGGGGGACCTGACGGTGGGCGAGTTGGTGTCGGTGTACGGCTATGTCGCCGTACTGGTCGGCCCGGTGGCGTTCCTCGTCGACATGGGGTACCAGCTGAGCCGGGGTGTGGTCGCGGCCCGCCGGGTCGTCCGGCTGCTGCGGCTGGAGCCGGACCCGGACACCGGCACCACGCCGGCGCCCGCCGGACCGGCGGTGCTGTACGACCCGGCGTCGGGGGTACGGGTGGTGCCGGGCCGGCTGACGGCGCTGGTGGGCGCCCGCCCCGCCGACACGGCCGCGGTCGTCGACCGGCTGGGCCGGTACGCGCCGTCCGACGTCACCTGGGGTGCCGTACGGCTCGACGCGGTCCCGCTGGCGCGGGTCAGGGAGCGGATCCTGGTCGCCGACCACGAGGCCGACCTGTTCGCGGGCCCGCTGCGCGAGGTGGTGGGCGGCGGGCGCGGCCACACCGACGCCGCCGTGGGGCGCGCGGTGCGGGCGGCTGCCGCCGAGGACGTCGTGCGGGGGCTGCCGGAGGGGCTGGACTCGCCGGTGGCGGCACAGGGCCGCAGTCTCTCCGGCGGGCAGCGGCAGCGCGTTCGGCTGGCGCGGGCGCTGCTCTTCGACGCCGAGGTACTGCTCGCCGTGGAGCCGACGTCGGCGCTGGACGCGCACACCGAGGCGGCGGTCGCCGAACGGCTGCGCGCGGCGCGGGACGGCCGGACGACCGTCGTCACCAGCACTTCCCCGCTGCTGCTCGACCACGCCGACACCGTGCTGTACCTCGTGGACGGGAAGGTCGCGGCGAGCGGACGGCACCGGGTGCTGAGGGAGACGGAGCCGGGCTACCGGGCGCTGGTGGCGCGGGACGCCGGGGAGACCGGGGGCAGCGGGGAGACCGGGGGCAGCGGGGAGACCGGGGAAGGCGAGGCCGCCGGCCCGGGCGACGTCGAGGGGGCCGCGACGTGACGTCGGGACGGCAGAAGAGGGGGGCCCGGACCTCGGCGGCGCCGGAGCCGGAGACCGCGGGCCGGCTCCCGGTGGCCGGCCCGGCCGGCGTACGGCGGGCTGCCGCCCGGCTGGTGCGGGCCGACGGGCGGGCCTTCACCGTCGTCCTCGTGGCGAACGCGCTGGCCGCCGCGGCCGGGCTGGCCGGGCCCTGGCTGCTGGGGCGGATCATCGACGAGGTGCGCGCCGGGAGCGGTACCGGGGCCGTGGACCGGCTGGCGGTGGCCATCCTGGTGTGCGCGGCGGCGCAGTTGCTGCTGGCGCGCTGGGCCCGGTACGCCGGGCACCGCTTCGGGGAGCGGACGCTGGCGCGGGTGCGGGAGCAGTTCGTGGGGCGGGCGCTGGCGCTGCCCGCGTCGGTCGTGGAGCGGGCCGGCACCGGCGATCTGACCACGCGGGGCACCGCCGACGTGGCCGCCGTGGGGACCACGCTGCGCGACGCCGGCCCGGAGCTGCTGGTCTGCACGGTGCAGGCGCTGTTCGTGCTGGGCGCCGTCTTCGTGATCGACCCGCTGCTGGGCGCGGTCGGGGTGCTCGGGCTGACGCCGATCTGGTGGGCGCTGCGCTGGTACCTGCGGCGGGCGCGCGCCGGGTACCTCGCCGAGGGCGCGGCCGGCTCCGAGGTCGCCGAGGTCCTGGCGGCGACGGCGTCCGGGGCGCGCACGGTGGAGGCGTTCCGGCTCCGGGAGGCGCGCGTCGGGGCGAGCCGCGCGGCGCTGGAGGTCTCGCGGCGCGCCCGCTTCCACACCCTGTACCTGCGGTCGGTGTTCTTCCCGGTCATCGAGGTGTCGTACGCGCTGCCCGTGGCGGGCGTCCTGCTGCTGGGCGGGGCGCTGCACGCGCGCGGCGCGATGAGTCTGGGCACGGTGGTGGCCGCCGCGCTGTACCTGCGGCAGTTCACCGAGCCGCTGGACCAGATCCTGGTGCGGGTGGAGCAACTCCAGAGCAGCGGCGCCTCGTTCGCGCGGGTGGAGGGGCTGGCCCGGGAGCCGGTGCCGGACGGCTCGATGCCGGACGGCGCGGAGCCGGACCGTGTGGCCCCCGGGGCCGGCGTCCCGGCCCCGGCGGACGACCGGATCGACGTGACCGGCGTGCGGTACGCCTACGAGCGCGGCGGCGAGGTGCTGCGCGGGGTCGACCTGACGGTACGGCCCGGGGAGCGGCTCGCGGTCGTCGGCCCGTCCGGCGCCGGCAAGACGACGCTGAGCAGGCTGCTGGCGGGCGTGGACGCGCCGACGGCGGGTTCGGTGACGGTGGGCGGGGTGCCGGTGGCCGCCCTGGAACCGGAGGTGCTGCGCCGCCAGGTCGTCCTGGTCACCCAGGAGCACCACGTCTTCATCGGCACGGTCCGCGACAACCTGCTGATCGCCGAGCCCGGCGCCTCGGACGAGCGGGTGTGGGCGGCGCTGGCGGCGGTCGGCGCGGCGGGCTGGGTCCGGGAGCTGCCCGGCGGGCTGGACACGGGGCTGGGCGCCGGCGGCTGCCGTACGGACGGCTCGCAGGCGCAGCAGCTCGCCCTGGCCCGGGTCGTGCTGGCCGACCCGCACACCCTGATCCTGGACGAGGCGACGGCGCTGCTGGACCCGACGACCGCCCGGCAGACCGAGCGCGCCCTCGCCGCCGTCCTGCGGGGCCGTACGGTCATCGCCATCGCGCACCGGCTGCACACGGCGCACGACGCGGACCGGGTGGCCGTGATGGAGGACGGCCGCCTCACCGAACTCGGCACGCACGAGGAACTGGTGCGGGCGGACGGCGCGTACGCGTCGCTGTGGGCGACGTGGCACGGGGAGCCGAGCGAGGCGTAGTCCGACGCGGGAGCGGTCCCCTCGCGGGAGCAGTCCCCTGACGAGCGGCCCCTGGGGAGCCGTCCCTTGAGGACCTATCGATTCCGGACAACGGCACGACCGTCAGCTCCCCGGTGACGGTCCCCGGCCGCACCGGCGACGCCCCGTCCGCCTTGCCGCCGGACATCGGCATCGTGCCCGCCCGGCGCGGTGCGCCCCGCCGGGACGGCGTCCACTCTTTGCCGGTCCCTTACCTCCGACCGGTTGGCCCTTGACCGAGGTCACGCCCCTTTTACACGGCGGAAATGTTCACCGGCCGGTCGGTTTCCGGCCAACATCACGTGGGGGTCATGACATGTACGCGACCTCGGTGTCACTCTTCCTCTCACCCGCCGCACAGCCTCAGCACAGCACCGGCCGGCCGCCCCACGCCGTCCGGGCTCCCCCACCTACAAGGAGCTTGTGTGACTGTCCCGCCTGCCTTCTACGCGCGTCACAAGCGCACCACCCTGGCCGTCGCCACCGCCGTCGCGGCCGGAGCCCTGATCACCACCGGCCTGACCGGTGGCACCGCCGCCGCCCAGACCGCGCCGGACTCCGCGGGCTCCACCCCGCTCGCCGTCCCCACCGCCCTGGCCCCGGCCGCCCGCACCGCCCTCATCCAGGACAAGCAGGCCGACGCCCCCGCGACCGCGCGGGAGATCGGTCTGGGCGCCCAGGAGAAGCTGGTCGTCCGCGACGTGGTCAAGGACGCGGACGGCACGGTCCACACCCGCTACGAGCGCACCTACGCGGGCCTGCCGGTCCTCGGCGGCGACCTGGTCGTCCACGAGTCGGCCTCGGGCGCGGAGCAGGGCGTCACCAAGGCGACGAACACCACCATCAAGGTCGCTTCCACCACCCCGGCCGTGACCGCGGCGAAGGCCGAGACCCAGGCGCTCTCGCTCGCGAAGGCGGCGGGCTCGGAGGACACCGAGGCCTCCCAGGCGCCCCGCAAGGTGGTCTGGGCGGGCAACGGCAGCAAGCCGACCCTCGCCTACGAGACCGTCGTCGGCGGCCTCCAGGAGGACGGCACCCCGAACGAGCTGCACGTCATCACCGACGCGGCCACCGGCGCGAAGCTGTACGAGTACCAGGGCATCGAGACGGGCACCGGCAAGAGCCTGTACTCCGGCACGGTCACCCTCGGCACGTACCTCTCGGGCTCGACGTACCAGCTGTACGACACCTCGCGCGGCGGCCACAAGACGTACAACAAGGCGCGCAGCACCAGCAGTTCGGCGGGCACGCTGTTCACGGACACCGACGACACCTGGGGCACCGGCGCGGCCTCCAGCTCCACCACCGACCAGACCGCCGCCGTCGACGCCGCCTACGGCGCCCAGACCACCTGGGACTTCTACAAGAACACCTTCGGCCGCAACGGCATCAAGAACAACGGCGTGGCGGCGTACTCCCGCGTCCACTACGGCAACGCCTACGTCAACGCGTTCTGGGACGACAGCTGCTTCTGCATGACGTACGGCGACGGCTCGGGCAACGTCAAGCCGCTCACCTCGCTCGACGTCGCCGGCCACGAGATGACCCACGGCGTCACCTCGAACACGGCGGGCCTGAACTACTCCGGCGAGTCCGGCGGCCTGAACGAGGCGACGTCCGACATCTTCGGCACGGCGGTCGAGTTCTACGCGGCGAACTCCAACGACGTCGGCGACTACCTCATCGGCGAGAAGATCGACATCAACGGCGACGGCACCCCGCTGCGCTACCAGGACCAGCCCAGCAAGGACGGCGCGTCCGCCAACTACTGGTCGTCGACGCTGAAGAACCTGGACGTGCACTACTCGTCCGGCCCCGCGAACCACTTCTTCTTCCTCCTGTCGGAGGGCAGCGGCGCGAAGACGATCAACGGGGTCTCGTACAACTCCCCGACCTACAACGGCTCGACGATCACCGGTATCGGCCGGGACAAGGCGGTCCAGATCTGGTACAAGGCCCTGACGACGTACATGACGTCGACCACGACGTACTCGGGCGCCCGCACGGCGACCCTGAGCGCGGCGTCGGCCCTGTACGGCTCCTCCAGCACCGAGTACGCGACGGTGGCGGCGGCCTGGACGGCGGTCAACGTCAGCTGACGTGACAGCAGTCGAGTGAGGGCGGCACCCGGGAGGCGAACATTCCGGGTGCCGCCCTACGCTTGGGCACCATGTCTTCGGAGGACTTCACGTACGCCGATGTCGGCGCGACCCGCGAGCGGCCCGGCTTCTGCCCGCCCGGCTTCCACTCCCTGCACGTGCGCACCCGCCTCGGCGAGGGCGAGGAGGTCTTCCGCCGCGCGGCCGAGGCCGTCCTCACCTGGGAGATGCACCGCTCGATGGGCGTCGGCATGACCACCGACGCGGACCGCGCGGCCCCCGACGTGGACGTCACGGTGACCCTCGCCGGCGTGATCAAGGCCCCCTGCCGCGTCGTCTGGACGGTCGAGGAACGCCGCCGCGCCGGCTGGGCCTACGGCACCCTGCCCGGCCACCCCGAATGCGGCGAGGAGGCCTTCGTCGTCGACCGCACGGGCGACGGCACGGTCTGGCTGACGGTCTCCGCCTTCAGCCGCCCGGCCAAGTGGTACGCCCGAGCGGGCGGCCCCGCGACCCGGGGGTTGCAACAGGCGTACGCCCGCAGATGCGGGACGGTGTTGCGGGGGCTGGCTACGGCGGGGTTGGAGGAGTAGCCCCTGCACCGTTCACGGGTGAACACCGCAGAGTGGGCCCGGTCGTGATCGACGTCAGGTGGCGGCGCGGGCCGAGGACCGCCCGGACGGACGAGCGGCACCCGGCCCACCGACCTCGAACCACAGCAGCTTGCCCGCACCGCGCGCGAGCCGGTCGCCGCGGTCCGCGACCGACCAGCCGCCCCAGGAGTCGGCGTACTCCTGCACGAGATGCAGCCCGCGCCCGCCTTCGCAGTCCACGTCCGGCATGGGTACGCGGTCCCCGGGCGGCTTGGCGAAGGGCGCCGGAATGCAGGGGTGACTGTCCCACACCCCGACCCTGAGCCGCCCGTCCCCCAGCGCTGTGAGCCGCAGCGAGGCGGGCCCCGCGGTGTGCAGGTAGGCGTTGCCGACCAGCTCGGACGTCAACAACTCGACGACGTCCAGCACGTCCTGTCTGCCATGCCCACCGAGCACCGCCCGCACGGTCATCCGTGCGACCCGTGCGGCACGGGGGTCATGCGGCAGACGAAGGGAGTACACCCAGGTGTCGGGCAGGGCTACGGTGACCATGGAACACCTCCGGGAGGAAGGGGACTTGGACGACTCGCTCACGGCCGCACCTGCCGGTGGCATTGCCTGGTTCGATGCGCTTCTGGCTTGCGGGCGGGGCTTGTTGAGCGGGTACGGGACCACCGTAGGACAGATGGTTAGATACCTCTAACCAAACCAACAGGAAGGCTCCAACCTTCACTCGTGTGAGGGAACAGGGCGCCTCATTGCGGCCAGGAGGGACACACCGTGCCGCCCACCAACAGCCCCACGCTCCGGCAGCGGAGGCTGGGCGCAGAACTGCGCAAGCTGCGCGAACGCACCGGTCTCACCACCACTGGGGCCGCCCAACTGCTCGGCGTCAACCAAGCACGCATCAGCATGATCGAGACAGGCCGCACCCCGGTCAGTGCCGACCGCGTCCGCTCCATGGCCCATACCTACGACTGCTCCGACGGGCCACTCATCGACGCCCTCGCCTCCATGACAGGCCGGCGAACCCGCGGCTGGTGGGAGGAGTATCGCGAACAGGTACCCGTCGCGCTGGTCGATCTGGCCGAGCTGGAGCACCACGCGACCGCGCTACGGGTGGCGCTCTTGTTCCATATCCCGGCGCTCCTCCAGACCACCGACCAGGCCCGAGCCCTGTTCCAGGCGGTGGCCCCGCCGATGCGGCAGTACGAGATCGAGCACCGCCTCAGCCATCGCATGAAGCGGCAGGGTGTCCTGCACAGCAAGAACCCGCCCTCTTACACGGCGATCATTCACGAGGCGGCTCTACGCATGGGCTTCGGAGGCTCTGCGGTCACCCGAGGTCAGCTCAAGCACCTGCTCGACATGAGCGAACTGCCTCACGTCACCATCCGCGTGATTCCCTTCGGCGCAGTCGAGTTCCCGACCACCGGCCAGTCATTCGACTATGTGGAGGGCTCGGTACCGCAACTCGACACGGTCCAACTGGACTCTCACCATGGCGCCTGCGAGTTCCTCGACGCGGAGGCACAGTTGACCAAGTACCGGGCTGTCCTCGATCGCATGGAGTCCTGCGCGCTGGACACCACCGAGTCACGCGACTTCATCGACAACCTCACCCGGGACCTTTGAGAGGACCAACCGTGCCGCCACTCCACTGGCAGAAGTCCACCTACAGCGGCGACGGCTCGAACTGCCTTTACGTCGCCGCCACCCCCACCGGCACCGCCTATCTCCGCGAGAGCGACACCCCGGACACCGTCCTCACGACGACGGTGTCCGGTCTGCGCGCCCTGATACACGGCGTCAAGGGCGACCAGGTCAGGTTTTGGTCTTGGCCAGGCGGGCCTTCTCGCGAGGTTACCGAGGCCGCGACCGAGAGGTAATGCCGCCTCAGATGGTCGGGGTGTCGTCGACGACCGGCCGGTGAATCTCAACGACCGGCTTCCACCCCGCGGAGAACTCGATGAAGTCCGCACGGGTGGGGTAGGTGTCGATCGCGCGACGGTCACGCTTGGGGCTGTCGCCGGCCTTGCGTCCCCGGGGAATCTGCTCCTCGAAGATGTCGACCTTCACGTCGGGAACCTCCTTGAGGACCTGGCGCCAGATCTGCACGACGTCGGCGCCGAACGCCTGCCGGGCCGCAGCGTAAACGGCCGAGAGGGCCCCCTTGTCCCCACAGGGGACGAAAAGCGCCAGGCCTGTTCTTCGCTCCAAGGGATCAGGCCGCCGCCATCCGGATGAGCGCTATACCCTTCAGACATTTCATCATCCTGGAGATCCCTCAATACCTCCAGTTCACGGAAAATCCCCCCAACGAAGTCGCACTCCCGACCCGGAATCGGCAGCGGGATACGCAGGAATCCGTCGAACTCCAGAGTGGGATACTTGTCAGCAAACTCCCGGAAGTCACCGGGAAGCCCAACCCCAAGAAATTCGGAAACTTTGACGAAATTCACCCCGCGCACAGCCGGAGCTCTATGCACCGAAAGGCCACTGACCACTCGTTCGAGATCGGAGAGCCTCAGCATGTCGTCTGCCAGTCTTGGTTATTCTTCACCGTCACGTCGAAGAGTTGACCTTTCTCCGCATGAGCGGCAGTAAGCAACGGCAGAGCGAACTATCCCATCATGTAAGTGACAGCTTCACGGAAGGTACGGAACAACATGTTATCTCCCGCACCGGTCCACCAGTAGCGCCCCGCATCAGTGTCATCGGCTTGAAGCATCAGCATGCCCGCCGATCCCTGAGCGTTGACGTACATGGGGAAGATGCGCGTTCCCTCCGACAGCCCGACCTCCTCCAGGGGACCAGCTTCCAGAGTGACGTCGCGAAACATTACGGCAAGTCCCCTCCGCTGCGGGTCCTCCCAGTCACGAAACCCCATAAGTGGCGTCGAGTAATGGAAGCCGTCCAATCCATCAGTAAGCGACAAAAATTTTCGGTAGTCCGGGTCCAGAGGTTGATCCGCCAAAGATTCCAGCTCCTCGATCTGCACTGAAGTCGCCGGGGGCCTGAGCCTAGGCATGCACCCCAGATCAAGAGGTGATGTGGCGAGGTAATCACACGTTCTCACGCGCATGATCTCACCGATGAACATCCACATTTCCACTGACTTCTCTACGACCTTCATCAGGGGCGACTGATCTCACAGATGCCGTACTGCCCGGACGAAACCGACCCAGTGACCTTCTCGGTCGTGTATGTGCTGGGATCCTTATTCACACCTGCATAGTAGAAGCCGGTCGGCTGGTATCCGACCTGATACTTTCGACTATAGGCACCGACTAGAGAGTTGACGCGCCCGTCCTGCTGATGCCAGCAATACGGAACCCACTTACCGGACCAGGTGGTATCCGGAAGGTGACCGGCTACCTTGCCTGACCCACTGTACTCGTAGGCAGTGCCCTGAACTTCCTTCACATGGAGCTCTTTGTATGCCTCTGCAGCCATCCCTAGTGTCACTGACTTACTCGGGTACTTCTGTTGTGTACCGAAGCTTACTGCCGGATCCCCTGGCGAGACCCGCCCCGTCGGAGACAGGTAGCCCGGTATGGCGTTGAGTGCGGCTATGTGGTCCTTCAATTCGTCGATCTGTGCGGCAGTCGCACCCGACGGCGCTCGGAAGCACACGATGCCTGACGTACCGCGTTGCGCAACCGTCTTCTCCAAATGCGTAGTACAGTTCTCATCCTCCTCACCCTCCGTGCCTGACCTATTTTCGGACCCCTGGGAGGGGGCTGTCTCGAAACCTTCCTGCGTGTCAGCGGTGTACTGATCGTCGCCGACCAAGTCGAGCATTTCCAGGGTGCTGACAAGCATGGCGACGGCATCGTCAGGATTCCACTTTCCGTTGTTCGGATCCCAGTCAGGCCTCGGCGCCGGGCGGTCAGGGGCAGGCTTTGGCTTCTTCCCGTTGTTCGGGTTCTGGTCGATAGGCGGGCGAGGCGGCGTGACGACGCGGGGCTCCGTGATCGCGACTCCACGACCGCAGGCGTAGCTGCAGGCGTAGGTGCTGGTGCCGGTACTGGTCGAGACGAGGGTCGAGCTGCCGCCGCCGGCGTACATGGCGCTGGCTTGGGCCGCTATCGCCCTGGCCGCACTGGCCGCACCTGCGTGCGACTGGGACAGCACGCTGGTGCTGGAATGGCTGTGGGTCGTGGAGGACGACTCGCCATGTGTCGCCTCCCAGCCGACAGCACCGGCTCCGAGGGTCACGATGGTGCCGAAGACACCCCACCCGAGGGCTTCACCAGTGATGGCGGCACCGCCGAGCACAAGGGCGGCCCAGTGACCGGTGGGATCGGTGGCGTTGAGCGGCCCGCCGTTGGCGTACGTGTAACGGTTGCCTTGGACCGACGGGACGGAGTTCAGCTGCCACGAGTCCCGTGAGGCGAAGCCCCCCGTCCCCGGCTGGTACCACCGCGCCGCCATGTTGACGTCGCCGCTGGTCGGGTCGGTCCAGCCGGACTGGTAGCCGACGGCCGGGGTCGTGCCGCCCGTGGCTGTCTCCTTGCCGAACGGGTCGTACGACGTCGAGCCGCTCACCTGGGTGCCGTCGGCCGTCAGGCCGGCGACCAGGTCGGTGTGCTGATCGGTGAGGGCCCACTGCTGGGTGGCGCCGGTGGAGAGGGAGAGGAGGGTGCCCCCGGGCGTGCGGTTGTAGTCGGTCGTGCCGTCGGTGGAGGCGTTGTTGGAGCCGCCGTCGTAGGTGAAGGTCGTCGTGCCGCGGGTCTGGACCCGGTCGAGGGAGTCGTACGTGTAGGTCGTACCGGCGTCGGTGATCTTGCGTTCGAAGGCGTCGAAGGTCAGCGTGCGCGGCGTCCCGCTCCCGCTGTCGACCGAGGCCAGCGTGCCGCGCGCCGTGTAGGTGTACGTCGTCGTGCCGTCGGTGAGTTGGCGGTTGCGGGCGTCGAAGGTCGCTGTCGCGGCGCCGGCCTTCGTGCGGTTGCCTGCCGCGTCCCACTCGTAGGACGTCGTCGTGCCGTCCTTCGTCCACGACGTCATGCGGTTCGCGTGGTCGTAGCCGTAGGTGTTGGTGCCGGCTCCTGCCGTACCCGAGGTCGTCTTCGACGTCAGGTTGTCGTCCAGGTCGTAGCCGTAGGTCGTGGAGGCGACGCTCGTCGTGCCGTTCGGCGAAGTCACCGTGTCCGTGTTGAGGCGGCCCAGGCTGTCGTAACCGTAGGTGCGCTTCGCCGTGACGGTGTACGTCGTGGCGTCCGCCGACTTGGTGGCGTACTGCTCCACGGTCGGGCGTCCGGCGGCATCGAAGTCGTACAGGACGTTGTTGCCGGTGATCGAGTCCCAGATCGTGTCGATGCGTCCGGCGCTGTCGTACGTGTAGTCGGTGGTGCCGGCGTCCGTGGTGCGCTGCGTCATGCTGCCGTCGGCGTTGTAGGCGTAGCGGGAGGTGCCGCCCGGTCCGTCGGCGGTCAGGAGCTGGCCGCGGTCGTTGTAGGTGTAGGTGTTGCGGGTCAGGGCGTCCGCCGTGCCGACCGTCGTGAGGCGGCCGGTCAGGTCGTACTCCAGGGTGCGGGTCACCGTCGCTGCCTCAGCGCCCGTGCCGGACTCCCGTGTGAGGCGGCCGAGTCCGTCGTATGTGCGCTCACGCTGCACGCCCCCCGGAAGGCGTTCCTCGACCGCCTGGCCGGCCTTGTCGTAGACGGTCGTCCAGGTGCGGTCGGCCGTGTCCGGGTGGGCGGGCGTCGAGGGCTCGATCGTGGACTCCGGCAGGCCCCAGTTGGTGAAGGTGTAGATCGTCTTGTTGCCTCGGCCGTCGGTCAGGCGGGTCTGGTTGCCCGCCGCGTCGTAGCCGAAGGACGTGGTGATCGATTCCGTGGCGGAGACCGGTTCGACCTGCGTGGTCATGCGGCCCAGCGCGTCGTACGCGTAGGTCGTGCGGGCCTTGGTCCGCGCGGGGATCACCGCCGTGCGGTTGCCTTCCACGTCGTACTCGGCCGCCGCGGTACGCAGAGCGGTCGTGCCCGTCCCGTAGTCGGTCATCGCGATGGCATCGCCCAGGGCGTCGTACGTGGTAGTCGTACGGCGACCGGTCGCGTCCGTCGTCTCCGTCTGGCGGCCCAGGCCGTCGTAGTCGAACGTGGTCGTGCCGGCCGGGTCCGTCAGGGACTTCGGTTCTCCGGCAGCGTTGTAGACGCCCGTCGTGGTGATCCCGCCCGGCGTCCTCGACGCCGTCTGGTTGCCCGCGTCGTCCCACGTGAAGCGGCTGACGAGGTTGTCCGGGCTGGGGTACCGCTCGACGGCGGTCGCCGTCAGCTGCCTGCCCAACTCGTCGTAGGTCGCCTCGGTGCGCGCGCCCATCGGGTCGGTGACCGACAGTTGGAGACCGGTCGGGGTCCAGGTGTAGCGGGTGACTCCGCCGCCGTCCGCGCTGGTGGGGTTGAGCAGGTCGGAGTCCGTCTCGGCTGCCACGGCCGCGGCGGCGTCGGCCGCCGGGTCGGTCTGGGCGGTGAGTTGGCCGAACTGGTCGTAGGCGTAGCGGGTGACCCGGCCCAGCGGGTCCGTCTCGGTCTGCGGCAGGCCGAGTGCCGTGTAGGTGGTGCGGGTGGTCGCCGTCAGGGGGGTGGTGGCGCCCGGAGGGGTGTACTCGGGCAGGGTCACGGCTGTGGCTCGGCCGAGGCGGTCGACCTCGGTGCGGGTCACCTTGCCGCGGGCGTCCGTGGCGTCCGTCGCCTCACCGAAGGTGTTGTACCCGGTCAGCGTGGTCGGCTTGACCGTGGTGGCCGTGCCGCCGTTCTCCTCTGCCTGGATCGCCGGGGCGGTCTCCTGGACCAGGCGCCCCAGGGCGTCATAGCGGTAGGCGGTGGTGTGGGCGGCCGGATCGGCGCCCGCGACGTTGCCGCGAGGGCTGACGGTGGTCAGCGGCAGACCACGGTCGTCGTACGTACCGGTGGTGATGTGCGTGCTGGTCCCGTCGGTGACGCTCTGCCGGGTGATGTTGCCCGCCGCGTCGTACTCGGACGTCGTGGTGAGGTTCTTGCTGCCGGAGATGGTCTGGGTCTGCTCCTTGACCCGGTTGTCACCGTCGTAGACGAAGGTGGCGGTCCTGTTGAGACCGTTCGGGTCCAGGACGCTGGTGAGCGTGCGGCCCAGGGCGTCCACCGTGAACGTCTGCGTGGTCGCGCCGCCGCCGGTGACCTGCTGGGTCAGATTGCCGGCCGGGTCGTAGGCGTTGGCCTCCAGTACGATGTCGTGCCGGGAACCGTCGGCCTGGGTGACCTGCTTGGCCGTGGTGGTGGCCGTGAGGCCGTCGGCGTAGTAGGTGTAAGCGGTTGTCGCGCCCATGGCGTCTGTCGTGGAGGCCAGGCGGCCGGCCGGGTCGTAGGCGTTGGAGAGTACCGTCAGGTCGCGGGTGGTGCCGGACGGGTCGCCGGTCCAGTCGTCCAGGACGGTCGTGGCGTGCTGGCCGCGGGCGGTGTACGTGTACGTGAAGTGCGTGCCCGCCGCGTCGGTCATGCCTACGACACGGCCCAGTTCGTCGTGTTCGAGCAGGGTCGTGTTCTGCTCGGCGTCGGTTACGGAGTCGTTCAGGCCGTTGGCGTCGTAGTGGTGGGTGGCGGTGCGTTCGGCGTCACCGCCTGTGGTGTCCTTCGTCGACTCCGACAGGAGGTTGCCGTCCTCGTCGTAGGCGCGGTTGATCACGGGGGTGTGTGTCACGCCGGTGATCTCGTTCCGTATGCCGGCACCTGTCTCGGTGACGACGTGTGACGCCTCGTCGTAGCCGTAGCCGGTCGTGACACCGCTGGGGAAGGTGTCGGAGACCTGCTTCTCGGAGGTCTTCCGGCCCAGGCCGTCGTAGGTGTAGGAGGTCACCAGCCCGGACGGCGAGGTCCCCTCGGCCAGGTCGCCGTTGGCGAAGTAGCGGTAGGAGGTCTTGGCGCCGCCCGGTGTGGTCTGCGTCAGCACGAGGCCCGCCGGGACCGTGCCACCGCCGATCGCGGCCTCGGTGCCCGCCGTGTACGTCGTGGTGGCGGCCGAGGCGTCCGGGCGCGTCACCGTGGTCGGCAGACCGAGGGCGTTGTACGCGAACTCGGTGCGGTAACGGTTGTCCTTGTGATCGGTCGAGCGCGCGTCACGCTGGGTCAGCGGCTTGTCGTTGCGCGGGTCCAGGGGATCGCTCGTGTTGAGGTAGTACGAGGAGAAGCTGGTCCAGCACGAGTCGGCATCCCGGCAGGTGGTGGTGGAGACGACGTTGCCGCGCGCGTCGTGGCCCGTGACCGTGGCGTGGCCGTTGGCGTCGGTGACGGTGTGCAGATTGCCTGCCGTGTCGTACGCGTACGAGGTGAGGGCGCCCGTGGCGTCCTTCGCAGCGACGATGCGCTGGCCGTGCAGGGCGTCGTAGCTGGTGGTGCTGGTGTGCTGCTGCGGGTCGGTGACGGTCACGGTGGAGGTCAGTCCCGAGTCGGCGGCTTCCGCCTGGGCACGGTAGTGGGCGGAGACCTGATCGGCGGTCAGCGTGCCGCGGTAGAAAGCGGCCTCGTCCAGCTGGCCGTTGAAGTAGTAGGTGGCTGCCGCCAGATCCATCCAGCCGCCGTTGGCGTATCCGGCGCCGAGGTAGGCGTAGGTGCGGGACTGGTCGGCCACCGTGCCGGTGATCGAACCGAGGCTCACGCCGTCCAGGTACAGGCTCTGGGTGCTGGTCGCGGCGGTCAGGACGACGTGGTGCCACTCGCCGTCGGTGACTGCCTGAGACGAGGTGATGGGCACCGCGGACGCACCGCCGGACAGGTAGAACCTGCCGCGCAGCTTGCCGGCTCCGTCGATGTTCAGCACGGGGAGCGCCGAGGTGGGTGTCTGGCCCAAGGCAGCGTTCTGGAAGGCGAGCAGGACGCCCGAGGCGGAGGTCGTGCGGAACCACAGTTCCGCGGTCAGGTCCGTCGTCCCGGCGACGACCGTCGCGGGGAGTTGCGCGGAGCCTCCGCCGCTGATCTTCACGGCCCGGTCGTCGCCCGCGCCGAAGATTCCGGTCTGGTCCAGCTTCGAGGCGGCGCTCGCGTCCGGCCGGAAGGCCGCGCTCATGCCGGATCCGCCGACCTCGCTGGACAGAGCGGTTCCCTCACTCTCGCCGAGACGCCAGTACGCGGCGGGGGCATCGGCGAGAGCGACACCGTCGTACTGGTCGCCGCGTCCGGTGATGAGGCTGCGACGTGCCTGTATGTGCTGGTTGGGGGTGTCCGTCTGGCCCGCTGCCGGAGCGACGTACTTCCACACCCCAGCGGTCTGGGTGAACGTCACCAGCGGCTTGTCGTAGAAGGCGACTTCGTCGATCTGGCCGGTGAAGTTGCGGTAGCCCGCTTCCTGGTCGTCCCAGCTGACGGAGGAGTAGCCACCGCCGACGAAGACACGGGAGTAACGGCCGGCGACGACACCGGTCGCCATACTGCCCTGCAGCTCGCCGTCGATGAACAGTGCCTGCATGCCCACGTTGCCGGTGAGCATGACGTGGTGCCATGTGTCGTCGGTGACAGTTCCCTTGGACAGCAGGCTGTCGCCGGTACCCGAGAAGCGTCCACGAAGCTTGCCGTCGGCGTCGATCAGCAGCATGGGCCGCCAGCCGGTGGGGGTGTCGCCGAAGTCGGCGTCCTGGTTGCTGACCAGCACACCGGCCCCGGCCGTCTTGAACCACAGTTCCAGGGACATCGCCGTGTTGGTGCCCAGCGACTCGACGGGCATCTCGACGGCACCGTCGCCGGCGAAGCTCGCAGCGGTGTCGTCTCCGTCGGAGAAGATGCCCGCGCTGCCCAGCCGCGTGCCGTCCAGGTAGCTGCCCGCCAGGTCCTCCCCCAGCGGGCTGGCCGCCTCCGCGCCGCCTCGCTCGCCCAGGCGCCAGTAGCCGGTCGGTCCGCTGCGCTGGACAGTGTCCGCGTAGGAGGAGGACGAGGTGGAGTACCTGGGCGCGGACACCTTCCAGGTGCCGCCGTTGTCATCGGTGTGCTCGGTGAGACGGCCGCTCACCTGGTCGTACGTGGCGGTGGCGTGCGCCCGGCCGGACGGCAGCGTGGCTTTCGTCATCTGGCCGATGGAGGCCTTGCCGGCGTAGTGCTCGGCGATGGTCGCGGGGTCCAGGGTGTGGTCGTAGAAGGCGACCTCGTCCATCTGGCCCTTGAAGGGGTACCAGCCGGCGTCCATGTCCATCCAGCCGCCGTTGGCGTAGCCGGAGCCGAGGAAGGCGTACTCACGGGACTGCTCGGCCAGGACACCGCTGATCGAGCCGAGCTTCACGCCGTCCAGGTAGAGGCTCTGGGTGTTGGCAGCGGCCGTCAGGACCGCGTGGTGCCACTGCCCGTCGGTGACCGCCTGGGGTGAGGTGATGGGGACCGCGGACGCGCCGCCGGACAGGTAGAACCTGCCGCGCAGCTTGCCCGCACCGTCGACGTTCAGCACCGGAAGCGCCGTGGTGGGCTTCTCCCCCAGGTCGGCGTTCTGGAAGCTGACGAGGACACCGGCGGCCGTGGTCGTCCTGAACCACACTTCGATCGTCGGGAAAGCCGACGTCTTGAGCGTGTCAGCGGGCAGTTCGACGAGTGAGTCGACACCGTCGAAACCCGCGGAGGTGTCCGCGGTACCCGCGATCGCCGAGTCGGTGCCGAGCTGGGTGTCGCGGTGCACGGCGTCGTTCAGGCCGGTGCGCGACACGGCCTCGCTGGCCGCCACCGATCCCTCGGCCTCACCGAGACGCCAGTAGGAGGTGGGTGCCGAATCGAGGACACCGCTGCGGTAGAGCGAACCGGTGCTGTACTCGTACGTCGTGCACTTGGTGGTCGACGTCGGCGGGCACACCTTGGTGAGCTGTTCACCTGTGTACTCGTACGACCACTGGAGGCCGGGGGTGCTCGCGTCGATGGTGCTGGTGGTGACGGCGGTGACGTGGCCACCGGTCCAGCCGAACGTCAGCGAGCGGCCCGACAGGTCGTCGGTCACCTTCTTCACCGGACCGCCGGTCGCCGTCTCGTGCGTGACGGTCTGGCCCCGGCCCGCCAGGTCGGTGATCTTGGTGAGCACGCCGCTCGCCAGGAAGCGGTAGGTAGCGCCGGATCGTTCCCGCAGCACCCAGTCGGTGGACTGGCGGGCCAGGGTGAGCGATCCGCCCGACGGACCCGTGTACGTTCCGTCGGCGTTCTTGCCGAACCGGACCTGCGAGCCGTCCGACAGGGTGACGAGCACCGACGACGTGGCCGACTCCTCCCTGAGCTGCATGTCCCAGTTCGTGGACCAGCCGGTGCCGAACGCACCTCCGGTACGCGGGTCCAGGGAGTTGTAGGTACGGGTGAGCGACAGCTCCGGGCCGACGGTGGCCAGAGCCGCGTCGGTCGCGGCCGTGACGTAGTTGCCCTCACGGGTGCCGATTTCCTTGCCGTCGTCCGCGCCGCCGAGGTGGCTGGTCACGGCGGGCTGGGGGACCTGTGTGGTCAGCAGGGCCGCGCCGGGGCGGGTGGAGGTGGCCGCCCCGTCGTACGCGTACCCGTACCAGGCGTACGTCCTGTCCCAGGACAGCCAGCCCGACGGGACGGCCCACTGCTGTTCGTTGCTGCGCGTGCCCGTCTTGCAGTTCTTGCGGAGATTGCTGCCCTCGACCTCGCAGACCTCGAACGAGTACTGGAGCGCCGCCTTCGGGTACCGGTCCGCGTCCGTGCCCTTCGCCCAGAGAGTCGGCGTGAGGGTGTTCACGGTGATGCCGCTGCCCGGGGACTCGGCGGTGAGCTGCGGCGGGATGTTCACCGAGGAGAGCTTGACGGCTGGGCCCGGGACGCCGGCCGCGGTGAAGCGGCTGACGCCGACGTCGTCCATCGTCCACTGCACGGTGTACGTGGCCGGGGTCAGCGGTGCGATCGCCGCGTCGAGCGTGATGGTCTCGCCCGGCGAGACCGCCTGGGGCATCGCCGTCCAGCGGATCTTCGTGCTGTCGGTGATCTCCTTGCCGGCCGCGTCGAACAGGTTGTACCGCAGCTTGTAGTTGCCTCCCGCGGGCCAGGTCTCCTGACCCTGGTTCGTGACCGTGACCTTCTCGACGCCTTCGGTCGTCGCCGTGACCGGGGCGGTGAAGTCCCCGAGCGAGTAGGCGGCACCGTACTTGGTCCATGTGACGTCCAGGCTGGGCTTGCCGTTCGGGTAGTCGTCGGAACCGAACTGCTTCCAGCCCTTGGAGTCGGTGGTGGACGCCTTCACGGCAAGGCCGTAGTTCTTCTTGCGGGCGTGCGTCCAGTCGTCGACGAGCTTGCGGCCGGCCGCGCCGAGCTTGATCGTCTCCCAGGCGGCACCGCAGGACCAGGTCGTCGTCCCTTCAGGGCGCCAGCCGTGGGCGAAGCTCTTCGATGCGAGTGAGGCACCGGTGGAGGGGCCGGGCCACTTCGAGGTGGTCGACTCAGCCCAGTTCGATGTGATCGGGTGCACGGTCACCGGGCGGGCGGTGCAGGACTGCGACCAGGTGTTGTAGAGAGCGAGGTTGGCACTCAGCACCCACGCGTTCTTCAGGCTGGTCTCCAGCCCTGTGAAGCGAAGGAAGGCCGCCGCCTTGTGGCTGCCGCCGTCGTACGTACCGACCTTCAGGACCGTGTCCGACGCGAAGTTGGTGTTGTACGGGTACTGCACGTAGGTGCCCGAGGTGGCGTCGACGGACTTCACCGACGGGTCGACCCGTACGGGGAAGACACGCTCGGGCGCGGACAGCCATGCCTTGTCGAGCTTGACGACCAGGATCTGCCGACCGTCCTCCGTGTCCAGGCCGTAGGTGGCCCCGGAGGAGATCACGCCCTCGTTGGAGTCGGGGGCCAGGTTCGAGTCCTGCATCCAGCCGGCCGGCGCCCAGGCGCGGATCGTGCCCTCGGCATCGGTGAACACGATGTTGCCCTGGGCGTCGAGCGCCGCGCTGAGTCCCTGCAACTCCAACGGGAAACGCCACTCGGTGGGCGCGTTCGTGTCCTTGAGAACCAGGGTCTCCTTGACCGAGTCACTGCCTGCGATGAACTCCACGTCCGAACTCGGGCGCGCGTTCTCGTAGGTGAGGGTGCTGGCCTCGACCTGCCCGGCGACAGGATGCGCTTCATCCACGCCGTAACCGACCGACATTCCCTCGTCCACCTGCATCCGCACCACCGGATCGGCATCAGCCGTACCGGCGAACTCGATCTGCACCTCGGTCGAAGCGGTCTCCCAGCCCTCCTCGTCCGCACTCATCGTGCTCGGTCCCGAGGACTCCCTGGGCGTCAGAGTCGTGTCGATGGACTTCCAGCTACCGTCCGCCGAACGGAAGTTGACGGGCTCGGAATAGAAGCGCGTGGTGTAGGTGCCATCAGGGTTGAGATAGGTGCGCTGCCGCTCCGCGCGTTCGCCCGCGACTTCCTTGCTGCGCTTGGCGTCGAAGCCCTGAGTTGTGGCAGTGGCAGGGGGCTCGACCTCGGCCACAGGGCCCGACTCGGGTGTCTGCGCGGTGCTGGGCAGGCGGGTGATGCCGTCGGCCTGCTCGGCGGGCAGTTCACCGTTGCCGGTGAGGGCACCGTCGCGCCCGCCCTTCGCGGCGGCGTCCGTCGCACTCGCGGAAGCAGTGTTGCTGCGACCCGCGGCCGAGCCCCAACGCTGGTCCGGGGCCTCGCCGGTACCACCGACGTTGGACGGATCGACGGCAAAGGCGACTTGCTCAGTACCGCAGAGCACTGCCAGGACGAAGGCAAGAGCAACAACAAGCGGACGCGCCGGACGCACGGAACCCCCCACCCAGATGATCACGAGTGAGGAAGTTCTAGATGATCTCAAAATAAGAACACAAGAGATTCACATGTTTTCACAATATGAAGTGAACATGATCACACAAGGTTTATCTTTAACCAACAGTGAAACACCGCTGGCAGGCCGGTCACCGAGGCCCGCAGTGCTGGCCCGTTCGCCAGTTGGCGGTGGCCGCGGTGATGACCGTGTCGAGCCTCTCCCGGATGCTCACCAGGTCGCCGATCTGCCGGTCGATGCGGTCCCGTTCGGCCGAGAGACGGTCGAGGAGTTCCGGTGTGGCCTCGCCGTCCACCACGCACGGCAGCAGTTCGAGGATCGCCTTGCTGGACAGGCAGGCAGCGTACAACTGCTGGATCAGTCGGACCCGGTCCACGGCGCTGTCGGGGTAGTGCCGCTGGCCGCTGGGGCTGCGGTCGGCGGCTAGGAGGTCGTGCTCCTCGTAGTAGCGCAGCGCCCGCACGCTGACGCCCGTCCTGCCGGCAAGTTCGCCGATGCGCATCACGTCTCCTCCGCTCTTGCCTCTGACGTCAGCGTCAGGTTTTCGGCGTATCGGCGACGGACACGACGCGGCCGCATCAACCGCACGGCAAAGGTGCTGACGTTCTTTCATGACCACATCAGACAGGGCGACAGCAGGCGGGGCCATCGGCGCACCCGCTCCCGTCGTCTCGGTGAAGCCGGTGGTGCTGGAGGCACCGGGCCGGGGTGAGGATCTGCGGGTGAAGGTGTCCGCGCCGGTGACCGGGAGCGCGTTGCCGGTCGTCGTCCTCTCGCACGGTTTCGGGTCGTCGCTGGACGGCTACGGCCCCCTGGCCGACTTCTGGGCCGCTCACGGTTTCGTGGTGGTCCAGCCGACCCATCTCGACTCCAGGAGCGTCGGCCTTGCCGCTGACGATCTCCGCACACCGCGGCTCTGGCGCTTCCGCGTCGAGGACGTGAAGCTCGTTCTCGACCGGCTCGATCTGCTGGAAGCCGCCGTCCCCGGTCTCGGCGGCCGTGTCGACCGGAGTCGCATCGCCGTGGCCGGGCACTCCTTCGGCGGTCAGACGGCGGGCATCCTGCTGGGCCTGCGCGTCCTCGATCCGGTGAGCGGGAGGAAAGAGGATCTGTCGGATCCGCGGATCACGGCAGGTGTGCTGCTGGCCACGGCCGGCCGGGGCGGAGCCGACCTGACGCCGTACGCGGCCGAGCACTTCCCGTTCATGAGGGGTCCGGACTTCACGCACATGACCACGCCGGCCCTCGTGGTCGCCGGCGACAAGGACGACCTCCCGCTGTCCGTCCGGGGACCTGAGTGGACGTACGACCCGTACGTGCTGAGCCCGGGTGAGAAGAGCCTGCTCACCCTGTTCGGGGCGGAACACTCGCTAGGCGGGATCACCGGCTACGAGGTCCGGGAGACGACGGACGAGAACCCCGAGCGCGTCGCCCTGGTCCAACGGGTCACATGGGCCTACCTGCGCCACGCACTCGGCATCGACGACACCGGCTGGACGGCCGTGCGGAAGGCGCTGTCGGAGAGCGGCGACCCCCTGGGCCGGATCGAGTCCAAGTGACGTCCATCCCTACGCACCGGGAAGCGGGCCGTCCCCGCCGACCCCGGGCGCGGCTCGGCCGAGACCGGGCGGATCAGCGGCTCGCGCGCATCGACGGCCCGGGCGGCTCGGTGGCTCGGGCGGCTCGGCGGCTCGGGCGGGCTCCCGCCGGGCGGAGCCGGGCCGGACCCGGGGGGGGCGGCCCGCCCGGAGTCCTCGCGTCAGGCGGCTGACCTGGAATCCGGCGTCCTCCGCCGCAGCGCCGGCGTCGTCAGCGACGGCGGAGACCAGGCCCCGTCCGGCGGGTAGACGTCGGTGCCGGGTGGGACGATCGCGTCGATGCGGTCGAGGGCGGCGTCGTCCAGCACGACGGACGCGCCCTTGAGGGTGTTCCGCAACTGCTCCATCGTGCGCGGGCCGATGATGACCGAGGTGACGGCGGGGTGCGCGAGCGGGAAGGCGATCGCCAGCTCCGGGAGCGAGCAGCCCACCTCCTCCGCCACGCCGACGAGCCGCTCGACGGCGTCCAGCTTCGCGGCGGTGAGCGGCGACGACGGGTCGAAGCGGGCGGGGTTCAGGGTGGGGCGTCCGCTGCTCAGGTCGAGGTCCTGGCCCTTGCGGTAGCGGCCGGTGAGGAAACCCGAGGCCAGCGGGCTCCAGGTGAGGACTCCCATGCCCAGGCGCTGCGCCACCGGCAGCACCTGCCGCTCGATGCCCCGGGCCAGCAGCGAGTACGGCGGCTGCTCGGTGCGGAACCGGTGCAGCCCACGGCGGTCGGCCACGTGGTACGCCTCGACGATGTCGTCCGCGGGGAACGTGGAGCAGCCGAACGCCCTGATCTTGCCCTGGCGCACGAGGTCGGTCAGGGCCGAGAGCGTCTCCTCGATGTCCGTCGTGTGGTCCGGCCGGTGCACCTGGTACAGGTCGATCCAGTCCGTGCCCAGCCGCCGCAGGCTGTCCTCCACCTCGCGGACGATCCAGCGCCGCGAGTTGCCGCCCTGGTCGGGGCCGTCCCCCATGGCGAAGTGGACCTTGGTCGCGAGGACCACGTCGTCGCGGCGGCCCTTGAGCGCCTTGCCGACGATCGTCTCCGACTCCCCGGCCGAGTACATGTCGGCGGTGTCGACGAAGTTGATCCCCTCGTCCAGCGCGGCGTGGACGATCCGGACGCAGTCGTCGTGGTCGGCGTTGCCGACGGAACCGAACATCATGGTGCCGAGGCAGTAGGGACTGACCTTGATCCCGGTCCCGCCCAGAACGCGGTGGCGCATGCAACTCCCCCTGGGTGCAGTCGACTCGGGGCCGCGACCGGAGGCGGGCGTGGCCTGACGAGCGCACACTACGAGGTGGAGTGCGCTCAAGGGCAAGCCCGGGGATCGCGGTGCACCGGGAGGGGCGGCGTCGGCGCCGCCCCTCCCGGGCCCCGGTCACCGGTACAGCACCCCCGCCCCCTCCACCAGCTCGTCCGACGGTCCCGCCACCAGTCCCAGTTCCGCGCCGGACGCCAGCAGGCGGTGGTCGGGGAGGATGCGGACCGTGTAGCCGTAGGGGCCGGTGCGGTCGAGGGAGAGGGGGCCCTCGTAGATCCAGCTGCCCTCCAGGTCGGGGCCGCTCGTCGGTTTCAGGGGAACCGTCGTCGCGTCGGTGATGCGGTCCTCCGTGTCGACACGGCCGGAGACGGCCTGGACCTCGACGTCGTCGGGGGCGAGGTCGCCGAGGCGCAGACGGACGCGGAGGGCGAGGGTGCTGCCGAGTTCGGCGGTCGGGGTGGCGGCCGAGGTCTCGACGTGGTCGACGGTGACGGCGTGCCAGGCCGACCGCACCCTGGCCTTCCAGGCGGCGAGGTCGCTCGCGGTGTCCGGGTCGAGTGCGCGGTGGGCCTGGGCGGCGGGGACGTAGAGCCGTTCGACGTACTCGCGGACCATGCGGCCGGCCAGGACCTTGGGGCCCAGCAGGGTGAGGGTCTGGCGGACCATCTCGATCCAGCGGTCGGGCAGGCCGTGCCGCCCGCGCTCGTAGAAGCGAGGGGTGACGCGCTGTTCGAGGAGGTCGTAGAGGGCCGCCGCCTCGATGTCGTCGCGGCGGTCGGGGTCCGTGCCGGCGCCGTCGGCGGTGGGGATCGCCCACCCGAAGTCGGGCCGGAACCACTCGTCCCACCAGCCGTCGAGGACGGAGAGGTTGAGGCAGCCGTTGAGCGCCGCCTTCATACCGGACGTGCCGCACGCCTCCAGCGGGCGCAGGGGGTTGTTCAGCCAGATGTCGCAGCCCGGGTAGAGCTTCTGGGCCATCGCCATGCCGTAGTCGGGGAGGAAGACGACGCGGTGGCGGACGCGCGGGTCGTCGGCGAAGCGGACCAGTTCCTGGACGAGCCGCTTGCCGCCGTCGTCCGCCGGGTGCGCCTTGCCGGCCACGACGATCTGGATCGGCCGTTCGGGGTGGAGCAGCAGGTCCATCAGCCGGTCGCGGTCCCGGAGCATCAGCGTGAGGCGCTTGTACGACGGGACGCGGCGCGCGAAGCCGATGGTGAGGACGTCGGGGTCGAGGACGCCGTCGATCCAGCCCAGCTCGGCCGTGCCCGCGCCGCGCTGGCGCCATGAGGCCCGCAGACGGGCGCGCACCTCCTGGACGAGCTGTTCGCGCAGGTCCCGGCGGAGGTCCCAGATGTCCTGGTCGGGGATGTCGGCGACGGAGTCCCAGCGGTCGGAGCCGCCGACGCTGAGCGCGTCCTCGGTGCGCTGGGCGCCGACCCGGCGGGCGCCGAGGCGCAGCACCTCGGGGGCGACCCAGGTCGGGGCGTGCACCCCGTTGGTCACGGAGGTGATGGGCACCTCGGCGGCGTCGAAGCCGGGCCACAGACCGGCGAACATCTCGCGGCTGACCTGGCCGTGCAGCAGCGACACGCCGTTGGCGCGCTGGGCCAGGCGCAGGCCCATCACCGCCATGTTGAACAGGTTGGGTTCGCCGCCGGGGTAGGTCTCCATGCCCAGGCCGAGGATGCGGCCGACGTCCATGCGCGGGAGCTCGGCGCCGGGGCCGAAGTGCCGGGCGACCAGCTCGCGGTCGAAGCGGTCGATGCCGGCCGGGACGGGGGTGTGCGTGGTGAAGACCGTGCCGGCCCGGACCGCCTCCAGACCGGAGTCGAAGTCGAGTCCCTCGTCGCAGAGTTCCGCGATGCGCTCCAGGCCGAGGAAGCCGGCGTGTCCCTCGTTGGTGTGGAACACCTCGGGCGGGGCGTGCCCGGTCAGCCGGCAGTACGTGCGTACCGCCCGGACACCTCCTATGCCGAGCAGCATCTCCTGGAGGAGCCGGTGCTCGCTGCCGCCGCCGTAGAGCCGGTCGGTCACGCCTCGCTCGCGCAGGTCGTTCTCCTCGACGTCGGAGTCGAGCAGCAGCAGCGGCACGCGGCCCACCTGGGCCAGCCAGATCCGGGCGCGCAGCCGCCTGCCGCCGGGGAGGGCGAGGGAGACCTGGGCGGGGGTGTCGTCGTCCTCCTCCAGGAGGGTCAGCGGCAGCTCGTTGGGGTCGAGGACGGGGTAGTGCTCCTGCTGCCAGCCGTCCCGGGTCAGGCTCTGGCGGAAGTAACCGTGCCGGTACAGCAGGCCCACCCCGATCAGCGGCACGCCCAGGTCGCTGGCCGCCTTCAGGTGGTCGCCGGCCAGGATGCCGAGGCCGCCGGAGTACTGGGGCAGGGCGGCCGTGATGCCGAACTCGGGGGAGAAGTAGGCGATGGCGGCGGGGAGCCGGGGGGAGGCGTCCTGGGTCTGGTACCAGCGGTCGCCGGTCACGTAGTCGTGCAGCTCGTCGACGGCCGCGGTCAGCCGGCGCAGGAAGCGGCGGTCCCCGGCCAGTGCGGTGAGGCGCTCGGCGCGCACACCGCCGAGGAGCCGTACCGGGTCCTTGCCGGAGGCGGCCCAGCGTTCGGGGTCGACGGACTGGAAGAGGTCGCGGGTCTCCGCGTGCCAGGACCAGCGCAGGTTGCGGGCCAGGTCACCGAGCGGCCGGAGGGGTTCGGGGAGAAGGGGTCGGACGGTGAATCGACGGATCGCCTTCACATTCCACCTCGGCGTGCGTGAGGAAGAGACGCACGGCGGTGTGCGTCCACGTCGTGGATGACGGTACCGGGGCCGACGCGGGTGGCGCCGAGGGCTTGCCGCCCCCGCGTGCCCGGCTTTCGGCCCGGTACCGGCCCGGCCGTCCGGCTCCCCCGGACGGCGGTACCCACCGCGCCCGGGGGGACGCTCATCCTGTATGGCCGATTCCGTCCCCTGAAGACCCCTCGGGCCACCTTGTGGTGCTTCGCCCCGCACGAGAGGCTGCCCAGTGCGTACCCGGCGCCGGGAACCCGCGCCGCCGTAGGCCGAGTCGAGGAGGGGAACGCGGACCATGGCACGGACGCGAGCACGTCGTCTGCGCCGGGTGGGGGGTCTGGTCGCGGTCGCCACGACCGTGGCGTTTTCGGCCAACGCCCTGCCCGCGCACGCCGCACCGGAGGGGACGATACGCGGCGCCGGGGCACCCGGCTCCGTCCGCGGCAGCTTTCTCGTGACACTGAAGAACGGGGTGCGCGCCCCGTCGGCGGCCGGCCGCGGTGTGGCCGCGCGGTACGGCGCGCGGATCGGCCACACCTACGGCACGGTCCTCAACGGCTTCTCCGTCGAGGCGAGCGAGAGACAGGCCCGGCGCCTGGCGGCCGATCCGCGGGTCGCCTCGGTCGTCCAGGACACCCGGGTGACGCTCGAGGTCGCGCGGCGCGGCACGGCGACCCGGAAGAGCCCGCCGCCCTGGGGGCTCGACCGCGTCGACCAGCCGTCCCTGCCCCTGGACGGCAGGTACACGGCCCCGAAGTCGGCGGGGGCGGGGGTGACGGTGTACGTCATCGACACCGGCGTCCGCGTCACGCACCGGGACTTCGGCGGGCGGGCCTCCTACGGCTGGGACTTCGTCGACGGCGACCGCACCGCGTCCGACGGCAACGGCCACGGCACGCACGTCGCCGCGACCGTCGCGGGCGCGAGCGCCGGCGTCGCGAAGAAGGCGAAGGTGGTGGCCGTCCGGGTGCTGGACGACGCCGGCGCGAGCACCACCGCGCGGGTCATCGCGGGCATCGACTGGGTCACCCGCAACGCGCGCGGCCCGGCCGTCGCCAACCTCAGTCTGGGCGGCCCGTACAACGAACGGCTGGACGCCGCCGTCCGCGCCTCCATCCGTTCGGGCGTCACCTACACCGTCGCCGCGGGCAACGGCGGCCGGCCGGCCTCGCTCCACTCCCCCGCGGGCGTCCGCCAGGCGGTCACCGTCGGCGCGACCGACCGCGGGGACGCCCGGGCGGCCTTCTCCGACACAGGCCCCGCCCTCGACCTGTTCGCCCCCGGCGTGTCGATCACCTCCGCGTCCCACACGAGCGACACCGGGCGCGCGACCTTCTCCGGTACGTCGATGGCGGCACCGCACGCGGCGGGCGCGGCCGCCCTGTACCTGGCCGGCCGGCCGACGGCCACACCCGCCCAGGTCGAACGGGCACTGGTGGCGGGGGCGTCGAACGTCAAGGTGTCCGGCCGGGGAGCCGGTTCGCCGGACAAGCTGTTGCGGGTGCCCCGTTCCTGACGGCGGGACACCGTCCCCGACTCCGGCCCTGGCTCCGGTCCCGGCTGTGGCAGCGGCTCCGCTCCCGGCTCCCTTCCCGCGAAGAGGCCGGTCTTGTGCGCGGACATACGCGCGAGTAGTTAACAAAGTCCCGGATTGCTCACCCGAAAAGGGTGGGAAGGCTCCTCCGGTACACGACTCCGTACGCCCCCCGTACGACACCCCCGTACGGCCCGAGCACCACCCGGCACGCCCGGGTGCGAGCACAACCCCGGCCCGTCCGGGTACCCGTAGGGGACCCGGCACGACCGGACCCCAGTACGACCCCCGGCACGCGTCCGGCCACCAGCACCACCCACCCGGGGTCCGCCCGGGTGGCACCGGCACCACCCCGGGTCCGCCCGGGCCGCACCGCCACCATCCCGGGCCCCGGGAACCGGCACCACCCCGGCCCTCCGGGGCCAGCACCACCCCGGGTCCCGCCCGGGCAGGCACCACCGGCACCCCCCACCGCAGGACCCACCTCCCCTCGTCCATCCACCCACCCATGTTGATGCGGACAGGAGCGGTCATGCCCGCCACGCACCACTCGTCAGCACCCCCGACATCCCGTTCGTCCCGCACCACGGCACCAGCACCCCCCGTGCGCCCCGCCGACGCCGGACCGCCGGCCCCGGAGCGATCCTCCGCGGGTGACGTGACCGCCGTGGGGCGCATACCCGTCCTCGACGTCCGCCCGATCGTGCAGCACGGCCGCCGGCCGGCCAAGGCGGTCACCGGGGAGACGTTCCAGGTCTCGGCCACCGTGTTCCGCGAAGGTCACGACGCCGTCGCCGCGAACGTCGTCCTGCGCGACCCCGAGGGGCGCCCGGGCCCGTGGACGCCGATGCGCGAACTCGCCCCCGGCACCGACCGCTGGGGCGCCGACGTCACCCCGGACGCACCGGGCCGCTGGACGTACACGGTGGAGGGCTGGGGCGACCCCGTCACCACCTGGCGCCGGACCGCCGGGGTGAAGGTCCCGGCGGGGATGGACACCGAACTCGTCCTGGAGGAGGGCGCCCGCCTGCACGAGCGGGCGGCCGCCGAGCTGCCCGGAGGGGAGGAGCGGAAGAGCGCCGTGCTGCTGGCGGCCGCCGACGCCCTGCGCGACACGACACGTCCGGCCGCCGCCCGTCTCGCGGCGGCGCTGACGCCGGAGGTGGAGGAGGTGCTGGCCCGTCATCCCCTGCGGGAACTGGTCACCGCGTCCGACCCCCTGCCGCTGCTGGTGGAGCGGGAACGGGCCCTGTACGGCGCGTGGTACGAGTTCTTCCCCCGCTCGGAGGGGACGCCCGAACGCCCGCACGGAACGTT
>NZ_JBIAPF010000010.1:0-373638 GCF_042888135.1 Streptomyces sp. NPDC003247
TTTTTGGGGGCGGGGGTGGTGGGGGTGGAACCCTTTGTGTGGTGTTTGGTCGTGGTACCCGCCCTCGTGGGCGCGGGGGGCGACACCCGCTCACCCCCCCCCCCCAACCCGGGGGCCCGGGCGGGGGGCCCCCGCGCCCGGGACTCCGTGTTTCCAGAAATTCATGAATTACTGTAATTCCGCTCCGCTGGAACCTGACGAAGTAACGATTCCCCCCTTCCCGGTGATCCCATGATTCCGCAGAATCGGTGAAAGCAACTCACGAGTTCAGCCGAAGAAATCCTTCTTCATCTCCGCGAGAGGAATCGAGTTGGACAGCGAGCCCGCTTACATCGAATCGCTGCCCGCTGTCCAGCAGCCAGATTGGCGGGGCCGCCCCGAGACGGAGCGGGCCAGGCGGGAACTGGGCGTGCTGCCGCCGCTCGTCGAGGCCGCCGACGTGGCCCGGCTGCACGATCACCTCAGGACGGTGGCCCAGGGACACGCCCAGGTCATCCAAGCCGGTGACTGTGCCGAGGACTGGACGGAGATCGGCCGCGTGGACGTCGCCCGCAAGGCGGCGGTGCTCGACCTCCTGGCGGGCGTCATGCGCGTCACCACGGGCCGGCCCGTGGTCCGCGTGGGCCGGCTCGCCGGCCAGTATGCCAAGCCGCGCTCCCGGCCCACCGAAACGATCCAGGGCGTCGAACTGCCCGTCTACCGCGGGCACATGGTGAACGACCCGAACCCCGACCCGGTGTTGCGCCGACCCGACCCCCAGCGCCTGCTGACCGGTTACCAGGCTGCGCGCGAGATCATGGAGCACCTTGGCCGCTCCGGCGGCGCCCGGCGCGCCCAAGCCCCCGTGTGGACCAGCCACGAGGCCCTTCTCCTCGACTACGAACTGCCCATGCTGCGCCGGCAGGGCGACGGCGGCCTGCTGCTCACCTCGACGCACTGGCCGTGGATCGGCGAGCGCACCCGGCAGGTGGACGGTGCCCACGTGGCGCTTCTGGCAGCCGTGCGAAACCCGGTGGCCTGCAAGGTGGGACCGAGCATGACGCCGGAGGAACTGCTGCGCCTGTGCGAGCGCCTTGACCCCGAGCGGGTCCCCGGGCGGCTGACGCTCATCGCGCGGATGGGCGCCGGAACGGCACCCGAAAAGCTCCCCGCCCTGGCCGCCGCCGTCCGCGGCGCCGGGCACCCGGTGATCTGGCTGTCCGACCCGATGCACGGCAACACCGAGTCCGGCCCCGACGGCCTGAAGACGCGTTTCGTGAAGACCGTCGTGCGCGAGGTCGAGGAATTCCAGGAATCCTTGACAGCGGCCGGCGGAATTCCCGGTGGCCTTCATCTGGAAACCACTCCGGACCAGGTCACGGAATGCGTGGCCGACCCCATGTTCCTGGATTCGGTCGGAGACAAGTACACGAGCTTCTGTGATCCGCGGCTCAATCCCCGGCAGGCCGTGGAGGTCGCGTCGGTCTGGCGACGCTGAAAAGGAGACTTTTTCAATGCGTGAAAAGATCGCCCTGGTCACAGGAGCCGCAGGCGGAATCGGCGAAGCCGTCGTCCGCACCCTGGGTGAACGCGGGGCCTCGGTGGCCGCCGTGGACAAAGACGCGGACCGGCTGAGCGAGGTGACCGGGAAACTGGCTGCTGCCGGGCTGCGGGTACGGGCGTTCCCCGCCGACATCACCACGAGCGCCGGCGCCGAGCGTCTGGTCGCGGACGTCGAGGACACCCTGGGACCGCTCGACCACGTGGTCAACGGGGCGGGCGTACTGCGTCTGGGAAAGGCCCGGGACCTCACCGACGAGGACTGGGCAGCGACGTTCGCGGTCAACACCACTGGCGTGTTCTACATGTCGCGCGAGCTGGCGCGGGTGCCCGGCTCGCAGGTGCACGACGAGATCGTGAACACCCCTGAGGGCATCCGGCGCGTCTCCGGCCGCTCCGGTGGCACCGAGGGCGGGCTGACCACCGGTGAGCTGCTGCGGGTGCGGGCGGCGATGAAGCCGATCGCGACCGTGTCGCGCGCCCTGCGGACCGTGGACGTCGCCACCGGCGAGGCAGCCCAGGCCCACCACCAGCGCTCCGACGTGTCCGCGGTCCCGGCCGCCGGCATCGTCGCCGAGGCCATGGTCGCCCTGGTCCTCGCGGACGCGGTGGCGGAGAAGTTCGGCGGCGACAGCGTGTCCGAGACCCGCCGCAACGTCCAGTCCTGCCTCGACAACCTGGCCATCCGATGAGCCCTGTGGTCGTCCTCGTCGGTCCGATGGGCGTGGGCAAGTCCACTGTCGGGCAGCTGCTGGCCGAGCGGCTCGGAGTGGGCTACCGGGACACCGACGACGACATCGTCGCCGAGCAGGGCCGGACCATCGCCGAGATCCTCGTGGACGAGGGCGAGTCCGCCTTCCGCGCGATCGAGAAGCAGGCGGTGCACCAGGCCCTCGCCGGGCACGAGGGGGTCCTGGCGCTCGGCGGCGGGGCGGTCCTGGACGCGGACACGCGCGCGCTGCTGGCCGGACTACGCGTCGTCTACCTCTCGATGGACGTCGAGGAGGCGGTCAAGCGTCCCGGCCTCGACGCGCCCCGCCCGCTGCTCGCGGTCAGCCCGCGCAAGCAGTGGCGCGAGCTGATGGAGGCGCACCGGCACCGCTACGAGTCGATCGCCACGGCGGTCGTCGCCACGGGCGGCCGTACACCCGAAGGAGTCACACAAGCGGCTTTGGTGGCTTTGGAGTTGAAGGAAGCGTGAGCGAGGCAGCAACCGGCAGCTGACTTCGGCTATCAAGATCCCCGACAGAATCAAGCTGAGCTTGTCCTCACCGTGCTGGAGGAAAGTTGCGCCCGTCGATCGTCCCGGGCAGGCCCCGACGATGACGACCCTTCTCCGGCCGAGGGCGCCCGGTGCCACCCTCAGGTTCCGGCTGACGTACTTGATGTCGATCGAGATCTGGTGTCCCTGCGGCTGGTCGTAGCCCAGGTCCGCGAGCCGTCGTGTGGTGCGTCCGCCGCGACCTGTCGCGTCGACGCGGAGGTCCGCGGCGAGTTCCCGCTCCGCTCCTCTGTCGCGGTGCACGACGCGGGCGCGGACGACGCGTCGTCCGTCCGGGGCGCTGATGAGCCCGGCCGCCTCGCAGCGGGCGATGATCTCGACGTTCGGTAATGCCCTCAGCCGAGTGCGTACTCGGCCTTCCAGTTGAGACGGCTCGGCTGGTAGCGGGGATGGGGTCCGCATAGCGGCCCTCCTGGCTCAGGAGGTGGCCTCCCGGGGCGAAGTGCATCTTGGTGGGTTCCCGGACCACGGGTACTCCACCCGCTTCGGACTCCTCGCGCAGACCGGGAGACATCTCCTGGAGCCACTTCGTGCCGATCAGCGTCACCTGGTCGAACGTGTCGGACAGCACGCGTGCGGCGAAGAGTCCGCCGATGCTGGCCCCAGTACCACGCAGTGGCCACCCGGCGTCCTCGGCGCCGATCCGCCGGAGCGGCTGCCGCTTCGTAAGCGACGCTCCTCCGGGTCGTGCGGGCGTGCGGTGTCGTCAGGCATGCGATTCCTCCGCTGTGCTTGGGGTACGTGGTGTGGCGTTTGCGAGACGAGTCGGACGCTGATCTCGTGGACGTCCTGACCGGCGCGAGCGCAGTCATGGACCCGCTCGGGGTCCGTGCCGCAGGAGGACTCGGCGGGCGGCACCGACGCGGCGCCGGATGCGGTACGGCTGGTGGAACCGGCAGGAGAGCCGGGGCGGTCGGAGGTATGTCGATGAATGCGGAGGCCCGGTGCTCTCGGTGCTCTGGAGCCCGTCGCGGGGTTCCAGCCGCGGCCCGGCGACGAGGTCGTGGAGTCGGTGGTCCGGCCCGATCTGGAGCGAGTCGCGTACACGACGCTGAACGGCGTCGTCTGCCTCACGCGCGCCGGTGACCTGGTGTGGGGGCATTGGCCTCCGAGCCGCACTCCGACCGGCGCCATGGCCACCGGCCGGGCTGCACCCTGTCCCTGGACGGACGGACCGTGTGGGTCTACCGGCCGGACGCAATGGCGGGACGCCCAAGCGGAGACCCGGATCGCGCACGACGCCAGCAGCGGGACGATCCTCGTTCGCCACGAGCTGGAGGCGGTCGCGCGCGGGCGCGGTGCCGTGCGGCGGTGTTCCGTCGGCGGCCGGTGCAGTCCGGGCCGGGTGGAGGGGGTCACTGCCGGGCAGGGGCGGCTGCCCGGCGGTCGTGCGGCGCTGCACGGCGGCATCGTGTGCGCGGGCGGCAGTTCCGGCCGGGTCGGCTTCCTCGGCCCGGGCACGGGCGCAGGAGGCGCAGGGGGTGCCGGACAGCGGCCGCTCGCCGTTACGCGGCCCCACTGCCAAGTCCCGCCACAGACCTGATGAAATGATCAGTTACAGCCCTCTGCAAGGCCATCTGGCGACCGCCTCCGAATTGCCAACGGTGTCCTACGCGGGACGCCATCCGGCCCAATCCCGCCGTCCTCCCTCGAAGCGCGGGTGGATGGCGGGTTCGGTCAACCAGCCGGCTCAGCCTCCGCAGCCACTGACCGAGATGGAGGACACCGCGTTGTCGTAGAGGAACAGGAGTTCCTGCTTCGCGCCCGCCGGGATGCTGAAGTAGTAGCCGTAGTAGTCGGCATCGGTCCAGATGCAGACTTGACCGCCGCTGAGGTTCCACACCGAGCTGACCCGATCGTTCCACGCCCGGAAGTGGCCGAGCTCGCGGCGACCGATCGCATACACCTCGGCTCCCCGACCTCCTGAAAACCCGGCGTCGTGTGTGTGCTCCCCGGCGGGCCCGGGGAGCACGGGGAGGGTGTGGCCGGGCGGGTGTTCCGGGAGGGACCATCCCCGTGTGTGCGCCGTGGACTGGACGACCGCCCGGCGGATCGCCTCCCAGCCCGCCGCGTATGCCCACCGTGCGGACTTCCTCGCCGCACGCTTCGCGAGAGAGGCCCTCAACCCCGCCGACTCCGGCGCCCGCTGGTGCTCCTCGGTCATGCTGCGGGAGCTGAGCCCCGTGATCGGACGGAGTCCCGCATGATCGTCTTTGAAGTCCCCGCCGGTGAGCTCGTCGACGAGCTGAACCGCCAGGCCGCCGAGGCCGGCGTCACCGACGCCGCGATCGTCTCCCTGATCGGGGCTGCGGACTCCTTCGCCATCTCGACCATGCACGAGGGCGACGCCCTCAAAGACACCATCACCAAGTACGACCTGCCGGGCGAGATGACCGGCACCGGCGAGATCCGCAACGGCTTCGTCCACCTCCACGTCGTCATGGGCGTCGAAGGCGACCGTGCGATCGCCGGGCACCTCCACGAAGCGCATATCGGCACCTATTTCGCCCGCGCCTACGTCATACCGGCCAACCTGACCACGCGTTAGGGTGTCCGCACTCGGCCCGGGCGCCGCCCCTCCCCCGTGGGTCGGCGCCAGGGCCGAAGCGTCCTACAGCCCGGCCGCCGGGTCGTCGGTGGCCACGGTCCGCAGCGGCCGGTGGCCCTTCTCGTCGAGCTGGGCGAGTTGTTCCTGCGTATTGGCCGGGAGTGTCATGAATCAGGCTCTTTCGTAGCTGTTGATCGTCTTCTTCCCTTGGTGGGTGGCCCGTTGGGGCAGGCTGGTGGCGTGTGATGTCGAGTTGACGGCCCTGCTTCCTCACCTGGCTCCGGTGCTGGTCGAGACGGTAGATACAGGCGGCGGCCTGGTCAGGATCACGGTGCGGACCGCTGCCGGGATCTCGGTGGTTTGCCCGGGCTGCGGGCAGGAGTCGACGTGGGAGCACAGCCGGTACGTGCGGCATGTCGCCGACGAGGCGATCGGCGGGAGACCGGTGGTGATCGACGTGTCGGTGCGCCGCCTCTCCTGCGAGAACGCGGACGATCTCCCGTGTCCGCGAGGACGACCCTCCCCACCTGCGCGCCTTCACCCGCGGCTTGGAACGTGACCACGACGCCGTCGCCAACGGGCTCACCCTCCCGTTCCGCAACGGCGGGACCGAAGGCGTCAACACCGAGATGAAACTGATCAAGCGCCAGATGTACGGCCGGGCCGGCTTCCGCCTCCTCCGCCACCGCATCCTTCTCAACTGATCCATCCCGGGCGGCGAGCGATCAACGGCTGCGAAAATCTTGGCAGAGCCTGATTCATGACACTCCCAGCTCGGTGCGTATTACTGTTTTCTCCGCGCGACTCGTCATCTTGTGTCGCGCATGAGACAGATGGGGCGGGATCTTCCGCATGCCCAGGGTGCGCGGTTGGGGGCTTTGTGCAGGAAATGATCATGGGTTCGAATGTGGCCCTGGCGGACCTGAGCGACGACGTCGGTTCGGTGATCGTCAGTCTGGGCTGGGTCAGCCCTACCGGCGAGGGCGACGCGGATGTGTCGGTCCTCCTGCTGGACGCGAACGGCAAGGTGCGCAGCGACGGCGACTTCTACTTCTACAACCATCCGGTGGCCGCTGACGGAAGCGTGCAGCTTCTGGGCAAGACGCCGACGGCGGACGGCAGCGAGGACCGGATCAGCTTCGACCTCACCGCCGTGCCGTCCGCGGTCGACCGGATCGTCGTCGCCGCGAGCAGGTACGGCGAGGCCCGTTTCGGGGAGTTGGAGGATGTGAGGATCACGCTGGCCGATGCGGCCGGTGAGAGCCTTCTGCGGTTCGCCGTCGACGATGCCGGCTCGGTGACGGCGGTCATCTTCGGTGAGCTGTACCGGAGGGGTGAGGGATGGAAGTTCCGTGCCGTCGGGCAGGGCTACGAAACCGGTCTTGCGGGGCTGGCGACGGACTTCGGGGTCGACATCGAGGACGACGCGGCTACGGAAGCCGAAGCGGCGTTCGACGGGGCGGAAGCCGACGAGCAGGCGGATGCGGTGGCTCTGGCGCCGGCCGGGACGCCGGCCGAGGAGCCGGTCCAGCAGGCGCCGCTGGAGGCCATCCCTGCTCCTCGCCGGTCTGAGGGCGAGGCCGGTGAGCCGAGGAAGCCGGCCGCCCGTCCTCGCACCGCGAAGAAGAAGGTCACTCTTCCCAAGACGGTCAAGAAGACCCTGGCGGAGAACGACTCCTGGAGGCAGGCCAGGCTTTTCCCGGTCTCGGTGCTCAAGAGCGACCGGGACCGTGAGATGCGTGCCACCTCGGTGCTGCTGTCGGTGATGGCGCAGGTGCCGGAGTTCAGCAGGAGGCTCACCGCGGGGTTCGGGGCTCCGGCGGGCCGTATGGAGACGTTCACGGAGGTCTCGCTGCCTCATGGGGACAGTCCGCGGCGCCCGGACGGGGTGATCCGGGTGGAGCGGGCCGGCAAGCTGTGGACCGCGCTGGTCGAGACGAAGACCAACGGCAACGCGCTCAAGGCCGAGCAGGTGCAGGCGTACATGGACATCGCCGCGCGCCGCGGCTACGAGGCCGTGATCACGCTGACGAACGACGTCGCGCTGGAGGGTAGCCCGCTCGTCGACGTCAAGATCGACAAGCGGCGCAAGCACAAGGTCGCCCTCTGGCACCTGTCCTGGGCCGAAGTCGCCCACCAGGCGCAGATGCTGATCAGGCACGAGGGAGTGGGCAACGCGGCGCACGCCTGGCTTTTGCAGGAACTGCTGCACTACCTGCAGCACGAGAACTCCGGCTGCCACGGCTTCCAGAACATGGGACCGGCCTGGGTTCCCGTGCGCAACGGGATCAACGACGAAACCCTCTGCCAGGGCGACTCCCGGGCGCTGGAAGTGGTCGAGAACTGGGAGCGGCTCATCCGCCAGGTCTGCCTCAGGCTGGGCGGCGAACTCGGGCAGAAGGTCCTGCCCGTCCAGCGCACCAAGCGCGGAGCGGACCCCAAGGAGCGCCGAAACCACCTGGCCGATCAGCTCTGTCTTGACGGGCGGCTCCAGGCGGAGCTGCGCATCGACGGCACCCCCGGCGTCCTGACCGTCAGCGCCGACCTGCGCAACGGCAAGCTACGCACCGGCATCGACATCCCGGCCCCCGAGCAGGGCTACCCCCTGAGCTGGGCCAAGCGACTTATCCGGCGCCTGGCCGAAGCGCCGGCGGACCTGCACGTCGAGACCCTCGTCGACAGCGAAGCCGCAGGCCCTCGCGGAACCCTGGAGCGGCTGCGCCCCGAACCGGCGGACCTGCTGCCCAAGGACAACGCCAAGATCACCGGGTTCCGCCTGTCGCTGCTCAAGAGCATGGGAAGCGGACGCGGCAACGCCGAGACCGGCTTCATCCGCAGCGTCGACGACGCCGTGCACCGCGCCTACACCACCGTCGTGGTCCACCTGGACACCCCGACAACACGCCGGACACCGTCCAAGGAACGCGCGGCAGCCGAATGACGCCCGGGCGCAGGCGGCGGCAACACCGCCTGCGCCCGCCGCGCAACCGTCCCTTGCACAGGCCCACACGCCACCCGACCCCTGCAAGGGGACGCTCGCACACCCCGATGCCCTACCGCCCGTTACTGCCCGGTCAATCAGTCCGAACCGCACTGTTCGCAGACGAAGAGGCAACCGCAGGCACCTGCTGGGAAGCGGGGCGCCGCCACGGAGGAGTGATCCCGACGAACGGCATGGAGCACGCTGCGGCCATCAGCCTGACCAAGGTGCAGGAAAGGGCACCCGATCTGGTCAGCCTGTACAAGACGGCGGGTGCCAGCGTGCGCAGCCACGGGCTCGAGGACGTGCGGGCTGCGGTGTACCTCGTGCTGGACCGCTCCGGGTCAATGCGGCCCTACTACCAAAACGGCACCATGCAGCACCTGGCCGAGCAGGTTCTGTCACTGTCGGCCCACCTCGATGACGACGGCACCGTTCCGGTGGTGTTCTTCTCCACCGACGTCGACGGAACCACCGACCTGACCCTCGGCAGACACCGCGGCCGCATCAACAAACTGCACGAAAACCTGGGCCACATGGGACGCACCAACTACCACTGGGCCATGGACGAGGTCATCGACCACTACATGGAATCCGGCAGCCACTGCCCCGCCCTGGTCATCTTCCAGACCGACGGCGGCCCCACCAGCAAGACCGCTGCCGAACGCTACTTGTGCAAAGCCGCGCGCCTCCCCCTGTTCTGGCAGTTCATCGGCTTCGGTGACCCCAACGACAACGAATTCACATTCCTGCGCAAGCTGGACACCCTCGCCGTCCCCAACCGCCGGATCGTAGACAACGCAGGCTTCTTCCACGCCGGCCGCACCCCGCAAGCCGTCCCTGACCACCACCTCTTCGACCAGCTCCTGCAGGAATTCCCCGACTGGCTGGCCACCGCCCGCACCACCGGCATCCTGCAGTGAAACGCCCCAACGCTATCCCCTGCACCGCCACACCGACGACCATCAGGCCCCCATCACGTCAAGATCAGGAACGGTCACGTCGCCAACCGGCCGATCTACGTGGCGGCCGTCGCGGTCAGCGCCGACGGCCTCCTGGCATCGGCCCGCACCGTGCAAGTGCCGTTGGGGGACGTCGGCTGTCGGTGCGGCGCCCCGGGCCGCTCGATCGTGCCGTGCCCGGCGCAGGGCGGCAGCCTCGGTGGCCGCAGCCTTACGGCGGCGCTGTTCACGGGGCGCCTCGATCGGAGCCGGCTCGTCCGACTCGGGGAAAGCCTGGAGGCTCAGCGCCCGCATCGCGGCGGTCTGCCGCCTCCGCGATGGCCGGGGTCCACCAGGGACGGCGGCGCCGCCTCCTGGTGCGCGGCGAGCGCGCGGCGGTAGCCGTCCGAGGCGGTCTCCTGGGTACGCGGCGGCCCGGCGGGCACGGCCGCGGGCTCCGGGTCGACGCCGGTCGGCTCGGGCACCTACACCGCGCCGGGCGCCGTGATCCGCAGGGACCGTACGCCCTACCGACGCGCTGGCGGCCGCGATGACCCGGGTCTGCTCCAGCCAGGCCTCCGTCGCCCAGGCCGACGACTCCGGACACACGGTGAGCCGGCCGGAGTCCGGGTCGTAGCCGACCGCGAAGACGTGCCCGGCGAGCTCGGGGGCGATGGCCTCCCACCGCTCGCGCAGCGTGGCGCCGGCGGCCGGGAGCTCCCAGGCCCGCTCGGTCACCAGCGCGCCGATCGCCGCACCGAGCTCCATCGGCTCGCGCCCGTCACTCCGGACCACCGACGTCGTCCACGGCTTCGGCTTCACCGCATGGGTGTTGCTGCCGTTGTTGCGGGCCGCCTCCAGCGCGGCCCGCAGCGCGACCCGGGCCAGGTCGACACCCGACATCTCGCCGCCACTCACGACCGCTCCCAGGACGCCATGCCGGTGAGGCAGATCAGCGCGCCGATGACGTCGAAGCGGTCGGGCCGGTGTCCGTCCGCGACCATGTCCCGGGCGATCGACCCGGCGCCGAAGATGCCGCCGTACGCGGCAAGGATGCCGCCGACATGTGCGTCGCCCCGGAAGGTGGCGCCCACGCCGTACAGGCCGAGGGCGACAGCGCAGCAGCCTGGGGATCCCAAAAGGGCTCAGGCGCAAGCGCGGCATCCGCGCAATGGTTGCTGTCCCGGCGGACCAGCGAAGTCATAAACTGCGTCGCGCCAGCCGAGGTGAGGGACCGGCTTTCGACCGCGAGACCTACAAGGAGCGCAACGCCGTCGAGCCGTGCATCAATCGCCTGTGGCAGTGGCGCGGCATCGCCACCTCGGCTTGTCGGCGTTGGCGAGACATGGTGCCGCAATCCATCGCGGCCCTCACGGCTTGAGGACGACCTTCTCGCAGCGGTCCTTCTTGTTCTTGAAAAGGTCGTAGCCGGTCGGTGCCTCGGTCAGGGGCAGCCGGTGGGTGATGACCCGGGTCGGGTCGATCTTGCCCTGCTCGATCAGGCCCAGCAGCGGTTTCATGTACTTGTGCACGTGGCACTGCCCGGTGCGCAGGGTCAGGGACCTGTTCATCCAGGCACCCGCCGGGAACTTGTCGATCGTCCCGCCGTATACGCCGATGACCGACACCACGCCTCCGCTGCGGCAGGACAGGATGGCCTGGCGCAGGACGTGTGGCCGGTCCGTCTCCGAGCGGACCGCCTGCTTGGCTCGGTCATAGAGGTGGACGTGGGAGGCACCGTGTGTGGCCTCCATACCGACCGCGTCGATGCACTTGTCGGGGCCCCGGCCGCCGGTGAGTTCGAGCAGTGCCGACCGTACGTCCGTGTCCTCGAAGTCGATGGTGGTGTAGCCCTGGGCGGCGGCCATGTCGAGCCGGTAGGTCTCCTTGTCGATCGCGATGACCTTCTCCGCGCCCAGGACCCGGGCGCTGTCCATGGCGAACTGGCCGACCGGCCCGGCGCCCCAGACGGCGACGACGTCACCTTCCTGGATGTCGCACATGTCGGCGCCCATGTACCCGGTCGGCAGGATGTCGGACAGGAACAGCACCTGCTCGTCGGTGAGGTCCGACTCGATTTTGAGGGCGTTGGCGTCGGCGAGCACCACGCGGGCGTACTCGGCCTGGCCGCCGGCGAAGCCGCCGGTGAGGTGGGAGTAGCCGTAGATGCCGGCGGTGGGGTGGCCGAAGAACTTCTCCGAGATGCCGGCGTTGGGGTTGGTGTTCTCGCAGCACGAGTACAGCTCCGCGCGGCAGGACGCGCAGGCACCGCAAGCGATGGGGAAGGGCACGACGACCCGGTCGCCGACGCGCAGTTTGCCATCGCTGATGCCGGGGCCGACCTCGACGACCTCTCCCATGAACTCGTGGCCCAGAATGTCGCCCTTTTCCATGGTGGGGACGTAGCCGTCGACCAGATGGAGGTCGGAGCCGCAGATCGCCGTGGAGGTGATCTTCACGATGGCGTCGCGGCTGTTCAGGATCGACGGTTCGGGAACGTCCTGCACCTCGACCGAGTTGCGTCCCGTCCAGCAGTTCGCCTTCATACCAGGGCCTCCATCAGTTCGTCCTCGGTCAGCGGTCGGGCCGGGTGCTGCGGGAACTCGCCGCGGGCCCGCTTGCCGCCGGGTGCGCCCTCGGAGCGGACGACCTCGCCGGTCTCCGCGATCTGCTTGAAGCGGCGCAGGTCGTCGTCCAGCTGCTGGTGCGGTTCCTCGCCGAAGTAGCGCGCCGCAGCCTTGCCCAGCGCCCCGCCGGGCAGGTCGTAGTGCATGGCCACCCGGATCTCCGTGCCCCGGCCGCCGGGAGCGGGCATGAAGCGGACCTCGCCGGAGTTGTCGATGTCGGCACCGTCCACCGACCGCCAGGCGATCAACTGGCCGGGGACGTCCTGTGTGGTCTCGGCGTCCCATTCGACCGCCTTACCGAACGGCGCGCTGGCCCGCCAGTGACTGGTGCGCGGGCCGGTGACGCGCACCTCCTCCAGGTGCGCCATGAAAGCCGGCAGGCGCTCCAGGTCCCTCCAGAGGGCGTAGACCTCATCCGGGGATGGGGTGACGGTGGTGGCCGCGGTCAGTTCCATGGGGGCGCTCCTACGGGTGCGGGTCACGGCCGCGTAGACGTCCGTGGCCGTGATGGCGGTGACCGCGGCGGTCGCGGCAACGGTGCGGCCCAGGCCGCGGCCGTTGTGGTTCTTCAAGGCCCGGGTCAGCATCGTCAGATCCATGAGGTCGCCGCCGACGCGGCCCCAGAGCCAGGCGGGATGCGGCCGCCCCAGCAATCCGGTCGCCGCCGCCAGCTCCCGCACCCCGACGGCGGTCGTGGCCGAGCGGTGCCGGGAGGTGTCGTCCACGCCCAGGGCCCGGGCGAAGCCGGCCGGGGCGAAGACCTGCGGCACCCCCAGGAGCGCACTGGCCCAGCCCAGGCCACGCACGAGCGGATCGTGTCGTAGGCGGGAGGCGGAACGGGTGTCTGTCTTCATGGGTGCTTCCCTCGTGCGGTGAGGTGAACGGAAGGCAAGCCACTTGAGTGAGAAGGTGAAGGGCGCACAGCGGACAACGGCGGAGTTTCCGCGTGGCCCGCATCCAATCCTCGATCAGCGTCATCGGGATCCGCCGTCCGGCCTACCGAGCCGGGCACGTTGATCGCCGCTGCTGCTCAGGTAGGGCAGGAGCGTTGGCGACGATCGCCCGTCCGGCCCCGGCCGAAGCCGGGGTTGGACGTCGCTCGTCGGTCGGCCCTGTCCTGCGGGGAGCAGGCGGGCGGCGGCCCTGTGCTCCCTTACTGTTTGTGGCCGTTACTGTTTGTGGCCGTTACTGTTTGTGGCCGTTACTGTTTGTGGCCGTTACTGTTTGTGACCGTTGCCGTGTCCGTTGGGATGCAGGACCACCTTGGTCCAGCCCTCGTCACGGGCATCGAAGTGCTCGTAGGCGGTGGGGGCCTCATCCAGGCTGAGCTCGTGGGAGACCACGAAGCTCGGCTTCGCCTTCCCGCCGGCGATCAGGTCCCGCAGCGCCCGGTTGTACTTCTTCACCGGCGCCTGCCCGGTCCCCATGTGCTGGCCCTTGAACCACATCATCCCGAAATCGATCGGGACCTTGCCCTGGGCCTCCAGCTCGCCCTGAGCCTCCGCGCCGCCGGGATCCTGGGGCAGGAACACGCCCACCACGCCGATGTCACCCGTGAACCTGACCGAGTCGATCAGTCCGTTGAGCGTGAGGCTGGCGTCCTCGTGTCCCTGGGGGTCGTGCGCCTGGTAGCCGACGCATTCGCAGCCGTTGTCGGCGCCCAGACCGAGGGTGGCCTCCTTGACGACCTCCGCCGGGTCCTGCTCGGCGGTGTTGATCGGGATGGCCCCGATCTCCTCCGCCTTGCGCAGCCGGTCGGGCTGGTGGTCGGCCGTCCAGACGCGGCCGGCGCCCTTGAGGAGGGCGGAGTAGGTCGCCATCAGCCCGACGGGACCGGCCCCGAAGACGATCGTCTGGTCGCCCGGTTTGACGTGGGCCATCTCGGTGGCGTGATAGCCGGTGGGGAAGATGTCGGCGAGCATCACGTAGTCGGTCTGCCGCTCGGCGGCGTCCTCGCCCAGACGTAGCGCGTTGAAGTCACCGTAGGGCACGCGCAGCAGCTCCGCCTGGCCGCCCTGGTAGGGGCCCATGTCGGCGAATCCGTAGGCGGCTCCCGCGAGGGCCGGTTCCGGCTGCATGGTCAGGCAGTAGTTGGTCAGACCCTGCTCGCACTGCTTGCAGAAGCCGCAGGCGATGTTGAAGGGCAGGACCACGTACTCGCCGACCTGTACCTTGCGGACGGCCGAGCCGACCTCCACCACCTGCCCCATGTTCTCGTGCCCCAGGGTGCGGCCGGACTCGAACGAGGTGCGGCCCTCGTACATGTGCAGGTCCGAACCGCAGATGTTGGTGGAGGTGATCTTGACGATGATGTCGCAGGGATGCTCGATCTTCGCGTCCGGTACGTCCTTCACCGTGACCGTTCGCGGTCCTTCGTATACCGCTGCTTTCATGATGACTTCCCTCGGTGTCACGGCATGACCGCGGCACAGCGATGATGAGACGGCGCAAAGAGCCTGACTCTGGAAGTGCTACGAGGGAGTCCGTGGCTCCGGGACGCCTCTGCGGCCGTTCACCCGGATCAGGTGGAACGGTGGTTTGGTTGGGCCGTCGGCCCACCAGGCGGAGCCTCGGCGCTCCGACGGCGTGCGGTGCGGGTCCCCGTCGGCCTGCGACGCGAAACTACCCTTCACCGATCGATCAGCCGATTTTTTGTTTACCGGACGACTACCGATCAAGGACGCATCTCCAAGTCTGGTCACCAGCTACTCACCGTCGTCCTCGAGCATCCGCCGACGTTCCTGTTCGCGCTTGGAATAAGCGGCTGCCCGGATCGCCTCGTCGCTCTCCAGACCCGATCCCAGCGCGCCGCCCACCGTGGCGATCGAAGCGACGAACCAGGACAGCGTCCAGTATTCCGTGGCGTGCAGCGGGGTTCGTGTCATGGAGGCGAAGACGCGGTCGTTGAGGAGGAAGAGCGCCCACACCAAGTTGATGACCAGCAAACCCGCGTAGCAGACGAGCACTCCGATGCAGACGGTCACGACCGTGGACGCGTTGTAGAGGAGCGCCCTTTTCCTCGCCTCCGGCGAGGCCCCTTCTGATCGGTGCCACAGGTGCGCGTCCACGATCAGCCAGCCGATCATGAGCGCGACGGACCCGACCATGGCGATCACGAGGCGCGGCGTGCTCAGAGCCTCGGACAGACTCCAGAGGGTGGAGTTCACGGTGGCGACCGCTCCCGTGGCGAGTGCGGCCGCCAGGGCTTTCGACAGACCCGGCACCAACCGCCACGGCTGGTTGGCGCGGACCATACCGCCGAGCACCCTCAGGTAACCGCGCGGCCCGCTGACGACGTACCGGAGATCAGCGGTCTCGTCCTCATCGATCGGGCCCGGGTGAATCGGCGCGAGACGACTGGCGAAACGTCCCAGCGACTGACCCCGGGGAGGCTCTTCAGCAGCCCCAGCGGCTCGCGGACTCGCCAAGCTGAGAACGGCCTCTTCCACCGCCCGCAGAGCCCTTCGCTCAAAACGCAGGCCCCCCAGCGACGGAAGCGACAGCAGCGCCAAGCCGTGTTCGTGACTCAGATCCACCACGAGCTTGCGCCCGTGTGAGTGCAGCGGAAGGTCGGTGAGGGCCACGACGATGTCCCAGCTTTCCGCACGCCCGCGGTCCACGATCCGGCGCGTCAACGTGGACAGGTCCTCGGTCCCCGCGGTGAAGGGCTCACTGACCACCTCGACGTCGAACCGCCGCCCCTGTCCTGACTTGCCGGCGAGCCGAGCAGGGAGTACCCGGGCCAAATGCTGCGCGATCTCCGTCGGCGCGTCCGGATCCGCCAGGAGAGCCACGACCGTGACGCCCTGCGACGACTCCCGCATGACCGGACCCTCCTCGTCGGCTGCCCCGGCGCTCACCAGTGCCCAGAATGTCCCCGACATAACGCCGCCGCCCCTCACCGCTGCCCCATCGACGACGGAGCTCCATGTCCTGTTTCGTGCACGAATCGCGCAGCCTTGGGATACTGAATCCTCACCAGTAGGTCCGCGAGACGAGCGAGACGAGTGAGGCGATCGCCGGCGCGGTCACCGGCTCCCTGGCCGCTCCCCGCACGCTGCTGCTCGGCAGGTGCGACACCGAAGGCCGCCTTCAGCACGTCGGCCACACCACCACCCTTGCCCGGGCGGCAGGTGCGGCGGTCGCCGGCCTGCTCGCTCGAGGACGGCGCGGTCATCCGTGGACGGGCTGGTCGTTCTCCGCCGGGTGGGGCAGCCAGGAAAAGCCGGTCGTCACGCTGGTGGAACCCGAGCTGGTGGTGGAAGTCGGCGTCGACGTCGCCCGCGACGCCTCCGGCCAGTGGCGCCATCCCGCGCGGCGGCCCCGGCGACGCGCAATGCCGGTGAGCGCGCCCGACCCCCGGCCGCGTCCGCGCCGCCCATCCCGCCCTCCCACTCCTCAACTCCCGCCAGGGCATGGGCGAAGGGGCGGCGCAACGGGGATGCCAGCAGCCCGACCACGCCAAAACCGGTTACTGACGTGCACAGATGCGAGAGGGGATCGACAGGTCCGGCAACACCTGGCGCAACGCTCAGGCAAGCGTTCGTCCGTCGGGCAGTGTTCCGGCCTTCGACAGGGCGAGGAAGGCCGCGTGGTACGCCTCGGCGGCGGTGTCGAACGAGTAGGGGTCGAATCCGGCCCTGGTCAGGGCCGCTTCAGCGGCGTCGGAGCAGGCGTCATACGTCCACTGGACCCTCTTGTGGTCGGTGCAGTAGAAGATCCCCTCGATCTCCCCTCCGGCGGAGTACCACGTGCTTGCCTCGGCGTCCACGGCGCCGACGGTGCTGGCACGCGGCTCTGCGGCCGTGGTCGCGCGCCCACCTCCAGTTCCATCGAGCCTCCTCCTCCGGGGGTTCGGGGAATATGCAGGTGAGCTGGTTCTTCCAGGCGTACAGGGCGTCCTGGGCTGCCTCGGGTGTCACGCAGGCGTCGCCGCGGCAGGTCGTCGTCGTGTCGACGCCGGTGACGACACCCGAGAGCAGGCGCACCGCCTCATGGGCGTCGGGAGGACGGCGACGGCGTCGCCGATGAGGGCCTCGTAGTGGGCTTCCGGCTGGTGGCTGGACGCCTACCGCGGGCCCGGACCACACACGGTCCGGGCCCTCGCCGTGTTCCCCCGCGCGGCCAGCCCACGACGGCGGCCTCACCCACCTCCAGGCTCAACGTCACCACCCCCCGGGCGGGTGAATCTCTCCCTCGCGTACGCGAGCGGGCATCTAAGCGCATACGCCCAACCTGACCCATTTTTCGGATACTTGACATTGATTCAGAAGCTATGTCATGTTTCACCGCTGTTGGTCGCCGCTAGGCGGCGAGCCGCTGAAGTTCGTGAAGGGAGTGCCGGTGTACGCGAGCGGCAGGGCACCGGCGTACCTGCGGACAAAGGCCCAACTGGGAGCGGTGCGGCGCAAGCCCGCTGCGGGGCAGCGGCCGGTCGCGTACGTCTACGTCCACTGGTACGGGACCCGGATCGCTCTGTGGGACCCGGAGCAGGCGGTGACGATGCGGCCGCTGTCGGCTCTGCAGCGCCGGCAGATGCAGCAGCGGCGCACCTGCACCGACTGCGGCGAGGTGTTCCCCGTCCCAGTGTGGATGTGCGGCGTGTGCGAGGACCGGGAGGCCCGGCGCCGGGAGGACCTGCGTCGCCGGACCTGCCAGGACTGCGGCACCGGACCTGCCAGGACTGCGGCACCGTCTTCCGGACGCCGGCACCGACCAGGAGCTACGGCGACGGGATGTGCCTGGCGTGCGACGAACGCCGTGAGCGCGGCCACCGGGTGGCCCGGTCGTCGGCGGAGCGCTCGTGCCGGCGGTGCCTGGTGCCGTTGTACCCGCTCACGGTGTGGGCGGCGATGAGCGAGCGCGAGCAGGCGATGGCCGACTGGCACTGCACCCCGTACGACCAGGAGATCGAACACGAGCGCGCGGAGGCGCAGCGGCGGGCGGACCGCGCCCGGTGGGACGACCTCGGGCCGACCATCGCGTGGGCACAGAAGATCCTCGCCGACCCGGACACGTGCGCCGGGCCACCGCCGTAGAGTTCTCGCTGTGACAGTTCACCGAATGCCTGCCGCGGAGGTTTCACTCTCAGCCGGTCTGGTGCGCCGTCTACTCGACGAACAGCACCCCGACCTGGCGGATCTGCCGGTCGAGGTGCTGGCGAACGGCTGGGACAACCTTGTGTGCCGACTCGGCGAGGAGTTCCTCGTCCGGTTGCCTCGGCGTGCCATGGCCGCCGAGCTTCTCGCGCACGAGCAGCGGTGGTTGCCGGAGTTGGCCGACCGCCTGCCGTTGCCCGTGCCGACGCCGGTGCGTGTCGGGCAGCCGACAGCTCGGTACCCGTGGTCCTGGAGCGTCGTGCCGTTTTTCGCGGGCCGGATCGCGGCGCGGTCGGAGCCCGACGACCCCTGTTCGGCCGCGGCGACGATCGGCGAGTTCCTGGATGCGCTGCACGCCCCGGCCGCTTCGGAGGCGCCAGTCAACGCGGCTCGCGGGATTCCGCTGGCCGGACGCGCCGAGGGCGTCCTGACCGGGCTGGCACATGTCGCCCCGGACGATCGAGCAATCGCCCTGCAGATCTGGCAGAAGGCCGTCGCGGCGCCCGTCTGGGACGGGCCGCCGGTGTGGCTGCACGGAGACCTGCACCCGGCCAACATCCTGGTCGACGGCGGCCGGATCAGCGCCGTGATCGACTTCGGTGACATTACCTCCGGCGATCCTGCCACCGACCTGTCCGTGGCCTGGATGTTGTTCACCGCGGAGCAGCGCGCCGTTCTTCGACAGGCGTACGGCCGCGCGGACGACGCGACTTGGGAGCGGGCCCGCGGGTGGGCGCTTGCCCTGTCCTTGGTCTTCCTGTCGCACTCGGCGGACAACCCACTGATGCACGGTATCGGCGAGCGGGCATTCCGTGCGGTGCTGGCGTAGCGGACGGCCTTCAGGGTTGGTGCCGGTCCGGGACGCGGGTCGGTCCGGGTGGAGTTGCCGACCGTGAACTTGAGAACGATCAGTCCCGGTTGGCCTCGTGGGAAGCGGGTTGTCCGCTCCGGCGGGAGGACCTGCGGGTGATGCGCCTGGTCATCAGTGTGATCGCGGCCCAGGTGATCAACGACTCCGAGCCTCGGCGGCCTTCACGGACTGGGAGTCGATGACGGTGACGACTGCGCCGGGGGCCCGGCCCCTCTCGCGGCGGATGCGATTGCGTAGCTGGTCGCGGATCTGCCCGACGACACCGGTGGCTGCCCGGCGGGCCATGAAGCTGTAGCAGGTCCGCCAGGGCGGGAAGTCCCTGGGCAGGGCCCGCCGCTTGCATTCGGTGTCGACGTAGCGGATCGCGTCGACGATCTCGCGGCGCGGGTGCTTCTCGGGGCGTCCCCCCTTGGGGGACTCGCAGGCCGGTGGCGGGAGGAGGGGCTCGATGAGGGCCCATTCGTCGTCAGTCGTCATAGGTGTCGGACGGGTAGCAGCGGTGCCGGATCAATTCGACCCCCCTTCCACCTGACCGGGTTGGGGGAAGGTCAGCCCCGCCGGGCGGGCCTCGAAGAGCACGAACCGGACGGTGTCGGCGTGCCGGTGGGAGGCGGCCGATCTGCGCTCGCAGGTGTGTGGCACCGGCTTGTTCGCCTTGCGGGAGCTTGGCCAGTTCGCCGTCGGCGTCGACCTTTCCGGTGTCGACGGCCTTCTCGATCCGGTCCAGGGCGGCCCGCACCCGGGCGACGTTCTCGTGGACCAGGACGCGTCCGTCGTCGCCGCGTTGCCGGTCGCGAGGCCCGGGACGACCCGGCCGGCCGCGGCGACGAACGCGGGGCAGGCGGTGACCAGGTCCAGGAACTCCACCGACCGGTCGATCGCGCGGATCGCCGGGGCGAGCGGGTTGTTCTCCTCGAAGTCCTCGCGGGCCTGCCGGCCGCGTTCGACCCGGGCACGGTTTACCTGGTGGCGGGCGGTGTCGTCGCCCATCGCCTTGAACGCGACGTCCGGGCGGCGCAGCAGACCGGCAGTCACCTCCGCGACGACGCTCTCGTCCCGTGTCAGCTCCTCGACGACCTTCACCTTGTCGGCGGGCGGGACCTTCGCGACGACCGCGGGACGCCGCAGGATGTCCGGGGCGATCGCGGCGGCGACCTCGTCCTCGCGGGACAGCTCCGCCGCCGCCCTCACCTTGTCCTCGGGCCTGACCTGCGCGACCACGGCCGGGCGCCGCAGCAGGTCGCCGGTCACCGTCGCCGCGGCCTTCTCGTCCATCGCGAGCGTGTGGACCGCGCTGACCTTCTCCTGCGGGGTCACGGGCCTGACGACCTGACGGCCCGCCCGCCGGTTCGCCTCGTCCGGCGTCCACCGCGACTTCCCCGCCGGCGGGGTGCCGATCGCCTCGAACCGCTCCTCCTCGTCCGCGATCCCCGCCAGAATCCGGTGGACCGTACAGGAGACGCCCGCGACCCGGCGCTCCTTGGGCCGGCGGGACGCCGTCCACCGGGTCTGGTCGACCATCGAGTACGACACCCCGATGTCCTCGGCCGGCCGGAACAGGGACTCACCTCACAGCCTGGGTTCCTCCCGGTCAGGGGCGGGTGCCCAGGCTGTGTGCACCGGACTGACCTGCGCTGGTCCAGTGCCCTTTCCCGGCCGTGGAGGGGAGCCGCTTTCACCGCCCAGCCTGTCACCCGCCAGTCCGGGCGGGCAACGACGGCGTCAGACGGTGGCTGCGGCCGCCAGGTCGAGGGCGATGTCGGTGATCATGTCCTCCTGGCCGCCGACCATGCCGCGTCGGCCGACTTCTGCCAGGATCGCGCGGGTGTCGACCCCGTGCCGTCGTGCGGCTGCTTCGGCGTGGCGCAGGAAGCTGGAGTAGACGCCCGCGTAGCCGAGGGTGAGCGTCTCACGGTCGACGCGGACCTCGCGGTCTTGCAGCGGACGGACGATGTCGTCGGCGGCGTCCATGAGGGGGAAGAGATCGCAGCCGTGCTCCCAGCTCATCAGGTCAGCGACCGCGATGAACGCCTCCAGGGGGCAGTTGCCCGCGCCGGCACCCTGGCCGGCGAGGGAAGCGTCGACCCGGGTGACGCCGTTCTCCACGGCGACGACGGAGTTGGCGACGCCGAGGCCGAGATTGTGGTGGGCGTGGATGCCGATGCCGGTGGCCGGGTCGAGAGTGTCTCGGTAAGCGCGGACCCGGTCGCGGACGCCGTCCATGGTGAGGCGGCCGCCGGAGTCGGTGACGTACACGCACTGGGCGCCGTAGGACTCCATCAGCTGCGCCTGGCGGGCGAGTTCAGCGGGTTCGGCCATATGAGACATCATCAGGAACCCGGCGACGTCCATGCCCAGTTCGCGGGCGGCGGCGATGTGCTGGGCGGAGATGTCGGCCTCGGTGCAGTGGGTGGCGACGCGAACTGAGCGGATACCGAGCCGGTACGCCTGGCGCAGGTCGTGCAGGGTGCCGATGCCGGGCAGGAGCAGAGTGGTGGGGACGGCGTGGGTGACGGCGCCCACGACGGCCTCGATCCACTCCCAGTCGGTGTGGGAGCCGACGCCGTAGGTGATGGAGGAGCCGGCGAGGCCGTCGCCGTGGGCGATCTCGATCGCGGCCACTCCGGCGGCGTCCAGGGCGGCGGCGATGGTGCGGGCCTGGTCGACGGTGTAGCGGTGGCGGACGGCGTGCATCCCGTCCCGCAGGGTGACGTCCTGGACGTAGAGGGGCGGTACGTTGCTCATGCGGTCACCGTCTTCGCGTGGGCGGCCATGCGCTCGGCGGTGCGCAGCGCGGCCGAGGTCATGATGTCAAGGTTTCCGGCGTAGGCGGGCAGGTAGTGGGCGGCGCCCTCGACCTCGAGGAAGACGGACACCTTCGTCGCTCCGGCCGCATGGCCGCCGACCGGGAGCAGCGAGCGCAGCGGATCATCGGCGGCCACCCGCTCGAACTGCACCTTCTGCTTCAGCCGGTAGCCGGGGACGTACGCTCGCACCCGCTGCGCCATCTCCTCGACGGAGGCCGTGACGGCCTCGTCGTCGCAGTCGCCGACCAGGCAGTGGACCGTGTCCCGCATGATCAGCGGGGGCTCGGCGGGGTTGAGGATGATGATGGCCTTGCCGCGTCCGGCGCCGCCGACCTTCTCGATGGCCGCCGAGGTCGTCTCGGTGAACTCGTCGATGTTGGCGCGTGTGCCGGGACCGGCCGAGCGGGAGGAGATCGACGCGACGATCTCGCCGTAGTGGACGGGGGTGACCGCCGAGATCGCCGCGACCATGGGGATGGTGGCCTGGCCGCCGCAGGTGACCATGTTGACGTTGGAGGCGTCGAGGTGGGCGTCGCCGTTGACCGGCGGCACCACGTACGGGCCCAGGGCGGCCGGGGTGAGGTCGACCACCCGGCGCCCCAGGGCGCGCAGCACCTCGTCGTGGCGGCGGTGTGCTCCGGCGGAGGTGGCGTCGAAGACGATCTCGACGTCGGCGAACTCGTCCATCGCGACCAGGCCGTCGATGCCCTCGTGGGTGGTGGCGACCTTCAGCCGACGAGCGCGGGCCAAACCGTCGGACTCCGGGTCGATGCCGACCAGGGCGGCGATCTCCAGGTCGTCGGAGAGCCGCAGGATCTTGATCATCAGGTCGGTGCCGATGTTGCCGGATCCGATGACGGCGACCTTGGTGGTCATGCCGGGGTTCCTTCCGTGTCCGCGGCGGCGAAGACGGCCGCCACCGTGCCGAGGCCTTCGATGCGGGCGGTGAACTCGTCGCCCTCGGCGGCGACCGCCATCGGGCCCAGCGCACCGGTGAGGATCACGTCGCCGGCCCGCAGCGGGTCGCCGAGGCCGGCGAGGGTCGCGGCAAGCCAGAGAGCCGCGGTGAGCGGGCTGCCCAGGCAGTCGGCGCCGGTACCGGTGGAGACCGTTTCGCCGTTCTTCGTGAGTGTCATGCGGGCGGCGCGCAGGTCGACCCGGTCCAGCGGAACGGGCGTGCCGCCGAGGACGAACAGTCCGCAGGAGGCGTTGTCGGCGACGGTGTCGACGATGGTGATGTCCCAGTCGGCGATCCGGCTGTCGACGATCTCCAGCGCGGGCAGCGCGAACGCGGTGGCCCGCAGCAGGTCGGCGACGGTCGGGTCCCGGTGCGGCAGGTCCGCCGCCAGGACCAGAGCGACCTCGGCCTCGACTTTCGGCTGGAGCAGGCGGCCCGGGGCGATCGGCCGGCCCTCGGGAACCGCCATGTCGGCGAGGATGAACCCGAAGTCGGGCTGGTCGACGCCGAGTTGGCGCTGTACGGCCGGTGAGGTCAGGCCGATCTTGCGGCCGACCGCGCGCCGGCCGTCCGCCAGGGCCCGCTCGAGATGGCGGCGCTGCACCGCGTAGGCGGCTGCGACGTCCCCCTCGGGGAGCAGATTCCGCACGGGCGGACACGGGACGCCTGTGCGGGCGGCTTCCTCCAGGACGGAGGCGGCCTCGGCCACCGCGGCGGAATCGGGGGCGCTCACGGCCGGGTCCCTTCGATGCCAAGGTCGGCGCGTCGGTTGTGGGACATGGAGACACCTCGGGGGAACGGTGGGTGGGGGCCTTTGCCGACGGTGGTGGCCGTCGGCTCAGGACAGATATAGGCGCGCCCGGGAGGGTGCGGCAAAATCTGTTCCATGACACGGAACAGCAGTCAGGGGAACATGCTCGACAAGGCGGTGGTGGTGCTCGATTGCTTCCGGCCCGACGGAGGGAGGTTCCGTTTGACAGAACTCGTCGAGCGGACCGGGCTCAGCAAGACCACCGCGTTCCGGCTGTGCGCGGACCTGGTGCGGCTCGGACTGCTCGAACGGGAGGCTGAGGCGTACCGGCTGGGCGACAAGCTGTTCGAGCTGGGGGCGCTGGTACCGCACCGCCGTGATCTGCGCGAGGCAGCGCTGCCGTTCATGCAGGACCTGTTCGAGGCGACACACGAGACGGTCCATCTGGGGGTACGCGAGGGGCACGAGGTGGTGTACGTGGAACGCATCCACGGTCACGAGGCTCTTCGACTGCCCTCCCGGATCGGCGGACGTCTGCCGCTGTCCTGCACCGGTGTGGGCAAGGCCCTGCTGGCGTTCTCCGAGACGACGCTGGTCGAAGAGGTGCTGGCGGCGCCTCTGCCCCGGCTCACCCCTCACTCGGTCACCGACCCGGAGCGGCTGCGCACCGCCGTCGAACAGGCTCGGCTGGCGGGCCTGGCCTACGAGGAGGAGGAAGCCGCCCCCGGTGTCAGCTGCATCGCCGCGCCCGTCTTCGACGGACCGGTGGCCGTGGCCGCCCTCTCGGTCGCGGTGCCCCGCGCCCGCTTCCACCCGGCGCAGCTCGCGCCCGCTGTACGGACTGCGGCACTCGGCCTGTCCCGAACGCTCCGCGCGGGCCGGCACGTCCGGGGTGCGGCCGGGACCTGAGCCCGGGGGCCGGACTCCCCGCAGACCGCTTCGACTCCCCGCGGACCGCTTCCGCCGGCGGTCGGCGACCGGGCCAGGCGGCCGAGGCCGAAAAGGACAGGCCCGACACACCGCAGGAGAGCACCGACCCGGTCCGCCCCTTCGGCCACGGTCTCGCCTACGGCGGATGACACGGGGCGCCCGGGGCGCGGCCGAACGGGCCGCGCCCCGGGCCCCGCGGCCTGCGCACAGCGTTTTCGTCCGTCGCCTTGACGGCCCCCGACGCCGCTCTTAACGTAGCGCTCACTCCGGCAGCCCCGTAGTGAACGCTACAGAAATGCTCTGACGACAGGTCAGGTGGCCGTCCCTTTCCCTCTCGCGGCTGTCCGTTGTCCCCGTCGGGCACACACCGATGCCCCACGTCCCCTTCGCTCTCACGATGAGGTGTTCCATGGGCGATGACGAACCGAACGACCAGCGCGGAATGCGACGGCGCGGGCTGCTGAGGGCGGCAGTACCCCTGGGCGTCGCGGCGGCGGCCCTGGGAGGAACCCCGGCGGACGCCGCCCCTGCGGTGGCACGCGGGCGGGACCGCATCGACGTGCACTGCCATCTCGTTCCGGACTTCTACCGCCAGTCGCTCACCGAGCACGGGATCACCGAGATCGGCGGGATCCCCGTACCGGCGTGGAGTCCCGGCCTCGCGGTCGACTTCATGAACCGCTATGGCATCCAGACACAGGTGGTCTCGGTGTCCGAGCCCGGCGTCACCCATCTGTCCTCGTCCGAGGAACGGGTGGCGATGGCCCGGCGCCTCAACACGTACATGAGCCAGGACCTCGCGCAGTCGGCGTCCGCGGTGCTGAAGGGGCGCTTCGGCGGGTTCGCCGTGCTGCCCCTGGGCACGAGCCCCAAAGCGTCGGACGTCGCCGCAGCCGCCGTGGAGGCCGAATACGGTCTGCGCGAGCTGAAGCTGGACGGCATCGGCATCTTCAGCAGCTACGGCGGCACCTACCTGGGCGACCCGGTCCTCGAACCGCTGATGAAGACGCTCGACGCCCTCGGCGCCATGGTCTTCATCCACCCGGTGACCCCGCCGGCAACTCCCGCGCTCGGGCTTCCCGCATTCCTCTACGAGTTCACGTTCGACACGACCCGCGCGCTCGTCAACATGCTCTACAAGGGCGTCTACCAGCGCTGTCCGAACATCCGCTGGCTCGCCGCCCACGCGGGCGGCACCCTGCCCTACCTCTCCTGGCGCACCAGCCTGCTGACCCTCACCCCGGCCATCGCACAGCAGGTGGGAATCCCCGGAGCGGACGGCATCAGCAGGCACTTCCGGGACCTCTACTACGACACCGCCCTCTCACCGGTACCGGAGGCCATGGGGCCGGTCCAGGAACTGGCCGGCACCGATCACATCCTGTTCGCCACCGACTGGCCCTTCACCAGCGCCTTGTTCCCCGGCACCGGCGACCCTGCCCCGCAACTGAGCGAGACGTTCACCCCGCGGGAGCGGCTGGCGGTCGAGCGGTCCAACGCGCTGGCGCAGTTCCCCGTGCTGGCGCGGAGGATCGGCACCCGGCGATCGGAAACCTGACGCCCGGAACCGTGTGAGGGACGGCGCGGGCCGCCTGCTTCCGCACCCATGCCGGGAGCGGAAGCAGGCGGCTGTTCCCGCACGGTGGTCACTCGTCGGGGATTCCCGCACCGCTGAGTGCCGGCACGGTGTCCTCGGTACGGGCCAGCGAGCGGACGCCGGCTCGGAACCGGGCGAGCTTGTCCACGATGGTCTGGCCGACCGGGAGATGTCCCCAGATACTGATGCCCTGGTGGGTGGTGGGTTCCCAGGTGTCCTCGTCGATGACGAGAGGGTTCCAGCCGACCTCCCATTCGAAGCCGGAGGGCGTGCGGGCGTAGTAGGACAGCTCCTTGTCGTTGGTGTGCTGACCGACGGAGAGCGCCATGTCGAAGCCGAGTTCGTGGACGCGCTGGTAGCTCTGGGCGATGTCGTCGAGGGTGGCGGCCTGGATGTTGAGGTGCTGGACGCGGGTGCGGATCGGGTCGATCGGCAGGCCCTGGGTCGCGGCGACGGCGATGGAGTGGTGGCGTTCGTTGACGCGCAGGAAGCGGATCTTGAGCTTCACGCCGCTGATGGTCTCGTCGATGCAGTCGGTGAGCCGGGCGTCGAAGACGGTGCTGAAGTAGCCGCGCAACCGGGCGGGTTTGGTGGAGGTGATCGCCACGTGTCCCATGCCGGAGTCACCGGTGACGAATCCGGAGGCGAGCATCCGCAGCGGCTCGGGGGACAGCCGGGGGGTGGTGTAGATCTCCTGGGTGATGCCCTTGGGGCCGGGGAAGCGCAGCAGGCGCTCCACTCCGCGCACGGCCGCCTCCTCCTCGGAGCCCTGGACGACGGGCACGCCGTGGGCCCGGATACGGGCCTCGATCCGCTCGAAGGAGGTGTGGTCGTCGATGTGCCATCCGGTGGCGACGACGTCCTCGGCCGGGCCGCGGCGGAGCAGGAAGCGGCACTCCTGGTCGTCGAGCCGGAAGCGCATGAGGTCGTGAGAGAGGGCGTCGTGGTGCATGCCGATCGCGTCGGTGCCGAAGCGGCGCCAGTCGGCGAAGCGGTCGGTCTCGATGACGACGTAGCCGAGGTGGACGGCCCCGAAGACGGAGGCGGTGGCGGTGGCGGTGGTCATCGGCGGCCTGCCAGGAAGCCGGCGCACAGACGGTTGAAGAGGTCGGCGCGTTCGAACTGCACCCAGTGGCCGGTGTTGGCGACCAGGTAGAGGTCGCAGTCGGGCATCCGGTCGGCCAGCATGGGGCCGCCGGACGGCCGGTTGACCTTGTCGGCCGCGCCCCACAGGACGAGGGTGGGGACGGGCAGCCGGTTCAGTCGCGCGTCGCGGGTGAAGTCCGTCTTCCAGAGGGTGCGCAGCGCACCCGGGCCCGACGGGCGGCGCAGCGGCGGCGAGGCGATGACCTCTGGGTCGATGCTCGCCTCGTAGCGTTCGTCGATGGCGGAGTCCGGCACGTCGGCGGCGTTGAAGACCAGGAAGTGGCGGATGAACCTCTCCAGCTTCGAGCGCGAGGGCCCGTCGCCCGTGTAGTAGTTCAGGAGGCTGGTGAGGCCGGGGGTGGGCAGGGCTCGGGTGGTGCCGATCCCGCCGGGTCCCATCAGCACCATGCGGTCGACTCGTTCGGGGGTGTCCAGGGCGAGGCGCAGTGCGCAGGCGCCGCCGTAGGAGTTGCCCACCAGGTGGGCCTTTGCCAGGTCGAGCGCGTCGAGGAGGCCGCGGATGCCGCCGGCGAGGTCGCCGAACGGGTCGGTGCCGTCGATGCCTTTGGTGCTGCGGCCGTAGCCGGGCAGGTCGGGGACGATGACGCGGTACTCCTTGGCCAGTTCCGCGATGTTGCGGGCGTAGTTGGAGACGCCCGAGGCCCCGGGACCGCCGCCGTGCAGCAGCAGGACCGGCGGGCCGTCGCCGGTCTCCGCGGCGAAGATCTTCCTTCCGCCGATGTCGTACGTCGTCTCCTGCATCGTCGGCAGGCCGGTCGGTGTCGTCGTCATGGTGCCGGTGTCCTCACTGGGCGGTGGACGCGGTCGGGCGGGAGGTCGTGGACGGCGTGAAGCCGCGGGGTGGCGGCGGGAGGGGGGAGCCCTCGGAAGCCGCCGCGTAGACGTAGGCGTCGGGGCGCAGGGCGAGCGTGGCCGCCTTGTGCCTGGTCATCCAGGGCAGCAGGACGCCGTCGCTGTCGACGAGGGTTCCCTCGGCCGGCCGGGAGCCGACGGGTGTGACGGTGAGGGAGGGGACGCCGGGCAGGCTCCAGGCGGGCTGGGGCGTGGCCGTGCGCGCGTGCAGGAGGAGCCAGCGGCCGCCGAGCGCGTCGTCGAGGCGGACGCGGGTGCCGTCGGGGCCGGTGACCCAGGGCTGGGGAACCTGGTGGCCGGTCGCCCTGGTGCGGGGGCGGGCCTGCAGGCCGGCCGCGTAGCGGGCGACGGGAATCCAGTTCGCGTCCTGCATCCGGTCGCCGAAGCCCGGTACGCGGTCCAGGGCGCGCAGCGCGCCGTTGCGGACGCGGGCGACCGGCGGACGGCGTTCGGTGATGATCCGGCCGACGAACACCGCCCGCTTCGTGACCTCCTTGACGTGCGGTTTGCGCTCGGCCTCGTAGCTGTCGAGCACGGTCTCGGGCAGTTCGCCGCGCAGGACGGCGTCGAGTTTCCAGCAGAGGTTGGCCACGTCGCGCACGCCGGCGGCCATGCCCTGCCCGATCCACGGCGGCATGGCGTGGGCTGCGTCACCGGCGAGGAAGACCCGGCCCATGCGGAAACGGGTGGCGAAGCGCACGTGGTGGCTGTAGACGGTGGCGCGCAGGACCTCGACGCTGTCGCGGGAGATGCCGTACCGGGCCACCAGCCGGTACACGGCCTCCTCGGTGGTCAGCTGCTTCTCGTCGTCGCCGGGCAGGATCGGGAACTCCCACCGGTGGTGGCCGAGCGGGGTCGGGCAGTCCACGGCGGGACGGGCCGGATCGCAGTGGAAGCGCAGCTTGTCGTGGTCCGGCCAGGGCTTGAGCATCCTCGTGTCGATGACCACCCAGCGGTCCTCGTACGTCGTGCCCTCGTAGCCGATGTTCAGCTGGGCGCGGGTGAGGCTGGAGCCGCCGTCGGCCGCGATCACGTAGGAGGCGCGCAGCCGGTGGACGGAGTCGTCGGCCGTGCCGACCACCGTCAGTTCCACCCCGTCGGCATCCTGGCGCAGGCGCAGGCACTCGTGGCGCAACAGGACCTGCACGTTCGGGTAGCGGTCCGTGCCGTCGCGCAGGACCTGCTCCAGCGCCGGCTGGTAGATGAACATCTGCGGCGGATGGCCGTGCCCGCGCGGGGTGGGGTGCGCGCTGAGGAACGCGCGGCCGTTCGCGTCGACGAAGTCCACGGGCCGCTCGGTCAGCATGTCCTGCTTGAGCCGCTCGGCCAGGCCGATCCGCTGCCAGATGCGCACGACCTCCTCGTCGGTGGAGATGGCTCGGGCGCGCGTGTAGATCTCGGCGTCCCGCTCCAGGACGACGACGCGCAGGCCCATGGCGCCCAGCAGGTTCGCCGCGGTCACGCCCGTGGGTCCGTAACCGATCACCGCCACGTCGTAGGAACTGTCTTCGGCTCTGGTCCCGGCGCTGATCTCGCCCATCAGGCCACCTCACTGTCGGTCATGCTGTTGATGTAGCGCTCACTCCAATTGGAGCGGGTGCTACGGTAGGCTCGTCGCCGGAGACGGTCAAGTAGCCGGCGCGCAGCGCACACCAGGAGGGGCACCTGCCATGACGAAGCCGCAGACGACCCGCAAGAAGCGCGCGAACGGGGTGGAGTCGCGGCAGCGCATCCTCGACGCCACCGTGGAGATCGCGGGCGAGCGCGGGTACGAGGGCACGTCCATCGCGGCCGTCAGCGCCAAGTGCGGACTGCCCGCCAGCTCGATCTACTGGCACTTCAAGGACAAGGACGACCTGATCGCCGCCGTCATCGAGCGCAGCTTCGACACCTGGCTGGCCGCGGTCGAACTTCCCGGCGCCGAGACGGGCACCCCGCTGGAGCGGGTCACCACCATGGCGGGGAACGTGGCGAAGTCGTTGATCGACGCCCCCGACTTCCTCCGTCTCGGCCTGATGCTCGCGCTGGAACGACGCCCTGCCGAACCCCGCGGCCGGACGGTGTTCCTCCAGGTCCGCGACATCGCGCGCGCGAAGATCGCCGAGATGGCCGAGGCGCTCGTCCCGGGCCTGGACGAAGAGGCCGTCCAGACCCTGACGACCTACGCCATCGCGGGCGGTGACGGACTGTTCGTGCAGCGGGAGATCAACGGTGACGCCGTCGACCTGGTGGCGATGTTCGAACTGCACGCCCAGCTGATCTACGACGCGGCGACGCGCATGGCGGCGAGGAACAAGGCATGAGCCCGGCCGGCCGGCAACGCGAGGAGGCCGACCACCGCACGGCACTGGTCGAACCGCTCCCCACGACCGGGGCCCGGCCTCGGTCCCGCCGACGCCTGCACCGTCCAGCGGGACGGCATCGCCCGCCGCCCGGCCGCCGGAACGACGGTGACCGGCCACAAGGCCGGACTCACCTCCGCCCCGGTGCAGCAGTTCCCCGGCGTGCACGAGCCGGACTTCGGACACCTGCCGGACGACATGGTCCACCGCGGCGCAGGCCCCGTACGCGCCGCCCGCCGCTGCGCCCCGCGCGTCGCACTCCCACGGCGGTCAGGGTGAACCTGCCCGTCGACGGACATCGCGTGGCGACCGGCAGCGGCAAGGAGGTCCTGGGCATCCCGCCGCCGCAGTCGCCCGGCCGGCCGGCGTCCTCGCAGCCTGCGGTATCGGACCGGCTCCCGGGCAGGTGATCCCGCGCGGCACCATGACCCCCGCTTCCTTCACCGGCACCGGCCGGAAGGCGGAGGCCCGATGCGGAGTCCTCGGCCCGGTGCCGGTGTCCTTCATCCGACGACAGGCCGCCCTCCGGTCCGCCTGAGACGTCGAGAAAGCCAGGCTCGCGACTCGCTCTGCCTCCGCTCTCCTCTCCCGGTCTCCCAGGAGGCCTTCCGCCGTCGCCCCGCCGGACTCCTCGGGCGCCCCGCGCGCCGATGCCGAGCCTGCTCGTCGCGTGAGTCGGCAGCGCACGGTCGCCGGCCGGGACGACACGCCTTCCCCCGCCGCACCCCGTAGACCGCATGAAAGGCCGCTTCATGTCCCCTTCGGCACAGCGCATCGACGTCCACCAGCACGTGGTGCCCGGCTTCTACCGCGACGAGCTCGCCCGGGCCGGCATCACCGACGCCGGCGGCCGGGCCCTGCCCGACTGGAGCCCCGAGTCGGCACTGCGACTGATGGACCTGCTCGACACCGCCACGTCGATCGTCTCCGTGTCCACGCCCGGCGCCGGATTCCTCACCGATCCCGAGGAGGCCGCCGGCCTGGCCCGACGCCTCAACGACCACTCCGCCACCCTGACCACCGGGCACCCGGGCCGCTTCGGCTTCTTCGCCACCCTGCCCATGCCCGACGCCGACGCCTCCGCCGTCGAGGCCGCGCGGGCGCTGGACGACCTGCGGGCCGACGGCGTCACCCTGCTCGCCAACAACCGGGGCACCTACCTCGGTGCCGACGGCCAGGACGAACTGTGGCGCACGCTGAACGACCGCGGCGCGGTGGTCTTCGTGCACCCGGCGGAACTGCCCGCTCCCCCGGTCGACGGCATTCCCGCCTTCGCCGCCGACTTCCTGCTGGACACCACCCGCGCCGCCTACCTCCTGGTCCGCAACGGCATCCCGCGGCGCTATCCGAACGTCCGGTTCATCCTCAGCCACGCCGGCGGCTTCGTCCCCTACTCCTCGCACCGCATGGCCATCACCATCGCCGACGACACCGCGCGCAGCCCGCTCGACGTACTGGACGACTTCCGCTCCTTCTACTTCGACACCGCCCTGTCCTCCAGCCCCGCCGCCCTGCCCACCCTCCTCGCCTTCGCCCGCCCCGGACACGTCCTCTTCGGCAGCGACTGGCCCTTCGCCCCCACTCCCGCGGGCCAGTACTTCGCGAGCGGCCTCGACAGCAACGTCCAACCGGACACGCTCAAGGCCGTCAACCGGACCAACGCCGAAGCGCTCTTCCCCCGTCTGGCCGCCACTCCCCCGCCACCGTCCCCAGCCCTCCCGGCCCCGGTGCGCCTGCGCCAGGCGGCCCAGCGCACCGCCGCGCGTCTGGTCTTCAAACTCCTCCAGCCCGGCACCGACTGAGACAGGTCCTTCATGTCCACCCTCCCCCACGACAGGTCCGACGATCGGACCGAGTACGCGATGCCGTTCGGCGTCATGTTCTCGAGCGCGATCAGCGCCGCCACCCTCGGTATCGCCGAGGGCGCGCTCGCCGCTTTCCTGGCCTACACCCGCCGGCGCATCACCATCGTCGGCAGCCGGGCCGCCGAGGACCCGCACCAGCTCTCCAGCCTGGGCGAAGCGGCCGCCGACCTGGATGCCAGCCGTACCCACCTGCTGGCCACCATGGACCGGATGTACGAGGACACCCTCGCGGGCCGGACCATCGCCATCGAGGCCCGGGCCGAGGCCCGCCGCAACCAGGTCCGTGCCTCCCGCCGCGCCACCGACGCCGTCGACGGCCTCTTCCGCCGGGCCGGCGGCGGCTCCCTCCGCCTCGACCAGCCCCTCCAGCGCCACTGGCGCGACGTCCACGCCGCGATGAACCACCTGTGCAACGTCGCCGACGGCATTGACGAAGGCCGGTCCCGCGACCGGTTCGGGCTGCCGACCGGCGTACGCGTCCTGGTCTGACCTGCCTGAGCACTCCTGCCGCGACCTACCGCACCGGTGGCGGCAGGAGCCCCGACACGACCCCGGTCCCACCCCTGGCCGGGGTCGCTGTCGTCTCCCCCACGGCCACGGACACCGCACGCCGCACGGGCCGAAGGCGGCGTCAGGAAACCGGACCGGCCGGGACGGTGTCGGCCGACGTCCGGGCAGCCCCTGGTGTACCGATGTCCGCGCGGTGGGTCTCACGTGTGAGCGCGATCGCCACCGCGCTCACCAGACACACGACCGCGATGAAGAGTGAGACGGTGCCCGTGTTGCGGCCCCCTCCGGCGGCCGTCAGCAGGCTGGTCGCGATCAGCGGCGCGAGTCCCGCGCCGAGCGTCGTGGCGAGCTGGTAGCCGAGCGAGGCGCCGGTGTAGCGGGCTCGGGTGCCGAACATCTCGCTGATGAAGGCCGCCATCGGTCCGTACATGGATGCCTGGAGTATCGGGTTGCCCAGGAGGTAGGCGAGGGTGAGCAGCGTGGCGGAGCCACTGTTGACGAGCCAGAAGAGCGGGAAGGCCGCGAGCGCGGAGGCAAGGGCTCCGCAGATCATGACCGGCTTGCGGCCGATCCGGTCGGACAGCGCGGCGAAGGCCGGGATGGTGACGATGTGCAGCGCCGACGACACGGTCTGCGCGGTCAGCACGGTGGAGCGGTCGTAGCCGATCTGGAGCGCGTAGCTGAGCAGGAAGGTGGCCAGCAGCGACTGGAGGACCAGCGCGCCGCAGCCGCCGAGGGCCGCGAAAGCGATGTTGCGGGGGTGGCGACGCAGGACGGTCAGCAGCGGGGCTTCGGTGGATCCGACGGTGTCCTTCCGGGTGGCGGCCTGTCGGGCCTCCTCGAACAGCGGGCTCTCGGTGACCTTCATGCGGACGAACAGCCCGACGCCGAGCAGGACGACGCTGAGCAGGAACGGCACGCGCCAGCCCCAGGCCAGGAAGTCGTCCTCCGGCAGGGCCGAGAAGGCGGCGAACACGGCGGTGGCCAGGACCGCGCCGGCGGGTCCGCCCATGTTGGCGAAGCTGGCGGCCAGTCCGCGCCGTTCGGTCCGGGCGTGCTCCAGTGCCATCAGTGCGGCACCGCCCCATTCCCCGCCGACGGCGACGCCCTGGAGCAGCCGTGCGGCGATCAGCAGCACCGGTGCCCAGCTGCCGATCTGCTCGTAGGTGGGCAGCACGCCGATGACGAAGCTGGCCACGCCCATCAGCGTCATGGTCAGCACCAGCATGGACTTGCGGCCCACCCGGTCGCCGAAGTGGCCGAACACGATGCCGCCGAGCGGCCGGGCGACGTATCCGGCGGCGAGGGTGCCGAAGGAGGCGATGGTGCCGGCGAGCGGGTCGAGGTCGGTGAAGAACAGCTGGTTGAAGACGAGGGAGGCGGCTGCTCCGTAGAGAAGGAAGTCGTAGAACTCGATGGCGCTGCCGAGGAAGCTGGACAGGGCGACCCGACGGGTCGCGGAACGTTGCGTGACGTCGGCGGTGGACAACTGCGGCTCCTTGAGCGGAAGGCACCGTGCGCGGGCGGGGGCCACTGCGGCACGGGAGGACGACTCCGAGTAGTGCATATTGCGCACTCACTCGTTCTGATATCGCACACACCCTGCGGGGGAGTCATAGCCCTGTCAAGGGTCGGGAAGCAGGCCGTTCACGCCGCCTCCCGGCAGGTGTGCGGGCATGCCGACGGGCGGCGTGGCCGGCCGGTGCCTTCGCAACCGGCAGTCACGCCGCCCGTCGATCCAGTCCGCTCCTCCGCCGCGCCTGGTCCGGGTCAGCCTTCCTCGGCCAGGAAGGACACCACCAGGCCGTTGAAGAACTCGGCCTGCTCCCACTGGGGCCAGTGACCGGCGTTCTCGACCAGAGCGAAGCGCCCGCCGGGCATCTTCTCGGCCATGTCCATACCTGCCGCCGCCGGCCCGGAGGGGTCGTCGGAGCTCCACACCACCAGGGCGGGGGCCTTGACGGCGGCGAGTTCCTCGTCGGTGATCAGATTGCGGCGCCGGATCTCCGGGTCCTGCAAACACAGGATGTGCCGGGCCGAGTCCGCGTAGCCGGGGCGGGAGTAGTGGGCTCGGCGGGTGGCGATCAGCTCCTCGGTGACGGTGGCCGGGTCGGCCATCAGCCATTCCAGGCGGGCCTTGACCCGCTCGTACGACGGGTCGTCCGCAGCGGCCTGGCTGAGGGTGCGGATCTTCTCCATCACCTCGGGGCGGGACATGGTGCCGCCCGGCGTATTGGGGATGATCTTCAATGTGCGGTCGGGGTAGCGGGCGGCGAACTTGATGGCGACCCAGCCGCCGAGCGACTCGCCGGTGAGGTGGGCCTTCTCGATGCCGAGGACGTCCAGCAGACCGAGCAAGTGATCGACGTACTGCGGGAGTTCGAGATCCTCGGTGGCGTGGGTGGTGCCGGCGTGGCCGGGGAAGTCGTAGGCGATCACGCGGTGGCCGGCGTCGGTGAACGCCTTGACGTTGTGCGCGTAGGTCTCCAGGTGGCCTCCGGTGCCGTGCATCAGCACCAGCGCCTCACCGTCGGCCGGCCCGGCGGTCAGCACCCTGGTGCTCCACCGGCCGACCTGGACCTGCTTCAGTGCGAAGGGCGTCTGGGAGAAGCCGAGCCAGACGGACGGGTAGATCGCGGACATGTTCACTCCAGTTGTGCGAGGGGCTCGACGGCGCTGCGGGGGGCTTCAGACGGTGACGGCGGTGGTGACCGCGAAACCCGCGATCCACGCCTCGATGGCTTCGTAGAAACGGCTGGTGACCTGGTAGGGGCCGACCGCGGACAGGGCCGCGTGAGCGGCGATCCAGGTGCGCACTTCGTGCGCGGAGTTGCCGGCCTGCTCGGCGAACCAGGCATTGCTCCACGCGTCGGTCTCGGTGCGCCGGGCCGGGTCGCCGAGGACGTCCAGGACCAGGTTGTCCCAGTCGGGGTTGAGTGGGTGCATGTCCGACTCGCCCTTGGCGAACGCCTCGGCGGCGGCGATGGTGCGGGCTTGGCGCGCGGCCCGGGCCTCGTCACCGGGGTTGCGGTTGTTGATCAGCCGGGCCACCTTCTCCGCGGTGTCCGCCTCGGCCATCCGCGGCACCGGCGGGTCGTGCGAGAGACCGCCCGAGCCGATCACCAGTACCCGCTTGCCCAGCCCCGCGGCGGCCCGGCCGATCGCCTCACCGAGGGCGCGGATGCGGCGGACGGGAACCAGCGGTTCGGCGACGGAATTGATGAACACCGGCACCACCGGCAGCGCGTCGATGCCGCCGAGCAGGAGGTCCAGCGGCTGCGAGAAGCCGTGATCGACGACCATGTCCTCGGACAGGGCGGTGTCGACGCCGTCGGCGAGCGCGGCTTCGGTGATCGCGAGGGCGGCTGCGTGGTCGACGGAGAGCGGGCCCTCGGGGGTCTTGAAGTCGCCGATCGCGTGGGCCCGGCCGCCGATGCAGAAGGGCGGCATCATGTCGTAGAAGAAGCCGTTGTAGTGGTCGGGCGCGAAGATGACGACGAGTTCGGGGTCGAAATCGCGGGTGAACGCCCGAGCTCCGGCGAGAGCGGTGTCGACCCGGGCGCGGACGTCACCCGGTGGTTGCACGTACTCCATCAACGGGGAGTGCGACAGGCAGCACAGGGCGAGTGACATCGGGACCTCCGGGGATCAGGTGGAGCGCGTCGGTGAGGCGGCGGGTGAGTGACGAGGCGTTCTGGGCGAGGGCGGCGCCGGCGACGAAACGGTCGGGGCGCAGGAAGACGACGGATTCCGGGCGCTGGTCGAACCATGACTTCAGGCGACCGTCGAGATCGCCGACGACCGTGGCCCCGGAGTGCTCGCCACCGGTCCAGTGCAACTGGCACATCGGCCGCGCCTCGACGAACCGCGCCCCGAGTCGGCGCCAGATCCCGGCGGCCTCGTCGTCGAGGACCGCCAGGGGATCGTTGTTCCACGCCAGGACGGTGAACCAGGGACCCGTCACGTCGTCCAGCAGCGCCTCGGCGCCGTCCCGGGTGGCGACACGCGGCTGGATGAACAGCCGGCCCACGCACGGGGCGCCCTTCAGAGGCCGCCCCGGGTGGACCACCGCTCCCCGCTCGTAGGACGGCATCGGCTTGAAGCGCATCTGAGCGACGTAGTCCTTCGCGGCCGGGACGACGTTCAGCCCGCGGAAGACGGCGTCGCGAACCCCGGCGACCAGGCGGTTGGTGGGCGAGATGACCTTGCCGGCCTTGTCGGAGAGGTCGACCATCGCCGCGGCGTGGCGGCGCCGCTCGCTGTCGTACGAGTCCAGCAGCCGTTCGCTCGCGGCGCCCCGGACGACGCAGGCGAGTTTCCAGCCCAGGTTCACGGCGTCCCGGATACCGCTGTTGAAGCCCTGCCCCTGCCAGACCGGCATCAGATGGGCTGCGTCACCGGCGACCATCACCCGGCCCTTGCGGAAGGTGCCGGCGACGCGGGAGTTGTGCGTGTAGACGCGGCGGCGGATGACGTCGGCGGTCGAGGGGGCGGGGATCAGCGGAGCCAGCACCGCGTGAAGGTTGGCGTCGTCGTCGGCGAACGCCTGGTCCTCGTGCGGGAAGAGCAGGAACTCGAAGCGGCGGATGCCGTGCGGCAGGCCGATCGACACGTAGGGCCGGGCCGGGTCGCAGCCCATGTAGGCGTTGGGGCTGCCGAGTGGGTCGTTGCGCAGGTCGACGACCAGCCAGCGGGTCGGCTCGGTGGTGCCCTCGAAGGGCAGGCCGAGCGCCTTGCGGGTGAGGCTGCGGCCCCCGTCGGCCCCGACCAGGTATCCGGCGCGCACGGTGAGGGGTACGCCGTCGGGTCCGATGAGATCGATGTCGACGCCGTCACGGACTTCCGTGAAGCGCTCCATGCGGTGGCCGAACCGCACTTCCACGGTCTCGAACCGGCGGGTGCCCGCGAACAACTCGGCGTCCACCAGCGGCTGAACGAAGCCGTTGCGCCGGGGCCAGCCGAACTCGTCGGTCCGCGGATCCAGTTCCGCGAGCAGGGTCCCGCGTCCGTTGACGAACCGCATGATCTGGTGCGGGGTGGTGTGCCGGCGGATCTCCTCGACCAGCCCGATCTGCTGGAAGGCGCGCAGGCTCTCGTCGTCCATGCCGACGCCGCGCGGGTAGTCGATCAGTTTCTCCTCCGCCTCGACGAGCAGGGTGCGCACGCCGAAGAGGCCGAGCTGGTTGGCGAGGGTGAGGCCGGTCGGGCCGGCTCCGACGATCACGACATCGAAGGAGGGCTGGGCATCGGTGAGGGCTGGGTGGGGCATGCGCGGGATCTCCTGACGTAACCGGAACGACCCATGGAGTGCATATAACGCTCTCATGCGTGCGTTATTTAGAAGCGTCAGGGGTGTGGTTGCCGGTTGTCAAGGCCTTGACCATGCCGGATGCGGTGCCGGCCTGCCCGCGGGATCGACAACGGCGGGCCCCGGAGCTTCCGGGACCCGCCGTGTCAGCCGGCGTGCGTCAGCCGCCCGTCACCCTTGGGACAGCCTGGGGAAGAGCGTTTCCGCAGTGCCCCGGTCGACGGCCCGGCGGGTCCGGTCGACGGCCCGGCGGGTCTGTGGGTCCAGGTCGTAGGCGTCCAGGTACTGGGCGAACTGCTTTGATCGCTCGGCGGGCGCGTAGGGCCAGTCACTGCCGGAGGTGATGTGGGACGGGTCGGCGAAGGCGAGCAGGCCGGGCAGCGCGTTGGCGCCGGCGGTCAGCGCCGTGTCGGTCGTCCATCAGGCGATCGCGGCGGCCGCCGACCAGTGAGGGATGGGCAGGCCTCCTGCGCTGATCCCCTTGCCGTCCAGCCAGTCGGCGTAGGCCGGGGGAACGATGTGCTGGTGGGTGTCGATCCGGGCGTGCGAGGGCATGGGCGTTCCTCCGGCCGAAGAACGGCTGACCGGGTCTTCGCCCAGTACACGCAAGGTCGTCAGGGCCCGCCACTCGCGCGGACCGTCAGGCGTCGGCCTCGCCGGTGGCGGCCGCTCGGATCTCCTCGGCGGTCGCCGTCATCCGTGCCACGGCACCGCGCGCCACGTCCTCGCGGGAGGTGATGAGGTTGACGCAGAGCCTGGTCGCCGGGTCGGGGAGGCGGAGCGGTACGGCCACGCCGTACGCGCCCGGTTCCACCTGGCCGTACGTGCTCGCGTAGCCCTGGCGCCGCACTTCGGCCAGCTCGGCCGGGTCCCCCGGCAGGGGCGGGTGCAGGGACGCGAGGGCGAGGCCGGCCGCTCCCACCCCGAGGGGGTTGCGGCTGCCGACGCGGTAGGAGAGGTGGTAGTTGACCGAGCGGGGTTCCACCACGGCCACCGCCACGGCCTCGTCGCCCTCCTCGGCGATCAGGGCGACGGTCGCGCCGAGTTCGTCGGCCGCACGCCGGAGTACGGGAATGGCGGTCTCCCGCAGTCCCGCCGCGTAGCCCCGGGCGAGGGCGACCGTCTCGACACCGACCCGGTAACGCCCGTCGGAGCCGCGTGAAACCAGGTGGAACTCGGTCAGCGTGGTCAGGATGCGGTAGGCGATGGTGCGGTGGACGTCCAGCCGGTCGGCGACCTCCTGGACGGGGAGACCCTGCGGCGAGTCGGCGATGAGCCGCAGCGCCGACAGTCCGCGAGCCAGGGTCTGGGATCCTGCCACCCGGCTCGATTTCCGTTCCGTCCGCTGCTCACTCACCTGGGCATCCTATCGACCGCGCCGATCAACTCGGTCACGGTCGTCAGGTGGCGCCGCCGACCGGTGCGCCTGTGGATTTACCGGTCTCGTCACCCGTGCGCCTGCACTGTGAGGACGCTCGGGGCATCACCGTCGGCCCGGGTGAGGTGGACGTCCGGCTGCCTCTAGGCTGACGGGCGCCGGACTCCGTGTCCGGCTGTCTCTCCGGGCCCGGCGGGAAGACCGCCGGGCCCGGATCCGCATGCGCGTTTGGCGCATGCCCCTCCCGGACCGGCGCGACAGAGGCCCGGGAGACATTCGGTTGCGGTCAGGCCCCCGTGGGCAGCCGGTCCGCCACGTCATCAGGACTCGGGTGCCGTTCCTCCTCGGCCGGCGGTGACTTCTTGCGGGCGTGCAGGACCTTGTTGACGTGCGCGGTGTCGAGGGCCTTCTCCCAGCGGGCGACGACCAGCGTCGCGACACCGTTGCCGGCCAGGTTGGTCAGAGCGCGGCACTCGGACATGAACTTGTCGATACCGAAGATCAGCATGATGCCGGCGGCGGGAACGGTGCCGACGGTGGAGAGCGTGGCGGCCAGCGCGATGAACCCGGCGCCGGTGATACCGCCCGAGCCCTTGGAGGTGAGGATCATGACGGCGAGCAGGCCGAGCTGCTGGCCGATGCTGAGCGGGGTGTCGGTGGCCTGGGCGATGTAGACGGCGGCCAGGGAGAGGTAGAGGGAACTGCCGTCGAGGTTGAAGGAGTACCCGGTGGGGACGGTCAGGCCGACGATGTCGCGGCGGATGCCGAGTCCTTCGAGCTTGGCCATCAGGCGCGGCAGGGCGCTCTCGGAGGACGAGGTGCCCAGCACCAGGACGAACTCTTCGCGCAGGTAGCGCAGCAGCCGGAAGATGTTGATCCGCAGGGCGGCGGTGACGGTGCCCAGGACGACGATCACGAAGAACGCGGACGTGCCGTAGAAGAGTCCGATGAGCCGGCCCAGGCTGGTGAGGGTGGAGATGCCGTACTCGCCGATGGTGTAGGCCATGGCACCGAAGGCTCCCACGGGGGCGGCGAGCATGACGTAGTGCAGGATCTTGAAGACGACGGTGCTGAGGCGTTGGACGGCGTCGACGATCGGTTCGCCGACGGGGCCGACGGCTTGCAGGGCGATGCCGAAGAGGACCGAGAAGAAGATGACCTGGAGGATGTTGCCCTCGGCGAAGGCGCCGACCGCGCTGGTGGGGACGAGGTCGGTGAGGAAGTGCCACCAGTCCTGGTTCTGCCCGTCCTTGACGTACTGGCTCGCGTCGCCCTCCAGGTGGAGGTCGCCCGGGTGGGCGTGGACGCCGGCGCCGGGCTGGAAGAGGTTGACGGCGAGGAGGCCGACCAGCAGGGCGGCCAGGGTGCCGGCCTGGAAGTAGAGCAGGGATTTGAGGCCGACGCGGCCGACCCGGCCGAGGCTGTCGACGCTGCCGATGCCGGCCACGATGGTCAGGAAGACGATCGGCGTGATCAGCATTTTGATGGCGGCGACGAAGGTGGTGCCGACCGGTTCCAGGGCGGTGCCGGCCGAGGGCCACAGCCAGCCGGTGAGGACACCGGTGACGATGGCGGTCAGGACCCAGAAGTACAGCTGCCGGTACCAGGGCTTCTTCGGCTCGTCGGTGGGGGACGGTGGTGCGGGTGTTGCGGGTGCTGCCATGTCGTTTCTCCTCATTGAGGAACGGGCGCAGCCGGGACGCGGGTCGGCTCCCTGAGCGGGAGCGGCGGTGGAGGACGCGCGGCTCGGAGAAGGGTGGGGCGGCGGGCGCCCGGGGCCGCGGCGGCATCGTCCGTGCCACCGCGGCCACCGGTCCGCGGTGGCGGTCAGACCCTGCCGTCGGACCGACGCTCTAGAGCAGTTCGAGCAGTTTGTCGGTGAACTCCGCGGTGGTGGCGGTGCCGCCGAGGTCGCGGGTGCGTACGTCGGTCTTGGCCAGCACGGCGGCGATCGCGTCGGTGATGTCCTTGGCCGCCTGCGGGTGTCCGAGGTGGTCGAGCATCATGGCCGCCGACCAGATCGCGCCCAGCGGGTTGGCGATGCCCTGACCCGCGATGTCGGGCGCGGAGCCGTGCACCGGCTCGAACATGGAGGGGAACTCCCGCTCCGGATTGAGGTTGGCGGCCGGGGCGATGCCGATGGAACCGGCTACGGCGGCGGCGAGGTCGCTGAGGATGTCGCCGAAGAGGTTGGAGCCGACGACGACGTCGAAGCGGGCGGGCTCCAGGACGAACTTGGCCGCGAGGGCGTCGATGTGCTCCTGGTCCCAGGTCACGTCGGGGAAGTGCGCGCCACGTTCGGCGACCAGCTGGTCCCAGAACGGCATGGTGTGCACGATGCCGTTCGACTTGGTGGCGGAGGTCAGGCGGCCCCCGCGCCGGGCGGCGAGGTCGAAGGCGTAGTCCAGGACGCGGGTGACGCCGGCCCGGGTGAAGACGGCCTCCTGTACGGCCATCTCGTCCTCGAAGCCCCGGTTGAGCCGGCCGCCGACCTCGCTGTACTCGCCCTCGACGTTCTCGCGGACCACGACGAAGTCGACGTCGCCCGCCACCGCGCCGCGCACCGGGCTGTCGATGCCCTCGAAGACGCGGATGGGCCGGAGGTTGACGTACTGGCGGAAGCTGCGGCGGATCGGGATGAGCAGGCCCCACAGCGAGACGTGGTCGGGAACTCCGGGGTAGCCCACCGCGCCCAGCAGGATGGCGTCCTTGTCGCGGAGCTGGTCGATGCCGTCCTCCGGCATCATCGCGCCTTCGCGCAGGTACCGCTCGCACGACCAGTCGTCGTAGGAGGTGTAGCTGAGGGTGAAGCCGTGGCGGCGGCCGAGGACGTCGAGGACCTGCTGGGCAGGGGGCAGTACCTCGGCGCCAATGCCGTCGCCGGGAATCAGGGCGATGCGGTGGTTCGTCATGGCGTCGATTGCAGCAACGAGTGACGTACCGCGTCCAAGACGCAGATCGGATCTCGCTTATAAGCCGCGCTTATCAGCGTCTGTCAGGGCTCCGCCCGCCACGGCCAGGAACGCCGCCGCGGCCGGGGACAGCGGACCCCGGCGACTGACCAGGCCGACGTTGAGGGCGGTGGCCGGCTCGATGTCCAGGACGTGGGCGCCCGCCTGCCGGGCCAGCCGGCGCCAGGACTCCGTGACCACCGCGAGGCCGACCCCGGCGAGCACCAGGGGCAGCAGGGCCACCCGGTGCTCGATCTCCGCCGCCACGTCGTAGGCGACACCCCGCTCGCGCAGCGAGTCGACGTAGGCGCGCATCCCCGTCCCGGGCTGGCCCACGATCAGCCGCCGTCCGGACAGCTCCTCGCACGCCACGCTCTCCCGCCCCGCGAGCGGGTCGCCGGGCGGGACGAGGAGCACGAAGCGCTGCTCCCCGAGCGCGACGGTGGCGACCTCCTTCTCCGGCAGCCGCCCCGCCGTGGCCAGCAGACCCAGCTCCACGGCGCCGGTCCGCACCGCGTCGATGACGTCCCGCGTGGTGAAGACCGCCTTCACGGCGACGACCACACCGGGGTGACGGTCGCTGAAGGCGCCGATGAGCGTGGTGAGCGGCTCCACCGCCTGGGACGGCATGGACGCCACGTCCAGGCGGCCGGTGCGCAGTTCGTGGACGGAGGCGACGCTCGCCCGCGCGGTCTCCAGGCTGCGGACGGCGGCCCTGGCCGGTTCGATCAGCGCCCGGCCCGCCTCGGTGAGCACGGCCCGCCGGCCGATCCGGTGGAAGAGCTCGGAGCCCAGGTCGTGCTCCAGCGCCCGCACCGCCTGGGACAGGGACGGCTGCGAGACGTACAGGGCGGCGGCGGCCCGGTTGAAGCCGCCCGAGTCGACGATTGCCAGGAAGTACTCCAGCTGGCGGATGTCCATCGGCGCCTCAGCCCGTGTGGGCGCCTTCGCGGTCCTCCAGGGCGCTGATGGCGGTGGCGGTGAGGCTGTGGGTGATGTGGTCGCGCATCAGCTGAGCGGCCTCGGCGGCCCGGCCGTCCTCGATGAGGTCGACGAGCTGGTGGTGTTCCTGGAGGTCGCGGGTGCGGGGTTCGTCGCCGGGCGGGAGTTCGAGGCCGAGGCGCCGGTAGCGGTCGGACTTGTCCCACAGGTCGTCCAGCAGACGGATGAGGACGTCGTTGTGCGAGGCGCGGTAGAGCGCCTGGTGGAAGGTGCGGTGGGCGGTGAGTGCCTCTTCGCCCCACTGGCGGGTGACGGGCAGCAGCCGCGCGACGGCGGACCGCATGAGGGCGATGTCCTCATCGGTGCGGCGCCGGGCGGCGAGTTCCGCGGCCGTGGGGTCCAGGGACAGGCGTACCTCGAACAGCTGCCGGGCCTCGTCCGAGCTCATGGTGGACACCCGGACGTCGCGGTGGGTCTCGACGGTGACCAGGCCCTCGCTGCTGAGGCGGCGGATGGCCTCGCGCAGCGGCGTGATGCTCATGTTCAGCGACTCCGCGAGGTCGTACTGCGCGAGCCGCGCCCCGGCGGGAAGCGCCCCCGACAGGATCTGTCCGCGCAGTTCCGCGTAGGCGTAGTCACTCTTGCTGACGAAGAGATTCGTGTCGGCCATCGCCCCCCGAAAATCCTTCCCGGGTGCTCGCACCCCTCTTGACAGTTCCCGTGATGTCACCTCAGCCTAACACCGACGCAACTTATAAGATATGAGAAAGGTGCTTCGTGAAGATCACCAACGTGTACGAGGGCGTCGTCCCGATCAGCTCCTCGATCCGCAACGCCTGGATCGACTTCTCCTCCATGGACTGCTCGATCGTGGCGATCGAGAGCGACGTCATCCGCGACGGCAAGCCGGTCGTGGGCTACGGCTTCAACTCCAACGGCCGCTACAGCGCCGGCGAGATCCTGCGCCGCCGGATCCTGCCCCGCCTGACCGCCGCCGAGCCCGGCGGTCTCCTGGACGAACAGGGCCGCTTCGACCACGCCAAGGCGTGGGACGTGATGATGAACAACGAGAAGCCCGGCGGCCACGGCGAGCGCTCGGTCGCCGTCGGCGTCGTCGACATGGCCCTGTTCGACCTCGCCTCCAAGATCGAGGGCAAGCCGCTGTACCGGTACCTGTCCGAGCGCTACGGCGACGGACAGCCCGACGACTCCGTCTTCGTCTACGCCGCCGGCGGCTACTACGCCCCCGGCAAGACCCTCACCGACCTCCAGGACGAGATGCGCCGCTTCCTCGACCTGGGCTACGACGTCGTCAAGATGAAGATCGGCGGCGCCGACCTGGCCGAGGACCTGCGCCGCATCGAGGCCGTCATCGACGTTCTCGGCGGTGACGGCTCCCGCCTCGCCGTCGACGTCAACGGCCGCTTCGACCTCGCCACCGCCCTAAGTACGGCCGGGCCATCGAGCCGTACGGGCTGTTCTGGTACGAGGAGATCGGCGACCCGCTGGACTACCACCTCAACGCCACCGTCGCCGAGCACTACGCCGGTTCCATCGCCACCGGCGAGAACCTCTTCTCCCTCCAGGACGCCCGCAACCTGATCCGCTACGGCGGCCTGCGCCCCGACCGCGACACCCTCCAGTTCGACCCCGCGCTCTCCTACGGCCTGGTGGAGTACCTGCGCATCCAGGACATGCTCAAGCAGCACGGCTGGTCCTCGCGGCGCTGTATCCCGCACGGCGGGCACCAGTTCTCCCTGCACATCGCCGCCGCCCTCAAGCTCGGCGGCAACGAGTCCTACCCGGGCGAGTTCCAGCCCACCGGCGGCTTCGCCGACGACGCCGTCGTGGAGAAGAGCCGCGTCGGCCTGACCGACATCCCCGGCATCGGCTTCGAGGCCAAGGCCGCCTTCCACAAGGTGCTGCGCGACCTGCACAGCTGACCGCTGCCACATCGCACCGTGACGGCGCAGCTCCGCAAGGCGCCGGACACGACCCCGGGGGACGCGAGCCGCTTCGCGTCCCCCGTGCACACCCCCCACGGGACAGGGCCAGACACGATCGTCGTGCAAGGGAGCACCAACGATGACATCCACTACTACTGCCGCCGGCCGCCCGCAGCGGTCACGGCTGAACCGTCTGCTGCGTGAGCTGTGGTTCCAGGTCGTGCTGGCCGCGGTCCTCGGTATCGCCGTCGGCATCCTGGCGCCCGGGTTCGGCGAGGAACTCAAGCCGCTCAACGACTGGTTCATCGCCCTGGTCAAGATGATCGTGGTCCCGGTCGTCTTCTGCGTCGTCACCACCGGCATCGCCTCCATGGACAACCTGCGCAAGGCGGGCCGGATCGGTGTGAAGGCGATCGGCTACTTCCTGGTGCTGTCCCTGGTGTCCATGCTGATCGGCCTGGTGGTCGCCAACATCTTCCAGCCCGGTTCCGGCCTCCAGGTCGACCCTGCCTCGCTCGACGCCGACGACGTCCCCGACACCGCCACCGAACACGCCACCCTCACCGGCTTCGTCTCCTCCCTGATCCCCGCCTCCCTGCTGGGCGCGATCACCGGTGACGCGATCCTGGCCGCGCTGATGGTCTCCATCGTCTTCGGCGTCGCCCTGAACATGGCCGGCGAGGACGGCGCGCCGCTCACCCGGGGCATCAAGGCGCTGTCGGACGTCGTCTTCCGGATCGTGGGCTGGGTGATGCGCCTGGCACCGCTGGGCACCTTCGGCGCCCTGGCCACCGTGGTCGCCACCTACGGCGCCGGGAGCCTCAAGCAGCTCGGCTACCTGATCATCCTGTTCACCGCGACGTGTGTCGTCTACGTCCTGGTCGTGCTCGGCGCGATCATGCGGGCCTGCCGGCTGAGCCTGTTCGGCCTGATGCGCTTCCTCAAGGCGGAACTGCTGGTCGCGCTGAGCACCTGCTCCAGCGAGGCCGTCCTGCCGCAACTCGTGCGCAAGCTGGAGACGCTCGGCATCGGCCGTCCGGTGGTCGGCATCGTCATCCCGTCGGGTTTCTCCTTCAACCTGGACGGCTCCGCGGTCTACCTCACCATGGCCTCCCTGTTCCTGGCCCAGGCCGTGGGCATCGACCTGTCCTGGCAGCAGCAGCTGATCATGGTCGGTGTCATGATGCTCACCAGCAAGGGCACCGCCGGCATCGCGGGCGGCGCGTTCATCGTGCTGGCCAGCACCGTCACCGCTGTCGGGCACATCCCGCTGGCGGCGCTCTCCCTGATCGTCGGCATCGACCGGATCCTCAACGAGGGCCGCGTCTTCATCAACGTGCTCGGCAACGCGGTGGCCACCATCGTGATCGGCAAGTGGGAGAACGACATCGACACGGAGCGGGCCCGCAAGGTCCTGAAGTCCGGCGAGGCCACCCCGCTGCCCGCCGCTGCGGCCGACGACGGGACCGGGGCCGAGGCCGCGGCCGGCACCGCCAAGATGCACGCAGGCAAGTGACCGGGGCCGCCGAGCGCGGGCACCCCCGGACGTCATACCCATGACCTGCGCGGCGGCTCCCCACGCCGCCGCGCATCAGGACAGATGAGGACCCACCCCATGAGCACGCCCAGCGTCTCCTGTTCGATGACCATCCGGCTCGAAGTTCCGGCGGCCGGCAACGCCGTCTCGCGGCTGACAGCCGCCATGGAGGCGCTGGGCGGCTCGGTGACCGCTCTCGACGTCGTATCCTCCGACGCCGACCGTCTCGGTATCGACGTCACCATCGCCGCCGGCTCCGCCGCGCACGCCGTCTTCCCAGTCGACCAGGTCCCACAGCTTGGTCACGTACGTCGACCGCTTCAACCGACTCCTCGACGACGCCCGCACCGAAGCCACCGAAGAGACAGCACGGCTCCAGCCCACCGCCCGCCCCGCAACCCCAGTCCTGGCGGAGCACGCCGCACGCCGGCCGGACACGGCCCCTCACACCGCCCGCCCCACCGGCGCGGACGCCGTCATGAAAACGTTCAGCAAAGTCTTCACCGAAGGCCACGCGGTCGAGGACGGCCGCGCCCGGCTTCTTCGCAAACTCGCCGAACAACAGACCACGCCCCCCCGCACGACGTACAAGCGGAACCCGGCCCCGCCGCTCCCTCACCACAGTCCCGGCGCCGGCACCCGCCCCCGCTCCCGAGCCCAATCCGGACCGGCGCCTGGCACCGATCACCGTGACCCGCCCGTGCACCAGGCCCAGTACACGCCGCTTCGAGCCCCGGTCGGTGGCTATCGTCGGCCTACGTCACCGGCAGCTGGACCACGGTGAAGACCCGGTGGCCGCCGCGAACCGGGTCACCATCGGGCGCGCAGCACGCCGTCGCTGTCCGGCAGGACAGCACAGAGCAGCGGGTGGCGTTCGTCGAGGGACAAGGGCAGGACGCAGGCCGCTCGCGCATCGGCCACTTGGGTGGCGAGCTCCTGGTACTCGGTGTCGTCGACGATCGCGGAACTGATCATCCCGTCTTGCGCCTCCCAGACGAACTCCACGGGTCCCTCCTCGGGCAGCGCGGCACGGACGGCGCCGACGTCCGGGGTCAGGTCAGGCCAGACGGTCAGCAGGGCGCGCGGGCCGAGACCGGCGCGCACTGTGTCGAGACTCTCCGGTGTGAGGCGGTGCCAGCGTGCGGCGTTGCGGACGTAGGTCTCCTCGAGGAGCAACGTCTGCCGCGAGGCAAGCGCGGTGCGCACGCGAGTCCAGAAGTCCTCGTCGGCTGGCTCTATCACTTCCGCTTCGTCGACCTCAGCCGCATAGGGCGAGGCCGTCAGCGGTTCCGGAAAGAGGCCGAGTTCCCGTGTACGGGCCACGGCGTCCACGCAGGGCCGATCGCTGCCCACGTACACATACTGGTCCCACCCGACATGCACGGTGAACACATCTCCCACCTCCAGCCGGCACCAGGCACCCTGGTCGCGGAGCATGGCCCGGACCAGTTCCAGGGCGACCGGAAGGGGGACCTCGGCCCCGTCGTGGTAGCCGGTGAGGTCGGGCGGGAAAAGCCCGCCGAGGCCGTGCCCCTCAACCGGCGGCTGCACACCGAAGTGGACGAAGCCGGTGACCGCAGGTTCGCGGATTTCCAACCGGTCGATGTCCGAGGCCTCCGCAAAGGCGGCGATCGCCGCCAGGTACGCCGCTTCGACAGGCCCGTGGTCGCTGACCGTGTCCTCGACGCCGGTGTAGCGGCCGTGCTCGTCGCGGTCGGCGGGGTCGTACTTGGCAATCCGGTGCACGAAGGACGGCGGCACACTGCTCCTTGGAGGGACGGAAGGGGTGCCAGCGTAGTTTCCAGTTCCGCTTCCGACACGCACAGAGCATCACACGCCAACTACCGTCGACCATCTGCCGACTGTCATCGACCGTCTCAGCGCCGACGAGGCGAGTCCGCTCGGCGTCGGTGCGCGGACTCTGTCCACAGGCCGGCGCGCTGAGGATCACTTCCAAGGCCGCCGCGATCGGCGGGGCCGCCCGTACGTGAGGAGCCGTCCATGTTTATCACCAAACGGACCGGTCTGCCCTTGTCCGTCGTGATCTCGGGGGGCGAACCTGCACGACAGCCAGGCCCTGATTCCTCTGGTGAAAGGCATACCGCCGATCCGCCTCGCCACGGCCGACGACGGCGCAAGCCGGGCAAGCTCCACGCCGACAAGGGATACGACTACAACCACCTGCGGCGATGGTTACGCCAGCGCGGGATCACCCACCGCATCGCCCGCGAGGGAATCGAGTCCTCGCAGCGGCTGAGCCGCCGCCGATGGACCATCGAACGCACCATGTCCTGGCTCGCCGGCTGCCGCCGCCTGCACCGTCATGCGCAACGGTCCGGCCAGGGCGTCGAACCCACAGACATACTCGTCGGGCATCTCCCACCATGCCTCGGCGGACGCTCGGTCCTGGAAGACGTACACGCCAAATGAGAGATGGAGTAATTGTCAGTTCCTGTGGACTGGTTGGTGTCGTTCGGGCACCGAGTCGGGCGATGTGCTGATGGTCACTCAGCGGGTGCTTCCGGGGATCTTGGCTGCGAGGATGTTGGTGTATTCGATCGTCGGCGGCTGCGCGAGCAGCTCGGGGAGTCGGGCCAGGCGGGCGCGGCCGGCTTCCAGGTGTTCCTGGCGGGCCTCCTGGTCGGGGAAGGCGTCGACGACGGCGAAGGTGGTGGGACCGAGGCGGAGTGCGAGCCGAACGGTGGTGCCTGGTTCTTGCTCGACGTCCGTGAGTGCCGCGGTTATCGCGGTCTGAACCTCCTCCTCGTGTCCCGGCCGGGCCTCGATCCGGACGGTGTGGCGGTACAGCTCCGCCACGGCGACCGAGGACGACACCTCGACGCTGAGCCCGTGCGTCGGTGAGCTGGCCGTCGGCGGCCAGGCGGCCTGCCGCCCCGAGCCGCTGATCTTTGGCAACACCGTCAGGCAGACCGTTCCCACGGCGTACACGCTGCGCTGACGGCGGCGGCCGGCCCCAGGACTTCCGGCGGGGTGGGGCGGGCCCAGGGCTCGCCCCACCCGTGTGTGCGATCATCGCCACTCACACGTGTGCGAGCATCCGGGAGGCGTCAGATGATTTCCGAGCCGGAGATGACGGAGGGGTTCGGCTCGCCGGAATCCGGTGACGTCGTGGGTGACCTCGCGACGCAGCGGTCCGGCCGGCGCGAGCCGTCGTCGTGGCCGTGTGCTCTGGGCGGCGCGGTGGCGGCTTCCGCGCTCTGGGCGGTGGGCGTCTTCGCCCTCGGCCCGGGCGACCAGGGCGCCGATCTGCGCGGGTACCGACTCGACCAGGGAGTGTGCAGGCGGGCGGAGCTGGCGTCGCTTCAGGGGGCCATCGCTCCGAAGGACACGGCCGACATCACCGATGACGAGATCCTCAGGCATCCCGCCGTCGACCAGGTCCACTGCTCTGTCGCTCTCCGGAAGGACGAGGAGGAGAAGCCGGGCGGAGGCTGGGCGGTGACCGACACCGTGGGGATATCGGTGGCGCTGCACAGGACGAGCGACCCTCGCGGCGAGTTCGAGGCCGGCAAGCGGGTCACCGACTTCGGTGTCGTCGACGCGATCGACGTGAAGGCCGTGCCCGATCTCGGCGACGAGGCCTTCCTGATCGTGAAGGACGCCGAACACACGGAGCTCCGGGTCCTGGACGGGGCGGCGGTGCTGGGCCTGAGCCTGTCCACCACCAGCTACTACCAGGGAGAGGTCTCCGGTGACGACATCGGGGACCCGCCGGAACTTCCCGACGTGTCGACGTACTGGCCCGACATGATCGACGACATGCGGGGTCTGATGGCCGACTCGAAACACTCGTAGGAGGCGACCCGCCGGGCACCGCCGGGTTCCGCCGGGTACCGCCGAGAGAGACACATGTGTGGTGACAGGTATTCGATGAAGGCACACTTCATCGAATACCCTATGCTCCACGTATGCGTATCCTCTTCTCCAGCACTCCGCAGCACGGACATGTGCTGCCGGAGCTTCCTCTCGCCCGTGCCTTTCGCGACCGCGGCGACGAGGTGGCCGTGATCACGTCGGCTTCCTTCGGGCCGCTGTTCGCCGCAGAGGGCGTCACCCTGCTCCCCGTCGGTCCCGAGATCCCCGAGCTGCTCGCGGAAGCGGCCCGGCTGGCCGGGGTGGACGACCCGACCGTGCCCGACCCCGCCGTCGCCGCGGAGCTGTTCGCCGGTGCCCGGATCGACCTCACCGCGGACGCCGCGATCGCCGCGGCACGCGCGTTCCGTCCGGAGCTGATCGTCGCCGAAGCCACCGACTACGTGGGCCCGCTCGTCGCCGACGTCCTCGAAGTGCCCTACGCCAAGCTCGCGTTCGGCCCGCCGATACCCGCCCAGTTCACCGACGTCTTCGACGCCGTGGCCGAGCGCCGGTACAAGGAACGCGGCCTCGCCGTACCCCGGCCCACCTGGTACCTCGACCCGTGCCCCGAGGCGCTGCGGGGTCCGGAGTGGCAGGAGCCGCAGGGCCGCCTTCCGCTCCGTCCGGAGGCCCACCGCGGCCCCGGTACGCCGGACACGGCCGGCACGGTGTCCGCCGGCGGGGGCGCCCGGCCCAAGGTGTTGCTCTCCTTCGGCACGCACTTCGCCGCGCCCGAGGTGCTGCGTCCGGTCATCGACGCCCTCGCCGAGAAGGCCGACCTGGTGGTGACCCTCGGTCTGGCCGCCACGGCCGCGGACTACGGCGAAGGGTTCGACCATGTCGAGTTCGTCGGGTTCACGCCGCTGGCCGAACTCCTCGACGGTGTCGACCTGGTGGTCACCCACGGCGGTGCGGGCACCACGCTGGGCACGCTCTCGCGTGGCCTGCCCATGGTCGTCGTGCCACAGGGCGCCGACCAGTTCCTCCAGGCGGCTGCCGTCGCGGGCTCGCGCTCCGGTGTCGCCGTCCTGCCGCCCGCCGGGCCGGAGGAGGTCGCGGCGGCGGTGGTCGAGGTGCTCGGCGGCGAGGAGTACCGGGACAACGCGCGACGTGCCGCCGCGCAGATCGCGGCGATGCCCTCGCCGCGTGAGGTCGCCGACAAGCTGGCGGCGCTCGTCGGCTGACGTTCGTCCGCGCCCTCCGCGAGGGTGGATGCCGTCGCCGCCCGTGTCAGCGGTCTTCCGGTTCCGCGATGGCGGACTTTCAGGCCGTCAGCTGTCGTTGTCGTTGTCGTTGTCGTCCGGTTCCGCGATCAGCGCGGCGGCGGCCTGCTGCGCGAGCCAGCGCTCGGTCTCGTCCCAGGACCAGCCACGTTCGGCGACGAACAGACGCCAGGACGGCAGCCCCAGCAGGAACCAGAGCATGTCGGTGGCGCGTTCCCGGCTCAGGCCGGGGCGCAGGGCGCCCAGTTCCGCGAGGCGTTCGGTGAGCACGCCGAGCGCCTGGCGGTAGGCCGTGGCGACCTGGGTGAGCGCTTCCTCGACGTGTCGCTCCACCGCGGCGGCCGTGATCATGACCTGGACGACGTCGAGGTGGCGTTCGTTGTCCAGGCGTACGCCATGGGCCATGGCCGCGACGGCCGCCCGGGCGTCGGGCGCGGTGCGGACGGCGTCCAGTGTCCGTTCGACGACCGGGTCGTCCACCCCGCGGTTCATCAGGACGGTCAGGATCGCGGACTTGCCGCCGGTGCTCGCGTACACGGTGGGTACGGCGGTTCCGGCCTCCCGGGCGATGTCGCCGATGGTGACCTTCGCGTACCCGTGCTCGACGAAGAGCCGCAGGGCGGTGTCGAGAATCGTCGTCCGTGTCACCGCGGCGGCTTGTGCCCGTCTGTCGTTGCGGTACGGCCGCCGCCGCCCGCCGGCCGGTGCGCTCACGCCGTGCTCGCCGGGTACGGGCGGACGCGTTCTCTGCTGTCCATCCGTCCATGATGCCCTGCCGCACGGGCACGGACCGAGGGGGCTGTCTGTCCCCGCGCAGGTCAGGGACGTGATCACAGGCCCAGGTCGAGGGCGAGGCAGGAGTAGGACTTCCAGGATCCCTCGGGGTCGTACGAGGCGTTCGCGCCGCCGCCCGGGACTGCGTCGACCTCTTCGGTCATGTCCTCGAAGCGGATGCGCTCGGGGAGGGTGCCGAAGCGTGAGTGGCGGAGGGCTGCCGCTGCGGCGTCCGTGCTGAGCTGCTGGTTCATGACCGTGCCCCACTTCGTCGATCGTGGCGGCGTGCTGTTCGCGCCGTGGACGGGACCAGCATGCGCCGCTCGATCGTCACCTGTCAAGGCGGTGACGCATGGGAGTGGTGGACCATCTTTCGGCCATTTGTTCGAGCTTCGCAATGAGGAGCCACGCGTCGGCGACCGCGTCGTGCGGGCCGCCGAGCGCCTGGTTGCAGTAGGTGCCGCGCTGTCGAAGGCCAGCCGGTCAGCCCGCCGTCCACGGGCGGAGTTTGTCGGGGTTGCGCACTGCCCAGATGTGCGTGATCCGGTCGTCCTCGACGTCGAACGCGTACACGGCCACGGTGATGCCGTCGTGCTCGATCACCAGACCGGCCCGGCCGTTGACCGTGCGCTCCAGGACCGTCAGGCCGCCGGACGCCCGGACGGCGAGGTCGGTAAGGTAGCGCGCGATCCCTTCGCCGCCCTCGATCGGGTGGAGCGCGGCGGCGACCACGCCGCCGCCGTCCGCCGTGAACGTCGCGCCGGGGGCGAGGAGTCTGACGAGGGCGCTGATGTCCTGCGCGTCCCACGCCTGCTTGAACTCCCTGACGAGGCCCGCCTGGTGGGCTGCCGGGGCCGCAGGGGGCAGGGAGGCGCGGACGCGGCGCCGGGCGGAGGAGGCCAGTTCGCGGCAGGCCGCCGGGGTGCGGCCGGTGATCCCGGCGATCTCGGCGAACGGGTAGCCGAAGACATCGTGCAGGATGAGCGCGACGCGCTGAGCCGGGGTCATGGATTCGAGGGCGACGAGAAACGCCATGCTCACCGACTCGTCGAGTGTGACCCGGTCGGCCGGGTCCGCGGGATCGGTCGCGGCGGTGCCTGGGCGCCCGCTGATCCAGTCGGTCCGCTCGGGCAGCGGCTCCGGGATCCATTCGCCCATGTAACGCTCGCGCCGGACCCGCGCCGAGCCGAGGAGGTCCAGGCACACGCGGGTGGCGACCGTCGTCAGCCAGGCGCCGGGGGACTCGATGGCGTCCTGCCGCTGTCGGGACATGGCGTACCAGCGGGTGTAGGTCTCCTGGACCGCGTCCTCGGCCTCGGCCAGGGAACCGAGGAGCCGGTAGGCGAGACCGATCAGCCGCCGCCGCTCGCTGATGATCGCGTCCAGGCCTGCGTCGGACTCGTCGTGCCGTGACTTCGCGTGATCGGTCATGGTTCCGGTGGCTCCCTATCTCGGATCGTCCCTCGGCGGTCCGACGAGACAGCACGTCCGATTGTCAGGTCTTCGACTCTCCCTGACGTTCCGCGGGGTCGTGTCGTCGTACCGCTCGGAGACGCCACCGGCCCGGAGAACCCGGGTGGGACACCTCAGGAGACAGCGATGACCAGGATCGGAATACTCATCGGCAGCACCCGCCCCGGCCGCAAGGGCGACCAGGTCGCCCGGTGGGTCCACGAGCGGGCGGCCCGCCGCGGCGACGCCGCATTCGAGGTGATCGACCTGCTCGACCACCCGCTGCCGCATCTGGACGAGCCGCTGCCCGCGCTCGCTGGGCGGTACCAGCACGGGCACACCCGGACATGGGCTGACACCATCGCCCGCTTCGACGGATTCGTCATGGTCACCCCCGAGTACAACGCCTCCATCCCCGGCGTGCTCAAGAACGCGATCGACTACCTGTACGCGGAGTGGACCCACAAGGCCGTCGGGTTCGTCTCCTACGGCGCCGGCGGCGGCGTCCATGCGGCCCGGCAGCTGCGGGCACTGTGTGAGCTCCTCCAGATGGGTGCGGTGACCCCGCAGGTCTCGCTGTCCCTGCACACCGACTTCGAGGACCACGCGACACTCAAGCCGGGCGCCCACCACGTCAGCGCCCTCGACACGCTGCTGGACCACGTCGTCGCCCAGAGCACGGAAGGACGGACAGCCACCCCCACACAGCCCACACAGCGCGAGACGGACGAAGCCGCGATCCGCCGCCACATCGACGGGATCGTCGACGCGATCCAGGCCAAGGACCTCGAGGGTCTGAGGCGGCTCTACTCGACGGACGTCGTGTCCTTCGACATCGATCCGCCGCTCCAGCACGTGGGGATCGACGCGAAACTCAAGAACTGGGCGAACGTGTTCACGTTCTTCCAGGAGGTGACCTACGAGGTGTGCGACCTGATGCCCACGGTGGGCGACGACGTGGCGTTCACACACGGCTTCGGTCGCCTCAGCGGCACGCTGCCCGACGGGACGGCGGCGGGCGGCATGTGGGTCCGGGTCACCTTCTGCTTCCGGAAGATCGACGGCGAATGGCTGATCACCCACGATCAGGTCTCCGTGCCGCTGGACATCCTGGGCGGCAAGGGGGTCGTCGACCTCGAACCGTGACGTCAACGGGCCCTGCCCTGCCCTGCCCGGCGGGGCGGGGCGGGGCAGGTGCGCGGCTCCGGTGGGGTCTGTACTCGAGCCTCGAGCGGCCCCATCGCTGGGGCGGGTTCCGTCGGCGGACCGACCGTACGCGCCGCCGACGGGCGGGAACCGCCCACGCGTGCTCCCGTCTCACCGTTCCGCAGGCGACGCCCCTCGGACACACATGTGCGCGCTGCCGCCAGGCGTCGGGTATCCACCTGAACCGGACAAAGAGCCATCGGCACATGTGTCCGGCGGGGCCGGTGCTGTACAAAGGTGCCGGTCCCGCGTCCGGCCGGCTGTCCGGGACGCGAGCCGTCCCAGGAACATGACTCACGTTGGGGAACGTATGGCACGTCGAAGCATCGGAATCGCCTACCGGACGACGGCCGCGATCGCGCGGCCTCTCGTGATGCTGCTGTTCCGGCGGGACTGGACGGGTGCGCACCACATTCCCGCCGAGGGCGGATTCATCGCAGCGGTCAACCACAACTCGTACGTCGACCCGGTGGCGTACGGCTGCTTCCAGTACTCCGCCGGTCGTCCGCCGCGTTTCTTCGCCAAGGAGGGCCTGTTCAAGGGGGCGTTCGGGCGGCTCATGCGGGCCATGAAGCACGTCCCGGTGGCCCGTGGCGGTGCGGGGGCGCTGCGGGCCCTGGACCTGGCGGCCGCCGCGGTACGGGCGGGCGAGGGGGTCGTCTTCTATCCGGAGGGCACCCTCACCCGTGATCCGGACCTGTGGCCCATGGCGGGCCGGACGGGGGTCGCGCGGGTCGCGCTGGAGACCGGGTGTCCGGTGATACCGGTGGCGCAGTGGGGCGCCCACCTGCTGCTGCCGCCGTACGGGCGGATGGGCCGGCTCCTCCCCCGCCGGACCCACCGGGTGCTGGCCGGGCCGCCGGTGGACCTCTCCCGATTCCAGGGCCGGGAGCCGGGGCCCGAGCTGTGGCGGGAGGTGACGGACGTGATCATGGCGGCGGTGACGGCACAGCTGGCGGAGCTGCGGGGTCTGCCCGCACCGACCGCCGCCACCACCACGTACGGGCCGTGAGGCGTCAGGCGTCAGGCGTCAGGCGTCAGGCGTCAGGCGTCAGGCGTCAGGCTGCGAGAGTTTCGCCAGCTGGGTGAGCCACAGCTCGTGCAGGCGCTGGGCCCACGCCTGGGACACGGTGTCGAGGGACTTGGGGGCGCCGGCCCGGACGACGTTCTCGACCACGGCCTCCGTGCCGCCCTCGACCTCCGTGAGCAGCCACGCCTGGTACAGCTGGACGCCGGCGCCGATGCCCAGCCAGCCGATCCGGCGGGGTGGCACGGACTCCCCCACGAAGACCTCGAAGTGATGTCCGGCCCAGTGCACGTCGAAGGTCTGGGTGAGGCTCATCGCGCTCACCTCCCGGCACTCCGGGACCCAGTTCGGCCACTCCGCCACGTCGGTGAGCACCCTGAAGGACCGCTCCGGCGGACCGGGTACGACGGCTTGCGCCCGGTGGAAGCTGTGGGCTTCGGCGGGTGAGAACCCGGACGGCCAGTGGATGTCCGGGTGGCTCTGCGAGGTGTCGTACATGCGCGTTCTCTCTCGGGCTGCTGCTCGGCCCGGGGCGGACCGGGGTCTGGCCGGGGTCTGGCCGGGGTCTGGCCGGGGTCGGCCGGCGAGGGGGTCAAGGGTGTCGAGGGCGCGACCGTCACGGGGCGTTCCCTCACACAGTGTGCGGGTGGGCGGGTGGTCGCGCATACGTCATCTGACCGGTTCCGCTCAGCCGACGTCCTCCAGGTCGAGGGCGGCCAGGGCGTCCCGCAGGGCGGCTCGGGAGTTGATGCCCAGCTTGGGATAGATCTGGTACAGATGGGTACCGATCGTCCGGTGCGACAGGAAGAGGCGCTCGGCGATCTGCTTGTTGGTCAGCCCGGTCGCGGCCAGGGTCGCGATCTCCAGTTCCTGGGCCGTGAGCGCGCCCTTGCGCTGCGCGGTGGCCGCCGCCGTGTGGCCGCTCGCCCGCAGTTCGGCCGCGGCGCGTTCCGCCCAGGGCCTCGCTCCGAGCCTCTCGAACGCCTCGGCCGCCGGGACGAGTTGCTCACGGGCCTCCTTCGTCGCGCGTCGGCGCCTGAGGCGTTCGCCGTAGAAGAGCCGGACCCGTGCGACGTCGAACACCCAGTCCTCGGGGTCGACCTGGGACAGGGCCCGCTCGAACAGGTCCAGGGCGTCGTCGCCGGGTGTCGTCAGGGCCTCGCAGGCCAGGACGAGCATGTGCAGGCGCGGGGAGAGCCGCGCCATCGCGGAGTCGCGCAGGGCCGCCGCGTGGGTGGCCGCCTCGGCGGGGCGGCCTGACCTGACGGCGGCCTCCACCAGGTCCAGGGCGCCGGTCATGGAGTGCGGCCGGAAGGGGGCGAGGGGGGTGAGCGGGTTGATGGCGGTGGCGTGCCGGAAGGCGGTGTCGAAGTCGCCGGTGCCGAGGGCGGCCAGGCACCTGGCGTGGAAGGCGAGGGCGCGGGCGCCGTGGGCGCCGCGGGGCACGGCCCAGCCGACGATCTCCTCGCACAGCGCGTCGCTGGTCTCCGCGTCGCCGCGGGAAGCGGCCACCAGCGCCTGCACGAACTGGAACTTGCAGGCGAAGAAGGGGTAGCCGTAGTCCTCGCACAGGCCGAGTCCCTCGGCGGCGAACTTCACGGACTCGTCCCAGCGGCCCTTGTAGAAGTCGTCGAGGCACAGATGGATCAGGGCGGACAGGTGCCTGCGGACGGGTGCGGTGCCCGCGCGGCCCTGTTCGACCAGGCGCAGGGAGGCCTCCCGTACGTCCGCCAGCCGGTCCGGGTAGACGGCGCAGGTGCTGACCCGGACGGTGTGGGTCGCGTCGCCCATGTCGGCGAGGAGCGTGTCGAGGCGGTCCAGCGCGAGGTACCCGGTGCGGGCGGGGTCGGCGAAGGTGTGCGCGCACACCCACAGCAGGTCGGGGGGTGCGGGGGTCATGCGGTCCAGGGCCCGGAACAGCGGTTCCCACTTCCGTGGGTCGCCGCTGTACCAGCACAGGGTGATCAGGGTGAACAGGGCTTCGACGAGGGAGTCGTCGGAGGCGTCGTAGCCGTGTCCGCCCGCCTCGACCGCGCCGACCAGCAGCCGGTGGGCGGTGTCGACGTCGCCTTCCTCGTTGATCAGCAGGAGGGCGGAGGCGGCCGCCGCGTGCAGGGACTCCTCCCGGGTGGCGGGGTCGGCGCGGCGGGCGCCGACCAGCAGGCTGGAGGCGTCCGCCATGCCACCGCCCGCGTCGGTGCCGATGTAGGCGGCCTCCGCCAGGCGGCGGCTCTCGTCGGCCGGGGACGGGCTGAGTCCGGCGGCACGGGTGAGGGCGGCCATCGCGCCGAGTGCGTCGCCGCGTTCGAGACGCAGGCGGGCGGCCTGTTCCAGGAGTCCGGCGACGTTCTCGTCCGGTCCGGTGGTCGCTTCGCCGAGGTGGTGGGCGCGGCGCTCGGGCTGGTCGGTGAGGACGGCGGCGAGTGCCCGGTGTGCTCTGCGGCGGTCGGCGGCCGACGCCTGGGCCACCACCGCGGCCCCGATCAGGGGGTGCCGGAACGACAGTGTCCGGGAGGTCGCCGAGATCGCCACCAGCCGGTCGCGCTCCGCGGCCTCCAGGGCCTCCACGGCGGTGCCGCCTCCCGCGGCCGCCTCGACGACGGTGAGGTCGCCGAGGCCTTCGAGTGCCGCGATCAGCAGCAGTTCCCGGCCGGCGGCGGGGAGGTCGGCGACGCGGTCGGCGAACAGTGCCTGGAGGCGCTCGCTGAGCGGCAGGACCGAGGGCACCGCCGACGGCGCCGTGCGCTGCTCGCGGTCGAGGGCGGTGGGCAGTTCCACCAGTGCGAGCGGGTTGCCGTGCGCCTCGGCGGTGATACGTCGTCGTATCGCGTGGGACATGCCCGGGTGGGCCTCGGCGAGCAGGGCGGCCGAGGACGCTTCGTCCAGCGGCTTCAGTCGGTGCTCGGTGAGACCGCTGGAGGCGAAGAAGCCGTCGGAGGTGACGCGGGAGGCGGCGAGGAAGCTGATACGGCTGCCGACGAGCCGCCGGGCCACGAAACCGAGGACCGAGCTGGTGGGCCGGTCCAGCCACGGCAGGTCGTCGACGACGATCAGCAGCGGGGTGTCCTGGGCGATGCGGCGCAGCAGCAGCAAGGCCGCGGTGGAGATCAGCAGCCGGTTGGGCGGCGGGCCGCCGCCGATGCCGACCGCGACCTTCAGCGCGTCGCGGTGGCCGGGGTCGAGCAGGTCGAAGGTGTCGAAGAGGGGGACGAGGAGCTGGTTGAGGCCGGCGTAGCTGACGTCGGCCTCGAACTGCACGCCGTTCGCCCGCAGTACGCGGGTGCCCTCCGCCCTGGCCCGTGCCACCACCGCGTCGAGGATCGCGGTCTTGCCGATCCCGGCCTCTCCCGACAGCAGCAGGGCGGCGCCGTGGACGGAGCCGTTGAAGTGGGAGCGTACGAACTCCAGGTCCTCGTCCCGCCCGATCAGCCGCGTCGAGGCGGGTCGGGCCGGGTGGTCCAGGTCGTTCATCGAGCTGCTGTCTCCAAAGCGCCGTGGTGCGAAGGTCCTTTCCGGGCCCTTGTGGGGCCGTGTGCTGTACGCCGATGCCCCCCTGCGTCGATGCTCGGCTTCGCACCCTGTGCATTCGTCCGTCCGGGCACCGTGGCGCCCGCATGCCGGTCTGATCGTCTCAGGATACGACTGGCGCCGGGACGGTCAGGTCATGGCGTCGGCTTCCAGGACCGCCGCGGTGAAGGCCTCGGGCCGTTCCTGGGGCAGGTCGTGGCCCGCGTCCGGGACGACATGGTGGGTCCAGGGTCCGGGTGCATCGGCGCGAGTGTGCCGGAGGGGGCCGAGGCCGTGCGGGGTGGGTCGTCGCCTGCTGGCCATGTCGCTCTCCGGGAGTCGGGGGATGTGCGTATGCGAGGTCGGGGTCACCTCATTTCATCACCGCTCCAACGGGTTACGAGCATCCTGGTGTCGGATGTCGGTGTCAAAGAGCTGCCACGTGTTTCCGGCGCCCGGGTGCGCATACGCATCTGCGGGAAGGGTGTCGCCGTCGTCACATGTGTGCGGTGGCCGGATTTGATCTCCACACATATGGTTGAGCGTGCAAGAGTTTGACGCCTGCCGCATTCGACCGAACAAGTCGCGCCGATGCCCTCCCCCGGCGTCGGCGCGCACAGGAAAGGGCGGGTTGCATGGTCACCTCCAGAGCGGGACTGCGTACCGCGGCGGTTGCCGCCACCATGACGGCGACGCTGATCGGCCTCGGTGCCGGAGCGGCGAACGCCGCCGGCTGGCCTCCGTTGCAGGAAGGCGCGTACCTCTACTCCGGCACCACCGGCACCGGTTCGGTGACGGAGGTCGACCTCGGCGACCTCGGCACGTGTCACACGCTGTCGCAGGCGGCGAAGTCGATCCAGATCGCCGATGGCTCCCGGTCCGTGGAGCTGTACCCCGCGGCGGATTGCTCCGGGGCCACGTCCTGGCGCAGCGGGACCCTGACCCAGACCGACCTTCCGTGGTCGATGCTCAGCTACCGGGTGGTGCAGGCGACGTGACGGAGCCGGGGAGACCTCTCTTCGCGCACGAGTGATCGATCACGGAACTGTTGTTCCAGAACTCGGTCCCTCTGGTCCCTTCGGTCCCTCGATCGGCGCGTGCCGATCCGCACGTGCCGATCCGCACATGTGCCCGCGCCGGACGCTTCCGGCGCGGGCACACTCCTCGCGTCGTGTCCCGTACACCGGGTCAGACGGTGATCGTCTTGTACTCGGTGTACGTCCCGAGGCCGACCGAGCCGTACTCGCGGCCGATGCCGCTGGCCTTGAAGCCGCCGAACGGGCCGTCGAAGGCGACGGAGGCGCCGTTGACGGTGACGGTACCGGTGCGGACGCGGCGGGCGACGGCCAGGGCGTGTTCCTCGTCGGCGGACCAGACCCCGCCGGACAGTCCGTACTCGGAGTCGTTGGCGATGCGGACGGCGTCGTCCTCGTCGTCGTAGGCGATGACGACCAGGACCGGGCCGAAGATCTCCTCCTGGGCGATGCGCATCGAGTTGTCGACGTCGGCGAAGACGGTGGGGGTGACGTAGTTGCCGTTCTCCAGGCCCTCCGGGATCTGCGGGCCGCCGGTGACGAGGCGGGCGCCCTCCTCGATGCCGAGCCGGATGTAGTGGCGCACCCGCTCCTGCTGGTCGGGGCGGATCATCGGGCCGATGAAGGTGTCGGGGTCGTTCGGGTCGCCGACCTTGAGCGACTCGACGAGTTCCTTCAGTGCGGCCACGACCTCCTCGTACCGGCCGCGCGGGGCGAGGATGCGGGTCTGGGCGATGCACGACTCGCCGTTGTTGAGCAGGGAGCCGAACCTCACGCCCGCGACGGCCTTGGCGATGTCGGCGTCGGGCAGGATGATCGCGGCCGACTTGCCGCCCAGTTCCAGGCTGACGCGCTTGAGCTGCTCGCCGGCGATCGCCGCGATACGGCGGCCGGCCCGGGTCGAGCCGGTGAAGGCGATCTTGTCGATCTCCGGGTGCGACACCAGGTGCTCGCTGGTCTCGCGGTCCGCGGGCAGGACGCTGATCACGCCCTTGGGCAGGCCCACTCGTTCCAGCAGTCCGGCCAGGAAGCCCATGCTCAGGGAGTTCTCCGGGGACACCTTGAGGATCACGGAATTGCCCGCGAGCAGGGCGGGGATGATCTTCGAAGTGGCCGAGGAGAAGGGCGAGTTCCACGGGATGACCGCGGCCACGACGCCGACGGCCTCGCGGCGCACCACGCTGCGCACCGGGGCGGCGGGGTCGGAGGGCGTCAGGGTCTCCTCCCAGCCGAACTCCTCCGCCGCCTTCAGGTAGGCGTTCGCCTGCCGGGTCAGGCCGGGCTGTCCGGCACGGGTGAACCAGCCGGCCGAGCCGTTCTCCAACGAGATCAGGTGGGCGATCCGCTCCGCGTTCTGCTCACGCAGGTCGTTGAAGCGGCGCAGGGTCGCGATGCGTTCCTTCGGCGGGGTCAGCCGCCACTCCCCCGCCTCGAAGGAGGCGCGGGCCTCGGCCACCGCGCGGTCGACGTCCGCGGGCTGGGCCTGGGCGGCGCGGCCGACCACGGACCGGTCGTGCGGCGAGGCGATGTCGAGCAGTTCGGGGTTGCTCGGCTCGACCCAGGAACCACCGATGAACAGACGGTCGTAGGTGATCATGTGCTTTCTCTCTTCGGGTTGGGTTCAGGTCTTCGCAGTTTTTGCACGCCTTGCACGCCTTGCAGGCCTTGTGGGTCTTCGAACGCGCCTTCAAAGTGTCGCTTCAATGTAGCACTTGCATTCTCTATCAGCACTCCCTCGCCGCTTTTAGAAAGCGATGGGTCTCATTGCGGGTACTCCCACCGAGGCACGTCGCGCACCGGCAGGCACACCTTGGGCCGGGGCAGGCCAGCGGACCTTTCACCGAGCCGAGAACGAACATGACACCGCACACACATAGGTTCGTGTCCTACACACGTGGGTGTTCCGGGTGGGGAAGAGGAGTGGGACGCCGTGGAGTCTCTCGTGACGATGATCGGACGGGACGACGAACAGGGGCGGCTGGCCGCGTTCCTGGCGGCCCCCGAAGGCCGGGCCCTCGTGCTCAAGGGGAAGACGGGGATGGGCAAGAGCGCCCTCCTCGGCCATGTCGCGCGGCGGGCGGCCGACGCGGGTCACCGGGTGGTCCGGGCCGCCGGGGTCGAGGCGGAGTCCGCGCTGCCGTTCGCCGGCCTGCACCAGGTGCTGCATCCCCTGCTGGCCTCGGTCGAGAGGCTGGATCCGGTGCACCGCACCGTGTTCGACACCGTCTTCGGGCGCAGCGGCGGCAAGCCGCCGTCGGTGATGTCGCTCGGCATCGCCGTCCTGGACCTGCTGTCCCTGTCCTCCTCGACGCGGCCGCTGCTGCTGGTCGTCGACGACGGGCAGTGGCTGGACGCCTCCAGTGTCGCGGCGCTCGGTTTCATGGGGCGTCAGCTGGCCGGGGGTCCGGTGAAGCTCGCGCTGCGACTGCGCTCGGACATCGCAGGGTGACGTGGTCCGGCACGGCGCCGGGCTGGGGGCGCGGGTGGAGGCGGAGTTCCGCGGTGCTCCGGAGATGGAGCCGTGGGAGATCACCCGGCTGTGCGTGGCCGCCTATCACGTGCACCGTACGTCTGATGACGGTGTTCGGGCCCTACCGTCAATCGACTGATGTGTCCGTTTTCATCGCGGACGAGAGTGTGTGCCGCGGCCACGTCCACGGAGCTGAGCGGCTTTGAACGTGCCGCCCGCACGGGCCGGGAATCCCTCTCGTCACCTGTTTGACAGGTGACGAAATCCTGTGTCAAGGTCGTCGCGCCAAGAGCCGCGGTGCCCCGGCGCCGATGCGAGCAGGCGGTCTGCCGGGCGCGGACCGGTCACCGGAAACGCACGAGAGGGTTTGACATGTTCAACAGGCGTACCTTCAGCAAGGCAGTCGGCCTGGGCACCGGAGCAGCCGCTGTCTCGCTGACCGGCCTCCAGACCACCGCGTCCGCCGCGCCGACCGCGCCGACCGCACCCACGGCGGGCAGCGGCTCCGGCTCCGCCACTCCCGTCGTGCCCACCATCACCCCCGGCACCCACACCGGGTTCACGACGCTGAAGCACGTCAAGGCGGGCGCCCTGAACGTCGGATACGCGGAGCTCGGCCCGGCCCACGGCCCGGTCGTCCTGCTGCTGCACGGCTGGCCCTACGACATCCACAGCTTCGTCGACGTCGCCCCGCTCCTCGCCGACCAGGGCTACCGCGTCCTCGTCCCGTACCTGCGCGGACACGGCAGCACCCGCTTCCTGTCCCGGCACACCCCGCGCACCGCCGAGCAGTCCGCCGTCGCGCTGGACATCATCGCGTTCATGGACGCCCTCAAGATCCAGAAGGCGACCCTGGCCGGCTTCGACTGGGGCTCGCGCACCGCCGACATCATCGCCGCCCTGTGGCCCGAGCGGGTCAACTCCCTGGTCTCCACCAGCGGTTACCTCATCACCGACGTCAAGGCCCAGCTGTCGCCCGCCGCTCCGGCCGTCGAGCACAACTGGTGGTACCAGTGGTACTTCGCCACCGACCGCGGCAAGCAGACCATGGAGGACGAGACCAAGCGCATCGCGCTGTGCCGCTACGTGTGGACGCTGGTCTCCCCGAACTGGAACTTCTCCGACGACGTCTTCGACCGCACCGCCGAGGCCTTCAAGAACCCCGACTACGCGGCCATTGTCCTGTTCAACTACCGCTGGCGCATCGGCCTGGTCGAGGGCGAGCGGCGCTACGACCGCTACGAGGAGCAGCTCGCCGCCCAGCCGCCCATCGGGGTGCCCACCGTCACCCTCGACGCCGCCCTCGACCCCTTCACCGCGCCCGGTGACGGCACCGCCTACCGCAGCCACTTCACCGGCGCCTACCTGCACCGCACGATCGCGAACATCGGCCACAACCTGCCGCAGGAGGCACCCACCGCCTTCGCCCAGGCCGTGGTCGACGCCGACCGCCTCTGACCTCCCCCTTCCCGTCAGATTGGTCACCAGTCAGAGCGGTGACGAACATCGGCGAAGCCGGCCCGTCCCGCACGACGAAGAACCGCACATGAAAACCGCACATGAAAACCGCACATGAGAACCGCACAAGAGAACGCACAACAGGGAAAAGGGCTGAGAGGGGTTTTGTCGTGGTGAGCATCAAGGGTGGACGCACGCGGCTGGTGACGGGCGCGGTCGCGACGGCCACAGCGGGGCTCGCGCTCGGCGCCTTCGCCCTCAGCGGCACCGCCAGCGGCGCGACCGGGAGCGCCGAGTCCACCGGCACGGACCGGCACCCGAAGCCGACCGTCGTCCTGGAGCACGGCGCCTTCGCCGACGGCTCCAGCTGGAACGGCGTCATCTCCCGCCTGCGCGCCGACGGCTACCCGGTCGTCGCCGCCGCCGATCCGCTGCGCGGCCCGGCCTCCGACGCCGCAGCCCTGCGCACGGTCCTCGACCACGTCAAGGGCCCGAAGATCCTCGTCGGCCACTCCTACGGCGGCAACGTCATCAGCCAGGCCGCCACCGGCGACCCCGACGTCCAGGCGCTCGTCTACGTCGCGGCGTTCCTGCCCGCCCCCGGCGAGAGCGCCCTGGAACTCACCGGCAGGTTCCCGGGCTCGACCCTCCCCGAGGCCCTCGACCCGGTCACCTACCAGCAGGCCGACGGCTCCACCGCCACCGACCTGTACATCCAGCAGGACAAGTTCCGCCACCAGTTCGCGGCCGACGTGCCCGCCGAGGAGGCCGCCCTGATGGCCGCCGCGCAGCGGCCCATCGCCCAGGCCGCCCTGGAGGAGAAGGCCACCACCGCGGCCTGGAAGTCCAAGCCCAGCTGGGACATCGTCACCACCGAGGACCTCAACATCCCGGCCGCCGCGCAGCGCTTCATGGCCGAGCGGGCCCACGCGCACACCACCGAGGTCGCCGCCTCGCACTCGGTCGCCGTCTCCCACCCCCGTCTGGTGGCCGACGTCATCGAGCGGGCCGCCCGGGCCACCGTCCGCTGACACCTCCCGGAGGACGGCGGGACGCCGCGTCCCGCCGTCCCCGGCGGTACCACCGACCCCCCACCCGGCACACCCCACGCGGGTGCGGTTCGCAGGGAGAATGAACGTCATGGCCGCACACTCCGACCCCCGCAAGCTCGGGGAGTTCCTCAAGGCCCGCCGGGCCCGGCTGGACCCGGGCAAGTGCGGGCTGCCCGGGACGGACTCCGCCCGCCGGGTCACCGGACTGCGCCGCGAGGAGGTCGCCCGGCTCGCCGCGATCAGCGTCGACTACTACACCCGCCTCGAACAGGGCCGTGTCCGCGCCTCCGCCCCCGTGCTCACCACCCTCGCGCGCGCCCTGCGCCTCGACGACGACCAGCAGCGGTACCTGTACGAACTCGCCGGACGCTCGGACGACCTGCCCCGCCGCACCCGCCGTCCCGCCCAGCGGGTACGTCCCGCCATGCGCCGCCTGCTGGACCAGCTGACCGAGACACCCGCACTCGTCCTCGGCCGACGCCTGGACGTGCTGGCCTGGAACCCGGCCGCCGTAGCCCTGTACACCGACTTCGCCGCGATCCCGGCCGACCGCCGCAACTACCTGCGTGTGCTGTTCACCGACCCGTCGGTCCGCGCACTGCACCTGGAGTGGGAACACGACGCCCGGGACGCCGTCGCGGCTCTGCGGATGGAGGCCGGGGCCGACCCCGACGACCCTGAGCTGGCCCGCTTGGTCGGTGACCTGTCCGCTCAGGACGCGGACTTCCGCGGCTGGTGGGGCGAGCACCGGGTCAACAGCGCCACCTACGGCACCAAGCGCTACCGCCACCCCCTGGTGGGCGACCTCACCCTCGACTGCGACACCTGGTCCGCCCCCGACGACTCCGGCCAGCGCCTGATGGTCCTGACCGCACAGACCGGCAGCCCCTCCCACGACGCCCTGCGCATCCTCACCTCCTGGAACACGGAGCGACCGAGCACCGAACGGCCGGACGCGGAGCGACCGGGCACCGAACGGCCGGACGCGGAGCGACCGGGCACCGAACGGCGGGGCACCGAACGGCCGGACGCCCCGGCGCGCGACAGCACCACGCGGCCTCGGAGCGGATGAACCAGCACCCCGTGCTGCTGCCCGGCCTGCCCGGATCTGGGCGCAGCGCGCTGCCCGCGGGCGAACTGCGCACCGACACCGTGGCCGAACAGGTCGTGGAGACGGCACGGGTGGCCGGGCTGCGGGACTTCGTGATCGCGGGGACCTCGCTCGGCGCGGCCGTCGCCGTGACGGTCGCCGCCCGCCGTCCCGACCGCGTCCGCGGCCTGTTCACCCTCGCCGGTTTCGCCCGGCCCGTACCCCGCGGTGGCTCAGGCTGGAGCAAGGGGCCGCGCTGCGCACCCGCGCCGACGACCGGCTGAACGACACCGCCCGCCGGCCCCTCGCCTCGGGCCGCCCCACCGGCGCTGAGACCCGCACCAAGCCGCTACCGGTCACTGCGGGGCCGCACCAAGCCGCTACCGGTCACTGCGGGGCCGCACCAAGCCGCTACCGGTCACTGCGGGGCCGCACCCGTACCAGGCCGGGCGTGGCAACGTTCCCTCAGTCGTCCCGCCGTCGCAGAGCCACGGTCGCGACGCGGAGCGCGGCGTGCAGTTCCGTCACCTCGGTGACGGTCGGGGACACGACGCCGGACCAGTCGCCGCGCAGCCCCGGCCAGACGGCCAGCAGGACCTGGGTGCGCGCGAGGCCCAGGTGAGCGGTGACGTCCATGCGGTCGTCGCCCGCGGACGTCCAGGACAGCCGGACCCGGCCCTGCAGGACCCGGGACGGTCCGCCGACCGGCATCCAGGTGGCCATGAGCCGACCGTGCGCGGGCGTCACCAGGGCACCCAGGACGTCGGCCGGCATGGGCTCGCGGGTCAGGGCGGACAGTTCGACGGGTATCCGCTGGGCCTCGGAGCCCCGTACCAGGGTGAGAACCGGTCGGCCCGCCCGGTCGCCGCGCTGACGCCGCGCGGACGGTGACGGGACGGCTCGGGGGATGCCGCGACACGGCCGGTCGGGCCTGTCGTACCTCGTCATGCGGTCTTCCCTTCATACCGGCGACGCGCCGCCTCCGTCCGGACGACGGGGCGGTGTAGGTTCCCTTCAGAATACGTGTGAACTCGGAGATACGTGTTTCCTGTACCGTCCTGCCGGACGTGGCAGGACGGACGGGCCGGGTGCCATTCACCCTCGAAGGACCGGAGCATCGATGAGATCGGACGCGCGCTCCAACCGTCAGCGCATCCTGGAGGCGGCGGCGGAGGTGCTCGCCGTTCCCGGCGACACCTCGCTCAAGTCCATAGCGCGCAGAGCGGGCGTGGGCCAGGGGACGCTCTACCGCCACTTCCCCACCCGTGAGTCCCTGGTGCTGGAGGTGTACTGGGAGGACGTGGAGGCGCTGGTGGATGCCGTGCCCGGCCTGCTGGCCGCCCTGTGCCCGTCCCTCGCGCTGCGCGCCTGGCTGGAGCGTCTGCTGACCCTGGGCAGGTACGAGCCGGAGTTCGCGGACGCGCTGGCGGGCATGGCCGCCGGTGTGCCGACGGAGCAGTGCCGACAGGCCTGCCGGCCGCTGCTCGACGCCCTGACCGCGCTGGTGGACGCCAACGAGAAGGCCGGGACCATCGCGCCGGGTACGACCGCCGACGACGTACTCCTGCTGCTCGGACCGTTGTGGCGGGTCGGCGCGCAGGAGACGCGACCGGCGCGGTCGGGGCGGCTGCTCGATGTGCTCCTGCGGGGACTGTGCCCCTCGGACGCGACGTCTGCCGCGCCCGTTCCCGAAGGGGCGCGGCACCGGGCGTGAACCGTCTCGCCGGAGGTGCCGGCACCGCGCTCAGCGTGCACGTGCGGACGAACCGCGCGCGTCAGTCACGTGACGGTGGGAGTCAGGGGCGCGGGTCAGGCGGGCCTGATGTTGTGGTTGAAGCGGAAGACGTTGGCCGGGTCGTAGCGCTTCTTCACCGCGGCGAGCCTGTCGTAGCGCTCCGCCCCGTACACCGCCCGGACGCCCTCGGGGTCGCTCGCCTCGTCCGGCGAGAGGAAGTTGACCATGTTGCGCCGGGCCGCCCACGGCTCCAGCCCGTCCATGACGCGTGCCAGTTCGGCCCGGAGCTGCTCGGCGTGGTCCGGGGCGCCCACCGCGAAGCCGAACACGACGTACGGAAGGCCCCTGCTGGGCACCGAGTTGGGGACCTCGGGCTCGCGGTCGAAGGCGCCGCCGAGCGCCCGGATCTCGACGTTGGCCAGGAAGCAGCCGGAGTCCGCGCCGGTGAGGTCCACGAGTGTCTGCGCCGTCTTCTCGGAGAACTCCTCCAGACAGAGGCTGCGGTCGAAGTACGGCATCGGGTCGACGGGGTCCAGGTGGATCTCGCCGATCGCGGTGTACGGCTTCTCCCCCACGAGGTCGATCAGCACCGGCGCGGACGCCCGCAGGGGGGCGATCAGTCCGGCGCCTTCGGTGGCCGGTCCGAGGTAGCCGATCCGCAGGTGCACGACGAAGGCGCCGCGCAGCGGTTCGGGCAGGACGGGGAGGTCGGGCAGGCGCTGGACGGCTAGGGAGGAGGTCATGTCCTCGCCCACGGTGGGCAGCCAGGCCCGCCAGGCCTCCAGGATCCGGGGCAGGTGCTCGCCGGGGAAGTAGATGCCGCCGCCGTAGAAGCGTGTGACCGGGAACGCCTCGAACTCGATCTCGGTGACCACGCCGAAGTTGCCCTTGCCGCCGAGCAGCGCCCAGAACAGGTCCGGTTCGCTGTGCGCGGTCACCCGGCGCAGTTCGCCGTCCGCCGTGACCACGTCGAGCCGTCGCACGTGGTCGGCGGCGTAGCCGAGGGTGCGGCCCAGCAGGGGGCTCTGCCCGCCGCCCAGCGTGTAGCCGACGACGCCGACCCCGGGTGCCGAGCCCACCACCGGGGCCAGGCCGGACTCCGCCGCGAGGGGCAGTACCTCGCTCCAGCGCACGCCCGCTCCGACCCGTACCGTGCGCTGTTCCGCGTCGACGGCGATGTCCTTCATGCGGTGTGTGGTGATGAGCAGCCCGCCCTCGGCGGCGGAGACCACTTGGTGCGCGGCGGACTTCACCGCGACCGGCAGACCGTGGCGGGCGGCGAAGCGGACCGCCGCCACAACGTCCTGCGCGCTCGTCGCGCCGACCACGACGGCCGGCCGAAGTCCGCAGGTCAGGTTGTAGGTGGCGCACTCCGTCCCGTACTCCTGGGACCCCGGCTCCAGCACCGGTCCGGTCACGGTCCGCCGCAGCTCGTCCACTTCCTCCGGCCGCAGTGCCGCCTCAGCCGTACCGGGCACGTCCGCACTCATTCTGATCACTACCTCACTCACACACGCGAAGCGTGTTTGGCATCGACATGCTCATACTCACACATGTGCGGGGTCGGCCGTCCCGTCGTGGTGTGAGAAAGGTGTGCGCGGGACGGGGCGTGTGTGTCGACTGGCCGCGCGGTACGGCCGACGGGGGGCCGGCCAGCATCGCCGTTACGACCGGCAGGGGCGTCGCGACCGACAGGGGCCGTCGCGACCGACGAGGGCCGTCGCGACCGACAGGGGGCGTCGCGACCGACAGGGGGCCGGTGATGGGCGACAGGAGACCGGTGATGAGCGCGGGATCAGGCCAATGGCGAGAACCGGACATCCTCTAGAATGCGGTGATCGCGGGGGCCGCACGGAGCCGGGTGCCGGCTCGGCCGGGTCGGCGCGGCACCGGGCCTGCACACCACGGCCGTCGGAGGCAGTTCGATGAAGGACCGGGACGCGACGATCTGCCCCGCCTCTGCACGGCTGGTCGGACGCGACGGGGACCTCACGTTCATCGAGTCCTTCTTCAGCAACAACGCGGTCCACGGCGCGGCCCTGCTGCTCTCGGGCGAGGCGGGGGTGGGCAAGACCGCCGTGCTCGACGCGGTGGCGACCGGAGCCGCGGCCAACGGCGTCCGGGTGCTGCGCGCGGCCGGTGTGCAGTTCGAGGCGGACATCGGCTACGCCGGTCTCAACCAGCTGCTCGTCCCGCTCTTCGACGACTTCGACATCCTGGACACCGTCCACCGTGACGCCCTGCGGGTCGCGATCGGCATCGGCAGCGGGCCGCCGCCCGACCGGCTGCTGACCTCGACGGCCGCACTGCTGCTGCTCCGGCTGATCTCCGTGCGCACACCGCTGCTGATCGTCGTCGACGACCTGCCGTGGCTGGACCGGGCGACCAACGCCGTGCTGGGCTTCGTGGCCCGGCGGCTCGTCGGCAGCCGTATCGGCTTCCTCGCCGCGTCCCGGGAGGGCTCGGAGAGCTTCTTCGAGTCCAGCGGTCTGACCGAGCACCGGCTGGCGCCGCTGGACGACGCCTCGTCGGCCGAGCTGCTCGCCCTCGCCCACCCCGACGTCGCCCCCGCCGTACGGCGTCGTATCGCGGCCGAGGCGCGGGGCAACCCCCTCGCGCTGGTGGAGCTGCCGACGGCGCTCTCGCCCGAGCAGCGTGCGACGCTCGCCGCGGTGCCCGCCGTACTGCCGCTGAGCGAGCGGTTGCAGGCCCTGTTCGCCTCGCGGGTGGCCGGGCTGCCCGACCGCAGCCGGGAACTGCTGCTGATCGCCGCCCTGGACGGCACCGGTGACCTCGCCGCCGTCGAGGCCGCCGCGTCCGGCCGGGCGGCCGTGGACGATCTCGCCCCCGCGGAACAGAAGCGGCTGGTGACGGTCTCCGGGGACAACCGGCGGCTGTCCTTCAGGCATCCGCTGATCGGCTCCGCGGTGGTGGAGCCGGCGACCGCCGCGGAGCGCAGACGGGCCCATCAGGCCCTCGCCGACGTGCTGCGGGACCAGCCGGAACGCCGCGCCTGGCATCTGGGCGAGGCGGCCGTCGGCCCGGACGAGACGGTCGCGGCGCTGCTGGAGGAGGCCGCGCGCCGCCGGCTGCGGCGCGGGGACGCGCTCGGCGCGGTGGCGGCGCTGACCCGGGCCGCCGGGCTCAGCACCACGGCGGCCGACCAGAGCCGCCGGCTGGCCGAGGCGGCCTATGTCGGGGTGGACTCGGGCGGCGAGCTGGAGGACGCCTCGCGGCTGCTCGCCGGGTCCCGGCTGGTCGATCCCCAGGGGCAGGAGTCGCTGCACGCGGCGGCGGCGTCCGCGTTCCTGCTGATCAACAGGGACGGTGACATCGACACCGCGTACCGGCTGCTGGTCGGTGCGATCGAGTCCGGGCGGCACGGCTACGACGCCTCGGACGCGGGTCTCGTCGAGGCGCTGCATCTGCTGGTGCTGCTGTGCTGGTACGGCGGTGATCCGAAGCTGTGGGAGCCGCTGCTGGCGTTCGTGGACCGGCTGACGCCGGAACCGCCCCTGCTGCTGCGGGTGATCCTGGAGACCTTCGGCGACCCGGCCCGCACCGGTGCCGCGGCGCTGCCCCGGCTGGCGGAGCTGATCGCCGGGGTGGGCGACGACCCCACGCAGGTGGTCCGGGTCGGCACCGCCTCGGTCTTCCCGGACCGGCTCGGGGACTTCCGCTGGGCGACGCGGCGGCTGGTGGAGCAGGGCCGGGCCGGTACCGCGCCCGTGCGGCGGCATCTGGGCGCGCTGATGCACATGGGCCTGGACTACTTCCATCTGGGCCGGTGGGAGGACGCCGCGCAGCTGGCCGCAGAGGGGCTCGCCCTGTGCGAGGACCACGACTACCGGTTCTTCGCCTGGTACTTCCAGTACATCCAGGCGGCCGTGGCGGGGGCGCGGGGCGACGCGCAGACCAGTGCCACGCTGACCGAGGAGATCGTCCGCTGGGCCACCCCACGCGGGACGCACGGAGCGCGGTTCTTCGCCTGTCACGCCCGCGCGCTGGCCGCGCTCGGCAGCGGCGACTTCGAGACCGCCTACCAGCACGCCAGCACGCTCAGCCCGCCCGGGACCGTCGCCCCGTACGTGCCGATCGCCATGTGGGGCACGATGGACCTGGTCGAGGCGGCCGTCCGGACCGGCCGGGAGAAGGAGGCCGCCGCGCACGCGGCCGCGATGCGCGCGTCCTCGATGGCCGCTCTGTCGCCCCGTCTCGAGCTGCTGGTGCGGGCCTGCGAGGCGCTGACCACCCCGGGCGAGGCGGCGCTCGGCGTCTACGAGCGGGCGCTGTCGCTGCCCGGCCCTGAGCGCTGGCCTTTCGATGTCGCGCGGGTGCGGCTCTTCCACGGTGAGCGGCTGCGGCGGCTGCGGGCCACGACGGAGGCCCGGGAGCAGCTGACGCAGGCGCTGGAGGCGTTCCAGCGGCTGGGCGCGAAGCCGTGGGTGGCGCGTGCGGCGGCGGAGCTGCGGGCCGGCGGGCAGTCCGCGCCGACCGCGGCCCGGCCCGGGCCCGTGGCGCTGACCGCGCAGGAGGTGCAGATCGCCACGCTCGCGGCGACCGGGCTGACCAACAAGCAGATCGCCGAGCGGCTGTTCCTGTCGCACCGGACCATCGGCACGCACCTTTACCAGATCTATCCCAAGCTCGGCATCACCTCCCGGGCGGCGCTGCGGGACGCGCTGTCCGGGCTGGAGGCGGACGCGCAGGGCTGACCGCGGCGCGGGCGGAGCCAGGCGACACGGACGCGGAACCACGCCTTCCTCGGCGCTCAGTCCGGTACGGACGCGGAACCACGCTTTCCCCCGCGCTCAGTCCGGTACGGACGCGGAACCACGCCTTCCCCCGCGCTCAGTCAGATGACGTATGCCTGGCCGGTGGTCCCCGCGCACAGTGAACGCGGAGACATCCCCTCTCTCCCGGGGCTGTCGCTCCGGTGGCCGCGTCAGGTGCCACCGCGCACCACGCGAGAGAGGAACGGCATGCCCGACGCCCCGGACGGCCATCCGGACATCCACTGGCCGTCGGGTTTCTCGCCGGATCAGGCGCACGGCTTCTGCCAGGCGCAGGCCGTCGTGCACGCTCCGCCCGGCCGGGCCTTCGCCCTGCTCGCGGACATGGCGCGGTGGCCACAGTGGGTTCCGGGCGTCACCGAGGTCCGGGCCGGGCCGCTCACGCGGGCGTTCGAGGCGAGGTTCCACGGGCACCGGTTCGAGCTGTACGTGGGTGAGCACGTACCGGACAGCCGGCTCGGCTGGTCCGGCATCGGGGCCGGTGTGCAACTGTTCAGGACTGGCTGCTCAAGCCGGTCGAGGCCGCGCCGGCTCGAGGAAGAGGGCGAGGACGGTGCCGACGGCGAGGGTGGGGGCGATCCAGAGGTAGCCCATGGCGGTGGCGTGGGCGAAGGCGTCCAGGGCGGTGTCGCGCAGGGCTGCGGGGAGCCGGCCGATGGTGTCCGGGCGGGCGGCGTCGAAGCCTCCGGCGGTGGGCAGGCCGTGGGTGCGGTCGGCGAAGCCGGTGTTCAGCAGGGTGCCGAAGACGGCGACCCCGAAGGCCGCGCCGATGGAGCGGGAGAAGGTGACGACGGCGCTGGCGGCGCCGAGGTCGGCGGCGGGCACGCTGTTCTGGACGGTGGTCAGCACGACCATGGGGACCATGCCGATGCCCACGCCGGTGATCAGGAAGTAGACGCCCAGCGCGAGGGTGCTGGTGGCGGCGCCGATGGTGCTCAGCAGGAGCAGCCCGGCGAGGTTGGCGAGCAGTCCGGCGAGCAGGACCGGCCGCAGCCGTTCGACGTGTGCGGCCCGGCGTCCGGCGAGGGACTGGCTGACGACGAGCCCGGCGACCAGCGGCAGCATGTGGACGCCGGAGAGGGTCGCCGAGACGCCGTGGACGATCTGGAGGTAGGTCGGCAGGTAGACGAGTACGGCGAACATCGCGGCGTTGGCGAAGAAGCCGATCAGGGAGGAGAGGACCACGGTCCGGGAGCCGAGCATCGCCGGCGGCAGGACCGGGGCGGCGGCGCGGCGCTCGACCGGGACCAGCAGCGCGCCGAGGGCGACGGTGGCGGCGGTCAGGCCGACGATGGCGGGTGAACCCCAGCCCCAGCGCTCGCCGAAGGACGTGATCAGGACCAGGCCGGTGGCGATGGCGGCCAGGAGGGTGGCGCCGAGGCAGTCGATACGTGCCTGGGCGCCTCGGGTGGCGGTGGGCAGGGCGCGGGCGGCGACGGCCAGGGCGACGATGCCGACGGGCAGGTTGATCAGGAAGGCCCAGCGCCAGGAGAGCTGGTCGGTGAAGACGCCGCCCAGCAGGGGGCCGGCGATACTGGCGACGCCGTACACGGAGCCGAACATGCCCTGGTAGCGGCCGCGTCGGCGTGGCGCGACGATATCGCCGACGAGGGCGAAGGTCAGGACGATCATGCCGCCGCCGCCCACGCCCTGGAGCACGCGGGCGCCGATCAGTTCGGGCAGGTTCCCTGCCAGGCCGCAGGCGACCGAGGCGATGAGGAAGACCGAGGTCGACATCAGGTAGAGCCGCTTGCGGCCGAACATGTCGCCGAGCTTGCCCCACAGCGGGGTCACCGCGGTGGAGGCGAGGAGGTAGGCGGCGCTGACCCAGGCGATGTCGTCGAACCCGTCGAGGTCCTGCGCCATGCGGGGCAGCGCGGTCGAGACGATCGTCTGGTCGAGGGCCGCGAGGAGGACGGCGAGGATCAGCGCGCTCATGGCGGCTGCCGCACCGCCCGCCTCGCGTGCCGCGGGCTGCTGTGCCTTCGACTGCGCCTTTGACTGCGCCTGCGATTGTGCCTTCGACACCGAAAGACACCTTTCCGGAAGTGGGCGATGGAGGGTGCGGGGAGGGTGCGCGGACCGGATACCCAGAGAGAGGACTCATCAGATAGGCACTACCCTCTATATTTGTCACTTCAATGTAGCACTTAATTTGGATAGGGCTATGCCAGAGAGGCGTTAGATGCCTCAGGCTTCACACCGCGCCACTAGAATCGGTCCGGTGAGAGCCGACGCAGCACGCAATCTGGAAGCCGTCCTGACCACCGGGGCACGCATGCTCGCCGCCGACCCGGGCGCGAGCATCGCGAGTATCGCCACCGAGGCAGGAGTCGACCGGCGCACCGTCTACCGGCGCTTCGCCTCCCGCGAGGACCTCCTCGCCGCGATCTACCAGTCCCGCCTCGAGGCCATCGAGCACGCCATCACCGACGCACGCCTGCGCGAAGCACCCGTCGCCGTCGCCCTGCACCGCTACGTCGAGAACATCATCGCCGTCAACCGCACCTGGCCCGTCGACCTCACCCGCATGCTCAGCGACGACAGCGTGCACGAACGCCGCGACGCAGCCGTGCGGGAGGTCGACGCCTTCCTGGAGCGCGCCACCGACGAGGGCCTCCTGCGGGCGAACCTGCCGAACGGCTGGGCTAGCGCGCTGCTGCCTCAGCTGATGCACCTGGTGTCACGGCAGCAGCCCGAGCTGACCCCCGGGCAGGCGGCGGACGTGGTCGTCGACACCCTGCTGCACGGTCTCGGAGCGTCCTGACACGCCGACGGCCCTGGGACACACCTGCGTCGAGGTGTCTCCCAGGGCCGTCGGCCCGTACGGCGGCGTACGGGCCTCGTACGCCGCTCGGCTCATTCCAGGGACCTGCCGGGACGGTTCCGGGCGGACGGACACGGCGGGGCCGGGACGGCCGGTTCGCGGAGCCGGGGTGGCCTTCCGGCGAACCACCGGCGGGAGCCGCGCGTTCCGGTACGGGGCCCGGAATCCGCTGACCGCACGTCAGCCGCGGCGGACCCCGTCGAGGAACCGGCCGGCCAGGTCCACGCGCTCGTCGAGGGTGGCGGAGGTCTGTCCGAAGTCCACGAACAGCTCGTGCACACCCGCCTCGGCGGCGGCCCGCGCGTAGTCGACGTACTGGGCGAGGGTGCCCGCCCTCGGCATCCGGTCCGGCTCGGTCCTGACGTCGGTCAACTGAGGATTGACGCGCAACGCCATGTGCAGGGTGTCCGGGTCGCGGTCCGCCTCCGCCGCCGACTTCCGGATGACGTCCCACATGCCCAGCAGATGGGGCAGCGGCATCGCCACGGGCAGCCAGCCGCCGAGCCGCCGCCCGATGCGGCGCAGTCCGACGGGCGTGAAGGCCGCGAGCAGCACGGGCGGCCCGGGCCGCTGGCTCGGCTTGAGGCCGACCACGGTCTCCGGGACGGTGAACAGCGGTCCCTCGTGCGAGAAGACGTCGTCGGACCAGTATCCCTCAAGGACGTCGAGGGTCTCGTCGAGCCGTGCGCCGCGGCCCTTCCAGGGCACGGAGAGCGCGGTGTACTCGTCGGGCATCCAGCCCAGGCCGAGGCCGACGGTCAGCCGCCCCTCGCTGAGGAGGTCGAGTGTGGTGAGCGACCGGGCCAGGAGGAGCGGCGGCAGCCACAGGCCGTTCAGCGTGCTCGTGCCCAGGCGGACCCGCGTGGTGTGGGACGCGACGAACGTCAGCGCCACGAGCGGGTCCATGTGGTTCTCGTAGGCGCGCGGCATACGGCCGTCGGCGCTCGGATAGGGGGCGCTCGGCATGCGGGGGGCGAGGACGCGGTCGCCGGTCCAGAGGGAGTCGTATCCCATGTCCTCCGCGGTACGGCTGATGTGCAGGATGCCGTCCGGGTGGGCGTCGGGACCGAAGGTGGGCAGGGCCAGGCCCAGTTTCATGGGTGTCTCCTCAAGAGGTGACCCGGTGCGGGTCCCTGTCGGTCAGCGGGATGCCGAGAAGGGCCTCCAGGGCGGCGACCGTCCCGGCGGGCTCCACGGCGTGGACGGTGGCGAATCCCAGGTCCGCCGCGGGCCGCAGGTGTTGCTCGGTGTCGTCCACGAACACGCAGTCCTCGGCGCTCAGGCCGAGTCGGTCCAGGACGATCCGGAAGATCTCCGGCTCGGGCTTGCGCGTCCCGTGGTCCTCCGACAGCACCACCGCGTCGTAGCGGCCCTCCAGCTCGTGACCGTCGTAGAGGTTCCAGGGTGCCGGACCGACCGAGTTGGAGAGGATGGCGACCCTGACTCCGGCCCGGCGGGCGGCGGCGGCAGCGGCGATCACCGAGGGCTGGGGGCGCAGGTCGGCGAAGATACGGCCCATCAGGTTGTCCGGCGCGATGCCGAGCAGTTCTCCGGCCGACTCGTTCCACCGGGCCTGGGTGAGCGTCCCGCGCTCCAGGTCCTCGGTGAGGCGGATTCCCTCGGGGGTGAGGTGGAGGGCGGTGAGCAGCGTCCCCTCGGCCAGTCCCTCGCGCCGTTCGAAGGCGAGCGCGGCGGGCAGCAGGGGTGTGGTCAGCACACCACCGAAGTCGAGCACGAGGCCCTTGCGGTGGGGAGTCATGCTCACACCCTAGAGGGTGGGTCACACACGCTCCCCACCGGCACACATGTTCCGGGAGCGTCTGTCACAGAGCCGTCGGTGAAGCGGCCTCGGGCGGGTTCATCACCGGGTACGCGGGTCCTCGGGGCGCGTGGCCTCTCAGGAGGCGCGTGATTCCCGGGCTCATGCGGCCCGCTCGCCGCCGGGTCGCTCGCCGCCGGGTCGCTCGCCGCGTGTGGCCGCCGGCGTGGTGAGGACGACGTTGTGCGGTTCCGCGCCCCGCTGGTAGCGGTGCAGCTGATGCCGCAGGAAGTCGGCCGTGGCGGCGGGCGGCACGTCGGTGAACGTCGCCGTGCGCGGGGTGACCACGGCGTTCACCAGCCCGGTGAGCGGATGGCCGTGCGGCAGCGGTGCGGGGTCCGGGACGTCGAGCCCGGCCCGCAGACGGCCCGCCCGTACCTCCCGCAGCAGCGCACCGGTGTCGAGGAGTCCCTCGCCGGCGACGTCCACCAGCAGCGCCCCGTCCTTGAGCCGCGCCAGGGCGTCCGCGCCGAGCAGGGTGTGCGGCTGGTCGGTGAGCGGCGCGCACAGCACCACGGCGTCGGCGGTGGGCAACAGCGCGGGCAGTTCCTCCGCCCCGTGCAGCCGTCCGGCGGGTGTGGTGCGCGCCGTCCGGGCGACGAGGACCGGCTCGCAGCGCAGCGCTCCGAGCAGGGCGGCGACGGACGCGCCGACCGCGCCGTAGCCGACGACCAGGACGCGTCCGCCGACGAGCGAGAGGCGCGGCCCGGGGCCTGCCCCGGTGCACCGGTCGAGGCCCCGGCACAGGGCCAGCAGCAGGGCGACCGCCAGCTCGGCGGTGGTCCGGCGGTCGGCTCCGCGCCCGTCGGCCAGCCGGGTTCCGGCGGGCAGGTCGGCGAGAAGCGGCGTCGGACGCAGGTCGCCGGAGCCGAGCAGCTGAAGCACCTCCAGGTGCCGCATCCGCGGCAGTACGGGACGCAGGAGGCGCGCGGGATCGGGGATCGGCGGGGCGACGAGGAAACGGACGTCGGCGGGGTCGCCGGGGAGCGGGCCCGAGCCGTCCCAGCAGCGGTAGGAGAGCCCGTCAGGCAGCCCGGGGAGCCGGCTCCGGTGCCAGGGGAGCCAGACGGTCCTGCCGTCCTTCATCACGCATCAGCTTCTTCCGCTCCGGTCGTCGCGCGGGCATCGACACCGATCCGTCCGCCCGCCGGGAAACATACGGTCGTTTCCTCGTATACGAGGACGTACAGGTCACCGGCCGAGGTTCACGTGACCCTCACCACGCGCAGGGACGAACCGGCGCCTCGGGCCGCGCCCCCGGGGCGTCCGCGCGGACTCGCCCACGCCGGCCCCGCTCCCCGACGGCGCACCCCGAGGTCCCCGCCTGTGCCTCCGTGCACATGTGTGCCGGATACGTTTGAGCGTAGCCGACAGGTACCCGGGGGCGTGCGACGGGGTGGCCGCGTGGGGGCAATCCGTGTATCAAGAGCCTTTTCGTCCATACCAGGTGACGAACACCCCCAGGGGCACCTAGTCTGCTCGACAAGGTGTGAGGGCGGGACAACGGGCAGGTCACGGGCGTGACCGGCCGTCGTTCTGTCACACCCGGTCGGCCGCACAGTGACGTACGGCGACACACACTCTCGATCCGGGCGGCGGGGCCGTGGGGAGCGTGCGGACCGGGCCGATCCAGCGGTGAAGGGAGTGGGGGGACTGTGGAGTCGATCGTGGGGGCGATGGTCGGCCGGGAGCGGGAGCAGGAGGTCCTGGCGGCGTTCGTGGCGGACACCGGGGGCCGGGCCCTCGTCCTGCGCGGCGACACGGGGGTGGGCAAGAGCGCGCTGCTGGAGCACGTGGCCGGCCTCGCCGCGAGCCGGGGCCACCGGGTGATCCGGGCGGCCGGGGTGGAAGCCGAGTCGGAGCTGCCGTTCGCCGGACTGCACCAGTTCCTCCATCCGCTGCTGTCCTGCATCGGCCGGCTGGACGAGGTGCACCGCCAGGTCTTCGACGTCGTCTTCGGCAGGAGCCAAGGGGCGCCGCCGTCCGTCATGACGCTGGGCATCGCCGTCCTGGACCTGCTCTCCCTCGCGGCGTCCCAGATGCCGCTGCTGCTGGTGCTGGACGACGGTCAGTGGCTGGACGCCTCCAGCACCGAGGTGTGCGGTTTCGTCGGGCGCCGGCTCACCGGCAGCTCGGTGAAGCTCGTCGTCGTCCTGCGCTCCGACCTGGCGTCGGGCTTCGACACCGCCGCGCTGCCCGAACTGCCGGTGACCACGCTGTCGGAGGAGGCCTCCGAGCAACTGCTGGACAGCCGGCACCCGGAGCTGGACCCCCACATCCGCCGACTGGTCCTGGACGAGGCCCAGGGCAACCCGCTGGCCCTGCTGGAGCTGCCCCCGTACGTACGCGCCGACCGGGCCGGGCGCACCCCCGAGGACCTGCTCGGGTACACCGGCATCCCGCTCCCCCAGCGGCTTCAGCGGGTGTACGGCGCCCGGATCGGGGCCCTCGGCGACACCGTCCGCGCGGAACTGCTGCGCGGTGCCCTGGACGGGGTCGGGGCGGGCGCGGCGGCGGGCCATGTGCGCGGCTCGCGCTACCGCATGGCGGAGGCCGACGAGGCCGCGGACTGCGGTCTGCTGGACATCGACCCCCTCACCGGCGACTTCGTGTTCCGGCATCCCCTGGTGCGTTCGACCGTCGTGCAGACGGCGACCCCCAACGAGCGCCGGGCGGCGCACGCCGTGCTGGCGCGGGTGCACCGGGACGATCTGGAGCGGCGGGCCACGCATCTGGCGGCCTCGACGGTCGACCCGGACGACGAGGTCGCGGCGGTGCTGGAGGCCGCCGCGGACTCCGCCACGGTGCGGGGCGGGGCGGTGGCGGCCGTGGCCTGGCTGACCCGGGCGGCGGAGCTGAGCGAGAGTCACGCGGAGCGGTCCCGTCGGCTGGGCAGCGCGGCGTACATCGCCGGGCACTCCGGCCAGCTGGACCAGGCCCGGCGGCTGATCCGCTCGGGCGGCGGGTCCGGTCCCGACGACTCCCCGGCCTCGGTGATCACCTCGGGCTACGTCGCTCTCTTCGAGGACGGGGACGTGCGGTCCTCGCAGCGGCAGGTCTTCGCGGCGATCGAGACGCTGCGCGACCGCGGGGTGCGGGAGCCGGACGAGGTGCTCACGCGCCTGATCGACCTGCTGCTGGCCATCAGTCAGTACGCGGGTGACGAGGCCGCGTGGGAGCGGGTGCACAAGCTCCTCGACGAGCTGGGCGACCTGGTGACTCCCCGGTCACGTATCTACCAGGACGCCTGGGGCGACGTGGTGCGGCGCGGTGCCGGTGTGCGTGAGCGGGTGGAGCGGACCTTCGTCGGCCTGCACGACCTGGAGCCGTGGGACATCACCCGGCTGTCCGTCGCCGCTTATCACGTGGACACCCTCAGTCAGTACCGGCCGCAGCTGCAACGCACCGTGGACCGCGAGGTGGAGACGGGCGCCCTGGCCGACGCCATGACCATGCTGCATCTGATCATGCTCGACCAGATCGCGGTCGGTGAGTGGGCGGAGGCCGAGCGCACCGGGGAGCGGTGCCTGGAGCTGACGACCAGGCACCGGCACACGCTGTTCACCCATCACACGCGGGCCTATCTGGGTCTGGTGGCGGCGTTGCGGGGTGACGTCGAACGGGCCCGGGAACTGCAGGCCCTGGTCGACTCCTGGGCCCGTCCGCGCGGGGTCGGGTTCCTCACCCAGATCACCGACACCATCGGCACCACCGCCGCCCTCACCGAAGGCGACTACGAAGCCGCCTACCTCCACGCCATCGGCCTCACACCCCCCGGCATCTTCACCCCCTACGCCCACCAAGCCCCCCGCACCCTCCTCGACCTCGTCGAAGCAGCCCTCCACACCGGACGCACCCGACAGGCCCGCGCCCACGCCCTCGCCGCCCACCACGCACACCTGGCCGACATCTCCCCCCGCCTCGCCCTCACCACCCACGCCGCCCTCGCCATGACCACCACCGACCCCACCAAAGCCGACACCCTCTACCACCACGCCGAAAACCACCCCGCCGCCCCCCACTTCCCCTACGAACACGCCCGCGTCCAACTCGCCCACGGCACCCACCTCCGCCACACCCGGGGCAGGAAGGCAGCGCGCGTGCCGCTGACCCTGGCGGCGGAGACCTTCGAGCGGCTGGGCGCGACCGCCTGGGCCGAGCGGGCCCGGGCGGAACTGCGGGCCACGGGTGCGGTCCCGCTCTCCTCCTCGGCCCACCTCGCGGCGCTGACCTGGCAGGAGCGGCGGATCGCGGACCTCGCCGCGAGCGGTCTGACGAACAAGGAGATCGGCGAGCGCATGCACCTCTCACCCCGCACCGTCAGCTCACACCTGTACCGGGTGTTCCCCAAGCTCGGCATCACCTCACGCGCCGCCCTGCGCGACGCACTCGGCAGACTGGCCGGCGATCAGGCGGTGTGACCCGGCCCCGGGCTCTCCGGCCCCCGGGGCGGCCGGTCGGTTGTCGGGGGGAAGGGCTCGGATGCCGTGGTCGTCGAGCCAGCCGAGGACGTAGTCGGCGACGGACCGCCACCCGCTGTCGATGACCAGGGAGTGCGCGCGGTCGGCGAACTGCTTGAGGTCCGTCGCGGCGGTGGAGTCGCCGTAGGCCTTGTACACGGCGCGGGTGGCGGAGTCGGGGACCAGCAGGTCCTCCTGTCCGGAGATCAGCAGCAGCGGACCCCGGTCCGCGTTGTCGACGTCCACCACGGCGTACGGGCTGCGCTCCGTGCCCGCGCAGCCCAGATCGGCGAGGAGCCGTCGAGGGGCGGGCACCACGTACCGTTCGAAGAGGCGGTCGGCCTCCCTCACCTCGACGGTGTTCGCGAAGACCCTGTGGAACTGCTCCGGGGAGAGCGACACCACGTGCCCGGTGCGCTCCTGGCGGCCGGGGGGCCGGAGCGCGGGCGGGGAGTCGTACGGCGGGATGCCGTCGAGGGGGGCGGGGGCGATGGCCACGGCGGCCCGGCCGATGCCGACGCCGATGAGGTGCTGGGCGATGAGCCCGCCGACCGAGTGGCCGACGATCACCGGCGCGACGTCGAACGAGCGGACGATTCCCGCGTAGTGCTCGGTCAGTGCTTCCAGACCGAGGTCACCGAACGCCTCCGGTGACTCGCGCAGCTTCCCCACGACGGCCCCCTCCCCCGGCCAGCCCGGGGTGACGGCGAGGAAACCCCGGCTGGCGAAGCGCTCCGCCCACGACTCCCAGGACAGCGCGTGCAGCCACGTGCCGTGGATGAAGACGACGGGAGTACGGTTCACGGCGGGCCCCTCCGAGCATGACGACCATCAGCCCGGCGCGGGCACGCGGGCGACCCTTTCAGGATCGTCGAGCCGCAGGTCAGGGGCGACAGTCGAATGACTTAATGTCGGCGGCCCGCCAGGTGTCCGCCGGACCCGGCCGGCCCGTTCACCGTCGAAATCGGTGATGCCGGACGGTCAAGTTACTTATGTGCGACGTTCCCGGGGCGGCCAGAGTGGGCCGGGCCAGCTTTTCGCCACAGAGAAGGATCCACTCGTCATGAGCGGCAACCGACCGGATGTACAGGCCCGCCGCACGGGGCCGTCCGACAGCCTTGAGCTGGTCCTGGACATCGAGCGCATGCTGGACGTCTCCGCCAGGCAGGCCGTCAGGGCGGAGTTCCGGTTCGATCCGCGGTCCCCGTTGACCGTGAGTGTCGAGTTCCTCGTCGAGGGCGGCCCCTGCGTGCTGTGGCGGATCGGCCGTGATCTCCTCCACCAGGGGCTGTACTCGGTCAGTGGCCTCGGTGACGTCCGGATCTGGCCGACGCACCCGGAGGACCGCACCACCGCGCGGCTCCAGCTGACCTCCCTGGACATGGCGGCCCTGTTCGAACTGCCCGTGCGGCCGCTGGCGGAGTGGCTGGAGCACACCTACGAACTGGTGCCCGCCGGTCAGGAACTCGCCGAGATCGACTGGGACTCGGCGACCGCGGACCTGCTCCGGGACCGCATGCCGCAGTCCGACTGATCACCGCCCGCCCCTGGTGGAGGAGCGCCGCGTCGGACTGCGCACCCCAGCCCTCGCCCGGTGTACCCGCCCCGTCGGAGGCGGCGGCCGGGACCGCCTGCCGCAACGAGCTGAGCCTCGCCTCCACCGCGCCGCGCGCCGTCGCCGCGCCGATCCGTGCGAGCGAGGGGTGAACGGAAAGGCAGGAAAGTGCAGGAAAGTGCAGGAACCCGCGGGAGGTGACGCGGTGCGCGATTGCCATGCCAGAAAGCGTGAACCTGCCGTGGTCCCTTTCCCGTTGCCCCTAAGAAGACCTCCTGCGGCAGGGCTGTTGACTGGCTGGCCCGGCCGCGGGACGGAGCGGTCGCCCTCGTGCTCTTCCCCGACATGAGGGCGACCGTGGCTACGGCGGCCCGGTCACGCCCGACCGTCACAGGTGTCATCGCCGGGAGGAGAGGTATGAGCGGGATACCGGGGGACGCCGGTCCGCTGGAGGACGCGGCGCTGACCCGGGCCGCGCAGGCGGGCGACGTGTCCGCCCTGGCCCTGCTCCTGGAACGGCACCGGCCCGGGATGCGCGCGGTCGCGCTCAGTGTGCTGGGCCCCGGTCCGGACGTCGACGACGTCGTGCAGGAGGCGGCGCTGGTGGCGCTGCGCCGGATCGTGGACGTCCGTGATCCGGAAGCCGTCGGACCTTGGCTGCGGATGGTCGTACGCAACGGCTGCCGGACCCTGCTGCGGGGCGCGCGCCGGGTCGAACCCCTGGCGGAGGTGCCCCTGCCGCCGGACGGTGAGACGCCTGAACAGGTCCTGCAGAGCCACGCGCTGCGGAACTGGATCTGGGATGCCGTCGACTCGCTGTCCCCGGCGCTGCGGCTCCCGGTGGTCCTGCGCTACTTCTCCTCCGGCATCACCTCGTACCAGCAGATCGCCGACGCCTGCGCGATTCCGGTCGGTACCGTGCGCAGCCGCCTCAGCCAGGCCCGCGCCGTCCTCGCCGCGTCCCTGGGCGCCACTGCGGCCACGGCGCACGAGGACGCGGTGCGCCGTACCGAGAACAGCTGGCTGGAGGCGCACGCGACCCTCGAGGCCGCCGAGCGCGGCGAGTTCGACCGTGTGGTCAGGGACCGCTACTCCCCCGGCGTCTCGCTGTTCACCGGAGGGCAACGGCTCGGCGGAGCGGGCCTTCTGCTGGCCGGGATGGAGGGCGACCTGTCGGCGGGGGTGCGCCAGCGGCCCGTGCACGTGGTGGCGGGGCGGTCCCTGGTGGTCTGGGAGATGGAGCTGATCAGCCCGCGGGACGACCCGGACCACTGTCCGCCCGGCGTCGCGTGGATCATGTCGCTCGACGGCGGCCGCTTCGACCGGGTCTCGCTCCACCACGCACCGCGGACCGTGCCCACCCCCGACACCAACGCCGACGCCGACTCCGGCACCAACGCCGATCCGGCGTGATCCAGTTCACACTCTCCCGATCGAACTTCCCCGCTCCGGGGGCGTCCTGTCGGTGTTCCTGACACCTGCGGACCTGATGGAGATCCCGATGACCACTCCCCTCTCCCCCGGCACCCATTCCTTCCGAACCGGTGGAATCGTCCAGCGGTATCACGTCCACGGCACCGGACCGGTCTGTCTGGCGCACTCCGGCGGGCCGGGCATCCACTGGGAGTACCTGCGCATGCCCGCCCTCGAAGAGCACCTGACGATGGTCTACGTCGAGCCCATCGGCACCGCCGAGGACAGCCGGCTGCCCTCACACCCGCACGGCTACACCCGGGAGCGCTACAGCCTCTTCCTCCAGGTGCTGATCAACCGGCTCGGCGTCCCCCAGGTACACCTGCTGGGGCACTCGCACGGTGCGTTCGTCGCCGCCCATCACGCCCTGCACCGCGCGGAGCAGCTCGCGGGCGTCGTGCTGTACGAGGGCGCGCCCGTCACCGGACCCGAGCACGGCGCCGAGGCGGGCCGGATGGTGGAGGCCTTCGCCGCGCAGCACGCCGGCCATCCCGGACTGCCCGACGTGCTGGCCGCGTTCGGCGCGATGTCCCGCATCTCCAGCGACGAGCAGACCGTGGCGGTCGCCCGCGGCGTACTGCCGTCCTACTTCGCCGACTACTGGGGCGACGAGGAGCGACTGGCCCCGTTCCGGGACGCGGTGACGGCCACCTTCATCTCGGGCCTGGACGAGAACCTGGAACCCGATGTCGTCGACGACCGGACCGCGCTCAAGGGACTGGAGGTACCGGCACTGGTGGTGGTGGGCCGCCATGACGTGATCTGCGGGCCCCGCTGGGCGTTCGAGATGGACGAGCTGATCCCCGACTCGCAGCTGCTGGTGCTGGAGAACAGCGGGCACATGGGGCACATCGAGGAGCCGGAGCTGTTCGCGGACACGGTCCGTGACTTCGTGCTGCGCACCACCGCGTCCCGGGACACGGACGTGTAGCGGACCGTACGGGACTCACCCCGTGCGTCGGCCCGGCGCGGGCCGACGCACGGGAACCCGGCGCGGGGCCGGTTCCGTTCCAGTGGTGAGGGGACCTGGCGCGGACGGCGTCAGGGCGCCGACGCTATGGCCACCGATCCGCCCCACTGCGACCTGGGGGTCTTGGCTCCCGGCTTCTTCGGAGCGATGGTGCGGGGGTCGACGGCTTCTCCCGGGGCGCCCTCGCGGTAGAGGCCGTCGGGAAGGCTGTCCCGGTCGTGCGGAAGGAGGAAGAACACCCGGCGCTTGTACAGGCCGCTGTCCGGGTCGGGAGAGGCGTCCTCGTCCAGCAGCGCATAGCCCACCATGCGGCCGTCGCGCGCGTACGGCGGCTTGGTGTTGCGCCGTCTGGTCTTGTCCAGCGCCTGCCGGACGTAGTCCAGGCTTTCGGGATTCTCCAGCCACACCACCTCGTCCTCGTGGATGAGGTCGCTCTCGGTCAACAGCGAACTCATGGCTGCAGCCCCTCCTTCGTCGGCGTGCTCCCCGGCCATGGGGGCATGGCCGGATCTCTGTCCGTGTCGCTGCGGCCCGCCCGCCGCCACGTGACGGACCACTCGGTGGGGGCCACCACAAGCGCGGCCTGACCACCATCGTAGAGCGCACGACGACAACGGTGTAGGCCACATGGTGGGGATGGCCGACCTGTGACAGCCGTCATGCGTGCTCCAGCAGGGCGATTCCCGGGTAGTACTTCCGCCCGTTGGACTTGATCATGTCGGTCGGCGAGGTCACGCCCACCTCTTGGCGGACACGGTTGGCGAAGGCCCTGGGGGTCGCCGGCCGGATGCCCTCACCGGCGTTGCACCAGGAGCTGTACTCCGTGTAGAGCAGCCCCTGTTCCACCCTGAGGTCCTTGCCCGCGTCGCCGTCCCGGGTGCAGCACTCGGACAGGAAACGGCCGATGTGGTCCTCGGTGGTGGCGTAGGCCGTCGTGGCGATACGGACCCTGTCGGGGCCCTCCAGCGGGTCCCTGGTGCGCAGATAGCGCTGGGCGCCCTCGATGAGCCACTGGAGGATTCCGGGGCCCTCGTCGCGGACCAGCTCGAAGGCGAGGTTGTCGATCCGCCGGTGCGCGGGCACCGTCCGGGTGAAGGGCAGCAGCCGGATGCGCCGCCAGAAGGCGAAACCGCCGGTGGAGACCTCGGGGCGGTGGTTGCCCAGGAGCCACAGATGGTGGGTCGGGGTGAACGAGAAGTAGTCCTGCCGCATACGACGGGCCTTGATCTTGTCACCGCCGGTCAGCAGCCGGACCCGGGCCTCGTCGAACTTGTCGTTGGGCTTCAGCTCGCTGCACACGATGAGCCGTCGCCCGTGCAGTTCGGTCAGCTCGGTGGAGTGCTCTGAGAAGGCGCCCCGGTCCATCAGGAAGCCGGGCGGGGCCGCGTCGGCGTAGTCACCCAGGATCTGGATCATGATGTCGAGCAGGACGGACTTGCCGTTCTTGCCCTCGCCGTGCAGGAACGGCAGGACCTGGGCGCCGACGTCACCGGTGATCGAGTAACCCAGCATGAGATGCAGGAAGTCGATCATCTCCAGGCCCTCTTCGTCGTCCCCGAAGGTGTCGAAGAGGAAGCGGTGCCAGCGCGGGGTCTCCATGGCCTGCGGGGCGACGCTGGTGGCCCTGGAGTGGAAGTCACGGTTCGGATCCGCCTTGCGCAGATGCCCGCTGTGGAGGTCCACCACACCGACGGGGGTGCACAGGGCGTACGGATCGCCGTCCAGCCTGTCGGGGTCCACGGAGATGTCCGGGGAGGCCTTCGCCTGGGTCAGCAGGGCCTTGAGGCCGGTGGTGGACAGCGTGCGCCGCTTGTGTTGCGCCAGTTCACGGTCGCTGAACACTCCGCGCGGGTCGGTGCACGGCATGTCCTCGGCCATCTCCCCGGCGGCCCACAGAGCCGCCTTCTCCCCTCCCCCGCGCTTCCACCGGTAGCCGTCCCACGCGAACCATCCGAGGCCCTCCACATGCCTGAACTGATCCCGGTACTGCTGCACGAACAGCCGCGCGTTCCCTCGGTCGGACAGGGACGGAGGACACAGCGCCGAGGCACCCGCCCCCTGGGCCGGAGGCGGGACGGAAACGCTCACAGAGCCCTGTGCGGGGAGTCGCGCCGCGCCGGGGACCACTTCCGCCGCCTGGAGGTCGAGCATCTGCTGAGCGGCGGCCTGCGGGTCAAAACGCAGTATGCCTTCGGCACTGCTGCTCATGGACGTCCTTTGAGGTGAAGAGGGCGGACGGACCCTACGGCAAGGGCGTCGTCAACGATCTTTTCATTCCGGGACTGCTGCCAAGGGCGGGCGTAGTTGGCGACACGGACAAGTCGGTCACGAATGGCGGCGTGGTCCAGGTGGCCCGCTCCGACCAGGCCACCGGCCGTGTAGGCAGCCCTGTTGAGTTTCTCCGTGAACCCGGTCCCCGCCCGTGCGGCCGCACACTCGGCAACCACTGCGATCAGCGGATCGATGACCTGCTGGGCGGAGCCCGGGCGGCCTGGACGGCGGGCGGCGGAAACCACCGCCGTCGCTCTCTCCCCCGAGGGGGAGGGACCGGACGGTCCGGACGGACCGGAGGGTTCGATGACGTGTCCGGTCCGGCGCAGCTCGCTGCGGAGCCACTCCGGCAGCACGGCGGGATGCCTCTCGGTGCCTTCCGCACGGTAGACACCCTGCGGAGTACGTGTGCCCGGCGCGACGATGTAGCCGCCCTCGGCCCGGACGTCGACCTGCCACGCGAGGGCGGTGTTCCTGCCGGAGCCGGTCGAGCAACGGTAGCGGGTGGCCGGGTCGGGGTTCCGGTACCAGACGTGCAGCCCTCCCGAGGGGGTGCGGACGCGCAGCGTGCTCTCGTCCTGCGCGGGATCCTGCTCGCCCCGGAAAGCCGCGAGCAGGGCCAAGGTGTCGAAGCCGGAGGCCAGTCCGTCGAGCCGGACCTGATCAGGGATCAGGATGCCGGGGAGAAGGTGGGCTCGGTCGGCGACCGGCACCGGGTGGGCATCGATGTCGATGACGACGAGCCCTGCGGGGGCACAGGCGACACCGACCCCGGCGGCAGGGAGGTCGCCCCACCAACGGTCGATCAGTCCCTGGTCCGTGGTGGCCGCGTGGAAGCCGTGACAGGGGCGGCCTGCGGGCAGACAGGGACAGGTCGCGACCTCGTGCCGGCCGCCCCGGGACGACGAGCAGTCAGGACAGTTCCCCACAGGGGTCTTCCGGCCCGGCGACAGAGGATGCACCGGCCAGCCCTGCGCCGCACACCACCGCGCCACGGCGTGCGGGGGCGCGACACCGGCTGCACTGCCCTGGTGCTCACCTTCGCGCGGCACGGGAATCGTCCTCGTCATGTCTGTCTGCCCGATCACTTCACACACCTGACGGGGCAGATGCCACGCCAGGGACCGAAGGGACTCTGATGCGAAAAGAGTGTACGGCCCGCGATCACCAAAAAGGAGGGCGGCTCCACCGGCGTGCCGCCCTCGATCGGACCTCTGGGTCCCTTGGGTCCCTGAACCGTTTCGGCTGCTTCCAACCTAAGGGACTGAAGGCTCCGAAGGCGCGGGAGCCCGGGGCGCCGGGCCAGGGACCAAAGCCCCAGGGACGGAAAGGGACCGGGGGCCACGTCACAGGGCCTGGAAAATCTCCGGTCCCTGACCAGGGACTGGAGATACCTGCAGGTCAGAGGCTTGCCGCCGTCGAGAGGAGGGACTGAAGGGACTTAACTTCGCCATTATGAGCTGCAGTAGACATGTGCTTGTGTATGCGCGCGCGTGTACGAATACATCTCTTCTCTACGTCATAATTGCGCTTTTCAGTCCCTCCAGTCCCTTCTGGAGCCTACGAAACGGCTCTGACCTGCGAAAATGTCAGGGACGGAAGCCCAGGGACCGAAAGTCCCTGGGTCCCTCACTTCGTCCCTCTCTCCGTCCCTTTGACTACCCTGAGCCAAGCTCTGGTCAACTCCAGCGCAGATGCACTGTCCTGAGTCCCCGTCTCTTCAGTCCCTGAGCCTGGCGGCTCCCCAGGGACTGAAGAGCTTGCTAGGCGGAGAAACTGAAGCAGGTACGGGCGTGGGCCCTGCCTCTACGGCCTCGGGGAACATCGGTACAGCGGTTATCGGTGAGAAGGATCATGGCCGTTTAGCACAGTGATCCACTTCGCCGCCGGGGTTCGGTGAAAACGCCTCCGGGCCTGGTCCGGGGCTGGCTACGGTCCGGCTCGTGCCGGCGCGGTACACGGAGCGCCGCCAGACGCTGTACGACCACGCGTGGGACATCCGGGACTCCTATGGCTCCCTCCTACGAGGACGCCGAGTGGGGCCGATGGTTCCGTACGTTCCTGCACGGGCGGGCGTGGATGCACGCCGAGGGCCCGAAGGGGCTGTTTCAACCACGCGTTTGGCTGGTTGCGCCGCAACCGGGTGTTGCTGCTGGGGGTGAGCGTGCTGGCCCGGCAGGTGTCGGAGGTGCGGAAGGTCGCGGAGAAGCGGCTGCACGCCACGGTCGCGGGCGCCCCCTGCCGCGCGGCCCCGGCGCTGCCCGGGGACCTGGTGGCGATGCTGAGGACGCCGGAGGGCTCCCGTTTTCTCGGAGCTGGAGCGGCTGCGCCGGTCGCCGCCCCGGACGACGGGCATGGCGTTCGCCCGCGTGCTGGGATGTTCTGCCTCGTGCGCGGCAACCAGCACATCCTCGACGTGCTCGACGTCCTCCACCGCGACCGTCTCGCCCTGCGCATCCACGACGGCGCGTTCTCCGCCATGGACCTCACCGCCCGCCCCCCGCGCACCGGCGAACTGCTCTCCACTGTGAAATTCATGGTGCAGACCCTCGCCGCCGCCGGCGAACTCCAACGCGACCTCCAGCGCGAGCTGACGTACGACGGACTGCGCGCCGCCGAGGCCAAGGGCGCGAAGGGTGGGCGCCGCCCCGCCGTGGTGGCCACGAAGACCGACGGCGTACGCACCGCGTACCTGGAAGGCCGCTCCATCGCCGCCCTCGCCCGCGACCACCGGGTCAGCCGCGGCGCGATCCGCACCGCCGTCGCCGACCTCCTGCCCGACCACACCGCCAGAGAGGAGGACGCGCCCGCCCCGGAGCTGCCGGTCATCCTCGACATGCCCGGCAAGATCGCCGACTACCTCCGCACCACCGAGCTGAAGCCCGCCGAGCGTGCCCCGCTCGACCGGGGGTTGGTCGTACGGCGCGGCCAGGGCTACACCCTGCGCGTCAGCGCCGCCCCCGCCGTGCACCGCCAGCTCCTCGCCCGCTGCCAGCCGCTCGACGGCGGCCAGGGCGTCCCGGCGGTCCCGGCCCAGCGCAAGGCCCGCCGAGAGTACAAGAACCGCGTCAGCGCCCTCACGCCCTGAACAGGATCCTTCTCACCGATAACCGCTGTACCGATGTTCCCCGAGGCCGGTCCAGGCAGGAGTTGTTGCCCGGCAACGCCGCGGCACGGACTGCGTCCCCGTGCTGCGGGGCGCCAGCCTCTCCCCCGTGTTCGGCGCCCCCTGGGCATCAGGCGCAGACAGGCCCCAGATCCTGTACCTCGGCAGGACGGTCGGCTGATGTGCTCGCCCCGCACCGGTGTGCTGACCCCTGAGAGCAGCAGGCGCTGACTCAGGGCGAGCAGGCAGGCAACCGCGGCTTCGACTCCGAGCCGAGCCAGGCAATGCATGCAGCCACAGCATCGACTCGTCCCCGTGTCCCCACCCACTGAGCGCCGCTCACCGACAGCTCGACGCCCCGACCGGGGATGTCATCACGGTGATATGTGGGCGGAGCTATTACGCCGTAATAGCTCCGGGTGGGCCAGCGGAACGAAACTCCGGGTGGAGGACCCGGCTCACGGAGTCCGGCGGACTCTGGTTCGATGCGTGCCCGCTTGGTGACAGTCATGGTCGGCTGACCCGTTCCGCGAACCAATCCCTTCACAGCACCAGGCGTTCCTGCAGAAGTCCACTCCCCGGCAGCGAGGTCGGCAACGCTATTACGGCGTAATAGCTCCGCGTCTGGCAAAGTGCCGTTTGCCCAGCGGTGGCTGAGCATAGGCCGGCTGCTGGAAGGCCTCGCCCCCTGGCTGTTCCCTGTAGCGCCTCACGCTGTTTCACATTCTGTGAATCGATGTCTGTGCGGCAAGATGCCGGCATGAGGAGACGTGCCCGGGGTTCGGATCACGCGACGAAGCCGCTGGTCAAGGCGCCCCTGCGGATCGGGGCATTGGATGCTGCGGCTGTGGTCGGAGAGCTGCGTCAGATGCATGAGGACGCGGAGGACTCGGATGTGGAGCGCATGCCTGGTGATGACGAGCTGTTCGGCGCGCTCTTGTACCTGGAGAAGCACGCTCATGCTCTGCGTCGGCAGTCGGCCGAGGCCCAGCAGGTAGCAGCGCTCAAGCGCGTCCAGTTGTGGGAGTACGTGCGGGAGCAGACCGAGCTTCATCAGGCACGTGCAGTGGAGGACGCTCGGGCTGCCGGTGTCCAGTGGATTGAGTTGGCTCCGGCGCTGGCGGTGGCCGCACCCAGCGCTGCCTACAACAAGGCGAAGCGGCTGAAGGCCGCCGAGTTGATCGACGAGACTCCCCGAGCTGCCCCTGTGCGCCGGACTCCCGAGGCTGTTCTCAAGGCTCAGCGCCGGCTGGCCCGCGAGCAGGCTGCTGAGCGCCGAGCGCAGGAAGAAGCACAGCGGCGTCATGAACTCCTGGTGCCCGTCGCCACTCGATTGTTGGCAGAACGTGAGGCGCTGCTGCGGGACGACGACGTCGACTACTGGCTGGAGGAGATCGAGGTCGTCCTTCCGCACTGCCGGACACCGCTGCAGATGGTGAGCCTCAAGCGCTATCTCGATGCCGCCCTGCGTGCGCTGGGCAAGCTGGAGCGGCAGACCGCCCGTTCAGTCGCACTGACGGAAGACGCTCGGCTGGCGTTGTCCGCCGCTCTTGAGCTCCAGGGACACAGCGGCGATGTGAGGCTCTGAGCGGTCGCCCCCAGCCCAACCGCGGGCCCTGCCTATTACGGCGTAATAGGCAGGGCAAGAAGAAGGTCGGTAGGACGCCAGGGTCCACGTCCGCTAAAAGCTTGGGGATGGCCAGTTCCCCGGTGCCGGCCCGGGTGTCCCCGCTCGCGCCGACGACAGCCGTTGCGGTGATTGACTCTCTCGTCGCTGACTGCCCGGATTCGGCATTGCAGAGGGCGTCGGCCTCCGCGGACATGAGCGCGTCGGCGAAACGTGCGCGCCGCAGACCGGGACGTGCCGCAGCGAGGTTCTCCTCCGCAAGGACGTGCAAGGGCAGGCTGTCTGGTGCGGTCATCGTGCTGATCTCCTTCGAGCCTTCGACAACTCGAAGACCAGCCGGTGGCCGTACTTCTCTTCGGACGCTCACTCCGACGCCGGGGCGAACGCCCGGATCAGGTGGGAGCCCGTACACCACTCCTCAGGACGCAACCGGACGCCAGTCCATCTCAACAGTGAGCCGCTCCTCGGGGTCACGGCCGCCCTCCGCCTCGCTCCTATTACGCCGTAATAGGAGCCCCAGGTCTCTTCTTCATCACCAAGTCGTACTAGCTAACGTGTCGATGCAGCAGATGATCTACGACGTTAGTAAGGTAGCGCCATGAGTACGCCAGCCACCTCAAGCGACCGAGCCAAGGTCGTCTCCAAACTGCCGGGATGGCTCCGGCAGAACCTCAAGGTCAGAACTGCCCAACTCGGCGTCGAGATTCAGACCGCGGTCGAGCAGGGCATCGCCGTCTGGTGCGACCTCGCCTCGGCCACCGCCACGGTCGACACCGCCGGAGCCGAGTCCTTCTCCACCTTCCTTCCCCCGGGGCAGTGGGAGGAGTTCCGCCGTATCGCGGAGGACCGGCGCGTCTCGCTGATTCAGGGGCTCGCCCAGTCCGTTCAGCTCTGGCTCGACACCAACCCCGCTCCGGATGTCCAGCGTCCGGACATCACCCGCCGCATCGTCGTCTGCAACCAGAAGGGCGGCGTGGGCAAGACCGCCATTACGGCAGGAGTAGGGGAAGCCCTCTCCGAGGACCCCAACCGGCTGTTTCCCGTGCGCGTCGCCAAGGCACTCGCCACCGCACTGCGGGCTGGTGACGCCGATGGAGACTCGGTGGCCGCGGACACCGATCCGCTCGACATAGAGAAGGTTCCCGGACACGGTCTCCGCGTCCTTCTCGTCGACTTCGATCCGCAGTGCCACCTGACGAACCAGCTGGGCGCGTCGCCGGTGGCGATGAACGGTGACAGCCTCACCAACCACATGGCCGGCGACCCCAAGGGCGACCTGCGGGATCTGATCGTCTCCATCGACGAAGAGAACTTCGGAGGCCGACTGCATCTGCTGCCCGCGTGCCACGACGCGTTCCTCCTCGACGTACGGCTCTCCGCGGTGCGTGCGCGTGAGGCCGCGCTGGAGCGTGCGTTGCTGCCGCTGGAGGCCGATTACGACGTCATCATCGTGGACTGCCCGCCCAGCCTCGGCCTCAGCATGGACGCCGCCGCCTACTACGGGCGGCGGCGCGACGCCGAAGGACCGGGCCAGTCCGGGGCACTCATCGTCGTCCAGGCCGAGGACAGCTCGGCCGATGCCTATGACCTGCTGACGAACCAGATAGAGGATCTCCGTAACGACCTCGCCCTCGACATCGACTACTTGGGCATCGTGGTCAACCTCTACGACGGACGGCGCGGATACATCGCGACCTCGTCGCTGCAGGGCTGGATCGACATAAAGGATCCGAAGGTCGTCGGTCTCATCAACGACCTCAAGGAGCAGAAGGAAGCCGTGCGTATGAAGCAGCCCCTGCTGAGTTACGCACCCGCCTCGCAGCAGGCCGTCGCGATGCGCGCACTGGCCCGGGAGATCTCATGAGCAAGGCCGACCAACTGGGTGCCGGACGCTTCGGGGGAGCGGCCCGGCCCGTCAGCGCCCGGCGCGCCGCCATCGGTGCCGCCACCGGTGTGCCGACCGACGGAGTGGCCCCTCCGACCCGACTCCCGGTCATGCGGATCAGCCCCAATCCCGAGAACCCCCGCACCAGTCTGGGGGATCTCACCGAACTCGCGGGCAGCCTCAAGGAGCACGGTCAGAAGCAGGCCATCACGGTCATGAACCGTGACGCCTACATCAAGGCCAACCCTGCCCGCGCGGGCGACCTCGAAGCCGACACCACCCATGTCGTCGTGGACGGAAGCAGCCGACTGGAGGCCGCCCGCGAGGCCGGGCTCACGCACCTGAACGTCATGGTCGACGACGAGCAGGGGAGTGACGGCGACTCCATCCTTGAGTCCGCGCTGATCGCGAACATCCATCGCAATGACCTCGATCCGTTGGACGAGGCACGGGCTCTGCAGCGTCTGCTCGCCATCTACGGGTCACAGGTCAAGCTGGCCAAGCGGTTGAGGAAGTCGCAGGGGTGGGTCTCTCAACGCCTGGCTCTGCTCAACCTGAGTCCCGAGCTTCAGGCGGCGGTGGGGGAGGAGCCCGTCGAGCTGCTGCGTTCCGTGGCCAAGGAGCCGCAGGATCGCCAGGAGGCCGTGCTCCAGCAGCTGAAGGCGGAGCGGGCACGCAAGGAGTCGGAGCGGAAGGCGTCTGTTCCGGTCACGCCTCCTGAGCCGATCACGACGGAGATTCCGGTCCCCGTTCAGGCCGTTGACGTTCCGGCGACCACCGAGGAAGCCACCGAGCCTGGGGCCGACGGTGCAGAGGCTGCCGTCGACGTGTCGATCCCTGAGCCCTCCACGGCCACGGCCGTTCCGTCGACCCGTGTCAACAACCGTGACTCCGGCGGTGGTCCGACCCATGGCAGCAGTGGTGGCCCGGCAAGGGAGGCCACTGCGACGGCGGTTGAAGCTCCGTACCGGAACGGGGATTCGGTCGAGCGAGGGGAGACCGTACCTGACCCTCGGGTGGCCGGCCGTGCGGTCGGCAACTCGGATTCCGCGACGGTGGATGCGGATGTCGCCCGTCGACTCCCTTACGACGATGGAGCGTTCATCGCGATGCACCTCATCCAGAAGATGAGCGACCCCGAGTTCGACAGGATGCTGGGCATCCTGAACAAGCACCAGAGCAAGCGAGTTGGTTCTCGCGCCAGCACATCCTGATCTCCGATGTCCCGCTGTGGCCGGCATGAGCGTCGTCTCGTGCCGGCCACAGGGGTGTCTGGCTATTACGGCGTAATAGGTGCGGAGGGGAGGGGTGTCGGTCGGCCGCCTGGAGTAAACCTGGTGAACTACTCCAAGTGGTGGAAATCCACCTCACATTCGAACTGTTCGATTCTTCTCTCAAAACGATTCTCCTGCGGGACCTTCTTCTGAAGTCCAAGCCGTTTCCGCATCGGAGCGCCCTCTGCGCGGGCAGTTGTGGGTACCGGGGGAGCGCGGAGACCTTGGATCACAGCCAGCCGCGCCTGGCCGCCTGCCAGACGAGTTGCATAAGGGCGCCTGCTCCGGCGCGCGTCATGAGGCGGCGACAGCGGCACCACGGAACTCTTGTCACCTGCTTGACCGGTGACGCGTGTGGCTGTCATGATTCCATCACCACCTCAACCGGTGACACGAGAAGTGGTCCGGTTCAGCGGTGACAGAGAGCCTTTCGATCCAGATGGGGAGCACCAGCCATGGCAGTCAGCTACACCGCCGTTGTCGACGTTGACGGAGAGGGCCGGAACGGCGGTCGCGTCCGCTCCTCCGACGGTCTGCTGGAGACCGGCCTCGCCCTCCCCAAGGAGCTCGGCGGCCCCGGTACCGCGACCAACCCCGAGCAGCTCCTGGCCGCCGGCTGGGCCGCCTGCTTCCTCGGCGCCCTCCGCCGCGCCGCCAGCCAGCGCAAGATACGGCTGACCAGCACCGACATCACGGCCGAGATCACCCTCACGCACGGCGACGACGGGGAGTTCTCCCTCTCCGCGGTCCTCAACCCCGTCCTCGGCGGCGTCGACCAGGCCACCGCCCAGGAACTCGCCGACGCCGCGCACCAGATCTGCCCGTACTCCAAGGCCCTGCGCGGCAACATCCCGGTGACCATCAACGCCGTCGCCGCCGCCTGACCGGGCCTTCCCCTGACCGGGCCTTCCCCTGACCGGGCCTTCCCCTGACTGGCGGGTCCCGTGCCCCCTTCCCCCCGGCACGGGACCCGCCGCCCCGCCGACCGGACAGCGAGAGCAGGACATGTCTTCTCTGAGGAACTCAGCCGTACGGATCGCGTGGCAGCGTCGTCCGACGACCGCCGAACGGGTCTCGGACGAGCGGCCGTCTGCCAGGGAGACCGGCCCCGTGGAGGGCGGCCCGCTCACGGACACGCAGGTGTGGAACTGGACGGAGAGCGTGACGCTGTCCGGGTACGGCCCCGGGGCTTCGAGCTTCCTCTGACCCGTCTGACCCGTCTGATGCGTCTGATGCGTCTGATGCGTCGGTGTGGGACGACCGGCCCGGCAGCGTGGAGCATGCCCGGGCCGGTCACCTGGGGGAGAGGAAGGTCAGTGCTGTCGGCACAGACGTGCGAGGACGTCCTCGACGGCGGTGGCCATCACGCTCTCACCCGTGGCGTTGGGGTGCACGGGCGCGGCCGGTGTCTCCGGGGCGAAGGTCTCGATCCAGCGCTCACCGGCCGGCTTGCACAGGTCGTGCCCGACGGTCGGCGCATACGTGTTCACGTATGTCGCGCCGCCCTTGCGGGCCTCGCGGGCCAGCATCGCGTTGAGCTCCTTCTCCTTGTCGCGGAGCCAGGCGAAGTCGCCCGCGGCCAGCGGCACGGTCCTGCTGGTGCAGCCCACGCCGTCGTCGGGGAAGAGGTCGGGGTAGCCGACCACCAGGACTCGGGCGTGCGGCGCCCGCTGGTGGATGCCGCGCAGCACCTGGGCGACCTTCGGCCCGGTCAGGTCCACCGCCTCCGTGATCCGGTCCGTGCCGGTGGCCGTGAAGTGGCTCTGGCACGGGGTGCCCGCGGGATCACCCGAGGTGAGCTGGGCGCAGGTGCCCAGCACCGTCGAGAAGCCGATGTCGTTGCCGCCGATGGTGAGGGTGACCAGGTCCGTTCCCCGGGTGACGGCGTCGAGCTGCGGCGCGACACCGTCGGTCTGCGAGGCCGTCATGTCGGCGGTGGTGGCCCCCGAGCAGGTGACGTCGGTCAGCGCCGCGGACCGCGACTGCGCCACCAGCGACGGGTAGTTCCGGCTGGAGCGCAGGCAGGTCGCGTCGACCTGGGCGGGCACGAGCGGTGCCGAGGCGTACGAGTCGCCGAGAGCGACGTGGTCCACCGTGCGCCGGCTCTCGGTGGCCGTGCTCGCCGCGGCCGTTCCGGCCGGGACGAGGGCCGCCCCGACGGAGAGCAGCGCGACACCCACCGTGAGAGCGCGTCCGGCGCGGGAGGTGGGAAAGAGTTTCCTCAAGTTCTGTCCTTCCGTGATCGATCGACGGGGCTGCGCACCTCGCTGGGAACGCAGCACCCACCACTCACACGTATCTGAAAGCTTCCGGTGATCACGGTTTCCGTAACGAATCGATCAAACACAGTCATCGCGGGCCGGGACACACCGTCAGGTGACTGATCGCACACATATCTCCGGTCCGACACTGAACATGGAGTGGAACCGTCGAAAGCGAGACCACGACCATGGACATGAAGCTCGAAAGTGCGCGTACGACGTCATCGTGATCGGCGCGGGCCCGGTCGGCGAGAACGTCGCGGACCGCACCGCCGCGGCGGGCCTGAGCACTCTCGTCGTGGAGAAGTGAACCGGCCGGCGGGGAGTGCTCGTACGGGGCCTGCGAGCCCGGCAAGGCACTGCTGCATCCCGTCCTGACCCGCGCCGACGCCCCCCCCCACGTCCCCGGCCTCGATCCGGCCGTCAAGGGCCCGCTGGACGTCGAGGCCGTCCTGGCGCACCGCGACCGCGGCCACGCTGGTGGCCCGGCAGAACGGGCTGCTGCCCAGGCGAGGTGTGGCTGCGCCTGCTGGAGACCAGGAGGGGACGCATGACCACCGCTCACGATCTCGCGCTCATCGCCCCGGGCCTGCCGCCCGACCGGTCGGGCGGCAGGGAGACCTGCCCCCGGCGCTCGCGGGGGCCGAGGCGGTCGATGCGGGCCCACCCGGCCACCCGCCGGGGCGGTCACCTCTTCGGTCGCGGTCCGCGCCGGTCGCCTCGGTCGACTCGCCGACCCGGCGCGCCGCGGAGGAACGCAGACCCTCCGGCGAACCCGTGCCCGCCGCTCTGCCGGCCGCGGCGGGGATGGGGGAGGACCCTTCGGACCTCGGGACCTCTCTGTCGGACCTCGGGACCTCTCCGGGGGACGCGGTCACGACGGTGGTGGCCGCCGTCGGCGACGCGGTGGCGCGGCGAAGGCACTGCGGCTGCGGCGGGGCGTGGAACAGGCAGCGTTCGACAACGTGTGGCGGGCGTAGGACGCCACACGCAAGTGCACGCTTCGGGGTCCACGGAATCTCGGAATCTTCAGACACCTGTGAGCGCGGCGCCCAGGTCCGTGGCTCCCCTCACCCGTCCCGCGTGGCCGGCTGCGGTGCTCGCGGAACGCACCGCGGTCCGGCTGGACCACACCCCGCGGGACGAGCGGAGGTGTCAGGAGGAAACGGCCGGCGCGTCCTGCCGCACCAGGGTGTACATCACGGAGCGCTGCTGCTTGTGCCGGCGGATGCGTCCCTTGGCGACCAGTGACTCCAAGGTGTTGCGCACCACCTGCGGGGTGGGGTTGCGGTCCGGGTGCTTCGTCAGCAGCTCGTCGCGCAACTCCTTGGCCAGACGCGGCTCTTCGTAGGCGCCGAGCAGCTCCGCCAGGAGATCACCGAGCAAGGGCTGGCGCGACTTCCCCTTCGCGCCGGCCTTCGCCGAGGTGGTCTCCGGAGCCGACTTGACCGATGCCGTACGCCGCGACGAGCCCTTGGCGCGGGTCCGCTCGGTCTTCACGGCGACGGGCTCGTCCTGCAACTGCTCGGGCAGACGGGACGCGTCCGCGAAACCCTCGTACCGCTCGGCGAGGTTGATGATGTCCGCCAGGAGGGCCTCCTCCTGTTTCAACACCGTGATCGCCTTCTCCAGCTCCTGCTGTCGTCGGCGGTTCTCCTCCAAGTCCGACGCGGCCTGTTCTACGTACCGCGATCGGAGCGTGGCGGCTGACTGGCTGGTCACAACCGTTCACTCCCTCGATATGGATGACGTTGCGCATGGTACCCACGCCCGCGGTCCCGTGCTGATAAGTGTCGACGCCGGACGGTTCGTCCGGCATGTTCACTCTTCACGATAAGCGCTCATGTGCTCGCCCCCACAGGAAGTGCCGGTCTTTCCCCCGGCCCGCCGAGACCCGAGGACATGAGCCGTACGATGAGGCCACTGAACATACTGCCCGGTAAGTGTCTCGCGGAACCCACGAAACGGGATCCCCGCCGCGCGGCCGACAGCGCCCGGGCAGGTCCTCGTCACACTCACACGTGTGCCGGGTATGCTCCGATGCCGCGCCCGCGGCGGTGACAGCGGGCCGCCCCCACCTGGAGGACCTCTTGTTCAGCATCACCGTTCGGGACCACATGATGGTCGCCCACAGCTTCCGTGGCGAGGTCTTCGGCCCCGCTCAGCGGCTGCACGGGGCGACGTTCGTCGTGGACGCGACCTTCCGGCGCCCGGAGCTGGACGACGACAACATCGTCGTCGACATCGGCCTGGCCACCACCGAACTCAGCAAGGTAATAGCCGAGTTCAACTACCGCAACCTCGACGACGTGGAGCAGTTCCGGCAGATCAACACCTCCACGGAGTACCTGGCCAAGGTCGTGGCCGACCGTCTCGTCGAGGCGATCCACGCCGGAAGGCTCGGGGAGGGGGCCCGGGGCATCCGCCAGGTGGCCGTCACGCTGCACGAGTCGCACGTCGCGTGGGCCGGTTACGAGCGCAGCGTCTGACGGACGCCCCAGGGCCTTCCCTGGTGCCGCTCACCCGCGGGGCGACTCACATGCCACATGTGCTGGAATGCCGGCAAGGCGGCGCGACGCACATGACATACCCCTCACCTGAGGCGGACGTTTGGGCACTGTCAGCGGCGGGTATCTGCTCCCGGGATCTGAAAAATCCCTGGAGATCCTCGGAAATCCCTGGTGAGAAGGGGGGTCTCCGGAGGGGCCCGGTCGGTTCGGGTCCACATGTGTCGTCTGTGCGGTCGACTGCGCGCGAGCACGGCACTTCGGCGGCACAAGCGCGGCATTCTTCTGGCACCTGCCGCTGCCTACAGTGCGGACACGGGGGTTGCCCCCAGCCACCGGCCCCCAGCCCTTGGCTCCGGGTCCCCGGGGCGCCGCACGAAGAGATCCAGGACGGTTCAGCACACCATGGCCACGCCCCTCACGGACATGTCCCGATCCGATCTGCTCGGCACCATCATGAGGGAACACCGGGAAGGGCTCGTCTCGTACGCCGAGAAGATGCTGGGAGACCGCGGACTCGCCGAGGACATCGCCCAGGAGACCGTCATCCGGGCCTGGCGGAACATCGACCGGCTGCTCGAAATGGAGGGGTCGGTCCGCGGCTGGCTCTTCACCGTCGCCCGGCATCTGGTCATCGACTGGGTACGCAAGCCGCACGCGCGCAGGGAACTCGTCGGAGTGACCTACGGCGATCCCGCCTCGGGCTTCGACGGCACCGAGGCGGTGCACGACGCCCTGGTGGCCCGAGCGTTGCTGCGCAGACTCTCTCCCGAGCACCGTGCCGTCCTGGTCCACATATATCTCTGCGACCGCAGCATCCAGGAGACGGCCGGCATCCTCGGAGTCCCCGCCGGCACCGTCAAGAGCCGCCACCACAACGCCCTGCGCAAGCTGCGGGGTGTGTCGTACGGCGTCAGGTCGCGGTGACGGTACGGGGCTAGTAGGGCTTGGTCGCGGCGCCGGCGCTGTGCAGACCGTGCTCGACCATCCGGGACAGCGCCTCGGAGCGTGCGGCCGGTGGGTCGAGGAGCGCGCACAGTTCCCTGGCGTGGGCACGCGGCAGTTCGTGGCAGGTGTACCGGCCGGGGACCAGCTCGGTGAGCAGGTGATGGTGTGTCAGCTCGGCCAGGTCCTGCCTCGTCCGGCGCAGTTCGGTGCCGGCGAGGCTGGCCGCGGCCGGCATGCTGATGTCGCGCGAGGGGTGCAGGCTCAGCAGCCGGAACAGCCGTGCGGCACTGCTGCTCAGCGCCTCGTAGGAGCGGTGGAACGAGCTGCGGGTGCTGGTGCGGGTGTCGGGGCCGGAGAGGGCGTCGAGACAGTCGTCGGCGTCCTGGAGTCCGGCCGCGAACGAGGCCAGCGGGAAGTGCGGCTGCGCCAGGGCCTGGGCGGCGGCGACCGCCAGGGCCAGCGGGAGGCCGCCGCACAGCTCCACGATCTCGACGGCGGCCGCGTGCTCGGCCGTGACGCGGTCGCTGCCCAGCCGCCGGTCGAGCAGTTCGAGCCCCTCCTCACGGGTCATCGGGTCGAGGGTGATGTGCCGGGCGTTGTCCGTGACGGCCAGCCCCTCCAGCCGCCGCCGGCTCGTGACGATCGCGACACACCCTGACGTGGCGGGCAGCAGGGGGCGTACCTGTTCGCAGTCCTCCGCGTCGTCGAGGACCAGCAGCAGCCGGCGACCGCCCAGGGCGCTGCGGTAGGAGGCGGCGAGCGAGGCGGCGCCGGAGTGCGTACGGTCGCTCTCCACGCCCAGCGCGCGGAGCACGTCGGCGATGGCCTCGGCCGGGTCGAGCGGGGCGCGGACGGAGTGGTGGCCCTGGAGGTCAACGTAGATCTGCCCGTCGGGGAAGTGGTCGGCGACCAGGTGGCCCCAGTGCACGGCCAGCGTCGTCTTGCCCACGCCCGCCATGCCGCAGATCGTCGTGGTCAGGGTGGACGGTCCGCTCTCGCCCTGGAGCGGCAGCAGGCGCAGGCACTGGCTCAGGGCTTGCCGGCGGCCGACGAACGAGGCGCAGTCCGCGGGAAGCTGGGCCGGGGCACCGGCCGCCATGGGCGGGGAGGAAGGGCGTGCCGACTCCCGGGGGACGCGGTGCCGGAGCAGGTGCTGCTGGGCGGCGCGCAGCTCGGGGCCCGGTTCGACGCCGAGTTCGTCGGCGAGGGCCTCGCGGATGGTCTCGAACTGCCGGAGGGCTTCGGCCTGTCGGCCGGTGGCGGCCAGGGCGGCGATCACCCGGGAGTGCAGCGCCTCGTCGAAAGGGTGGCCCTCCAACGCCCGTCGCAGCACGGCGAGCACTTCCTCGGTCAGCGCGGGCGCGGCGGTCAGGACGGTGTCGGCCGCTTCCTTCGCCGTGGCCACGAACTCGTGGCCGACGGAGGTGAACACCGGATGCCGGGCCACCGTGGTGCCGGCGGCGACGACGGGACCGCGCCACAGGCGCAGCGCCTCGACGAAGTCCCGCGCGGCCCGGGCCGGGGTGCCGTCCTTGACGGCGAGCTGTGCCCGGGCGCGCAGATCCCGGAAGCGCAGCAGGTCCGAGGTGGAGGTGTCGACCAGGAGGCGGTAGCCGTCGGCGGCGCGGACGAGGTGTGCCGCGTGGGTGCGGCTGCGCAGCTGGGGTTCGAGGGTTCTGCGCAGCGCGCCGATGTGCCGGTGCACCACGTTGACGGCGCTGGCGGGGGGCTCGTCGTCCCACAGGATGTCGATCGCCTCGCTCAGGGTGAGCGGGCCGGGGGCGCGGAGCAGCAGCAGGGCGAGCAGGGCCAGGCGTTTCGGGGGTCCCGGGTCGATGTCGGTGTCTTCCCGGGTCGCTCGCACGGTACCGAGGACCGAGTAGCGCACTGTCGCGTCCATCTCGTGGCTGGCCTCGCCATTTCTCTCAGGTGCTGCCGGTCGCCCGTCCGGCCTGTCGTCACCGCGTCGGGCGGGGAGCCGAGGTGTCTCCTCCCGGGGGAGCTCGTTGCCGAGTCCGCGAAGTGTAGCCATGTCGCGTGACATGTTTGAGTGGCCGGGAGAGACATGTATCCGTCTCGGGTGGGGTGAGGAAGGTCTCGGAATGGTGGATCATCAGGTGTCGACATGTTCGGTCGGCCGCGGGTCGCAGGTGTCTTCGCGCGGAGGTGAGTCCCGGTGGTCTGCCGGAGGTGAGTCCCGGTGGTCTGCCGGAGGTGAACCCCCGGCGGTCCGTCCGCGTTCACTCCCATGACGGGATCTTGCGGGCCGGGCGATTGCCGCGGGAGGAGGAGCCCCATGTACGTCCTGGTCCCTGACGACCCGGTGTTCTTCGCGCGGTTCCAGAGTCTGGAGGAACCGCTGCTGCGGCGGCTGCACCGGCTCCACGTCGCGGGCCGGGAGTCCGATGACGAGCGGGTGATCTGCGACGCCTACGACAGCTGGGTGCAGATCCTGCTGCAGCTGCCGCTGTGGTGCCGCTGGCACGGCACGGACCCCTCCGCCGCCCCACGGACGGCCGAGCTCCCGCGGTACGTCCTGTACGACACCCGCGGCCACCGGCTCACGAGCCTCCACCCCGTCGAGCTGACCGCCGCCGACCTCGGGCATCTGACGGCGTGTCTCGACCTGTTCGTCGAGGCCGAGCGGGCCCGGCGGCCGGGGGCGGACCGGGACGACGGCCTCACCGACGGCCTCACCGACGTCTTCACCGACGTCTTCCGGCGTGTCATGGAGGTGCTGCTGCTGCCGCCCCCGGACGGCCTGCTGGGGACCCTGCGTGACGTCGCGTCCCGGGCGGCCGTCGTCGCGGTGACCCTGCCCGAGGAGCAGGAGACGGAGTACCGGCGCTTCTGCGAGGAGATCGTCACCATCCTCAGTTCCGGCGACACCTTCGCGTACCGGCAGCACCGGGCCATGTATCTCTGAGACACCTGAGGCCCGGTGCCGTACACCAGGCACGAGCCCTTGCGGCACCGGTGCGTATCACCTGTGAACCGGCCCCGGGGGGCCCGCCCCGCCTGTGAACCGGCCCCGGGGGGCCCGCCCCGCCTGTGAACCGGCCCCGAGGGGCCCGCCCGCGCCGGCGCCGTCACCCCGAGTGGGTCAGTGTGCCGCCGCGGCCGGCGCGGTCTTCTTGCGGGCCCGGTACGCGGCGGCCTTGATCTTGTTGCCGCAGGACTCCATGCCGCACCACTGGCGCCGCATGCCCCGGGAGCGGTCGATGTAGACGCGCGTGCACTCGGGGTTGCCGCACTCCTTCATCAGGGGCACGTCCTCGCCGCTGAGCAGCTCGACGGCGAGCCGGGCGACGGTCGCGAGCGCCTGCTCGGGCGTCGCCTCGGTGAGCCGTCCCGCCGGGGTGAGCTGGGGTGTCACGGGCGTCTTGCGCGCGGCGGCGTTGACCAGGCCGAGCGCCTCCGGGTCGAAGTCCGCACCGAGCCGGCGGTCGGTGACGAGCCGGTAGACGGCCTCGCGCACGGCGGTCGCCTCCCGTACGTCGTCCTCGTCGCCGGGGGTGATGGTGTCCACCAGCCCGGACTCCAGGTACCAGGCATTCAGCCGCTCCGGCGTCACGAACATCTCGAACCGGGTCGAGCGCCGGGCCCGGAGCGTGGCCGCGAAGTCGAGGGCCGGGTGGCCGCATACGAACACATGGTCAAGATTCACATCACCATTCTGACAGGTGACTCCTGTCGAACGCAAGAATCGTCACCGTTCAAGGCGGTGCACGCGCGGGGGCTCCCCTCCGTCCGGTCCCGGTGCCAGCCGCACCTCACGGCCCTGCCAGCGGCGGCGCAGCCAGCGGTCGTGGCTCGCCACGACGATCGCGCCCGGTCCGGACGCCAGCGCCGCCTCCAGCTCGTCGCACAGCGCGGGGGAGAGGTGGTTGGTCGGCTCGTCGAGCAGGAGCAGCTGGGGCGGACGGGCCACCAGCAGGGCCAGCGCCAGACGCCGCCGCTGGCCCACGGACAGCTGCCCGACGGGCCGGCCGAGCGCGGCGTCGGGCAGCAGACCGAGGGAACCCAGCGGCACCTTCCCGGCGCGTTCCGCTCCCAGTGCCAGCGCGTAGGTGTCCCGGACCGTGCGTTCGGGCCGGTCGAACACGCTGTCCTGGGTGAGCAGCCCCACCGTCAGCCTCCGCCGTCTGCGCACCTCGCCCTCGGCGGCGTGGCGTCCGGCGAGCACGGCGAGCAGGGTCGACTTGCCCGCCCCGTTGCCGCCCGTGACCAGCAGCCGGTCGGTGGGCGACACCTCCAGTGCGACCGGCGCGAGCCGCCCCGGCACATGGGCGTCGTGCAGCGACACCAGGGGCTGCGGACTCTCCCCGGCGTGTGCGGCGAGTTCCCCGCCGACGAAGCGCAGCAGCGGGGGCGGCTCGGCGACCCGGGTGCGCTCCAGCTCCTCCAGCCGCCGGCCGGCGTTGCGCACCCGACGGGAGATCTGGCTCTGCACCCGGCCCGCCCGGTGCCCGTAGCCCATCTTCTCGTTGTCGGTACGGCCCCGGTCGGGGGCGACCCGGCGCGCGGTCACCCCCGCCGCCTCCCGCAGACCGTCCATCTCCTGCTGTTCCTCGGCGTACCTGCGCTCCCAGCGCTCGCGTTCGGCGTGCTTCTCGGCCAGGTAGGCGCTGTAGCCGCCGCCGTAGCGGACCGGGCCGTCCACCGCCGGGTCGAGGTCGATCAGGTCGGTGCAGACGGCGTCGAGGAAGGCCCGGTCGTGGGCGGCGAGCACCACGGTTCCGGGCAGGGCGCGGACCTGCTCCTCCAGGAAGGCGGCGGCGCCGTCGTCGAGGTGGTTGGTCGGTTCGTCCAGCAGCAGCGCGGAGGGCCGTCGTACGAGCAGGGCGGCCAGGGCGAGCCGGCCGCGCTGGCCGCCGGAGAGGGAGCCGAGTGTGCGGTCGTGCCCGAAGGCGTCGAGGCCCAGTCCGTCGAGGACCAGCGCCGCACGGCGGTCGGCGTCCCAGGACTCCCGGTGCTGGGCCAGCTCCAGGCGCCGGCCGTAGGTGTCGAGGAGGTCCTGGTGGGCGGGGTGGTCCTCGGGCAGGCGGGCGAGTTCCTCGCCGAGCCGGTCCAGTGCGGCGAGGTCCTCCCGGGCCTCGCGCAGCGCCTCGTCCAGCACGTCGGCGAGGGTGGAGGCGGCGTCGTACGGCATCTCCTGGTGGAGGAAGCCCAGGTCGGCGGGGCGGGTGACGGTTCCCGCGTCGGGTTCGTCGACGCCCGCGAGGACGCGCAGCAGGGTGGACTTGCCGACGCCGTTCTCCCCGATGAGGCCGATGCGGCGGCCGGGGGAGGCGGTCAGGGAGACGCCGTCCAGGACGCGTCGGCCGCCGAGGGTGCGGACGAGGTCGTGGGCGAGGAGGGCGGGGGCGGGCTGGGGCACGGGGGAACCTTCCGACGTGATCGGTGGTCGGCCCGCGGGGCACATGGCCTCGGGCGCGGGCCGCTGCACATGTCGGCGGTTCACACCTCGGGGGCTCCCGTCTCCGTCAGGGTGCCGTCGGCCAGTCGCAGCCGGCGGGTCACCCCGATCTCGGCGAGGAAGCGTTCGTCGTGGCTGATCACGATGAAGGCGCCCTGGTAGGAGCCGAGCGCACTCTCCAGCTGGCCCGCGCCGACGAGGTCGAGGTTGTTGGTGGGCTCGTCGAGCAGCAGCAGGTGCGGGGCGGGTTCGGCGCACAGCACGCAGGCGAGGGTGGCGCGCAGCCGTTCGCCTCCGGAGAGCACCCCGACCGGGAGATGGGCTCGGGCGCCCCGGAAGAGGAAGCGGGCGAGGAGGTTCATCCGTTCGGCCTCGGGGCGTCCGGGGGCGAACGCGGCGAAGTTCTCGGCCACGGTGCGGTCGAGGTCCAGCAGGTCCAGGCGCTGGGAGAGGTAGGCGATCCGGCCGTCGTTGCGCCTGATCTCCCCGCTGTACGGGGTGAGTTCGCCGGTGATCAGCCGCATCAGGGTGGTCTTCCCCGAGCCGTTGGGGCCGGTCAGGGCGATGCGCTCGGGGCCGCGGACGCTCAGGTCGACGCCGCCGGGAGCGAACACGTCCCGGTCGCCGAGGCGCACCCGCAGGCCCTCGCCGAGGAAGAGGCCCCGTCCGGCGGGGACCTGGGTGTCGGGCAGTTCCAGGGTGAGGCGCTGCTCGTCGCGCAGGGCGCGGCCGGCCTCGTCGAGGCGGGCCCTGGCCTCGCTGACCCGGGAGGCGTGCAGGGTGCCGGAGCGGCCCGCGGCCTCCTGGGCGCCGCGCTTCATGGTGCCCGCGAAGATCTTGGGCAGACCGGCGTTCTTGAGGTTCTTGGCGGCGTTGCTCGCGCGGCGTTCGGCGCGTTCGCGGGCCTGCTGCATCTCCCGCTTCTCGCGCCTGAGCTCCTGCTCGGCGGTGCGGACGTTCTTCTCCGCGACCTCCCGCTCGGCGCGCACGGCTTCCTCGTACTCGGTGAAGCTGCCACCGTACAGGCGCAGTTCGTCGCTGCCGAGTTCGGCGACGCGGTCCACGCGGTCCAGCAGCGCGCGGTCGTGGCTGACCAGCAGCAGGGTGCCGCCGAAGTCGTCCAGCACGTCGTAGAGCTTGTGCCGGGCGGTCAGGTCGAGGTTGTTGGTGGGTTCGTCGAGGAGGAGGACGTCGGGGCGCCTGAGCAGGTGGGCGGCGAGGCCGAGGGAGACGACCTGGCCGCCGCTGAGGGTGCCCAGGCCGCGGTCCAGGGTGAGGTCGGCGAGGCCCAGACGGTCGAGCTGGGCGCGGGTGCGCTCCTCGATGTCCCAGTCGTCGCCGATGGTGGTGAAGTGCTCCTCGTCGACGTCGCCGGACTCCACGGCGTCGATGGCGCGGACGATCGCGGCGACGCCGAGCACCTCGGAGACGGTGAGGTCACCGGTCAGCGGGAGGCTCTGCGGGAGATGGCCGAGGGTGCCGCCGACGGACACCGAGCCGGTGGCGGGCTTCAGTTCACCGGCGATCAGTTTGAGCAGGGTGCTCTTGCCGGAGCCGTTGGGCGCGACCAGGCCGGTGCGGCCGCTGTGCACGGTGAAGGACAGGTCCTGGAAGACGGGGGTGTCGTCGGGCCAGGCGAAGGACAGGTTCGAGCAGACGACGGACGTGTCGGACATGGAGGGGCGACCTCGGGCGGATCGAGGGCAGACGGAGACCTCTGCCCTGACAGACGGGGGGAAAGGGGCACGACGGGACAGGCCACCTCGGCAGCGCTCCTGAGCGCCGGCCGGTGGCCGTCAGAACCGGGTCTCACCCGGAGATGTCGTCCTCACCCGCCACGGCTGTGACTCCTCGATACACGGTCGACGTCCGTTTCAGCGTAGCAGCCGAAGTCCCGCCGGTGCGGGGTGGCGCGTTCGGGCGTGGGTCACACGTGTGTGTTGGCGGCTGTGCGGCGTTGACGCGAGGGTCGAGCTCATGCCAGTATCGTCACCGGTTAAACCGGTGACGAAGTCGGCCGGTGACGTCTTCGTGGGGGCTCGCACGGCTCACACGTGTCCGAAGGAGCACGCCATGGCGGAAAAGCCGAAGCCGAGGACGGCAGGTGCGCCGGTCGGCCGCCGGGCGATGCTCGGCATGCTCGGCGCGGGCGCGGCGGGGCTGGCCGCCGCCCCGTATCTCCAGCGCGGCTGGGAGGGCTTTCTGGCCTCCGCCTCCCAGCTGGATCCCACGGGTCTGACAGGGCTGCTGCCCGACCCGGGCGGCTTCCGCTACTACAGCGTCGTCGGCTCGGTGCCGCGCAAGGACGCCACGGACTACGCGCTGCGGGTGGGCGGGCTGGTGGAGCGGCCGAGGACCTACACGCTCGACGAGTTGCGCGCGATGCCGCAGACCCGGGTCGTCCACGACGTGGTGTGCACCGACGGCTGGCGCGTGGAGAGGACACCCTTCGACGGGGTGCGGCTGGCCGACCTGCTCGACGACGCCGGGGTGCGCTCCCCGGGCGCCGCGATCCGGTTCACCTGCTTCGACGGCGCCTACAGCGAGAGCCTCACCCTGGAGTAGGCCCGCCGCTCGGACGTCCTGGTGGCCCTGAACATGCGGGACGAGCCCCTCACCCACGCCCACGGCGGCCCCGTCCGGCTCTACGTGGCGCCCATGTACTTCTACAAGTCGGCCAAGTGGCTGTCCGGCATCTCGGTCACCGACAAGGTCGTCCCCGGCTACTGGGAGGAGCGCGGTTATGCGGTCGACGGCTGGCTCGACGACGCCGACCGGCACAGTGACGCGGCCTGAACCCGCCGACCGGGTCCGCCGGTTCACCACCGCCGAGCGCTGGGTCCACCGGACCACCGGCTGTCTGATGCTGGTGTGCCTGGTCAGCGCCGCCTGTCTGTACCTCGGGCCGCTGGCCCAACTCGTCGGACGACGGCACCTGACGGTCACCCTCCACGAGTGGTCCGGCATCTCGCTGCCCCTGCCCTTCCTGCTCGGGCTGTTCTCGCCGGCCTTCCGCGCGGACCTGCGCCGGCTCAACCGCTTCGCGGCGTACGACCGGCAGTGGCTGCGCGCGGTCCGCAGCCGCCGTACCTCCCCCGAGGCGCGTCCGGCGGGCAAGTTCAACGCGGGTCAGAAGCTCTACGCCGGCTGGATCGCCGGTGCCGTGCTGGTGATGACGTTCACCGGCCTTCTGATGTGGCGCACGGGCCTGCTGCCCTTCATCTCCCGCACCAGCGCGATCTTCGTCCACGACCTGCTGGCCTGGGTGATCACCTTCGTCGTCCTCGGACACCTGCGCAAGGCCCTCGAGGACCCCGAGGCACGGCTCGGGATGCGCACCGGATACGTCAGCCGGAGCTGGGCGCGGCGCCACCATGCGCGGTGGCTGGGGGAGGAGCGCCCGGAAGCCGTGCCCGACCGGGCGACCGAGCCGTGACGACACACGTGTGCGCCTCTCGCGCAGGGGAATCCGACACACCGACACACCGACACACCGACACATCCCCTTCCGTCACCGGTTTGACGGGTGATAAGGTCTGGATCAGTCTTCGGCGACGCCCTCAGCGGCGCATCCGCCGGTCTCACCCACCGCCCGTCTCCTTCGACGCGCACATGATGCCGCCACAGACGCGCGCACACCTGTTTCTTCCTGGATGGGAAAGCAATGAAAAGAGTCCTGACCGTTCTCGCCGCCGGTGTGCCGCTGGCCGCGGCGGTGTACCTGCCGACCGCCTCGGCACAGCCGCAGCCCGCCTCCGTCACCACGCCCCCGGCCTGTACCGCCCCGGCCCTGAAGGCCCCCGCCGGTACCGAGGTGGAGTCGGTGAGAGCCGTCCGCCAGGCGGGCGGCACCATCCACGGCACCGGCATCCTCGGCGGCGACGTCTCCGGCGTCCCGGCGTTCTGCCAGGTGACGGTCACCCTCACCCACCCGGGCGACGGCGACCACGCCAAGGTGCAGACCTGGCTCCCCTTGGAAAGGTGGAACGGCCGTTTCCAGGCGATCGGCGGCAGCGCCTACGGCGCCGGTGACAACGGAGTCGGCCTGGGCACCGCCGTCAAGAACGGCTACGCGGCGACCACCACGGACGCCGGTGTCGGCGACGTCCTCGACACCGGCTGGGTGCTCGACGGCGGGGGCAAGGTGAACACCGCGCTGCTGAAGAACTTCGCCTCCCGCTCCCAGCACGAGGCCGCGGTCGTCGGCAAGGCGGTCGTGGACGGTGTCTACGGCAAGCGTGCGGCCTACTCCTACTTCACCGGCTGCTCCACCGGCGGACGCGAGGGCTACATGGAGGCCCAGCGTTACCCGGACGACTACGACGGCATCCTCGCGGACGCGCCCGCCATCAACTGGGACGAGTTCGAGGTCGCCACCCTGTGGCCGCAGGTGGTCATGAACAACGAGAAGACCTATCCGACCACCTGCGAGCTGAACGCCTTCACCGACGCCGCCGTCAAGGCCTGCGACAAGCTCGACGGGGTTCAGGACGCCCTGGTCGACGACGCCTCCCGCTGCGACTACGACCCGCGTCGGCTGATCGGCACCAAGGTCGTCTGCGAGGGCGAGGAACGGACCATCACGGCGGCCGACGCGGCCGTGGTCCGCAAGATCTGGGACGGCCCCCGCACCACCTCGGGCAAGAAGCTGTGGGCCGGCGTCCCGGTCGGTGCCGACCTGACCGGTCTGGCGGCCACCGAGGACGGCAAGGGCGCGCCCTTCCCCGTTCCCGCCCTGTGGGTCCAGCTCTTCTTGGAGAAGGACCCGTCCTTCGACCTCACGAAGATCACCTACAGCGACTTCACCCAGTTGTTCCGGCAGTCCCAGGCCGAGTACGACAAGGTCATCGGCACCGACGACCCCGATCTGTCGGACTTCCGCAGGTCGGGCGGCAAGCTGATCACGTGGCAGGGTGACACCGACGAGTACATCCCCGCCCAGGGCACCGTGCGCTACCGCGACCAGGTCGTGCGTAAGCTCGGCAGCGCCCAGAAGACCGACGACTTCTACCGTCTCTTCCTCGCCCCGAACACCAGCCACTGCGGCCTCGACGGTCAGGACGGCTCGGCCGACGGACTCGCCGCACTGACCGACTGGGTCGAGCACGGCAAGGCGCCCAGGACGCTGCCCGCGACGCTGGTCGACACCAACGGCGAGACGGTCACCCGTGACCTGTGCGCCTACCCCCAGGTCCTCCGCTACAAGGGCCACGGCGACACGTCCCTCGCCGCCGGCTTCCACTGCGTCTCCCCCTCCCGGCACTGACCGGCCCTGCTGCTGGGCTGGAAGTCCCGCCGGCTCCGCACCCGGACCGTCCGACGGTCCCACCGTCCTGCCGCAACGTCCCGGCCCGCGCTGTCCGAGCGCGGGCCGGGACGTTCGTCGTGCGGGCGGGGATGCCCGTGCGGGGCCGTCAGCCGGCGCGGTAGCGACCGGAAGAGACAGCACACCACGGATGACGCCGGAGCCGATCCACTCCCGCCGCGCCGAGCGCTACGACGACCATGCCGCCCCGTCCTCCTCGTCGCGTACGGCGACCAGCGCGGACGGCAGGTCCTCCCGGGGCGTGCGTCGCTTGTCCGCGATCAGGCCGGCCGGCATCCCGTGCAGGCCGGACAGCGCCGAGCGGTGTCAGGGCGGTGTCCGGGCGGTGTCCGGGCGAGGCCACCTGGAGGGCCTGGGCCGACCAGCGGCGGACATCCACGTTCCCAGTTCCGGCGGTCAGGTCGTCACCCGGGGAACGAGCCAGGTCCCGGGAAAGGTTCAGCGCGTGGACCCGCGTGCGGACACGCCGGAGGGGCACGCGCGGTGCGCGTGCCCCTCCGGCGGTGGGGGGAACTGCGGGGGACTCAGTTGTCGCTGTTGAAGAGGGTCAGCACGCGCAGCACCTCCAGGTAGATCCACACCAGGGTCGTGGTGAGACCGAACGCGGCGAGCCAGGCCTCCTCGCGGGGCGCGCCGTAGGCGACCGCGTCCTCGACCTGCTTGAAGTCCAGCGCGAGGAAGGCCGCGCCGAGGAGGATGCCGACGATCCCGAAGGCGATGCCGAGGCCGCCGCTGTGGAAGCCGAGGCCGTTGCCCGCGCCGAAGGCGGCGAACAGGCTGTCGGCGACCAGGAGCAGGAGGAAGCCGGCCGCCGCGGCCCCGACGAACCCGGCGAACCGCCGGTCGACCCGGATCCAGCGCCTGCGGTACGCGAGGAGCACACCGGCGAAGGCCGCGAAGGTGCCTAGCACCGCCTGGACCACCACACCGGGCGAGACATATGTCGAGACCGTGCTGGAGAGCACCCCGAGGACGACACCCTCGAACGCCGCGTAGCCGAGGATCAGTGCCGGGGACGGCGTCCGCCGGAACACCTGGACCAGCGACAGGACGAAGGCGACGAGGGCCGCGCCCACGGCGAGACCGTAGGACCTGCCGAGGTTCGCCTCGTCGACCGGCAGCAGCAGCCAGGACAGTACGGCGGTCAGGACCACGGTGCCGAGGGTCGTGCCGGTACGGACGATGACGTCGTCCATCGTGACGGCGTTCGCGCCGGTCCACGCGGACGGGCCGGCCCCGGGGGCGTAGGGGTTGGCCTGGTAGCCGTCCGCCGGGCGGTAGCCGTCCGCCGGGCGGTAGCCGTCCGCCGGGCGGTAGCCGTCCGCCGGGCGGTGGTCGTCCGCCGGGCGGTGGTCGTCCGCCGGGCGGTGGTCGTCCGTCGAGCGGTAACTGTCCGTCGAGCTGTGGTCGTCCGTCTGCCGTCCGCCGACCGTGGCGCCCACCGGCCGGGGTGTGCGGGCGTCGGCCCGGCCCGTGGCACGGGCGGCGACCCAGCGGGAAAAGATCGGGTTGCTGGTCCTCATGTCATTCCTCCTCGTCCGCCGCACACGCGCGGCCTGCGGCACAGCGTTGGTCGTCGGGGTGCCGGGGCGGCAGACGTGTGTCGGTGGCCATGCGCCGGGCCGACGACGGCAACCCTGTTCGTCACCACTCTGACAGGTGACGCGATGAGGGGCAAGTCATCCCTCGACAGCCCCCGGACGGTCACCCGGCGGGTGCCTCCGGGCCGCTGAGCAGGTCCCGCAGAAACCCGTCCCAGTCCAGACCGGCGCTCTCCGCCTCGGCCGAGGTGATCCGGTAGGTCGCCTCCAGCCACTCGGCGAGCGGCGCGGTGGGCACCTCGAACAGGGCCTCCACCTCCCGCGATTCGAGGAGCAGCCAGGACGAGAGCCGCTCCCCGGGCAGCGTCGGCCACATGCGGACGTCGCCGGTACCGCTCATCGTCGTCAGACCCAGATGAAGCAGCTCACGGCCGATGCCCCAGACCAGACTCGGCCCTCGCTCCGCCAGGAACTCCACCGTGATCACGGCGGGCGAGTCCGGGTCGAAGGTGAACTTCGCCCGCATCGGGAGCCGGGTGAACTCATCCAGCATCTGGTCGAGCTCAAGGAACAGCGAGGGCACGAGCCCGGGCGCCGAACGGGCCCGCAGCGATGACTGATCGTGCTGCATGACAGGGTTCCCTTCCGTGGGACGAAGTCTGCGTGCACCACTCTTCGCCGGGAACCGGCCGCTCACATCGGTCAGTTGACGCCGGATCGTGGACGCCCCGGCAGGGCTCCGCGGGGAACGTGACGTAAGTCAGCTGTCGGACATGGCGGTCGCCGTGCCCGACTGGCTGGGACAAATGTGTGCGTGACGCGGATGTGCGTCGGTCGGTGAGCCGCCGATAGGGTGTGAACCCGGCGCGGCTCCGATCCGTTGCCCGAGGGGGACACCCGGCGCCCGGTCCAGGGGCGCCGGTACCTCGCGGCCGCCGTCCCGACCTCCCCCGTCGGGAATGCCGGCCCCCGCCCGCGCCCCGCCCTGACGACCGGAGAGACGCCCCATGACCACCGCCGACCCGACCGTGCTGAGGGCGGGGGAGTTCCTGAGCCTCGGCTCCCTCGTCTCGCCGAACGGTGCCTACGCGCTGGAGCACCGCGGCGACGGCACGCTGGCGCTCCGCGACCGTTCCGGCGGCCACGACATATGGGCGGTCACCGTTGTGCAAGGGGAGCCCGACGTTCCGCAAGGGGAGTCCGGCCGGCTCGTCCTCCACCCCGACCAGGGGCGGCTCGTGCTGGAGGCCCGGTCCGGACTGCCGGTCTGGGTCTCGGGCCCCGTCGATCGCCGCGTGGTGGCCGCCTCGGTCACCGACCAGGGCCGACTGGTGCTCACGGACCCCGACGGCGCCCTGCGCTGGAGCCGCGATCCGCTCACCGAGGCCGATCTCGCCGCCCACCGGCCCGCGAGCGGCGACCGGTTGCTGCCCGGGCAGATCCTCACCGAGCCGCTGTTCTCCCCCGACGGCCGCTACCGCTTCGGCCACACCCCGGACGGCACCACCCGGCTCACCGCGCATGAGAACGACCGGGAACGCGGGGTCTGGTCGCTCGACGCGCGGGCACCCGGGCCGCTCACCCTCGGCACCGACGGGATCCTGCGCTCCGGTACCGACTCCATGGTCCTGCTGCGCTGGACCGGCCGCTACCGGCTCGACCCCACGGCCTTCCGGGTGTCCGCGGTGGTGGTGCGCGACCAAGGGGACATCGTGGTCCTCGACGACAACGGCGACGAACTCTGCGACAGCCGGACCGCCCCGGAGGAGGCCCGGCTCGCCGGACTCCGGCGATCGGAGGAGCGGCGGGCGGCCAGGGAGGCGGCCAGACCCGAACGGCCGGCAGGCAGCGGCCTTCCCCGCGACTGGTTCGACCTGCTGGACCTGTCCGGCCCCTGCACGCTCACGCTGGTGGAGCACTCCGACGCCGAGGAGGTGCTGCGACGCCTCGGCGCCGGACCCGGCACGATCCGGCCCATGACGTACGCGGAGCTGGTGGCCGCGGCGTTCTCCGGATCGCGCGCCGACCCGCCCGAGTGCGCGCTGGCGGCGCGGGTCGGCGACCGGGTGGTGGTCGTCGAACCGTGCGGGCTCGAGGGTGTCGAGCGGGCCGCGGAGTTGTCGCGGGGCGGCGGCGCGATCGTCCGCCACCTCGACTTCGACGGCTGGGAGTCCCTCACCTGGTACCAGGACGGGACGCTGCTCGCGACGTACGGCGAGGACGACGCCACCCGGCTGGAACGCGGCAAGGCGGCGCCAAGGGGCACGCGACGGGCGGCGTTCGCGCCGTTCATGGAGCGGATCGGCCTGGGCGTGTACCGGACCGAGGAGGAGGACGGCGAGTTCCTGCCGCCGACGGTCGAACTCGCCTGTCTGGCGGCGGGCGTCCGGCTCCGCCGCGAGGACTTCGAGGGTGCTCATCCTGCCGCGGTGTTCGGTACGGGGGTGAGGGGTGAGGGGTGAGGGGTGAATGGTGGGAGGTCTGAGCGGAGTCTTCCCCTCATCGGGCGGCGGGCCGCCGTAGGGGTGCTGCCCGTTCGGCCGCCGCGATCCCGTATGCCGCCGTGCCGTGGCCGCCGCGGGTCAGTTCGCCGCGTACACGGGTGCGTCCGGCCCGTCCGGGAGCGGTGCGCAGATGACGGTCCGGGCGAAGGGGCCGCCGGACGGCCTGCCGCGCCGCCCGGTACCAGCGGGAGCGGACACCGCGGTAGGCGCGGACGTACAGCGTGCCGTCGGCGACCGCCATGCCGATCTCCACACCCTCCCCGGCCTCGTCTCCGGCGGTCAGGACAAGGGAGTAGGTCTCGGTGAGCAGGGACAGCTCTTCGCGGGTCCAGGTGCTCATCGGCTCAGATCCTCGGCGCGCTCGGTGCTCGGTCGCTCCGTGTTCCAGGAGGTGAGGATGCGCAGGGCGTCGTGGGAGGGGCTGCCGGTCTGTGCGGTCAGGACCATCAGGCGCTGGCCGGAGTCGTCGGGGGCGGACCAGGTGTCGCAGTCGAGGGTGAGGTCGCCCACCAGGGGGTGGCGGTAGCGCTTGGTGCCGTGTCCGGCGCCGCTGACGCGGTGTTCGGCCCACCAGCGGCGGAAGTCCGTGTCCCGCAGCGACAGTTCCCCGACGAGCCGGGCCAGCTCCGGGGCGTCGGGGTCGGCCGCGGCCTCCAGCCGCAGCGCGGCGACCGCGTCCCGGGCGTCGTGCCGCCAGTCCGGGTGCAGCTCCCTGAACGCGGGGTGCGCGAACAGCAGGTGCACGTAGTTGCGGCGGCTCGTCGGCAGGGTGGCGAAGTCGGTGTACAGGGCTACGGCGGCCGGGTTCCAGGCCAGGACGTCCAGGCGTCGGCCGAGGACGAGTGCGGGTGTCTCGGTGAGCTGGTCCAGCAGGCGGCGCATGGCGGGACGTGTCCGCTGGGCGGGTCGGCGGCGGGGGGGGGGGGGGGCGCGTCGCTCCGTCCGGCGAGTTCGTACAGGTACCGCTGCTGGTCGTCGTCGAGGCGCAGGGCGCGCGCGAGGGTGGTGAGCACGGGGGCGGAGGCGCGGACACGGCCCTGTTCGAGGCGGGTGTAGTAGTCGACGCTGATCGCGGCGAGCCGGGCGACCTCCTCGCGGCGCAGTCCGGTGACCCGGCGGGCGGAGTCCGTCTCGGGCAGCCCGCACTCGCTCGGGGTCAACTGGGCCCGGCGGGCCCGGAGAAAGGCACCCAGGTGGGGGTCGGATGTCGGTTTCATATGCCCCAGTGTCATACCCCCGCACCGACGACGGGACAGGTGTGAGGGGGCAGGTTTCTTCCCAGGCAGAGCCCTGGCTGGCGGCTGGCGGCTGGCGGCTGGCGGCTGGTGGTTGGTGGTTGGTGGCTCCGGCTCCCGGACGGTACGGGCCCCGCCCGGTCACCGCAGACACGTGGGACGGATCGCACCACGGTGGCGGGGCACACCTGTGAGACCGGGCCGCCCGGCGTTGGCCCCTCGCTTCAATGGTCGTTCCAGAACGGATGTGCCGGGGGCGGGCGCCCGCGTGATCTGCCACGGCGGCCGGGGCCGGATCCGCCAGGCGTGCCGCGAGGGTCAGGAGGACCAGCTCGCCGCCCTCGGCCCGGTCCTCAGCGCCGTCGTCCTGTGGAACACCCGCTACCTCGACGCCGCCGTCGCCCAGCCGCGCGCCGAGGGCCACGACATCGAGGACGAGGACGTCGCCCGCCCCTCCCCGCTCGAGGACCGGCACATCAACTTCCTGGGCCGCTACCTGTTCGACATCAAGGCCGGCGGCCCCGGCCAGGGGCTGCGCCCGCTGCGCGACCCGGACGCCGCGCAGGAGGACGAGCCGGAAGAAGCGTGAGCGGCGGCGTTCAGCTGCCGCAGGCGCAGCCCGAGGCCGCCGGCGCGGGCTCGGTGCTCTCCTCCTGACCGGCACAGCAGGCGTCACCGCCGGAGACGGGGCTCTTGCCCAGCCGGTCGGCGTCGGCCTTGACGACGTAGACCTCCCACGGCTCCTTGCCGGGGCCGGTGACCCACACCTTGTCCTGGAGGGCGTAGCAGCAGGAGGTGTCGTTCTCCTCGAAGGTCGCCAGCCCCGCGTCCTTCAGCCGGGTCGTGGCGACGTTGACCTGCTCGGTGGAGGCGACCTCGACGCCGAGGTGGTCCAGGCGGGTGTCCTCGCCGGTCTCGCCCTCGATGAGGACGAGCTTGAGCGGGGGCTCGGTGATGGCGAAGTTGGCGTACCCCTCGCGGCGCTTGGCCGGCTCGGTGCCGAACAGCCTGGAGTAGAAGGCGATCGAGGCTTCGAGGTCGGCGACGCGCAGGGCGAGCTGGACACGGGACATGGCGGTCTCCCCACGACTTGTTTCGACGTCTGTCGATACAGCCGACCTTGCCACCGGGATCGACGACTGTCAATATTGAGGAATGTCGAAACAAGCTGGTCTGCCGATGCTTGGGCAGGACGACGAGACGGCGTGCTGCGCGCCGATGGTCCGCGAGCCGCTCGGCGAGGAGGCCGCGGCCGAGCTGTCGCGGATGTTCAAGGCGCTGTCGGACCCGATCCGGCTGCGCCTGCTGTCGCTGATCGCCTCCCACGAGGGCGGCGAGGCGTGCGTGTGCGACCTCATCGGCCCCTTCGACGTCTCCCAGCCGACGATCTCCCACCACCTGAAGGTGCTGCGCGAGGCCGGGCTGGTCGGCTCCGAGCGGCGCGGAACGTGGGTGTACTACTGGGTGCTCCCCGAGGCCCTGGCGAAGCTGTCCGCCCTGCTGGAGATTCCCGCCATGGCCGCGAAGACGCCCGCGTGAGCGCGCCCGCGCCGCTGATACGGCGGGCCGCCGTCGAGGGGCTGGGGACAGCCGCTCTGGTCGCGGTGGTGGTCGGCTCCGGGATCCAGGCCACCGAACTGACCCACGATGTCGGGATGCAGCTGCTGGCCAACTCGCTCGCCACGGTCTTCGGCCTGGGCGTGCTCATTGCGTTCCTGGGCCCGGTGTCCGGGGCGCACTTCAACCCCGTGGTCACCCTGGCCGCCTGGTTCACCGGCCGCCGTACCGGCGACGGCCCCGGCCTGCGCGACGTCGCCGCGTACGTGCCCGCCCAGATCACCGGGGCGGTCGGCGGCGCGGCGCTGGCCGACGCCATGTTCGGCAAGCCGCTGGTGGCCTTCTCCACGCACGAGCGGTGGGCCGGGCACCTGTGGCTGGCGGAGGTCGTGGCCACCGCCGGGCTGGTCTGGCTCATCTTCGGCCTGGCCCGCGCCGGCCGCGCGCACCTGGCGCCGCTGCTGGTCGCCTCCTACATCGGCGCGGCGTACTGGTTCACCTCCTCCACGTCCTTCGCCAACCCGGCTGTCACGATCGGCCGGGCGTTCACCGACACCTTCGCGGGCATCGCCCCCACCTCCGTGCTGCCGTTCCTCGCCGCGCAGCTGCTCGGCGCCGCTGCCGGTCTGGTCCTGGTCGCAGTCTGCTTCGGCCGCCCGGCTGCCGCGGGTGAGGACGAGGTCGTCGTCGCCCACGACGGTCAGCAACCCCCCGCCCGTTCCACCGAAGAAAGTGCCCTGGCCTGATGAGCACCCCCGCCACCCCGTCCGTGCTGTTCGTCTGCGTGCACAACGCCGGCCGGTCCCAGATGGCCGCCGCCTTCCTCACCCACCTCGGCGCAGACCAGGTCCAGGTCCGCTCGGCCGGCTCCGCCCCCGCCGACACCGTGAACCCGGCCGTCGTGGAGGCCATGACCGAGGTCGGCATCGACATCTCGGCCGAGTCCCCGAAGGTACTCACCACCGAGGCCGTGCAGGCCTCCGACGTGGTGATCACCATGGGCTGCGGCGACGCCTGCCCCTACTTCCCCGGCAAGCGGTACCTGGACTGGCAGCTCGACGATCCCGCCGGACAGGGCGTCGCGGCGGTCCGGCCGATCCGCGACGAGATCGAGCAGCGCATCCGCGGCCTGCTCGCCGAACTCGGCATCGAGCCCACGGCGTGACGGCCACCGGCACCAACACCGGCGCGCGTATCGCGCCCATGCGGCCGGAGCACGCCGAGCAGGTTCTGGCGATCTACCAGCCGTTCGCAGAAACCCTCTCCAAACCGGCGTGTTGTGCGAGACGGTTCTGACACACCGCCCGAGTGGATCTGGCGCCCGATCAAGCCGCGAACGCGGTAGAACGAAACGGCTGTCCGAAGTGTGAAGCCCCAGCCGGGAGCCCCTGCGGCACCCGGAGCGGGAAGTGCGGATCTTCTCTGAGGCTGAGAAGATCTCCACCCGCATCAAGACCCGGCCCGAGCCGGAGAAAGCCCTCACGCTGTACCGGGCGCTCGCTGAGGACGAAGACACCGCCGGGTCCGACGACGCACAGATCATCGGCCCCCGCCGTCCGGTCCGCGCCCGCATCACCGGGCCCGGCGGCGGCACCGACCCGGCGCTGATGGAACGGCTCACCGCGCAGGTCCTCGACGGCGACACCGTGCTGGACGACCTGGCCCGGCAGGCCGAAGGCGGCTCCGACGACCTGGTGGCCCAGCTGCTTGCGCAGGCCCGGAACGGTGACCCGTAGGGGAAGCCGGGGTTCATCGCAGGGTGAGCGGGGTCTCGGAGTCGATGCGGGTCAGCTTCTGCGGGTTGCGGACGTAGTACAGGCCGGTGATGCGGGCGTCTTCGACGCGGGCCGCCATGATGCCGTCGATCTCGCCGTCCAGGCGGAAGACGAATCCCGGGTTGCCGTTGACCACGGTCGGGCCGAGGGTGATCGTGGCATCGGTCTTGGCGAGGCCACCGGCGAGGAAGCGGACCACCTTCTCGGCGCCGGTGATCGGACGCAGCGCGGCCTGCTTGATGCCGCCGCCGTCGCTGACGACGACGACCCCGGGCGCGAGCACGTCGAGCAGCCCCTGCAGGTCCCGGGTTTCCAGCGCGCGCTGGAACGACTCCAGAGCCGCCCGGGTCTCGGTCACGGAGACCACCGAGCGGGGGCGGCGGGCGTTGATGTGCCGGCGGGCGCGGTGCGCGATCTGGCGGACGGCCACGGGGCTCTTGTCGACGGCGGCCGCGATCTCGTCGTAGTCGACGTCGAAGACCTCGCGCAGCACGAAGACCGCGCGCTCCGTCGGCGACAGCGTTTCCAGGACGAGCATCATCGCCATCGACATGCTCTCGGCGAGTTCGACGTTCTCGGCCACGTCCGGCGCCGTGATCAGCGGCTCGGGCAGCCAGGGGCCCACGTACGTCTCCTTGCGGCGACTCATGGTGCGCAGCCGGTTGAGCGACTGGCGGGTCGTGATCCGGACCAGGTAGGCGCGCTGGTCGCGCACGTGCTCCACATCGACCTTGACCCATCGCAGCCAGGTCTCCTGCAGAACGTCTTCGGCGTCGGCCGCCGATCCGAGCATCTCGTATGCGACGGTGAAGAGCAGGTTGCGGTGGGCGACGAACGTCTCCGTCGCCGCGTCGGTGGCATGGTCGCTCATATCCCGATCTCTCTCCTTCGCGGCCGGCCGTGGTTGCCGAAGGCATGCGAGTGTGCCTCCACAACACGGTCCTTGGCACGGTCCTTTTCGCTGGCAGCCGTTCGATCCGCCCCGCCTGCCGTACAGCTCACTGCAGGTTCCTCTGGCGCTGCCGCACCACCCCCACCCCGACCACCACCCCGGCGAGCAGGACGACCACGCCCGCGGCCAGCCACCACCACGGGGTGGTACTCGCCCACGCACGACTGGCTGTCGGCGGTCGTCGTGCACACCTCGCCCGGGCCGCCCCGGTTGAGGAGGCCACGTACAGCAGCGGCACGCCGAGCCCGGAGAGCAGGCCGGGAAGCCCGGTCGAGGAGCCGCGCCGGGTGGCCACGAGGAAGACGGACGCAAGGGTGGCCGGCTGGGCGGCGCCCTTCGCGGCCGTGCCTGGAGTTCCGTTCACGGCCGACCCGACCGGCCACCGCGGCCCAGGCCGAGGCTGCCCTTCAGCGAGTCGTCAGCGCCTCGCTCTGCTTGGCCTGCAACAGCTGTCGGCGCTTGTCATCCTTGAACCCCCAGGTGAACGAGCCGGGCTTGCGCGCCTCGTCCACCAGTTCCTCGACGACGCCCCTGCACGCGCGCTCCTTGATCCCTGCGGCAAGCCGACCGCCGATGTAGTACCTGTTCGCGGTGTCGTCCTTGGAGGCGATCTGCACGGTGGCGGCGCGACGGCCCAGGGCGACGCACTGGCCGAAGAAACCCACGTCGATGGCCTCGGGCTGCGCACCCGCGATCCGGGCCAGCACCGTGTCGGCAGCGTGCGCTCCCAGCGGACGAGCGGTCTGGCAGCTCATTCGCAGCGGCATGTCCGACGGCGCTGCACAGTCCCCGGCCGCGACGATGCGCACGTCGTCCACGCTCGTCAGCGTCTCGTCCGTGAGCAGGCGGCCCAGGGCATCGGTGCTCAGCCCGCTGCGCGCTGCCAGGTCCGGCACACCGAACCCGGCGGTCCAGACGGTCACCGCGCTCCGCAGCGCGCGTCCGCCACTGAGTCCCACGGTGTCGCGCGCCACCGCCGTCACCTTCGCGTCAGGGCCTTCGAGCACACTCACACCGAGCGCCGCCAGCCGCTTGGCCACCGAACGCCGAACCCGCGGATGCAGATACGGGCCGAGCACCTCGCCGCACACCAGGGTCACGGCGCGGCCGGCCTCCGCCAGCTCGGCGGCGACCTCGATACCGGTCGACCCGGCTCCCACCACCGCCACCGCGGCCGTCGCGGGAGCGGCGTCGACGACCGTCCGCAGCCGCTGTGCCTCCTCCAAGGTGGCGATCGGGTAGGCGAACTCCGCCACTCCGGGCACGCGCGAGCCGGCGCTTCCACTACCCACCGCGTAGATCAGATGGTCGTAGCCGACCGTGTCCCCGCTCGCCAACGCCACGCTGCGCCCAGGGGCGTCGATCCGTGCCACGGTGTCGACCACCAGCTGGACGCGCTCACCCAGGATCTCCCGGTAATCGACGACCGCCGCGTGGGACCCGCCCACCACCTGGTGCAGGCGAACCCTCTCGACGAAGGCCGAACGCGGGTTGATCAGAGTCACTGTCACGTCGTCGCGCTTCGTCAGGCGATTGGCCGCCAAGACGCCGGCGTACCCGCCGCCGATCACGACCACATCGGTGTTCCCGGTCACGGTGTCCTCCTTCGTTTCAAGCGGTTCGGGCACAGGACACCGTCTGATCGACCCCTGTGACAGCAAGTGAGACAGATCACTCCACAGGCGTGGGCACGGCACGCGGAGTGCCTCGGCCGAAGCTGACGCCCCGGCGATCCACGGCGCACTCCTCGCCCGCTGCCAACCGCTCGACGGCGCCTCAGCGATCCCGGCGCAGCGCAAGGCCCGTCACGAGTACGCGAACCGCGTCAGCGCGCTCGCGCCGATCGGACCGTGATCGTTCTCAGTGCCAACGGCTGTACCGATGCCCCCCGGACCTGACGGAGTCCTACGGGAACACGCTCCCTTAAAGTAACCGCCTTGACAGGTGACGCGGAGTCATGGGACGGTTCCGTCACCGGTCAGAACAGTTACTTTTTTGGTGAGGACATCCCATGGCAGTCGTTCGTTTCCACCTCGTCTCCCGGCTCGGCCCGAAGGACGTCCTGGGGGTGCTGACCGACTTCGGTCCCTCCCGTGCCGAGTCCTGGCCCACCATCGACGCCGACCACTTCGTGGTCCACGACCTCGGCGACACCTGGGCCGAGGTCACCGAGGGCACCGCCGCCGCCTGGGAGCGGGCGCGCTACCGGTGGGAGCCGGCCGGGGACACGGTCACCATCACCACGCTCGACTCCAAGGTGTTCGGTCCCGGCGGCGGCTGGGTCTTCCGGATGACCCCCGAGGGCGACGGCACCCGCGTCGACGTCGAACTCACGCGGGAACCGACCACGTTCAAGCGCAGGATGCTCGCCTCGCTGCTTCCCCTGGTCGCCCCGGGCTCCCTGCGCAAGTCGTTCGCGGGACCCCTGCGGGCCGAGTGAGATGGCCGCGGCGCACCGCCTGTCACTTGGTGAGGTGGGCCGTGAAGTAGTCGGCGAGCTTGTCGACGGCCGGGTCGATGTACTCGCGCCTGTCGTAGAGGTCGACGTGGCTGGCGCCGGGAATGCGGTGCAGTTCCTTGGGGCCGGTGGCGGCCTGGTGGGCCTCGACGGCCATCCACGCGGTGACGGCACGCTCGCCGATGATCTGCAGGATCGGGCGAGGGCCGATGAGGGGGACGGCGCGGAAGACGTCGCTGGAGGCCATCCGGTCGACGCTCTCCCAGGCCAGGAACTTCGCGGAGCGCTCGTGGTACCCGCGGGCGCCGCAGTAGTACTCCCAGCCCTCGACCCCGTGCTCGCCCCCGAGGGCACCGGCCTGTTCCGCGGTCTCGGGGAACATCGTCAGCACACCGGGGTCCTCGCCGCGCGCCGCGGCGGTGCGGGCCTGTGCGGCGGCGTCCAGCAGTGCCTGGAAGACGGCAGGGTCCTGGGAGCCGTCGGCGCCGTAGCGGAACTGACGGGCGGGCTCGGCGGTGCACACCGTGGCCACGGCCCGGACCCGGTGGTCACCGCCGGTGGCGGCCAGGGAGTAGCCGCCGGACGCGCAGACGCCCAGCAGGCCGATGTGGTCGGCGTCCACCTCGTCGAGGGTGGTGAGGTAGGAGACGGCGGCCTTGAAGTCCTCGACGCGCTGCGCCGGGTCCTCCAGACCGCGCGGCAGACCGCCGGACTCGCCCTGGTAGGCGGCGTCGAAGGCGAGGGTGACGAAACCGCGCTCGGCCATCAGCCGGGCGTAGGTACCGGAGGTCTGCTCCTTCACGCCGGTCCCCGGGTGGCCGACCACCAGCGCGGGATGCGGGCCACCCTCGGCGGTGGAGGTGTCGGGGGTGTAGAGGTGTGCGGCGATCTCGATACCGGCGCTGACGAAGCCGACCCGGGTCCTGGCCATGGGAACTCTCCTTGAGCAGAGGGGTGATGGTGCGAGGAGTGGAGCTGTCCGGTGCCGGCCGTTCCGCCGGGCACACATCCACCATCCGTCCTCCCGTCCGTCGACGGGAGAGACAGGTTTCTGCCTGGGAACGACCTTTCCCCCTCGACCCACCCCCCTCGCACACACGTGTCTGTGACCCCGCTCACGGTTCCCCTCCTCGAAGTCGACAAGAGGCCACTGGACCTTTAAAGTCGGAACAAGTAAAGGTCCAGTGGCCTTTTATTCGGGGCGCTGGAGCGGACGAGTGCGAGAAAGGCAACCGACATGAGCAGGACCTGGCTGATCACCGGAAGTGCCCGCGGTCTGGGCCGCGCCGTCGCCGAGGCCGTACTGGCGGTCGGCGACAACCTCGTCGCCACCGCCCGGCGTACCGAGCCCCTCGACGACCTCGCCGAGAAGTACGGCGACCGGGTCCGGCTCGTCACCCTCGACGTGACCGACGCCGAGGCCTCGCGACGGGCCGTACAGGCCGCCGTGGACGCGTTCGGCCGCCTCGACGTCGTCGTGAACAACGCCGGGTACGCCGACATGGCCGCCATCGAGGACACGTCCGAGCAGGCCTTCCGCGACCAGATCGAGGCCAACCTCTACGGCGTCGTCAACGTCTCCCGGGCCGCCCTGCCCGTCATGCGGGAGCAGCGCTCCGGGCACATCATCCAGATCTCCTCCGTCGGCGGACGCGTCGGCGTGCCGGGTCTGGGCGCCTACCAGGCGGCCAAGTGGGCGGTGGGCGGCTTCTCCGAGGTCCTCGCCAAGGAAGTGGCCCCGCTCGGCATCAAGGTCACCGTCGCCCAGCCGGGCGGCATGCGCACCGACTGGGCCGGATCCTCCATGGCCACCCCGCCGGTCAGCGAGCCCTACGAGAAGGTCGTCGGCGCCTCCATCGCCGCCATCCGCAGCCAGGACGGCAAGCAGCCGGGCGACCCGGACCGTATCGCGCGGCTGCTCCTCGAGATCGTGGAGGCCGACGAGCCGCCGCTGCACCTGCTGGTCGGCAAGGACGCCGTCCAGGTCGGCCGGGCGGTGGCCGAGGCCCTCGCCGCCGGCGACGCCCAGTGGCGCCACGTGAGCGAGTCCGTATGACCCGTCCTTCCGGACCCGGGGCACGGGGCGGGGCTTAGGGTTGCCGCAGGTGGCACCGGCCGCGGGCCGCGAGAGGTTCCTGGGGAAGCGACGATGACAGACGACCGGCCTACCGGCTTTCAGCGCGCGCGCAGCGCCGAGCAGCGTGAGATCCGCAAGCAGGCCATCCTCGACGCCGCGACAGAACTGCTGGGCGAGCTGCCGGTCAGCGAGATCAGTCTGCGCGAACTCAGTCGCCGGGTCGGACTGTCCAAGACCAACGTCGTGCGCTACTTCGAGACCAGGGAAGCGGTGTTCTTCGAACTGCTCAACCGCTCCTTGGAGGGGTGGATCGAGGAACTCTCCGCCGAACTGGCCGAGCGGGCCGAGCGCGCCGAGCGGGCCGAAGCGGACGCGGCGGACGCGGCGGACACCGAGGCGGTCACGGCCCTGCTGGCCCGGTCGCTGGGCCGCCGGTCCCTGCTGTGCGACCTGATCAGCGCGCTGGGGTCCGAACTGGAGCGGAACATCTCCGCCGGCGCCGTGCGCGAGTTCAAGCTCGCCCACGTCAGGCTGCTGGGTGAGCTGGCCGATCTGCTGCGGCGTCACCTCACCGGACTCACCCCGTCCACGGCGCGTGAACTGGTCTCCCTGACCGTGGTCTGCACGGCGGGGCTCTGGCCCTTCGCACACCCCTCGGACGCCGTCGCCGAAGCCCAGCTGGACCCCGGACTCGCCGACACCAAGGTCGACTTCGCCGAACGGCTCGGCCGCATCCTGCACATCGCCGTCACCGGGATGCTGGCCCTTCACTGAGCCGGCGGCCGGGGCGACCGGCCGCACGGCGCGTGCCGGCGGCTGTCGTGCAGCCTCCGCATCGGGTCCAGGTCGTCATGACGCCGCCCCCGACGGATCCAGCGCAGCGCGCAGCGCCTCGGTGCGTACGCGCATCGCGACCGGGCCGGCGGGGTTGAGATAGAACTCGTGGCCGTCCGGCAGCGCGTCCAGCAGGTCGGCGACGGGCGCGGTACGGACCGTCAGGCGGCCGACGCCGAGCAACTGGTCCGCGGCCGTGTAGACGGGCACCACCTCGGCGCCGTCCTGGGAGAGCGCGGTGACGAAGGTGCCGGCCAGCGTGACGAGGACGGCGACCTCCTCGGCCCCGGCCAGAGCCTCCAGTACCGCCTCGACGGGCCCGTAACCGGTGGCGGCCCACTGCATGGCCCGGTCCACCGGGTCCGTCGGGTCGCTCCAGCCGAGCGCCGTGGGAGAGGGCCGGTACTCGTCGTTGGCGCGCCAGTCGACGATCAGCCCTCTGGCGTCCGACCGCCACTCACCGACCACGGCCCAGGGCGGCACCTCCTCGTCGTCGGCGCAGAACGGATCGATCTCGGTGAGCCACTGATCGCGGGCGACGCGGGCCGCGGTGACGATGTCGGGCGGAGGGACGGGTGTGCCGAGGGAGCCGGCGTCGCCGGACACGCCGTCCGAGGGCGCCTGGGCTGTGCGTGCCGTGAGCGGATGCTGGTTCGTCATACGAAGTTCCTGTCTCGCAGGGGCTGGGGGAATCGTGCCGACCGCCTTTTCCGGAAGTGGTCTATCTGTCCGGCATGGCTCCTCCGAAGGCTTCGTACATCGCCATCATCGTCGGATGGACGGACTGCCCCTTGACCAAGCGCAGGAACACCTCGGCCACGAATTCCAACGGGCTTTCCCCGGCGTATCCGGGCTTCGCGGCGCTGCTGGTGGCATCGGCGGCGAACCGCTGCGTCCTCTGGTCGATCCAGTTCGCGTTGCCCACCTCCTCGTAGAGGGCGGGATTGCGGATCCGGTGCAGGGCATGTCCGATCTCGTGTATGAGGGCATCCTCGGACACACCGTTCTTGGCGAGGATCACGATCGACGACGGGGCCAGGAAGGCGGCGACCCGGCCGTCGTGAACGATGGACTGCACGCCCGTGGTGTGGATCTTGTGCTCTTCCACGGTGAGGTCGGGCTGGATGACGAAATGCGTGTCGTTGTACCGCGAGACATGCAAGTCCAATTCGGGGACGTCGAACTTCCCCAGCACCTTTCGGAGTGCTGATGCGTAGGTGATGCCCGCATGGCGAGCGAAGGCGTTGCCGGGGTCCGCGTGCATCGTGAATCCGGAGTTCCCGACGGTGTAACGCACGACGTGCGGATTCCGGTTCGCGGCGGTATCACTGAATCGGTCGCTGTGTCCGGCCTGATAGGAGAAGAACGAGGACAGCGCGGGGTGCAGGCCCTGAAGATACGTCTGCTGCTCCTGCGACAGCGGCCCTGAGCGCTGTGTGACGGAGCCCTGTCCTATGGCGTTCACGACGAGCCGGTGATGTTCCTGTGTGCCCTCCTCCAGCCCGCTCAGGAACTCCAGCGTGACAGAACCCTCACGGCCGGTCGGATGGTTGCCGTAGCGGGGAGCCTCACGCCATCTCCGAGCCCTTTCCGGCGGCATGGACAGGTAGGTGTCCAGGTGCGGGGCCATGGCCCGGTGGACGAAACGCGGTGGTGCCGGGGGCGCCGCGTGGGCCCACGTCGGCTGCTGGACCGCGTGGCTGCCGACGGGCTGGGTGTACAGCGTGCCGGACCGGTGGAGGTGCGGGGGCGCGGACACCTGCGGACCATCGTGCCGGACGGGTCCCACACCCATGGCTCGGAACGAGTCGACGAGACTGCCGATGCCGACCTGGCTCGACGAACGCCGGTGGCCGTGGCCGTGTGCGGTGTCCGGGCGGCTCGACGAGGGCGACCGGTGCCGGGCCGGTACGTACCGCCCGCTCGCCGACGGCGGTCGCTGAGGTGGCGGGCCGGTCCAGGGGGCGTGGTGCCCGGTCGCCGACGGGGGCCGCTGGGGTTGTGGTGCGGGCCCCGTCCACGGCTGCTGGTGGCCGGTGTACCGCGGGTGCAGTGTGCCGTCGGGGTGGACGAGCTGCTCCCGCTGCCCGCCGCCGCGGGAGACCGAACGCCTGAACGCGTCTCCGATGCGCCCGAAGAACTCACGGGTCGCCGAACGGCCCCGACCGACGCTGCCCGCGGCCGAGACGTCGCTGCGGTGAGTTCCCCGGGTGTCGGTGCGTTCCAGGTCGTGGCCCACGTCCAGGCGGCCCACCGAGGTGTTCCGCCCGTGGTTCGCGTACGGCTGCTGCCGCGCGTGCCCCTGCGGCGGCGGGCCTCCGGCCGCTTCGAGCAGTTTGTCGCGCAGCCTTTTGACGTTGTTGCTGGAACTGCTGGCAGTCCGTGTCGAGGGTGACTCCAGAAACGTGTTGATGTCCTCGAGAACCTCGGAGAGGGGCCTGGTGCCCTGAAGCCAGTCGCCCAGGCTGTCGTGCAGGGTGACGAACTTGTGGCGCTTCGACAATCCGCCGTACTGGGCGTGCCACTGTGCGGCGAAGTCGCGCGGCGACTCCGCCGGGACGGACGGGCGCACGACGCCGCCCTGGTGCTGACCGGACGACGGCTGCGTCGCGTGCTGCGACGCCGGTCGAACGACCCGGTCCCGGTCCGCGACGCTCTGGGTGGACCGCCTCAGGGGCATGCCTCCGCCCAGCCCGGTCCCCTCGTACGGCCGCACCTCCGGCAGCGGCTCGCCCTGGGTCACCTCGAACCAGTGCGCCTCCGCCTCCGAGAGCGCGTGACCGGCCCGCACATGGTCGTCGTGGGCCAGGACCAGCCGCGTGTCGTCGTCCGAGGACGTCCCCACGCCCTCCCGATACCGCGCCTGGGTCCGGTTCAGCCTGGACTCGGCCCGCGCCAGGTCGAGTCGGGCCTCGGTGATCGCCGCGCCCGCGTCGGTCACCGCACCCTCGTCCCGAGCGTCACCCGTGTCGCCCTCGCGCACGGGGGCGCGTCCCTTGCCCTTGTCCACCGCAGAAGCGGCCGAGGTGAACTCCGTCTGGCCGTCGAGGTGTTCGAGCGGCGCCACGAGAGCGGAGAACACGGAGTCGCTGATGCTCGGCCTCGCCTCCTCGTCGACGAGGGGGGTCGGCGGGGTGTCGTCGTCGAAGAGGCTGCCGACGTTGCCCCAATCGGCCTCGGGGCCTGTGTCGGTGCCTGTGTCGGTGCCGGTGTCGACATCGGTGTCGGCATCTGGGTCGGCGTCCGCGTCGGTGTCGTGTTCGGAGTGCGTGTCCTGGGCGACCGTGGCGTGGTGGGGGGTGCCGACGCTGGGGCCCGTGGGGTGGGGGACGGGCCTGGGGCTGCCGTCCGTGTCGCCTACGTCGGTGCCGGTGCCGGTGCCGGTGCCGGTGCCGGCGTTGTCGTGGCTGCTGTCGTCAGTGCCGTCGTCCAGTTCTGTCCGGGTGGACGCGGTGTGGTGCGTGGTGGGTGTGGCCAGGACATGGGCGAGGGCCTGGAGGACCTGGTCGTTGTCGGGGTGGTGGGCCTGCTGGTGGAGGCGGTGGAAGTAGGCGCCGAGGGTGGTGTCGGGGTCGGCCGCGTGGGTGATGGCCCGGGCGATGGTGGCGATGTGCTCGGCCTCGGGGGCTACGGAGAAGTCGGCGGTCTCTTCGCGGAGTCGGTCGAGATAGGTGTCGTGGTGGTGCTGCATCACGGCGAGCAGGGTGTCGCGCTGTGCGGGGGTGAGGGTGACGGACCTGCCCTCCAGGCGCATGGCCCGCCGGTAGTCACCGGGGTCGGACGGGGTGAGGAACTCCTTCAGCGTCGCCCAGTCGGGGTGATCGGTGCCCAGGAGCCGCGCCGCGGTCTCGACGGGGTCGCCGGCGACGAACAGGGCGGTGTCCGACGACGGTTCGGCACCCGTCGGCCCGAGGCTCGATGCGGCGATGACCGTGCGGAAGCGGTCCGCTTCGTCGACGGTCAGGACGGGGTGGTCGGCCGGCTGGAGGGCCTTGAGCGTGCTGATCGCGGTGGCGGACTCCTCCCAGCGGTCGAAGGCGGCGGTCTGCCGCTGCTCGCGGCCCCACTGCGTCTCCTGGACGAGGGCGCCGGTGACGCCGTGCAGCGCGCTGACGGCCGCCTCGTCCTGCGGGGTCCCGGCGAGGGGGTCGTAGGGGGTGTGGTCCGCGCGGACGGAGAAGTAGGGGCGGCCCTGGAGTTGCAGGGCGTTGGTGGTGTTGGCGCCTTCGACGACGGCCGGCAGGGAGCCGAGCTGGTAGACCTGCCGGAACAGTTCCTGGGGGAGCGATCCCGCCGTGACGACGATGACGTCACCGGGCCCCGCGTCGGTGAGCGCGCGGGACAGCCCGGGGCTGTCGAGGGTGTGGTGCCGGAGCCAGTCCGCGCGGTGCTCGGGGGCGTGGGCGACGGTCGCGTTGCCCAGGGCCAGGATGACGGCCGGGGTCGGCAGCCCCGCGGCGTGGATGCCTTCCGCGAGTGCGGGCAGGACGGAGGCCCGCTCGGAGGTGTGCAGGTTGTGCAGGCCGTAGGCGGGCATGAGCTCCAGGGCGCCGCCGCTGACGGCACGCACCATCTGGAGCAGATGCGTCGCGTGGGCCGTCGACGGCGCCTGCGCGGTGATCAGGTCGTCGAGGGCGGCGCCGGTCGGACGGGGCACCTCGTAGTGGTACAGGGCGCTGCGGGAGATGCCGTTCTCCTGCTGGAGATCGGTGACGGACGCGGTGCCGTCGGCGTTGCGGGCGTACAGCAGACGGTGGCCCTCGCCCCACGCGTACGGCTTGAGGACCACGGCCCGTTCGGCGCCGCTGAAGTCGAGGAAGTCCGAGGCGAGGCCGCTGTCGTCGACGAGTGCGTCGTTGGCCGCCACGAAGACCAGATGCCCTCTGTCCGGACGGTGCCCGGGAGCGTAGGTGGCCGCGTTGTCGAACTCGTCGGTCTCCCACTCGACCCGTTCCCGCATCGACGGCGACAGCAGCAGGTCGAGCCGTTGCCGTACGGAGTCCGGGGCGATGATCCGGACGGGGCCGGTGTAACCGAGTTCCGTGAGTGACTGCAGCATCATCGTCGCCGCGGCCTGGTGCCCGAAGTTGGCGGCCTCACCGACCACGACGGTCAGCCCCGGCAGCCGTACCAGTTCGTCGTGGACCGCGCGGCGCAGAGTCACCTCCGACTCGGGCGGCTCCGTCCCCCGCGCGGCACTGATGTCGGCGAGCGGCTGGCGGGTGTCTTCCGAGGTGTCGAACAGCCGGCGCCACAGGACGTGTTCGGGCACGGGGTCGTCCGGGCGGCGCGACGGTCCGGCAGCGGCATCGGCAGCGGGGGAGGGGGCGGCCTCGTCGGTGCCCTGCTCGGTCGTCGTGCTGCCCGCGAGGCCCTTCGCGGGTGCGGGGGGCAGGCCCAGCCGGTCGCGGGCGGCGAGCGCGTGGGCGCGGGCGGCGTCGCTCGCGGTGGTGGTGGGGTCGTCGTGGTGGGCGAGGATGTCCATGACGTCGGTCAGGACCGAGTGGGCGGCGGGGTCGGTGGCGGCCAGTCCGCCGCCGACGCGCGGCGGCATGTGCATCACGGAGCCGACGATCCCCGAGGCCCGCGTGACGAGTCGCCCGTAGGCGTCCTCGGACAGTTCCGCTCTCAGCCGCGTGTGCGCCTGCTCCCCCTGCTCCGGCGTCAGCAGCCGGGCGGGGTCGTGCGGAACCGGCGGCCGCGAGGGCATCTCACGGCCCTTGCCCTTGTCCAGGGGCCGGGTTCCGGACTGTCCGTCGTCGGGTGTGTCCGCGGCCTGGGTGTGGGCGAGGGTACCGACCGTGGCGATGGGCTGCGGGGCCGTCGGCCGTCCTCCCGGGCCCGAGGCACCCAGGAGGGTGTGCTCGTAGTCCGTGTTGTCGCTCTCGTCGGTGATCCAGTCCACGCCCTCCCAGCGGTACATCTCGCGAGGGTCGAGCAGCGCGGCTTCCTCCAGCAGGGTCGTCCGCCCCAGCCCGAAGGACTCGATGTGGTTGCTCAGCGCACGCGCCAGCACGCTGGGGCCCGTCATGAACGCGCCGTTGCCCTCCAGGTCCGCGACGTCCAGCTCCCGTACGGAGTCGGAGATCGCGTCGACCACGGCGTCCATGAACGCGGACTTCGGTGGTACGACGATGAGGTTGTTGCCGTACTCGGCGTTGCCCAGCCGGTGGCGCACCACCTCGCCGAGGGTGACGTCCTCCGGGCGGCGGCCCTGTTCCGCCGCGATCTCGACGCGGGAGAGCACCAGTTGGTTCTGGTCGCGGATGATCGGCGCCAGGAACGGCACGTCCGTCGACCCGACCCGGGTCGGCGGGGTGTCGAGGGACACCCGTCCGGGAGCGATGTCGACATCGAGGTACGCCCCGCCCCGGGTCTTGAGGATGGCGTACCGCAGCACGTCGGACGCCATGGGCAGCGCGGCCGGGCGGGTACGGGCCTTGAAGTAGATGTCGCGGAGCTTGGCCATCCGCGGATCGAGTTCCGCGGGCCTGGCGCGGAAGGAGAACAGGCCGGCCGGCTTGGCGGAGGGCAGGAGCTCCGTGGCCTCCCGGATGTGCACGCCGACCGCCTGGATGGCCCGCTTGTGCGACGCGTTCCAGGTGCTGACGGGTTTGCCGGTGAGGTCGGAGGTGGTGGTGTCGGACCACAGGTTCACCGTCCACCCGGACTTCTTGGCCGTCTCGGCCCACGCCAGGACATGGCGGACCGCCTCCACCGACATCGGGCGGCCCAGCCAGATCAGGTTGATCTCCTTGGGGACCTCGACGAAGGAGGGCAGATCGGCGCCCGACTCCTCCAGCAGCGTCGAGAAGTTGACCAGTTGCCGGGTCATCTCCGCGTGCAGGGCGATCGCGTTGTCGCGGGACTCCGGCGACTGCTCTTCCCGTACGCGGTCCGCCGCCCGCTTGACGAGCATGCGTGCGGCGCTCAGCTCACCGTTGTTGAGCCGCTCCACGAGTTCGCCGACGACCCGGCCGCGCTCGGTCGTGCCGAGATCGACCTGCGAGGACAGCAGCTCGGCGGCGGGCGACGGCGGGGACGGCGGAGACAGATGGGACGGCTGGGACGGCTCGGACTGCTCGCCGAGGGTCGGCGGTTCCGGGGACAGGGGCATGGGCTCGGGGACGCGCCGGGGGCGGTCGCCACCGTGCGGGGGGCCGGTACGGTCGGGGGCGCCACCGAGGCCCCTGGCGGGGGCGCGGGGCAGGTTCCACTCGTCGCGTACGGACCGGGCGTGCTCGCCGGCCAGGTGGAGCCCGGTCTCGGGGTCGTCCAGGTGGTGGGCCAGGATGACGGCGACGTCCGTGAGCACGGAGTAGGCGGCGGGGCTGGTGTCGGACAGCCCTCCGTCCAGCCTCAACGGCATGTCGATCACCGAGCCGGTGATCGCGGAGGCCCGCGCGACGACATGCCGGTAGGTGTCCACGTCCAGCTCTTCCCGCAGCCGGTCAAGCACCGCGTCGGCCTCGTCCGCCGACAGCACCCGCCCGGGCTCGGACGGCGTCCCGAAGCGCCCGTCGGGGAGACCGGGGTCGGTGGCCCGGCCCTTGCCCTTGTCGGCGGGCGACGGCGCATGCGTGTCCGTGGCCGACGAGGTCGTGACCGGGTGGGGTGCGTCGGTGGACCTGCCGGGCGGCACCGGGATGCTCTGCCGCCGACCGTCCTGGACCGGCTGCGGTCCGTCCGCCCGGTGCCGGCCGTCCCGCACCGGCTCTTGCTCGTCCGCCTGTCGCGACGGCTGCTCCGGGTGTGTCGCGGTCTCGTGTGCCGCTGCCGCGTCCTGACGCGGCGTCTGTGCTGCGCCCGCGGGGCCGAGGCCGCTCGGACGGTGTGCCGTGGTGGGGGCCGGGGTGTCGTGGACCGTGCGTCCGACGTCGTCGTGGGGACGGCTGCTCGCCCGTGCCTCGGGACGTGTCCGTACTCCCGGGTCCGTACGGTTCTCCGGGGCCGCCGGTTCCTGGTGGTCGGGGGTCTCCTCGGTGCCGGAGGACTCCGTGGCGAGGTGGCGGGGCGGGGGCGTGGCGTCCTGCGCGGAGAGGTCGTCCGGACGGGAAGTGCCCGGTGCCGGCCGCTCGGTGTCCGCCTGGGCCTCCAGGAGGGACCGGCCGCCGCCGGCCGCGCTCGTGGTGTTGATACGGGTCGGGGCGGACGGCGGCGCCTGGCCGGCCGACGGTTGGGGGACACCTGGGCGTGGGGCCGCCCCGCCGCCCGCCGAGGGCGTTCCGGAGGCCGGGGCACCCGCCGGGGAGGCGGCGCCCGCCCCGGCGTTCGTACCGGAACCGGAGGCCGAGGCGGCCGCACCGGCGGACCCGGTGTTCGTGCCGGCGTTCGTACCGGAACCGGAGGCCGAGGCGGCCGCACCGGCGGACCCGGTGTTCGTGCCGGTCGGCGGCGTCGTCCCGCCAGGGCTCTGGAGGCCCGGCGCCGGGGTGTCGAGGGGCGGGGCGTGCAGCGTGGGGGAGTCGAAGGACGGGGCGTCGAGGTGCGGGGCCGTGAGCGAGTCGCCGGTCGCCGCGCTGTACGTCGGCGGCGGCACGAACTCTCCTCCGTTCGTGTCCCCGAGGCCGGTCCCGCTGTCGGTGACGTACGGGGTGTACGCGGGCGGCGGCGCCGTGAAGCCGTCGGCGTCGGCGGTGTTGACGTGCCCCGTGACGAGCAGCTGGGGCAGCTTGACGTCCATGTGCCGCAGCGCGCTCTTGAGGGCGCCGTGCACACCGGCCAGGACCGGATGCTTGGCATGGCCGAGGACGTCGCCGCCCAGGGCGCCGAAGGTGGTCTCCTTGCTGGTCGTGAACTCGCCCTGCTCGATGTAGTTGACGACGCCCTCGGACAGGTTCTGGTGGCCCATGCTGAAGGCCGTGTCCACGAGCAGGTGCGGCGGCTTCTCCTTCCAGACCGACGGCATGGCCTCGGCCACCCCGTCGGACAGGGCCGACCGCAGCGGGTCGTACCTGGTGCCGAGCTTCTCCATCGGACCCAGCGTCGACTTCAGGGCCGCCGACAGGTCCTTGCCGTTGGCGTGGGCCAGGAACGCGGAGGCCCAGTCCGAGCCCATCTCCCGCGCCAGATCCGAACCCAGCCGGGTGCCGAAGGCACGCTCGAACTGGTCGCCCACCGCGTCGCGGAACTCGTTCTGCGCCTTCTTCGACACGACGTCATGCAGCAGACCGACCCGCATCGGGACGGTGAGCGCGGCCAGCCCGGGGCCGAACGAACCGCTGGGGTCGGCGAATTCCGTCACGGTCCGCGCGGGGGTCGAGGGGGCCGAGGGGCTGGGGTGCTTCAGGGCGTTCTCGATCGACTCCTGCATCGACTTCGTCGCCGAGGGAGAGAAGCCCTTGGAGATCAGCTTCTTGATCGGGCCGGTCAGCAGCGGCACCGCGGCGCCGAAGGCACCCTGGACGGCACCGGAGAGCGCCGCGCTCTTGCGGTACTGATCCCCCTGGGAGGTGTGTTCGCCCCGCAGCGCGAGGATCCACCGGGCCAGCCCGTCCAGCGCGGACGACAGCGCGACGTTGGTCACCATCGTCATCGCGGCATGGGTGAGGAAACGCCGCAGGGTGTTGCCGAAGAGGACCTTGAACACCTGCTGCAGGATGGCCTGCTCGATGGCCGCCCCGATCGGGTTCCACTCCCACATGATCAGGGTGATCGCCCACTCCACCAGGAACGCCAGCACCTGGAGCACGATCATCAGGTTGGTGTAGTCGAGCTGGTACGCGAACTCGTGCGCGCCGTCCGCCAGTTGCGCCGCCGTGTCCCGCAGCCCCGAGACGTAGTCCGCGCCGTCCCCGGACAGGAACGTCTTCATCGCGCTGACGTACGCCTCCGGCCAGTCACCGTTGGCCCCCTGGGCGGTTCCCCCGGTGACCTGCGCGACCAGGTTCTGGAACTCGTCCAGGAACGTGACCAGCTCCAGGTGGGGCACCTGCACCTCGTTGCGCACCCGCTCCGAGGAACCCAGCGGCACGGACATACCCGACACGAAGACCACGATCGGGTTGTACCAGGGCTCCTCAGTCACCACGTCTCCACCTGTGCACGTTCAACGGTCGCCGACCGATTATTTATACGTGTCTACATGTGCGTCTGGTTCGCATGCTCCGGCTGTGCGGACCCGATGAGTCTTAACTCACACGTGTTGTAGCCTGCGGTATGTGGGTCGACGCTGTGCGGACAGGGGAGTAGGCGGGTGTGCCGAAACCTGCGCACCAGATCCTGATCCGCGCTCCCTCGGAAGGAAGCACATGAAGTCACCAGACCCGCCGCGGCCCGCCCGCGCGGCTCCGGCGAGAACCCCTGTCGTCCCGAGTGCCACGACGGCCGCGAGCCCCGACGCCGGGGAACGAGTCCCCCCGCTGTCCACGGAGTCGACGGCGACGCCGTCACGCACCCCGGGCGCTCGGAAGGGCGTGACCACTCGGCCCGTGGGCCGGGACGCCGAGGCCGAGGCCGCACCCCGAGAAGCCGCAGCCCCAAAGGCCGCAGCCCCAAAGGCCGCAGACCCGAAGGCCGCAGCCCCAAAGGCCGCGACTCCGAAGGCCGCAACCCCGAAGGCCACAGCCACAAAGGCCGCGTCCGAAGCAGCCACGTTCGAGCAGGCCGCATCGGTCGGCGCCGCTGCCGCCGCCGGGACGGCACGCCGCGGCACTCGCGTCCTCCTGCGCGGCACCCACCGCACCGTGCTGACCGTGGCGGCCGTCACCGGTGTCGTGCTCGTGGCAGGTGTCCTCGTGGGCCTGCGCGGCAGCGGCGCCCCCCACGACAAGGCCGTTGCGGACCCCGCCGCCACCCTGCTGGACCCCGCCGGGGACGGCACCGCCCAGGGGAACGTCCCGGGCGCCCTGCCGCTGCCGTCCGCCGGCAAGTCCGGTGCGGGCCAGGGCAAGCACACGGACGGTCGCACGGGCGACAGCCAGACGGGCGACGGGAAGCACGCCGGGTCCGGCACCGCCGAGGACGGTGCGCACGGCTCGTCGTCCGGCGGGTCGTCGAAAACCTCGGACGGCACGTCGACGGGCCACGGCACCTCGTCCTCCGCGAACGGCTCCTCGGCCCAGGACGCCGCGACCCCGGCCTCCCACACGACGGCTCCGTCCTCCTCCAGCGGATCGAGCGGATCCAGCGGATCGAGCAGCTCGGGCGTGATGGTGTTCAGCCACGCGTCCGGGCGCTGCCTCACCGTGGCGGGCGGCCAGGGCAAGGACGGCTCGCCGCTGGAGATCCGGGACTGCACGGGATCGTCGGCACAGAAGTGGACCTTCGCCTCCGACGGCTCGATCCGCGCCTTCGGTCTCTGCATGGACGCCGCGGGCGCGTCGACCGCCAACGGCACCGTCGTACAGCTGGCCACCTGCAACGGCGGGCCGGCCCAGCAGTTCCGGCTCAATGCCCGGCACGACCTCACCAGCGTGCTCAGCGACAACGACCAGTGCGTGGACGTGAAGGACGAGCGGACCGCCAACGGCACCCGCCTCCAGCTGTGGAGCTGCGCCGGCACCGACAATCAGAAGTGGTCCAAGAAGTAGGTCCTGACCCGCTTCCTCTCGTGTGAGTGGGAGAGGAAGCGGGTCCGCGAGGCCCGTTCAGACCCGGTGGCCGTGCACGCCGGGCACGTTGTCGACCGCGTCCGTGTTGTCGTGCTGGTTCTTCTCGAAGCTCTTGCCCGAGTCGACCGTGAGGGTCGCGGCGCTCCGCATGGCCTGCGCCAGGCTCCGTATGCCGTCCCGGAGCAGGTTGTGGACCGGGACGTAGTTCTGGACGTACTGCTTGCCGTACGAGTCGTTGCCCCACGGCGGGTCCGCCGGGTCGAACGCGGTGTTGTCCGCGAACTGTTCGGCGGCACCGTCCGTCAGGTCGGCGACCTGGTCGGTGGCGCCACCGCCCGCCTGGATGCGGCTCGGATCGGCGATGAGGAGGTTGTCGTCAGCCACGGCCCTCGCCCCCGGCGGGCCGCGGGGCGAGGACTTCCTCCAGGGAACCCCCGTCGAGGAGCCTGCCCAGGTCCAGACGGTCCAGGACACCGCCGTCCAGGCCGCTGGGAGCGGCACCGCCCGCGCCCTGGAGGACGGCCATGGCACGTGAGGTCATCTGGGACCGTGACATCGCCATGGCCTCCAGCACGCTGGCCGCGAGCGCCTGTCCCGTCACCTCCTTGAACCTGTTGTTGAGGAAGCGCAGCCCCGACGGCGTTCCGTCATGGCCGACCGTCACCTCCACGACACCGTCCCTGGACCGGGCCGTGACGGAGAGCGTCCGGATCTCCTCGCGGGCGTCGATGAGCGCCTGGCGCTGTTTCGTGAACGCGTCGAGCGCCTGCTGCTGCTGTTCCTGGAGTGATGAACTCATGTCTCTCCTGTGCCGGGTGGGACCGCTTGCCGGGGAGCGGTGGGACGAGGGGGCGGGCGGAGTCAGTGGCCGATCGACGCGGGCAGCCCGCCCTCCTCGGTGCCCCAGACGTCGCGTTCCTTCCCGGACCAGGCGGTGCCCTGGGTCGCCTGCCGCGCGCCGCCCGCGGGTCCGTATCCGGACTCGGTGGAGGGGCGGCGCGGGCCGAGGAGTTCGTCGGAGTCGGTCTCCTCCTCTTCCCACTCCTCCGGCTCCTCGGGGGCGATCCGGGCGGTGCCGTAGGGGGACAGGCCGTGCTGGATGACGGCGCCGTCCATGTCATTGCCGTCGTAGAGGTTCCGCTCGCGGTCCCCGCCGCCCTGCTGACCGCCCTGCTGGCCGCCCATGCGGCTCATGCCGGCCATCATCATCATGGGGGAGAGCAGTCCCATGGCGTTCTGGCTGTCCGAGGCCGCACCCCCGGTCGGCGCGCTCGCGCCGACGCCGGCTCCCGCGCCGCCTGCGGCCGCCGCCACCTGACCGCCCGCCGCCACCTGACCGCCCGCCGCCACCTGACCGCCCGCCGCGTCAGCGGCGCTCTGCGGGCTGGGAACGGTCTGGAACCGGCCGTCCGACGTGGTCACCAGTCCGCTGCCGTCGGTGTGCGTGTACTGGGTGATGCCGCCCGGGTGGCTGGTGACGGCGGTGCCGTCGGGTGTGTAGCTGATCTGGCCGCCGCCGCTGTAGGTGGGGATGTCGAAGCCCGGCGAGGCGATGGTCCCGTTGCCGGTCGCCGCCGTGGCCCCGGTGGTGGTGATCGTGCCGTCCGGGTGCAGGGTGGTGGTGCTGCCGTCCGGGTTGTGGGTGACGATGTCGCCCTGGTCGTCGACGGAGATGGTGCCGCCGTCGCCGGTGGTCACGCTCTGGCCGGCGTCGAGGTGGCTGGTGGTGGTGTTGCCCTGGGCGTCGACGGTGGTGACGTCGCCGTTGGGGTGCACGGTGACCGTGGAGCCGTCCGGGTTGTCGGTGGTGAGGCTGCCGTCGCCGTTGATGTGGGAGACGGTGCCGTCGGGCGAGGTCAGCTGGATCTGGCCGTCCGGTGTGACGATCCGCGACGTGCCGTTGTCGAACGTGGTCGTCTTCGTGCCGTCGGCGGCGGTCCGGGTGAGGCTGCCGTCGCCGTTGCGGGTGATGGACGAGCCGTCCGGGTTGCTGACCGACTCGCCGACGCCGAGGTGGGTCGTGGTGCTCGTGCCCTGCGCGTCGACGGTGGTCACCTCGCCGTCGGGGGTGACGGTTTGGCTGGTTCCGTCGGGGAACGTCGAGGTGATGCTGCCGTCGGCGTTGCGGGTGACCGTGCTGCCGTCCGGGTAGCTGGTCATCACGCCGTTGCCGGTGCGGGTGGTGGTGCTGCCGTCGATGTTGCTGACGGGCAGCCCCGAGGCGAAGTCGGACAGGGCGCCGCCACCGGTCAGTCCACCGGTCAGCCCGCTCGTCAGGTCGCCCGTCAGGTCGCCCGTCAGGCCGCTCGTCAGGCCGCCGGTCAGGTCGCCCGTGAGCGAGCCGTCGCCGCTCAGGCCCGATGTGTCCGTGCCGCCGCCGAGACCGCTGGTCAGGTCGCCGGTCAGGGAGCCGTTGCCGCTGAGGCTCGGCCCGTCCGACGTGGTCGGGATGTCGGTGCCGCCGCCGAGACCGTTGGTCAGGTCGTTGGAGAAGCCGCCGTTGCCGGTGAGGTTCGACAGGCTGTCGCCGAGGCCGTTGCCGACATCGTCGAGGCCGTCCCCGAGACTGTCGCCGAGGCCCTTGAGGCCGTCGTCGAGGCCGCCGCCGAGGTTGTCGAGACCGTCCCCGAGCTTCTTCAGGCTCTCGTCGAGACCGCTGTCGGTCTTGTCGCCGTTCTCCTCCTGGACGTCCGAGGTCAGGGACGAACTCGTGTCGCTGAAGGAGAACGCCGGATTCCACGTGGAGTTGAGCACACGTGACCAGTCCTTCTGGAGCGTCTCCAGCACATTGCGGGCCGGTGCGTCCAGGTTGGTCTGGATGTTGTTGATCCAGCGGTTCTGCGCCTCCCTGACCACCGCGTGCCAGGTGGAGGTGTCACCGAGGGCGCCCCAGGCGGTGTGCTCGCTGAACCCCGGCTTGGTCTTGGCACTGTAGGTACCGCTGTCCGCCTCGATCTGGCGGGCGTTGTTGTCGATGATCCAGCGGCCCATCTCGACGAACACCTGGTTCAGGACGTCCAGGGGGTCCGCCGGGATGTGCTGCTCGGTGGACGAGCCGTCCGGGAGGGTGGTGGTGACGGGCTCGGCCTGCTGCCAGTAGAAGTCCTGGAAGATCTTCTGCAGGTCCGTGTACGCCGTGTAGAGGGACTGCTCGGCGCCGATCAGGTCGTCCCCGTGCAGTGTCTTGCTGACGAATCCCGTGGAAGGGGACCGGTGCTGGGGGCTGAACCCCGGCGGCTGGAGCTGCGACGTGTAGTTCTCGTACTTCTTGTGGAGGTCGTCGACCAGCAGCCAGAAGGCACCCGCGGCGTTGCCCTTCCAGGACGCCTGTTCACTGCCGAGCTGCTGCTTCCAGTTCGCCAGCACCTCGGTCTGGTCACGGAAGAACTGGCCGGCCTGGTCGAAGGACCAGGCGAGTTCGGCGAACGACTTGAGCTGCACCCCGTCGACCTGCGCACCGTCCCCCCGGACGCCGCTGATGTCACCCTTGGCGGAGGAGTACTGCGTGAGCAGACCGGAAAGGACATCCCCCGAGTCTCCCCAGTAGCGGTGGAAGTCCGGGCCGTCGATGTAGGAGATGTCGACCCTGTTCTTGCGGACGCCACCACCGCTTGTGTAGAACTCGAAATGGAATCCCTTGTTGGGGTTCTGCGGCACGATCCAGGCGAAGAAGTCGTCTTTGCTGTCGAAGCGCAGTCCCCCTCTCTTGAAGCTGTAGTTGATCCAGGGGATACCACTGTCACCGGTGACTTTGGTGACGTCCTCACGTTTGACCAGCGACCAGTTGGTCAACAGGTGGAGGATGTCTTCCCAGCTCTGCACGGCCATGGTCTTGCTACTCCGGGATGAATCGTCGGGGGGTCACAGGCCCAGGGAATTCTGGCCGGTGCCCGTACCACTGCCTGTTCCGGTGCCCGAGCTGCCGCCGAGGGCGGTCTGGTAGTCGGAGACGGCCTTCATGAACTTCGTCGACTCGACGTCCGTGAGGTTCTTCGCCTGGGCGTCCTTCATGGTCGTGATGACCGTCCGCAGGTCGCCCTGGAGCTTGGTGAACGCGTCCCTGTGGTGACTGAACACCGTGTCGATCGCGGTGGCGGCCTTCTTGGCGTTCTCGCAGATGTTCTTGCCACCGGTCTGGTCGTCACTGGCCATCGGCCCGATGGCCAGCACCTGCGGCTTGTTGCTGACGTCGAACAACGCCTCCGGGTGCGCGTTCGGCGACCTGATCTCGTCGAGCGCGCGCAGGAAGCCGCTGACATCGGTGTCGATGAAGTTCTGCAAGGCTGCGTAATCCAGCTGATCCAGGTTGTGGTGCTCGCTGCCGGGCATGTGCGCCTTCCTGCCGCTCTACGGTTCGGTCCGCGGGTCCGTCAGATGTGTGTCTGTCAGATGTTGCTGAAATTGTTCGCGTTCTGGAGAGAGGTGGTTCGTAGGGTGATGGAGTTGCTCTCCAGGACCTCCATGAGGCGCAGCAGATAGACGTTGAGGTTCTGGATCTCGGAGTCCCAGGCGGGGATCACCTGCCCGTAGTAGACGTCCTTCTCCGGACCGGTCCACGCTTCGACCACGGTCTGGAGATTCGCCTTCAGGACGTTGACGACCTTCGCGATCTCCTGTGTCTGCTGGCCCAGGTACTGAACCGATGACATCGCCTTGCCGTGATCGATGAAGATTCCCTCGGACACGAATTCTCCTTTGAGGTCCTGGTGTGCTGGTGAAGGGGAGTGGGGGAGGCGAGGGGAAAGGGGGCCTCGCCGGATACGCGTGCGGCGTCAGCTGGGCGTGGTCAGGGTGGTGAAGGTGCTCTGCGAGGTGGACGTGTCGCCGCCGCCGTTGACGTTGAGAACGGAGGTGACGTTGTGCTGCGTCGCCCTGTTCGAGGACTGCCTGTTCTCGTTGAGGGTGTTCTCCATCTTCATGCAGGTGCCGCGGATCTTCTCGATCTCGTTGAGCCAGTCGTCGAGCTTGCGCTGGAAGGCGGTGCCGTCCTCACCGGCGTAGCCGCCGGCGAGCACCATCCGCTCGTCGTTGACCTGGCCCTTGATGGAGCTCAGGGCCGTGCGGGCGTCCTCCAGGAACTGGATGGAGTCGATATAGGTCTTGTCCGTGGACGACTGCTGGTTACCGGACGTCATGGGGTCTCCATAGGTGGGGTGGGGTCGAGGTCGGTCGGAAAACGAGATACGTATGTATGCGGTTTCACCTTAACCGCTGTGTGTCCACACGCCCCCGGGGTTCACGGGTTGTCGTTGTCACATGTAGGTGTGCCGGTGGCCATCGCCCGGTTGTTCGCCGCGGCGTCGGGGGAGAGGTCGGGACCGGTGGGAAGCATGTTCAGCAGTGCGGCCGGCAGGCCCTCCGCGCCGGACAGGTCGTAGCCCAGGTCCTTGGCCGCGGCCGCCGTGGGCACCCGGTACTTCACCCCGTTGTCGGTGACGAGATACGTGGTGGTGCCGGTCCCGCTGCCCGAACTGCTCAGCGCGCGCACCAGACTTCCGCTGCCCGGTGCCACCGCGATGCCGTCGACCGGCAGACAGGCGGCGGCCAGCGCCTTCAGGGGCGGGAGCGCCTCCTCGACGACCGTCCTGCCCGGTACCAGCGAGAGCGTCACCCGCACGCTCGTGGAGCCGTCCGCGTCGAGGCCGACGCACACACCGGTCGAGTCGGGCACGCGCAGCAGGGCGGGCGGCGTGGCCGGAAGCTGTGACCCGGCCTGCCGTACGGCGGTGCCGTCCGCCGACCCGGCGGGGGCCAGCGCGCCGCTGAGCGCCTGCGCCGACAGGACCACCGCCTCGGGTACGGCGCCCGCGTAGGCCTTCTGCCGGGTCTCGGGGTCGCCCAGGGCGAGGGCGGCCTGGGTCGCGGTGACCGGGACGAGGCCGTCGCCGCCGAGCACGTAGTAGCGCTGGGCGGAGCCGGGAGTCTGCACGCCGAACACCTGACCGACCCGGGTGGACTCCCCGTCGAGCTGCGGACCGGTGTCGCCCAGGCCGGTCACCGGCGGCGCCGCGAGGTCCGGGCCCGCGGGCACCGCGTCGAGGAACGCGGCGGACACCGTGGTGGCGCCGCTGCCGCCGTAGCCGAGGGCCGCGAGCGCTCCCTGGCCGCCGGCCACCTTGAACCGGTTGTCCTGCCAGAGCAGATACGTGTCGCCGTCCGCTCCCCGCACCAGCACCCCCTGGTCCGCGCCCACCCCCGTGCCCTGCTGCGGGCTGTCGACGGCGAGGACGGTCAGCGGCTTGCGGGCCCCGGCGTCGGTGGTCGTGGTGGCCGCGCACACCTGCCAGGGATGGGCGTTCAGCCGCTCCGCGGTGGGCAGCGAGTCGGGGGCGCCGGGGATGCCGACCTCGGTGCCGTGCCGAGCGGTGTCCAGGGAGTTCACCGACACGGACACGGTCGTCATGCCGGACCCCAGCAGCAGGCGTGCGGAGGGGTAGTTGAGGACCGTGTGCAGCCGTCCGTCGTACACGTAGCGGGTGCCGGTCTCCTTCTCCACGATGAGCGCCTCGCCGCTCTTCCACGAGGTGTTGCCGCCGGGCTTCACCAGGCCGAACAGCAGGAACCCGGCACAGACGACGGCAGCAGTCACCATGCCGTAGGTCATGCCGCGGTTGGTGCGCCGGTTGGGCGGCTCCGACACGTCGGGGTCGGCGCGCAGCAGACCGGAGGTCAGCCGGGACACCAGGAACTGGTGGGCGATGACCTGGTCACGTCGGGACTGCATGATGACACCTCCTCGGAATCAGCCGAACAGGCCGCGCAGGCGCTGGTACACGTCCAGGACCCACAGGGCGAGGGGCAGCAGGGCCAGGGCCGCGCCGGACTGGAGCAGGTCACCGGCCCGCCCCCAGTACGGCAGCAGACGCCGTCCGGGCACGGTCCAGGAGACGACGGCGGTGAGCGCGGCGGTCAGGAGCAGGGCGGCGGTGCCGAGCAGTTCGCCGCGTTCACCGTGGCGGGCGGCCAGCTCCACGATCAGCAGGACGACGCCGATGCCCGCCGGAAGGCTCAGCGCGATCCGTTGCCACGAGGTGCCGAGGCTGCGTCCGTGCAGGCCGAGCAGCGTCGCCAGGACGAGCACGGTGATCGTCTCGGGCAGGTGGGGGTGCCGGGCCAGCGCGGCGAGGGCGGCGAGACAGACCACGCCCACCGCGCCGTACAGACCGGTCATCCAGTGGTCGACCGCGGCGCCGCCGCTCGCGACGTCGTCCTCGGAGCGCGGCTCGATGCCCTCCTGGAGCTGACCGGGGTTGGTGGGCAGCGGGGGCAGCCGCAGGCCCGCGAAGGAGAAGGCCATCATCGGGATGAACGCCCCGAGGAGCACGGCGGCGCAGGCGACGGCGGCGGCCGCCTGGTGGGCGGAGACGTCCAGGGCCACCATGAGCCCGCCGCCGAGGACCGCCGCCAGAGTCAGCACCCCACAGGACGCGAACACCACCGGACGGCCCGCCACCACCGCGGCGGCCAGGACGAGCCCCACGGCGCCCGCCGCGCCCGCCGCGAGCAGATGGGCGCCGACGGTCCGGTCCGCACCGTCGCCGAGCTGACCGTCGCCGACCAGCAGGAGACCGGCCGCCGCCAGGAAGGCCGCGCCGAACAGTCCCAGCAGCACGCCTCCTTGCGGGTCGTCCAGCACCCGGGCGGCGGAACCCGCCCCGGACAGGGTGAGCAGGGCCGCACCCGCGGCGAGGATCATCCGGTCGCCGGCGGCGCCCTTCGACGTGACGAGCAGGACCAGACAGCCGAGCAGGGCCGCGGCCATGAGGACCCGCAGCAGCCGGCGGCTGATCTGCGGGCTCCACGCGTGCGGCAGGCGCTGGACGACGGCCGAGACCGCTTCGAGGAGGCTGTCGTAGCGCACCGGGGGCAGCGACTCGGTGTGCGGACGCAGGACGAGCGTCTCGCCCTCCCGCAGGTCCAGCGACTCCGGTGTGCCCTCCAGGTCCAGCGGATGACCGCCGATGCGCTGCAGCACCCAGCCGCCGTGCTCCAGTCCCTGTTCCGCGAGGTCCTCACCCGCGTGTCCCGCGATCACGGGCAGCAGGTCCGCGATCGGGACATCGGCGGGGACGGCGAGGTCCAGTGTCTTCTCAGGGGCGCGCACCGTGAGACGGCACAGCCCGTTCAGTGAGCCTTCGCTCATGGGGCGCAACAGCCTTCCGAAGGGGGAGACGAGGGGAGCACGGGGGACACGGCCGACACGGCCCTGTGGTCTGTGGAACACATGCGGTCAGGGACACCTGACGGTCAAGGACATCTGACGGTAGAGACACCTGACGGTCAGAGACACCTGACAGTCAGATACTCTCATGGCCGGAAGCATCTCTTCACCCGAGCCTCCCGAACATGTGTGTTCACCCGCGGCCTCGCTGCCGTCGCGGCCCGGCACCCCTCATCACCACTCAGGCGGGGCCCAGTTGACCGCCCCCGTACACAGTCGAAGGAGAGCCCACGTGAGCGTGGTTTTCTTCCGCAGGCCGGCCCGCCGCCGCGGCCCCGAACTGCCCGACGGGGAGCTGACGCTCCAGGAGCCACCCACGCTCGCGGAGGCGGCACCGTCGTCCGCGGCCAACATGCTCACCTATCTGCCGATGGCAGGTATGTCCGTCGGCATGGTGCTGCTCTACACACGTATCGGCAGCGGCACCGGCCCGGTCATCTATCTGGTGGTCGGGCTGATGCTGCTGTCGATGATCATGATGCTGGTCGGGCAGCTGGTGAAGTCCGGCTCCGAGCGCAAGCAGAAGATGCAGGGCGTACGCCGGGACTACCTGCGCTATCTCGGCGGTGCGCGGCGCAGGGCGCGGTCCGCCGTGGCCGAACAGCAGCGCGCCCTGGCCTGGCGGCATCCCGAGCCCACCGGCCTGTGGTCGTTCGTGGAGACCTCCCGGCTGTGGGAACGCCGCACCACCGACGAGGACTTCGCCGAGGTGCGGGTCGCCGTCGGTGAGCAGCGGCTCGCGATGCAGCTGGTCAACAAGACGGCGAAGCCCGTCGAGGACCTCGACCCGCTCTCCGCGCACGCGCTGCGCGCCTTCATCAACGCCTACTCCACGGTGCCAGGACAGCCCATCGCGATCTTCCTGCGGGCCTGGTCGAGGATCCTGTTCCGGGGCGAGCGGGAGAAGGTGCTGGGTACCGTCCGGGCGCTGCTCGCCCAGCTCGCCGTACTGCACACCCCGCAGAACCTGATGATCGCGTTCTGCGTGGCCCCGGAGCACCGGGCGCAGTGGGAGTGGACGAAGTGGCTGCCGCACGCGCTGCATCCGCAGGAGTCCGACGGGGCCGGACCGGCCCGTCTGATCACCTCGACCCTCGCCGAGCTGGAGGACCTGCTGGGCGAGGAACTGACCGGCCGTCCGCTCTTCGAGGCGGGCGTGTCACCCACCAAGGACGAGCCGTACGTGGTCGTCGTCCTGGACGGAGGCCAGGTCCCCTCCGGCCATCGCTTCGAACGCGCCGGGTACCGCAACGCGGTGATCCTGGACGTCGCGGAGAGCCTGGCCTGGAAGCCCGGGCGGACCGTGCTGCGGCTGCTCGTGGAGGAGCCGGAGGAAGCGCAGGAGCAGCCGGGGGGAGCGGGGGAAGCGGGGGAGGACGCCGGGTCCATGGGATCGTACGACGAGGTGAAGATCGTACGCACCGACCGCAACCGCAAGGAGATCTCGATCCCGCTGGGCCGCGCCGACCGGCTCGGCCCGGCCGCCGTACGGTCCCTCGCCGCCCGCCTCGCGCCGATGCGCACCGGCGCCACCGCCGAGAGCGCGCAGCCGCTGGCCACCGACATCCAGCTCACCACCCTCCTCGGCATCCCCGATCTGCACCGCTACTCCCCCCAGGAGTACTGGGAGCGCCGCGCCGGCCAGCACAAGCGCCTGCGCGTGCCCATCGCCGTCGGGGCCGACGGGCGCCCCGTGGAACTCGACATCAAGGAGTCCGCCCAGGACGGCATGGGCCCGCACGGCATGCTCATCGGCGCCACCGGCTCCGGCAAGAGCGAACTGCTGCGCACCCTGGTCCTCGGACTCGCCCTCGGCCACTCCTCCGAGACGCTGAACTTCGTCCTCGTCGACTTCAAGGGCGGCGCCACGTTTCTCGGGTTCGACGCCCTGCCGCACACCTCCGCGGTGATCACCAACCTCGCCGACGAGGCCGCGCTGGTGGACCGGATGCAGGACGCCCTGCGGGGTGAGATGCAGCGGCGCCAGGAACTGCTGCGCAGCGCCGGCAACTACACCTCCGCGCTCGACTACGAGAAGGCGCGCGCCGCCGGAGCACCGCTGGAACCGCTGCCCAGCCTGCTGGTGGTCGTCGACGAGTTCAGCGAACTGCTCTCCGCCCACCGCGAGTTCATGGACCTGTTCGTGGCCATCGGCCGCCTCGGCCGCTCCCTGGGCGTCCATCTGCTGCTCGCCTCGCAGCGCCTGGACGAGGGGCGCATGCACCAGCTGGAGAGCCACCTGTCGTACCGGATCGGGCTGCGCACGTTCTCCGCGATGGAGAGCCGCGGCGTGCTCGGGGTGCCGGACGCCTACGAACTGCCCTCCCAGCCGGGCGCCGGTTACCTCAAGAGCGGTGTGGAACCCCTCACCCGGTTCCGGGCCGCCTATGTGTCCGGGACGTACCGGCAGCGGGTCGGCGCGCTCGCCCAGGAGAGGATCGCCGGCCAGATCATGCCCTGGACCGGGGACTGGGTGACCCCGCGGCAGGCGCCCGAGGCGCCGGAGCCGACCGGAGCTGCCCCGGACGACGAGGACGACACCAGCCTGATGGCCGTCGCCATCGACCGGCTGCGCGACGCGGGACCGCCCGCCTACCAGGTGTGGCTGCCCCCGCTGGGCGCCCCGTCCACCCTCGACGCCCTGCTGCCCCCGCTGATCCCGGACCCCGTACTCGGGCTCACCACCGCCGACTGGGAGGACCGCGGCAGGCTGCGGGTGCCGCTCGGCATCGTGGACAGGCCGTTCGAGCAGGTCCGCGAGCCGCTGACGGTGGATCTGAGCGCGGCGGGCGGCCATGTCGCCATCGGCGGCGGGCCGCAGAGCGGCAAGTCCACCCTGGTGCGCAACCTCATCACCGCGCTGGCGCTCACCCACACCCCGCGCGAAGTGCAGTTCTACTGCCTCGACTTCGGCGGCGGCTCGCTCGCCCCGCTGGCCGGGCTGCCGCACGTCGGCGGGGTCGCGGGCCGGCTGGAGGGCGAGCGGGTGGGGCGCACCCTCGCCGAGATGATGACCCTGCTCGCCCACCGCGAGCGGCTCTTCCTCGACCACGGCATCGACTCCATGGCCACGCTGCGGCGCCGCCGGGCGGCCGGTGAGCTCCCCGAGGAGCGGCACGGTGACGTGTTCCTGGTCATCGACGGCTGGCAGACCCTCCGGCAGGACTTCCAGGACCATGTGCAGACGGTCGGTCAGCTCGCCACCAGCGGGCTCAACTACGGCATCCACGTGGTGACCTCCACCACCCGCTGGGTCGAACTGTCCGCCGCGGTCCGCGACCAGTCGGCCACCAGGCTGGAGCTGCGGATGGGCGACTCCCTGGACTCCATGATCGACATCAGGATGGCCCGGAACGTCCCCCGCCTTCCCGGCCGCGGCCTCACCGTCGACTCCAAGCTGCACTTCCTCACCGCCCTGCCGCGCATCGACGGCGTCCGTGACGCCGCCGACCTCGGCGAGGGCGTCGCCGACCTGGTCCAGGCCGTGGCCGACGGCTGGCAGGGCCCCGCCGCGCCGCCCGTCCGGATGCTCCCGACGGTGCTCGACGCCCGCGACCTCGCCCCCTCGCCCGAGGGGCGGCGCTTCCAGATCCCGCTGGGCGTCGAGGAGAAGGAACTGGCCCCCGCCTGGCACCACTTCGCCGACACCCCGCACCTGGTGGCCTTCGGCGACACCGAGTCGGGCAAGACCAACCTGCTGCGGCTGGTCACCAAGGCGATCACCGAACGTTTCACGCCGGGCGAGGCCCGTATCCTCGCCGTCGACTTCCGCCGCGAACTGGTCGAGGCGGTGCCCGAGGAGTACCGCCTGGGCCACGCCGTCTCCGTCGACCAGCTCGACGAGTACGTCCAGGGCGTGGCACGGGCCCTGAAGACGCGGGCGCCCGGACCGGAGATCACCCCGGCCCGGATGCGGCAGGCCGACTGGTGGGTGGGGCCACGGCTGTTCATCCTCGTCGACGACTACGACCTCGTCGCCAACCCCGCGCGCACCGTCTTCGAGCCCCTGCTCGAACACCTGCCGCTGGGCTACGAGGTGGGCCTGCACATGGTCGTCACCCGGTCCGCGGCCAACTCCATGCGCGGCGTCAACGACCCGCTCGTACGGCGCATGCTGGAGGTGAACTCGCCGGGTCTGCTGCTGTCCTGCCCGCCCAGTGAGGGGTACGTGTTCGGCAACGTCAAGCCCCGGGTGCTGCCGCCCGGCCGCGGCAGCTACATCACACGCCGCAGCGCGACGCAGATCCAGACGGCGTTCCTGGCGGACGGGACGGCGGAGGCGCCCGCGGGCCGCTGAACGAGGGCGCGAGCCGGGCGGTGCCCACGATGCTGTCGGCCGATCGTGGTCACCGCCCGGCCCGCGCCGTTCCCGCCGAAGGTCAGACGGGCTTCCGGCCGCCCGTACGCCGGGACGAACGGACCCGGCCCACCGCCATGGCCCAGGCCGCCAGCACACCCACCAGCAGACACGCGCCGGCCAGCGCCCAGGCCCGGGGCACGACACCGCTCTCGGGCGCCGTCTCCGGCAGCCGCAGCCCGTCCTGGGACGCGGCCCGTGGCGCCCCCGAGGGCAGGACGGTGCTGAGCGCGCCGGAGGGGTCGAGCAGCGGCACCGAGGCGTGTGCCGCCGTCGCCCGGAGCCGGGCGGCGGTCTGGGCCGCGCTGAGGTGCGGCAGACGGGCCCGCACCAGCGCGGCCGTCCCGGCCACGTAGGCGGCGGCCACCGAGGCGCCGTTCGCGACGTAGTTGCCCGTGCCCCGGGGGCCGATCCCGGTGACGGCCTCGCCCGGCGCGGCCAGGTCGGCCTCGACCGGCTGCGGCACCCCGTCCGGCCGCTCGCCGTCGACGTCCACGCTCACCACCGACAGGACACCCTCCGACGAAGCCGGCCAGTACGGAGCCGGCGGCGGATCCGAGGTCTTCCCCGAGGCCGACTCGGGCGCGGTGTCGGGTGCCGCCGGGGCCACCACGAGCACGTCCGCGACGGCGGCGTGCTTCAGGGCCGTCCGCAGCCGCGCGGTGCCGACGGGCAGCGCCGCCGAGACGTCCACCACCTTCGCGCCCGCCGCGACGGCCGCCTCGATCCCCTGTGCGACCAGGTCCGCGCTCGGGCGGCCCCACTGGTCCGTGCCCCGCGCGGCCACGATCCGGGCCTCCGGCGCCACCCCCGTGAACCCGCTCCCGGGCACGGCCGACGCCGCGATCACCCCCGCCAGGAAGGTGCCGTGCCCCACACAGTCCGTCGCGGCGGCACCCTCGGCCCGGACGCGGCCGGCGAGACCGGTGGCCTGGGGTGCGACACCGGTGTCCACCACACCGACCAGGACGCCGTCGCCCCGGGTGTACCGGTTGGCCCGGGCCAGGTTCAGCGCGAGCTGAGCCCACGGCACGGAGCTCACATGTGTCGGTGAGGCCGTGGTGCAGGTGTTGGAGTCGGGGTCGAGGGAGGAGGCGATCAACGGCAGCAGTGGTGCGGCCGACGCCGTCGCGGAGGGGGTCGCCGTCGGGTCCGGAGCGGCCGTGGCGCTCGCCGTCGGTGCCACGGTGAGCACCGCCCCCAGGAGCGGAGCGAGGACCGCCAGGCGGGGTGCGCGGGGCGGCTCGCGGGGCTCGCGGGGCTCGCGGGACTCGCGGGGGCCGCGGGAGAGTGGCGGGAAGAAGGCGCTGTCATCGGTCATGTCATCGAATTCCCTGGCCATGGTGACCGGTTGGCCTGCCGTGGGGGCAGGCGGAGTGCGGGCGGGGGACAGGCGGCGAGCGGGCGGGGGACAGGCGGAGGGCGGGCCGAGTGGGGGCGGGAGCGGGACGCCGCCGGACCCGATCGCCCGATCGCCCGCGCCTGCGGCGCGCCCGGGTGGTTGTGTGCACATGCTAGACAGCCCGCACCGCACACGTCGCCCGCCGGGTGTCGATCAGTCCCTCACACCCCTCGCGCACCCGTGATCCCTGACACCGGGTAAGCTGCGAGTACGAGACACGTGTGGTGGCGGGGAGACCTTCCGGGCCGCTCGCGGCTCGGGAGTGACGTACTGCAGAACACCTATGTTTCCCGCTCGGTTCCGGCTCGACGCGAGTCGGCCGCCACCGGCAGGACATGTCGTCCTGCTCCGGGGTGCGTGCTCATACCGCCCCACCGAAGGTGACCACGAGCTGTGAGGACCGCATGACCGCCATCTGCGTGAGGAGCGCGCGATGATCCGGCGCGGCACCGGCCGACGCGGCGGACAGGCCGAACTCCCGCCCCCCGCCCGCCTGACCGTCTCCCGCACCCGGGAACACGTCCACGTGGTGCACACCGGCGGCACCCCGCCGCGCCGACTGGCCGACCTCGCGGACCGGCTCGGTCCCGCGCGGGAGAACGAGGCGGCCGTCCTGGTCGGTGCCCCGCTCGGTGACGACGGGGCCGAGGGGCTGTGCGAGCGGCTCGCGCCCGTACTGCGGGGACTCAAGGACGAGGACGTGCGCCTGCTGCGGCTGGTCATGTCGGCCGGCGCCGACGAGGCCGAGGACCGGCCCTCGGTGGCCCGGCTCATCTGCGAGCGGTGGGAACTCGACGTACTGGCCACCGCCGGACCCGCGGTCGTCGTCCCGGACGGCACCCTCTTCTCGCCGGACCTCCCCGACGCCCCCGGGGGCTGGTGGCACTTCTCCTACGGCGAGGTGCCGCGGCCCGTCGGCAGCCGACTGCCCATCCCCGCATGGGAGTCCGCGCTGCGACAGGTGGACCACGACCCGGTGGCCGGGCACGTCGTCGAGCCGGTACCGGCCGGCCTGCTGATCCGGTCCACGGCCGCGGACTCCCCGGCCGTGCACACCCTTCCGTACGCCGTACCGCCGGACCCCGACCGGCCGTATCTGCTCGTCGGTACGGCGGACGTACCGGCCGGGGATCTGGCCACGGTGCTCGCCGCCCTGCCGGGACGCATACGCGAGGACATCCGGCTGCTGTCCCTGGACGGGCAGCCGATGCCGGAGACCGGACAGGCCGTGGCGGACCTGCTCGGGACCGACGTCCACCTGGCCAACGGACTGCCCGTCGTGGTCGACGGCGATCCGGACGACGGCTCCAGGGCCGAGGCGTCCACCGAGCCGTACCTGGTCGACGCCGACGGCACCCCGGCCTGGCGACCGTTCGCGCGGACGCTCACCTGCGCACCGGTCGGGGCCGGCCGCGCCGAGAACGCCCGGGTCACCACGTGGCGGGCGCCCGCCTCGCTGTCGAGCGCCGAACCCGTCGACGTCGCCCTGCCCTTCCACCGGATCTGGAAGGTAGCTCCCACTCCCGCCGGGCTGTGGATCGGACCCCGCAGCGGTGAACCCCCGCTCACGGCCGTCACCCGCAGGCCCGCCCCCGACGCCGTCGCCATCGAACTCGGCGCGCCGCGCCGCGCGCTCGACGACTCGCTCTGGCCGCACCTGGACCGGCTGTTCGGGGAACTCGACCCCGAGGTACGGGAGCGGGCCGTCGTACATGTCCACGGCGTCCTGGGCAGCAGGGGCATGGAGAGCCTGCGCAAGCTCACCGTCCGGCACAGCTTCTCCCTGATGCCGCAACGGCGGGGAGGGGGCGCGGAGGAGCCGCTGTCGCAGGAGACCGAAGCGGCTGAAGAGGCTACGGAGCCGGAGCCGGAGCCGGAGTCGGAGCCGGGACTTCGGCCTTCGGTACGGAGGCCCGTCGAGGTGGTGGCGCCGGCCCGGGAGCTGCGCACGCAGACCGGCCCCTCCACGCCGGAACGGGCACCGGAGGGTACGGCTCCTCTTACGGCGACGGCGACGGCGACCACGACGGCGACAGCCACGGCGACCGTGACGACGACAGCGACTGCGACCGTGACTGCGACGATTCCCGCATCTCCGTCTCCCGCATCTCCGTCTCCCGCATCTCCGTCTCCCGCGCCCGGGGCCTCGGACAGCGACCCCGCGAAGCTGCGCCGCGATCTCGGACCCTTCTGGGAACAGCACCGCCGCGCCGCCACGGACGTCGTGGCGCCCCTGTTCAGAGCGGCTCAACGGGAGCAGCCCGAGGCGACCGTCGCCGAACTGGTCGCAGTGCACGTCTACATGACGGCGGTGGACGACGTACGACTGCGGGCGTCGCTGGCCGACGGCGACGACCGGAGCCGGACGCTGCTGCGCTGTCTGCGGTCCGCAACCCGCCGACTGCCCTCCTACCGGGGTGCCTCGCTGAGCACCGCCGACGAACTCGTCTCGCGCGTCACCGCGGACGCCGTGGGACAGGAGTGGGAAGGCACCGTGCCGGTCCGGGCCGTCGCGGTGGGGCGTACCTACCCGGGCGTGTCCACCGACCACGTCCTCATCTGGTCGGTCACCGGCCGCCGTACCGGCACCCTCGACGCCGACGGCGCCGAGCACGTCCTCTTCGCGCAGGAGTCCAGGTTCCGGGTCCTGGGCGTGGCCCGGCACGGCACGGCCACCGTCGGCCTGATGCAGGAGATGCCACAGGAGTCGCACGTCTCCGCCCCGCGGCTGGAGGCGGCTCTGCTGAAACGGCTGCGCGCCGTGTTCGACCTGCTCTCCGCCGCACCCGGCACGGACCTCGGCCGACCGCTCCTGGACACCGTTTCCTAGGCCGCCGGTTCGCCCCGACAGGTCCCCTCCAGCCACTACCGGCCCCTACCGGCCCGCACCAGTCCCGTACCAGCCCGTACTGACCAGCCCTTACGTCCAGCGTCCCGCCACGAGGAGCGTCATGTCCCCCAGAACGCCCAGGTCCACGGCCGAGCCGAGCGCGACGAGCGGCAGGGCCGGCTCCGCGCGGCGCATTCGCCGTTCCGTGGCGCTGCCCATGCCCGACGGGGCGAGCATGAGCCCGCTGGCCCCGGCCGATCCGCTCGGTGCCGGGCAGGACGAGAGCACCATGCGGTCCCTGTCCGCGGTCCTGGCCGCGTCCCGCACACCGGAAGCGGAGCCGGAGCCCGACCCGGCCGCCTGGCGTCCGGGTGGCGCGGACCGCTCCGGCGCGGCGTCCGCGACCGCGGGTGCCGAGAGCGTGGCGGCCCCGGCCGGACCTTCCTCGCGGCGTCCGGGCGGTGGACCGTCGGCGCCGAAGGTCTCCGGACGGCCGTTCCTGGTCGCGGCCGCCGTCGCCGGGGCCGTGGTCGCGGGCACTCCTTTCCTGACGTCCCACGCCAAGGACCACACGACGACGTACGAGGGTCTCGGCAAGGGAGAGCCGGTGGCGGTGGAGGGCGGCGGCACCGACGCGCATCCGGACGCGTACGCCCGGCAGCTGGAGGCGCAGCAACCGGCCGCGGACGGCCAGGTCCCCACCGCCGCCAACCTGCTGGACCCCGACACGGGCGCCTGGCACGGGTCGGGGGACGCCTCCGCCTCCGGAACCGACCGGAAGACGGACGCGCCGGTCGTGCCCGGGGTATCGGTCGCGGAGCGTGCCGCCGCCGCCACGCCCGCCTCTGACGGGACGGAGGCCGCGGCTGCACGGTCCGCGGCGGCCGAGGACACGCCGCGCGCCCAGGCGGACACGGGGTCCGCCGAGAACGTGCCCGTGAAGGAGGGCGGTTCGGCCAAGCCCGCCGCCGCCACGGCCGGGAGCACCAGAGCCGCCATCACCACGCCCGCCACGCCCGCCACGCCCGCCAAGTCGGCCGAGCCCGCCAAGTCCAAGGACACGGCAGCCGACGAGTCCCCGGCGAAGGCCGCCGGCACGGTGGCGGCCCGCACCGCCGCCCCGGCCACCACCAGCGCCGGCGCGCAGTCCACCGCGAAGCCCGACACCGACGCCGACGCCGACACCGACCCCGCCCCCGACGCCGGCACCACGACGAAGCCCACGGCGACGGACGAGAACAGCACCACCACGGACGACACCCCGGCCAAGGACCCGGCGAAGACGACCGACCCCGCCCGGAGCGCGGCCGCCCAGCCCGCCCCCCAGCCCAGCCCCCAGTGGACCACCCAGGTCTTCACCTCCTCCTTCACCCTGCGCGCGGGGGAGTCCGTCAGCAGCGACCGGATGCGCGTGACCATGCGCGCCGGCGGCGACCTCGTCATCTCCGACGAGAACGGCACCGTCCGCTGGACCTCGGGGACGACGGGCGAGAACAACTACGCCACGTTCAAGGCGGACGGTGAACTCGTCGTCCGTTCGGACTACCTGGAAACGCTGTGGTCCTCCCGGACGGGCGGTCACACCGGGGCGAAGCTCGTCATCCAGGACGACGGGAACGTCACGATCCTGAGCGCCGACGACCAGACCCTCTGGGCCGCCGGCACCCAGCACTGAGCGCACCGAACCCACCGAACCCACCGAACACGAAGGAGCCGGCATGGCCCGCCATCTGATCACCGTCGGCCAGGAGAACGGGTGCGACCACTCCACCATCGGCGCGGCGCTGGGCAGCGCCCGGCCCGGGGATGTCATCAGCGTCCGGCCGGGCAGCTACCGGGAGACCCTGGTGGTCACCAACCGGGTGACCATCGTCGCCGACGGACCGCGCGGCAGCGTCGAGATCGCGCCCGACAAGGGCGCCGCCGTCACCCTCGCCGCCGACGCCGTGATGCTCACCGATCTGGTGCTGCGGGGCGGGGAGGGCGAGCTGCCGGTGATCGACGCGGTCCGCGGGCAGGTCGCCCTGGACGGCTGCGAGGTGCTGGGGGCGGGCTGGACGGCCCTGCTGAGCCGGGGCAGCGGTTCGCTGGCGGTGCGGTCCTGCCGCATCACCAATCCGGTCGGCGCGGGGGTGGTGGAGGCGGGCACGACCGGCAGCGTCATCGAGAACTGCCTGATCGAGAACCTGGGCACCTCCGGTGTGGTGATCAGCGAGCAGGGACGCGCCGATGTGCGCAACTGCCGTATCCGGGACGCGCGCGGCAACGGCGTGCTGGCCAACGGCCGGTCCCGGGGGGTCCTGGAGGACTGCGAGATCACCGCGGCGGAGAAGCCGGGCCTCGCTCTCGAAGGCGGCACGGCGCTGCGGGTGGTGCGCACGACGCTGCACGAGTGCTCGGTCGGTGTCCATCTCGCCAGCTCCGCACGGACCGAGCTGTCCCATGTGCGGGTGCGCGGCGCGAGCAGCCACGGCTTCGTGGTCGCGGACCGGTCCGACCCGCAGCTGTCCTCCTGCGAGACCTCCGGCACCCGCGGCAGCGGGCTCTATGTCACCGGGCGCTCCCGCGGCTACTTCGTGAACTGCGCGTTCGACGCAGCCGAGGAGGCCGGAGTGTTCGTCGACGACTCCAGCACCCCCTCCTTCTCCGGCACCCGGGTGACCGACAGCAAGGGCGTGGGCGTCCGGCTGGAGGGCGAATCGGTCGCGGAGTTCGACCAGCTGGACGTCGTACGCGCGGGGGCGAACGGTGTGTCGCTCGGCACGGGGGCCAATCCGCTGCTGCGCCGGGCGCGGGTCACGGAGGCGCGCGGGGCGGGCATCCTGGTCGCCGGGAACGGCCGGGGCCGGTTCGAGGACTGCGAGGTCGGCGACTGCGCGGGGCACGCCCTGCGCGTCGAGGGCGGAGGCAGCCCCCATGTCGGGACGTCGGCGCTGCGCGGCGCGGGCCGGTCCGGGGTCTGCGTCGGCGGCGACGGACGGGTCACGCTGCGGGACTGCGAGATCTCCGGCTGCTCCGCCTCCGGGGCCGCCGTGGAACAGGACGGCGATCTGACCCTGATCCGCACCCGGGTACTGGGCAGCGGCGGCCACGGCGCCCTGATCGGCACCGGTGGCCGCTCGGTCCTGAAGGCGTCCGAGTTCAGCGGCAACGCCGGGGACGGCATCCGGATCGACACCGACCGCCCCGTCGAGGTCACCGACTGCACGGTGCGGTCCAACCGGGGAGCCGGCCTCAAGCGGGTCCCGTCCCGCGCCGACTTCACCCTCTCCGGTCTCACCAGCGTCGACAACAAGTCCCCCGACGAGGGCACCGACCCGGCCGCCGACCCGGCCGCCCCCGGCGACGGCACGGCGGACAGCGGCAACGGCGGTGGCGGGGGCGGCAAGGAGACCGGTCCGCCGGAGAACGCGCTGGTCGCGGAGTTGGACGCGCTCATCGGGCTCACCAACGTCAAGGAGCAGGTCAACATGCTCGTCAGCCTGGGCAAGCTCGCCCAGCGGCGAGCCCGACTGGGCATACCGGCCCCGCCGATGAGCCGGCACCTGGTCTTCGCGGGCCCGCCCGGCACCGGCAAGACCACCGTGGCCCGCCTCTACGGCGGCATCCTCGCGAGCCTGGACATGCTGTCCTCGGGGCACATCGTCGAGGTGTCGCGGGCCGACCTGGTCGCCCAGGTGATCGGCGGCACCGCGATCAAGACCACCGAGGTGTTCGAACAGGCCCTGGGCGGCGTCCTGTTCATCGACGAGGCGTACACCCTGCTCTCCGACAGCAAGGGCTCCGGCGCCGACTTCGGGCAGGAGGCCATCGACACCCTGGTGAAGCTGATCGAGGACCACCGGGACGACACGGTCGTCATCGTCGCCGGCTACCCCAGGGAGATGGAGGACTTCCTCGCCGCCAACCCGGGCCTCGCCTCCCGCTTCACCCGGACCATCGAGTTCGAGAACTACTCCGTGGACGAACTCGTCACCATCACCGAGTCCATGTGCGCGGGCCACCGCTATGTGATGGGCCCGCTCACCAAGGAGGCGCTGGGGCTGCGGTTCTCCCGGATGCGCCGGGACGCGACCTTCGGCAACGGCCGCGCCGCCCGGCAGGTCTTCGAGGAGATGGTCGACCGGCAGTCGCTGCGGCTGGCCACGCTGCCCGAGGCCAGCGAGGCGGATCTGATGCTGATGCTGCCCGAGGACGTCGGCGCCGACCTGGCCGAGGAGCTGCGCACGGAGGTGCGGAAGGAGCCCGGCGACTCCGACGCGCTCGCCCGGCTGCGCGCCATGACCGGTCTGTCGGCGGTCAAGCGCGAGGTCGGCGGCATCGTCGACCTGCTCACCACCTACCGGCAGCGGGCCGCGCTGGGCCTGCCCACTCCGGCGGTCAGCCACCACGCGGTGTTCTCCGGCCCGCCCGGCACCGGCAAGACCACCGTGGCCCGGCTCTACGCCGACCTGCTGAAGTCCTTCGGGGTCCTGTCCCGGGGCCAGCTCGTCGAGGTCGCCAGGGCCGATCTGGTCGGCCGGTACATCGGGCACACCGCGCAGCTGACCACCGAGAAGTTCGAGGAGGCCGTCGGCGGTGTGCTGTTCGTCGACGAGGCGTACACCCTGACGCCCGAGAACGCGCCGCAGGACTTCGGCCGTGAGGCCGTGGACACCCTGCTGAAGCTGATGGAGGACCGCCGCGACGAGGTGGCCGTGATCGTCGCGGGCTACTCCGCGGAGATGGACCGCTTCCTCGCCTCCAACCCCGGGCTGGCCTCGCGCTTCTCCCGGCACGTCACCTTCGAGGACTACTCCACCGACGAACTGCTGTCGATCATGGAGGAGCAGGCGGCGACCGCGGGATACGTGTGCGCGCCCGCGACGGTGGCGGCGCTGCGTGCCCACATCGACGCCCTGCCCCGCACCCGGTCCTTCGGCAACGCGCGGCTGGCCCGCCAGATCCTGGAGACCATGATGACCCGTCAGGCGGGCCGGCTGTCCGCCCTGGCCACCCCGGACCTGGAGGCGCTCACCACACTCCTGCCGGACGACCTGCCGCAGGCGGCGCACGCCGTGCCGCCGGGCGCGGTGGCGTGACGGCGGCGATCGGTGCGGGCCGCTCGCCGGTACTCACCGGGCACCGGCGAGCGGCACGTCAGTGGTACGTACGTCAGTGGTACGTCAGTCCCGGCCCTCCCGGCGCAGCGCGTCCCGCAGCGCCACCCGTGAGGCGATGCCCAGCTTCGGATAGATCTGGTACAGGTGCGCGCCGACGGTCCGGTGCGAGATGAACAGGCGCTCGGCGATCTGCTTGTTCGTCAGCCCGGACGCGGCGAGCTCCGCGATCTCGCGTTCCTGCGCGGTCAGGGCCGGCCCGGTCCCGCCGTCCGGGTGCGGCATGCTCCGTCCCGCTGCCCGCAGTTCCTTGCGCGCGCGTTCCGCCCAGGCCACGGACTCCAGCCGCTCGAACGCCTTCAGCGCGGCGGTCAGCGGGATCTTCGACTCCGACAACGCCCGCGAGCGGCGCAGCCGTTCGCCGTACGCGAGCCGCACCCGCGCCAGTTCGAACGGCCACCGCTCCGCGTCCCGGGTGGCCAGCGCCTCCTCGAACAGCCGGACCGCGTCCGCGTCGTCGTCCGCCACCAGGGCCTCGGCGCAGCCGGCCAGCAGTGCGAGGCGGGGTGAGAGTCCGGCGACGTTCGTCTCGCGCAGCGCCCGCACATGCGCCCTCGCCCGGTCCCGCCGTCCCGTGCGCACCGCGGCCTCCACCAGCTCGAAGAACACCCACGAGGCGTGCGCGACGTACGGCGGGAAGCTGCCCGCGGGGCTGATGGAGGTGACGCGCCCGTACGCCGCGTCGAAGTCGCCGTCGGCGATGTCGGCGAGGGCGTGGACGTGCTGCGCGCAGTGGACGGCCTCCCGGATGCCGCGCGGTGACGCCCAGTTGATCATCGCGTCGGCGAGCGCGTGCGCGGTCCCGGTGTCTCCGCGGGAGGCCGTCACCATCCCCTTGGTGTACTGGGAGAACCAGGTGCAGACGGTGTAGCCGGACCTCGCGCAGAGCGTCAGCCCCTCCTCCGACAGCTCCAGGACCTCGGCCCAGCGGCCCCGGTGGTAGCCGTCCAGGCACAGATGCAGCAGCGCGCCGATGTGCCGGCGCACCGGGCCGCCCTCACGGCCCTGCCGCACCAGCCGCCAGGCCGCCTCGCGCACCGCCGCCAGCCGGTCCGGGTAGAGCGCGGCGGTGCCCACCCGGACGACGCGCGCCGGGTCGGTCTCCTTCAGCGCGCCGTCGATGATCTCGTCGAGTTCCCGGAGCGTCGCCGCGTCCGCGTGCGCCGGGTCGCCCCAGGTGCGGGCGGCGACCAGCAGCAGGGGCGGGGGCGCGGGACACAGCCGGGCGACGGCCCGGTAGTAGGGCTCCCACAGCTTCTCGTCGGCCCCGTAGTTGCAGAGCAGGAGCAGGAAGTGCAGGGCGTCGACGAGCGCGGGGTCCTCGGCGTCGTAGCCGTGGTCGCCCTCCTCGATGGCACCGACCAGGAGGCGATGGGCGGTGACCAGGTCGCCGTCGCTGTTCAGCACGAGCTGTACGGCGGCGTTCGCGGAGTTGAGGGAGGTGCCGTGGGCGGGATCCGCCCGCGAGGCGTCCTCCAGCAGCTCCGACGCGCTGTGCAGGGCGCCGATCGCCTCCGCGCCCACGTAGGCGGCCTCCGACAGGCGGCGGGCGCGGTCGGTGCCCCCCGGGCTGAGGTCGGCCGCGCGGGTGAGCGCCGCGATCGCGGCCACGGCGTCGCCGCGGCCCAGGATGCGCCGGGCCGCGCGTTCCAGCAGGAGGGCCACCTCCTCGTCGGGCTGGAGGGTGGCCTCGCCCAGGTGCCAGGCGCGCTGTTCCGGCTGGTCGACGAGAACCCGCGCCAGCGCGCGGTGGGCGGCGCGCCGGGCGCTGCTGGTGGCCGCGTCGACCACCGCCGACATGATCAGCGGGTGCCGGAACACCAGCCGGCGCGGGGACTGCGTCACCCGGATGAGCCCGTCCGCCTCGGCGGTGTCCAGGTCGCGCAGGTCCGGTTCGCCGTCCGTCTCCCGTGCGGCCGCCGACAGCACACCGAGGTCGCCGCTGCCGTCGAGGGTGGCGAGCAGCAGCAGGGTGCGGGCCGGGGCGGGCAGGGAGCGGACGCGGGAGACGAAGAGGGACCGGAGACGTTCGCCGAGCGGCAGGACCGGCGGCAAGACCTCCCGGGCCCGGCGCTGGTCCGCGCGCAGCGCGCCGGGGAGTTCGAGGAGGGCCAGCGGGTTGCCCTGCGCGGTGTCCAGAAGGCGCCGCCGCACCGGGTGCGCGAGGTCGGGGAAGCGGAGGTCGACCAGCCGGGCGGCGGAGTCGCGGTCCAGGGCGGGCAGTTCGTACGCCGTGAGCCCGGCGCCGTCGAAGAAGCTGTCCACGCCGGTGCGGGAGGCGGCGAGGAACCGGATGCGCTCGCCGGAGATCCGGCGCGCGAGGAAGCCGAAGACGGCGGCGCTCGCCCGGTCCACCCAGGGCAGGTCGTCCACGATCAGCAGGACGGGACCGTCCTCGGCCGCCGACCGCAGCAGGGCCAGCGTGGCGTTGCAGACGACCAGCCGTTCGGGCGGCGGGCCGGCACCGAAGCCGAGGGCGACCGTCATGGCCTCCCGGCCCGCGGTGCCGAGCCGGTCGAGCGCGCCGTGCAGGGGCAGCAGGATCTGGTTCAGCGCCGAGTAGCCGATGTCCGCCTCGAACTCGGCACCGGCCGCGCGCAGCACCCGCGTGCCGTTGTGCGCGGCGGCCGTGGCCACGGCGTCGAGCACCGTGGACTTGCCGACTCCGGGGTCCCCGGACAGCAGCAGGGCACCCCCGGTGTGGCGTTCGAACACACCGAGGATGTGTTCCAGGTCGTGCTCGCGTCCCACCAGGCGGTCGGCGTCCGCGGCGCGCGGCGGATCGGCGAACACCACGGGCGACACCCTTTCCCCGAAAACGCTCATTGTAGGAGCGCGGGGGTCCGCGCAGGGCACGGGAGCTGCCGTATCCGCCGGGTGCTCAGGACACCCAAGGTCTCAGGACACCCAAGGTCTCGAGCCATTCAGGGCCTCAGGACATTCAGGGCCTCAGGACATTCAGGGCCTCAGGACATTCAGGGCCTCAAGACATTCAGGGTCAAGACATTCAGGGCCTCAAGACGTGGACCATTTCTGGTTCTCCCCGCCGGAGCAGGACCACAGCTGGAGTCTGGTGCCGTTCGCCGTGCCGTTGTCGCGAACGTCCCCGCACTTGTCGCTGAAGCTGTTGGCGAGGTCGTTGCGAACGTTCAGCACGAAACGCTGGGCCGGGCTGCCGTCGCAGGAGGCGAGTTCGAGGTCCGTGCCGTCGGCGGTCGAGCCGCCCGCGAGCTGTACGCACATGCCCAGCGAGCGCATGGTCCCGTCGGTGAACGTCCAGTGCTGCGAGGCGGACTGGTTGCAGTCCCAGATCATCAGCTTCGCGCCCTGCACGGCCTTGCCACCCACGACGTCGACGCAGCGCCGCGAGGCGTGACTGTAGACGCCGACACCCGGTGTCGAGGGCGCCGTGCTCGTCGTCGTCCCGGCCTTCGCCTTCCGGGTGGCGGTCGTGGCCTCGTCCGGGGACGCGGAAGCGCTGGTCGACGCGCCGGCCGTGGACGAGGCGGACGAGGCGGACGCGGTGGGCTTCTCGGAGCCGTCGGGCTCCTTCCCGGGGTCGGCGCCCGACGTCTGTGCCGAGGGGGTCGACCCTCCGCCGAGCCCGTCGAAGGTGTCGGCGCCGAAGTCCACGGAGCGGGAGGACCCGGCGCGCTCGTCACCGTCGTCACCCTCGTCACCGCCGATCAGGCCCAGCGTGAGCACCGCGCTGCCCACCGCCAGCAGCCCCACGGCGCACACCACGCCGAGCGCGCCGCGCAGTCCCTCGCGCCGGGCCTTGGCGCCCTTGCCGGGGGTGGCGGCCGGTGCGGCGGGCGCGGGCGGTTCGAGGCGGTCCGGGTGCCGGTCCCGGTGGGGGCCGCCGGTTCCCCGCGCGCCGAGCGAGGAGATCTGGGAGAGCCGCGGTACGGAGGCGCCGCGCCCTGCCACATCGGGCGAACGGTCCTCGGCCCCGGGCACCGCCGGCGCCGGGTCCCCGGCCGTCGATCCGCCCTGTGCGGGTCCGGATCCGGGACTGACCTGCCTGGCGGTGCCCGGGACTCTCTTGGGGAGGTCCCCCGCGGACCGGGGCGTGGGTGGAGGGTTCATGGTGTCCTTTCCGGCGGAGCCGGGGCGTGCGTACGGGGAGTGCGGGGTGTGGTGAACGGCCGGTCCCTGCGAGGTCCTGCCGTGCCACACGTACGGCGGATGCCGGTGTTCCGGTTCATCCCCGGGACGTGTGTCTGGTGATACGTACCGGTCCGCGAGTGCGGGCTCAAATCGGCGCGTCGGACGGACCGTCGGAAATCGAGTTCATCCGCCCGGGCCCGCGGTGATCACCATCGGGCGCCGCTCGCCGCGTCCCGCGCGGACGGCCCGGGCCTCCGCGTGACACCTCTTCACATGTGCACACGTGTCATGAGAACCGCGGGTCGCCCGAGGGCCGGTGCGGGGATCTCCTTCGCGTGAGCGATACACGAACCGCAGGGCTCCCCCCATGGTCCCGCCGCGAGGCCGTTCGGCATGCTGGGACCCTGTGCCTCGACATCGTCGTCGTGGACGACGACCCCGGATTCCGCCGCATCGGTCAGGACGCTGCTGACGGCTCGGGGCCCGTGTGTCGTGGCGGAGTCCCAGGACGGCGCCTCGGTCCTGGCCGCGGTGCGGGCACATCGGCCCGACGGGCTGCTGCCGACGCGGATCCCAAAGGCCTGTTCGCCACGGCAGCGCCGCGATCACGGCGGGGGGCGAGGGCCTCGACCACGTCGAGGCCGGCCTGGCGCGGAATGGCGGCGATGCCTCCGCGCAGGAACGGCTGGTCTTACCCGAGCAGCGCCCGCAGTGGTTGGCTCATGGCGGCATCGTAGTGCTACAGATGTTCGTCGCGTGGCCGTCGGCCGAGCCGACGGGACATACGCCCGGCCGCGGGCCCGCACCCCACACGTTCCGGGCCGGGCGCGGGGCCCACGTATCCTCATGGGCATGGATGTCGCCCAGCCTCCCCGCAAGCGTGACGGTGCCGCGACGCGCGAGGCGATTCTCGCCGCGGCGGTGGTCGAGTTCACGGAGCACGGCTACACCAGGGCAGGGGTCCGGCAGATCGCCGAACGGGCCGGTGTGACGGCAATGATGATCAACCGCTACTTCGGCTCCAAGGACCGGCTTTTCGCCGAGGCGGTGGACCGGGCCTTCGGCCCGCCGACCGTGGTCGGGGACGAACGCGATGACCTGTCGCAGGCGATGGCCCGTGCGCTCGCCGAGCGCACGGGGCCCGGTGCCGCGACGCTCGACCCGTTCCTGCTGCTGCTGCGCTCGGCGCAGGACCCCGAGGCGACGGACATCCTTCGGCGGGGCATCGAGACGCATGTCGGTGCCCGGCTGGCCGGGCTGCTGAGGGGCCCCGAGACGGAGGTGCGGGCCCAGTTGGGCCTCGCGCTGGTCGCCGGGACGTGGCTGCTGCGTACCGTCGTGGGCACCACCGCCCTCGCCGAGGCGGACGACGGCGCCCTCGCGGACCTGCTGACGGCCATGCTCCGACCGCTCACCGACGAGGCGGACTCCACCGGTACGGACGCCACCGGTACGGACGCCGCGCCGTCGAAGTGAGGCGACCGCGGCGGGTTCAGAAGGCGGAGCGGATGAGCCCGCCGTCGACGCGGATGGTGGCACCGCTGATGTACTGGGCGTAGTCGCTGCACAGGTACGCCACCGCTCCCGCGATCTCCTCGGGCTCGCCGAAGCGTTCCTGGTCGTTGGGGATGAGGGCGTCGACGGCGTTGGGCCGGATCTCCTCCCAGGTGTCGCCCCAGCCGCGGGCGGGGCCGATCTGGGTGACGAGTTCCTTGGTGGCCTCGACGAGGATGGCTCCGGGCGAGACCACGTTCGAGGTGACTCCGGTCCCCTTCAGGTCGCGGGCCAGGGAGACGGCGAGGTTGTGCCGCGCTGCCAGGGTCGCGTTGTACTGCGGGTGGGTGTTCATCGGCTGGGAGGCGAGGCCGCCGCCGATGGTGACGACCCGGCCCCAGCCGCGCTCCCGCATCGCCGGGACGAGGTGCCGGATCATGCGCACCCCCGAGACCACGTTGACGTTGTAGGTGTCACGCCACTCGTCGGGGGTCGCCTCCGCCCAGGACAGATGCCGGTAGAAACCGGCGTTGTTGACGAGGATGTCGACCGGCCCGTCGGCGAGGGCCGCGCGGGCGACCTCGGCGGCGGCCTCGTCGTCGGCCAGGTCGCCCAGGACGGTGGCAGCGCTGCCACCGTCCTCGCGGATCTCCCGGGCGACCTTCTCCGCGCGCTCCTTGTCCCGGCCGTGGACCAGGACCGTGGCGCCCTCGGCCGCCAGCAGCTTCGCGGTGGCCTCACCGAGTCCGAGACTCGACCCCGTGACGAGTGCGCGCTTTCCGGTCAGGTTCAGGTTCATGTGTTCCGTGTCCTTCTCTAGGTCCTCCCCGCGCCGCGACGGCCGGGGAGATGTGTCGCCACCGCTAAGTATACAGCTGTAGACGTCTAGCGCTCGGATGGCGCCGGAGCGGCGTCCGGGCGGGGCTCGCGCCGGTGACGGGGCGGGGTGTGTGGGGTGTGTGGGGTGTGTGCCCTACAACGGCCCGGGAGGCCCCGAGGGAAGGGCGAGGGAGCGCACGACAGACCTCGGGAACCGAGGAGTTCCACCGACAGCACGACAACGCCACTCTGCGGCGACCGCCCGCAGCCGACGAACGGGAACCGGACATGGCACAGCCGCAAGCACCCCGCGACGGGGCCGGTCACGCGCCGACCCGCGCCGGTGCCCACGTGCCCGCCCACCCGGACGGAGGCCTGACCGGGCTCTTCGACCGGCCGCTCCCGGAGGAGCCCGCTCAGGCCCGGATCGGGATCTGGATCCGGATCCGGATCCGGATCGTGGTACCGACGCCGGGCGGGGAGTCGATGGCGAGCTTGCCGTTGAAGGCCGCCACCCGGTCCGTCAGCCCGGTCATCCCACTGCCGGCACTGGCCTTCCCCACACACCGCCCAACCCGTCGTCGCCGACCCTGATCCGGGGGTTGAGGAACATCGGAACGAAAACCGGCGCTAAGCCTCCCGCGCACCTGAGAGAGCTTTGACCTGGACCTCTTCGAGGGCGGCTGGAGTACACGGAGTTCGCCGAGGCGGAAGCCGAGTTGCGGGTGTGGGTGGACGCGCGAGCGTGGACGACCGGGGAGGGCCCGAAGGCGTTGTTCGACGCGGCGGTGGGGTGGCTGCGCGAGCGGCGGGTGCTGCTGCCCGGCGTGACGACGCTCGCCCGGCTGGTGGCATCGGTGCGGGAGGCGGCGAACCAGCGGCTGTGGGACAGCCTCTACGGGCTGCTGAGCACCGGTCAGCGGGCGGTGCTCGACTCCCTGCTGACCGTGCCGCCCGGCGCGCGGGTATCGGAGCTGGACCGGCTGCGGCGCGGCCCGGTGCGGATATCCGGGCCCCAGATGAAGTGGGCGCTTGAGCGGGCGGCGGAGATCGACGCGTTCGGGATGGGCAAGCTGGACGTGTCCGGGATACCGCCGCGGCGACTGGCAGAGCTGTCGCGGTACGGCGTGGACGGCAAGGCGTCCCTGCTGCGACGCCACGGCGACTCGCGGCGCCTGGCCACCCTGCTGGCCACCGCGGTCTACCTGACGAGCAGGGCGGTCGACGACGCGCTGGATCTGCTGGAGGTGCTGATCGCGACGAAGCTGCTCGCGCGGGCGAGCGGGAGACGGCGAAGCGGAAGCTGAAGACGCTGCCGAGGATGGAGCGGGCCGGGATCAGGCTGGCGACCGCGTTCCGGGTCGTGTTCGACACCACGAGCGAGCAGGTCGACACCGAGTCCGGGGAGATCAGTCCGCCGGAGGTGGCGACGCTGACGGCGATGTGGGAGCGTATCGAGGAGGTGGTGCCGCGCGAGGAACTGGCCGCCGCGATCGCCGCGCCCACCCCGCTCGGGGACGCGACCGCGCACTACGGGCGGATCGCCAACCCCCTGCACATCCTGCGGCTGGCCGACGAGCCCGGCTACCGCCGCCAGATCAAGGCGCAGGCCAACCTCCAGGAGGGCCGCCACGCGCTTGCCCGGAAGATCTTCCACGGCCGCTCGGGGCAGCTCTACCAGCGCTACCAGGACGGCATGGAGGACCAGATCGGCGCGCTCGGCCTGGTCCTCAACGCCGTCGTCCTCTTCAACACCCGTTACATGGACGCCGCGGTGAACCAGCTGCGGGCGGACGGCTTCGACGTCCTCGTCGCGGACGTCGCCCGCCTCTCCCCGTTCGTCCGGCAGCACATCAACATGCTCGGCCGGTACTCGTCCAAACTGCCCGAGCTGCCCGGCGGGATGCGCCCGCTGCGCGATCCGGACGCCGCCGACGACGAGTAACGCTGGTCGGGCCGGTCAGCGGGCGAGGGCCCCGGGAGAGACGCGGGTGCAGCGGGCGGGGCCAGCGGCCGAGGAGTGCGCGGAACAGAGCCAGAGCAGCACTCACGTGTGATCCGGCCGAGGAGGCGCGGCCGCCTGTCGTCTACCGGACTTTCGTATAGGCGCGGATCTGTTCGGCCAGCCGCGCGAGTTCGGCAGCTGCCGCGGGCGAGGCGTCGCTGAGTCCGCTGTGTACGGCCGTCGGGCTTCGCAGGAAGCGTCGCAGCGTGGCCACGAGCAGACCTTCCGGCAGGGTCCGCAATGCAGCGAACCCGCGAGGGGCCGGCGGCGTCGGCATGGCGGCCAGGTTCTGCCGCATGAGGCGGAGCATGCCGCGGACAGCGTCCGGATCGTCGGCAAGCGCTACCGGTCCGCCCGCCGTGTGCACCGCCTGCCCGAGTGGCACCTCGAACGCCGCGTGCGTCTTGAGCCAGGCATCCATCTTCGGCTCGGTCTTGGCGTTGATCCCGGTGGCGCGGAACGTCCGCACGATCCGTGCGAGTCGCGGGGTGGTCCGGCCGTCGGGTTCGCCGATCGGCATCGCAACCCGGCGGGTCATGAAGTTGGTCGCGCGGTAGCGGACCACGTCGCCGTCCATCGTGCCGCCGGCCATGCCGAAGCCGAGCAGCACCCGCTCGTGGCCGATCACCGCGCCCAGCGGCTCCGGGCCGGCCGCCCAGTTGTGCAGGAACAGCACGTCGCCTTCGAGACCGGCGAGTGACTCCAGCACAGCGTCCACCTGATGGGTGCGGACGAAGACCGCGATCAGGTCGTACCCGCCGGCCGGGTGCTCGACCACCGGCACCGGTACCCGCCTGATGGCCGGGCTGTCTGCCTCGGCGAGCTGCACGCCGTGTCGGCGCAGGGCGGCCAGGCGCTTGCCCCGAGCGAGGAGCGCAACGTCGTGCCCGGCCTCATGCAGGCGGGCGGCGAACAGGCTGCCGAGAACCCCGGCGCCGTACACGAGCAGTTTCATGACAACCTTTTTCGCACGTTCGTTTCAGTCATACGTTCGTTTGAATCAAACGTCTGTAGTGTATGCAGGCATGGCGCCACCTGACACCCGCACTCAGATCCTCGACGCGGCCGAACGCCTCTTCGCCGAGCGCGGTTACCGCGGCACCTCGGTCCGCGCGATCACCGACCTCGCCGGAGCGAACCTGGCCGCAGTCGGGTATCACTTCGGCTCGAAGGCGGAACTCCTGGCCGCGGTCGCCCGCCGCGTGATCGAGCCCATCAACGCCGCGCAGTGCGCAGGGCTCGACCGACTGCTCGCGAGGACTCCGGACCCTGCGGTCACCGAACTGGTGGAGGCATTCGCGGGGCCGCTGTTCGACGAGATGGCGGCCGGTGACGAGGGCGGTGCCCAGACATCCCGGCTGATCGTGACGATCCTCAGCGACCCGGCCGAGGAGGTGCGCAGCTGGACCGGTCCGGCCGAGGACACGGTCCGTGAGCGCTACCTGGCGGCCTTCAGGCGCGCACTGCCCGGCCTTTCCCCGGAGGAACTGCGGTTCCGGATGCGGGGGATCCTCGCCGTGGCGGCCGTGGACCGCGTCGAGGTCCACCAGCAGCGCTCCCCGGCCTGCCTGTCCCCGGTAGCGGGCGAGGCAGCCCGGCACTGGGCGATCACGTTCCTGACGGCAGCGATGAGCGCACCACCGACGGCGGCCTGACAACTCGGGACGGCCGCGGCCAATCGGCGATGTCGCCGGTCGGCCGGGAGGCGGGCCAGGCGGCCGGCGTCTGCTCGGCATCTTTGTCAGGCAGAGGCAGACGGAAGTTGATCGCACGGGCCTGCGTGTCGAGGTCAGCGCCTGCTGTCGTCGGGTGCGAGCAGGCTGGTGACCTCGGCGATCGCCTCCGCCGAGGGACGGAAGTACTTCCTCACGTTCTCAGGCTTCGTGTGCCGCGACTTGGCCATGAGCATCGGCAGGCTGGCCCCGGCTTCACCGAGGTATGTGAGGCCAGAATGACGGTACTCGTGCAGGTCCCAGCCTGTCCCCGGCACACCGCCGAGCGAGGTGTGGGCGTCGAGCAGAGCTCGGGCCTGGCCGTATGACAGCCGGACAAGCCCGGTGTCGGGGCAGACATCGCGCGGACCGACGGCCTTGGGGAAGACTTCAGACGGGTCCGGTCGCCGACGATCCGTCAGCCGCCCACCAGGGCCGATCGAGGCTTAGCACCGGGTTTCGCTCCGATGTTCCTCAACCCCCGATCCGCAACACGTCGAGCGACACACCACAGACAGCCATTCAACGAAGCGGTCGCAGCGTTCTACGTGCAGGCCTCGGGCGGGCTGGGAACGCTGCACGCGCCCGTGCTGTCGCTGGCGGCCGGCGACGCCGAGCGGCCCGGACTGCTCGGCTACATCAACGGGCCGCCGTCCATGCCATCCACGCCGCCAGGCCCTCGGCCGCCTTCCCGACGGGTCGTTTCCTGCTCGCTCTCACGCCCAGGGTCTACGCGGGAACCGGCGTCCAGGCCGTCCACCCCGATCGGTGACGAGCACGCGCACGCGGCCGTCAGTATGGCGCGGCCTTCGCTCCGGCCCGTGCCGCTAGGGCGTGTATCAAATGTGCTGGTCACAGCCACTCGTTGATGGCTGCGACGAGGACGGTCGCCTCGTAGCGGACCGCGAGCTTGTCGTAGCGCGTCGCCACGGCGCGGTGTCTTTTGAGGCGGTTGATCCCGCACTCGACCGCATGCCGAGCCTTGTAATCCTCGGCGTCGAACTTGGGCGGCCGGCCACCGCGAGAGCCGCGATTCTTGCGGTGGGCCGCCTGGTCAGCCTTGTCCGGGATGGTGCATCGGATTCCGCGTCGTCGCAGGTAGGCGCGGTTCTTGCGGGACGCGTACGCCTTGTCTGCACGGACCCGGTTGGGCCGGGTCCGCGGCCGTCCGGCGCCCGGGCGGGCGACACGGACCTTCTTCAGGACAGGTTCGAACTGCGGGGAGTCACCGCGCTGTCCAGCCGTGATCACGACGGCCATCGGCTTCTGGCCCTGCTCGACGGCCAGGTGGAGCTTGGTGGTCAGACCGCCGCGCGAGCGCCCGAGGCCGTGGTCGTCCGGCTCGACGGTGATCCCGCCGGGCGGCTCCTTCTGCAGGTCCCCCTTTTCCGCGCCCCGGCAGCGTGCTGGTGGGCCCGGCATACGGTGGAATCGATGTTGAGGTCCCAGGTGATGAGATCCTTGGCATCGGCCTGGGTCTGCAGCTCGCTGAAGATCCGCTGCCAAGTGCCGTCCCGCTGCCAACGGCGGAACAGGTCGTACGACCTGGCCCAGGGCCCGTATCGCTCTGGCACATCCCGCCACGGGACGCCGGTGCGTGTACGGAACCGTATGCCGTCGATCAGCTGCCGCCGACTCCACCTCGGTGGACGTCCGGGTTTCCTGCCCTTGGGCAACAACGACTCCAACCGGCCCCACTGCGTATCCGTCAGATCTCCACGTGCCACCCGGTGATCATTACAGACCGTGATCTACTTCTGGTCATCGAGTCGATCACCGGAAAGCCAAGGTCATGACCAACCACTGCTGCGAAGCGATGAGCCGCTGCGTGAACATGAACTGCGACCAGCACAGCGACCCCTTCGCCTGCCCGGACACACTGATCAACTTCAGCACCAAGTTCCAGGAGTACGGGCTGATCATCCACGACGGCGGCACGTCGAGCATCACCATCGACTTCTGTCCCTGGTGCGGACGGCGCCTCCCCGAGTCACAGCGGGATCGATGGTTCGACGAGCTGGAACGCCGCGGCATCGATCCGGGGGAGGACGAAGTCCCCGCCGAATTCCAGGACGACCGCTGGCTCGCCCTCCTGCCTCGGGACTGACGGACCAACAGCCTCCCAAGCCACTTCCGATACACGCCCTAGCCGCCGCGCGAGCATTCGCAGCACCACTGAGCCTCACCGGCAACACGAGCGAGGCTCGGCGGCTGCTCACCGTCACGGCCGCAGCCGGCGCTCGTCGGATGCCGTTCAACCTGGACGACGCGAGGTACTCGCACTGTCCTCCGCCTACGCCGTCACCCGCGTCACGGGGGTGCGGGAGCGCCGTGGCGACAGACCTTGCCTGGAGGTCATGAGAAACGGTCCTGCGGAGCGCTCCTCATGTACGTGACGTACATGAGGAGCGCTCCGCAGGACGTCACGTTGCGCGGCGGAGGGGGACGACGATGTTTTCACCCAGCCGCCTGGGGTCGAGCCGGTAGTACTTGATGTGGCCGATTCTCTCTGTCTCCTGGAGCCAGCCGGCCTCGATGACCTGCTTGCGGGTGCGGGAGAAGACGGTAGGTGCCATACCGACGAGCTGGGCCAGGTTGGCGGCCGTCTCGAGGACGGCGCCGGACCGGTCAGTCGGGTGCAGGGCGTACAGCATGACGACGAGGCGCTGGTTGGCGGTCATGCCTGCCGTCTTCTCGAGCAGTTCGAGGTTCTTGTGCTTCTCGTCGTTGCTGATCACTGGGCCTCCCACCGCGCAGGGGCGTTCTCGTTGAATCCGGGGATGTCCGGCGGGTTGCACGTCTTCACCGCTTCACGCTGCTCGATACCCGTTCCGTGGAAGGCGATGTACGGGCTGATCCGGTAGAAGTTGTAGTTGCCGATGCGTCCTCGAACGATGAGGATGCGGTGTTTGGCCAACTTCCTGTTGATCTTCCCGACAGCGTCGGTGGACATCCCGACCCGCTTGGCGATGTCCGCGCCGGTGGCCCTCAGCGGCTCCATGCCCTCGGGCGAGACCCCGATCCACCACAGGACGAGGAACTTCTGGCTGGGCGTGAACGCCTTGGACTCGGTGATCGCTTCGACGCGCGCCTTGTCGACCTGGGTATGTCTGCCCGAGAAGGCGTACGGCGCATAGGGGACCGGCTCGCCTGTGTCGGCGTCGACCAGCCTGCGTACTGCTCCCAACGGGCCCTCCGAGCAGGGGGTGTGGCGGATGGTTCATGAGGACGGCTTCAGGGCCGACCAGATGAACTTAACGTACATGAGCAAGAAGTCAATCAGCTCCGCCTGCCTGCCGTGTCGCTTGCTCCCCTGCTGCGGGCAGTCCGCGCCGCGCACCGATCGCTCCGACGGGCAGTCATGTACGTGAGGTCAATGTGGCGCTGCTGAGGGATCGTGGTACCCAGACCGAGGAATCGTGGTGGCGGATCGCTCAGCCGCTGTCCCAGTCCGGTGAGGCAGGGTGTGCGATCGGTGAGACCGTGCAGCACGACCCCAGGATCTGGGCACTCAGGTCCACGGATCGCTCTCCACGGTCGTAGGAACTGCCTGCCAGTTCCTACGATCTTGGCGGATCGGCATGTCTTCGCAGGTCAGATGCGCTTTGGCGGGTGCGCTCTCTTCCCTTACGCAGGAGGCCGCCACCCCAGCCGGGCAGGAACCCACAACCGCACCTGCCCGCCCACCTCAGCCGTCGGCACGCTCGCCCCTCCCTATCTCGGGGCAGCACTCAACGGGGGAACGAACGGACCTGAGCCCCCGGCAGCAACCTGTCCTGGCCGTCAGCCGACACCGAACCCTTCCTCACCGCTGCCATCCGGTTACCGGCCTCTGCACCCGCACACGACCCCGCCGCTTTCCGGCGCGCACGGTCCACGCCACGACGAAACGGATTCGCGCCGGGAAGTGGCGGGGCAGCGGGGTCCAGGGGCCGGCGAAGGCCCCTGGTACCACGCTGCCCCGCCACACCCCAGTACTCCCCCCGACCGGCGGTCCCGCGTCGAGGGAAGTTCCTGCGGCCTTGGGGGTATGTAAGGCGCGCCGGAACACCGACGTGTGCCACCTGGAGAGCTCTGGTCCACGCCCACTTCGTCGTCAGTGCCAGTGACAGCGTTGAATTACCGCAGACAGATTCTCGGTTGACGCGAGGGACAGATGGCAAGCTCACCCCGAGGTTGACTGGGAGCAGCTGCGCGCGGTGGAGAAAGGCCGGCGCTTCCCGCTCGCACGCGGCACTTGACAGCTGGCTACGCTCGTGCGGCCATGGGCTCCATGGGGGAAGTCGTAACTGTCAGCGTCGCTGTTGCTGGCACTCCGCTGGGCGCGCTCCTCACTCATCTCTTCCAGCGGCGAGCAGTGCTTGAGGCCGATCAGGCAGCGCGGGACCGGGACCTGCGCCTGGAACGGATCAACGCCTACAGCCAATACGCGGCCGCGGTCATCGTGGCAGCCAACGCTGAGTTGCGGCGCTGGCACTACAGGCAGAAACCGCCGGAAGAGTTCGAAGCGGCGCGCCTTCACCTGTTCGACCGGCGAAGCGAAGCGAGGCAGGCCATGGATCGCGTTCTCCTCCTCACCAGCGATCCACGCGTGCACCGTCTCACCGAAGAAGCTTTCGATGCGGCCCGCCGTATCTACAACGCTGCCACTCCCGAGGAATCGGAGGAGCTGACCCGCCTATGTCGGGTCGCGGTCACGGCGTTCGTCGACGCCACCCGCGATGAGATCCGGTAGGCCGCTGAGGTTCGTCCTTCCGTTTGTGGCGACCTCCGCCTCCGGATGTGGCGTGCCGAGGGGGAAGGCAGGGGCGCCAGAAGGGGTCCGACATTGATGGCAGTCGGTCCGACATCAGTGTCAGAGGACACCGGCGCAGAGCTCGGAGACGATCGCGAACGAGGTCGTCACCATCGGCACCGCAATGGTCGGCGGCATCGCCGCGTGCGTGGTCTGGCCGTGCGCCATGCCGTTGCGGATCTGCCGGCCGTAGTCGAGGTACTCCGCCTGCCGGGCCGTCAGGATCCCGTCGTCGGGGCCCTGCTTGATGAGGTGGTGCAGCGGCTACGTGCCCGCGTCGGGGATGCGGTCGCGCAGCACGATCTCCACCGCGATCAGGGAGTGCATGACCGCCACGGTGGAGAACTCATAGCAGTAGTACGACTGGCGCAGCAGCTCGCGGGCCGTACGCAGGACGGTCGCCGCGGCCTCGGGCACGTCGGCGGGCACGACCAGGTCCTCAACGAGGTCGTGCATGTCGGCGTAGCCGGCGGCGAAGAGGTGTGCGCGTTCGTCCGGAACCGGGAACGGCAGCCGCTGCGTGGTCATCCCCGCAGTCTCCCAGCGGCGCGGCCCGGGCGGCAGCGGCTTTTCCTCGGGGCGTCGCTTAGCGTGCCGGGACGGAGATTTCGCCTTGCCTAAGAGGATGTCTCACGTGGCGTAATGTCTGTGCGGCATGATGCCGGTCGTGGGTGCTGATCTGTCACGGCGGCTGGTTCCTGATGAACTCTGGGAGCTGGTCGCCCCGTTGCTGCCGTCGTTCGCTGCTCGTCCGCAGGGCGGCGGGACCGCTCCGTGCGACGAGCGGGCCGTGTTCACTGCGGTGGTGTACGTGCTGACCAGCGGTTGCGCCTGGCGGCATCTGCCGCCGGCGTTCGGAACGTCTCCCGCGACGGCGCATCGCCGGTTCACAGTGTGGACCGAGGCGGGCCTGTGGCGCCGACTCCACCGGGCGGTACTGGATGAACTCGGTGCCAGAGGCGAGGTGGACTGGACCTCGGCGATCGTCGACGCGGCCTCCGTCCGGGCGAAAAGGGGGGCACCCTGACCGGTCCGAATCCGGTTGATCGCGGCAAGAAGGGCAGCAAACTGCACGTCCTGTCCGATGCTCAGGGCATCCCGCTAGCCGTTGCGGTGTCCGGGGCGAACCTGCACGACAGCCAGGCGTTCAAGCCGCTAATCCTGGCGATACCCGCTGTCCGCTCCAGGCGCGGACCGCGCCGGCGGCGACCGGTCAAGGTCCGCGCCGACAAGGCGTATTTCTCCGCCGGCCACCTCGCCTGGCTCCGCAGTCGGGGCCTGATCCCGCGGATCGCCCGCCCGGGAATCGGGTCCGGCGAGCGGCTCGGGCGGCACCGCTAGAAGATCGAACGGTCGATCGCCTGGCTGTTCGGCTACCGCCGACTCGCCGTGCGATACGAACGAAAGGGTTCCCACTTCCTTGCTTTCCTCGGCCTCGCAGCCGCCCTGACCTGCTACAAGAAACTCGCAAAGCTCGCCACGTGAGACACCTTCTAAATGGGCGGAATGCGCCCCCTCGTAGAACGGAGCAGGCGGCAGGGCGAGGCTGCCCCAGCGGTCCTGGAAGGCCGCGGCCCGGTGATCTCCGCAGCGGGAATCTCGCACTCGATCCACGCGTCGCAGTGACGCCGGATGTCCTGCCGGGGGACATGGATGCCGTCCACCTCGATGAACCTCCGGGCCCGGCGGCTCAGGCCGACAGGTGCGACTGGAATCGGTGATACCGGATTGTCGGTCATCATCGCTACTCACCACCGCTGACATGAAGTACGGCCGCCGCGATCTCCCGCACGCGGTCCAGAGTGATCCCCGTACGCTGTTCAACGGCGAGGGGATGATCGGTGGGCTCAAGCTCGACGTAGGGGCGTTCACCGACCGGGCGGGTGTGGACGTGCGTTTTCAGGTTGAGGGTCGTGGGCGAGTAGACCGGCAGGTCGGTGGTGAGCCAGCCGAAGTACGGCTGCTCCGCCTCGCGGTCGGGCCTGTCCCACAGATCTGCAGCCCGGGAGAAGTTCTCACGGCTGAGCGAGACCCAGACCCCCCCAGGAAAACACCTCGTCGCTGTCGATGACCGGTATCTCGATCAGGCCCTTGACGAAGTAGTGCTGCCCGCGGACCACGCACTGGTCCGATGAGAGCAGGCAGTCGTCGGCGCCGACGAAGGCCGGATCCCACACGGCCGGGGCCTCGGCCGTGTAGTTCATCGGCAGTTCAAGGTGCTGGGCCCCGCAGCACGTGCAGGTGAAACCGAGTTCACTGGTCATGGCGGTGGAGCTTAGCGACAGGCGCCGGAACCACCTCGGACGGGGAGGCGGCGGCGGACGCGGTGCGTACCGCGTCCGCCGCATCTGTTCCGGTCGGCGGCCGGATCGGGGTGCCGGCTGCTCGGACCGTGAGAACTACGCTTCCGTCACCTGGACGTTGTCGAAGCCCCACTGGGCGCCGGATACGCCCACGCCCGCGTATCCGAACAGGGAGGTCGAGTCGTCCACGTCGATGACGGGGCTGGATTCGTCGTCGACGTAGACCTTGATGTTGCTTCCCTGGGTCACGACCCGCAGATGGTGTGCGGTGCTCCAGTCAGTGGTGCGCTGCGCGGTGGCGAGGACGACCACGGTGGAGCCGGCGCGGCCGAGTTCGATCTTGCCTCCGTACTGCCAGTCGACGAAGTATCCGCCGGTGTTGATGGTGTCGCTCTGGGCGGGCTTCCTGAACAGCAGGGCCGCCCAGTTCTGTCCGCTGCCGTCGTAGCTGATGTCCACGTCGTAGGTGGCGTCCTGCCAGACCTTGCCGGTGATGGTGGACGCGTAGCGCCAGGAGTTGCTGCCGCCGACGGTGGTCTGGTGATAGACGCCGTCGCTGATCGACCAGGCGCCGGTGCCGGCCGTCCAGTTGCCGGTGCCGCTGCTGAAGTCGTCGAAGAAGTCGCCGCCGGTGACGAGTTCGAGGACCAGATCGGCGGTGAAGGCCCTCGCCTTCTCCACGGTGACGTCTTCGGTGACCGTGTCCGTGTAGCCGGTCTTGCCGGCCGTCAGCGTGTAGGTGTCGGCGAAGACGTCGCTGAAGGCGAAGGCGCCGTCGGTGTCGGTGCTCGTGGTGTACGTCCGGGACGCGGAGGCGATGGTGACGGTGACACCTGCCAGGAGGCTGCCGTAGCCGGCGGTCACGGTGCCGGAGAGGGTGCCCAGCTCGTCGGACACCTCGAAGGCGAAGGGTTCGCTGGTCACGCCGTTCAGGACGGCTACGACGGTGCCCGTGCCGACGCTGCTCGGAATGAGCCTGCTGCCTGACAGCGAGGCGTGAGCGGATCCGGAGGCGAGGGACCACTTGACCGTCGCCGCGTCGAGGCCGTGTGGGTAGGTCCGGGTGTCGGTGCCGCTGAGCAGCAGGTTCTCCAGGTCGTACCCCTCGCCGTTCTGGGCCACCAGGATCTGAGGCCCGGAGATCCGGAGTGTGTCCAGCGTCGCGGGTGCCGTGGGGACTTCCTGGCCGGGCCGGTAGTAGCGCAGCCCCACGTCCACGGCCGGATCGTCGAAGAACGACGGGTCGATCACGGTGCGCGAGGGGGTCTTGCCGACGCCGACCTGCCCCATGGGGTGATAGCCGCCCTGCGTGTAGTTCTGCATGGCGAACCGCAGGCTCGGCACGTTGCCGCCGGGGTCGAGCACCGCCAGCTGGATGATGTAGGTCTTGGGCTTGGGCACCGTGCTCGGCACCGTGAACGTGCCGGTCTCCGTGTGTTCGGCCGGTGGGGTGGAGTAGCTCGCGACCGCTTCGCTCCAGGACCCGCTCTTCTTCTTGTCGAAGGCCGGGTAGCCGGATCCGGGCTGCCATGTGGTGATGTCGGTGTCCGCGAACGTGTCGCTCCACACGATCTGCCCCGTGGTCGGGTCCTTGAGGCTGACCTGGACCGGCCAGTTGTAGTACATCGGCGCCGAGCCGGTGTTCTTCACCGTGAACGACACGTCGAACGGCACACCCGGGTCGATCCTCTTCGGATAGCTGAACGATGAGATGACGTAGCGGTAGCCCAGTTCCTTCTGCAGCTTCTCGGCGCCGCTGTCGATGGTGGCTTTGTCGGCGAGATACGCCGCCCGCGCGCCCTCGGCGTCCCAGGAGGTCCACCGCGAGCCGTAGCTGTAGTCGCCCGCCCACGTCAGGTAGACGGCGTGGGCCGAACGGACCAGGTTCGCGGTGTTGTTGGTGTAGTCCTCGTCGAGGTAGGTCTCACGGGTGTTGTATCCGTGGACGGTGAATCCGTTGTAGTCGTAGGCGGGTTCGCCGCCGATGGGCTTGGAGGCCCAGTTCGGTGCGGTGGTCAGGTCGCCGATGCTGTCGTTGTAGTGGCCGAACTTCGTGTAGTCGGACCACTGGGACTTGTTGTAGTACCGGATCTGAACGTGCTTGTTGAGGAAGTACTGGTTGAAGTAGGTCTCCAGGTTCGGCGGCTGAGCCGTGCCGTGCTGTTCTCCCCAGGTGCCGAAGACCCCCATCTGTATGTAGGCGACGCGCGGATCGTCGTCCCAGAGGGTGCCGAGCCGTTGGATCATCCTGTTCAGCCGGGCGTCGAAGGCGGAGCTGGTGAAGTCGCCGGCGCTGAGGTCCGCGGGCCAGTGGTCGCCCCCCAAGCCGTAGAAACTCCCGGTGTTGCCGGAGGTCTCGGCGGGGAACCTCAGGTACAGGCGCGGGATCACCTTGATCCCGTACTCCTCGTAAGGGCGCCACACGCCGCTCGAGTCCTTGCCGCGCCACCGCTGGTCCAGATAGGCGGAGATCTTCTCGACGGAGTCGTCGGCGTCGTCCTCCAGGTGATCCCACGGGATGTAGGTCATCACCATGGTGGCCCACGGCATGTAGTCCAGGGGCTGGTCCTCCGCGCACGCGGGGTCGGTGGTGTTGACGAAGAAGTCCTTGGCCACCAACCCCATCAGAGGGTTCTTCAGGGCGCCGGAGTACTCCGCGGGGACCATCTGGACGCGCTTGCTGTCGGCGGCGTGGGCCCGGGTGGACGCACCGATGCCTGCGGAGACGAGGGAAGCGGCCGCGAGCCGTCCGAGGGTGCGTCTGCTGAGGGGAGAGGTCATGGTCATTCGCCTAACGGGTCGGATCACCGGCTGCGGCAGCTGCCGCGGGAGGGAAGCGGGGCCGCACCGGACGGATACGGCCGCAGGGCGGGCGAAGGGGCGAAGGGGCGGAGCGGCAGGGACGCTCTCTCTTCGACGGGAGTACCGACCGGCTGCTGCACAGGCCGTCAGAAGGCACGCCTGCGCGCGCCTGGCTCATCGGTGGCGGGACTGCATGCGAGGTAGGAGTCCCGCGCGCGGCGGCTCGCAGACCGGGACGGTGAGTTCACGGGCCGGGTCGGGGCGGTGTGTGCCTGCCAGGCCCATGAAGAGCTCCAGAACGTTCCGGCGGGATGAGCGGAGTGCGTCGTCTGGCGTTCCTGGTAGTCCGTCAAACAGGTAACTGCCCGATTAACGGCGTGTACTGTTCCACACCGAGACTGTAGGGATGCGTGTGTTTTAGTGTCAAGGTGCGTGCGCCGCTTCTGCGGCCTGGTCATCGAAGCACACGGGGCCGGGGCCCTGGCGTATGCACTCGACATGCCGCCGCCGGTCCTGGCGCGGGCTTTCGGGGGCTGGCTTCAGTTGCGCGGCCGACGGCTGCCGATCTGCACGTTAGGCGCGTTGCTTCGCTGCGCCGGGCAGTTCGCCGGCGCAGGAAGCATGTCGGGTCCTCCCTTCTTTGCACGGGGGGAGAAGTCGGTCCGGCGCCGTGTCGAGCCCGGAGGGCGGGAGGGGGCGCACCTGGCTCGCTCATCCAAGCTGTGCACGAGCCTTGTCCGCGCGTGTTCGGGTGTGCTGACATGGTCGCCACCTCTCGTGCACTGTTCCACAGAATTTGCCGGGCGCAGTGGGCCACGGTAGGCGTACGGCGCCACGGGCCCGGAGCCGGATGCCGTGCGGAGAACAGACATCCCGACAGCAGGGCGGCCAGGCCGGACAGCCGCATACCCCGGCCCGCCGCAGGGAGAACAGGCCGAGACCACCGCCCGGAGAGTCGGTGGCGGGCCCAGCCGGGCCCGCCACCGGCTGATGCTCCGCCGGCCGTCGCGGGGACCACCTGGCGTGCGTCGGATCCGCGCGTCGACCGTTCAGGTTGTGGCCGTGCCGGGAGCGGGCGTCGAGGGTGTGCTCCCGGCACGGCAGACCGCCACCGCACATGCGGCGGCCCCTTCCGGGCGTCTGGCGCGACAGGGGTTCGGCCCGGCAGGCAGGGAGGCAAGCGGAGCTCCGCGGGTCTCGGCATGCCGGTGTCCGGCCATGGCCGGATGCCGTGGGGCCATGCACGAAGGCGGAGCGGTGCGGTCAGGAGACGGGCGACGTCAGACGGGAGCCGATCAGGCGGCGGACATTGCCCCCGTAGATGGCGTCCCGCTCGCCGGGGGTGAGGTCCAGTTCCTCGACGTTGGCGATGGCCGAGCGGATGTAGCCCGGGCCCTTCTCCGGGTCGTACGGGGAGTCGCTGCCGAACAGGATCCGCTCCGGGCCGAAGAACTCGACGGCACAGCGCAGAGCGTGGGCGGCGCCGAAGAGCGCGGTGTCGGCGTAGAACATCCTGAAGTAGTCGATGGGACGCTTGGTCAGCGGGTAACCGGTGACGTCTTCCTGCTGGTGGGCGGGGGTGCGGGAGCCGAGCTGGTCCCAGCCCGGGCCGACCCGGCCGGAGAAGTGCGGGATCATGCTGCCGCCGTGGTGGATCAGGAACTTCAGGTGCGGATAGCGCTCGAGGACCCCGGAGAAGACGATGCGGGCCATGAAGGCGGACAGGTCGTACTCCCAGCCGAAGGTCCACCAGATCTCGTACTTCGAGCGTTCCTCGGTGGGGTAGTCCGCCCAGCTGGAATTGCGGCACGGGTGCACCTGGATGAGGAGGTCGAGCTCGGCGCAGCGCTTCCAGAAGGGCTCGAAGCGTTCCTCGTCCAGCGGATGGCCTTGGACGTGGGTGTAGATCTGTACGCCGGCGGCGCCCATCCGGACCGCGCGGTCGAGTTCGGCCAGGGCGGAGTCGACGTCGTCGAGGGCGACGGCGGCGCAGAAGCCGGCGAAGCGGTCGGGGTGCTCGGCGACGAGTTCGGCCAGGCCGTCGTTGCCGGTCCGGGCGTACTGGGCCGAGAGGGCGGGGGCACCGAGGTCCTCCACCGGCGGGGCCGCGAGGTTGATGATCTGCCGGTAGCCGGGGAACTCGTCGAGCTGGCGGAAGCGGACGTCCAGGTCGACCAGGGAGGGGATGGCCATGATGCGCTTGCGCAGGTTGGCTATGGCCGGGAGGCCGTCCAGGGCGAAGAGCCGGTCCGCGTAGGCGCGCGGGAGGATGTGGCAGAAGGCGTCGAGCTTCTCGCGTGTTTCAGGCATGGCTGATCCGTTCTCTGTGCCGGAGGCGTGGGGTGAAGGAGCAGGCGAGGGGGAGGGGTGTGGCGTGCCGTCAGGGGCGGCGGGCTGTGGAGCCGCGGGGGATGAGGGTGGGGGCGTAGGTGAGGGTCTGGGCGGGTTTGCCGTCGATGGCCTGCTGCACCAGGCTGACCGCGCCGCGGGCCAGCTCACGGAAGGCGACGCGGACGCTGGTCAGAGGCGCGGGGAAGCGGGTGGCGACCGGGGTGTCGTTGAAACCGACGACCGAGAGGTCTTCGGGCACCCGCAGTCCCGCGCGCCGGGCGGCTGCCATGACACCGATGGCAGTGTTGTCGTTGACCGCGCAGACGGCGGTGGGCGGGTGGGGCTGGGCGAGAAGCTCCGCACCGATCTGTTCACCGCTGTCCATCGAGAACCCGGAGCGCCGCACCAGTGTGTCGTCCACGGGAAGCCGGGCTTCGGCGAGCGCCTGGCGGAAGCCCTCCTCACGGCCCCGGGCGCTGGAGGCGTAGGCGGGCCCGGCGACCAGGCCCAGCCGGGTGTGTCCCAGATCGATCAGATGGCGGGCGGCCAGGTAGCCGCCCAGCCGGTCGTCGACGAGAGCGGCGGGGCCGCGGCCGTCGGTGCGCATCGCCAGCGCGTAGGGAAGTTCCTGCTCGGCGAGGAGCGGCAGCAGCATTCCCGGTCCGTCCAGGCGGGCGGTGGTCAAGATCATCGCGTCGACGCGGCGCTCCAGCAGCAGGCGGCCCCCGGCGAGTTCTGCGTCCAAGGAGTCCCCTGTGGTGGCGACCAGGGCGAAGAGCCCCTGCTCCTGGCAGGCGGCCGCGATCTCCTCGTACAGCATCGCCATCACCGTGTCGGTCAGCCGGGGGACGAGCACGCCGATGGTGCGGGTGCTCTGCCTGCGCAGGCTGGCGGCTGACGGGTCGGGCGTGTAGCCGACCTCCTCGGCGATGCGGCGGATGCGGTCCGCGCTCTCGCTGCGCGAGAAGGGATGGCGGCTGTCCAGGGCGCGGGACACGGTCGAGGCGTTGACGCCCGCCGCCCGTGCCACGTCCGCCATGGTCGGGCGGCGCCGTTTGCCGCCCGCTGTCCGTCGCTGCGTCATCGCGGTCCTTCCTCCCCGACTCGATCTTTCACATGGTCCAAGGGGTTGACGCACGCAGAAACCCGCACTCATGATGCAGTCGTTCGTGCAATCGAATGCACAGTACGCCATGGACCGACTGCCGCAACACCCCGGCCGCACCCGATGGCCGACATCCCCCGAGCATGTCCTCAGAGTGAACAAGGTGGTTCACGTATGATCACGCCTTCTTCCCGCCCAGCCCGGCCAGTGACGGGCTGGGCGGAGGTCCGCCGCCCCCGGCTGCACCACACCGACGGGAGCGCACGGTGACCCACTCCGCCTCCCCGCAGACGCACACCACCGACGCTGTGCTCCTGGCCCGCCTGGAACGCATTCCGGTAGCCCGTCGGCTGACCCTGATCCGGGTCGTCATCGGCAGCGCCACCTTCTTCGACGCCTACACCGTGCTCGTCATCGCCTTCGCCATGCCGCACCTGGTGACGGAGTGGAACCTCAGTACCGCACAGACCGGCATGATTCTCTCGGCCGGCTATCTGGGCCAGCTCGTCGGCGCGCTGTTCTTCGGCTCGATCGCCGAGCGCATCGGACGCAGGACCACGCTGCTCATCACGATCCTGCTGTTCGTCTCGATGGACGTCGCCTGCCTGTTCGCCTGGAGCGGCACCTCGATGATGGTGTTCCGCTTCGTCCAGGGCATCGGCACCGGCGGCGAAGTGCCGGTCGCCAGCGCGTACATCAACGAATTCGTCGGCGGACGCAAACGCGGCCGGTTCTTCCTGCTCTATGAAGTGATCTTCCCGGTGGGGCTGATGTTCGCCGGCGTCGCGGGCTACTTCCTGCTGCCCCACTTCGGCTGGCGGGCCCTGTTCGTCGTCGGCCTGATCCCGGCTCTGCTGACCGTCCCGCTGCGCCGCCTGATGCCGGAGTCCCCGCGCTGGCTCGCCGCCCGCGGGCGCTTCGACGACGCGGACGCCGTGGTCACCATGCTGGAGCACGACGCTGTGCGGCACGGCCACACCCTCGCCGAGCCTGTGGTGAAGCCGGTCAGCGCACAGGCCGGCAAACGTTCCGACTGGCGCGAGCTGTTCCAGGGCGTCTACCTCAGGCGCACCCTGATGCTCTGGGCCCTGTGGGTGTGCGTCTACACCGTCAACAACGGCCTGATCACCTGGCTGCCCACGCTGTACAAGCAATTCTTCGGCCTGCCCGTGCAGACGGCCGTCTACTACGGCTGGATCACCTCGGCCGTGGGTGTGGCCGCCTCTGTCTTCTGCGCCCTGGCGATCGACCGGGTGGGCCGCAGACGCTGGTACACGATCGCCTTCCTCGTCGCCGCCGTGCCCCTTCTCGCTCTCACCGCCCTCGGAGCCACCTCCGCCACGCAGGTCGTCCTGATCGCCCCGCTCGCCTATGCCGCCCTCCAGACCGTCGCCTTCTCGCTCTACCTCTACTCCGCCGAGCTCTACCCCACCCGCTTGCGTGCTCTGGGCACCGGCTTCGGCAGCGCCTGGCTGCGGGCCGGTTCCTCGCTCGGACCGCTCCTCGTCGCCTGGATGATCAGCGGCCTCGGCATCCGGTACGTCTTCACCGCCTTCGCCGTCATCTCCCTGCTCGGCGCCGCGGTCACCGCGTTCTTCGCGCTGGAGACCAAGAACAAGTCCCTCGAAGAACTTGCCCCCTGACCGCCGGGCTCCCTCCGGCCGAACCGCACCGCCGCCTGCACAAGGGCCTGCCCCACGTACGGCACACTGCCAGGCCTCATACACCTGCTGACCTGAGCGAGCGAGGCCAACGGCTCGCCGGCGCCCGGGGTGTGCCGCAGCAGCTGCGGCACACCCCGGACGCGCTGAACAGAAGCCCCGGTGCCGCGCGGGCGGCGCCGCGCCCGCGTCAAAGCCAGGTACGCGCTCGAACCGTCCCAGCGTCTGCGGCTCGCGGGCTCGGCGGCGGCGCTCCGGTCTGCACCCCGCCGGTGCACGGCCCGCTGACGCGGCACGTACAGCAGCCCCTGCCCGGCTCCTTGCCGGCCGGCCAAGCCCCCCTCTGAGCTGCCTCCTCCCACGCGCCCCTGACGAGCGGCGATGGTGAAGCACCACCGGGTGCTAAGCGTTCAGCGAGGTGGAACGGGGTACCAGGGTCGGCGTGATGGAGAACAGGACGGGGTTGGTCCGTCCCGAGATACGTTCGTGGAGCAGCCGGGCGCTGGTCGCCCCCGTCATCCGGCCGGACTGGTCGACCGAGGTCAGCCCGATCTGGGGGAGTGCGCCGAGCCGGGTGTTGTCATAGCCCACGAGCGCCAGATCCTCCGGTACCCGCAGCCCCAGCTCATGCGCCGCCCGCAGCACACCCAGGGCGGCGACGTCCGCACCGGCGAAGATGGCCGTCGGCCGCTCCGCCCGCCGCAGGGCCGTCTGCGCGCCCTGGTAGCCGCCGTCCTCGGTGAAGGACGTGTACACGACGTCCGGCTCCAGTCCCCGGCTGCGCATGGCTGCCACGTAGCCGTCGGTGCGTGCGGCGTGCGCGAGGATCTGAGGCCGTTTCAACGGTCCTGGAGGCGGGGCGATGTGGCAGATGGAGCGGTGTCCGAGCGCGGTGAGGTGTTCGACCACCAGGTCCGCGCCGACCATGTCGTCGTCGACGACGCTGTCGTAGTTGCGGCCGCCGCCGTGCCGGGCGATGACGACGGTCGGGATCTGCGTGGCGATCTTCTCCAGCCAGTCCTGGCCGACCGCGGGCGCGACCATGATGAGTCCGTCGACCTGGCGGTCGATGAGGGTCTCCACCGATCTGCGCTGCCGCTGGTCCTCGTTGGTGCTCGCGGCGAGGATGACCTCGAAGGGCGTCTGTTCCAGCTCTTCCTGGATCCCTTCGACGATCACGGGGGCGAAGGGGGAGCCGATGTCCACGAGCAGCACGCCGACGGTGTAGGTGCGCCCGCGCATGGCGCGGGCACCCGCCTTGGGGCGGTAGCCGAGATCTTCGATGGCCCGGTTGACCTTCTCCAGCATCTCGGGGCTGACACCGTAGGCGTTGTTGAGGACCTTCGAGACCGCGGACTTGGACACGCCTGCGCGGCGGGCCACGTCTTCGATGGTCGTTTGCCGCGGCCTCGTTGACGCCACTTCCGCCTCCCGGTCTCGAATCCACGACGCGCCCGACGACGCGTCCCTCAGTTTTCCAGAGTCGAGGGCGCGCAGTGTCGGCTGCTCGACAAGTCGATGTACGCACCCCACAGCGTAAACTATTCCACGCATTCGAGAGGCCTTCCGAGCCTGGCTGAATGTGGAGGTACGGCTTCGCTCGCCGCCCCCGGGCCGCGGAGCGGGTGCGGGCCGGAAGCGGTCCAGGGGGCCAGGTCGCCATGCGGACGGCCCCCGTGGGATCTTCCTGTACCAGTCCACTTGAACTGGTGGTTCGCTCCGCCGTGTCCAGCTGCTACGGGCGTTCGTCGGTGCACACTCCGGCCAGTGGCCTCTCGCGCGGCGGTCGGGGGTGCTGCTTGTCCGGAAGCCCTCGGGTCGCAGTCGCAGCGGTGGATCGTGAGGGGCTTCCCGGGTGACCGGCTCAAAGTTGCCGTTTCCGACCTCTTGACGCACGTTGTGCGACCCGTCTAGCGTCGCGCCGCGTAAACCATTCCACACAACGTGGAAACCCCCGGGCAACTTCCTGAAGCACAGAAGGATCGGCGTGCACACCTCCCAGGAGCCGGCCGAGCTGTCGGCCGCCCTCATCCCCGTACCCGAAGCTCCTCGCATCGAGCATGCGACGGGCCCGGGACGGGTCATCGTCACCAGTGCCACACCGCGGCTCTCCTGGACAGTGGGCGAGGCCCTTGCGTCCTACGTGCAGGAGGGCTACGAGATCGAGGTCGAGCGGCAGGGAGCCATCGAGAGTTTCCGTTTCGAGGGCGCCGGTCAGACGCTGGTCCGGTGGCCGGCCTCTGCACTGCGCTCACGTGAGCCTTTCGGCGTCCGCGTCCGCGTCCGCGGCGAGGCCGGATGGGGGCAGTGGGGACCGTCCGCCTACGGGGAACGCGGACTGGCCGACACCTCTGACTGGAGCGCCCGCCTCATCAGCCCCCGGGACATCGGGCGTTCCGGAGGGCCGGCACCGCTGCTCGGCGCTCGGATCGTTCTGCCGGAAAACCCGGCGAACGCCCGGCTCTACATCACCTCGCGCGGTGTGTTCGTCCCGTTCGTCAACGGCCGGCGCGCCGGGGACCTGGAGCTCGCGCCGGGCTGGACGTCCTACCACCACCGGCTTCGCTACCACGTCCTGGACGTCACCTCCCTGCTGAAGCGCGGAGAGAACACACTCTCCGTACTCCTGGGGGACGGCTGGTACCGCGGACGCCTCGGGGTGGACGGCCGTGCCCTGTACGGCGAGCGGCTGGCGCTGCTCGCGCAGCTTGAGGTCACGCTGGAGGACGGCACCCGGATCGTGCTGGCGAGCGACGACTCCTGGCGAGCGTGCGACAGCGAGATCCTCTCGGCCGACCTCTACGACGGCCAGGTCACCGACCTGCGCGGCCGTGCCGAAGACGGGACTGCCTTCGTGCATCCTGTCGACGTCCTGGATCTCGACCTCGGCACCCTCGTGCCTGAGGAGGGCGGGCCGGTGCGGGCCACCCAGGTGGTACCCGCGCGGCGGCTGTGGACGTCCGAGGCGGGCAGCACACTGGTCGACTTCGGCCAGAACCTCACCGGGCGACTGCGGATCCGCCATGGCGACAGGCGCGAGAACACGACGGTCACGGTCCGCCACGCCGAGGTCCTGGAGAACGGCGAACTGGCCGTCCGCCCGCTGCGCACCGCTCGCGCGACCGACGTCTTCCACCTTCCGCCCGGCCCGGCCGGCGAACTCGAACCGTCCCTGACGTTCCACGGCTTCCGGTACGCCCGGATCGACGGGCTCCCCGATGTGTCGGCGGCCGACGTGGACGCCGTGGTGCTGGGCTCAGACCTGCCCCGCACCGGCTGGTTCAGCTGCTCCCACCCGCTGCTGGAGCAGCTGCACGAGAACATCGTCTGGAGCACCCGGGGCAACTTCCTGTCGATCCCCACCGACTGTCCCCAGCGGGACGAGCGTCTCGGCTGGACCGGTGACATCCAGGTCTTCGCACCCGCCGCGCTCTTCCTGTTCGACTGCGCCGCCTTCCTGTCCTCCTGGCTGCGGGACCTGAGCGCGGAGCAGCTGTCCGACGGATCCGTCCCCCTGGTCGTGCCCGACATCTGGGGCGACACGACCCCGGCGGCCGGCTGGGGTGACGCGGCCGTGGTCGTGCCGTGGACGCTGTACCAGCGCACCGGCGACGCAGAGATCCTGCGGCGGCAGTTCCCCAGCATGCGCGGCTGGGTGGAGCGGGTGCTGGCTCTCGCCGGGCCCGGACGGCTGTGGGAGGGCGGGTTCCAGTTCGGTGACTGGCTCGACCCCTCCGCACCGGCGGACAACCCCTTGCGGGCCCAGACCCCTCCGGAGGTGGTGGCCACCGCCTACCTCGCGTACTCCGTGCGGCTGCTGGCCGAGAGCGCCGCCGTCATCGGCCTGTCGGAGGAGGCCGAGCGCTACGAACGGATCGCGGCCGAGGTCCGGCGTGCCTTCCGCCACGCCTACGTCACCCCGGACGGACGTGTCATCGGGGAGTCCCAGACCGCCTACGCGATGGCGATCATGTGGGACCTCTTCGACGACGCGCTCCTGGTCGAAGCCGCCGGGCGACGCCTCGCCGACCGCGTACGGGCCTCCGGCTTCCGGATCGCCACGGGCTTCCTGGGCACCCCTCTCGTCGCCGACGCCCTGACCCGCACCGGCAACGTCGACGTGGCGTACCGCCTGCTGCTGCAGACGGAGTGCCCGTCGTGGCTCTACCCCGTCACCCAGGGAGCCACCACGATCTGGGAACGCTGGGACAGCCTGCTCCCCGACGGCAGCGTGAACCCCGGTGAGATGACCTCGTTCAACCACTACGCCCTCGGAGCCATCGCCGACTGGCTGCACCGCACGGTCGCAGGTCTGGCACCCGCGGCTCCCGGATACCGGCGCATCCTGGTCGAACCCCGCCCCAGTGCAGAACTCACCCACGCCACCGCGTGCCACCGCACCCCCTACGGTGCGGCCTCCGTCGCCTGGCGACGGGCATCAGGGGTTCTCCACGTCGCCGTCACCGTCCCCGTGGGCACGGAGGCCGAGGTCCGGCTTCCCGGGAACGACCGCGCCGTCACCGTCGGCCACGGCAGCCACACCTGGCAGTTGCCCGACCCCGTGACGGCTCCCGCCGCGCTCCCCGCGCCCACCACCGTCCGCGACGTCCTGGACCGCCCCGGCCTCTGGGACGGCGTCGTGGACCTGGTCGCCGACCTCACCGGCGGCACCCCGGACGAACCCGGGGTCGCCGCACAACTGGCCCCCTGGTTCGACGCGCCGGCACATGAGCTCACCGACGCTCTCGGCGCGCGCGGCGCGATCGACATCCACCCACTGCGCGAGGGCGTCGACAGGCTCCTCGGCTCCAGCCACGAAGGCACCGCACAACCGTTCGCTGTCCCCCCTGTCTCCACGCGTTCGCGTGAAAGAGCCCTGCAAGGAGAATCGAAGTGAACCTTCCCTTCCGCCGGTCGGCCGCGTTGCTTGCCGCTTCCGCCCTCGGTGCCGGCGTGCTCGCCGGCTGCGCCTCGCCGTCCGGCAGCAGCGACGGCGACGGCAGTTCGCTGACCTTCCTGATCGGCAACGACGCCAGTGAAGTGGCCATGGCCAAGTCCGAGGTCGCCGCCTTCGAGGCCGCCAACCCGGACATCCACATCGACATCCAGACGCGCCCCGCCGGCACCGAGGGCGACAACGCGGTCAAGACGAAGCTGTCCACCGGTGACATGGCCGATGTCTTCACCTACAACACCGGCTCCCTGCTCCAGTCCCTCAAGCCCGAGCGGACGATGACCCCCCTCGACGACACGAGCGTCCAGTCGGCCCTGGCCGACGACTTCGCCACCGCGGCGACCAGCTCGGGCAAGGTCTACGGAGTGCCCTTCGGGCTCGCCTCCGGCGGTGGGATCCTCTACAACACCAAGGTCTACGAGCGCCTCGGACTGGAGATCCCCACGACCTGGGCCGAGTTCATGGCGAACAACGCCAAGATCAAGAAGGAGGGCCTGGCCGCGGTCATCCAAACCTACGGCGAGACCTGGACCTCGCAGGTGTTCGTCCTCGGCGACTACCACAACGTGGAGGCCGCCGAACCCCACTTCGCGACCGATTACACCGCCGGCAAGGTCAAGTACGCCACCGACAAGGCCGCACTGGCCGGGTTCCAGCACATCGAGGACCTGCGAAAGGGCGGCTACCTCAACTCCGACTACCGCTCCGCCAAGCTCAACGACGGCCTGAAGATGCTGGCGGAGGGCAAGGGCGTGCAGTACCCGATGGTGGGAGCCTCGGCCGCCGCGCTGTCCACGGTGGCCCCCGAGCAGGCGAACGACGTCGGCATCTTCCCGATCCCGGGCACGGACGCCTCGTCCTTCGGACTGACCACGTGGGCCCCCAGCGGTCTGTTCATCCCCAAGACGGTCAAGGGCACCAAGCTGGAGGCCGCGCGGAAGTTCCAGGCCTTCGTCGCCTCCGAGAAGGGCTGTGAGGCCCTCACCAAGGACGTCGCGCCGACCGGCCCCTACATGGTCAAGGCGTGTTCCCTCCCGGACGACGCGAGCCAGGTGGCCAAGGACACCCAGAGCTACATCACCGCCGACAAGGCGTCGCTCGCCCTGGAGTTCAGCTCGCCCGTCAAGGGTCCGAACCTGGAGCAGATCTGCATCCAGGTCGGCTCCGGCATCGAGTCCGCCGAGGAAGGCGCAGAGGACTACGACAAGGACGTCCGCAAGCAGGCCGACCAGCTGGGCCTGAACTGGGCCTCCTGAACCACCGCCCGTCGCTGCCGGCCCCCGGGCCGGCGGCGCGCCCCTGAAAGGCCCGACCGCCATGACCACCAAGACCCTGACGGCTCCAGCCCGCGCAGCGACCCCCTCACCGCCCACCCGACGGGTCAAGAGATCCCGAAGCCCCTACCCGCACTGGTTCTACCTCGTCCCCGCTGTCGTCTACCTCGCCCTCTTCCTGGTCCCGACGCTGCTGTCCTTCTACTTCGCCTTCACCAGGTGGGACCTCTTCACCTCCGAGTGGGTGGGCCTGGACAACTTCCGCACGTTCTTCGACCAGCAGGAATTCTCGATCGGTCTGAAGAACACCGTCGTCTACGCGTTGATCACCTGCACGCTGAAGGTCGTCCTCGGCCTCGCCGTCGCCATGATGCTCACCTCGACGATCCTCGCCCGCGGCTATCTGCGGTCGGTGATCTTCTTCCCGACGCTGGTCAGCACGATCGGTATCGGCCTCGCCTTCACCGTCCTGCTCAACCCTGAGAAGGGCCTGGTCAACAGGGTCCTGGGCCAGGTGGGCGTGGACGGGCCCGCCTGGCTCGTCGATCCGGGCTGGGCACTCGTCTCCGTCGCGCTCGTCGACGTGTGGAAGGGAGTGGGCCTGGCCACGGTCATCTACATCGCCGGTCTGGTGTCCATCCCCGCCGAGTACAAGGAGGCCGCCAGGGTCGACGGTGCGTCGGCCTGGCACACCTTCCGCCACGTCACCCTGCCCCTGCTGCGGCCTGCGACAAGCACCGTGATCCTGCTGTCGTTCATCGGCGGTCTGCGGTCGTTCGACCTCATCTGGGCGATGACCAAGGGCGGCCCCGGATTCACCTCGGACGTCATCTCCTCGGTGATCTACAAGCAGTACCAGGCGGGCTACTTCGGCCTGTCCGCAGCCGGCAACGTCGTGCTGTTCCTTGTCGTGACCGCGCTCGCGGTCCCGCTGTCGTGGTTCCTCAACCGCGGTGAGGTGGAGTCGTGAACCGGATCAAGTCACTCAGCGCCGGTCTGGCCGCCATCGTCGTGAGCGGGGCGTTCTTCCTCGTGCCGTTCGCATTCATCGCCGTGACCGCGAGCAAGACCACCCAGGACTCCGCCACGCTGGATTTCGGCTGGCCCACCGACTTCGTGCTGTGGCAGAACCTTCAGACGGTCATCGCCAGCCGCGATCACATGCTGATCCGGGCCTTCGTCAACAGCATCCTCCTCACCGCCGTGTCCGTGACGGTCATCGTCGTACTCGGCGCGATGGTCGCCTACGTCTGGCAGCGCAGGCGCAGCCGCTGGAACTGGATCATCAACCTCGTGGTGCTGTCCGGCCTCATCGTGCCGCCCTCGGTGGTCACCACCATCTGGGTGCTCCAGGAACTGCACCTGTTCAAGACGATCCAGGGCCTCATCCTCGTCGAGGTCGCCTACGGGCTGCCCTTCTCGATCCTGCTCTTCCGCGCCTTCATCGCGACGGTGCCCGTCGAACTGGACCAGGCGGCCATGCTCGACGGCGCCGGGCCCCTGCGCACCTTCTTCCAGGTCATCTTCCCCGTCCTGCGCTCGGTCATCGTCACAGTGACAGTGCTCCAGACCGTCACCGTCTACAACGACTTCGCCAACCCGCTCTACTTCCTGCCCGGAGACCAGTACCCCACGGTCCAGCTCACCCTCTTCAACTTCCAGAGCCAGTACCTGACCGAGTACAACCTCCTGTTCGCCGACATCCTGCTGGTCACGATCCCCCCGCTGATCATGTTCATCTTCTTCAACCGCAAGATCGTCGAAGGCATGGCCGCCGGGGCGGTGAAGGGATGAGCCGCCCCGCCGCCGACACCGTCCTCGCGGCGGAGTCCGGCGCCGGCCAGCGAGACCGACGTGCCGGTCACCGTGCGCAGCATCCCCCGGTTCCACCGGATCTGACGCCGCATCCCCTCGGCGCCACCCCTCAGCCGGAGGCCCCCCTCAGGGTACGGAGGGCCCGGTCTCCGGCCTGTCCCCAGGAGGCGAAACCCTGATCACCGCCTGAACCACGGCAGCGGGGGCGGGCCCGCGCCGGCCGGGACAGACCGGCCCGCCCGCCGCGTCGAACACCTCGACATCCACCACTCTTCTGGAGTCGCACCCATGTCCCCGCACAGACCTCCACGAAAACTGCTCGGGGCGGCCGTGGCCGCCTGCCTCTCCGCCACCTGTCTCGCGACCGCCACCTCCCTGCCCGCCGCGGCGGAAACGACGAGCGTGGTGCAGTCCACCGGCACCGTCGTGGTCGCCAAGGCCGTCACCCACCCCGTCGTCTACAACGTCGGCACGACCGTCCTCCAGGTCCGCACCGGCGCCACCGTGCCCGAGCTGCTGGCCGAACTCACCACCCCCGACGGATCACCCCAGACCCGCACCGTCGTCGGCGTGGACGGCCAGGCGAAGACCGACGGCCCGGTCACCACCGGGGACACCCTCGCCGTCGTGGCCGAGGACGGTGTCACCACCGGCAGCTACGACCTGACGATCCACGACTCGAAGGCCAGTAAGCGCGACGGCGTGTACTGGAACCAGAAGATTTACGACAAGACCGACAGCAAGGTCAACGCCCACACCCCCGTCTTCCCCAACCGCGTCTGCGATCCGACCGGTCCGGCCTACGCGGCGCTGGTCCGCGAGGCCACCGAGACGTACGCCACCGGCAACGAGGCCGGCGACGCCTCCGACACGAGCTCGCCGCTCGTCTACGCCTCCCAGCAGGTCTGGTATTACGGCGACGCCATCAACGCCGCCATCAAGGACTGCCACGATGCCGGCGGCGGCATCGTCGAGCTCCCCGCAGACGCCTCCCGCAACACGGGTGGCGCCTACTACTCCGGCGCGATCACCCTGCTCAGCAACGTCAACCTGCGCATCGACAGCGGCGCCGTCGTCAAGTTCATGCGCAACAAGACCAACGACTACTACCCGGTGGTGCGCACCAGCTACGAGGGCACCGACCTCTACAACTACTCACCGTTCGTCTACGCCTACAACCAGCACGACATCGCCCTGTCCGGCGGCGGCACCCTCGACGGGCAGGAGGACATGTGGAACTGGCGCCCCTGGAAGAAGGGGTACTGGGGTGAGCTCTCCGTGGAGAACACCAGCACCACGGCGACCTACGGCGAGACCGGCATCCTCAACAAGATGAACTTCGACGGCGTGCCCGTCGAGCAGCGCATCTTCACCGACGACGGCGAACTGCCCGACACCATCCCGGTCGCGGACGGCGACACCGTCAAGAACGTCGCCCCACCGGCCGGCGCGACCGCGCTGAAGTCCACCTTCCGACCCCAGTTCATCGAGACCAACGCTTCCACCGACGTCCTCATCGAAGACGTCGTCATCCGCAACACCCCGTTCTGGACCGTCCACCCGCTGAGCTCGGCCAACGTCCTCATCCGGGGCCTGGACATCTACAGCAACAAGACGCTCGGCTACGAGCGCACCGGCTGGAACAACGACGACGGCCTCGACCCCGAGTCCACCCAGTACGTGGTCATGGAGGACAACAAGGTCACGGTCAGCGACGACGGCGCCGCCATCAAGGCCGGACGCAACCGTGACGGACGTGAACTGCGCGCCCCCAGCCAGAACATCATCGTCCGCGACTCCGAGTACCGAAACGACGGCGGCGGTTCCGCGGCCGTCTCCATGGGCAGCGAGATGTCCGGCGGCATCCGTAACGTCTTCATCCACGACAACGTCTTCGGCGGCTCCGGGCTCGTGATGGCGCTGAAACTGAAGACGAACGCCGTACGCGGCGGCGTGATCGAGAACATCTACATGCGCCACTGCACGCTCCAACAGGCCTACTACGGGCTGGTCCAGTTCGACAGCAACTACTCCGAGACCGTGCCCTTCGCCAACGCCGACGTGTACAACCCGGCCATCCGCAACATCTACCTCGACGACGTCGACACGACGTCGACCATGACGGCCGGCAAGACCACTTTCGTCTTCAGCAGTGCCGCCTCCCGCTCCCCGGCGGAGAACGTCCACTACCGCAACTCCGTGTTTCACACGACCAGCACCCTCGCGGCCGGTTTCTCCAAGAACAAGTTCATCAAGAACTTCGTCGTCCAGAACGTCACCTACATCAACCCCACCACCGGCGCCACCACCAGCTACGACACCACCCCGCTCAACCTCCTGGACGCCACCACCGCCGAGACCTCGGCCGGCACGAGTGTGCCGCTGACCGCGGCCGCCGCGGGCACGCCGGACGTCGTCACCGCGCTGCCGTCCGGGTCGTTCCGCCTCTCCGGGAAGATCGACCTCGCCGCCTACCCGACGTTCCTCACCGGAGGGACGGTCAAGGCCTACGTCGACCGGTCCACGACCTCGACCCCGGTGACCGTCCAGTCCGACGGCACCTTCCTGACCGACCCGATCACCCTCGACGACACCCAGGCCTGGTACACCGACCGCCACTACGTGGCCGTCAACATCTACAACGGCATCGACATCAACACGATGGTCTATCAGGTGGCCACCGTGGCTACGGCCTGACCAACCACCCGCACGGGGCCCTCCGGCTGGATGCCGCGGTCACGGATGTCCCGCCTTTCGGAGTTGGCGCCGAGCCTGCCAGCGGGTGAGGCGCCCCTCGCCTCCGCTCCAGCTGTGGTGCCTACAGCGTCACGGGCCGGTGAGGATGTCGTGGGTGCCGATCCGGCGCCAGACGATGTGCTGCTCGCCCGGGACCCCTCGAGCCCGTGCCCGCCTTCGGTCGGGGAACTGGGCCAGGACACCTCCGCCGTTACGCCGTGCCTGCGCCGCAATATGAGACCGGAGCACCGGTGATCCGGGACAACGAGCGTCGTCCTGCGTACGGCGCCGTCCGTCGTGTGGCCGTACCTGGTAGGTGGCAGGCGGCGAGCCCTCCGGACACCTGCCGTACCGTACCCGGGCCGTACGAGGAGGCAGCCATGGGCTGGTTATGGGCGATCAACGTGGGATCCGTTGCTGGGTCTGATCACCAAGGCGGTCATCCCGGACCAGCCGCACAGCCCCTGGCTGACCACCATCTGCGGCATGTCACTCGTTGAACCGCAATCCCGGTCAGGCCGCTGAGCAGCAGTGTTGCCGGATCGACCTGGTAGAGGCACCACAGTCACGTCAGCAGCAGCCAGCGCTCGACGATCTCGTGGGGCTGTTCGTGTAAGCACTCAACGACCGGCCTGCTGAGTGGTGTTGAGGAGGGTGACGCCCTTGGAGAGCGCCTACCAGCGCTGCATGTCGATGGACCAGGACCGGTCACCGAAGACGGAGACCCCGGGGCCGACCCGCCGATCGGGCCCTCAGCTGTCAGAGCGCCATAAGCGGTCACTGTGGGTCCGGGGTCATTTCTAGATAGATCATGTGAGAACCAGACATAACCCAGGTGCCCTCGCGCCTCCTCCGGTTGAACGCTCTCCGCGCGCGGTCGCGACCATTCCGTGCTGGGTCATGCCGTACCCCCGAGGAGACGCTTCTGGTTCTCCAGCCAGCCCGACTCTATGGCGGGGCGATCGAACCGAAACCCCGACGTCCTCGGGCCCCCTACAACTCGACTGCGCTCACACCCGTACGAATGAGGGCGCCGATCACCGTGTCCACCACCGTCTCCGCACACGGAACCCACGGCGAGGTCGCGTGGGGCAAGAAGGACGAGCTCCCATCAGCCGACCCGAACGTCCCGTCGGTCACGCTAGCCGCGGGTCTGCCGATGGCGGGGCCGGCCCCGCGCCGCGACGACGGCTCGCTGCTGCTCGGCCTGCGCAACGACATGGCGTCGGGGCGACATCAGCCTCGATCTCCCCGACGCCCTCACCACAGCTCCGGGCACCCCGGATGGGGGCAGGGGACGCCCCGGCGGCGGTCCGCAGCCGCAGGACCTGCGCGATTCTGCAGGCGCGTTCGGGTCAGTTGTGTACGAGGCGTCGACTCTGGGTTCCGGACGCGGAGAACGCCACTGCGGAGGTGGCCGTCTCCTTGAAGCGGGCCAACGCCGCGGCCATCCCGACCATGAAGCTGGCTGGTGTGGACGGCGCCTGCTGGTGCCAGACGCCGGAGAAGAACCACCTGTGCCGGGTCGTGCCGCACCCCGAGGAGCGGCTTCTGGACACCGCTGCAAGGCGGCACGCGGCAGGGAGGCCGAGCCTATCCACGAGCGCACTCCACCTCATTGTGTCAGCCGTCCTCGAAGCCGTAGTACGTGTCCGATTCGTCGGTGGCGTCGGCGAACTCCGAGAAGTCCATGTTGGCGATGGTCAGGTTGTTGGAGACATCGGCGTACCAAAGGGGCGGAACCCGGAACGTCCGGCCGGGTTCGTCGTACAGGTCGACGGCCAGGAGTGGATGCTCCTCGCCGGTCATCGTGGTCGCGTCAGCGAGGAACACGTAACACAGCTTGTTGTCGTCATCAGCGGCAGCATCCGCGTCGACCAGCGCCTGAACACTGACATCGGTGAAGGAGGAGTCACTGACAAACGTCGCGTTGCGGTAGTCGCCCGAGCCGTTGATCGCTGCTTGCAGCGTCTCCCATGCCGCCTCGCTGCTGAAGTCGGTGCGCAGGACCAGCGAGGTCAGATCATCAGGTTGAGGCAAGTCCATGCACGTCATCCTTCCATCCGAGACCGGGCGCTTCTCAAGCGGCTCCAGAAGTAACAGGTCCAAGGCCGGAGGGCAGATGGCGCACGGCTGTCGACACGGCGTCCGCCACCGTGATCGTGTTGACAAGGACGTCACCCATGACGCTGGGACTGAGGGTGTAGCGGCTGTCCCGATGCGCGTCCGAGCAAAGCGGAATGACCGTGAGGCGAGGGCGGGCACTGGTGGAGAATCGCAGCGTCCAGTGGCTGGTGAACGGGGGCGCGAGGCCACCCCTTGGCCGACCTGCCATAACCAGCAAGACCCTCACCTGCGTCAACGTCAGCTCGGGTAGCCGATCGTGGCGTTGCCCTCGACCCACTCATAGTCATGCAGCTTGTTCAGGTAGAAGTAGTAGGTGCCGTCGTTCTGGGCCGTGAAGAACGCCCTCTTCCCCCTCTCGCACGTCAGCGTGTGCCCCTCCAACTTGATGTCCGACCCGATCACCGAGCGGCGCAGCTCGACGTAGAACGTCTCCCGCTCCCGGCACCAGGTGACCGTGAAGGACGTCGATCCACGTTTCTGCTTCCAGGTACTCGTCTCCATCTCCCGCTGGAAGTTGAAGGAGACCTTCTTGTCGGTCCGATCGGCGGCACCGGCCGATCCCGCCTGCACAGCGAGGAGGGACGCATTACAGAGAACAGCAGCCAACACACGGCCCGTGGTCCAACGCAGCATGTTGCTTTCCCTTCCGAAACACCAGGTGTGCGATCACCCTGACAACGACGGGAAGACACGGCTGGTGACGAGCAGCCGTCGGCAGATGCAACAAGCCCCTGACCTGCTCAAAAGATCACTCGACTTGTCATGCAAGGACCTGACACAGGCACTCGCGCTCACCGGCTGGAGCGACAATGTGATCGCCACCGAAGGAGGACTCCGCGCGGTGCCGAGCCGATGAGCGCCACCCCAAAGGCACACGCGTCGAAAGAGTGCCGTTCCGCGCTACAAGGAGATTGATGTCCACACCGCAGCACAAGCCCTCCGCCTACCACAACGTTCCCACGGCCATGGTCTTCGACGTCTTCGCCGAGACGGCGACGCGTCTGACCGGCCGCTACAACCACCTGTCCGAGACGGCCCGCACGAAGGAAGAGCAGGACGCCTGGTGGGAGAAGGTCATAAGCCTGCGCGACGCTAAGCGCGCCCTTCCGGCGCAGGACCGCGACCAGCTCATCGCCCGCATTCAGGAGTGGGCCGAAGAGCTTGAACTCCTGAAGTCGGCTGACCGTGACTGACGCGAGCCACTACGCCCTCTCGCCGTCGGCGCGTGTGGCGTCAGTCTTCGCAGGGGGGCGGTGGTGTCGTGCACGTTCATGTCCGGGTAGTGCGTGTCCCGGGTCCAGGGCGAGTCGCCCGGGTGCACGCACGGTCGGCCGGTTCCCGGCCTTCACTGCAAGCAGGGTGTTGTCGGCTGTGTCCTCATGGTGTCGTCGGTCGGACTGGCACCGCGGACGCTTTGCCGAGCAAGGGCAGCCGGGGCAAGGCCGCGTCCCACCGTGTTGCCGGGGCGACTGACGCCGTAACCGCGCCGGGGTGGGGGTTCAGCGCAGAGGGAAGCCGAAGGTGTAGCCCTGTTCCTTGAGCTGGGGGAGGAGTTGGCGGAGGGCCTCGACGGTCTGGGAGCGGTCGCCGCCGGCGTCGTGGAAGAGGAGCGTGGGCCCGTTGGGCAGTTCCCGTTCGACGGTGGCGACGATGGCGTCGGTGCCCGGCCGCTCGAAGTCCTTGGTGTCGACGTTCCAGCCGAGCGGGCGCATGCCGCGTGAGGCGGCCAGCTGGCGGCTGTAGGGGGTGAAGGCGCCGCCGGGTGCCCGGTAGTACATGGGCCGTACGCCTCCGGACGCCTCGGTGATCATGCGTTCGGCGTCGAGTATCTGCTGTGACTGGTAGGCCTGGGACTCCTTGTCCATGGCGGTGTCGTGCGACACCGAGTGGTCGCACAGCCGGTGCCCGGCCGCGACCACCTTCTTCACGAGGTCCGGGTGCGCCTGCGCCTGCGTCCCCACCATGCAGAACGTGGCCTTCACCCCGTACTCGCTCAGGACGTCGAGGACCTGGGGGGTCCACACGGGGTCGGGGCCGTCGTCGATGGTGATGTTGACGCCGCGCGCGCCCTGGTCGGAGGCGTGCACGATGGTCGCCGCCACCGGCGTGATGTCACTGCCCGGCGTGGCCGAGGCGGCCGCCTGAGGCGACGGGCTGCCCGTGGTGTCGGCCTGCGCGGTCCACAGCGAGGCGCCGGCGGCCAGGACCGTCACCCCGAGTGCTGCCCCGACCATCTTGCCGTACCAGCCCCGTCCGCCGCCGTGCCGTGCCATGTCCGCCCCGCTTCCACGTAGTTCCTCACCGGTCCTTGGTCGTCTTGCGACCACTTGGCAGGACGAGGGGTGGCGGCCAGGGGATGCGTCCGTTACCGACCACGGACGATTCCGGGGGAGTTCGCGGACAACTTCGCGGACGACTCGGCGAGCAGCGGCCGGACCGGGCCGGATGGCCCGATCCCCGCCGTCCGGGAGCCGGCGTTCTTCTGCGGCAGAGCGTGCCGTCCAGCAGCACAACCCCGCCACCCGTTCGGGCGATCTTCTTCAGGGCCCGGTCCGTGCGTGGGGCGCGGGCGGCCAGGAGGCCGACGACTTCCCTCACCCACCCGGTCACGGTGGTGCGGTGTATCTGGTTGCCGCCAGCCAGGTCGCCGGGCCGCTGGTCACAGCGCATACCGCCAACACGGTGCCCGCGATCTTTCCCGTGGGCAGCGCCCGCCACCGCGAGCCGATCTTCTTCAGGCAGTCGCGTATGAGGTTGGCGAGGTAGTCGAGGATGGCGCTCGACAGCGGCGGGCGGGCGGTGCAGACAAGGCTGCCAGGGCCCTCGACGGTGCTGTTGCTTTTCTTCACACCAGACTCAACTGCCGTTGGGGTACCCGCCAGTTACGCCCCGCCGACACGCATCGCGGCACCGCTAGGAGCGTGCGGTGAACCGCCCGTCGCCTCGCTTGTGCAGCCAGCCGCGATGGGCGAGCTTGGTCATCTTCGCGCGCAGCGGTTCCAGCTTGCCGCGCACCGCCACCTCAAAGCCCAGTTCCTCGCCCACTAGCGTCACCCGGGCGGGAGTCGGGGTGACGGCTGCGGCGTCCTCCGCCTCGGCCCGGTCCTGCTCGGTCAGCCGGTTCAGTACCCGCTCGGCGATCACCAGTTCCTCCCGCTCGGCCTGGACCTCCTGCAGCTGCTTGGTCAACTCCTCAGCGTGCGCGTCCAGTTCACCCCGGCGAGCCGTGATCCGCTCCAGCGCCTGCATGCCCACGCCCTCCCCGCGACATTCCGCCGTGCCGACCCGGTGACGGATCGGAAGAGCGGCACGGTCCTTGGCGCGGCAGCACCCGACAACGGCTCCGGCCGACATGCCGGACGATCTTCACCGTGGACACCCGCCGACGACCGGCATGAGCATTCCGCCCGTCCCTCACGCCAGACTGCTGACCTGCGAACTTCACAATGCGCGGACCGCATGTGTTTCGCGTCAAGCCTTGCTCTCTGCTGGGGAGCTGTAGCTCAGGCATCATGTCGTTGCATGATCAGTGTTCATTTGAGGTATGAGATCGATCCCGATCGAATCGAGGACTTCGAGGAGTACGGCCGTCGGTGGGTGTCTCTCGTCAACCGGCTCGGGGGCACGCATCACGGCTACTTCCTGCCCAGCGAGGGCGACAGCGACATCGCGTACGCACTCTTCTCGTTCCCGAGCCTTGCGGCATACGAGCAGTACCGGCAAGCCAGTGCGCGTGATCCTGAGTGTCAGGAAGCCTTCGATCTGGCCCGCCGGACCAAGTGCATCCGGCGGTACGAACGCCGCTTCCTCCGTCCGCTCGACTAGATGATCGATTCCGAGCGATGCCTGCGGAGGGTGTGGGGTGGGCGGCGGCCGAAGCCACCGCGAGACGGTCAGGCGGCGGGCTGCCGGCCCTGGTTGTCGAGGTGGCAGCGGGCGGTCAGGCGTCAGGGCCGACTTCGGGGTGCGTGAACCGCACGGGCTTGCCCAGCGACCGGGCGTAGGCGATCTCGGCTCGGGTGCTGTCTCCGATGTAGTCGCCGACTACGAGCACCTCATCAGCGAGCCGGATCTTCGCCTGGTGCAGATCGTCGAGTCGAACCTTCAGCGCCTCGGCCTCGACAGGATCGGACCAGAGTTCGTGCGGCGACTTCATGTCACAGCCCGGTTTGACGACAATCTTCCCGGCTTTGGTCTCCCGCAGATCGGCCTCGTTCATCTCGGTCATGAAGCGGGTGGAGCCGCAGATCACGACGATGCGCGGGAGGCTCAACAGCTTCTTCGCGTCGGCGAGCTTCTCCTCGGGGGTGCGCAGTCGCGAGTATGACACCGGTTCCTCCTGGTGGTGTGGTCCAAGGGGTGCCTGCGGAGACGAGAACGAGGGTGTCCAAGATCGTTTTGTGACGAACGACGTGGACACCCTCGCGACAGCACTCTAGGCGACGACCGACGACATGCTGAAGGAGCATCCCGAGCTGGCGCCGTGGCGCCCGCCGGTCGGCATTACGCTCCGCCTGAGCGATGCCGTGCGCCACCTCTTCCCCTGCCAGTGTGGGCCTGCGCTGCCGCCGGAGCCGTCTACTGGCATGACGCCCGCACTCCCCGGCGTATCTAGGTGTCGGCCGGGCTCCGGCCCTCCGGCCGGAGGCGATGGTGACCTCGAACGGAGTGCCGTGGCCACCGTGGATCGGCCGCTCCGGGACAGGCCCGAGCCTCCGCCGAGACCGGAGCGGTTAGAGCCGTACTGCTGGGGGTGGCGCCGTCGGGGTCGGCCAGGACGGTGTGGGTGGCCTTCCGCAAGACCTGCTGGGTGTGCGGATGCGGCTCGACGTGGAGGCGCTTCACCCAAGTCGGGAGGGCTGTCCCCAGGGCGGGAAGCGTCATCGCGAGCGGTGCCAGGGTGCTGCCACCGGGCGTCGAGGCGAACGCCTTCTCCAGGTCGGGGAGGACGGGCGCGGTCAGCAGCGAGCCCAGCACGGAGGCGCACGACCCGATCAGCAGGACCACGGCCTGCGGCGGGACCGGCACGCCCGGCCGGAGAGGGGGAGGGAAGGGCTACGGACACGTGCTGCTCCTCGTCGAGCGGCGGCGGATGGATGACGGGAGGCTAAGAGGCCCTGACCAGCGCCGCTATCCGAGGTGTGCGTCGGCCGTCCACATCCTGCGGGCCCTCCACGGGCCACAGGGTGCTCACGCAGCCGGTGGGCTTCCGGCCCAGGCCGCGCGCAGCAGCGCCAGCAGACCGGAGCGGTCCACCGGGCGTGGATTGGCGTACGGTGCGGCCAGCGCGGTCACTCGGTCCGGGCGCCGTGTCACGCTCTGTGAGCGCTACCCGGAGGCCAGGCGGGCAAGGGCCGCCCTTCTGGAGTCGGTCGAACAGACATTCGGTGGCGTGTCCACGGGCTTTACGGCCGCAGTCGCTTTCCCCGGTGCCACCGACCTGGAACAGGACCGCTCGGCGGGGAGGTTCACCCCGGTTCATGACGCCTGGTGGGCTGCCGCCCGCAAGCCCACGGCGAGAGGGACGGCACCTGAGCACTGATCGAAGTGCTGCTGCTGGGCCGGCATATCGCGCACGAACACCTGGTCGCCGGCGTAGGCGGTGACGGCGAGAGGGAAGGAGGGGGTGAGAGTGATCAGCAGGAGGGTGGCTGCGACGGCGGCGGCGAGGCGGGTGGTGGGCCGGTCCGCTTCGGCGCGGGATGGGCGGATCATGACGCCTGCGGATCCGGCGAGGTTGCCCAGGCCGTGGGCGGCGGTCAGGATGCCGGCCGCAGCGGTGCTGACGCCGAGGGTGTGGGTGCTGGTGACGGCGGTGACGGGCAGGGCGGCGACGCTGAAGGCGACGGTCACGGTCAGATACAGCGTGCGGCGCAGGGGCCCGGAAGTGAGGATGCCCGTGAGGGTGCGGAGGGGGCGTGTCCGCGGCCGCGCCGGGGGCCGGGCCGTAGGGGTGGAAGCGGATGACGGCGGCGGCGATGTAGCAGCCGGCGGCCAGGGCGAGGGCGGCGATGGCGGGTGAGACCCGGGCGGAGACGGCGACGACGAGGGTGGGGCCGATGGTGCCGCTGATGCCGTAGGTGGTCACGTCCCAGCCCGGGGCGCGGCGCTGGCGCCGTTGACCGGGGCCGGCGATGGCTGCTGATGCCTCCGGTGAGCAGGGGCCCGAACAGGCCGGAGACGATCAGCAGGGCAGCCGTGACGGCCGGATGGGCGTGGGGACAGAGCAGGACGGCCGCGGCCAGGGTGGTGCCGTGCGCGAGGGAGGTTCCGGCGATGACGGTGCGGCTGTCGCGGGCGGTGTCCAGGCTGCGGGCGACGACGGGCCCAGGAGGCGGCGGGGTGCGGTGATGCAGGTGTTGAGGGCGCCGGCCAGCCAGCCCGAGCCGCCGCTGGTGTGACCATCAGCACGATGGCCACGACCGCGCCGCCGTCGGAGGTACGGGCCAGGGTCGCCGAGATGACGTAGCGGGCCAGCGGGCCAGCGGGCCCTAGCCGGGCTCGTCGGCAAGGTGGTCGGTGCTTGGACGCATGGCCGTGCGCTCTCTTGTATGGGTGTCGGGCAGAAGGACGGCTGGAGCGCCGCCGCCCTCACGTGTATGGGCGAGGAAGGGCCGGCGGGATTGTCAGGTGTGGAGCTGGAGCTGTTCGATCACCGTGGCGAGGTGGGCGCGTTCCTCGGCGTTCAGGCCGCGCAGTGGCAGGGGGAGGTTGCGGTGGGCGGTCAGGCCCAGGTGTGCGGCGGCCGCGGCGACGACCCGCAGGGATCCTCCGTGCTGGGCGAACAGGTCCCACAGGGGTTGGAGGCGCTGGGACTCCTCAAGGGCCCGCTCGTGCCGGCCGGCCTGGGCTGCGCGGGTGAGGGCGAGGGCCGGCTCGGGGAAGGTGCCGCCGATCACCGAGTACCAGGCGTCGCATCCGGCGTTCAGGCTCCTGGCCGCGGCCGCGTCTCCGCTGACGCCCACCGTCACCGTGTCGGGCAGGAGTCGGCGCAGGTGCTCGACGCGGGCCCGGGCCTGCTCGGGGTCGGCGGGAAGCGCGGGGATCTTGATGGATGCCACCTGCGGCAGCCGGGCCAGGCGGGCGTACAGCTCGTCGGTGAAGGTGAAGTGCGTGGTGCGGGGGTTGTCGTAGATCACCAGGGGGACCGACAGGTTCGCGGTGACCTCCGCGAACAGGCCGAAGACGTCGTCGTCGGTCAGCGGCTGGTAGGACACCGGGGCCAGCAGAACGCCGGCGGCGCCGGCGTTCTGCGCGTCCTCGGCGGCCTCGAGCACCTGGCGGGTGCGCAGCGCCCCGATGCCGACGATGACCGGCACCCCGTCGGCGTGCTCGACCGCGATGCGGGCGACGCGGGCGCGTTCCTCGCGGGTCAGGTAGGCGTAGGAGCCGGTGGAGCCCAGCGCCCCGATCGAGTCGACGCCCGCGGCGGTGAGCCGGTCGACCAGCGCGGCGAACGCCGTCTCGTCGACGCTGCCGTTGCCGGGGACGGGAGTGAGCGGGAAGGCGCTCAGACCGGTGAACAAGACGAACCTCCAAGGGGTGCGGGTGGTCTTCAGCGGTGGTGGGCTGCCGCATCACCACCGTGGCCGGGGCTGCCGTGCGGCTGGGCAGGTCGGGGGGTGGTGGTCAGGCGGTGGTGTCGGAGTGTGCCGGGCTGAGGTAGTGCACGGTGCTCTGCTCGCAGTGCGGCTGGAGCAGGGTCCGCAGGTCGTCGGCCGCGGTCTTGAGCAGGTGCCCGTCGCGGGTGGCGGTGACGGTCTCCAGAACGAAGGCGACGCGGGCGGAGTCTTCGGTGACGCGGGTGCGGTGGGCGTCCCGGTGGTTCCAGTGCCGGGTGAGCACGTCGGTGGTGTCGGTGTAGATGACCTCGCCGGGCTTGGGGTTCTCGACGGTGTCGGGTTCGCCGAGCGGGGTGAAAGTCTCGGTGCCGTCGGCGTGGCGGATCTCGACGTTGCCGGTGACACGGTCGAGGTCGAAGGCGCCGGCGGGCAGGCCGTGGCGGACGGAGACGGCGTTGTATGGGTCGACGGCCGGGTTGATCCGGGGCAGGGTGCCCTTCTTCGCGAGGCGGCGGCCCAGGGCGTCGACGCTGGGACGGATGCGGCGGGGGTTGGTGCCGAAGGAGCGGTAGGCGGTGTGCCACGCCTCGATGCGCGGGTCGCTCTCGTCGGCCGGCTGCCAGGCGCCGTCGGCGAGCTGGGCCTCCAGGTCCTTGAGGGCGGCGGTGGTGGCGGGCCAGGGCTCGCCGCCGCGCAGGCCGGCGGCGGTGACGACGGCGATCAGGGTGTCGGGAAAGGCATCGGCGACGGCGGGGCCGATACGGAAGACGGTCATCAGTGGTCCGTTTCAACAGGGGGCGGATGCGCGCGGCGGCATCTGGGCGAGGGCGAGGAGGCTGACGGCGACGGCGGCGGTGCCCAGGCCGACGAACTGGCCGCGGTGGACCCGCTCGGCCGGCACGCCGCGGGCGAGCAGCACGGTCCCGGCCGGGTACAGGGCGGTGATCACGGCGACGACGGCCAGGTCGCCGCTGCGGGCGGCGAGCAGGAACAGCAGGTTGGCCACCGAGTCCAGCATCCCGGCCGTCGCCGAGATCGCGTACGCGGGCTTCTCCGGGCCCAGCCGCCGGAACATCACACCGGCGGCGGTCAGGGCGACCGCGGAGGACACGGCGCGTCCGACGATCAGCGGGCCGACGCCGCTGTCGGACGGCGCCTGGTGCAGGAAGACCATCTGCAGGGCGAACGCGGCGGCCGACGCCACACCGGAGGCCGCGCCGCGCCCCAGGCGAGGGTGGCGGGAGCGAAGGAGGCCCCGAGGAACGGCCAGAGCAGCAGCTCCACGGTGAGCGAGGCCGGGGCGGCGATCACCACGGTGCGCAGGACGTGGGCCCTGCGGGCGCCGAGACCGCCGAGGAAGTCGGCGCATCCGTAGGCTAGGGAGCTGCCCACGGCCAGCAGTGGAGCGATCACGGGTGGCACATCCCTTACTATCAATGGAACGACTCCACCGTACAACGCACCGACCGACAGTCGTCAACCGAACGACCATGCGGTGCAGTGCACTGGTCTACCCCCAGAGGGATGAAGCAATGGCCGAGACCGAAGCGGCGCTGCGGACGCTCGCGCACAACGTCCGTGCGGCCCGTACCCGCGCCGGACTGTCCCTGGACGAACTCGGCCGCCGCGCCAAGGTCAGCAAGGGCGCCCTGGTCGCCCTGGAGAGAGCGCAGGGCAACCCGAACTTCGCCACCCTCGTCCGCCTCGCCGACACCCTCGGCCTCTCCGTCTCCGCCTTGACGGAAGGGTCCCGTGAGGCACGCGTCCGGGTGGTGAGCGTCGAGGCCGTCATGCCGCTGTGGAAGGGCGAGCGCGGCGGCGAGGCCCGGCTCATGCTGACCACCGGCGGACCGGCGGCCACCGAGGTCTGGCGCTGGACACTGGAGCCCGGCGAGGAGTACCCCAGCCACCCCCACCAGGCCGGCGTGACCGAGACCGTCAGCGTCACGGCCGGACAGATGGTGCTCATCGTCGACGGCGCCGAGTACCCGGTCGCGGCAGGGCAGACAGCCACCTTCGACGGCGACACGGCCCACACCTACCGCGGCACGGGAACCGGGACCTGCCACTTGATCATGACCGTCCACCTGCCGCCCGCCACCCGCGCACCGGCGAACTGCTGTCCACCGTGAAGTTCATGGTGCAGACCCTCGCCGCCGCCGGCGAACTCCAACGCGACCCCGGCCTGCGTCGCCCGGCTGTGCCTGGTCACCGCGCGGATCGTGGCCACGGCCGACGAGTGGGTCGGCACCGGCGCGGTGCGCACCGTGCGGGGTTCTGTTCGTCGGCGCCGCACCCGCGCCCCGCACCGTGCCCGGAGACGGCCGCCGCGCTCCGGACGCTCCGCAGACGCCGTTGACGACCCGTGAGATGGGATCGCCCGGCTTCCGCCAGGCGCTGGCCGCGCACCGGGCCGTCGTGCCTTTGAGCCGGGTCGACCCGTGGGTCGCGGAGGTGGTGGAGAGGCAGAGAGGGAGGCGATGCGGGTGCTCGGTCTCCGGGCCTTCCCTGAGCCGGTGGCCGGTGGCCGACGACCAGTTGGCCCCGATGGCCCCGATCGAGCAGGCCCGCATCGAGCAGGCCCGCATCGAGCGCCGCCGCCAGGCCGGCGCATCCCGCGCTGCGGCTGTGCATCGGGACCGTGTGAAACGCGCGGCGGGGGGAGGCCGGGACGGTGGCCGCTGTCCTGTCCCGGATAAGTGTGGGTAAGTCGGGGCTCTGGCCTGTGGTGCCTGCGGTTGTGTGGGACAAGGTGGCGGTCGGTGTTCCGCTCAACCGTAGGCAGTGTGATGGTTCACCCGCGGAGCCGAGCCAGCAGGCGCCGTGGAGTTGGCCGCCATGTACCGGCCGGCATGGATCGGGGGGCCGATCTGGCTTTTCTCACTTGCTGGGCGAGTCGGTATTCGTCCGCCTCGAGGGTGAGTTCGTGAGAGCGGACCTGGTGCCACTCGACGTGCATGACGCTCGCTCCTACTGCTGGGGCTCCATGACGTCGGCGACCACGCAGCTGACGTTGTCGGGACCGCCGGAGCCGTTGGCGAGGGCGATGAGTTCGCGGACCGTCTGCTCGGGCTCGCTGGTGTCGGAGAGCACCCGGCGGATTGCTTCGGTCGGCACGACGGTGGACAGGCCGTCCGAGCAGAGCAGGTAGCGGTCTCCCTGCCGGGCGTCGTGCAGGCGCATGTCGGGTGTGGAGTCGGCTCCTTGGCCCAGGGCACGTATCAGCAGGGACCGCTGGGGGTGGGAGGCGGCTTCCTCCGGGCTGAGGCGCCCCTCGTCGACCATCGACTGCACCATGGTGTGGTCGTGGGTGATCTGGAACAGCTCTCCATCTCGCAGGAGGTAGACGCGGGAGTCGCCGATGTGGACGAGGGCCGGCTGCGAGCCGGTCCAGAGCATCGCGGTGAGTGTGGTCCCGGCGTCTTCGGAGGAAGAGTCGAGCCCGGAGATGCCGTGCACGGCCTGCTTGGCCTGGTCGATCGCGTCTTCGAGGACGTTGAGGAGATCGCCCGCCGGGATGCTGTCGGTTTCGAGGCTCTTGAGCGCGTCGACAGCGGCGGCGCTCGCGGGGGCACCTGCGCTGCCGTAGCCGTCGGCGACGGCGAGCAGGCGGGACCCTGCGTAGGCGGTGTCCTGGTTGCTCTCGCGGACGAGGCCGGTGTCGGAAAGGGCGGCGTAGCGGATGGCCAGGGGCTTGGTGGTCGGGGACATGCCAGGGTCCTTCCGGGAGAGGTGGTCGATGAGGAAGGTGGCCAGGTCCCGCCGTGCGGCGGTGTCAGCTTCGACCTGGGCCCAGAACGCGCGGATCTCGTCGGCCGCCGGACCTGCCTCCAGGGTGCAGACCTGCTGGATGCGGGCGAGAGGCATCCCGATCCGTCGGAGCCAGGCGACCAGCCGGGCCTGATCCAGTTGCTCCGGTGCGTAGAGGCGGTAGCCGGTCACGGGGTCGACGCGAGCGGGAGTCAGCAGGCCGAGCTCGTCGTAAAGACGCAGTGCCTTCGGCGACAGCCGGGACGCCTTCGCGAACGTCCCGATGGTCAGCAGCTCCATGCTCGTTCCTCCTCGTGCCAGGCACGTCGCCTGGCCCCACTGATGCTGTGGGCTCCCCCAAGGTGAAGGTCAACCGAGAGCTCCACCTGATGGTCTCCCACTCGGCCGGAGGCAGCGTGACCAGCCGAGGAGAGGCAGGACAGGAGCGGGGCCTGAGAGCTGTGATTCAGGGCCCGCTCCTGCCGCCACTCCCTCGGGAAACGCATGCTGCGAGGGTTAAAGAAACGGGCTAAAAAAGAGGGTAAACAATGCTAGGGTGGAGGTGCGAGAGGAGATCCACGCATGGCATCCGAGGAAGAGCTGTTCGCGAACATCGACGCACTGCTGGAGGAGGAGCCGCAACTCCCGCCCCCGGCGGAACGCGCCCGGCTGCGTGAGGCTGCCGGCATCACCCAGGCCCGTCTCGCGACCGCGCTGAAGACGTCGACGCAGACGGTGAAGAACTACGAGAACGGCCGTTCCGAGCCGAAGTCGCCGCGCCTGGAGGCGTACCAGCGGCTGCTGAAGGGGTGGGCGGCGAAGTACCCCGCGCATGGCACCCCCGCCGGTCCGGCTGCCGCGTCGCAGTCGGTGACGCCGGAATCCTTTGCGGGCCCGGCCACGCCCGAGGTGAAGGCCGCCGCGCCGGTGGAGGTTCCCGCCGCCGCGCCCGAGCGGCCCGCCGCGCGCCCGGCCACGTCGTCGCGACGCCCGGCGGCGAAGAAGGCCGCCGCGCCCCCGACCGACCCGCGCTTCCCGCACGGCCCGCTCGCCGTGCTGGACGGCGACGGCTCCGCGTACGGCGTCGACGGCATCGTGCTGGACTGCCCGGCGGCCACGGTGGTGGAGCTGGTGGAGTGGACGCTGCGCGAGTCCGGCCTCGGTGCGCCGAAGCTCAACCGCTACGGCAAGGACTCCGACCCGCTGGTCGTGCTCACCGCCGCGGCCGCCGTGAAGCTCGGGCTGCCGGAGCGCCTGGAGGGCCACGAGCAGCGCCGCTCCCTGCGGCTGCCGCAGGACCACCCGGTGGTCAAGCAGGTGGTGAAGGCCAAGTGGCAGCTCACGCAGCGCGGGTTCGGCCCCTGGGCGCGGATCTACCGCAAGGCCCAAGGGCGCGAGCGGCAGTGCGTGCAGCTGGCGATCCTGTCCTGGGACGCCCTCGACGAGCGGTCCTGGCCCGGCGTGAGCGAGATGGAGCCGGCCGACATCGCCCGCGTCCTCGGCGTGTACGCCCAGCGGGTCATCACCCCGCGCGGATCCACGGCCGTCTCGGGCCTGGAGCTGATGACGGCGCTGCGCCCGCCGACGAAGCCGGAGCGCGACACGGAGACCGGGAACTGGATCTCCGGCTGCAACCCGGGCTCGCTGGGGACGGAGCCGATGGACCCGGCGCCGCCGGAGGCCACCCCGGAGCACCCCGTCGTGGTGAACTCCGGCTGGAGGGGCGGGTTCCTGAACGAGGAGGCGTACCAGTGGGTGCGGCCGGTGGACCTGCTCACCGATGAGGAGTGCACCCTGCCCTTCGCGGTCGGCCTGGACCTGAACACGGCGTTCCTCGCCGCCGCGGCCCGCCTGGTCGTCGGCCTGTCCGCCCCCGACCACTTCCACGGCCCGAAGTTCAACCCCAAGATTCCCGGCTCGTGGCTGGTCGACCTGTCCCACATCGAGCTGGACCCGCGCCTGCCCAGCCCGTTCACGCCGGACGGCACCCGCCCGACGGGCCCGGCCTGGTACCAGACGCACACCGTTGCCTACGCCCAGCAGCTCGGCTACGACGTCCACCCGATCGAGGCGTACCTGCGCCGCGAGACCGGTGCCTACCTGGACCCCTGGCACGACCGCCTCAAGACGGCTTACGCCGACACCCTCGCCGACCTCGGCGTCACCCCCGACCTGGACGACCGCGCCTTCCTCGCCGCGATGGAGCGGCACAAGCAGGCCGACCCGGCTCTGGCCGCCGTTCTCTCGGCGATCAAGGCCACGGTCAAGGGCGGCATCGGCAAGCTCCGTGAGCGCCCCCAGGGCCGCCATTACAAGGAGGGCGACCGGTGGCCGGCCCTGGAGCGGCCGACGTGGCGCCCCGACATCCGGGCCGCCGTCATCAGCAAGGCGCGGGTCAACATGCACCGCAAGCTCAACAACATGGCGAAGATGACCGGGCTGTTCCCGCTGGCCGTGCTGTCCGACTGCGTCGTCTACCCGAGCCCCGGTGACAGCCCGCTGGACTTCCTGCCGTACGCCGCCTCCGGCAAGCCGCAGCCCGGCGCCTTCCGCCTCGGGCCCACGCCCGGCCTGGCGAAGCTGGAGGGCGTCCAGTCGATGCTGTGGACGGTCGACCTGATGGAGAAGGGCCTCAACCCGGCCCGCCACATCAAGGGCGGCGACGCCGTCCTGGACGAGGGGGAGTAACCGGTGAGCGAGATCCATGAGGCGATCGAGCGGGCCGACCGGGAATCGTTCACCCGCGAGCCGCCGAAGACCCTCAAGGGCCAGATCGGCTACCTGCTCAAGCAGCTCGGCAGCGCGAAGGCCGTCGCGCAGGAGATCGGCGTCACCGCCGACTCCGTGAACCGCTACCGGCGCGGCGCGCGCAAGCACCCCCGCGCCGACGTCGCCGCGAAGATCGACAACGCGGTGCGCGCCCGCTGGCAGCCACTGGTGCGCAAGCGCCGGCAGCGCCAGGCCGCCACCACGGGCGGGATCACGGTGGAGACCCGGGCCCGCTTCGGGTACACCGCGCCGGTCGGTACGACCGACGACGGCCGCTTCCGGCGACTCACCGTGCACCTCCCCCCGGACTACGCACAGCGCCTCTTCGACGCCCGCGACGCCGGGGCCAGCGACCAGCAGATGCGCGGAATCATCGCCGAAGGGTTCAAAGAGGTCTATTTCCAGGACAACGGCGGTCGTGCCATGGGACTTTCGGACGTGGCCATAAACGACATCGACTACCTGGATCTCGACTACTGACTCCGGAGCCCTTTATGGCGAGCCTGACAACCGCCACTGAGCCGAAGCACGGTAGTTGTCACATAGGCAGGCTGGTTGTCACCGATGGTGTTGTGGGCGGTTGAGCCTGAGTGCGACAGTGTCCTGTCACACCGAGCCTGTCGGACTCTCACTGCGCCGCGTACGTCTGGTTCGGTTCTCGCTGTACCTGTCACTCAGAGCAGGGCTCGGATGGCGTCGCGCTGCTCCGGCAGGCCGGCTTCCCTGAGCCAGCGGATTTTGTTGCCAATGTTTCCCCAGCAGTTGTCATTGGCGGTGACGGCTTGCAGAAGCTCCCGCTGTGCGGCCGACAGTGGCACGCCGGGGCGGTAGCCGGTGGGGAAGGCTTTGACGAGCAGCGGACCCCAGTCGCGGTCGACGGTGTAGTCGCTGGCGAGCGATATCAGGGCCATGGCCGCCGGGGCTAGGTCCTCAAAGGCGTCGACGCGGTCAAGGATGGCCTTCAGGAGGGTGAAGCGGAGCCAGCCGTCGATCTGAGGGAGGGGGTTGGGGAACCAGTTGTCTGCCTCAGCCGGGTTCTGTAGGGCTTCGAGCAGGACGGCGGTGGCGCGGGGCATGTGCGCGCATCCGGTGGCCAGAGCGGCGCATGTGCGCACGGCTGGATCAGGATCGTTGAGGAGGCCGGTGGTGTCCTGGCCCCAGGCGCCCATTGCCAGAGCTGCGGAGGAGCGTTCTCGGCGGCTGCCGTCTGCTTCGAGAACGCTACGCAGGCGGTGGGCGGCGCGGGGGACGAATCCGGCGAGGTCGGGTGCCTTCAGAAGCAGGGTGACCGTTCCGAGGGCTGCCTCTCGGGTGTCCGGATGCGGATCGTCGAGGAACGGTTCGACCGCGTCGTAGAGCTCGGGTCGGATACTTCGGCATGCGCGGACCGCTTCGATCTCGTCTTCGTCCTCGCCGTCGTACTCATCCCCGTACTCGCCCTCGCTGCCGGGGTCCTCGCCGTAGGAGGCCGAGTCGGCGATCTGGCCGAGCCAGTCGAGTAGTGCAGCCCGCAGGGGCCGGGTCCGGCCGTCCCAGAGGAAGAAGCTCTCGTGCTCGGCCAAAGTCTGGGGGTGGGCCAGGATCGCTGCAATGAACAGTGCGGCCGGCGGGGTGGAGCTGTACAGGGATCCTTGATGCAGCACGGACATATCGAGCATTCCCAGTGCCTCGGCCTGCACCTCGGGATCCTCGTTCAGGAGTTGGCACAGGTACGGCGGCGTGTCCTCGGCGCTCCCATATGCATGCTGCAGGGCATCCCATTCGGTTGCCATGAGCAGCTCTCTGGCCGTCGGGGGCAGTCCAGACCAGATGGGGGTGCCACGTTCCTCGTCTCGATTCGTCACATGCACACCCTGCCGAACAGCACTGACAACCGGTCGCACCGGGGTGTCGGGGGATTCCGCACGTACGCCTCACCTGCTGCCGCCTTGAGTGGTTCTGTGAACCACTCCTCCGTGAAAGCCAGGTCGTTTGAGAAACCCGAGCCTCCGTCTTCTCAATCGGCCTGGCATCCCAGCAGGTCAACGGCTCGCTATCTGACAGATGCACTTCGACAGGACAACAGGTCGACAACTGTGGTCATCCGTGTCCGGCTTCCTGGTTCCGGTTCTCCTGGATCGGCCTCTGCGGGCTCAGAGAAGCGGCGTTGTCAGTGGGCTCTGCCAGGGTGTGCGTCGTGGATGAACTGGTGGAGCGTGTCGACGATCAAGATCGTGTGCTGGGGGTGGTGGTCAGCCGCCAGCAGGCCATCCAGGAGGGTTGGCTGCACCGAGTCGCCGTGACGGTGTGTCGTGATGAGCGTGGACGGATCCTCGTCCACCGACGGTCGGAGCAGGTATCGCGCTTCCCCGGGCTCTATGAGGTCGAGGTCGGTGGCGCCGCAAATGTCGGCGAGTCCTATGAAAAGGCCGCCGCGAGGGAGCTGACCGAAGAGCTGGGCATTCGTGCGCTGCCGCGCCTGCTGTTCACGTTCATCAACCGCAGCGGCTTGAGCCCTCACTGGCTCGGCGTGCACGAAGCCGTGGTACCGACCGCCGTGGTCCCCGATCCCGATGAGGTCGCCTGGCATGGCTGGCTGACCGAGCCGGAGCTGCGGTCGGCCCTGCTGGAGTGGCGCTTCACCCCCGACAGCAACGAAGCCTTCAGCCGGTATCTGGCGTTCCGGACCGCGCGGTCCTGACCTTGCGCATCACGCTCAGGCTCAGCGTCTGTCGATCTCCTTGGCCAGATGCTCGGCGTGGTCTTCGAGCAGTGGCTTGAGGGCGCCGTAGTAGGGCTGGTGGTCAATTGTGCGGAGCCAGTGGAACACGTTGTGTCGCTCCCGGGTCCAGACGGCGCGTAGTGCGGGGTCGGCGGCCATGTGAGGCGGGCAGGGTGCAGAGTCGGGCTCGCCTTCGGTGACGCGCGTCCAGATGTAGGCGCCGACAGCCAGGCGCCTGCGGTCGTCGCTGAAGGGCTTTCGATGGCTGGTGAGGTCCGGAAGCCGGGTGAGCATGTGCTGCCAGTTCTCGGGTTCCAGCGTCCAGGTGGCAAGGGCCTCGCGTCGGTGTTGGTAGTCGATGGCGGGACCTGCGAGGAGTTCGGCGGTGATGGCGTCGAGGGCCTGCTCGAAGTCGCGGGCCGTGCCGCTGGTGCGGAGGTGGCGGTTCAGCAGCTGCGTGTAGCCGAGCCTCTTGTTCGCGGGGTTGATCCCGAGGAACTGGGCGGCTTCGTCCAGGCTCCCGCCGCGTGAGCGCCGGACGAGGAAGACCGCGCCGCGCGTCGGCGCATCTCGGGCGTGGTGTCCAAGAGGAAACTGAGGTGGCGTTCGGCGAGGGCTTGGGGGTAAGCACGCGGGAACGTGCTCGGGTCGCAGGCCGACACCGGTGGAGGGGAGGCGGAGTCCGCCTTTGCCGGTGCGCCGGAAGGTGGGAACGATCGTGTCGGCGGCGGGGCTTGGGCTTCGCGGGCGGGGTGGTGTTCTGCGGGATGTCGGGGACCTCGTCGGCACCGGGGTCGATCGTTGACCAGGAGGTGGACGGGGTTGCTGGTCAGGCTGTCGACGTGAGGGTGACGTCGTGGCTGAGGGCTTTGAGCCGGCGGACCAGGTCGCGTTCGGTGGGTGGGGTCGCCATACCCTTCTGGACCGGGAACGTCAGGCTTCGCGTACGAGGAGGTTCTTCGCGGATTCGCGGAAGCGGGCGACGAGCGGGTTGGCGTCCGCGAAGCGGGTGGCGACCACCACCTGGCAGGGTTCGACTCCCTCGACGGGGACGGTGACGAGGTCGTTGCGGAGTGTGCAGCGCCGGTCGTCGGCCGGCACGAGGGCGATGGCCCGGCCGTCGGCGACGACTTCGAGCTTGTCCTCGAAGGTGTCGACGAGCAGGGGACCGAGTGGAGCCCGGCTGCCGTCCGGACGGGGATCGAGCCGCCAGAAACCGGTCCACAGCGCGGCCATACCGGCACAGGCCACGAGGGGTTCGCCGGCGAAGTCGTCCGGGGTGACCGACTCCTTGCCGGCGAGACGGTGGAACGCGGGCACGAGGAGCGCCCGGGGTTCGTCGTAGAGGACGGTCACGTCCAGACCGTCGCTCGGGATCGGGAGCGGCGTGCGGACCACGAGCGCGTCGACCCGGCCCTCGGGCAGGGCGCGGACCTCGTCCCAGTCCAGGTGACGGGTGCGGACGTGGGCGTCGGGGTGACGGCGGCGCAGGTCCCGCACCGCGGGGGTGATGAGGAGGTCCTCGACATATCCGATGGTGACCGTACGCGGCGGCGCGGCGGCGCGTGCGGTGAGTACCGCCTGGTGAGCCGTGTGCAGGAGCGTCTGTGCCTGCGGGAGGAAGGCCGCGCCGGCCGCGGTGAGGCGACTGCCCTGGGAGGTGCGCTCCAGCAGGCGCACGCCGAGGGCGTCCTCCAGCCGCTGGATCTGGCGGCTCAGGGAGGGCTGGGCGACGTGCAGCGCCTCGGCCGCCCGGGCGAAGTTCAGGTGCTCGGCGACGACCGTGAAGTACCGCACCAGTCTCAGATCCAGGTCAGGGCCGGGGCGGGGCGCCGTGGGGGGCGGGGCTTCGTCGGGCATACCAGCAGCCTACCCGTGATGCAGATCCTGCATGGCGGGGCGCAGAACGGGTCTTGGACGCCCGGTTCGGACGGATGTTGACTCGATGTTGTCCAGCCGGGGTCGACCGCTCGGACGAAATCCAATAGCCGTTCTCACAGATGGAGTGTGTCCGAAATGGGCAAGTACGAGGGCAAGCATGTGGTGATCACCGGAGGCAGCAGCGGTTTCGGACTGGCCACCGCGCAGTTGCTCGTGGACGAAGGGGCACGGGTGTTGATCACCGGGCGTAACCAGGCCATCCTGGACGCCGCCCGCGACCGGCTCGGCGAGAGGGCGATCGCGGTCCGCAGCGACGCCGCGTCGCTGCCCGACATCGAGGCGCTGGCCGACCGGGTGAAGACCGAGTTCGGCACGGTCGACGCCCTGTTCGCCAACGCGGGCGTCAACGGCTTCGCGCCGTTCGAGGCAACCAGCGAAGAGCTCTTCGATCAGCTGCTGGCCATCAACGCCAAGGGCCCGTACTTCACGGTGCAGAAGCTCGCTCCGCTCCTGGCGGAAGGCAGCGGCGTCGTGCTCACCACCTCCGTGGCGAACGTGCTGGGAATTCCGATGCTCAGCGCGTACGCGGCCGGCAAGGCGGCGCTGCGCTCCATGACCCGCAGCCTGGCCCGGGAACTGCTCCCGCGCAAGATCCGGGTCAACGCGGTCAGCCCCGGCCCGATCGACTCCGGGATCCTGGAGAAGTCCATGCCCAAGGAGGCGGCCGAGCAGACGAAGGCGCAGATGGCCGCCGAGAACCCCATGCTGCGCACGGGGGACCCCGTCGAGGTCGCCAGGGCGGTGGTGTTCCTCGCCTTCGACGCCACCTACACCACCGGCGCCGAACTCGCCGTGGACGGCGGCGGCTCCCAGCTCTGACGCTCGGCGCCGGAAGAGAGGAATCAATCCATGCGTGTGTTCATCACCGGCGCGAGCGGCCACATCGGCTCCGCTCTCGTCCCGGAACTCCGCGCGGCGGGGCATGAGGTCGTCGGCCTGGCTCGCTCGGATGCCTCCGCCGAAGCGCTGCGAGAGGCCGGCGCCGAGATCCGACGCGGCACCCTGGACGACGTGGACGTGCTCCGGGACACCGCGGCGGAGGCGGATGGCGTGATTCATCTGGCCTATCTCCACCATGCACCGGCGCATGTGGACGCGGCCGCGGTCGATCTGGTCGCGATCAACGCGATCGGAGACGCGTTGGCCGGGTCGGGCAAGCCCTTCGTGGGGACTTCGGGCACGCTCGTGCTCCCGCCGGGACGGCCCGGCACCGAACGGGACGCGCCCGATCCGGCGGCGCCGGCGGCGCGCCGGGTCCCGGCGGAGGAGGCGGCCGTCGCGCTGGCCCGGCGCGGAGTCAGGTCCTCGGTCGTCCGCCTCGCGCCAACCGTGCACAGCTCGCTCGACCACCACGGCTTCGTCCCCACCCTCATCGGCATCGCTCGGCGTACCGGCGTATCCGCTTTCGTCGGGGACGGCACCAACCGATGGCCCGCGGTGCACACCAAGGACGCGGCCCGGCTGTACCGGCTGGCGCTGGAGACGGCGTCAACGGGTGCACGCTGGCACGGCGCCGCCGACGAGGGCGTGCCCTTCCGGGACATCGCCGAGGTCATCGGCCACCGCCTGAGCCTGCCGGTCGTCAGCGTTCCACCCGAGCAGGCGGCGGACCACTTCGGCTGGCTTTCCTTCGCGGTGACAGCGGACAATCCGACGTCCAGTTCGCTGACCCGCCGGCTCCTGAAATGGCGACCGGAGCACCCGGCCCTCCTCGCCGACCTCGACGAAGACCACTACTTCACATCGTTCGGCGGTCATCGGGTGCCGTCTCCGAACAGGGTGTCCGGGCTTTCCGGCCGGTAGCCCGGGGCCGGGGCCGGGACAGTGCGAGCGGCGGCCTGCCGGGTCTGCGGGTGCGGCGCTGCCGTGGGTGGACGCCTTCGGTGGGCCCTGAGGCAGTACACCGGCCGCACGCCGGCTCCAACTCCTCGGTGTCGAGCCGGACGTGCAGGTCGTCGCGGACAGCTTCCTGGGGGTGCCGTTCCCGATCGCCGGCGCCGATCGCGTTCCCCACCCGCGACCACTGGTCCTGGCCCCTCCTCTGCACGTCAGAGGCCAGGCAGGGTGGCTTCCGTGGTGATTCCGTCGTGCCACACGATCAGCGCGGTACGGGCACCGTGGCGGTCCGTCCGTACGTCCAGAGTGCACGGCGGGGTGTCACCGTCTCCCCGGCCGAGGGCGACGACCGCGGCGAGTACGGTGCCGGCGGGCGGGACGGGCGCTGTCAGCCAGGGGATGGCGGTCCAGCCGCCGAGCGGGCCGGTGTCCTGTTCCAGGAGCACTCCGGCGCCCCGATAACCGGTCAGGCTCCGCACGTGCGACGACAGACGGCCGGTCGAGGCAACCGCGAACGGGCCCTCACCGGTCCGCTCGCCGTCGCTCGTACGAGGGCGGGTGTCGGCCGCCAGCGGCCAGCCGCCGAGGCGCACGAGCCGTCCCGGTCCGGGCGGGCCGTCCACGCGGACCAGGCGTATCTCGACGCCCTCGCGTACCACCGAGGTGACGGTCACGACGGGGCCGGTCGTGGCGGCGCCCGTGCGGCCCGAGCCGTGGTCGGGCTCGCCCGCGCCGGGAGCCGCCACCCAGTGCACGGGTCCCGCGGAGGCTGCCGCCAGGACACCGTGGGGCAGTTCCCTGGTGTACAGCGTGCGGAAGCCGGTTCGGTGGGACGCCCTGCCGCGTTCGTCGAGGACGGCCACGGTGTTGTCGACCGGGTCGTCGACCGTGGCACCGGTCAGTGGGGGCACCGTCGCGGTGGAGTACCCCAGTCGCGCGTACAGCGGCGCGTCGGTCCGTACCTCGCCGGGCCGCGCGTGGTCGGTGCCGTGGTTGAGAACGGTGACGATACCGTCCGAGCGGCGTCCGCCGACCAGCCAGCCGGGCGCGGTGACGACCCTCGCCTGGTCGCCTTCCTCCAGCGGCAGCGGCTCCTCGGTGGCGGTCCACACGGGGTGATCGGCGGGCAACGCGAGACCCAGCATCCCCTTCGCCGCCCAGTAGGGGGAGCCCGGCCCCGAGTAGGACTGGCGCATGCCGGGCCAGGGGTGGTGCCAGCCCATGGTCAGCAGGCCGGTGTCGTCCGGCACGCCGTGGCGGACGAAGTGGTCCACGATGCCACTGGTGACTCGTCGGGTGAGGCCCGGGGAGAGGGGGCTCGCGCCGCTCAGGGCGCCTGTCCAGAAGGGTGCCGCGGCGGCGAAGCGGTAGATCAGGCTGCGTCCTTGCAGCAGCGGGGAGCCGTCGGCGCCGACCAGGCGGACGGCGTCGTCGAGATACCGGGCGAGGTCCGCTTCCCAGGTGGTGCGCAGGTCCGGGGGGCAGAGTGTGCCGGTGACGTCGAACAGGGACGTCCACAGCAGTGGGTACGTGTGCAGGGCCCAGCCCGTGTAGTGGTCGTACGCCCGTTCCTGCCCGTCGGACAGCCATCCGTCGGCGCGGCGGAGGGAGGCGTGAACCGCGAGGTCCTGCTCGATGTCGGTCGCGGACCATGGTCCGCCGGCCTCGCGCAGGAAGGACTCCACGACGATGCGGAACCAGACCCAGTTGATCGGCGGGTACGGCTGCGCGATCACTCCGGACAGCCAGTCGATCGTGGTCTCCCGGACCGTGTCGTCGAGGCGGTCCCAGAGCCACGGCTTGGTCATCTGGAGGATCAGCGCGATCGAAGCGGCCTCGACCTTGGCCTGGTCGAGTTCCTCCGGCCGCGGCCACGCCTCCGGATGGTGCCGGTCGGTGCCGGCGGCGAGGCCCGCCGCGTAGCGCTCCAGGAGTCCGGTGGGGTCGGCGCCCCGCTCGCCGGTGACGCGGAAGCCGGCGAGCAGGAAGGAGCGGGCATAGCCCTCCAGACCGTCGGAGTCGGGGCCGTAGGAGCTGTTGGGGCCGGGGAGCAGGACGCGGGCGCGACCCGGCGACCGGTGGGCGTCGAGCGCGGCGAGCAGCCGGTCGGCGAGCGAGGCCCAGTCGCGGCGTTCCCAGCCGGTGCGGGGGGAACTGCCGCAGGGGGGAGGGGCGGTGGGCTGGATACTCATGCCGGTACCTCCGGGCGGTGTCGGGTGACGAGGGTGAGCGCGGGCAGACCGGTCCCGGCAGCGGTTGTCGATCACGGTCGACGGCCGGTCTGGTCGGTCTCTGCCGCGTCCGCACGGCCCCCGTCCTCGCGGAGCGAGAAGCCGAAACTCAGACGCGTGGTGCCCGCTTCGAGGGCGAAGCGCAGCCGGAGACGGAAGACGGTCTCGGGTGTGCCGTGGTGATCGGTGGTCTCCAGGGTCTCCACCTCGTGGGCCACGCACCCGTCGGGGATCAGCAGCCGCGCCTGCGCGGTCCGGCCCCGCCAGACGGCGGTACGCCCGTCGCAGCGGGGTGGCACACGGCTGATGAACACCTCGTCCACCGGGAGCGCACGCGAGTTCTCCACCTCGTCGGTCAGGAGCAGGTCTCCGGAAACCCGTTGCCAGGAGAAGGCGCGCCGCAGGCGACGGAGACCGTCCACCTCGTAGGCCGCGGTGAGGTCGAGCGTGTAGTCGACGCCGTCCGGGCCCGGCACGTACGACGTGACACGAGCCGCGTGCTGCCGGCCGGCGCTCTGTGTCCGGGACGCGACGACCGGGACGGAGTGCCCCGCCGAGGAGTTGTGCAGGAAGTCGTAGCGGGTGCTGTCGTCGAAGGAGCCCCGGCGGTACTCGCCGGCTCCCAGGTCCGTCAGGAGTGTCTCACCGCCGGCGGCGAGCACGAAGTGGCCCAGGTCGTTGTGGTTGTGCGGTTCGGCGTTGTGACCGCCCTTGGCGGCGAAGGCCGTGCCACCGCTCCGGTCCACGACCCAGGCCAGCCCCGGCAGGTGGCTCGTACCGGGAGGCGCCGCCACCTGTTCCGTCGCGGTCCGATTCCCCCATCGCAGAGCCCTGGTGACATCTCCCCAGTCCCGGGGGAGCACGGAGGGCCGGACCACGCCGGGAATCTCGATTCCCAGCCGCGAGGACAGCAGGTGGGCGAGGCCGGCGGGCACCAGCGGCCTCTCCTCGCCGTCGGAGAAGGCCGGAAAGAGCCCACCGCCCATGTGGACCGCGACAGGGAAGGCGGCGATGGCGCGTACCTTGGCGTCGTCCAGCAGGTCCTCTCCGGTGACGCGCCGCGACTCCTCCGCGAAGTACGCGAAGTGGGAGAACCCGAACGCCCAGTAAGCGACCCCCTCGGCGCATCCCCCGTCCTCGCCGAATCCGGACAGGTAGACGTCCATGGCCCGCCGTACCCGGCTGAGGAGCCCGTCCAGGCGGGGCCCGGGTTCCCACAGCGCGATCGCTGCCATACCGGCCGCTCCGCCGCACACCGCGGCCCAGTTGTGCGGCCACGCCTCCCACGGCAGCGGCGGCTGTCCCTCGGCCAGCAGTGAGAGCACCCGCCGCTCCACCTCGGCGCGGACGCGGTCGGTGACCTTCCGGTCGAGACGCTCGCCGCACCGCTGCACGGTTTCGGCGAGCAGGTGAGCGGTGAGGGCCGCGAAGAGATCGAGGCACCGGTCCATTCCCCGGCCCATGACGGCTGCCTGCTCCTCGTGTGCCGGCAGCGCCCAGGTGTACTCGTCGCAGACCGACCACAGAGCGTCCTGGAGGAGCCCGGTGTCGGCCGTGGGGGCGACGAGGGCCTCCGCCGCCAGGGCCGTCAGATGGGCACGCCGGCGGAAGTAGAGCGTCTCGTACCCGAGGCGGTCGCCCTCGCCGGCGAAACGCCGGTACTGGGAGAACGCCAGGGCGGGCAGACCGGCTTCCGCTTCCGAGCGTGCCGCCGCGGCGGCGGCACGGATCAGGGAAGCCATGTGTTCGGCGTCGTTCACCGTGTCCCCGCCGGTCGGTTCATTGCGAGCATCTGGCTTCCTCGTGATCGTCGGGGATGTCGCGGGCCCGGGGTGCCGCGAGGGCGGAACGGCGAGCCGTACACAGGTGAACGGCGGCCGAGAGTGCCGCCGGGGTGGTCATGGCCCGTCGGGCAGGGGCACGGCACCGCAGGACTCCCGTACGACGACGTTGGGCCACAGCTCTATGCGGTGTACGGGCCACTCTCCGCTGACGTCCGCGAGGTGGGCCAGGGCGAGCTGGGCGGCGAGCATGCCGAGCCGGTGCTTCTGCGGTCGAACCGCGGTGAGGGCCGGGTCCGACGCCGCTCCGATCTCGTCGTCGTAGGTGACGATCGCCAGGTCGTCCGGAACCGTGAGAGCCAACTCCCGGGCCTGTTCGCTCAGACCGATGGCCTCGCGGTCCGAATGGACCAGCATGGCGCGGACCCCGGCGGCGCGAACGTGCTTCAGGACGTCGGTATAGGCCTCCGCCCACCCCGGGTCCCCGTAGGAGGGCACCTCCAGATCCAGGCCGTCGTGCGACGGCAGGCCCAGCGTCTCGATCGCGTCCTGCCATCCGGCGCGCAGCGCCTTGCTGGTCGGGCTCTGGCGGGTGGTGATCAGCGAGATCCTGCGGTGTCCCAGGGTGACCAGATGCCGCACCGCCAGGCCCGCACCCACCGCGTGTGCGGTCGTGGCGGAGTCCAGCGCGAGCGTGGCGAGCTCCGGAGGGGGCCGGCGCTCGACGAGGATCACCGGCAGGTGCAGGGACTTGAACCAGCGCAGCAGTTCCCTCCCGACGTCTCCTTCGGTGGCGGGGGCCACCAGCAGCGCCTGCACTCCGCGCTCCAGCAGGGAGCTGACCTGGCGTCGGTCTTCGACGGCATCGTCCCAGCGGGAGGCACGCATGATGAGACGGCCGTCGGCGGCGGCGACCGCGGTGTGCGCGCCTTGGATGACGGGAGGCCAGTAGTACTCCATGGAGGGCACCACCATGCCCACGAGGGCACGGGGTGTCATCGGGCCATAGGCGCCCGGCGTGGATTCCCGGGGCTGCTGGGCCTGCACCCGGTGGGGCAGGGCGATGCCTCCGTGCACGCGCTGCACGAGTCCGCGGTCGGCGAGGAGCGTCACGTCCCTGCGGACCGTCACGGCTGTGACACCCAGTTGATTCACCAGGTCCGCCAGGCGCACCATGCCGTGCCTGCGGACCGCGGCGAGGATTCTCTCCTGGCGCTCAGCAGCCAGAGCCATCGCTCGTCCTCCTTCCCACGACGCCTCCCATCGGCCTGCCTCCCATGACGCCTTCCGTCGGCCTGCCTCCCATGACGCCTTCCGTCGGCCTGCCTCCCACGACGCCTTCCGTCGGCACGCCGGTGGTGACCACCGCACCGTTCCTGGTCGATGTGTCGGTAGTGATCGAATCCCTCCTGGTGCTGGCTGGCAAGGGGTGTCAGGTCGGATCGGTGAGGAGGGCCATGGACCGGCAGTTGCGCCACACCACGAAGAGGACGCAGCCCGGCACGACGGCGAGCCCCAGCAGCGGGGCCTGGTTGACCAGCAGGAGTCCCACCGCGATCAGGACCAGGTTCATCGCGGAGACCAGCCGGTGCCGGACGACGGCCAACGGCGCCAGGAGGAAGATCCGCCGTCCGACCCGGCCGTGGGCGGCCACCTCAGTCAGCGCGACGACCCCTGACAGCGTCGCCAGTACAGCGATCACCACCGCCATGGGGATGAGCGCCAAGCCTGCCTCCGTCCCCCGGAGGGCCACGACGTCGGCGACGGCGGCGACCGCCGTCAGCAGGAGCGGACCGCCGACCCGGAGGGCCGGGAGGAAGAGCCTCGCACAGCTCCGCGCGAACGCGAGGAGGGACGCCTGCCCGTCCTCGCCCGCCTGGTCGAGGCAGGCGAAGGCGGCGGCGAGGGAGGGCAGGGTCAGCAGGAGGAGCGGGCCGAAGACCACCGGGTGGCGCCAGGGCTGGTGGCTCATCTGAAGAGCGGCCAGCAGCGGCAGGTTGGCCGCCGCCATCCCGAGGTTGACCACCAGCACGCGGTGGACGTGGGACCAGATGAGCTCCCAGGAGCCGTAGGCGACGTTGAGGCGTGCCCGTGAGGCGCCGGCGGGGGCGGTCGTGTCTCGGCCGGCCATGAACCCCACCCCTGTCATCCCTTGACTCCGGTGGTCGCGATGCCCTGCACGAAATAGCGCTGACCGAGCAGGAACAGCAGGAGGATCGGCAGCACGGACAGCACCGAGCCGGTCATGATCATCGCGTATTGGGCGTCGTACTGGCCGATGAAGGAACGCAGTCCGAGCTGCACCGTCCACAGGCTGTTGTCCGTCAGGTAGATGAACGGGCCCATGTAGTCGTTCCAGGTGTTGACGAAGGTCAGCAGAGCGAGGCTGGCCAGGGCCGGCTTGGACAGCGGGAGGATGATCCGCGCCCAGATCCCGTATTCGCTCAGTCCGTCGAGGCGGGCGGCCTCGCTGATCTCGTCGGGGATGGTCAGGTAGAACTGCCGCATCAGGAAGACGCCGAACGCCCCGAACGCCTGGAGAAGGATCAGGGAGAGGTGGGTGTTCACCAGGCCGAGCTTCTGCATGATGATGTACTGCGGGATCATGTAGGCCTGCCAGGGCACCGCGATGGTGGCGATGTAGCCGGCGAACAGCAGATCCCGGCCCGGGAAGCGCATCTTGGCGAAGCCGTAGGCGGCGAAGCTGCCCGTGAGCACCTGGAGGAAGGTGATCACGACGCTGAGGAAGAGCGAGTTGCCCAGGTAGGCGGCGAGCGGGATGGCTGTCCAGATGTTGCTGAAGTTGTCCCAGTGGAACTCGTGGGGGATCCACTGGATGGGTACGGTGAAGACGTCCTGGTCGGCCTTGACCGACGAGATCAGCATCCAGACGAACGGCAGCAGGACGACCGCCGCCACGGCTACCAGGGCCGCGTGGAGCGCTATGCGGCCGGCCAGCCGCAGCGCCCGCTGCGGGCGGCCGCCGGGAGGGGAGACCGGGTCCCCGGGGGACGTGTGGGAGCGGATGCTGTCCTTCCGGAGCAGGGCGGTGCTCATCGTTCGCTCCTTCGCTGGAACTGGAACTGTACGGCGGTGATCACCAGGCAGATCACGAAGAGCGCGAGCGAGATCGCGGAGGAGTATCCGAAGCGCCCCTGGGTGATGCCCTCACGGAAGATCAACTGGGAGAGGACCAGGGTGGAGCGCCCCGGGCCGCCCTCGGTCATGACCTGCACGAGGTCGAAGACCTTGAAGCTGGAGACCGTGAGCATGACCAGAACGAAGAAGGTCGTGGGACGCAGGCACGGCAGGGTGACGTGCCAGAACCGCCTCCACGGCCCGGCCCCGTCCATCCGCGCCGCCTCGTAGAGTTCGGCGGGGACGGTCTGCAGGCCGGCCAGGAACAGGACCATGTAGTAGCCCATGTCCCGCCACACGCTCGCGATGATCAGGGCCGGCATCGCCCACTGCGGGGAGGTCGTCCAGCCGGGCGGGTGGGCGACGCCGAGGGAGTGCAGGATCTGGTTGACCGGGCCGACGTCCGGGCTCAGCAGCATGTTCCACACCACCGCGACGGCCACGAGCGAGGTGACGTAGGGGAAGAAGAACGCCGTCCGGAGGATCTTGACGCCGCGCAGCTTCTGGTTGAGCAGGACCGCCAGCCCCAGGGACACCGCCAGGGTGAGCGGGATGTGGCCTCCCGCGTAGTAGAACGTGTTCTCCAGCGCCGTCCAGAAGTTGTCGTCGTCCCCCATCCGGCGGAAGTTGTCCAGGCCGATCCACGTGGGTGTGCTGTAGGAGTCCCACTGGGTGAAGGAGACGGCCAGCGCGCCGAGGACGGGGACGAGCGTGAGGGCCGCGAAGCCGAGGAAGTTGGGGAGGACGAAGGTCCACCCGATCAGCGTGTTGCGGCGCCCGCGGCGCTTGGCCGCGGTGGCGTGGGACACGGAGGAAGGCCGTGTGCTCCGTGAGACCGTGCTCACTTGACCTCCTTCTTGACCCGGTCGTCCATCTCCGTGATGCCCTTGTCGAGGGACGTCTCGCCGCTCATCACCAACTGGTGTTCCTCGGTGAGGATCTGGTCGATGTCGGAGGACTTGTCACTGACCGGCATCTCCAGCTGCACCTGGGAGGGCTGCATCGCCTTCCGTGACGTCGCGTCGTCGGGCATGCCCGTCACGCCGAAGAAGGTGTCCATGATCTTGCCGTCGGTGTAGGAGGGGACCACCCCGATCTTGGCGATGGCGGCGGCCCCTTCCGGCCCCGAAGCCCAGGTCACGAACTTCTCGGCGGCGTCGGCGTTCCGGGCCTTCTTGTTGACGGCGAACGCGGTCGGCGAGCCGAAGGTGACCGCCTTGCCGTCGTCCGTGCGCTGGGGTATCGGGGCCATGCCCCAGTCGACGTCGTTCTTCCCCTCGGCCTTCTCCGCCAGGAGCGCGGCCGCCCACCAGGTGCCCATCGGCACCATGGCGGCCTTGCCGGTGGTGAACTGCGAGTCATAGGTGATCTTCTGGCTCGACGCGGTCGAGAACGGGATCGTGGCCTTCGCCTTCTGCAGGTCCAGGGCCACCGTGTACTGGTCCTTCATGAACGCGTAGTCGCCGCTCAGCAGATCACCGCCGGTCTGTGCCGAGGCGATCGCCTGGACCACGGAACGCCAGGTGTGCAGGTAGGTTCCGTACACCTTGGAGGTCCCGGAGCCCTTGGTGGACTCCTCCGCGAGGTCCCCGAACTGCGACCACGTCAGGTGCGACAGGTCGGCGTCGCCGACCAACGCCTTGTTGTAGTAGAGGACCCAGAAGTCCTGCCGGTACGGGAGGGCGTAGTACTTGCCCTGCAGATCGAAGTCCTCCAGTCCCGAGTACGCCTGGGCGGAACGCTCGGCGGCCACGTCGGTGAGGGGCATGAGCTGGCCTCGCGTGGCGTACCGGGCGTAATCGGTGACGTTCTTCATGGTCAGGACGTCGGTGGTGTCTCCGCCGGCCAGCATGGTGGTGACCTTGTCGGAGTAGTCGTCGGCGAGGATGTCGACCGGCTGGACGTCGATGTCGGGGTTCTTGGCCTCGAAGCCGTCGATCAGCGCCTTCCACTCGGGCGTGGTCGCGTAGTTCCACAGGGCGACCTTGACGACGGTACGGCCGTCGGAGGCGGTGCTCGACCCGCTGGCGTCGCAGGCGGTGGCGACCAGGCTCGACACCACGGCCAGTGAGGCGAGAAGGGTGCGGTTCTTCTTCATGGGGCTGCTCTCCTTTGAGCGTGCGGGTGATGGTCCGACTGGGCAAGGGCTCGTGGTGTGATCAGGCGCCGACGCCGAGGGCCCAGTGCTCTGCGGTGATCTCGGATCGAAGGGGCTGGTGGGAGGTCCAACGGGACAGCTCGTCGAGCACGTGATCGGTCAGCCGGCCGATCTCGGTGCCCAGTGAGCCGGCGATGTGGGGGGTGACCATCACGCGGGCCGTGTGCCGCAGAGGTGAGTCGGCGGGCAGCGGCTCGGGGTCGGTGACATCGATGATCGCGAACAGCCGTCCCGAGGCGCACTCCGCCGCCAGGGCGTCGGAGTCGACCAGACTGCCGCGGGCGGTGTTGATGAGTGTCGCCGCGTCGGGGAGCCGGCGCAGTTGCTCGGCTCCGATGAGGTGGTGGGTCTCGGGGAGTTCGGGGGCGTGCACGGACAACACGTGCACCTGCGGCAGCATGTCGTCGAGTGTCACCAGCCGGGCTCCCGCGCGGGCCACTTCCTCAGGGTCCGCGTAGGGGTCGGCCACCAGGCAGGTGGTACCGCCGAGCACCTTGAGCAGCTCGACCACACGCCGGCCGATGCGTGAGAAGCCGACGATGCCCACGGTGCGCTCGAAGTTGGACAGATCGCCGTAGCCGGTGACCGAACCCCAGCCGCCGTAGGCCCGCCGTTCGTCGGCTGCCAGGAACGGTGCCTTCTTGCCGGCGAAGATGACGGCAGCCAGCGTGTACTCCGCGACCGGGACGGCGTTGGCGTCAGCCGCGCTGGTCACCTGGATGCCGCGGCGCCAGACCTCGTCCCCCACCAGCCCCCGTACGCTGCCCGCACCGTGCAGCACCGCCTTGAGCCGGGGTGCCGCCGCGAGGCGGGCCGGGGTCAGCTCGGGTGCTCCCCACGACGTGATCAGCACCTCGGCGCGTGCCAGCCGCGTGCGTGCGTGCGGGGTGTCGAGGCCGTCGGTCCAGCACGGGGCGTCCAACGTCACCAGTTCGGCAAGGCGCTCCAGCCGCGACGGGTCGAAGTGCGCCTCGAAGCTCGACCTGCTCATCACGACCAGAGCATGGGGCTTGGTCCGCATGGGGTACGGGTTCCTCTTCCTCGGGGCAGCTGACAGACGTGTTCCGGGGGAGAGCTCGTGATCTGGCCGGAAGACGCTCGGACAGGAATAGTGCGCCGAAGGGCACATCGGCCAGAGCTGTAACTGAGTCGAAGCGAATCGATCAGAAGCGATCACGCTTTTAGGTTGGTTTGAGATGTTCTGATAGGGCCGTCGCCAATGAATGCGAAAGCAGCCGTCGCCGCGATGCAGCCGAGGAGACGGGCCTGGCATGGGCGTGGCATCACGAGGACGTACTGCCCGTGCCAGGAGGCGCGGCCGGAAACCGCACGGATCGCACCGTTCCCCGCCAGGTCCGGACCTGCCTCTTTTCGTTGTTCCGCGCAGACTCCCGCCGCCCGTCCGGCCGGCGTGTTCGTCCGGCGTGTTCGTCCGGCGTGTTCGTCCGGCGTCGGCGATCGGTGCTGATCGTTGCTGATCGCTTCGATTCCGGCTCGTTGACCCCTGTGCCAACCGGGCGCTCAATTGGCTGGCCAGATCCCAGCGGGCTCGCAACCGGGTCTCTCGCACGTCCGCACGGAGCCGACGGGCGTGCGAGGCCCGTGCCCACCGACAACCCGGTCGGTGGTCCTCCCCGCGTGGCGCGCCCAGTCCGTCCGGGCGCACACGCCAGGCCCGCCGGACCCTCGATCCCTACCTCTCACGGCGAGGAGCCGCATCACCATGACCCGTGACAACGATCCCCGGTCCCTTCCCCCCGGTCCTTCCCGCCGGGTGTTCCTGGGAGCCGTGTCCCTGACCGCGCTCGGCGCGGCCCTTCCGTCGGCCGTCGCGTCGCCGGCGTGGGCGGGCACCTCGGCGTACAGCGCCTTCCCCGTAGGCGGCACCTGGCTCGACACCAGCGGGAAGGCGATCCAGGCCCACGGCGGCGGCTACCTGAAGGTCGGCCCGCACTACTACTGGGTCGGCGAGGACAAGAGCGACGACAGCGCCCTCTTCTCCAACATCGCGCTGTACCGGTCCGCCGATCTGCTCAATTGGACCTTCGTCAACAACATCCTGACCAAGGACAGCGCGCCGGCGCTCAACTCGTGCAAGATCGAACGCCCGAAGCTGGTCTACAACGAGGCCACCCGCACCTTCGTCCTCTGGGGCCACTGGGAGAACGCGCAGGACTACAGTGCCTCACACCTGATGGTGGCCACCTGTGACACCGTGGGCGGCGACTACGTCTTCCAGCGGCACTTCCGGCCCGGCGCCGGCACCGTCGCCTCCACCGCCGTCGACCCCACCTACACCGCCGGCGACGGCCTGTACGGTCACGCCTCCCGCGACTTCACGGTCTACAAGGACCCGGACTCCACCACCGCCTACCTGATCTCCACCGAGAGCGGGACCGACATGCGGGTGTACCGGCTCAGCACCGACTACCAGGATGTCGACTGGGGCGGCTCCTACCCCCTGTTCGTCGGCAAGCGGCGTGAAGCGCCCGCCATGGTGAAGGTGGGGGACCGCTACTTCCTGCTCACCTCCGCCCAGTCCGGCTGGTACCCCAACCAGTGCCTGTTCGCGTACACCGACGACCCCGACGACCCCGACGGCTGGTCCGCGCTCGCACCGGTGGGCAACAACACCACCTTCTACAGCCAGCCGGGAAACATCCTCACCGTCGAAACGAAGACGGGCCCCACCCGCCACATCTACCTGGGCGACCGCTGGAACCCGGCGGCGCTGGGATCCTCCACCTACGTCTGGCTCCCGCTGTCGTTCACCGGCGTCGACGGCTCATCGCCCGGCGTGTCGATGCCGTACCTCCCCAGCTGGTCGGTCAACCACGCGAACGGCGCGGTGAGGACACCCTCCAACACCCTGGTCTCCCAGGGCAGGCCGGTCACCGCGACCGCGAGCGACGCCGCCCACGCGGGCTCCGTCGCCAACGACGGGAACTTCTTCAACCTCAACACCACGGGCGACAGTTCCTCGTACTTCAAGCCGGCCGCGGTTCCCTTCGACTGGACGGTCGACCTGGGCTCCGCCCAGGAGCTGAGCCGTATCGACATCAGCTGGCGCGCCTACAACGGCTCCGAGACGTATGCCGGGTACACGGTGTCCGGCAGCACCGACGGCACGTCCTGGACGACGTTGACGGACCGTTCGGACAACACCGTGGTCGGCTTCACCAGCGACGCCCTGAACGGCACCTGCCGATACGTCCGCCTGAGCGTCTCCAAGGTCGTCAACGACCACAACAAGAACTCGGCCACCTGGGCGGCGGGACTGGTGGAGGTGCAGATCTACTCCTGACCCGCGCCGCCGGACGTCCGGCCCTCGGACGAGCCGTGCCCGCCGCGGCGGGCACGGCCGGCCCTTCCCCCGATCCGCGGGCCGGTGCCGCTCACCGACGCGCCGGCCCGGCACGCCCAAGGGCCCGGCGATGCCCCGGATCTGCCTCGATCACCCCGACAGCACTCACGGAGCCGCCGAATGAACGTCCTTCCCACCGCCAGAACCAGCACAGCAGGCCGGCCATGAAGCCACCGGTCCTCACCTCCGCCCGCGCCTGCCTCGCGGAACTCGCCATGGTGCCCGCCACTGTCCTGCCGGCCGCCCTCGTGCTGCCCGCCACCGCCTCGGCCTCGACCGCGGCCCCGGCCGCGATCCAGGCGACGTACTACGTCGCCCCGGACGGCGACGACGCCAACCCCGGCACCCTCACGCAGCCGTTCCGGACCCTGCAGCACGCGCGGGACGTCGTGCGCACGGTCAACAGCGACATGACGGGGGACATCCACGTCTGTCTCCGGGCGGAAACCACCCCGTGAGCGGCACGATCGACTTCACACCGGCCGACTCCGGAACGAACGGCCACCATGTCGTGTACACCGCCTTCCCGCAGGAGAAACCGGTCCTGAACGGAGGAGTCCAGGTGACCGGCTGGACCCAGCACAGCGGCAACATCTGGCAGGCCCCGCTCGACCGTGACGACAAGCTCCGCGCGCTCTACGTCGACGACACACGTGCCACCATGGCCTCGAAGACGATCACCTCGGCGGGATGCTACGGAACGTACTCCGTGACGGCCGGCCAGGCCCCCTGGGCCTGGGAGTCGGGTTCACACACGTTCACCGCCAAGGGGGTACCGTCCGTTCCCGTCCGCAGCCCCGATGACGCGTCCACGACCCTCTGGCTGGCTCCCGCCGGCACGACGACGTTCGCAGCCGGCGCCACCATGACGAAGGCGTCCGGAACCGCGACGGCGATCAGGATCCCGCCCGAACCCGGCGACTACCACCTCTACATCGTGGACGCGCAGGGCAAGGTGTCCGCCCCTTCACAGTACGTCGTACGCCAGGCGTGGACCTACGTCGACGAGACGAGCCCCCTCGTCACCTACTCCTCCGCCTGGACGACCTGGAAGGACACACAGGACTACGGCGGGTCCGAGAAGTACACGAGTAAGGCGGGCGAATCCTTCCACTACGCGTTCACCGAGTCCGCCGTCCGGTACCTCGGCATGACGCAGCCGAACATGGGCAAGGTCGACGTCTACATCGACGGCGTCCTGGCACGGGCGGGGATCACTCGCGGCCGGGAGGACGGAGGCGAAGGCGTCCAGCGCGGACCGCGCGCGCTGTGGTCCGCACGGCCGGGCGACCGACACGCGGTGGGGCGGCTCGGCTCCCTCGCGAGAAGTGGCCCCGGGCGGCCGGGCGGACCACTCCGGGCACCGCCCATGCGGCCGGTAGTGTGCAGGTGCTGAAGGAGACCGACCGCCTGAAAGCCGACAATGAGGCACTGGTCGGTGCACTGCACCAGGTGGTGATGGAGAACCGTCAGCTCCGGCTCCGGCTTGGAGGTGTGCGAGGTCGTCCTTGTCGCGGGCGTTGCGTGCGGTGACGCGGCAGGCGGCGGCGGGCTGCTGCTCGGTGCTGGGTTCGAGCGGGAGGGATTCGGCTTCGAGGGCCTGGGTCCAGTCGGTGAACACGGCGCCTCCTACGTGCGCTGGGCGAGCAGTAGGAGCTCGCGGTTGTGATTTGAGGCAGCCGGCCCCGCGATGGGGCAGGTGCCACAGGCGGTGCGGGCGCGGTCGATGCGGGCGAGGTCGTCGGGGCTGTTGTCGCTGGTGTCGTGGAGGAACAGGTGCGGGTTCGTTCGGCAGACCAGCCGGTGCTCGGTGTGGGGGAAGGGGATCCGAGGGTCGGCCAGGACGGCCGGTGGGGTGTTTCGGCTCATGGATGAGCCCTCCTTGCGGAGTGATCAGGCGACGGGGAGGGGGTTCACGCGTGGTCGTCGCCCTCGCCCTGGCCCTGACCTTTGGGCTTGGTGCCGGAGGCGAACCGCCCGAGCCGTGCTTCCACGGGATCGGCGGTGATCCAGTCCTCCGCGCACGACTTGTGGACGGGCTCCCCGTGGTGGGAGCGCATCGGTGTGGGCCGGGTGCACAGCACGCAGGGCCGGTCCCTGCCAGCGGTCGAAGTGCCGGCTGTCGCGCCATTCCAGAAGCGCGCCGGGAGCCGGGATCAGCCCGGGATCGAACAGCGGCTTCCTGCCTCGCGGGCGGGTCACGGCCGCAAGCCGGGCAGCTGCTGGAACACCCGCGCCACCAGGTCCGGCGTGGGCCGCCGGGGAACGACCTGCCCGCGTGCGGGACAGGCAGAGGCAGCTCCTGGACGTCGGCAAGGACCAGGTGCCAGGCGCCCGGATGCGCCCACTCGGTGCAGGGCGGCGCTCCTTCGGGGTCCTGGTGGCAGTCGGTGATCCGGGCCACGCCGATCACGGCCCCGGTCACCAGCTGCAGGCCGCGGATCGTGCGGCCGACCGGCGGGAGGCGCAGGGCGGGGCGGTCGACGGTCCCGCTCGCGTGCAGCAGCACCCAACCCGGCCGCCACGGCCGGGACCGGTTCTCGATCGTCCTGGCCCCGGCAAGGATGCAGACGGCGTACGGATGCCGGATGCTGAGGCCGCCGATCCAGTCGCCCTCGGGCACGGCCGGGGCCGCGCTCACGCGGCCCGCCCCCACACCGCGGTGCCCGGACGCCCGGCCCGGCGTCCGTTGACGGACGGCGTGGCGGCGTGCGCGGCGGTCGCCAGGACCGCCCGGCCGGAGTGCTTCCCGCCGTACAGGGCAGCGTCGGCAGCCCGCTGCAACGCCGCCAGGTCGCCTGTTCCGACCGCGTGCGGGGTCGCGGTGCCGACCGAGGCGGCGACGTCGACCGTGCGGCCGTCGTCCAGGACGACGGGGGTGCGGAGCATGCGGACCAGCTGCGCGAGGCGCTGCTCCAGGCCCGCGGCGCGCAGCTGGAGGACGACGGCGAACTCTTCTCTGAACTAAGAGATGCCGCGGGTAGGGGCGCCGTCGCGAGCGCCGCGATACCGCCGCCCGGGCCGGCGGAATCTCTTGGTGATCGAGCGATGATCGGTCGTGGCGACGGATCCGCGAGGGCGGTTTGCGGTCGGGGGGCTGAGTAGTGCCCCACGCGCTCGGCTGAATTGACGGTTTGTTACTCGCTACCACTGGGTTCTCTGGCACGTCTGGCCGGAACGGCCGAAACCCGGCAGGGCGCAGATGTCCCACGCCTCCGAATTCCGGATCGAGACGTATTTGCGTTGGAGCGCACTCCAAATCCTAGGTTCGGAAGCATGCGATACATCAAACTCGGAACGACCGGACTGGAAGTCTCCGCCATCACCCTCGGCTGTATGAGCTTCGGCGAGCCGGACCGGGGCGGCGAGCCCTGGTCGCTGGGCGCGGACGCCAGCCGGGACATCATCAAGCAGGCCCTTGAGAACGGCGTCAACTTCCTCGACACGGCCAATGGGTACAGCGCCGGAAGCAGCGAGGAGATCGTCGGCCAGGCGGTCAAGGACTTCACCCCGCGCGAGGAGGTCGTTCTCTCCACCAAGGTCTGGATGCGGATGCGCCCCGGACCGAACGGCGCCGGGCTCTCCCGCAAGGCGATCTTCGCCGAGCTCGACGCCTCCCTGAAGCGACTGGGGACCGACTACATCGACCTGTACCAGATCCACCGCTGGGACTACGACACCCCGATCGAGGAAACCCTCGAGGCGCTGCACGACGCGGTCAAGTCCGGGAAGGTCCGCTACATCGGAGCCTCTTCCATGTACGCCTGGCAGTTCGCCAAGGCCCTGTACCTGGCTGACCTGAACGGCTGGACCCGGTTCGTGTCGATGCAGGACCACTACAACCTCATCCACCGGGAGGCAGAACGGGAGATGCTCCCGCTCTGCGCCGACCAGGGCATCGGCGTGATCCCGTGGAGCCCGCTGGCGCGGGGCAGGCTGACGCGGGCCCGGGACACCGCCACGGCGCGTGCCGAGACCGACGAGGGCGGCAAGATCCTCTACCGCGACGGGGACCAGGCGGTGGCCGAGCGCGTCCACGAGGTCGCGGCCAAGCGGGGTCTGTCCCCGGCCCAGGTCGCCCTGGCCTGGGTCATGCGCAACCCGGCGGTGACCTCGCCCATCGTCGGGGTCACCAAGCCGGCCCAGCTGGCCGATGCGGTCGCCGCGGTGGACGTCGAACTCGACGAGGACGAGGCCGCCTACTTGGAGGAGCCCTACCAGCCGCACGAGGCCGCCTACCTGGAGGAGTCCTTCTACAAGTCGCGGCCTGTGGCGGGCTCCCGGTAGTCCGGGCTGCCGTCGGGCCTTCGACGAGTCCTTGGCCTCGGCCTTCACAGCCCTGTGGTCGGCCCGGCGGTGCTTGCGGGCGGTCGCGCGCGACTGCATGATCCGCGCGCTGCCCGCCGGCGCGGTGAGCAGGATGCCCGCCACCGCGGCCGGCAGCAGGGCCACGCGCGGCGGAACGTGCCCGTGGGCATCGAAGTAGCTGACGTCCACCGACTGCTCCTGAGTTTGGCCAATTGGTTAACTTGATGGCCCTCCTGCCGTACTGATCCGTGTCGCGATCTGGTTGAAGCTGGGCATGCCGAGATCGATCACTTGGTGTTGACGGACCTGCTCTGCGCCGGCCAGTCTGACTTGCAGTCCCTCGATCTCACCGAGCCAGGACTCCTGTTCGGCTTCGGTGATTCGGGCAATCAGGTTGTCGCGAATCTCGACGAGGCGGTGTCTCTGAGCCGGATCCGGCCGGAGCATGGAGCATCGAATGCGCGAGCGCAGATTCCGATCGGGAGTTTGCGTCGCTCGAAGTGCCCGAGGAAGGCGTCCCATTCCTCGTTGGTCGGGGTCCGGTACTCCTCGCTGGGACGTAGTGCCCGGAAGTCATGGGGCGAGAAATCCAAGGGCTGTCCGGCCGAGTCGGTGAGATTCGTGGACGCCAGTACTTCCTGGAGGGCTTCGCGCGGGAACTTCGGTGAGAGGCGGAAGCTCTCGTCACTGCGGCGCCACTGGAAGAGCAGTGGCATCCGCGGGTTCCAGGGCCTGCCTTCCCAGCGGGCCACTCCATCTGCCAACCGGGCCTGAGCCCGCGCGCTCCCCAGCTGTCCGGCTGCCTGCCGGGGATCTCGAGTCCGGCCGTGTGCGCGGCGGCGAGCGCGGCGTCGTACACCTCGTGGGCGCGGCGCAGGACCGCGGCGGGGGAGTCGGCGACGCCGGTGAAGACGTGCACACCGTGCCGGGCCGGGTCGGTGGTGTCGTGTATCGGGACGTCGACCTCATAGAGGTGCAGGGCCACGAATGTCGATCTCCTCTCGTGCGCGTGGGGGGTAAGGCACCTCGGGCGCTGAGCGCGTCAAGTCGGGGTACCGGGGATGGTCGAACAGGTGCGTGCTGTGGCTCGGGGACGTGGGACGATCGCGGGTGTGGAGACTCCCGATCCCGCGTCGCGCCGTCGCCTCTCGATGGAGGCGCTGGCCGTGGTCGCGGCGCCTGCGCTGGTCCAGATCGCATGGCTGGAGAAACACGGCGTCGTGACGGATGAGATCGCCCTCGACTTCGATCACGGTTTCCGCATGGCTGAACGTCTGGTGGAGGAGGGGCTCCTCAGCTCCGATGCGCTGCCTGACGTGCGGATGACCGATTCGATCTTCGAGGGGATGACCCGCGATGAGTCACCAGGTCGGTGGACGACAGCGGCTCTGATCAGCGACGAAGGATGGAGCCATGTGACGTGCAAAGACACCTCCTTGGGCTGGCGGGCCGGCGAGTGGCTTCCACGCGGCACAGAAGGCCTTGCCCCCTCGCCCAGCGGAAAACCGCGGGCGCACGCCGACAGTACGCGGGATCATGAGGCATGAGTCCGGATGGCTGGCACCTGACCGAAGACCTCGACGACTTTCTCGTTCGCGCCAAAGACTTCCTGCACTCGCGTCCCACCCTGCACACCGTCCCGCTGACGGTGACCGAGGCGCTGCGGACGCGCGGGGCGGACGCGTACGGTTCCGACGCCCCCGTCTTCGGCCTGCTGGAACGGGCGGGTGAGGTCTGCGCGACCTTCTTCCGTACCCCGCCCCGCCGCCTGGCCCTCACGCCCCTCACCCCCGAAGAGGCCGACTGCCTCGCCGCCCACCTAGCCGGCCTCGCCCACCCCCTCCCCGGCGTCAACGCGGACCGCGACACCGCTACCTCCTTCGCCGAGGCATGGCAGCGGCACACGGGCGCGATACCGACGCTGCACGAGCGGAAGCGCCTGTACCGTCTGGGCACTCTCACGCCACCGGAGCCGTTCCCTGAAGGCCGGGGGCGGATCGCGGGCGAGGAGGACCGTGAGCGACTCATGCTCTGGCACCGCGAGTTCGTCAACGACATCGGGGAAACCCCCTCTGCGGACAGCAGCTCATGGGCGGACACGCGCATCGCCGACGGACGCGTCAGGTTTTGGCAGACCCCGGACGGCACGCCCGTTTCCATGGCAGGTATGACCCCGATGGTCGCCGGTCAGATCCGGGTGGCACCCGTTTACACCCCGGCCCTCCTACGCGGCCGGGGTTACGGAGGCGCCGCGACGGTCGAGGTGAGCCGGGCCGCGCTGGCCGCTGGCGCGGCAGAGGTGCTGCTGTTCGCGGACCTGGCCAACCCCACGAGCAACGGCCTCTACCAGAGGATCGGGTATCGCCCGGTCACCGACTTCGCGGTGTACGACTTCTCGTGTGGCGCACTGGAAGCCCGTTGACGACGTCGGCGGCGCGGCTCATGTGCGGACCGCGTCCGCGCACTGCGCTTCCAGGTCCGCGCGGCCCTCGGGGTCGTGGTCCTGGAGGTCGTGGTCGTCGGCTATCTGGTCGACGTCGTCGGCGCCGCCGTGGATGGTGCGGCGCAGGTCCGGGTCGTTCATCAGTTCGCCGGTCAGGGCGCGCAGGAGGTCGGTCACGTTGTAGACCGGCGCCCACGCCTGGCCCTCGCATCCGTCGTCGGCCGGGCAGCCCACCAGGATCTCGAAGCCGACGTCGCCCGCTCCCGTCGACGTCGGTCCGCAGGGCGAGGACGATGCGGTCCGCTCCGAGCCGGATCTCCGCCACGGGGTCGCCACCGGCGAGCTGCGAGCCGTCGCGCCAGCGCCACATCGGCAGCACCTCGGGTCCGAAGCAGCGGCGCACCAGGAGCAGCTCGCCCAGGCTCTCGCCGCCGTCCCAGCCGAGTTCCGCGCGCCGGGCGTCGCTGGGCGGCTTGAGCATCGCCTCCAGGCGGGAGAGGTTCTCCGCGACGACGACGTGGTCGAAGCCCTCGGCGGGCAGGCCGGGCCAGGCGTCGACCATGGCGGCGTGCTGCGCACGTGCTGCGCGAGGACGGCGTGCTCGGGCACGCGCCGGTTCTCGGGCCGGCCTGCCCGGCGTGCGACGCACACGGAGGCCGGGGACGAGAAGGTCCGCGCCCGGGGCGGCACCCCGGACAGCGAACAACGCCTGCGCAAGCAGGTCCGCCGACTCACGGAACTACGGGCTGCCGACGCGGCGGAGATCGCCCAGCTCAAGGCCGACGTCGAAGCTCTCGTCGGCGCGCTGCACCAAGCGACAGCCGAGAACCAACTCCCGCGCCAGCAGATGACGGACCGTACGGCCGCGCTCCGGCCGCGGCCCCTTCAGCGTCAGCCGGAGGCACCCCGCCCGGAGAGCAGGCGACCCGAGACCGAATTCGAGCGGTGAGGAGCACGGGGTGCGCATGGCGGGTGCCGGAGTACCAACAGGAGATCGCCAGCCAACAGGGTGATGACGGCCCGCTCGCTGAACACTTTGGCGACCCACAGGTCGGTTCCGGTGTGCGACTCGACGGCGTCGCCGAGTGTGGGGCCACGGCCCGATGCGAACCGCCTTCGGTCCAGGCCCGTACGTGTCCTCAGCCCGTCGGGTGGGAGCCCGGGGTGTGGCCGAAGGTGCGGCGGAAGACGTCGATGAAGGCGCTGGTGGACGACCAGCCGCACTGATGTGCCACCGCGGTCACCGGCGTCCGCTCGGTCAGGAGAACCAGTGCGTGGTGGAGACGAAGTTGTGTGCGCCACTGCGGGAAGGTCATGCCGAGGTCACTGCGGAACAGCCGGGACAGGGTGCGGTCGCTCGCCCCGACCTCGCGGCCGAGTTCGGCGAGCGTGCGGCCGTCGCCCGGGTCGGCTTGCAGGATGTCGCACAGGGTGCGCAGCAGGGGGGCGGTGGGAGTGGGCAGGTGCAGCGGCTGCTGGGGGGATGCCCGCAGCTGGTCGAGGAGCACCGCGCGAAGGCGGGCCCGTTCGGGGCTGTCGTCGTCCTCGGCGCGTGTGTAAGCGATGATCAGTTCACGCAACAGTGGGCTGACAGCCAGCACGGTCGGTGCGTCGAGGCCGAGCGGGTTCTCGGTGGCGGGCAGCCCCACCAGGTGCAGGTCGAGTTCGCCGTAGGCCCGGTGCGCGTGCACGGTGCCGGCGGGCACCCAGATGGCGCGCGTGCCCGGGGCGACCCAGGACCCCTCGCTGGTCGTGACAGCCAGCACCCCGCGGCCTGCATAGATGATCTGGTGGTCGTCGTGCCGGTGGGCGTCGATCGAGCCACCGGACGCCAGCGACTGGGTGCGGGTCGGGGCTACGGGATCGTGGCGGATTTCCATCATCATATGGCAGTTTATCGGAAGTGCGACAGGATGCCGGGCCCAGAACATGGCGAGATGCGAAGGAACACATCGATCGTTCTGCTGTCCGTGGGCCACGCCTGCGTCGACATCTACCAAGGTGCCGTGGCGGCCCTGGTGCCGTTCTTCATCGCCGAGCGTGCCTACACCTACGCGGTCGCCTCGGGCATCGTGCTGGCCGCCTCGCTGCTGTCCTCGGTGGCGCAGCCGGTGTTCGGCTCGCTCACCGACCGCTGGGCCATGCCCTGGCTACTGCCGGTCAGCACGCTGCTCGGCGGTGTCGGAATCGCGCTGAGCGGTCTGAGCGGCTCTTACACGCTCACCCTCGCATTCGTCGCGATATCGGGTATCGGCGTGGCCGCCTACCACCCCGAATCCGCCCGCGTCGCCCGCATCGCCAGCCAGGGCAGCCACCGGGCCATGAGCTGGTTCTCCACGGGCGGCAACATCGGCTTCGCGCTGGCCCCGCTCATGGTCGCCGCCGTGGTGGCCACCGGAGGACTGACCTGGACACCCCTGCTTGTGCTGCCGGCCCTCGCCGGCGCCGCGATGTGCCTGCCCGTGGTGCGCGCCCTGCAACAGAGGCAGGCCGCCGGAACCCGTACGACGGTGCCCGCCGGGAGCGACGACACCACCTCCTTCGTGAAACTGTCACTGGCCGTGGTCTTCCGATCGATCGCGTTCACCGGTCTGAGCACCTTCATCTCGCTGTACGCCCGCCAGCGCCTGGGCGGCAGCACGGCCGCGGGCACCGCAGGCCTGTCCGTGCTCTATCTCGGCGGTGCGATCGGCTCGGTACTCGGCGGGTCCCTGGCCGCCCGCTGGGACCGGGTGACGGTCTCGTGCTGGTCGTACCTGATCACGGCCGCGGCCATCGCAGGCGTGGTGTGGGTGCCCGGCCCGGCCATCTACCTGTTCGTGGCACTGACCTCGGCCGGCCTGTATGTGCCCTTCTCGCTGCAGGTCACGCTCGGCCAGGACTACCTGCCCTCCCGTGTCGGCACCGCCAGCGGGATCACCCTCGGCCTGACCGTCAGCATCGGCGGCCTGGCCAGCCCCGCCATCGGCAGCCTCGCCGACGCCACGTCCCTGCAAACCGCCCTGGCGCCTCTCGTCCTGATGCCCGTGCTGAGCTGGCTGCTCTTCCGCACCCTGCCCGAACCGGGTGTGCCGCAGCCTCAGACCGCGTCGCCTGCGAAGGGAGACGACACCGGTGCCGCCCTCAGTCCCACCTCTGCCGACCTCCGATGACCAGCCCCTACGACGAGGCCGTCATCCTGTCACCGCGGTGAGTCCGCAGGCACCGGACGCCCAGGACCACTGCCCGCTCAGGGAGTGGGGCTGCACAGCGACCGCGTCCCGGCCGACCTGGCAGCTGCTGTCTCATCACCCCACGTCCGACGGTGACATCGAGTACTGCAAGTGCAGCTGCAACGCCGTCGTGATGCTCCACCAAGGGCAACTCGCCAAGTTCACTGCCCCGTCCGCAGGAGAGCACTGATCCGTTGTAGCGCGGCAGGGTGAGGTCGCCATGAGTCGTCGTCACGAGCAGCACCCCGTCAGATCAGGGAAGTCGGTCAGTCAGCTCGTGCTCGACACGCTGGACTTGACAGAGAAGTCGTCGCTGACCATGCCGCGCAGGCCGTTGGGGGAGAGGACCTGGGAGGCCGGCCAGGTGCGGGCCAGGGTCGACTTGCCCCGCACCGGAGGCGCCGATCAGCACGATCAGCCCCTTCTCCGGCAGGTCCGGGTACAGCACCGAGGTCATTCGGCATCTCCTTGCGGGTCGAGGGACCGGGCAGCCCGGTTCAGGCGCTGCCCGGCGTTGTCGGTGAGCTGGGCGGCGGCCTCGTGCAGGGGGCAGGAGGCGTCGCCGTCGCGGTCGGGTTCGATGTGCTCCGCCCGGCGGGCGGCGGTGGTGGGCAGCTGCGCGAGGGCGACGAGCAGGCCGCTGGGGACGTCGGCATCCTCCTGGAGCACGCAGGATCGCGGCGAGCTCGTCGGCGTCGGCGTCGACTTCGTCGGCGTTCAGGTCGTCCTGGATCCTGCTTGAGGGCGATCTGGGCGATGTCGCCGAGTGAGGCGCGCACCCGGTCCAAGCGGGTGTGGGTGCGGCCGGTCACCGGGTGGTGGCCTTGATAGTGGCGATGAGGGCGGCGAGGGTCTCCCAGGCGTGGTGCCAGGCGCTGTCGATGCAGTACGCGCCTTCTCTGAACTACGAGATGGGGCCGACAACCGGACTCCGGTCGTCGGCCCCGCTGCGGATCACGGGTCCTTCAGCTTGACTCTGTCAAGGTCGGAAGCTGTGCCAGAACCTCCAATTCGAAGGTGGCCCGCTCACTCGGAACGCTCTTATAGACCGTCAAGCCATCCGCGGCAGTCACATGCGAGGAAGGTGCGCCCCTGCCGTTGCTCCGTCGTCGGCCAGCACGGGCTGTACTGCGGTGATGAAGGCCCGTTCAGCCTCCGTGAGCGCCGTGAGGACCTCCGCGGCCTGCTGCAGGAACGCTTCACGGGCAGAGGTTCCCGGATCGATCAGGGAGAAGTTCACGTACCTCCAGTTCTGGACGAAGAGCCGGGTGAGGGTTCTGGCCGCGTCGGCCACGCTGTCAGGTCCTTCCAGCACGACGGTCATGCTGGTGGGGCGGCCGATGGCCGAACGGCTGCCGGACGGCAACGAGCAGAACCTGCAGCAGTTCGTGAACCAGTCGACCTGGGATCCGGTGCCGGTGCGGCGGCGGATCGCTGAGCGGATGGTGCCGCGGATCGGCCCGGATGCCTGGGCGGTCGACGACGTGTCGTTCCCCAAGGACGGGAAGATGTCGGTGGCGGTCGCACGCCAGTACTGCGGAGCCTTGGGCAAGCAGGCCGACTGCCAGGTCGCGGGGCGGCCCCCGGCGTCGCCGCCGCGCCGGTGCCGTGTCGCCCGAGGACCAGGGCCGCACGTGCCCCGGAGAAACACCCGTCCCGCTTCGGCCCCGGCCGACGCCCTGCGGGCCGGCCCCCGCACTTCCGCTCACCGCCGGTCAGTCCACCGGGCGGCGGACTCCGGCGAGGACGATGTCGACCAGGCGGTCGGCGAGCCCCTCGGTGAGCGGTTCACCGAGGACCAGGACCTTGGTCTGCAAGGGGCTCAGCAGCAGCTCGATCACCAGCCGGGGGTCGATGCCGGGCCTCAGCTCGCCCCGCTCGACACCCCGACGGACCACGGTCTCGGCGCGGTCGAGCCGGTTGGTCCAGTACGCGTCACGGCCCTCGGCCCCCTGCGCGCCGCCGGGCAGCAGACTCAGCCGCAGCAGCGCCTGCCCCTCCGGCGTCGACAGGAACTCCCGCGCCCGGCGCAGCAGCAGGCGCAGATCGTCGTCGACGGAACCGGTGTCGGGCAGCGGAAGCGCCTCGTCGGTGTAGGCGGTGACCGCTTCCTGAATCAGGTTCTCCCGTGTGCCCCAGTTCCGGTAGACGGAGGACTGGTGGACCCCGGCGCCGGCCGCGACGGCGGCCACGGTGGTGCCGTCGTAGCCCTCCTCCGTCAGTAGCCGTACGACCGTGCCGAGGACGGCGGCGCGCATGCGTTCGCCGCGCCGGCGCAGCGGCTTGGCGCCGGGGTGCCGCGCGGGGTCGTCGCGGGGGGCGGAATCGGCAACGTCCATGCGGACCACATTAATGCAAGTCGTTTTGCATTACATGACGGGCGGCCGTAGACTCCACTTAACGCGAGTCGCCTCGCATTAGCTGGATCGGCGGCTCGGTTGTCACGAGGAGAGAGGCCGCCGTCCATGGCCGTCATGCGTGCCGCACGTCTGCACATCCCCACCCGCACCCTCCGGGTCGAGGAGGTCGCCCGGCCGGAGCCCGGTCCCGGGGAGGTTCTGGTGAAGGTGGAGGCCGCGGGCGTGTGCCTGTCCGACGTCCACCTCATCGACGGAACCCTGACACCCCGTCTGCTGCCCGGGGACACCGTCACCCTCGGCCACGAGGTGTCCGGCGTCGTCGCCGAGACCGGTCCCGAGGTCACCGCCTGGCACGAGGGCGACCGTGTCGTCCTGCACGCGGGGGAGGAACGCGACGGGGTGGTGTGGACCCGGGGCGTCGACTACGACGGTGGCTGGGCCGAGTACGCGCTGGCGCGCGTCGACACGCTGGTCGCGCTCCCCGACTCGATCCCGTTCGAGCAGGCCGCCATCGTCCCGGACGCGGTCTCCACCCCCTGGGCCGCGATCACCACCACGGCCCAGGTCCGGCCCGCCCAGCCGGTGGGCGTCTGGGGAGCCGGCGGACTCGGCGCGCACGGCGTCCAGTTGCTGCGGGCCATCGGCGCCTACCCGGTCATCGCGGTCGACCCCGCCCCCGCGGCCCGCGAGCGCGCCCTCGCCTTCGGCGCCGACCTCGCCCTCGACTCGGCCGACCCCAATCTCGCCGAGCGGGTGCGTGCGGCCACCGGCGGTGCGGGCCTCGCGGTGGCCTTCGACTTCGCGGGTGTGACGGCCGTCCGCGACCAGGCGCTGAGCGTCCTGGCCAGGGAGGGCAGGCTGGTCCTGGTGGGCCTCACAGGCAAGCCGCTCACCATCACCCACAGCACCGTCTTCAGCTATCTGCGCCAGCAGATCCTCGGCCACTACGGCTCCGGCGAGGGCGCGGTCGAGCAGTTGATCGGTCTCACCGCGGGCGGGCGGCTGGAGTTCTCCCGGTCGATCAGCGGCGTACTGCCCCTGGACGACGTGGCCGAGGCGGTCGAGCGCGTCGCCACCAAGCAGGGCAACCCCCTGCGGCTGGTGCTGCGCCCCTGACCCCGGGCACACCGACGCCAGGTGCACCGACCACGGACATGCCGGCCACAGACGCACCGATCCGAGAGGCGCCGTCCGGCCGGACATGAACCCTCCGGCCGGACGAACCCGCCCGAGGCGAACTTTCCCCGGTGCAGCCAAGCGGCGGCTGGTGAGGGGCGTTGGGGTCGAGGGCCAAGGCGGCCCTCTACTACCACTACAAGTCGAAGGAAGAGGTCCTCGCCGCCGTGCTGGCCGACTTCTCCGCCGCGGTCGCCGAACTCACCGACTGGGGCAAGCAGCAGCCCGCAGGACCCGAGACCCGGCGCGAACTCCTGCGCCGCTACGCCGAGCTGACAGCCGGTGGCATCACGGCCGCGGCCCGCTTCGCGCAGGACAACGAGCCGGCGCTGCGCAACCAGCCGCTCGCGGCCGAGGTACAGCAGCACGTCATGACGCTCTTCGAGCTCTTGGCCGGGCCCGGAGCGCTGTCCGGTGACGGCGCCCCGGCCGCATCGCTGCGCGTCCGCCTGGCCATCACCGCACTGCACCTGGCCGGCGACGAGGCCGATCGGGCGGAAACCGGAGGCCGGGAGCTGATCGATGCGGCGCTCGGCATCGCCTGCGACTTGATCGATCCGCCGTCTCCCCGGCCGGCGGCCTAGGTGTGTAGTCCTGCGCGCGTACGGCGGCGAGGTCATCCACGGCGGGTGCCTTCGGTTTTCGGGTGGGGCTGGGTCTGGAGGCGGTTGCTCAGCTCGACATCCTCGGGGGTGAGCGGGTCTCCGGGACGGCGGATGCGTGCGGGCTTGGGCCGCAGGGGCAGGCCGGCCAGATCCGCGCGAACATCATGCCCTGCTCTTCGGCAGCCGCGGCCAGGCCCTGCTGCTCGCCGAGCTGTCGAGCCTGGTCCTGGATGTCTCCGGGAACCGCGTAGACACCGATCAGCGCGTCCGCCGGGACGGGGAGCTGAACCACGGCGTCGGCGAGCCGCTGGGCAACGACGTCGTGATCGGTGCCCGGCAGCAGACCCACACCCACCTGCAACAGCATCTCGCCGACTGCCGCCGTCGAAGCCGCGGCTGTCCGATCCGACGACGGCGTCCGCCTTGACGGACTGCGAGTCGATCACACCGGCCGTCGGCTGCGCGTCCCGGCCCAGCTCCTCGCGGACCCTCGCGCGCAACCGGTCGTGGAACTCCCTGACCAGGGCGTTGTCACGCCAGCGACGGAAGAATGCGTAGATGCGGTCCCACGGTGGGAAGTCGACGGGCATCGCCCGCCACTTGATCCCGTTGTCCCCACGAGATACCGGATCGCATCGAGCATGGCACGGTGGCAATACACCTCCGGCCCGCCGCCCCGGCCGCGCATCCCGCCCGGCACCGGCAGCAGCGGGCGGACCACGGCCCACTCCGCGTCCGTCATGTCCGTCGGGTAGCGAGGCTGTCGCGTCCCGTTGTCGGCGGCGTTTCCGAACCGGTGAGCCAGGCAGTCACACTCCCAGGTGACCGAGCCGGACTGCCCGGCCATCGGCACGCAAGACTGCTGCACCAGGGCCTCCTGCTGTTCGCTGATTCGACACCGACGAGCTGTTCAGGAGGCCCTGTTCGTATGCGCTCAACGCCCCGCGACCACCCGAACGAGACTCCCGTTCGACGCACACCCCTCAAGATCTGAACGACAACAGCTTCTGACACATGTTCACCTGGTGGGCTCGCGGAGCCAGAGGATCAGGGAAGCCAGGACAACTCCGGCACGGTATCGGTCAGCGAGCTTGTCGAACCGGGTCACGATCATCGCGCGTCGCCGGGACGACGGGCCTCTACCTGCCCGACCCGTTCGAGAAGCTGCCGCGCGACATCCGCGGCACGGCCCAGTACATCGCGGTGGCCGATCTCCACTACCGGGCTCCCGGGCAGCGCCTGGTCGCGACCGGGGAAGCGCTGCCCATGCATCGATGACATGCATGAAAGGTCATGCGAAACATCTGTTGGACGCATGTGGTGCCGGACACTTCTCATGGTTCCATGCCTCACACTCCACCGGTCTCCGACGTGGACCTCTTCGCCGACGACGTCGTCGTCGACCCCTATCCGACCTATGCAGCGTTGCGTGAACTCGGCGCGGCAGTCCATCTGCCGCGGAACGATGTCTACGTGCTGACCCGTTACCACGCCATCCGTTCCGCCCTCGCCGACTGGGAGACCTTCTCCTCGGCTGGAGCGATCGGCTTCAACCCCATGGTCAACGAGGCGCTGACGGGCACCTCGCTCGCCTCGGACCCGCCGGTCCACGCCCGACTACGGGCAACGCTCACCGAGAACCTTTCACCGCGTGCCCTGCGCGGCCTGACGGGCCGGATCGAGGCGAAGGCCGATGCGCTTGTCGCGGACCTGGCCGAGCAGGGCTCGTTCGACGCGATCGACGCGCTCGCCCGGGTCTTCCCTCTTGAGGTCGTCGCCGACCTGATCGGCTTCAGGGGCGATGCCCGCGACAACATGCTGCGCTGGGGCAAGGCCGCCAACCAGGTCATCGGCCCGATGAACCAGCGCACGGTGGAGAGCTTCCCGATCGCCGGTGAGCTCTACGCCTGGTGCTCGGCGGTGACCAAGGCGGACCTCGTGAAGGACTCCATCGGTCATGCGATCTTCGAGGCCGAGGAACGTGGCGCCATCCCACCAGGTGCGGCCGGCCCGATCATCCATCAGTACCTCGCCGCCGGGGTGGAGAACACCGTCACCGCGCTCGGCAACATCATCGCCCTCTTCGCAGCCCACCCCGACCAGTTCGAGCTGGTTCGGCGGGATCCCTCTTTGATCCCCGCCGCGTTCAACGAGGTGTTGCGCTACTGGGCGCCGATCCACGCTTGGGGACGCAGGACGACGAAGGACGTCGAGATCGACGGTGTCACCGTCCCGGCCGGCGCGCAGATCGCCATCCTCTTCGGCGCCGGCAACCGCGACCCACGCCACTACGACGAGCCGGATGTCTTCCTCGTCGAACGCAATCCGGTCGACCACCTCTCCCTCGGGTACGGCGTGCACGGCTGCGCCGGTCAAGGGCTTGCCCGTCTTGAGGCCCACGCGATCATCGGCGCCCTCTCCCGGCGCGTGAAGCGCCTGGTCGCGGGCGCCGAGACGCGCGTTCCCGGCAACGTCACCCGCAGCATCGACCTGCTGCCCGTTCTGGAAGTGGTGCCCGCATGAAGATCGTGCTCGACCGCCCCCGCTGCGAGGGCCATGGTCTCTGTGAGGAGGCGGCCTCCCGGTTGATGCATCTCGACGACGACGGCGAGCTGGTGCTCGACGTCGAGGACGTCGCGGAAGGTACGCCGGAGGCAGCCGCCGCGGGCGCCGCGGTCAGGGTCTGTCCCGTCGCGGCCCTGAGGCTGGCATGAGCGGCCGCCCGGAGCGGATCGTCGTCGTCGGCAACGGCATCGCCGGCGTCACCGCCGCCGACGGCCTGCGGGGAGCCGGGTTCGACGGTGAGCTGACGATCATCGGGGACGAGCGCCACGCGGCGTACAGCCGTCCCGCGCTTTCCAAGGCACTGCTCGCTCCGGCCTCGGACCTGAGCGCACACCGCCTCCCGGCGCCCACGCACGGGGCGACCGAGATCCTGGGCGTCCCGGCGACCGGGCTCGACGTCGCCGGTCACAGGGTCACTCTCGCCGATGGCTCCGCGCAGCCGTACGACGCCCTGGTGGTGGCCACCGGCTCGCGGGCTCGCCGCCTCACCGGCTCGCCGCACGAGCTGACGCTGCGTGGCTTCGACGACGCGGTGGCACTGCGCGAGCGCATCGCCGTGGGGCGATCGGTGCTCGTCGTGGGTGGCGGGCCCCTCGGTATGGAGATCGCCTCGAACTGTGTGGCCGCCGGCTGTGCGGTGACGCTGGTGTCGCAGGGCGCGCCGCTGGTCGAGCAGATCGGAGCGCACCTTGCCGGTGTGTTCACGGCCGCAGCGCGAGAGCGAGGCGTGCGGATCGTCGACTCGGGTGCGGTCTCGGTGGAGCACGACGGCGACCGTGCCCGTGTCGTCGCCGGAGACGGTGCCGTCCATGAGGCGGAGGTCCTGGTCAGTGCGGTGGGCGACATTCCGAACGTCGAGTGGATGTCCGGTACCGGCCTGGTCACACACGGTGCCCTGCATGTCGACGAGAGGGGGATGCTCGGCCGCGACATCGCGGCCGTCGGTGATGTCGCGGCCTTTCCCACGACGCGGGGTGTACGTCGCATCCCGCTGTGGAGCAGCGCGATCGAGCAGGCCAAGGTCGCTGCCGTCGCGCTGATGAGCGGCGCGGACGCGCCGCCCCTGGCATTCGAGCCGTACTTCTGGACGGAGGCCTTCGGGCTCACGCTCAAGGCCGTCGGTGACCTGCCGGTGGCCGGTGAACCCGAGTACGTCGACGGCGGTCCCCTCGGCCCCGCCCTGATGCGCTGGGCCGGCGTGGACGGCGCCGGATCTGCTGTGGCACTCGACTACCGCATCCCGATCCCACGACTGCGCAGGGTGTGTGCGACCGCCGGTGCGTAAGGTGGTTGGCATGGGTGTCGATGAGGAGAGCCGGGCCGGTTCAGGCCTGGACCGGCTCTCCAACGTCGACCTCAACCTGCTCGTTCCGCTGCTTGCCGTGCTCGAGGAACGGTCGGTGACCCGTGCGGCGGAGCGCGTCGGCCTGACCCAGCCGGCGATGAGCCATGCGCTGCGCCGCCTGCGCCGGCTCCTCGGTGACGACCTGGTGGTACGCCAGGGGCGCGGCGTCACTCTCACGCCGCGGGCGCTCCAGCTGATCGCCCCGGTGCGGCAGGCGCTGCAGCAGGTGGCGGACGTGGTGCGGTTCCCCGGCTTCGACCCGGCAGCGGACCGGCGCACGATCACCGTCGAGCTGACCACGAGCACGGCCTTCGCGATCGGGCCTCGGCTCGGACGCCTGGTGGCCGAGCGTGCCCCGCACACCACCCTGCGCCTGCGTACCCTCACCGTTCCGACCGAGGACACCTTCACCGAGCACGGTGTGGACGTCGTCCTGGTGTCGGAAGGCTTGGCCACGTCGTACCCGCGCGAACGCCTGTACAACGACCGGTGCGTCCTTGTCGCGTCGCCGGAGCTTCCGCGGGAACTCGGCGCCATGGACCTGCTGACCACGCAGCCGCACGTGGTCGTCGACACCGGGCGGCGTGAGCGCGTCTTCCCCTATCCGCAGCTCGACGAGATGGGGATCGAGTACCGGGTGGGGCAGCTCGTCTCCGACTACGTGCTCGTGCCCTATCTGGTCACCCGCGCGGGCGGGGTGGCGCTGATGAGAGGCAGGGTCGCGGCCGAGATGGCATCGGTGGTTGACCTGCGTGTCGAGGAGCTGCCGTTCCGTCTGGCTCCGCTCGGGATCGACATGGTCTGGAATCCGCACCTGAGCGACCAGGGGTTCATGGAGTGGCTGCGGCAACTGCTCTTCGAAGCTGTGCACGGCTGACCGCGCCGGTCCGCAAGCCGGCGCGGTCAGGTGAGCAGCCGTCAGGTGAGCAGTGACGTCCAGCTGTTGACGAGCTCGTCCAGCATCTGCTCGCGGTCGATCTTCCAGTCTGTGTCGCCCCAGTGCTGCGCCACGAAGTCGAGCTGGGCCAGCGCGAGCACGCCGCGGAAGTGCCGCTGGTGCGGCGCGAAGCGCCCGGCCTGTGTCAGGCCGTCCTCCACGTCGCCGACCGCTTCCTCCATCCACCGCTCGACGAGGTTGGTGAGGTCGGGCTCGATCACCGCCGCTTCGCGGCCGAGGCGGACGATCGGTTTGATCTCTGGCCAGGACTTCGCCGTCCGACGTATCCAGGCGTCGATCGCCTCGCGGGTGCCGGCCGCGACTGTCGCGACGAGGTCCTGCGCCGTGGACCCGTGCTTGGGGGAGCGGACGCGCTGCAGCCTCTCGTTGAGCTGCTCGTCGATGAGGGCCTGCATCAGCGCGCTGCGCGAAGGAAAGTACGCGTAGAAGGTCACCCGCGTCGTCCCCGCCGCCGTCGCGATGTCATCCACGGTCGTGGCTGCGTATCCCTTCTCCTGGAACAAGTTCAGCCCTGACTCCAGCAGCAGTCGCCGGGTCATCTGTTTCTGCTGTTCACGCAGGCTCGCCATACCCACAGCGTAGGGGAGCGCGGCGCATGGCCATCCTACGTGAAATATGTTGGACATACGCACTGAACATTCTCTTGACGTTGCGTAAAGGTAATGGCAACGTTCCCCCGGACCGCGGTTCTCCGGTCTCACCCCCTCCCTTTCGAAGGAGCGTCCATGAGAGACGCAGCACCGGCGAGAGCCCGGGTCGCCCCCACTCTGGTGGCCGGCTGCCTGGCAGTTTTCGTCGCCCAGGTGGCCTACTCGCTGCCCGCCTCGATCCTGGGCACGATCCAGTCCTCGCTCGGGATATCGGGCGCCCAGCTGACCTGGGTCAGCGCGGTCTTCGCCACGGCGATGGTCATCTTCGAGCTGACCTTCGGCGTCGTCGGCGACATGTTCGGCCGCAAGCAGCTGCTGCTCGGTGGCCTCGCCGTGCTGGCCGTCGGCGAACTGATCACCATCGCCGGGGCCGACAACGTGCACTACCTCTGGGTCGGCCAGGCCGTCGCCGGCATCGGCGCCGGGGCGCTCTACCCGATCTCGCTCACGATGATCGCGGCAGCCGCGCCGGACACGAAGGCCCGCGCCCAGGCCATCGCACTGTGGGCGGGCTTCCTGTCCCTGGGCGCGGCCGTTTCGCCCATCGCCGCCGGCGTACTGGCGCAGAACGGCCATTGGAGGGCAAGCTTCTGGATCCCGATCGCGCTCGCCGTGGTTGGTCTCGTCGTCGCCCTGCCCTCTCGCGACTCCTCCGCATCAGAGGGCCGCGCACTCGACATCCCGGGCCAGGTCACCTTGATCATCGGTCTGGTCTCGCTCATCTGGGCGCTCACCCAGGGCTCCGCCGTGGGCTACCGCCAGGGTTCGATCGTCCTCGGTTTCGTCGTCGGGGCGGCCTTCCTGATCGCCTTCGTGGTCGTCGAGCTGCGTACGCCGTCGCCGCTGCTCCACCTCTCGCTGTTCAGGAACCGTGCGTTCGCCGTCACCGGCATCACCGCGATCACCGGCATGTTCGGCTACCTGGCGACCTGCTTCTCGATGACGATGTTCCTCGGCTCGGTGACCCACGTCGGTGCGGTCTGGATCGGCATCCTCTTCCTGGTCATCCAGGTCCCCGCACTGCTGCTGGTGCCGCTTGTCGCGAAGCTCATCCACTCGGTCAGCCCGCGGTGGGTGCTCACCACCGGCTACCTGCTCATCGCCGCCGCGGCCTTCTGGTCCTCGAACCTCGACGCCCACGACTTCGTCACCGCACAGGGGGCACCCCATGACGCGGCCTGGGTGAAGTTCATCGCGCCGATGGCGCTCAACGGCGTCGGGTTCGCGCTCACCGTCGGATCGATCACGGCCGTGGCGATCAACGCCGTCCCGCTGCGCCTCGCCGGCATGGCCTCGGCCACCACGAACCTGCTCCGCGACTTCGGCTTCGCGCTCGGGCCGGTGATCGGCGGGTCCCTGTCGACGGCGCTGGCCAACAACCGCCTCGGCGACGGGCTCGGCAAGGCGCTGGGGGAGGCCCAGCTGCCGCAGCCGCTGCGGGGCGTGGCGGCGGGCATTGCCGAACAGGGCGGTGCGGTCGCGATCAACTCGCTCCAGACCCTGCCGCCGCCCGGCACCACCATCCCGGGGGTGAAGTCGGTGCCCATGCCCGCCGCCCTCCACGAGCTCGCGTTCGACGCGCTCGGCCACGCGTTCAGCCTGACGTTCCTGACCGCGGCCGCCTGTGCCGCCGCCTCCGCCCTCCTGACCGCCGTCGGCCTGGTCGGCGCCAGGTCGGGCTCGCAGTTGCACGCCGAGGACGCCACTGACGAAACCGCCCCTGCCGTCTCCCTGACCGGAGGAACCCGATGACCACCGTCCACACAGTTCTCGGCCCGGTCCAGGCCGACGAGCTCGGCGTGGTGTCCGTCCACGAGGCACTGCTCTCGGTGCTCCCGGGGGCGCAGTACGCCCATGACATCACCATCGACCGGGCCGAGGCCTTCACCGTCCTCAAGGCCAAGCTGACCGCGTTGCGCGAGGCCGGCGGAGGCACGCTCGTCGATGCCACCGGCCAGTTCCACGGCCGTGACCTGAAGCTCCTGGAGGCGCTGTCCCGCTCGACCGGTGTGCACATCGTCGCTTCCACCGGTCAGGGGCCCGAGGAACTGCTCGGCGGCTACTTCCTCACCCCGCAGACCAACCCGCCGACGCCGTGGCCGGCTGAGAAGTGGGCCGACCTCTTCGGCAAGGAGATCACCGAGGGCATGGTCGTGCCGCGCGTCGAGCGCCGCGCACCGGCCGGCCTGATCGCCACGGCCGTCACCCGCTCGGGCGCCACCGCCACCGACACCGAGCTGCTCAGGGGTGCCGCCCGGGCGGCGCTCGCCACCGGCGTCCCGGTCTCGTTCCGTTACGGCAGCGACCCTCTCGCCGAGCTCGACGTCGTCCTGGCGGAGGGCCTCGACGCCGGCCGGGTCGTCGTCGCCGGTCTCGACCGCGTCGACGCGGCCGGCCTGGCGGGGAAGGTCGCCGAGCGCGGTGCCTACGCCGCCCTCGACCACGTCGGCACCGAGGGCCGCCACGACGGCACCGACCACCTCACCGACGCGGCGCGGGCCGCGCTGGTGGCCGAGCTCGTGGCAGCGGGTGCGGGACACCGCGTACTGCTCTCCTCCAGCGCCACCGGAGCGGCCTTCGGTCACCCGGCGACCGATGTCGCCTACTCCCACGTCCTGACGGACTTCGTCCCCGCTCTGCGAGGCCACGGCCTCGGTGACGAGGACATCCGGCGGCTCCTCGTCGAGAACCCCGCCGCCCTCCTCACGGTGAGCTGAAAGAGAGAAGGCTGAAAGGCTTATGTCGCGAGTCAACACCGTCCTCGGTCCGATCCCCGCCGAGGAGCTCGGGTTCGTCGCCGTCCACGAGCACATCGGTTACGGCATGCCAGGGTCCGAGCTCGACACGCAGTGGTGGAAGACGCCGGAGCAGCGCTACGAGGAGACCGTTCCCAAGCTGCGGACGTTCCACGAGAACACGCTTCCGTACGGCGGCGGGACCTTCGTCGACGCGACCGGCATCTGCAACGGCCGGGATGTCAACTACTACCAGTCGCTCTCCGAGAAGACCGGGGTGCACATCGTCGCCTCGACCGGGTTCGTCGGTGGCGACACGGCCCTGCCGTTCTTCGAACGTGCCGACGTCGACTACCTCTACCGCCAGTTCGTCCACGAGATCACCGTCGGCATCGGGAACACCGGTGGCCGGGCGGGAATCATCAAGGTCGGCGTCAGCCGGGGCTTCAGGATGAAGGAGCTCGATCTCCGCATCTACCGCGCCGCCGCCCGCGCCGCGCTCGAGACCGGCGTACCGATCTTCACCCACCTCGCGGTCGACGTCGAGCCCGCCATCGAGGTCTTCAAGGAGGAGGGCCTGCCGCTGGACCGCGTGCTCTTCGGGCACGCCGACGACGGCGTCAGCCAGGGCAGGGTGCGCGACCGCTGGATCGCCGAGCAGGGCGGCCGGATCGGCTTCGACACCTTCGGATACGACCTCGAGCTGCCCGACCCGCCGTTCTGGGGCCGCCCGCGGCAGGAGCGTCTCGAGCACTTCCTCGGCTACCTGCGCGACGGACTGGTCGACAGCGTCCTCGCCTCGGCCGACGCGAACTGCAGCCCGCTGGGATGGCCCGGAGTGAAGGGCCACACCATCAACTACCTCTTCGAGGTCCTGATCCCCGCCCTGCGTGAGAACGGCATCGACGACGCCACGATCACCAAGATCTTCGTCGACCTGCCCGCGGGCTTCCTCACCCTCCAGCCCACGAACTGAAAGCATGACCATGGACATCACCCACCTGAAGATCGCCGTCGTCGGCGCGGGTTACGCGGGCGCTGCCGCCGCCAAGGCGCTCAGCAACCTCGGCGCGCAGGTCACCGTCTACGAACAGGCGAGCCAGATCCGCGAGGTCGGCGCCGGCATCGGCCTGCGCCCCTCCTCGATGCACCAGTTCAACACGCGCGGCAGCGGCGAGGCGATCAAGGCGGTCAGCTCCCCGAGCGGCGCCTTCGAGATCCTCACCGCCGACTGCCGGCGCATCGCCCAGGAGGAGTGGCCGGAGAAGGACGCCTACGGCGAGACCACCCGGTTCATCCACCGCGGCGACTTCATCGACGCGCTCGTCGGCGTGCTGCCGGAGGGCATGGTCAAGCTGGGGCACAAGCTGGAGAAGATCGAGGACGGCGGAAGCACGGCCACTCTCCACTTCGCGGGCGGCGAGACCGCGACCGCCGACCTGGTCGTCGGCGCCGACGGCATCAAGTCGGTCGTACGCGAGCAGCTCTTCAGCGACCGGCAGCCGGTGTTCGCCGGCGAGCACGCCTACCGCGCCGTCATCGACGCGGCGGGCACGTACGACATGGTCGCCGACGGCAACCTGCGGATGTACATCGGTCACGGCACCAAGATCTACCTGCTGCCGCTGCTCCACCGCGGTCAGGTCTCCTTCGACATCACCGCGCTCAACCCCGACAGCACCTGGGCGCCGACGGTGACCAAGGAGGACATCCTCCGGACGGTCGAGGGCTTCGACGAACGGATGGTCGAGATGACCCGTGACCTCGACATGGACACCGTCAACGTACGGGCCGTGTACGACATCGACCCGGTCGACGTCTGGCACTCCGACTCGGTGGTGATCATCGGTGACGCCGCGCACGCGATGTGCCACCACCAGGGCCAGGGCGCCAACTCGGCCATCCTCGACGCGGGCGCACTCGCCGACGCACTCGCCGGGGCCGACTCGGTGAAGGCCGCCCTCGCGAGCTTCCAGGCGGCCCGCAAACCGATCACCGACGAGCTCCAGCGGATCTCCCGCAACGGCTGGACCGACGACGAGGTCAACGACGTCTTCCCCGGCCAGAAGCCGGGCCAGATCGCCGCGACGACCACCGCCTCGGCGACGGAGGGCTGACCCGTGCCCCTGCACCCGGAGATAGCGAAGTTCGTCGCGACGCTGCCACCGCCGCCGGCGCGGCTCGACCCGGTCGCGATGCGCGCCCACGACGAGTCCCATGCGGCGGCGCCCGAGGACCGTCTGCCGCTGCACTCGGTGGAGGACCTGACCGCCGCCACACCGTACGGCGACGTACCGGTCCGTGCGTACACGCCCACCGGGGAGACGGCGTACGGGCTGCTGGTCTACTTCCACGGCGGCGCCTTCTTCCTCGGCAGCGTGGAGACGCACGACCACGTCGCGCGGTCGCTCGCGAAGGCCACCGGGTTCAAGGTCGTCTCCGTGGGCTACCGGTTGGCCCCGGAGCACGCCTTCCCGGCCGGCCTGGAAGACTGCTACGGCGTGGTGCGCTGGGCCGCCGAGAACGGTGAAGCTCTCGGCTGGGACGGCGAGAGGCTCGCGATCGCCGGTGACAGCTCGGGCGGCACGTTCGTGGCCGCGGTCGCCCAGGCGGCGCACGACGACGGCTTCGGCGCGATCACCCACCAGGTGCTCTACTACCCCTCCCTCGATCTCGACTTCGACGAGGACCGCTACCCGTCGCTGGTCGAGAACGCCGTCGGCTACGGCCTGGAGACGGCCGGTCTGAAGCCGTTCAACGCGTTCTACGTCGACAGCGGCGCCGATCCGGCCGACCCGCGGGTCTCGCCGGCCAAGCGGGACGACCTCTGCGGACTGCCCAGGGCGCTCGTCGTCACCGCCGAGTTCGACCCGTTGCGCGACGAGGGCGAGCTCTACGGCCGCCGGCTCGCGGAGGCCGGCGTCGAGGCGGTCGTCAGCCGTTACGACGGCGCTGGCCACGGCTTCGTCCAGCACTTCGGGTGGCTGCCCGAGTACCGGAAGGTCTTCGAGGAGACCGCCGCGTTCCTGAACGACGGGGCTCCGGACGCGGGGGGCCCGGACGGAGGCGGGAGCCGATGACGGTCGCCGTCCACCCGCTCTTCTCGCCCTGGGGCCGCTTCGGCCTCTACAGCTTCCTCATCGACGCCCCCGAGCTCGCCGTCGTCGACACCGGTGTCACCGGCTCCCCCGCCGCGATGGCCGAGCAGCTGGCCGGACTCGGCCGCCGCGTCGAGGACGTGAGGTGGATCCTGCTGACCCACGGTCACATCGACCACGTCGGCGGCGCCCACGCCCTGTGGGAACTGACCGGCCGGCGGGCCCAGGTGGTCATCCACGAGGCGGACGCCCCGATGCTGCGCTCGCGCAGGGCCCATGTCGAGGAGTACCTCGCCGGCCGCGGCCGCTACCTGAACGACCCCGGGGGCGAGGCCGCGGTGACCGCCGCGACGGAGGCCGTCATCTCCGGCGAGATGGAACCCACGATGCTGCTCAGGGGCGGTGAGACCCTGTCCCTGGGCGGTGGCGTGACCGTCTCCGTCCACTCCGTCCCCGGGCACACACCCGGCTCGGTGGCCTATGTCGTCGACGGCCAGAACGACGTCTTCGTCGGGGACGCCGTCCAGATCCACGGCGCCGCCAACGGCTTCCCGGGGTACACGGATCCGGCCGCCTACCGCACGAGCATCGAGTACCTCCGCGACCGGGTGCGCCCGAACCGCCTCTTCCTCGGCCACCCGTACCGGCTGCGGGACCAGGAGTCCCCCGGCGTCGAACTCGACGGGGAGCAGGCCGCGTCCATGCTCGCCGCAAGCCTCGACATCGAGTCGGGGGTCCGCGCGGCCGCCTGCGACTGCCTGGAGCCCGCGCTCACCGCCACCGACTCGCCGTACTCCCCCTTCGCCCCGGCCGCCGAGCGACTCGGCTACCGCGGCGACCCGACCCTTGAGCCGTCCCCGTTCTTCACGACGATGCACGGCTACCGCACACAGGCGACACAGGCCGCCCCGGCCACGCAGGAGAAGAACCGATGACCGACCACAACTGGCGAACGCTCGAGACGGGTTCGCAGAAGATCGCGGTCCACAAGGACCTGCGCGTGCCGATGCGTGACGGTGTCACGCTCGCCGCCGACGCCTACCGGGGCACGGAGGACAAGCCGCGCCCCGCGCTCGTGGCGCTGAGCCCGTACGGCAAGGAGCTCCAGGCGCTCGCCCTCACCACCCCGCCGCAGCGCCGGCCGTCCCCGATGTGGGACGGGTGCATCGAGGCCGGCGACATCGCCCGCGTCGTCGCGGAGGACTACGTCCACGTCATCGGCGACCTGCGCGGTTCGGGTGCCTCCGAGGGCGAGCACATCGGCAACTACAACGCCGGCGGGGTGTCACTCGGCCAGGACGCCTACGACGTCATCGAGTGGGTCGCCGCGCAGCCGTGGTGCGACGGCAACGTCGGCATGATCGGCATCTCCTACTTCGGCTCGATGCAGATCTTCGCCGCCGCCGAGCGGCCCCCGCACCTGAAGGCGGTCTTCGTCTCCGGCGGCCACTACGACTTCTACGAGACGACGTACCACGGCGGCGTCATGTGGTTCATGCCGCGCGCCGCTCGCGAGGGCCGTGGCGGAGACTCCGGCTGGGCGTTCACCGACCGGATCAAGTCGCGGATGCTCGAGACGTATTCTCCCGAGGAGATCGAGGAGCGCGTCGCACGGCGGCTGGCGGACCCGGACATCGCGGCCTGGCCCAACCTCGTCCACCTCCTCAACTACCCCAAGAACCACGAGGCGTGGTTCGACATCGTGATGAACGAGCTCGACGGGGAGTGGTACGAGGAGCGCAACCCCGTCAACCTCGCGCGCGCCATCGACATCCCCGTCTACCTCCAGATCGATCAGGGACGCGGCTGGACCGTCGACGGGCACATCGAGCTGTTCCACGCCCTGAAGGGTCCCAAGCGGCTCGACATCGGCGCCTACCCGCCGATGCAGTCGCGCCCGTGGGTCGAGGAGCACGAGAAGATGTTCCGCTGGTACGAGTACTGGCTCAAGGGCGTCGACAACGGGATCATGGACGAACCCGCGGTCAACGTCTTCGTGGAGGGCTCGCGGCAGGTGATCGGCGCGGAGAACTGGCCGCCGAAGGAGATCGACCACCGCTCGCTCTACCTGCGCCCGCGCCGCAAGCTGTCGTTCTCGCCCGAGCTGATGGGTGCCGAGCACGCCGCCCCGGACGGCTTCTACCAGGCACCGCTCACGGTCACCGACAAGGTCGAGATCATCGACTGGAGCACTCCGCCCTTCGAGGAGCCGACGGAGATGATCGGCACCGGTGCGGCGCACCTCTTCGTCGAGATCGACCAGCCCGACACCAACCTCATCCTGCGGCTCTGGGACGAGGCGCCGGGCGGCGGTCGGCAGCTGATCACCACCGGCTTCCTCAAGGCCTCGCACCGCGAGCTCGACGAGCGCACCACGGAGGGCGACCCGTACCACCCGCACACGCGCGCCGTGCCGGTCGAGCCGGGCGTGATCGAGGAGTACGTCGTCCGGCTCTACCCGTTCGCCGCGACGTTCCTGCCGGGCCACAAGATGGTGCTGCAGCTCTCCAACGACGAGCCGCTGGCCGACGAGCACAACTCTCTGCTGCCGCCCGACGCCTTCCACCTCCCGGTGGGCCGCCCGGTCACGCACAAGGTCTACCGCGACGCGGCGCATCCCTCGCGTCTGGTACTGCCTTTCACGACCAGCCGGACGGAGGAGTGAGCCGGGGCGACCTGTGCGTGGCGGAGGGACGAAGCATGCGTCGGCCGGGTGATGCCGCCGTCCTCGGCCTGCCCGGATCACCATCGGTGCGACGCAAGCTGCCGGCTCCGGGAGCCGGTCTTGTGGACCGCTGAGGGACGCACTGACCGGAAGGGGGGTGGACCGACTGATCGCTTCCTGCCCCTCGGTTCGCCCTCCGTCTTCACGGCGGTGGCTGCCGCACGCGGCAGCCACCCCGCGCGTCACCTGTCCACCCGGACCCTGACCAGGCACCCCGTGGCGGTGGCCGCCGCGGTGGCCGTGGCCGTCGCCGCGGGCGTCACCGGCCCCCGCGCGACCGGATGCCGGCTGACCGGACGCGCCCTCATGCACCGCTCAGTCGGTCCGCGGGGTGGAGAGCGGCGGCTGTTCGCCGCGGTACCCGGCGGGCCTTCTCCTGCCCGTCCGTCGGCGTGCCCTCGAGGACGACGCTCGCGCCCGGCAGGATCCGCAGGGAGTCCGGGAGCGGCCGTGGCGGGCCAGCCGTTCGCGCAGCTCGGCCGCATATGCCACGGCCTTGCCGTACTCGGTGTTGGCGGAGAAGACCACGTCGGTGTGGCGGGCGGCGAGCTCGCGGCTGCCGTCGGAGTCTCCCGCCGACGCCGTCCAGCCGTCGGGGATCTCCCTGCCCATGACGATCCTGAGCCCGCCGCCGCCTTCCTCCGACTGGGAGACCGGGGCAGGCCGGGGCCCGCGCCCGCTCAGACGATCGGCGTCGACACCGTGCCGATGCCGTCGACCGTCACCTCGACCCGGTCACCCGCCTTCAGGTACCAGCGCGGTGTGCGGGCCCTGCCCACTCCTCCGGGCGTGCCCGTGAGGATCAGGTCGCCGGGGCGCAGCGGCACCATGGCCGAGATGTAGGCGATCAGGTGGGCGGGGCCGAACAGCAGGTCATCGACGGCGTGTTCCTGGACCGTGATGCCGTTGACGGTGGTGCGCAGCACCGCGGTCGCGGGGTCGAAGCTGTCGGGGGTGACCAGGACCGGGCCCACCGGGGTGGAGCGCGCCCAGATCTTGCCCTGGAGCCATTCGGTGGTGCGGTACTGCCATCCGCGCATCGAGATGTCGTTGGCGACAGTGAAGCCGGCGATGTACTCGCCCGCCTCCTCCTCGCTCACCTGGTACGCGGTGCGCCCGACGACGACGGCGAGTTCGCCCTCCCAGTCCATCTCCGGGTCCTCCGGGACGGCGGTCACGGAGTCGGCGGGGCCGGTGAGGGTGTCGGCGAACTTGGCGAACAGTGTGGGGTGGGCCGGGAGTTCACGGCCCATCTCGGTGATGTGGCCGGTGTAGTTCAGGCCGGTGCACAGCACCTTCGAGGGCCTGGGGACGAGCGTCTCCAACTCGACGTCGCCTAGGCGGTGTTGCGGGCCGGCCGCGTCGTCCGCGAGCTGCCGCCAGTCGTCGTGTGTCAGCAGGGCGCCGACGTCCGCGTGTCCGGGGATCTCGATGAGCAGGTCGCCGTCGAGGCGGGCGGCGTTCGTGCTGCCGCAGGAGGTGCGTACGGTCGCGAGTCTCATCGGCGGCCCTCTCCGATCGCGTCGTCCGCCTGCTCCTCGGCCAACGATCCCCACTTGCCGCGGTGGAAGAGCAGGGGCCGAGCGTCGTCCTGCTGGCCGTAGGAGACGACGCGCCCGACCACGAGGACGTGGTCCCCCCCGTCGTAACTCGCCCAGGGCCGGCACTGGAAGTACGCCGGGGAGCCGCTGATCCGCGGCGCGTTGTCGTCGTCGATCCACCGGACACGGTGGGCGTCCTGCGGCTTGCCGGCGAACCGGAGGGCGGTGGCGAGCTGGTCGTCACCGAGGACGTTGACTGCGAAGGGCCGGTCGAGCAGGCAGGACAGCGCGCGTGAGGTGCGCTGTATGGAGACGAGCACGAGGGGCGGGTCCATGGACACCGAGGTGAAGGAGTTCACGGTGACGCCGTAGTCGGTGCCTTCGGAGCGGTACGTGACCACGACGACGCCGGTGGCGAACGCACCGAGCGCGTCGCGCAGTTGGCGGGGGTCGGTCGGCGAGCCGGCTTCCGGCTGCTGAGCGCGGATCTTGGGTTCCCACATGGTGTCGGTCATCCGGAGCCTCCGGGTCGGTAGGTGTGAACGGCTTGCGGGGCGTGGGCAGGTGCGCGCCGGTGACGCGCGGACCCGCTCACCCGGGTCAGTGGGCCTCGTCGAGTACTTCCTGGCCCTCGACGAACGTGGTGCCGGTGCCCTCGGGCAGCCAGGTGCGCAGCACCGGGTAGAGGGCGACGGAGAGCACGAGCGACACCAGGAAGCCGAGGGCGAAGACGTCGGTGGCCATGAGGACCATGCCGACGGCGCCGGACACGAGCAGCGTGAGGACTCCGGCCCAGTTCCACTTCTCCACGCGGTGGGTGGCGGTGTCGAACCGTGCCCGGCGGACCAGGTAGAAGTCCGCGATCATCACGCCGCACATGCCCAGGGTCATCGCGCCGAGGTACGCCAGGTATTCGCTGAACTTCGACAGGATGCCGGCGCCGATCATCAGCAGGGCGATGACGTTGCCGACGATCACCATGGCGGCCCGGCCGGGCTTGCGGCCGGTGAGGGAGTCGACCAGATTCACCAGGGAGAGCGAGCCGGAGTAGGCGTTGATCGCCTGCGCCTTGGCCTGGGCGGCGTAGATGGTGACGAAGCCCATCCAGGCGGCGAAGATGACGAAGAACGCGCCGGTGTTCTCCATGACGTAGGTGGAGCCGGTGGCGGCGGCCGCCTCCTGGGTCAGCCCCTCGTCGTGCGCCATCAGGTAGTCGATGACCTGCGGCATGCCGCCGATCATGACCAGCGAGCCCAGCACGGTCATGACGACGTTCTGGGTGACCGGCCCGGACACGGCCAGGACCGTGACGTCGCGCCGGGTGCGGCAGTAGCGGGCGAAGTCCGTGGTGACCAGGGCGATGGTGCCGGCGGTGGCACCCATCACCGAGATCGCGGACTCGAAGCGCGGCCACAGCCCGCCGGGGACGACCCCCTGGTAGCCGAAGACGTCCATCGGGTCGGCGCCCTGGACCGCGTAGATGTCGACGATCATGTAGATCGTGACGAGGAGCGTGACGACGGTGAGCACGCCGGTGGCGCGCAGGGCGAGCTTGAGGCCGAAGATGGCGAGCGCGATCCACAGGAGCGTCATGGCGCCGTAGAGCACGATGCGCCAGGTCCATGAGTCGGGCAGCCCGAACATCAGCAGCGTGCCCTGGTAGAGCAGGGCGGACTCCATGGCGAGGAAGCCGAGGATCATGAACGCGAAGATGATCGAGCCGAACAACGAGCCCTTGACGCCGAAGCCGAAGAACCGGGAGGTGATGGTGGACGACATCCCGGTCTCGAAGGCCATCCGCCCCAGCGCCTTGCCGAGGGCGACGCCCAGGGCGGCGACGAGGACTCCGACGAGGAGGCCCACCGTGAATCCGGCGAGCACGACGGTGAAACCGGCGATCGCGAAGACGACCAGTGCGGTCGCGACGCTGACCGGGCTGAGCGCCAGCTGGAAACCGCTGCGGCGCTCCTCGGCCGGGACGCTGACCGAGGCGTGGTCCTCGGCGGCCGCGGCCAGCGAACTGTGGGTCCGTCTGGATTGCGTGGGGCTGGTGGTCACGGTGGGTTCCTGTCCTTAGAGTCCTGCACTGGCTGGTGTGGCGATCAGTCCTTGCTGCAGCCCGCGACGGCGATGGCCTCGATCTCGAGGAGGATCTCCGGTTTGGCGAGGGCGGAGACCTCGACCAGGGAGCAGGCGGGGAAGTCGCCGGAGAAGAACTCCTGACGGGCCTTCCACACCTCGGAGTTGTCGCGCATGTCGGTGACGAAGATCGTCATCTTGACGATGTCGTCCATGGCCCCGCCGGCCGCCTCGACGAGGTCCTTGATCTTCTGGAAGACGACCTTCGCCTGGTCGTAGGCGTTTTCGCCGAGGAGAGTCTCGCCGTCCTGGCCGCGCGCGGTCATCCCGGAGATCAGGATCAGGTCGTCGACGCGCAGGCAGTTCGACCACCTCTTGTCCGCCGGCTCACGTACGGCCGGGGAGCGGAAACGATTCTTCTTCATGTTCGCCGTCCTCAGAGGCTGATGCGGTCGTCCCAGGCGGAGGTCCCGCCCCAGTTCACGCACACGCTCTGGCGGCGCGCGAAGCCCTTCCAGGCGTCCGATCCGGCCGTACGGCCGCCACCGGTCTCCTTCTCGCCGCCGAACGCGGATCCGACGTCGGCTCCGGTCGTGCCCATGTTGATCCGGACGATCCCGCAGTCGCTGCCGCGCGCCGACAGGAACGTCTCGATGTTGCTGAGGCTGTTGCTGTGCATGCCGGAGGCGAGGCCCTGGGCGACGTCGTTGTGGATCGCGATGGCCTCCTCGAGGCTCTCGTAGGTCATCACGGAGACGATCGGCACGAAGGTCTCCTCCTGGGCGATCTCGGAGTCCGGGCGCACGCCGGTGACGATGGCCGGCTCGACGTAGAGGCCGGGGCGGTTGATGACGTTGCCGCCGTAGACCACGGTGGCGCCGTCGCGCTCGGCGCTCGCGAGGACCTTCCGGTAATCCTCCACCGCCTGCTTGTCGATCAGCGGGCCGACGACCGTCTCGGGGTCGCGCGGGTCGCCGATGGTGATCTGGTCGAAGGACTTCTTCATCAGCTCGACCAGCTCGTCCACGATGCTCACGTGGGCGATGACGCGGCGGGTGCTGGTGCAGCGCTGGCCGGTGGTGCCGACGACGCCGAACGTGAGGGCCTTGGCGGCGAGTTCGAGGTCGGCGGTCTCGTCGACGATGCAGCCGTTGTTGCCGGAGCACTCGAGCTGGTAGCGGCGGCCGAGGGTGGAGCCGACGATGCCGGCGACCTTCTTGCCGACCTGAGTGGATCCGGTGAACGACACCATGGCGATACGGGTGTCCGCGATCAGCTTCTCGGCGACCGCGTTGTCGTCGGGGATGAAGAGGGAGAAGACCCCCTCGCAGCCCAGCTCCGCCGCCGCCCGGTTCACCAGCTTCTGCACGGCGATCGCGGTCAGCGGCACCTTCGGGCTCGGCTTCCAGATCACCGTGTTGCCGGCGATCGCGGACAGGAACCCGTTCTGCGCCCACACGGCGGCCGGGAAGTTGTACGCGCTGATCAGCCCGACGACGCCCAGCGGCAGCCACTGGTCGTACATACGGTGCTCGACGCGCTGGGACTGCTGGGTGAACCCGTACATCATCCGGGCCTGGCCCGCGGCGAGCGTCGACATGTCGACGGCCTCTCGGAGTTCGCCCTTGGCCTCCATCGTCGACTTGCCGGTGTCGAGACAGACGATCGCGGCCAGGGCGTCGAGGTTCTCCTCGATGAGCTGCCCGATCCGCCGGACGAACTCGCCGCGCCGGGGCGCGGGGACCATGCGCCAGGTCTTCTGCCGCTCGACGGCGGCGGCCACGAGGGCCTCGTAGTCCTGGGCGTCCGACGCGGCGACCCGGCCGACGGTCTCACCGTCGGCGGGGCACACGGCGTCGATGACCGGCCTGTCCTCCACGGGGCCCCAGCCGGTGGAGTCCGCGTAGGTGCCGGAGTGCAGCTGGTCCAGTCCGAACAGGGCAAGGACCGTGTCGGTGTCGAACAGAGTCGTGGTGGCCTCGGCCATCGTCACTCCCAATCTCGAGGGGCAGGCGGTGAACACGCCTGGGAAAAACGGGACGGCGGCGGTGCGCATCAGTCCTTGGCGAGGAAGTCGCCGATGGTTTCGTCGGTGTGGTACTCGGGCTTCTCGTAGTAGTGCGGGCCGTCGTAGATCTCGATCAGCCGGCTGCGCTCATGGGCCAGGGTCGGGCCGTGCGGGTGGTCCTTCGGGTTCATGTAGAAGGAGCCGGGGCGCAGCCGGAGGCCGGAGTCGGTGTACTCGTAGTCACCCTCGAGGCAGTACATGAACTGGTTCGACGCGTGGATGTGCTTGGTCGGGATGGTGCCGCCCTTCTCGTACTCGAGGAGGGCGATGCTGGCGCCGGTCTCCGGGTTCTTGTAGAGGAAGTACTGGCGGAAGCCGTAGTCCGGGTAGTCGATCCACCGGTCCTCGTCGAGGCCGTCGGCGTGGATCAGGACCTCGAGGGACTTCATGGTGGCGGGGGTGATGTCCATCGTTTTCACTCCAGTCCTGGGCGGCCCGCAGCCACCCACTCGTCGTATTCCTGCCGGCTGTCGGCGGTGGCGGGGAAGAGGCCGAGGATCGAGCGGCCCCTGCTGATGTGGAGGGCGGCGAACTCCTCGTACTCGGCGGCGTCGAGGGCCTCGTCCGCGGCCTCGGCGGCCAGGGCACGGGGGATGACGACGACTCCGTCGCTGTCGCCGAGGAGCACGTCGCCCGGGTAGACGGCGACGCCGCCGCAGCCGACGGGTTCGTCCAGGGAGACGGGGTGCAGGGCGATCGGGGTGGCCTTGGGTGCGTTACCCCGCTGGTAGCAGGGCAGCCCGGTGTCGCGGACGGCCGCGGAGTCCCGGTAGCCGCCGTCGGTGACGACGCCGGCCGCGCCGCGGTGCCTGAGGCGCGCCGCCATCATGTCGCCCATGGAGGAGGCGGCCGTGGACCCGAACGCGTCGATGACGAGCACCGATCCGGGCGGGCACTCCTCGATGGCCCGGCGGTGCAGGTTGTCCTCGCGCCCGTAGTCGGCCATGGTGTCGAGGTCCTCGCGCGCCGGGATGAAGCGCAGGGTGTACGCCGGGCCGGCCATGGGCGGCTGGTCCGGGGACAGCGGCCCGACGCCGGTCATCATCACGTTCCGCAGGCCCCGCTTGAGGAGGACGTTGGCCACGTTGGCCGCCCCGACGCGCAGCAGCTTCGCGCGGACCGTCTCGTCCAGCGGACCGGGCGCGGTGCCCGTCGCGCCGGTCACTGGAAGAACTCCAGCGGCGGACGGTTGCCCCACTGCGTGGTGTCGCTCGCGGTGCCGTTGAACTTGCCGGGCCTGTAGCTCGCGTCGACGGTGTCACCGTCGGTGTAGTGCTCGATGCGGAAGCCGAACGGGTCCTTCCAGTAGTCGAAGACCTGGCTGCCGAGCAGGTGCCGGCCGACTCCGACGTCCGGGGTGTAGCCCTCCTGGAGGAGGTAGTCGTGCGACGTCATCACCGCGTCCATGTCGGTGACCTCGTAGGCGCTGTGGTGCACGCCCACCCAGTCGGACTGGAGGAGCAGCATGAAGTGGTGGTCCACAAGCTGCTCGCCGAGGTCGAGACGTATGAAGGTGCCCACGATCGGGCCGTCCTCGCCCGGCGGGAGGAAGTAGTCGGACGGCAGGAAGTTGAACCGCTCGTTCAGCCAGGCCATCGACTCGTCGTGGTTCCTCACATGGAGGACGAAATGGCCGAGGCGCGCGATGGTGGCCGGGGCGGTGGACACCCGCACGGAGGAGTTCACCCGGTTCTTGTCGCGGATGTTGTTCGGAACGAACGGGTCCCGGCCCTGGATCGGCTCCGCCTTCGCCCGGCCCCAGATCGCGCGGATCTCGATACCGTCGGGCATGGTCATCGCGACCTCGTGACCGCCGCCGGGCTCGCTGGATTCACGGACCGGCGAGGATTCCGGCATCGCGGCGAGTTCGTCGAGGTCGGCGCGGGTGGCGACCTCGATGGACGCCCCGACGAAGCGCTGCTTCTCCGCCTTGCGGGTGACGTGGATGTGGTGCTGGGTGCCGGTGCCCCGCATGTAGAGGGTCCGGTCGTCGCTCCCCTCGACCTTCGTCATGCCGAAGGCGGTCAGGAACTTCTCCATCACCTCCAGGTCGGGGGCTTCGTAGGTCACTTGGGCAGCATCGATTGCCGTAGCCATGGTGTCTCCTTGGCTGAAGTGAGGCGGCTGGGGTGGGTGCGGCGGCCCGGACGCGACGGCTGAGACGTGGGGGCTCAGGTGCGTCGGCCAGGTTCGGGGGTGGCCCCCGGGTCAGGGCTTGAGGACGCTGACCTCGGCGTTGCCTACGAGGTCCGGCACGGTCCAGCCGTCCAGGTCGTACTCGTCCATCGCGCTCTGCGCGAACTCCTTGCAGTAGTCGAGGAGTCCACTGCCGCGGGCGCCGAACAGGTTGGTCTGCCGCGTCACGTCGTTGCTGCCGATGTAGTTGATCTCGTACAGCTCGTGGCGGGCGCCGAACTCGGTGCCGATGGAGTCCCAGAGCATCTTCATGACCTTGACGCGTTCCTCGGCGTCGATGCCGCCGGTGCCGCGCAGGTAGGTGTCCAGGTAGCCGCGGATCTCGGGGGTCTTGAAGTCGTTGGCGTGGGAGTTGAGGTAGATCAGGCCACTGGCCACGACCTGCTCGATGATGTTCTTGACCTTCGGCATGGCCAGCTGGTTCATCACCCGGTAGGCGCCCGCGAAGTGGGCGTCCGGCTGGATCATGCCGTTCTTCCACGGCACCGCGCTCTTCGCCATCGCGTCGGACAGCGCCCAGAAGGTGTTGCGCCAGGCGATGACCTCGCCGAGCTGGGACATCACGCCGTGGAACTGGCCGGCGCCGGTGACGTCGAGGGCGCGGGACAGCATGCCGACGAGGAAGTCCATCTTCACGGCGAACCTGGTGCACCCGTGCAGCGACGCACGCTCCAGGTAGCCGGAGTGGATGTTGTACTTGTTGGCCTGTTCGAGGTCGTTGTAGACGAACGTGTTCTCCCAGGGGACGAACACGTCGTCGAGGACCAGGATCGCGTCGTTCTCGTCGAGGCGGCTGGACAGCGGGTAGTCGAACGGGCTGCCCATGGCGGCCGCGCGGTACTCGTTCGACGTACGGCAGATCAGCTTCACGCCCGGCGCGTTGGTCGGCGTGATGAAGACCGGCGAGTAGGCCGGGTCCTGGATGGCGACCTGGCCGACGTGGCCGACGAAGGTGTAGTGCGTCAGGGCCGATCCGGTGGCGACCACCTTGGCGCCGCTGACGTAGAAGCCCTCGTCGGTCTCGCGGGTGACGCGGACGAACACGTCCTTGCCGGCATCGGGGCCCATGCCGCGGTCGACCGGCGGGTTCATGATGGCGTGGTTGATGTAGTACGTCTTCTCCTGCGCCTTGCGGTACCAGCCGCGGGCGTTGTCCTCGTAGCCGCGGTAGAACTCGGCGTTGGCGCCGAGGGTGCCGAGGAAGCAGCCCTTGTAGTCGGGCGAGCGGCCCATCCAGCCCCAGGCGATCTTCTGCCACTCGGCGATGGCGTCGCGGGAGGCCACCTGCTCCTCCACGCTGGTCGCCGCACGGTAGAAGCGGTGGGTGAAGCCGCCCCACTCGGTGGGGGTGGTGAGGATGCCCTGACGCGCCGGGTCGTGCAGGGCGTCGTACATGCGGGCGATCATGCGGGCCGAGTTGCGGAAGGCCGGGTGATCGGCGATGTTCTTCACCCGCTCGCCGTAGATCCAGACCTCACGGCCGTCATCGAGACTCTTGAGGTATTCCTCTCCGGTGAAGGGGAGGTACTCCCGGCCGACGGAGTTGTTCGCCGGCTGAGCCGACTGGTTCTCGCTTCCCACCTTCATAGCGGAGAGCCCTTCTTTTCGTGCATGCGGGTCAACCATCAATTCGCGCGACCACACATCGCAAGCGGCGAACTGGGGTTGTTTTCCTCGCGGTTCCGATGCCGCTCGTGGCGCCGAATTGCCGGGAAGACTGACACGGGGGTCGACGCAGGGCAATAGGTCCAAGGCAGCCTCATGAACGCCGGGCAAGGGCGAGGGGGGAGGAGGCGGGGGCGTTCTGACGGTCGGCACGTGGCCTCTGACCAGGAATTTTTACAACCCGCTGACACCTGAGGACGGGAGCGAGAGCTACATCTCACGTGACCCGGATCACATGAAATACAGGGGATACATCGGACGGCCGACTTGACTTTTTCGGGACTCCCCATATCGAACCCAATAGAGGGGGGTATAGTTTCATGTATGGCCCGGGCGTGATCACCTTCGGGGCGCGATACGGGGCGGGGCGTGGGGTGAATCGAAATACTTGCCCGGAACGGTCAGGCGAACGGTTCTCGGCATCCGTATCCGGCTTGTGTCGGTGAGGTTTCCGGACCGTCGGGATTCCCGCCGGCGTTTCAGGCCCTGTCGGCGCGGCGCCTGGCCGCGATCAGTCCGGTGGCCTGCAGCCAGCGCTCCATCAGCGGGGTGATCTCGCTGCCGCGTCTCCAGAGCAGGGTGGCCTGCATGGGGGTGAGCCACCGCGGCGGGTCGATGAGGGCCACGGCGTCGCTCCGGCCGGCGATGCGCTCGGTCACCGGGGCGACGCCCAGGCCCGCGGCGACGAACGCGATCGCCGTCTGGGGTGTGGAGACCTCGAGCACCTCGAAGGAGTCGTCGTCGGCCAGTTCGTTCTCGACGACGTCCGGCATGCCCGTGAACGCCGGGATCCGGTACGGCAGGATCCAGCGCCCCCAGCCCTTCCCCTCGGAGTGCTGTTCCCGTGCCCGGTCCCGGGGTACGGCGAGCTTGAGACCGATCTTCGTGATGGGGTAGTACTCGCAGAAATCGGTGACGAATCCGGCGTACTGCCGGGGCCCGAAGGGGACGCAGCCCATGTCGAGCTTCCCGTCCCGGATTCCCTCGACGATGACGTCGGGAGTGACGTCGGTGAGGCTGACCCGTGCGCCTGGGGCCTGCTCGAGGAACTCCGCGAGGACGTCGGCGATGAGCTCGTTGATGACCATGGGCTCCACGCCGATGCGCAGATCCCCGACCGCGCCCTCGCCCATCAGCCTCAGCGTCTCCACAGCGCGATCCCGGTCGGCGACCAAACGTCCGCCCTTGCTCAGGAGGTAGAGCCCCGCCTGGGTGGGGTGGACACCCTTCGCGGTCCGCTCGAGCAGCCGCACCCCGAGCTCCCGCTCCAGCTTGGCGATGGCGTGACTCACCGGCGGCTGGGTCATGTCGAGGTTCTTGGCCGCCTGAGAGACCGAACCGGCCTCGACGACGGCCCGGAAGTACTCAAGCTGACGAAAGTCCACGCCGCCTGTCCCTTTCCTGACTTCCCGGGCGTACCGGCCTACCGGCCTCCCCGGCACCTGAGAACAGCTTGCTCACATTAGACCGTGTCCTACGTGGTGAGGCGGACGTTGTCCCCATATGGGGCGGGGAACGTGGAGCTGGATCGTGCCGGACGGCTTGTGGGAGATCGCCAAGCCGCTGATTCCGGCGCAACGGACACGACCGCAGGGCGGCGGGACGCAGAACACGCCTGATGAGACGGTGTTCGCAGCCATCGTCTACGTGCTGGTCAGCGGGTGCGCCTGGCGGTCGCCGGGACGGACTCCGCCAGGAGCGGCTCCGACACGGACGCCGAGGCCGGCAGGTGCCGTACCGACGAACTGGAGATCACCGCGTCGGACACCACCATCACCGGTGACGACGAAGGCTCGGTCGCGGTCACGTTCAAGAACGGCGGCGGCCACGACTGCACCCTGTCCGGGTACGCGGGCGTCGACCTGAAGATGCGCGTCTCGGACAGCGATCGAGACAGCCTGCGCCGCATGGGGAGCTGCGCAACCGCTCGGACGCACTCCGGCATGGCGGAGTCCGTCGAGGCCGTTCATGGCCGCTCCGTCCAGGTCCTGCACTTCCTGCTCGACTTTTGTCATGACGACTTGAGCCCCACCTGGGCCAGTCCGGCCGCCTCCTGGTCGACGACACCTTGGGAATCCTGGAGGGCCGCTACCGCTCCGGACGTCATGGAGTCCTCCAGCGGCGCCGACCGGGTGATCGCCTGCGGCAAGGGCGTGGGCCGCACGGGCGGCGTAAGTCGGTCCAGCCGATGGCGGAGCGGCTGCCGGACGGCAACGAGCAGAACCTGCAGCAGTTCGTGAACCAGTCGACCTGGGATCCGGTACCGGTGCGGCGGCGGATCGCGGAGCGGATGGTGCCGCGGATCGGCCCGGACGCCTGGGCGGTCGACGACGTGTCGTTCCCCAGGGACGGGAAGATGTCGGTGGCGGTCGCGCGCCAGTACTGCGGGGCGCTGGGAAAGCGGGCCAACTGCCAGGTCGCGGTGAGCGTGCACGCGGTCTCCGACACCGCGTCCTGCCCGCTGGACTGGCGGTTGTTCGTGCCCGGGGAGTGGGCGCACGATGCGCCCAGGCGGCAGAAGACCGGGATGCCGCCGGAGGTCGGGCACCGGGAGAAGTGGCGCCTGGCTCTGGACAGCCTGGATGAGCTGGCCGGGTGGGGTCTGGTGCCGCCGGTGGTGGTGGCCGATGCCGGCTACGGCCAGAACGCCGACTTCCGCGAGGGCCTGGGCGAGCGGGGCATCGGCTATGTCGTGGCGGTCCGGTCGGACGTGACCGTCCATCCGCACGACGCGCAGCCCACCGCCCCGGCGTGGTCCGGAAACGGCCGCCGGCCGCAGCCCCGCTACCGCGACAAGCCGTCGTCCGTGGCCGCCTTGGCCGCCGGCCACGGACGACATGCGTTCACCGAGGTCATTTGGCGGCAAGGCTCCCGCGGTCCGATGCGCTCGCACTTCCTGGCCGTGCGGGTGCGGCCGGCCGGGATCAGGGCCCGCCGCCTGGCCCAGAACGCCGCCACCGCGCGCTACGGCTGCTGGGACGGTGTCCTGCCCGAGGTCACCCTGCTGGCCGAACGGCCCGCCGGAGCAGAAGCACCCACCGGCTACTGGCTGTCCAGCCTGCCCTCCGACACGCCGCTGGCCGAACTGGTCCGCCTGGCCAGGATCCGCTGGCGCATCGAGCACGACTACCGGGAACTCAAACACGGCCTCGGCCTGGACCACTTCGAGGGACGCTCCTGGACCGGCTGGCACCACCACGTCACTCGGGTCACCGCCGCCCACGCGTTCCTCACCGAACAGCGGCCGGCCCCAAAAGCCGATACACCGGACTCACCCTCTACCAGATCCTCGACGCCCTCCAGGACCTGCTGAACTGCTGGACCGGCACCTGCACCACCTGCCACCGGCCCCTGCCCAGAACGTCAACCACCAGCCAGAGCCCAAGATCCAGAGCAACCTGACGGAGTCCTACTAGGGCCTGTTGCGAAAGTCCCGTCGTCCGCCCGGAGGGCGGGCCTGGCGGCGTCAGGTGCGTGCTCTCGGCGTGCCGGCCCCTGGCCCTCGTACTGGATGTACTTGGGTCAGGGGCCGGTGCGGCGAGAGTGCGTGCATGGCGTCGCCAGGCAGGCGGGACTTTCGCAACAGGCCCTAGGAGGCCACTTCCGCGGGGAGCCGACGGAGCAGCCGCAGCAGGCGGAAGGTCTCCTCGGCCATCGCCTCGCGTCCCGCTCCCAGGTGGTGGCGGGGGTCCACGGAGGTCGCGCGGGTGCGCAGTGCGCGGCGGACGGCTCCGGTGAAGATCGCGTTCAGGTGGGTCGCAATGTTGATCTTCGTCATGCCGTGGGCCACCGCCTTGACCAGGTCCGCGTCGCCGACTCCGGAGGAGCCGTGCAGGACCAGGGGCACGGGGACGGCATCGTACAGCGCGGAGATGAGGGAGAAGTCGAGGACGGCGTCGCGGACGAGCATGGCGTGGGAGGTGCCGACCGCGACGGCGAGGCCGTCGACACTGGTCGCGGCGGCGAACGCGGCGGCCTCCCCGGGATCGGTGCGTGCGCCCGGAGCGTGGACGCCGTCCTTGCCACCGACCTCCCCGAGCTCGGCCTCCACCCACACCCCGTGGCGGTGGCAGCGTTCCACGAGGGCGGCGGTGGCGGCCACATTCTCGTCGTACGGCAGGGTGGAGGCGTCGTACATCACCGACGGCACTCCGAGAGCGACCGCCTCTTCGACCAGTTCGGGGGAGGTGGCATGGTCCAGGTGTACCGAGACCGGGACCCGGGCCGCCTCGGCGGCGGCGAGGGCGGCGGCGGCCAGGGGACGCAGAGCCCCGTGGAAGCGGACGGTGTTCTCGCTGATCTGGAGGACCGCGGGTGTCCGGGCCTGCTCCGCGCCGGCGATGATCGCGGTGATGTGTTCGAGCTGGACGACGTTGAAGGCGCCGAGGCCGTGGCGCTCGGCGGCGGCTGCCGAGACGAGCGTGCCGGTTCCGACGAGGGGCATGGGGAATTCCTTCGGTCAGTGGTCAGTGGGCAGTGGGCCGGGGAAGGCGGTGTGCGGGAGGTGGCGCGGGCCTGGACTCAGGGAGTGGAGGCGAGGGGTACTGCCCTTGCCCGTTCCAGGAGTTCGAGGTACGTGGGGCCGTCGAAGTCGCCGGCCAGTGGGGCGCTCACGGCCGCGGCGGAGAGGGCGACGGCTTCGCGGAGCCGGTCCTGCCACGGGGTGCCCCGAGCCAGTCCGGCGCTGAGGGCGGCCACGGCCGCGTCTCCGGCTCCGGTGGGGTTGCCGGTCATGCGCCGGGGCGGTCTGGCCGTCAGCTCCCCGTCCGGGGTCAGGGCGAGCATGCCGTCGGCGCCGAGGGAGACGACGACGGCCTCGGCCCCGGCCCGACACAGACTCCGGGCACCCGCCCGTACGTCCTCGGTACCGAGCGTGTCGCACAGTTCGCCGCGGTTGGGCTTGACCACGGCGGGTCGGGCGGCCAGCGCCGCGAGCAGCGCGGTTCCCGTGGTGTCCACGACCGCGGGCACGTTCTGCTGTCGTGCCAGCACCACGAGCTCGGCATAGCTGTCGTCGGGCAGGCCGGGAGGCAGGCTGCTCGAGAGCACGACCGCTCGGGAACGGCCGAGCAGTCGTCCGTAGACGGCTTTGAACTCGGCCCACTCCCGTGCTGTCACCGGCGGCCCGGCTTCCAGGAAGACACTGGCGTCGTCGGCCTCCTCCTCTACGACGGTGACGGTGTGCCGGGTCTCGCCGGCGATCGGCACGAGGGCGTCGGGCAGGCCGGAGGCCGACAGGTCCCGTCGTACGGCTTCACCGGCCGCTCCGCCGACGAGTCCGGTGACCGTCGTGGGGTGTCCGAGTGCTGTCAGGACGCGGGCCACGTTGATCCCCTTGCCGCCGGCCCTGCGCCGTACGGCGGCGAGCCGGTGGCTGTTACCGTGCCGAATCCGGTCGACGACGTAGGTCACGTCGACCGCGGTGTTGAGAGTGACCGTGGTGATCACATGCCCACCTCCGTCCGGGCCGCGAAGGCGGTGACGTCCGCCTCCGCCTGACCGAGCGCCAGAAGGGCCGTGCCCCGGCAGCCCGCCTGCGTCCCCGGTTGCGCGATCGCTACCTCGGGCGGATGTGTGAAGGTCGGTCTGGCGGCCAGTGCGGAGCGCAGCGGATCGGTCAGGGCGGCGCCCGCGCGGGCCACACCGCCGCCCAGCACGATCAGCCCCGGGGCGCACAGGACGGCGTACGCGGCCAGGCCGTCGGCCAGAGCCGCCACGGCGGTGTCCCAGACCCGCCGGGCGACGGGGCAACCCGCGACGGCCAGGCGGCAGACCTGTTCAGCCGAGACGGCCGCGGCGTTCCTGTCCCGGAGCCTGACGGCGCGGTGGTAACGGCGCGCGAGGGCAGATGCCGAGGCCAGGCTCTCCAGACAGCCGCGGTTTCCGCAGCCGCAGCGGGGCCCTGTGCGGCGGACCACCAGGTGGCCCAGCTCGCCTGCCGCGTGGTGGCTTCCGGGCGACGCCCGGCCGGCCCGCACATGGGCGGCGGCGATGCCGGTGCGGAGAGCGACGAAGACGAAGTCGTCGCGGCCGCGGCCGGCGCACAGCCGGTCCTCCGCAACAGCGCCGGCCCGCACGTCATGGCCGAGCACGACGGGAAGTCCGAGCCGCTCGCCGAGGAGGTCGCGCAGCGGCAGGTCGCGCCGGCCGAGGTTGGCGGAGTATGCCGCCACCCCGGCCGACTCGTCGACGAGACCGGGCACGACCACCCCGATGGCGAGAAGCGGCTGCCCGGTCCGTTCGCCGTTCTTGGTGACGAGGGCGGCCGCCGTGTCGGCGACGGCCTCCACCACGGCCTGCGGTCCGCGTTCCCGGTGCGTGGCCCGGCGGATGCTGTGCACGACACTGCCGTCGGGCGCCACCAGCACGCCCTTGACGTCCGTGCCGCCGAGGTCGATCCCGACCACGGGGCCGCGCGGCGGGCTGCTGCTTCTCATCGGGTTCTCGCTCTCCCGTCAGGCCAGTACGACGGAGCGGGTCAGGTTGCGCGGCCGGTCCGGATCCAGACCGGCCGCCTCGGCCACGGCCACGGCCAGGCGCTGCGCGCGGACGAGATCGGCGAGCGGATCGCGGGGGGAGTGGACCAGCGTGGCGCCGGTGTGCGCGATGTCCCGGGACAGGCCCGGTGGCACCGGGCCGAACACCCACACCACCCTCCCCGGCGCGGCGATGCTGATCGGCCCGTGCCGGTATTCCATCGCCGGGTAGCTCTCCGTCCAGGCACCGGCGGCTTCACGCATCTTCAGCGCGGCCTCCTCGGCCAGTCCGCAGGTCCAGCCACTGCCGAGGAACGTGAACTGCGCGGCGGAGACGGCCCGGGGGTCGAGGGGTTCCACGAGAGCCTGCTTCGCGTCCTCGACGGCACCGGTGAGGTCCTCCCCGAGGTGGGTACGGAGCAGGGCCAGAGCCGTGGTGGCGAACCGGGTCTGGACCACGGAGCGTTCGTCGGCGAAGGGAAGGGCGACGACGTGGTCGGCCGCCTGCCCCACCGGGGTGGCGTCGTCCCCCGTGATCGCGGTCGTCACCGAGTCACCGCGTACCCGGGCGAGCAGATCGAGCACCTCCGTGGTGGTGCCCGAGCGGGTCAGCGCGACGACGCGGTCGTAGTGGCGGCCGGGCGGGAACTCCGAGGCGGCGAAGGCGTCGGTACGGCCCTCCCCGGCCGACTCGCGGAGTGCGGCGTAGGACTGGGCCATGAACCACGAGGTTCCGCAGCCGACGACCGCGACGTCCTCGCCTGGTCGCGGCAGCGCCCCGCCGTGTTCCTCGACGGCATCGGCGGCGCGCAGCCAGCACGACGGCTGCGTGGTGATCTCTTCCTGGGTGAAGGACATGAGGTGCCTCTCTGGTCGGTGCTCAGGGGGTGGTGCGGGGGAGGAGGGGAACAGCCCGCTCCAGCAGACCGGCGGTGTGCCGGAGTGCCTCCGGGAGTCCGGGCACATCGGGGAACCAGTGCTTCTCCCACTCCAGGCAGAGCCGGCCGCGATATCCGACGGTGGCGAGTGCTGCGGGCATCTCCTGAAGCGGAACGGTCCCCTTGCCCGGAAGGACGGGACTCAGGTCGTCGCGGGTGGCGACGTCCTTGATCTGAACGTGGTGCAGCCAGGGAGCCCGGTCGCCTGCCCGGGCGTTCCTTCACCGACCTGCTCGACGGCGGCGGCACGGCCGGCACCCCGGGCAGGGACCGGGCGGTCGTCCACGACGAGTACGGCCCGGTCCTGATGATCCGCACCCGGGACTGGAAGTACGTGCACCGCTACCCGCACGGACCCCATGAACTCCACGACCTGACGGCCGATCCGGACGAGGAGCACGACCTGTCCGGCACCCCGGACCACGCGGCCGTCCGGGCGGAACTGGCCGGACGGCTCGGCCCCGCACGACAGGCCGATGACCTCCCTTGGCCACCACCTGCTGGCACGGCCGAGCAGGAGCCCGTCGACATGCCGCATCGCGCCGACCGGCCGCCGCCACGTCATGTCGATCAGACCAGCACGGCACTGTGGGTATGACCATGAGAGGCCGCGACGTCGATGGTGAGCGTCGGCCGCCGGCCCGTGGTGACGGTGACCGTGTCGTCCGCGGTCTTGACCGCACGTACGGTCCAGGGAAGTTCCAGCGTGAGCGTGGTGGCCGTCCGGCCGGGGTCGGCGACGGCGATCACGGTCTCCTGTCCCCGGCGCCGGACCAGCACGGTGCCGGGACCGTCCAGCGCGATCCCGGCGACGGCGCCCGCCTGCCAGAAGTGCGCGGCGTACAGACCCTCGCGGCGCGCCCGTACCGCCTGCACCTCGCCGGTGTTGGCGAGGACCTCGACCGGGTGCGAGCGGCTCCAGGCCGCGGTCCGGGCGGCGCTGAACCCGGGAAGCAGCACATACGCGTAGCGGGCCCCGGCCGGCGACACCCCGTGGTCGAACCAGAGCGTGACATAACGGCGGGTGACGCTGTCGGCGCTGCCGGCGGTGTCAGCGCCGGTGTTGATCGACAGCCAATTGCCGGTACGTTCCTCGCGCAGCGCCCGCAGCGACGAACCACCGGGCAGGACATAGCCGCCGACGCCTTCCAGGTGTGCCCAGCGGGCCTCGGTGAACTGGTACGACCAGCCGGACTCCGTGGGCTGGACCGCGCCGTCCACGGTGAGCCGGTGCCTTCCCTCCGCGTGCAGGTTGCGGTTCTCCATGACGGTCTCGATGGTGCGCCCGTCCGTGGCCGTGATGCCCGCGCCGAGCGCCACCACGGCGTCGTCCAGGCAGAACCACGCCTTCTTCGCACGCAGCGAACTCCCCTGCGCGACCAGTTCCATGGCCGCCGCGCCGTAACGGCCGTCCAGTGCGGCGCCACCGGCCACGGAGTTGGCGGGCCGGTGGGTACTGGTGCCGTCGGCGGTGCCGGCGTCGAGGCGGGGGCGGGTGTCCACGGTGGTGCCGGGGAGCCGGTAGGGGTCCACCGTCGGCCAGAACCCGTCCGAGAACGCGGTGCGGTCGTCGTTATGGAGGTATGCCATCCCGTCGCCGGTGTACCAGCCGTGCAGGTTCTCCCCATTGCCCGCCTCGTAGGCCGCGATCCGCTTCGACGACAGGCTCAGGGCCAGCGCCCAGCCGGGGCGGTGGTGCACGATCCGGTCCATGTCGGCGAAGACGGTGTGGCGGCTCGGGGCGCGGGCGGCGGGCAGGGCCGGGTCGTCCAGCACGGCCTTGGCGCGCCGTGCGGCCGGGACCGCCGCCAGTGTCAGGTACGGGGTGGAGGTGTTGCGCTCGATCCAGCCCTTGGCCATCGACCGCCATCGGCGCGCGTACTCCTCGGGCGCCCCCTCGGCCAGTAGCAGCACGTTGGTGGTGGTGGTCGCGCCGGTGTCGAAGTCCTGTTCGTTCTGGCGGGAGATCGCACGGCCGCGCACCGTGTCCAGCATCAGCCCGTCGAAGGTGACCGGTTCGAAGCTGCGCCGCACCGCCTCGTGGAGGATGGAGATCCCGGGGTCGGTGATGCTCCAGGAGGAGTCGGCGAGCAGCGCGGCGAGATAGCCGACCTGGCCGAGGAGGACGTTGCCGTAGGTACCGGTGTACGCGACGTCGGTGTGCTGGATGAAGGAGCCGTCCGCGTAGAAGCCGTCACCGGAGGTGACGAGGGTGAAGAGGCTGTTCTTTCCGGAGCCGCGGGTGTCCGACAGGCCGTCCCGGGCGAGTGCGATCTTGTCGGCGCTGCGGCCCACGATGCCGCGCAACGCCACGATCGCCGCCTTGTCCGCGCGGTTGGCGCCGGTCTCGGAGAGTGTCTGGTAGTTGGTACGGCGATCCGGGTTCGGGCAGAACCGGTCGACGGCGGCGCAGTAGTCGGCGATCCGGTCGGCCGGGATGTGGTCGTACAGCAGCACGCAGACGTCCATCAGGTTGCGTGGTGCGCCGATCTCCCAGAACCACCAGTTCCCGGTCTCGGACCTGGTCGGGTTGTAGGCCGTGTCGTGGACCAGGGCGAGCGCGTCGACGATCGCCGCCGGAACCGACTCGTCCCCGTTGAGCGCGGTGCCGGGGGTGGCCCACGCGGTGGCGAGGGTGGACAGCCGTTCGTAGGTCAGGCTGGTGTTGGCCGGTGTGGTGAGGGGGGAGAGGTCGGCCCACAGGGCGGTGCGGTCGGCGCCGCGGTCCAGTGTGTCCCACAGCGTTTCCGACTGGGTGTCGAGAGCGGCCAGCGCGGCGGCGAAGGCCGGGTCGGTGGGATCGATGGCGCCACCGGTCGCCAGTTCGGCGGCCTTGGCGCGCAGGGTGTCGAAGGCGTCCGTAGCGCTGTCGGCGCGCGCGCCGCCCGCTCCCGTGGTCGGCGGGAGCAGCAGGGCGCCGACGCCGGCCGTGAGGAGGGTGCGTCTGCGTGGGGTGAGGTGCATGGCGGGGCTCCTGTTCCCTCGGAGATTGCCTCGGAGATCGCCTCGGACGTTCCCTCGGTTCGACGTTCCTGGTGGGTGCCCGGCGGCGGGCGGGTGCCGACGTGAGGGACGGAGAACGACGGAGACGGAGAAGGACGGAGAACGGATCGCAGGGCGCCGGGCCGGGGGTGCGATCTGTTCGTGCCGGGTGCGGGCCGGACCGGTCCTCACCCGCTCGCGTTCCGTGCGGTGCGTGGGGTGGGTACCGGTCCGGCGGGTGTCGTGCCGGGGGTCAGCTCGACGAGTCGGACACGTACGAGTTGCCCGTGACCGTGACCTGCCGCCCCGCGCCGGTCTCGGTCGAGGTGGTGCTCAGGCAGCTTCCCGAGGACGGGTCGGTGACCGTGGGCAGGGTGCCGGTGTAGGTCACCCCGTCCTGGGCGGCCGTGGGCGTGCCGTAGGTCACGGTGACCCGCTGGGAGCAGCCGGCGGTGAGGTAGGGCTCGATGAAGCCGGAGTCGGACACCTTGAACAGACCGGCCGAGCTGGGGAGACTGAAGCTGCCGATGTGGGCCACCGTGGTGTCGGTGGTGGTGTCGACCACGTCGCCGCTCAGCAGTTCGGTCGTGCCGTTGTCGCTCACCCGCTGCAGCACGATCGCGTACATCGTGCCCTTGGTGTACGCGAACCGGACCGCACAGCTGACGCCGGCTCCGCCGTCGGCGCCGAGCGTGCAGTTGCTGTCGGTGGTGGTGGCGTTGGCGTTGAAGGAGCTGAAGACGGCCTGGAGGTTGGGGTTGCCGTCCGAGTCGACGGGCTTGGGCTGGAAGCCCGCGTAGGGGCGGGTGCCGCTCTCCATGGTGGTGTAGTAGGCGAAGTAGATCCCGGACGCGTCGGGTGCGGACTCGAACGACATCGGGAGCGTCAACTGGCTGACCGGGCTGGGAGCGCCGCTGGACCACTTGATGGTGGGGGTCGAGGCCCAGCTCTCTCCGGCCACGGCCACCGTCAGCAGAGCGGCGGCTCCGAGGGAGACGGCTGCTCGTGCCAGACGCCGTTTTCTCTTCTCACGCGTCATCAGGGTTGTCCTTCCTGTTTGTTGAGACTGCTAGCTGAGTCTGTTCGCCGTGCTGTGCGTCGTGTCCGCGCGTTGTGTCTGTGCGCCGTGCCTGTCCGTCGTGTCTGTGTGTTCCTCCTGCTTGTCGTTCCTGTTCGGTTCGGTCTTCTCTCCGTGCCCGACCGCCCTGTCCGCGGCCGGGCCGGCCGCACCGGGCAGGGTCGTGGGACTGCCGCGGTCACCCGGTCTGGCCGCGTGCGAAGTAGGCGGCCAGCTCCGGATCGAGCGGGGCCACCTCGCGCGGGGAGCCGCCGTCGCGCAGCGACTCCGTGGCGCGCACACCGGCCGCCACCGACATCCGTGCCGCGACCGGTGAGGTGTCCGTGCGGCCGCCCTCACGGGCGAACCGGACGAACTCGTCCACCAGCAGCGGATCGGCGCCGCCGTGGCCGGCGTTGTCCTGGATGGCGGGCACCGGATACTCGGCGTCGCCCCGCTCCCGATGGGTGGAGCGGCGCGCGTTCCACACCCGGACGACCGCTCCGGGGCCGTCGCCGAAGTTCTCCAGGCGGCCGGCGTCCCCGATGACGGTGTAGTTCCGCCAGTAGTCGGGGGTGAAGTGGCACTGCTGGTACGTGGCCAGGACCCCGTTGTCCAGCCGCATGTTGACGAGGGAGACGTCCTCCACGTCGATGACGGGGTTGAGACCGCGCTGGGTGGCGGGCGGCCAGTGGCCGTCCCTGGTGTACCAGTCCTCGGGTTTGGGTTCACCGGGGGCACGGCGGTGCGGAATCCCGCCGTAGACCATGAGGTCTCCGAGCGCCTGCACCTGGCGGGTGTAGCCGTGTGCGAGCCAGTGCACGACGTCGATGTCGTGCGCGGCCTTCTGCAGCAGCAGTCCCGTCGTGAACCGGCGCTCGGCGTGCCAGTCCTTGAAGTACCAGTCGCCTCCGTAACCGACGAAGTGGCGCACCCAGACGGTCTTGACCTCGCCGATCTCGCCCCGCTCGATGATGTCGCGCATCAGCCGGACCACCGGCATATGGCGCATGTTGTGCCCCACGTAGAGGCGGGTGCCGGTGTCCCGGGCCGTGCGCAGGATCTCGTCGCAGCGCTCGACACTGATGTCGAGGGGCTTTTCCACGAAGACCGGTTTGCCGGCCTTCAGGGCCGCGCAGGCCAGATCGGCATGGGTGTGGTCCGGGGTGAGGACGAGGACGGCGTCGACGTCGTCGGCCTCGGTCACCGCACGCCGATCGGTGGACATCCGCGCGTCGGGGAAGTCCCCGGCCGCCCGGGCGCGCGCCCGGGGGTCCTGGTCGGCGACGGCCACGACACGCGAGCCCTCTCCGGGCCGGTGGGCCGTACGGGCCAGTGTCCCGCGCAGCCCGTAGCCGAGAACGCCGAGCCGGAGATCGGTCATGGTCACTCCTTCGCTGAAGAGGCGTGCGAAAGACACGGGTTCCGGGGCCGCAGGGCCCCGGTATCCGGGGCGTCAGGGGTGGACGAGGACCTGGGCGAGACCGACGGCGCCGGTACCCGTCCGCTGGATCCGCACGTAGCGGGCGTCCGTGTCGACGTCGAGGACGGTGGGCCGCAGTGCCTTGCCGGTGACGTGCACGGTGACGGCGTCGGTGAAGTCGGCGGTCCCGGCCAGCTGGACGTCGAAGTCGGCGGTGCTCATGGCGGCGCTGTTCCAGACCTCGATCCGGCCGATGTGGCGGGAGCCGCCGAGATCGTCCTGCCACCAGGCGCCGGCTTCGGAGAGGGTGGCGCTGTCGGTGGTGGTGTCCCCGTCGACGGCGCGCCCGGCGCCGGCGGTGCCGCTGGTGGAGGACTGGGTGACGGTGCCGGTGCGGGCCAGGTCGGGGCGGAGCGGCTCCACCTCTCCGTGCCCCTCGGCGCCCGCCTGCCGTGCGGTCCTCAGGGCGGCCGCGGGCAGTCGGTCGAGACCGGTCTCGTTGTCCGTCATGGTCGAGCCGGTGCCGGCCAGGGCGGGGGCGGCGGTGTCGGTCCAGTTGCCGGTGGCCTGGTTGTCGATGCCGTAGTCCGCCCAGTTGGACACCCACTTGTAGCCGACGCGGGTGATCACGTTGCCCGTGACGGTGATGTGGCTGGACTGTTCGTCCAGGTAGATGCCGTTGCCGTCGCGTTCGGTGTTCCCGTACGCGCTGCGGTCGATGTAGTTGCCGGAGATGACGGTGCCGGGCTGGGAGCCCTGGGTGTAGATGGCGCCGCCGTCGTGCTGCTCCGCGTCGACGCGCATGACGTCGGTGATGCGGTTGTTGCTGATCTTGTTGTCGCGCAGGACCGATTCCCGGGCTTCCGGCTGGTTCCAGCCCCAGCCGACCGAGATACCGGAGTACGGAAGGTCGTCCAGGGTGTTGTGGTCGACGGTGAGTCCGGCCTCGTAGCCCGCCCAGATGCCGACCGAGTCGGTGAACTCCACACCGGTGCCGCGGATCGTGTTGTGGGCCACCGTGTTGCGCTCACCGGCGAGTGCGGCGGCCGGCTGGGGGTCGGTGTCGCCCACGTAGAGGGCACCGGAGGACAGGTCGGTGAAGGTGGAGCGGGTGACGCTGGAGTCCTGGGTGCCGGATTCGAGGACGGCTCCGGCGCCGCCGAGGCGGGTGAAGTCCACGTCGTCGACCACGACCCGCCGGCCGCCGCGTACGGTGAGCGCCGCGGCCGGCTTGGTGTAGTACCGGCCCGCGTGGTCGACGGGTCCGGTCGTGCCGGTGAGGGTCAGGCCGGCCTGGGTGCCGGCGTAGCCCTCGTCGGTGGACGGCTGCTGCCAGGCGGCGTACTGGAGGGAGACGCCCTCGATACGGACGTCGTGCGCGCCGTCCAGGACCAGCAGGTTCTCGACGGCCGGGGTGACGGCCCGCGCCCGGCGCATGTCCTGCCCCGCACGCGGCAGGTAGGTGAGCGTACGGGCGTCCGAGTCCCACACGAACTCACCCGGCTCGTCCAGGAGTTCCGCGGCGTTCTCGAAGTAGGCCACCTTGGCGTAGCGGCTGGAGTCGACGGTCGTGGTGTCCCAGGCCGGCCCGGTGCGGCCGGTTCCGGAGGACGAGTTGGTCCAGCAGGGCTGGGCGAAGGTCATCAGGTCACCGCTGACCGAGGCGATCCGGCAGTGGTAGTCGCGCCAGCGGACCTTGATGACGGCCTCGGCGTCGGTGGGCCGCGCCCAGCCGGCGATGCCGGTGCTCACGGCGCCTGTCATGCCGGTGGCGGTGGCGTCGCAGACCGAGGCGGCGCAGGAGTCGCCGCGGGCGGGGGTGGCCCGTACGCCGTTCACGAACAGCTGGCGCGGGGTGACGCCGTCGGGCACCGTCGCGGTCCAGGTCCCGCCGGCGCCCGGCCGCCAGCCGCGCACGGTGCGGCCGCCGGACAGGACGGGGGCGGCGCCGGGGGCCGCGGTCCAGGTGACGGTGTGTCCGTCCTGGCCGGAGTCTGCCTCACCGAGTTCCAGGGGCTCGGTCAACGCGTACGTGCCGCCTGACAGTTCGACGCGGATGTCGCGCCCTTCGGTCTCCCGCGCGGTGTCCCGGGCGGTCGTCAGGGAACAGGGCCGGGCCTCGGAACAGGCGGAGCCCGTGCCGTCCGGTGCCGCGTGCAGGGTCCTGGCCGGGACGTCGCCCGCGGCGACAGCGGTGGATGCGGCGGCCGGCGGAGCCGCGAGAGCGGTGGCGGCCGCGAGGGCCAGCATCACTTGGCGAAACGTGTGCATCGGGGCGCTCAACTCCAGTCCGGGTGGCCGGGCATGGACGGGTTGTCCGCGGCGAACAGCCAGTCCTCCAGGAAAGGGCGCAGCGAGGAGTCGTGGGTGACCTGGACCGCGTTGTCGATGAAGTCCTGGGTGTCGGCGTTGGAGTCGCGGTGCCTGATCAGCCAGGACTTGACGATCGCGTCGAACTTCTCCTGGCCGACCCGCTCGTGCAGGGCGTAGAGGACGACCGCGGCTCCGTCGTAGATGTTGAACCCGCCGAGTTCGGTGGGCAGTCCGGGGGGACCGTCGCTCTTGCGTACGGCGTCCAGCTTCGTGTACGCCGTGTGCATCTTCTCCTCGAGCGTGGTGCCGCCCTGCTGCTCCGCCCACACGGCCGCGTAGTAGACGGCCGGTCCCTCGTTGAGCCAGGCGCTCTGCCAGGTGGTGGGCGTCACCGAGTCGCCGAACCACTGGTGGGTCAGCTCGTGGATCATGACGTTGGTGTACGTCGTGGACGTGGCCGAGTTGGCGAACCAGTTCGGGCCGAACAGGGAGAGGGTCTGGTTCTCCAGGGCGTCGCTGTATCCGTCCCGGACGATCTGCACCCCGTAGGTGTCGAAGGGGAAGCGGACGCCGAGGGTGTCCTCCAGCCAGGCGATCTGCTCACCGGTCCGCTCCACGATCGGCCGGTAGCGCTCGACCTGGTCGTCGGGGACGTAGCTGCGCAGCCTGACGCCGCGCGCCTTGCCGGTGATCTGCGTCTGCCGGCCGACGGAGATGCCGAGGAGTTCGGGCGCCATGGGTGAGTCCAGCCGGAAGTCCCAGGTCGTCCTCGCGTCGCTCGCGGGGTGGGTGCCGGTGGCGACGCCGTTCGCGGCGGGCGTCCAGCCGTCGGGGGCGGTGAGGTGGAAGGACCAGGTGGCCTTGTCCATGGTGGTGTCGTTCACGGGGGCGAAGGTGTCGGCCCGGGAGGCCTGCGCCGCGGACACGAAGCCGCCGTCGCTCATGTAGCGCCAGCCCACGGCGCCGACCGGCTTGGTCCTGCCGTTGCCGTGGTAGGTGATGACGGTCTTGAACATCCGGCGGTCGTGCAGGCCGTCGCCGGGCGGGGTGACGGTCAGTTCCTGGCCGCTCTGGCCCTTCGAGATCGCCCAGGTGGCGGCCTTCCCGTTGACCGTGACCTGGTCGACGGCGTACGAGTCGATGTCCAGGTTGAAGGACGACAGGTCCTGGGTGGCCTGCGCGGTGATGGTCATGGTCCCGGTGAAGTCGTAGGTCACCGGGGTGAAGTCGAAGGCCAGGTCGTAGTGCTGGACGTCGTAGCCGCCGTTGCCCAGCGTCGGGAACAGCGGGTCGCCCGCTCCCGCCGCTCCGGGCCGGGGGTCGAAGACCACTGCCTGTGCGGGGAGGGCGAGGGCCACGGTGGCGGCGACGGCCGCGACGGCCGTGCTCAGCACTCTGGTCACTTGTCGGATCCCTTCTGAGCGGCTTCCTCGAACTCGCTGCGGGACTGCTCGCCGCCCTTGGCCAGGTACTCCTTGACCAGGTCGTCATAGGTCTTCATGGACTTGCGGCCGGTGACGATGTCCTTGATCCAGTCGCCCTTGAGGGTGAGGAGGCTGCCGGACCCCTTGGAGTCCCAGGTGGGCGAGGAGTAACTGGCCGTCGGGTCGGCGACGAGCTTGGGGATGATCTTCTGGTAGGCCTCGTGCAGGTACTTGACGCCGTCGGGGTGCGCGGCGGAGTACAGCGCGGGCGTGGCCGACGCCAGGAACTTCCAGGGGACGGCGACGTCCTGGGCGCCCTGGTCGGTGAGCACCGGTTCGCCCTTGGCGTCCCGGGTGAAGTCGGTCCCCTCCACGCCGTAGTTGATGAGGGCGTACTCCTGCGTTCCGAACGGTGCCGCGGCCCAGTCCGCGAGCCGCAGGATCTCCTTGACCCGGGAGTCGTCCGCCTTCTTGATGAAACACTCGCTCAGCGTCGCGTTGTTGTTCCAGGTCACCGCGGACGTGCCGAACGGGATCATCGGACGCACGTCGTAGGAGGGGTCGATGGCGGCCATCGCGTCCAGGTAGCCGGTGCCCGGGGTGAGGTAGGAGGGCCAGCCGTCGTAGACGTAGGCGGCCCGTCCGTTCTTGAACAGGTCGGTGTACTGGGTCTTCTGCGCCCCCGACATCTGGACGGTGCCCGGGTAGAAGCACCCCGCCGCGTACAGCTTGGCCGCCATCGCGACGGCCTCGCGGTATTCGTCGGTCTCCAGGTCGAGCGTGAAGGTGCCCTTGGCGGAGTCCATCTTCCAGTAGCAGGGCGCGCCGTAGGACATGGCGAGCAGGATGGTGATGTCGGCGGAGATCGCGTATTGCTTCTCCTTGGGCCTGGTCAGCTCCTTGCACAGTTCGAAGAAGCGGTCCGCGTCGGTGATCTCGTCGAGGCTGTCCACCCCGGCCTTGGCGAACAGATCGTGGCGGTAGTAGCCCGTTCCCCCGCTGCCGGCGCGGGCGATGGGGATGCCGTACAGCTTGTCCCCGTGGATCGCCTGCTGCCAGGCGGTGGCGGGGATCGCCGCCAGGTTCGGGTAGTCCTTGACCTTGTCGCCGGAGAGGAAGGGGGTGAGGTCGGCGCACTTCGCGGCGAGGAACGAGGCCTTGTGCGCCACGCCGCCGGTCTCGGGGTACATGAAGATGTCGGTGAGGCTGTCGCTGGCCACCATGGTGGCGAACTTGGTCGGCCAGTCGTCGGAGGCGACGGCCTGGACGTCGACCTGCGTTCCGAGCCGCTCCTCGATCGCCCGCCAGGCCGCGTTCTCGCCCCGGGCCGGCGCGGGCGGGGAGAAGGTCTCCACGGACGCGCTGATCTTCTTGGCGCCCTTCAGGGGAGTCCCCTCGACGGAGCGGACGGGATCGGCCGGATAGTGGACGAAGCCCTGGGGGACGCCCTGCGCGGTGCCCGGGTAGGCGGGCTTGATGCCGAGGTCGGTCACTGTCGTGGTCGGCAGCAGCGAACGGCTCTTCGCCGTGGCCTTCTCGGCCGTGGTCCCGCTTCCGCACGCGGTGAGCAGGGGACCCGTCGTGACCGCGAGGCTCACGCCGGTCCCGATACGGAAGAGGGTTCTGCGGCTGATCCGGGTGGAGTCGGCACTTCTGGGCATGCGTGATCTCCTGAGGTCGGGCGGGGAGGGACGGCTTGCCGGGCGGCGCCGTGGGACGGCGGCGGGTTCAGCCCTTGACGGCGCCGGTGAGCACGCCCTTGGTGAAGTAGCGCTGGAGGAAGGGGTAGACGCACAGGATCGGAACGACGGCGACGACGAGCACCGCCATCTGCACCGACTGCTGAGGAGCCACGGACTCGCCGGCGACGGCGCTGTCCAGGCCCTGCCCCTGCAGGACGAAGGTGCGCAGCACCATGGGCAGCGGCCACTTGTCGCTGTCGCCGAGGTAGAGCATCGCGTTGAAGAAGGCGTTCCAGTAGGTGACCGCGTAGAAGAGGCTGATGACCGCGATGACGGCCTTGGACAGCGGCAGCACGATCCGGACGAGGGTGCGGAAGTCGCCCGCGCCGTCCACCTTGGCGGCGTCGTACAGTTCCTCGGGCAGGTTCATGAAGAAGGAGCGCAGCACCACGAGGTTGAAGGCGCTGACGAGGGTGGGCACCACCAGCGCCGCGAACGTGTTGTACAGGCCGAGTTCGTTGACGAGCAGGAAGTTCGGGATGACCCCGGGGTTGAACAGCATCGTGAACAGCGCGGTCATCAGGATGAAGCGGGAGCCGACCACGTCCCGCCGGGACAGGCCGTAGGCCATGCCGATGGTGACCAGGAGCGCCAGGGCCGTCCCGATGACGGTGACGCAGACGCTGACCAGCAGAGCCCGGGTGACGACACCGCCGGTGAAGATGGTCCGGTAGGCCTCCAGCGTGGGGTGCTCCGGCCAGAGCACCAGGCCGCTGGACCTGATGATGTCGCTCTGCGAGGCGAAGCTGGTGCCGATCACCCCGAGCAGCGGGTAGACGACGGCGGCCACCACGAGTGTCAGGGTCACTCCTTTGGCGGCCCGGCCCAGGCGGGTCGGCGGCTCCAGCCAGGGCGGGCGGCCGGCCGGGCGGAGGCGACGGTCAGCGGTCTGCGCCACGGTAGATCCCTTCATGGCCGAAGACGTGGGCGAGTTTGTTGGCGCCCAGCACGAGGGCGGTCCCGATGGCCGCCTTCACGAGTCCGACCGCGGCGGACACCCCCCAGGAGCCGTCCTTGATGCCGTGGAAGTAGACGTAGGTGTCGAGGACCTCACCCGCACCGGGGCCGACCGCGTCCCGCTGGAGCAGGATCTGCTCGAAGCCCACCGAGAGGATCTGCCCGAGGTTGAGGATGAGCAGCAGGACGATGACCGGTGCGATGCCGGGGAGGGTGACGTGCCACAGGCGGCGGAACCGGGCCGCGCCGTCGATCGCCGACGCCTCGTACAGCGATTTGTCGATGTTGAGCAGGGCGGCAAGGATGATGATCGTGCCCCAGCCGGAGTCCTTCCAGGCCAGCTCCAGGGTGAGCAGCCAGGGAAAGGCGTCCGGATCGGTCATCATGTCGTAGCGGGGCAGACCGACCGAGTCCAGCAGGTCGGGGAGGACGCCGGCGCCGCCCAGGATCTGCTGGAAGATCGAGACGATGATCACCCAGCCGATGAAGTGCGGCAGGTAGACCACGCTCTGCACGAAGCGGCGCAGTCGGTGGCTGGTCACGCTGTTGAGCAGCAGGGCCAGCCCGATCGGCACCGGGAAGAAGAAGACGAGTTCGACGAGGGCGATGGTCAGGGTGTTGCCGACGGCGGACCAGAAGTCGGGCTCGCCGAACGCTGTGGCGAAGTTGCTCAGGCCTACCCAGGCGCTGTTCGCGTACCCCAGATACGGCTGGTAGTCCTGGAAGGCGGTGACATAGCCGAGCAGTGGTACGTAGTGGAAGACGAGGAAGTAGAGCAGACCGGGCAGGCAGAACAGCAGCATCACCTTGTCACGCTTGACGCGCTGCCAGACGGTGAGTTTTCTGCGAACAACCGCGGGCGGTGTAGCCCCTTCGGCATTCTGCCGCCGGCCCCTGAGGGGCAGGGAAGATGCTGTGTCAGCCATGGAGGAGTCCTGTTCGGCTGGTGGCGCGTATGGGCTTCTGCCGCCCGAAACGTAGTAAGCGGTTAACTGCGACGTCAAGAGATCGCCACGCAACATCTGTGTTAACCACTCGCCTCAACTTGCCTTGATCTAGCCAGAGTTTGGCCTGACCAGGGACCTCTCTCTCCGCTCGGATCGGAGTCGCTTGACGCTTTGTCCTCGAAATCCCTACGGTTCGCGGTAACTTGCAGTACGCGCTTACCATTCGGAGGTACCATGCGGGACACTGCCGAGATGCCAGCGGAACCCGGTGCCAGGGCCGTCGGCACGGCTGCCGACCGGACGGCCGCCCACCGTCCGCGCACGGTTCTCGCCATGGACCCCGCACTGGTCGACGACGTCTTCCCGCCGCCCGCGAGGGCCCGGCTGGCCGAGGTCGCCGACGTGTGGCACGCCGGTGTCATCCAGGAGTTCCGCAGTCCGGAAGCGCTTGCCGCACTCGCCGCGTGCGAGGTGCTGCTGACCGGCTGGGGCTGCCCGCCCGTCGACGAGGAGACGCTCGACCGCTCCCCCGGGCTCGGTGCGGTGATCCACTCGGCCGGCACGGTCAAGACGTTCCTCAGCGAGTCGGCCTACGAGCGCGGAATCGTCGTCTCGTCGGCCGCGGCGGCCAACGCCGTGCCGGTCGCCGAGTTCACCTTCGCCGCGATCGTCATGGGTGCCAAGCGGGCCTTTCCGCTGGCCCGGCTCTTCGCCGCCCGACGCTCCCACCGCACCGCCGCCGACCTCGCCGGACACCACTGGCTCGGCACCCACCGGATCACCGTGGGTGTGGTGGGCGCCTCCCGGATCGGCCGCCGGGTACTCGAACTGCTGCGCTCCCTCGATGCCGAGGTGCTGTTGTACGACCCGTACGTCAGCGCCGAGGAGGCGCGGGCGCTCGGCGCGACCGCCACCGACCTCGACACGCTCGTCGCCACCAGTGACGTGGTGACCCTGCACGCGCCGGAAACCCCCGAGACCCGCTGTCTGCTGGACGAGTGGCGCATCGGTCTGCTGCGTCCGGGCACCCTGGTCGTCAACACCGCGCGCGGCTCGCTGATCGACACCGAGGCGCTCACACCGCACCTGGTCAGCGGCCGGATCGACGCGGTTCTCGACGTGACGGACCCGGAACCTCTGCCGGTCCGGCATCCGCTGTGGGACCTGCCCAACGTGTTCCTCACCCCGCACCTGGCCGGGTCCCAGGGCAACGAGATGGGGCGGCTCGGCGCGCTGGCCGTCGAAGAACTCGCCCGCTACGCGAGCGGACTCCCCCTTCAGCACGCCGTACGTCTCTCGGACCTGGAACGGATCGCTTGACTTGCGCCCTGCCCCCAAGGGCGGGGTTTTCCTGGAGGAGACCAGATGACCGGACATCCGCCGCAGCCCACAGGCTATGGTTCGGACAGCTCACGGGACGGCAGACCAAGAACCAAGGGGGTGGGCCGGATGACCCGGCAGAAGTCCGCGCCGGATACCCGGCACCGGGCCACCGTCGTGGACGTGGCCCGGCTGGCGGGGGTGTCGACCGCGACCGTGTCCCGGGTCCTGAACCGCAACTACCCGGTCGCCGCCGCCACCCGTGAACGTGTCATGGAAGCCGTCCGCGAACTCGGCTACGTGGTGAACGCGCACGCACGGGCCTTGGCCGGCGTCTCGGGAGCCACCGTGGGCATCATCATCAGCGAGGTCGTCGACCCGTTCTACGCCTACATCGCGCGTGGTGTCGAGCGGGAGGCCGGTGCGGGCGACCGGCTCTGCCTGGTATGCACGACCCAGGGCGACCCGCAGCGGGAGCTGTCCTTCATCGACCTGATGCACGAACGGCGCGCGGACGCCGTGGTCCTGGTCGGCGGCAGCGTCGCCGACCGCGCCTACCGGGCCGAACTGGCCCGGCGGGCCCACGAACTGGACGCCTCCGGTTCCAAGCTGGTGCTGTGCGGGCGGCCCTCACTCGGCGAGGACGTCCCCACGGCCGGTGTCGAGTACGACAACGAGGGCGGCGCCTTCGCCCTCACCGACCACCTCCTCACCCAGGGCCACGAGCGGATCCTCTACCTCGGCGGACCGCCCGCCCTGTCGACCACCATCGACCGCCTCGCCGGCCATCGGCGCGCCCTGGAACTGCGCGGTGTCGAGCCGGACCCGGAGCTCATCCAGCCGGGCGCGTTCGGCCGCACCTTCGGATACCGCAGGATGGCGGCGCTGCTGCGGGAGGGACCGCGTTTCACCGCCGTCTTCGCGGCGAACGACATCGTCGCAGCGGGTGCGGCGCAGGCCCTGGAGGAGGCAGGGGTCCGGGTGCCGCAGGACATCTCGCTGGTCGGATACGACGACGTACCGGTCGCGCAGGAGCTGCGGCCCCGGCTGACCACCGTGCACGTCCCCCTGGAGGAGATGGGACGGCAGGCGGTGCGCGTGGCCCTCGGCGGCAGTGAGCAGGACGACTGGCGTGCCCCCACGACCGGTGTGCTCCGGCTCGGCACGCACATCGTGGTGCGGGATTCGGTGGCGCCCCGCTCCGGCCGTCGCAGCGGCAACGGCAGGCGCGCTGAGAGCCGCTGACACGGTCGACGACCGCTGCTGCCGGGAAACCGCTCGGCGGTGATCCGCATCCGGCGACCGGTGCGCGTCGCGCGCCACCTCGACGTGCGGTGCGGGGGGCCAGCCGAGGCGGCCGTCATAGTAACGAGCAGTAAATTCACGCCCCGTCTTGCGGATCGACAGCAATCGCTTACATGCTGTCCGTCGTATCCGGTGAACCCCATGGGGAACCTCCGGACGCACCCTGCCCGCACGACACCGCCCCATGCTCCACCCATCGCGTCCGGGGACCGCGGGCCGAGGCCGCGACGGCCTGCCCGCGCGATAGTTCACCACGGCCCGCCCCGGTCTCGGAGCAGCTCCCCGTCCTCGGTCGCCCACACGGTCGCGGACCAGGCCCCGCCCGGCTCCCCAGCGGCCCGCTCCGCGCCCACCGGACAACCCGACCTCCACAAGAGCCCCTGGCTCGTTAGGAGAACGTCTCCCGTGCATCCCTCCGCTCCTTCCCGCCGATCGCTGCTCGCCACCGCCGGTGCCGTCGGCGCCGCGCTCGCCCTCGGCTCGGGTACCGCGCACGCCTCCGCCGGCGGCGGCTCGGTGAAACTCGTCGCGCGACCGTCCGCGGAATCCGACCGGCTGCGTCTGGTCCAGGCCCTGCGGGCCAGCGAGTTCCAGCCGACCGGCCGCTACGTGCCCGCGAACACGGCCCTCACCTTCGACGTACGGGCCCACGACGGGCTGGTGCCGACCCTGTGGATAGGCCAGTGGGACTACTACGGCACCGTCAAAGCGCCGCGCGAATACCCGCTCACGCCGGGCACCAACACGGTCACCGACCCCTACGGCGGCCCGGTCTACTTCTCCCTCGCCGGCGACGGTGAGCGGGCGACCGTCCGGTTCCGCTCCGGCGACTCGGCGATGCCGGTCTTCGTGCTCGGCCGAACCGATGAGTCCGCCTACCAGAAGCAGTTGGACACCCTCACCGACATCCCCTTCGTGGAGCTGCGCGGCCCCCGCTCCATCGTGACGCTGAGCCGGGACGGCGCGCTGCTGTACCGCGACGAGGACCATGCCGCCCTGCTCCGGCTCTACGAACGGATCATCCAGGCCGAGAACGACATCAGCGGCCTGGACGGCTCCGCACCGGTCCACCGGCCCAAGGCCGGCGGCTTCCACTTCACCGAAGTCCCCGTCGTCCCCTCGGGCGTCGGCGCGTACGCCACCCACGGCTACAACGGCTTCCCGCGTGCCTACCTCGACCGGGCGACCACCGTCCAGGGCCTGCTCACCCGCGGCTGGGGGCTGTACCACGAACTCGGCCACCTGCACCAGCAGTGGGCGTACAAGCCGACCGGGCTGACCGAGGTGACGGTGAACATCTACTCGCTGGCCGTGCAACGCGCCCTCGGCCAGCCGAGCAACCTCCTGAACCCCAACTCGACCACGGGCCTCACCCCCTACGAGTCCGCCCTGCCCAAGCTCGGTACGAGCGGCCTGGCGTACGAGACGTCCTTCGGGGCGTACGAGAAGCTGGTGCCCCTGCGCCAGCTGGAGCTGGCGTTCGGCGACAGCTTCTGGCCCCGGATGCACAAGCTGGTCCGGGTGGAGCACCCCGAGTCGGCCTACACGGAGACCGCGAAGCGCTACCGGGCCCTGGCCACCTACTCCAGCAGGGCCGCCGGCTACGACCTGACCGACTTCTTCGCCAACAGATGGGCCTTCCCCATCGACGACCAGGGCAGGACCGAACTCGCCGCGCTCAACCTGCCGCAGCCACCCGTCGATCCCTCCACCCTGACCGATTGACCGCGCGGGCCGCTCCGACGCCCGGTCGGAGCCGCCCCCCGTCATGTTCTTCGCGGTCCGGCAAGAGGGCCGCCGGCCTCCGGGTCCGGCATGGCTGTTCCCCCCTGTCGAACGGATGACCTGGGGGGATGTCACCGGGCCTGGGAGGCGCCGTTGGAGACGCTGATGAGAGGTCCGACTACCGCCCGGCCCGGCAACACAGAGGCGCCCCCGAGGCCGGTCGGAGCACTCTCCTCGACAGAACACCTCACCAGCCGCAGCACGTTTGCGGCCGCCCGAAAAGGAGCAGGTCGACCACCATGCCCGCACCTCATCTGGACCTGCCGCCGACCGACCGCGTCCTGTCCCCGCGGACCGGATGGACCCGGGCGCACTGGGAAGCGCTCGCGGACCGGCAGCTGGAAGCCCTCGTCCCCTACGCGACGCCCCGGTTCGCACAGTACCGGCTGCCGGGACGGGCCAGTTGGTCGGGCATCGTCTCGGACGGACTGGAGGGGTACGCGCGGTCCTTCCTGCTGGCAGCGTTCCGGATCGCCGGGGCGAACGGAGAGGTCACCCCCGGCCTGATCGAGAGGTACACGGAGGGCCTGGCGGCGGGCACCGCACGGGGCAGCGGCGAGGCGTGGCCCGAACTCACCGACTGTTCACAGCAGATGGTGGAAGCCGCCTCGATAGCCATCGGCCTGCACGAGACCCGGCCGTGGATCTGGGACAAGCTCGACACCCGGGTGCGGGAGCAGGTCGTGGACTGGCTCTCCGGGTTCGTGGGCCATCGCACCTGGGACAACAACTGGCGCCTGTTCCAGGTGGTGTCGGAGCAGTTCCTGGCATCGGTCGGGGCCCCCTTCAGCCAGCGCGACATCGACTCCGGACTGGACCGTATCGAGGACTGGTACATCGGTGACGGCTGGTACACGGACGGCGACGGCCGCAACTTCGACTACTACAACGGCTGGGCCATGCACCTCTACCCCCTGATGTGGGCGCGGATGGCCACACCCGGTGGGGACGGAGGCAGGGGCAAGGTCTACCGGGAGCGGCTCGCCCAGTTCCTGCGCACCTACCCCCAGTTCTTCGGCGCGGACGGGGCGCCTGTGCACCAGGGCCGCTCCCTGACCTACCGGTTCGCGGTGACCGCACCGGTGTGGATGGGTGCCCTGGCCGACTGCACCCCGCTCGCGCCCGGTCTGACCAGGCGGCTGGCCTCCGGCACGCTGCGGCACTTCGTGGAACGGGGCGTACCCGACCGGCGCGGGCTGCTGCCACTCGGCTGGTACGACACGTTCCTGCCGGCCACACAGCCGTATTCGGGTCCTGCCTCCCCCTACTGGGCGAGCAAGGCGTTCCTCGGTCTGCTGCTGCCCGCCGGCCATCCGGTGTGGACCGAACGTGAACAGCCGCTGCCCGTGGAGGAGTCGATCCAGTTCACGGCGTTGCCGGCACCGGGCTGGCTGCTGCACGGAACGCCGCACGACGGCGTCGTCCGCCTGATCAACCACGGCAGTGACCACAATCCTCAGGACGGACCGGGCGAGGACGACCCGCACTACACGAGGTTCGCCTACTCGACGGCCACCGCCCCCGAGTCGTCCCCCCACGTCCAGGAACGCGCGGTCGACAACCACCTGGCCCTGATCGCTCCGGACGGCACTCCGTCCCGCCGCCGCCGTATCCACCCCCTGACCTGTGCGGACCGTCGCGCCACGTCTCTTTATCACGCCTGTCTACCCGACCACCGGGAGGAGTTCCCGATCGAGTCGACCAGCGTCCTGCACGGCCCATGGGAGATCCGGGTGCACTGGCTGCGGGCTCCCGTGGGTGCCTCGGTCCGGGAAGGCGGCTACGCGGTCGCGGACGACACGCTGCCGTACGCGGACCTGGGCCCCGGCTGGGCTCTCACGCGTACCCGGACGGGTCTGACGAGTGCCGTCGTGGCCCTGTACGGCTGGGACGAGACCGGCGGCATCGCCCGCGAGGCCGAGGCGAACGCCTACGGGCCCCACTCGGCGACCCCGTACCTGACGGCGCACGGCCACCCGGGCGGGCCGAGCATCCATGTGACCCTCGTGGCGCTGGCCCGGGACACGGTGCACGCCCAGGCCCTGCGCGAGGCGATCGCATGCACCGTCCAGGATGATCTGGTACGGGTCACCTTCCCCGACGGCGGCACGGTCACCGTCGTCCCGCGGCGCCTCGACAACGGCTCCTGACAAGGGCTCTGGCCACGGCCGCCGGTCCGCCGGAGCGGACGCCTGTGGGAGCGGCCACCGAGCTGCTCTCCCGCTCGCCGGCACGGTGCGCCGGCAGCGCGGGCAACTCCGTCACCTCCTGGCGGTGATGCCGCTCGCCTCCGTCTCGCTGGGGATCATCCCGTTCACCGCGCAGCGCACCGTGTGGCCGCTGGAAGCCTTCTACGTCCACGACGACGCCACGGCCGTGGTGGAGACGCTGACGGCGGAGATCAAGGTGACGCAGCCGCGTGAAGTCGCCGACTACGCGAAGGCGTTCGCCGGCCTCGCGGAGATGGCCGTGTACGGCGACGCCGCCCGCGCCCTCATCCAGGCCGCGATGGACGCGCTGGAGTGAAGTTCCGCAATTACCCGCAACTTCGTTGAGGACAGCGCGGCGACCTCCGTAGCGTCGAACGACACGACGCACCCAGCACACGGAGGCGGTGCCCATGAGCGCACCCACACCCGCCGGCCCCCCGCCGGAAGACCGTCAGCCGCCCGCCTTCGGCCGGCCCTCCCCGGCGCTGATCGCCCGCGCAGACCGCGGCTACGCCCGCTTCCTCGCCGTCCGGGCCCCGGCCGCCGACACCGGCGACCACGACCAGGACGACGACGCGGCGGGCGCCCGATGAGCGACACCCACGTCGTGGGGTTGCCCTACGACGTGCCGCAGGATGGCGGCGGCCGTCCGCCCCGCGGTGTCCCGCTGCACGACGACGTCCTTCGACGCGATCTCGGCCTCCGCGAAAACGTCCCTACGAGGCCGGCCAGCGCCGGTCCGCTGCGGGCGGCGCGGGTGAGGTCGCGTCTGTGGGTGTCGAGGGCGGCCCGGGCCTCATGGAACGGGATGCACTGCTGAATGCCGGATGATCATGTGACAGCCTCGCCTGCAGCCTCGGGCACCGCGCCGGCGCGCGGGCTGCTGTGCCGGGGTTGCCTGGTTCAGCCGCGGAGGGTGGCGAGCCAGTCGGTCAGCAGGCGGTTGACCTCGTCGGGGCGCTCCTGCTGGATCCAGTGGCCGCAGCCGTCCAGGAGGTGGGAGGCCGACAGGCCGGGGAGGGTGGTGGGGTAGGCGTCGATGGCGTCGGACATCCAGGTGGTGGAGACGTCCAGTGCGCCGCCGACGAACAGGGATGGCTGCTTGATCTGGGCTCCACGGTGCGGGGCGAGGTCTTCCCAGTCGCGGTCCATGTTGCGGTAGCGGTTGAGCGCGCCAGTCATCCCTGTACGCTCGAACTCCCCGGCGTAGACGTCAAGGTCACTCTCGCTCAGCCAGGCCGGGAGAACCCCCGTGGCGAAGCGGTCGCGCAGCCGGCCGCCGCCGCGGGTGACGAAGTGCGGGTCGGGCTCGCCAGGGGCGGGCATGGTGTCGGCGGACAGGACCGCGTAGAAGCCCGCGAGCCAGCCCCGGACGTCGGGCTCGATCTCCGCCTCGGCGCGGCCGGGCTCCTGGAAGTAGGAGACGTAGAACTCCTGCTCGGGGCCGCCGATCTGGCCGAAGATGTCGGTGGGACGGGGGCCGCCGGGCGGTGCGTACGGGACGCTCAGCAAGCCGACCGCGCGGAAGACTCCGGGGTGGAGGAGGGCGGAGGCGGCGGCGATGTTGGAGCCCCAGTCGTGGCCGACGATCACCGCGCTCTCCTCGCCGAGGGCGCGCACGACGGCGACGTTGTCCTCCACCAGGTCGAGCATTCGGTAGGCCTCGGCCGCCTCCGGCCTGGAGGAGCGGCCGTAACCACGCACGTCGATCGCCACCGCCCGGTAGCCGGCCGCGGCGAGGGCCGGGAGTTGGCGGCGCCAGGAGTACCAGGACTCGGGGAAACCGTGCACGAGCAGGACCAGCGGGCCGGTGCCCTGCTCGACCAGGTGCAGGCGCCCGGCCGGCGCCTCGACGGTGCGGTGGCGGAGGGCAGCGGTCGGCTCGGATCGCATGGGGGACTTCTCCTCGGTTCGTGGGCGGCCGGCGGGTACCCATCGATCATGCGGCGCGGCGGCCACTCGGCGCGATCAGCGTTGCCATTCTGGCAAGCTTGCAGGACAGGGCGGTGAAGCGGCACGGCGGAAAGGACCAGGGACGGTGGCAGGGGACGACGTGGCCCGGACGCTGGCGGCGATGGGGCCGCGGCTGCGGGTCGTGCGCGAGCGCCGTGGCGTCACACTCGCCGATGTCAGCTGCGCGACGGGTATCTCGCCCAGCACGCTGTCGCGGATCGAGACCGGCCGGCGCAAGCCCACCCTGGAGGTGGTGCTGCAACTGGCGGAGGAATACGGAGTCGCCCTGGACGAGCTGGTCGGCACCGCACCCGCCCCTGCGGCCGGGCCCCGCAGCACGGCGCCGCACAGCTTCGGCGACGACAAGGCGGTGTTGCCGCTGACCCGGTACGTCGGCGGCCTGCACGCCCACAAGCACATCCTGCCTGCCGTCGCGGAGCCGCCTGGGCGGCCCCGGCAGGTGTCCCACGAGGGCTACGAGTGGCTGTGCGTCCTGTACGGGCGGTTGTGGCTCGCACTCGGCGGCCAGGACCTCGTCCTGACTGCGGGAGATGTCGCCGAGTTCGACACCCGCACCCCCCACGGAGTCGCGAACGCCGGATCCGACGGACCGGTCGAGTATCTGATCATGTTCGGGCCTCAGGGAGAACGTCTACGGCTGCGCACCCCACCAGCCGCCGGTCGCGGGACTGGTGACAGAAGGGCCGCTGAACGAGCAGTTGTGACAAGCCGCGTGCCTCGTCGGTGACAACCACGCTGCTTCGTTCGGTCTCGTTCCCCACGTCATCCGGCTCTGCCGGTGACAACTATGGAGCTTCGGCTCAGGACCGATGTGGTCCGGGGCTCGCTCGCGTATCCGCGGGGGTCGGATGTTCAGGCACGCGATGCCCTGTCCAACGACGCTGCGGCGCCTCAGTCACCTGCACCGGAGCAATGCAGGCGAAGCCGTCCGGTGGCTGCTCCCGCCCGCCTACGATGCGCTCGTGCGGAACACCAGGGCGTTCAAGGAAGCCGTTGCCCAGACGCTCGCGGAGCTGGCCTGCTGGGGGTGACCCTCGCGCCGGCGACCGTGGAGGAAACGATCGAGAAGCAGGTCACCACCGTCTCCGAGCGGCTCGGGATCCAGGCACGCCTGGATGGCCGGCCACATCCACGGCGAGGACGGCTGCACCGGCTGCGACGGCAGCCGCGGCCCGGCCGGACACGACTGGGAAGCCCGGATGCGCACGATCACCGAGATGCAGCCGGACATCACCAAGTGGTTCGACCGCGACGTGTGGACCCGTGCTGCCAACGACGCCGGTTACACCGTCACCCGCCACTGACCTGCCGCTCAGGTCGCCTCGAAACCCTTGAGGACAGGGTCCAGCTCAGCGACCGCACCGCACAGCGAGCACACAGCTGTACACCTGGCTGCTCGGCTGCGTCCAGCGCCCGGTCCAGCGGCAGCACCGGCGCCCCGGCCGGCGCCGCTTAGCAGTCGACGGCGTGCACGACACAGCCCCGGCCGGGACCGCGGCCGCCGGCCTTCGCCAGCACCCAGCCAGACGGCCGCCGCGGCCCAACGCCTCCCGGACGGGCGAGGGCCGCTCCAGGTACGCGGTGGGCACGGCGTCGTACGAGACGCCGTCCATGGGCCCCACATGCTGCGGGGCGCGCACCCAGACCCGGTACTCGGCGGGGTCCACCGTGTTCCCGGGGCCGTTGCGGTACGACGGGAGGCCGACCGCGTACCTCCAGCCGTCGGGCGCCTGGCGCGGGACCACAGGTGCGCGACGACCTCCTGATCCCCAGGCAGCAGCACCCGGATGGGCACCGGCTCGGGAGTGGGCGACGTCGTCACGCCTCCACCGTACGGACGGACATCGGGACGCTGACGCCCGCCGCGACCTGCGCGGACACCGGCCTCCATCCATAGGTGTCCCATGGCCGACTGGTCGGCGTGATCGATGACGAGCAGCAGCCGGTCCCGCGCCGCAGCAGGTTCTGGAAGCCCTCGCGCGGGCGGAGCGGAAGGTCTTCACCCGGCCCGCACCGAAATCCGCAAAGGCACAGGTGAAATTTCCTCCTCACGCGGGCGAAGGGGTCGACCAAGGCCCTGGCGGAGCGCCTGGGCGTCTCACGCTGCACGGTGGAGCGCTACCGCTCAGGGAAGCTGACGACCCCGCAGAAGCGCCTCCAGGCCGCCCTGGTGGAGGAGACGGAATCCGAGTGGCAACCGCAGGTCAGAGCACAGGCACGCGAACAGGCAGCCACCTCCAGCGGCATGATGGTGGAGGTGACCGCCTACTTAGGATTCGCCTGCCGGGGCAGCTCTGATGATGGCCGTGAACGCAGCACCACCACGGCGATCTCGCCCACCTACGCGAAGCAGATCCTCGAATTGCAGGAGGCCGGTGCGACGGAGGAAGACCTGCATCCGATCGTCGTTGAGGCCATCACGGAGTCGTATTTCACGGAATGGGGCACCCGTGCCGCTGGCCTGCGCGCGGATTTCACGTACGTGTCGAAAATCGAGTTCCGGTTCTGATCCGGCCGAATTCAAGACCTGCTAGAAACATTTCCGGTGGGTCGCCGTACAGCGCTCTGACGGCGGCCCGCTTTCGAATCCGCACCATGAATACGAGGCCGACGATGACCACGCCTTGGCCGCCCCGGCGCACCGCCCGCCGTCCGCTCGCTCTGCGCGTCGCCGCTCCCCGCGCGCCGGTCGGCCCCGCTCGCATCGGCCGCCGCGTCGTCCGGCGCCGGGCGAAGGGGATGGACGTCGGCGCCGCCGCGGCGGCCCTCGAGGACGCGCGGTTCGACGCGCGGCAGGACTCGCGGCACGAGGACCTGGCCGACGACGTCCGCAGCCGGGCGGAGCTCGCGGAATGGGAACGCATCGACCAACTGCTCGCCGCCGCCGTGCCGGGCACCGTCTACGACCCGGACACCGACGACGTCGTCCAGGCGGAGCTCGCCGCCGAAGCCGCGGCCGCTGCCGTCCGGCAAGCCGAGCTGCACGAAGCCTCCCGCGTCGCGGCCCGCGCCGACGAGCTCCAGGCGCTGCGCGAGCTCGGCACCCTGGAACAGACCGAGCCCCATGACGGGGACGAAGCCGTCCGCGACGAACTCACGCGGCGGGCCGGCGGGTACGTCCAGGCCGACGTCGACGGCTGGCTCGCGCACGCCCTCGCCGCGCACCTCGGGCACTACCGCGCCCCGGCCGCCCGCGAGGAAGCCACCGATCTCCTGCCGCCGCCGGTCCTCGCCCACGCCGCGCTGCTCGCCGAACTCGCCCGCCTGGTCCCCGGCGTCGACATGGGCCAGCTGGCGTTCGCGGCCCGCCTCGCCATCACCGAGTCCGAAGCCGCTGGTGCGCTCGCCGTCTTCCTCGTCCGTGCCCGTCCCGAGGACCGCTGACCCCGGCCGCAACCGCCCGGATGTCCTGTGACAGTGAACCTTGACCGATTGCCACTGAAGTTTGACCGGCTGGGGCGCTCTACCGGCGGACCGCCGAGATCAGTCCGCCGGGCCGCTCCTCGCGCTGCGGTGGGGTGCTGATCGGGCGGCCGTAGGCGGCAGCGCGTTCGTGCAGGGTGTGGCTGTCGGCCTCCCAGCCGTGCCCGGCCAGCCAGCCCACCGGGTCGTCGGGCATCTCCGAGACCCACATGGACGCCGCCGATCCCGGCGCGGCGTCCGCGCCGAAGCGCTCGATCACGCCGCGCGAGCCCAATGTCAGCCCCATCCGACTGCCTGCCGCCGACTGAGTGCTGATCCGGGCCAGCAGCAGCTCCACCGCGTCCTCGGGCAGATAGATCAGCAGTCCTTCGGCGATCCACGCGGTCGGCAGGGCCGGGTCGTGTCCTGCGGCGGCCAGCGCGGCTGGCCAGTCCTCACGCAGATCCACCGCGACGGTGATCCGCTCGCAGCGTGCGACGGCCCGCTCCTGGCGCAGCACCGAAGCCTTGAAGTCCAGTGGCGCGGCGGTGTCGACCTCGAACAGCCGGGCGCCCTCGGGCCAGTCCATCCGGAAGGCCCGGCTGTCCATGCCGGCGCCGAGCAGCACGACCTGCCGGACCCCGGACGCGGAGGCCTGCTGCAACAGGTCGTCGAGGAACTTCGTCCTGATGACGATGGAGTACGACACGGCCAGCCGGCGGCGTCGTGCGGCCTCGTCATCGGGCAGCGGCGGCGAGGAGGGCCACAGGCCGCCGGCGGTGGCGAAAGCCTGTGCCAGTGGGTCGCGGAACAGCGCGTTCTCCCGCTCGGTCTCCAGCGCCCGCACCCTGGCCACCCCCACCGCCGTGGCCCACACTCCCGACGGCTGCACCCGCTCCTGCTCATCAGTCACCGCGCCAGCCTAATCCGGGGTGTAGGCGGCTCGGTCCGGTCTTCGCAACGGGCTGGGTGAGCGGTCGACAACGGGCAGCGGGACGCCTTCGGCCCTCATGGTCCTGGAGACCCGCTCTGAGACTGGCGCCGCTGTCCACCGGTGGGCTCCGTGGCGGTGTCGTGGGCGTCGGGCAACGCCTGATGTCAGCCTGGCCCGAAAGGTTTTCGCCTAGAGCGGCGAGACCCGGCGCCTTCGCCACGGCCACGGACCCCACCACTGTCCGCACCTCGCGGTGATGACGCGGGCGCCGGGCTGATGCCTTCGTTTCCCCTGGTCCTTCGAGACCTCTGTCAAGAGCGGCACAGCCCGGTGCCTCCGTGATCACCGTGAAACTCCCGGCGGCCGGCCGGACGTTGACCGTCACGGCACGAGCCCGCCCCAGGGTGGATCTCTTGTTTCATCCGCGAGCCCGCGAGCTCTGCAGACAGACCGAGCCCCTGGGGTGCGCTGGTGTCGCGAACGGCTACTGAGATGGCGGACCTGTGAGTCGCATAAATGAACGGATCTGGGAGGATGGCTTGACCGTGTTCTGCGGCATCGACTGGGCGGAGCGCCACCACGCGTCGCCGTCGTCGACGACACCGGCACCCTGCTCGCCAAGGCTCGCATCAGTGACGACGCGGCCGGCTACAGCAAGCTCCTGGACCTGCTGGCCGAACACGGCGACAGCCCGGAGACCCCCATACCCGTGGCCATCGAAACCAGCCGCGGCCTGCTCGTGGCTTCCCTGCGCACCGGTGATCGCAAGGTCTTCGCGATCAACCCGCTCGCCGCCTCCCGCTACCGCGACCGGCACGGCGTCAGCCGCAAGAAGTCCGACCCCGGCGACGCCCCGGTCCTGGCGAACATCCTGCGCACCGACATGCACGCCCACCGGCCGCTGCCCGCAGACAGCGAACTCGCCCAGGCCACCACCGCGCTGGCCCGAGCACAGCAGGACGCCGTCTGGAGCCGCCAACAGGTCGCCAATCAGGTCCGCTCGCTGCTGCGCGAGTACTATCCCGCCGCCCTGCACGCCTTACAGGGCAAGGAAGGCGGCCTGACCAGGGCAGACGCCCGAGTGGTCCTTACCCTCGCCCCGACCCCGGCGAAGGCCGCGAAACTCACCCTTGCCCAGCTGCGCGCCGCTCTCAAGCGCAGCGGCCGCACCCGCGGCTTCGACACCAAGACCGCGCGCCTGCGGGAGATCTTCCGCTCCGAGTACGCCCGGCATCGCCCGGCTGTCGAGGACGCGTTCGGCCAGCAGCTGCTGGCTCTGCTCAAGCAACTGGATGTTGCCTGCCAGGCCGCGGACGACCTCACCACGGCCGCCGAAGCCGCGTTCAAGGAGCACGCCGACAGCGAGATCCTGCTCAGCTTCCCCGGCCTCGGCCCCCTGCTCGGAGCCCGGCTGCTCGCCGGGATCGGCGACGACCGGACACGGTTCGCCGACGCCAGAGCCCTGAAGTCTTACGCCGGCTCAGCCCCGATCACCCGGGCCTCCGGCAAGAAGCACTTCGTCGGCCGCCGCTTCGTCAAGAACAACCGGCTCATGCACGCGGGCTTCCTCTGGGCCTTCTCATCCCTCACCGCCTCACCAGGAGCCAACGCCCACTACCGGCGCCGACGCGAACACGGAGACTGGCACAACGCCGCTCAGCGCCACCTGCTCAACCGCTTCCTCGGACAGCTCCACCACTGTCTCCAAACCCGGCAGCCGTTCGACGAACAGCGCGCCTTCGCGCCACTCCTTCCAGCGCCTGCATGACCGCGATCCCGCCTGACTTCGGCAATGAGAACAACGGCGTTGCGAGAGCTCCACCCTGCCGAAGCGCGAACTCAACTGGAGGGCGTGACCGGGGCCCGCAGGCCGAGCCACTGATCGGCGTCCCAGGCCCGGAACCGCTCTGCTTCGGTGAATCCCAGCTTTGCCGCGAGGCGCATCGAGCGGGCGTTGGCGGTCTGGGTGGCGAGCAGCGGAAGCGGCGTAGAACGCCGCCTGCCCGAGACCCTGGACTAGACGACGGCGGGCACGTCGCCGCTTCGGGACGGGGCGGTGCGTACGGTGGGACATGACGGTCTCCGTTCAGGGGATGAGTCGGCTGCCCCCGCACCGCGTGTTCCTGGCAGGGATACGGTGCGGGGCGCAGTTTCTGCTGGCCCCAAGCCTTATGGCTGACGTCCGCTGAATGCAGCTCCCGAGGCTCGAATCTCGATGTAAGTTCGGCGCCATGAACGGGAGTCGGGCCACCACGTGGGTCGAGGGAACTTCGGCGGATCTGGTTGCCGACGCACACGCTCTGGGCGTGATGAAAGCCAGTCCCAGGATGGTGACCTCCTGGGTCGAGGACGGGATGCTCGCCAACCCTGAGCCGCGCAAGACCAGCGCGCACGGCAGCGATCCGCGAATCTTCTCCCCGGAGCAACGTGAGTTGTTCACCAGACTTCTCGAAGCTCGAGAGCGTTCCCCGCTGGGACGCATCCCTCAACGGTCGCTGATCCGTGTTGTGCTGTACCTGTGGCTGATCGACGACACGATCGTGCTCACCCCGCAGGCGCGCCGAGCCTGGCGTACCCACGCGCGCGCCACCGGCCAGACGACCGCCGTCCGGCGCAGCGAGAACGTCCGCGCCATCGTCGAACAACTCGCTCACCCCTCAGCCACCCACAAGCAACGGCGCGCCGCCCATCTCATCCTCGAGGAAGGCGAGCGGACCGGGAAGATCGACATCAACAGACTGACCGCGGTCCTCACCGAGCTGTACTCACCTTGGCCAGTCCAGCCCGGCATGCCGAGGATCGAACGAGCCCTTCCCGGCCCATACGGGCCCATCCCCGTCCAACAGCACATCGCCATGTGGAAGGCCCGCCAGCAGACGATCAGCCTCCTCAAGCAGGAGCAGGTCGACGAGGCCGAACTCGACCGGGTGCGCGCCGTCTACAGACCGATGTGGGCCGACTACCAGGCCCGTCGGCCCGCCATGGCGACCATCGGCGCCGGAGAGTTCGCGGCGTACTTCGCCGAACCCGACACGATGGAGGGCCGAGCCATCGAGGCCGTCGATGCGTTCGTCTCGACGCTCGCCGGCGAACTCGGGCTGATCGAAGCCGCCTCCCATGCCGCCGAGACGGCACGCCTCAGACTGGCGCGCTGACGGCCCGAGGCCGGTCACCGACCAGTTGGTCCAACTTCCTCGAGCACCGTGGCGTCCAGCAGCCGCACGGTCATGGTGCCTGGCCGGACGCCGGGCACCGGCGCCTGGAGCCAGTCGGCCTGGGCGAGCTCCAGCCACAGCTCCCGGCAGATCGGTGCCGCATCGGCCGGAGCCGATGGCGGCGGACACGGTGCCGGCGGGCCTGACCCGGACAGGGCACGGGTCAGCCTGCCGCAGATGACCACTTGTGCAGCCGCTCGGGGGACAGCAGCGCGTCGACGACCGTCAGGGCGGCGCCCACCAGCCCGAAGCTCCCCGCGGGATCGGATCGTTCGATGCGCAGCTCGCGGGTCGTCAGCGGCGTGCTCTGCGCGTAGACGACCTGACGGACGGAGGGCAGCAGGAAGTCCTCGGCCGCCATCACCGGACCGGCGAGCAGCACCAGCTCCGGATTGAGCAGATTGACGACGGTCACCAGCACGTGCCCCAGTTGCTCCGCCGCTTCGCGCAGCGCGGCGACGGCGGCGCCGTCCCCCTCCTTCGCGGCAGCGGTCAGGTCCGCGCCGGTGAGAGCCCGCCCTGCCGCCGCCGCGCGCAGAGCGGCCGAGCGGCCCGTCCGCGCCAGCTCGTGCGCGGTGTGCGCCAGCCCGGATCCACCGACGACGGTCACCAGGCAGGACGTGCGTCCGCAGGAGCAGCGGCGCGGGCTCGCCGTCGCCACGGGAAGGTGCGCGATGTCGCCCGCTCCCCCCACATGGCCGCGGTGCAGCCGCCCTCCGCTGACCACTCCCGCCCCGATCCCCGACCCGAGCTTCACCAGGACGACGTCCTGTGCCCCCTGAGCCTTGCCCCGCCGCAGCTCACCGAGGGTGGTCAGGTTGGCCTCGTTGTCCACCCACACCTCGGTGCCGAGCCGTTTGCGCAGCCCCTCGGCCAGGGGAAAACCGTCCCACTGCAGCAGCCCCGGCGGGGACACCGGCCGGCCCCCCGCCACATGCACCGGGCCCGGGAACCCGACTCCGGCGCCCACCAACGGCGCTTCGTCCAGCGGGCCGCTCAGCAGCGAGGCCGCCGCCTCGGCCGCGCGGTCCAGAGTCGAGTCCGGGTCCCGGGCGACGCCTCCTGCGACGGTGGTGCGGGCCAGCACGCGGGCGTCCATGTCCGTGACGGCGACCCTGAGTTCACGGTTGCCGAGATCCATGGCGACGACCCGTCCGGCGTCCGCGTCGAGAGCGAGATGCGACGGTGCCCGTCCGCCGCTGGACTGCCGAGTGCCCACCTCCACGACGAGGCCCGCCCCCATCAGCGTGCCCACGCGTTCGGCGATGTTCGTGCGACTGAGCCCGGTGGCTTCCGCGAGTTCCGCGCGGGTGCCCGCTTGACCTGCGCGGATGAGGTCGAGCAGTTCGGAGGTCAGCCGCCTGGACGCGGCGAGGGCACCTTCGCTCTGCCGGGGCACGCTCCACCTCCGAATGCCGGAAATCAATTCGATCTTTATACCATTGACTTGCGCCGTTAATAGACATAAGTTCCGGCGGGAAGGTCACAGCCAGGCACGTCCGAGTGCCGAGGGGAGCCGATCGATGACCGTGCAGTCCATGCCGCCGTACGCTGAGACGGGCACTCTGGCGCGATTCGTCCGCGTCCGCTCGACCGATCCCGACGAGTTCGTGGCAGCGGTGAATGCCACCTACCCCTACGGTCAGGTGACGGCCGCGGGACGTCCGGGTCAGACCCAGGTGTACGAGCTGCGCGCGCTCACGGGGTCTGACTACACCATCGGCTACCTGCGCTCCGGGCTCGGAGTGACGATCACTCCGCGGCGGGACGGCGAGTCCTACTACCTGAACCTCGCCCCCAGCGGAACGGTGGTGTCCCGCATCGGGGGGTACGAGATCGCGAACGGTCCCGACCTGGCAGTCGTCATACCACCTGGCACGGTGCAGCACCTCACTCCTGCCAGGACCGGTACGGAGTCGATCGGGATCCGGCTCGACCGTGAACTGGTCGAGGCCGAGCTCGCCGCCCTGCTGGGCGGCGCGCCCGTCCAGCCCGTCGACTTCGCCCCCGGGCTGGACCTCACCCGGCCCGCGGGGCGAAGCATTGCCGCCCTCGTTCAGAACCTTCTCGTGGAGGCCGACCGGCCCGGAGGGGCCTTCGAGCATCCCTCCGTCCAACGGCACTACATCCGCACGCTCGTCGTCTCCCTCCTCACCTCGCAGCCCCACAGCTACACCGAGGCGCTCCGGGAACAGGGACGCCCGCCGACCCGGCCGCGCACCCTGCGGCGCGCCCTGGAGTACGTCGAGGCGCACATCGACGAGCCACTGACGGTGGCCGATCTCGCCCAGGCGGCGGGATGCAGCTCGCGCACGCTGCACGAGCAGTTCCACGCCGGCCTGGGCAACAGCCCCATGGGATACGTACGCGAGGTCAGGCTGCAGGGTGCCCACCGCGACCTGCGCGACGGCGTCGGAACCGTGACCGAGGTCGCCTGTGCCTGGGGGTTCAGGCACCTCGGTCGCTTTTCCTCCAGCTACCGCCTGCGCTTCGGCTGCCTGCCCTCTGAGACCGCGCGCAGCTCCTGACGGTGTCCGGCCGGGCGCGCGGTCCGCGCGCCGTGGCGCCGTAGGACGACCGTCCCCGGCCGGGGACGGTCGTCAGGTGTCGGAAGGGCAGTACAGCGGCGCCCGGTCGGCCGTCTCCTTGGTGACCAGGCTGATCGGCTCCTTGACCATCCTGTCGGCCTTCCTCCCGCGCAGCAGGGCGATCGTGTTCTCCACGGCCAACTCGCCGGCATCCTTGGGCGAGTGGGACACGAGCGCCGAGAAACGGCCGTCCTTGAGCGCCGCGAGGCCGTCGTCGGTGCCGTCGACGGTCACGATCTCCACCTGGGTGGCCCCGGCCGCATCGACAGCCTTGCGTACGGCGAGGGCCGTCTCCTCGAAGTCGACGAAGAGGTAGTCCAGATCGGGGTGGTTCCGGACGATGCTCCGGGCCGCCGTTTGGGCCTTGCCCGTCTCCTCGTTCGTGTACGCCGTGTCGACCACCTGGGCATTCACCGGCAGCGCGTTGGTGAAGGCATCGCTGAGCGTACGGAAGGACCCGTCGGGCATCCCCGAGAGGACGCCCACCTGGACCTCCCGGCCGGCCGCGTCCTTCTCGATCCACTGGGCGTCCAGCTCGCCTATGCCCACCATGTCGGAGGTCACGGCTCCCAGGATCTTGCTCGGTTCCACCGCCGTCGTCTGCACCAGGAAGATCGGGACACCCGCCTTCCGGGCGGCGGCGATGTCCCGCTTGATCGCGGTGACGTCCATGCTCTGCAGGATGATCGCGTCGACCTGCTCGGCGATCATTTCCTTGACCGCAGCCAGTTCCTCCGTGGCAGTCGCGTGCGCGTCGACCGTGACGATCTCCGCGAAGTTGTTGGCCGCCGTTTCCTCGACTGATCTCTTCAGACACTGGTGGAAGTAACTGTCGCCGTTTTCGATGAACCCGAGGGTGAGGGGTCCGTCGGTGGTGTCCGAGGCGCTGGACCGAGCGTCACAACCACTCAGCAACAGGCCCGCGCCGGCGAGGCACACCAGGAGCGACTTCCGGGAATGTGCAGACAGGGACACGAGTGTTTCCTTTCGATCGGTATGAGAAGGAGGAGTGAGGGTGTGACTCGCGCGTCCCGTTGGTGGGCGGCGATCGTCGCTCCTCGGAGGTGAAGGCCGCCGACGACCTGCGTCACCGCAGCACCTGAGGACTTCACCGGCCCGTCGACGGCCTGCGCCGCACGCGGTCCGCAGGCCGCAGGGAAGGACTCCAGGTCGCAGGCGGCTCGGGAGGATCTCGGGAGACCCGTGAAGTCGCACGAGCGGGGGCGTCGTGGAGGTCGAGGCCCCGCTCCCCGTCGATGGCCGGGGAGCGGGGCCTCGGGCCGTCGGCGTGAGCAGGCGAGACTGCCGGTCGCAGGCGGAAAGCCGTCAGTCGGTGCCAGGGGCCGGGTGACGTCGGCGGCGCTGGTGATGACCTCGAACGGAGTGCCGTTGCCAGCGCGGATCGGATGACGCGTGCCGAACCGCTCCGGAGACGGGTCCGAGCCTCCACCGAGCCCGGAGCGGTTCAGGCCGGCACCGCTGGGGGCGCCGTCGGGGTCGGCCGGGATGCCGCGGGCGGCCTCCCGCAAGATCCGCGAGGTGGCGGACGCAGCTCGACGTGGAGACGCTTCGCACGGGGGCGGGCGTTCGCGGCAGCCCGACACGCCGCAGGCGCCCGTACCCGTATACGGAGGGTCGGCTCTACGCGGTCTCGGCCGCCTTGCTGCCGTCGACCACGTCCACCCCCGCCGGGGCGGAAGGACCGTCCTCCACCTCGGCACTCGTGTGGAGCGGGTGGCGACGGGCATGGACCGCGGCAGCCACTGCGGTGACCAGTCCGCCCACCGCGCTGATCTGCAGCGCGGCGGAGAGCCCGCCCGCGGCCGCGGAGAGCGCCGCCACGATGACCGGGGAGAAGAACTGCCCCAGGTAGAAGACCGAGGTCCAGGCCGCTGTCCCGCGACCTCGCTGGTCGAAGTCGAGCTGCGCGGTGGTGCCGATGAGCAGCGACGGCAGCATGAGCCCGTCGCCCAGCCCGGCGAGGAACGCCCCGACGGTCACACTTGCCCAGCTGTCGGCGACACTCATGACGATCAGCCCCGCCGGACCCAGCACGAACGCCGCCACCAGCAGTCGTCCGGCACCGTGGCGGGCGAAGCGCACGAACAACAGGGCGGTGAGCATCACCCCGCCGTTGGCGATCGCGGCCGACGCCCCGATGGCTGCACTGCCCACCCCGAGATCGTCGAGGACGAAGCCCAGCTGCACCTGGAGGACGAAGAAGACGAGGGCGGCGCCCACCAGGGTCAGCGTCAGCATCGGCGAGAGCCGGCGCCAGGGAAGGGGCCGCACCGTGCGGCCGTGGCCGGCTGGCTCCACCGCCCCGGACTCCTGCGCCGGGCTCACCGGGCGCTCGGGTTCACGGAGCAGCGGCACCATGAACGCCAGCAGCGGGAGCGCCAGCGCGTACACCCAGAACGGTGTCCGCCAGCCGGCCGCGCCGAGCGCACCACCCGCCATGAGGAACACCACGGCGCCGAAGGAGGTGATGACGGAGTGCCAGGACATGTAGCGGTCGCGCACGGCGCCGTGGAAGTAGTCGCCGAGCAGGGTCAGACAGCACGTCATGACCGCCGCCTCGACAACGCCGAGCAGCGCGCGGCTGACCAGGACACCGGCGAGGTTGTCCAGCCACAGCGGCGCGGTCCCGACGACGGCGTACGCGGCCGTCGACCAGCGCAGCAGGCGGACGCGACCGAACCTGTCCACGACGGTGCCCGCCACGGGACCCAGAAGGGCGATCCCCAGCGCGGGAAGGGTCATCGCGAGCGGTGCCAGGGTGCTGATACCGGGGGTAGAGGCGAACGCCTTCTCCAGGTCGGGGAGGACGGGCGCGATCAGCAGTGAGCCCAACACGGAGGCGCACGACCCGATCAGCAGGACCACGGCCTGCGCGGGCCCCGCGCGTCTGGCCGGAGAGGGGGAGGGAGGGGCTATGGACACGTGCTGCTCCTCGTCGAGCGGCGGCGGATGGATGGCGGGAGGCTAAGAGGCGCTGACCAGCATCGCTATCCGAGGTGTGCGTCGGATATCCGTATACTGCGGACCCTTCGCCAGGATGCGGACATGTGCGACGCTTCCCCGGGACGGAGGGCCGGTGGGAGGGGGCTGCCGGACACACGTGAAGGGGGCTGTGGGGGTGGAGACGAACCCCTGAAAGTTCGTCTCCACCCCCACAGCCCCCTCTGTGGCAGCCCCCTCTGTGGGCCACAGGCTCCGCGCCCGCAGTCACACAGCCGGTGGGGTTCCGGCCCAGGCCGCGCCCAGCAGGGCCAGCAGACCGGAACGGTCCACCGGGCGTGGATTGCCGTACGGTGCGGCCAGCGCGAGGTCCGCGACGCGCTCGATGTCGGACCGCCGCACCCCGAGTTCGCCCAGGTTCCGGGGCACGCCCAGGGCTCGGTCGAGCTCGAAGAGCGTGCCGACCGGGTCGTCGGTGCCCAGCGCCTCGGCGAGGGCCTGCCGGGCCGCTGGGGCCGCCGGCAGGTTGAACGCGAGGGTGTAGGGCAGCATCAGCGCGTGCAGAGGCGCGTGCGGCAGGTCCAGTGCGCCGCCGAGGGTGTGGCAGAGCTTGTGGTGCAGTGACATGGACGTGCTTCCCAGGCACATCCCGCAAAGCCAGGCGGCGCACAGCGCCTCGGCGCGCGCGGCCTCGTCGTGCGGGTCGGCCGCCAGGGCGGGCAGGGCCGTCGCCATCCGGCGTACGCCGTCCCGGGCCATCAGGTCGGACAGCGGGGACCGGTCGGGGGCGTAGAGGGCCTCCGCGGCGTGCGCCACGGCGTTCAGACCGCTGGTGACCGTCACGTCGACCGGCAGGTCCGTCGTGAGTCCGGGGTCGTACACCACGGCCGTGGCGCGGACGGAGGGATCGGTGCCGGTGTGTTTGAGCCCGTTCTCGGTGAGCCCCCACACCGCCGTCATCTCCGACCCGGAGTAGGTCGTGGGGACGGCGGCGTACGGCAGGCCCGAGCGCAGTGCGAGGGCCTTCGCGAGACCGACCGCGCTGCCGCCGCCCACAGCCACCACGGACCGCGCCCCCGACGCGTCGGCCGCCTCGGCGGCCTCCGCCACGGTGGCGACGGGGACGTGGACACGGGCCCGGTCGAAGACCCCGGCAGCGGGATCCGGCAGGTCCGCGGCGATCCGCCGGGCGATTCCGGCGCTGCTCCGTGAGCCGATCACCAACGGGTGCTCCAGACCCACCCGCTCCAGCACCTCCCCGACCCGGGCGACGGCCCCCGGCGCGAACAGCACCTCCGGCGCCGCCGGCACCGTGAAGGCGAGTGCCTCCGTCGCGGCAGGCGCCGGTCCGGCGCTCACGAGGCGGCCCCCGCGGTGCCCTGGTCCGCCACCGGCTCCAGCACCAGGTCGATCTCGGCACGCGCGTGCGGGTTCGGCAGGCCGTGGGCCGCTGCCTCGGCGGGGTCGGTGACGAGGGCGAAGTCGCGGACCAGGTCGGCCTTGACGGCGAAGACGGCGTCGGAGTCGAGGTAGGGGCTGTCCTCGACGAAGATGTGCGTCGTCACCGGCACGTGGCCGGGTGCGTCGGCGATGAAGTGGATGTGGGCCGGCCGGTAGGGGTGGCGGTCCGTGGCGAGCAGCAACTGCCCGACCGGGCCGTCGGTGGGGATGGGGTAGTGGCTGGGGACGACGGTGGTGAACCAGAAGCGGCCCTCGTCGTCGGTGGTGAACAGACCGCGTCCGCTGCCCGGAGGGATCCGGTCGGGGAGCTGGACGTCGTAGTAGCCGTTCTCGTCGGCCTGCCACACGTCCACGGTGGCGCCGGCCAGCGGGGCCCCGTCCGGTGCCAGCACCCGACCGGTGACCAGGCAGGGGAGCCGGCCACCCACCTCGTCGATGCAGGCGCCGAGTTCCCGCTTCGGAGACTCGGTCATGTGGAAAGGGCCCAGCACGGTGGCGGCGGTGGCCTCCGGGGTGTGCCGGTGGTTGATGTTCTCCACCAGGGAGGAGACGCCGAGGACGTCGGAGAGCAGGACGAACTCCTGCCGGGTGTCGTCGCACTTCTGGCCGGTGGCGGTCAGGAAATCGATCGCCTTCTCCCACTCGGCCATGGTGGGTTCCAACTCCTTGACCGCTGCGTGCAGGTGCTTCACCAGCACCTGCACACAGCGGCGCATCCGGGCATCGGGGGTGTCGTCGAAACTGGCGACGACCGCCTCGGTCAGTGTCGTCTCGTCGTGTTCGGCGGGGACGGATGCCTGGCTCATGGCGCTCCTCGGGTACTGCGGGCGGGGAAGACGGTGCTGCCGGTGGGGCGGTCACATCGGCGGCGCGATGAACAGCCCGGGGTCGACGTCGTTGAAGGAACGGCTGGCGACGAACTCGTTCATCTCGTTGGCGGTGCCCCACTGGTCGATGATCTCGGGGTTGGTGAGGTCGTGGATGGAGGGGTGCCAGGTGTCCTCGTCGACGAGTTCGAGTTCCGTGGTGTATTCCACGGTGTTCCCCGCCGGGTCGAGGAAGTAGCTGAAGGTGTTGTCACCGGCGTGGTGCCGGCCCGGCCCCCACACCTTCTCGACGTTGCCGCGGAGCATGCGGCCCGTGCCCCGCATGAACTCGTCCAGACCCCGCATCTCGAAGGAGGCGTGGTGCAGGGCGACGTGCGGCCCACGGGCGATGGCGAAGCTGTGGTGCAGCGGGTTGCAGCGCAGGAACCACATGAACTCGCCCTTGGAGCCGATCCGCAGCGTGTCGGACAGACGGAACTGCAGGTGCTTGACGTACCAGGCGACGGTCTGCTCGGGATTGGGCGAGTTCATCACCACGTGCGACAGACGCACGGGGATCGACTCGCGTTCCTCGATCTTGCGGTGCTTGCGGGTCGCGACGTCGGCCGAGACCTCGACGACGCGGCCGTCGCCGTCGAAGAAGCGCACGCCGTAGCCACCGCCGGGTGTGGTGAGGGGCCGCGGCTCGTGCACCGGCTTCACGCCCTGGCCGATCAGACGTTCGGCGAGGGTGTCGACGTCGGCGGGGGTGGCGGCGCCGAAGGAGACGAGGTCCATGCGCTTCTGGACGTCGCGCCGCAGCCGCACCACGTACTGCTCGGGCGAGCCCTCGGCCGCCAGGAAGGACACCCCGCTGTCGGAGTGGGTCTCGGTCAGACCCCACCTGCCGGTGTAGAAGGCGTGCTGGGCCTCGAAGTCAGGCATCGCGATGTCGATGTGCCGCAGGTGGGTGATCAGGTGTTCGGTGGCGGTGGTCATGTCAGGCTCCGGGGGTGGTGGGGGAGAGGGTGTGGGTCAGCCAGTCGGTGACGGTGGGCATCACGGGGCCGGTGCCCATGTGCCCGCCGGGGAAGAGGCGGGCCGTCTTGGGATCTCCGTGGCGCAGGCTGAGGTGGATGTCCTCGGAGGAGTTCTGCAGGTCGTCGATGCCGTTGACGAGCAGGAGCGGTGCGCAGGGACGGTCGAGGAGGCCCTGGTCAAGCAGGGACAGCTCGGGACAGCGGCCCACGTAGTCCTCGAAGGTGCGCCCACCGAAGATCCGGGCGCGAGCCGCCATCAGGTCCATCAGATACGAGGAGGCGTTCCGGGAGCGTTCCTGCCACTCGGGCTGGAAGGTGAGGTGGACGCCGCCGCCCCAGTTGACGGCTGCGGCGAGCCGTTCGCGATGGGTGTGGGCGAGCTTCATCGCCCAGTAGCCGCCGAAGGAGAAGCCGAGCGCGGCGACGCGGCCGGCGTCCAGGTCGGGGCGGCCGGCGATCCAGTCGAACACCGGGTCCCACTGGCGCTCGGCGTCGACTCCGGCCCGCACGGGCGACTGTCCCACGCCGGGCTTGTCGATGTGCAGCGTGGCGAAGCCGAGCGCCCGCAGCCCCCGCCCCCGCGCGAAGGTCTCCTCCTTCCACACGTCGATGCCGCCCCACATCATCACCACCGGCACACGTTCCCCGTTCCGGGGCCGGGCCAGGTGGAAGACGACACGGTCACCCTCGCCGGAACGGCCCGCGAAGGGCAGTTCCACGGTTTCCACGAGGCTCTCGTCGAGGGCGACGGCACGCGCGAAGTAACGGCGGGCCAGGTCGTAGGCCGCGGCCTTCGCCGGATGCACCGGGGACGGGTACCGCCCGAGGAAGGCGAACTGGTACGCCTGCCACCAGGACTCACGCGCCGTCTCCCGGTCGCCGGCCTTCTCGGCACGCTCACCCTCGGCTGCGAACCCCTCGGCCAGGCCGGTCCAGTGCCCGGCCCACGACTCCGGGTCGAGCCCCGGCAGACCGTCGATCGCGGCCGCAGCGGCTTCGGCGTCGATGCTGTTGAACGGGTTGCGACGCTCCTTGAGATGGGCGTGCAGCCACGCCTGCCCGTCGGGCAGGGAACGGACGAGGTCAGCGGACACGGGGCACCACCGGGAGCAGGAGTCGGGACGGGTAGCGGGTGTTGTGGTGGACGTGGTGCAGCGTCGTGCGGGCGCTGCACACGTGGTAGGGCACGTACTCGGCGTTGGTGGAGCCCGCGACGCCGGTGGGGACGTCCATGGAGGAGATCTCCAGGCAGATGCGGTGTCCTCGCCGGAACTCGTTGGCGGTGGCGAGGATCTCGATGTCGTACTCGACGACCTCGCCGGGCTCGACCGGCTGCCGGGCTGCCCGGGTGAGCTTGTGGAACGGCTTCCACTCGGTGGAGCGGTCCGGGTCGAGGGCCCGGTTCGACGCCTTGAGCCAGCCGCGCGTCAGCTCCCGCTGGGGCAGGTCCGGGTCGAGGTCGCGCTCGCCCTCGCGGACGGTGCGCACCGACGGGTCGGGGCCTACGTCGGAGAGGGTGACGATCCAGTTGGTGTCCTCCTGGTCGATCGCCGCGAACAGCTTGAGGACCGCCGGGCCGGCGATGGTGAGGTCCTCGGTGAGCGGCTCGGAGAGGTACCGCAGCGAGGACACCTGCCGGGTGTGGGTCAGCGGCATCTGGACGAACGAGTCCGGGGGGATGCGGTCGTCGACCGAGTCGGGGGTGAACGGCGTCGGGCTCAGCCGCTCCCAGCTGTTGAGGTAGAACGGCGTCCACCGCGTCTCGGGCAGCGGCCAGTCGGTTCCGGTGCGCCACTCGTTGGCGCCGGCCACCCAGTAGCGCACCGGCGGCTCGTCCAGGACGCCGGTGTCGAGGCCCTTGAGCCAGTGGTCGTACCAGCGCAGGATCTCGCCGTGCAGTCCGTGGAAGGGCCGCTCCAGGTGGGCGGGCCCGACGAACAGCATCTTCTTCGGCGCCTTGTCCAGGTGGCGCCAGTAGGTCTGCGCGCCCTGGAGGTGCGTCTTGTACGTGTAGCCGTACCAGCCGGAGCCGGTGTAGACGGGGATGTCGATGCGCGCGAACTCCTTCTCGCTGCGCTCGACGGTGCCCTCCGGCTCGTACGGGTCGACCAGCACGTCGAAGTAGGCCGGCAGGTGCTGGCCCTTCATGGTCAGCACGTTGTACAGGTGCGGATGGAGCTTGAAGTCGGCGTTGTCCATCGCCTCCTTCCACAACGACTCGCGCTCCGGCGGCAGTTCCTTCGGCGCGCCCTTGTCCTGGTGGAACACGCCGAAGTGGGAGACGAGGTAGCGGAAGAGATGCAGGACGCCGCCCGGGTACTCCTCGCGGAAGCCGCCGAGGGTGCCGTAGGCGCCGCGCGGGTCGAAGGGGAAGATCGCCTTGAGGTGCGGCGGGCGCTGCCGGGCCACGTGCATCTGCTCGGCGCCGAAGCCGGAGATGCCGACCATGCCGACCTGGCCGTCGCACCACGGCTGGGCGGCGATCCACTCGATCAGGTCGTAGGAGTCCCACTCGCGCGAGCCGCCGCCCTCGGACTTGCCCACGGCGCGCGGCGAACCGATCACGTGGATGTAGCCGCGGGAGACGAAGAAGCGGGTGTCGCCGGCCTCCTGGGGGCCGCACCACAACGCCGACCAGGACGGCTGCGGCGGCAGCGCCTCGGCCATCTCCGGTCCCTGGAGGTCCTTGTTGTAGATGGCGAAGGCCAGCAGGGCGGGCATCGGCTCGTCGGTACGGGGCCGGTAGACGTCGACGACGAGTTCGACACCGTCGCGCATCGGGACGCGGACGTCCCGCTCCGTGATCATGTCCGGGTACTCGGCGGGGCGGTCGTAGCCGCCGGGCGGGGTCTCCGAGGAGACCGGCAGCGCCGGGAGACGGAGGTCAGCGGACTCGTTCACGGGTCCTCCTTCTGGGGTGGTGCACATGTGCGGTCGGTCGGGGCGGCGGAACAGCCCGGGGGCGGCGTCGGAACAGCCCGGGGGTCGGGCGGGGCGCGGCCGGGGCAGGCCGGTTCGGCTGTGCCGGGAACGGCTGGAGTCAGGCCGGTTCGGCCATGCGGCGGTGGCAGCCCTGCTGGAGGGCGTGCGCCTCGGCGTGCTGCCCCGCGCCCTCCAGGGCCGCGATGCGCACCGAGCTCTCCACCAGGTAGCGGCAGCGGGGTTCGCGGCGGGCGCCGAACCGCTTGAGCGCGGTCTCCACGGGGTCGCCGGAGGCCAGTTCGTCGGCGAGCAGGATGCCGTCCTCGATGGCCAGCGCGGCGCCGCTGACCATCTGGGGCGAGGGGGCGTGTACGGCGTCGCCGATCAGCACGGTGTGCCCGACGTGCCAGGCACCCGCCACCAGGCTGGTCGTCACCGGGCGCCGCACCACGTCGGCCGGGTCGCCGATCGAGTCCCGGATCGGCTTCACCCGGCCGGTGAACCCGGCGATCAGGTCCCGCATGCGCCAGTCGAGTTCGTCCGCCGGCAGCACACCCGGCTCGGCGCCGTTCTCGGTGACGAACACGTACGCGCGGTCCTGGGAGATCGGGATGATGCCCGCGTTGTGCTCCATGCCGGTGAAGGTGTGCAGGCTTTGCACCCAGTCGGGGCGCGGCACCAGGGCCCGCCAGACCATCTGGCCGCCGTAGTGGCTCTCGGCCTCGATCCCGAGGAGGCCCCGGACCGCGGAGCGGATGCCGTCCGAGCCCACCACCAGGTCGACGGTGCGTGAGGTCCCGTCGCTCACCTGCACGTCGACCTCGGAGCCCCGCTGTGCCAGCGAGGTCACCGTCGCTCCGGTGCGCAGGACGGCGCCGCGGCGTTCGGCCTCCTCGCGCAGGATCCGGTGCAGTGCCGGCCGGCCGAGTCCCGCCTGGGCGGGACGGCCCTCGCCCAGGAGACGGGGCAGCGCGATGACGCTCGTCGGCTCGCCGGCCGAGTCGCAGTTGGTGATCTCCGCGATGCCGTACCCGGCGGCCAGGCATTCGTCGGCCAGCCCCAGCCGGTCGAGAGCCCGGAGCGAGGGGCCGGTGAGGCTCAGGCCCCATCCTGCTACGGACCAGTCGGGGTTCGCCTCGACGACCTCCACCTCCCAGTCCGTTCGGGCCAGGGCGATGGCGGCGGTCAGGCCGGCGATACCGCCACCGACGATCAGGACACTGCGTGCTGCGCTGCGCGCTGTCATGTCATCCTCCGGGGATTCATGGGGTGCGGCCGTGAACCTACGAGCCCGGCACGGGCTCCGCTATCCGGATCGGGAGAGCGCTGTCCGGTTCCTACGGCGGGTTGTCAGCAGTTGCTTTGTCTGCTGCGGTGCAGTGGGGCGCTACGACATCGCCTTGTCGAGGAAGGCGGTCACCGACCGCTGGAGCACGGAGGGGATCACCGCGCCTTCGACAGCCGGCTCGGGCACGGCTCTGCCCCCGCCCAGTGCCGCGCGGAGGGAGCGCTTCGCCGCGCGGAGCGTCCCGTCGGGCTGCGCGACGATCCGCGCCACCGTGCGGGCGACGGTGGCACCGAGCCGTGCGTCCGGCACCGCGCGGGTCACCAGCCCGGCACCGGCCGCCTCGCGGGCGTCCAGCAGGGCTCCGGTGTAGAGGAGTTCGGCCGTGATGGAGGGGCCGACGAGGTCGGTCATGCGCGCGGCGAACCGGGTGCTGGCGAGGATGCCGAGCCGTGCGATCGGCATGCCGATCCGTCCGGACAGGCCGATGTAGCGGATGTCGCAGGCGAGGGCCAGCTGGCAGCCCGCGCCCGCCGCCGTCCCCTCGATCGCGGCGACGACCGGGACGGGGCAGCGTTCGAGCGCGGTGAACGCCCGCTCCATCGCTGCGAAGGACTCCTCCACCGCGGACGGGGAGGCCCCCAGCCACTCACTCAGGTCCGAGCCGGCGCAGAACGTGCCGCCCCGCCCGCGCACCACGACCGCCCTCAGCCCCGGGTCGTGGGACAGCAGGTCGACCTGCTCCGCGAGGAAGGACCAGCCCTCGGTGGGCAGCGCGTTGAGACGGGTTCCGTCGCCCACGGTCACGTGCGCGACCTGGCCCTCGACCCGTACCTCGACCTTGTCGCTCATCGGATGGCCCCCGAGTCGGCCAGCTCGCGCAGCTGCTGCTCGGTCATGCCCAGCGTCCCGAGGATGTCGGCGGTGTGCTCGCCCAGGACGGGCGGTGCCTCGCGCACCTGCGCCGGAGTGCCGGACAACTTGATCGGACTCGCCACTTGCCGCAGCGGGCCGACCTCGCTGTGCACCACCTCCTGCACCATCTCACGGGCCTGTACCTGCGGATGCTCCAGCGCCTGGCGGACGTCGTTGATCGGGGCGACCGGGATGCCGGCCTCACCGAGCACCTGTGTCCAATGGGACGTGGGCTCGGTCACGAAGTGCTTCCCGAGGAGGCCGATGAGGTCCTCGCGGTGGCGGACCCGATCGGGGTTGGTGACGTACCGCGGATCCTCCGCCAGCTCTCCCAGCCCTGTCACCTGCGTGAACGTGCGCCAGAGGCCGTCGTTGCCGACCGCCACCATCACATACCCGTCGGAGGTGGGAAGCGCCTGGTACGGGGCGATGGTCGGATGCGCGGAGCCGTAGCGCCGGGGGATCTCGTCCGTCGCGAAATAGCCCGCCGCCACGTAGGAGAGCCACGCGATCTGCCCGTCCAGCAGCGACACGTCCACGAGCTGCCCCTGCCCGGTGCGCTCGCGGTGGTGCAGCGCCGAGAGCACCCCGATGGCGGTGAACATGCCGGCCGCCAGGTCGGCGCCCGCGACCCCGAAGCGGACCGGGTCACCGCCGGACTCGCCGGTGATGCTCATCATCCCGCTCAGTGCCTGGGCGATGGCGTCGTAGCCGGGCGACCTGCGGTACGGGCCGGTCTGCCCGTAGCCGCTGATCGAGGCGTAGACGACTCCGGGGTTCGACGCGCTGATCCGCGCGTACCCCAGCCCCAGGCGCTCGGCCGTGCCGGGGCGGAAGTTCTCCACCACCACGTCCGCCTCGCACGCCAGCCGCTGCACCCGCTCCAGCAGGACGGGAGACTTCAGGTCCACGGCCAGCGAGCGCTTGTTGCGGTTGACCGAGTGGAAGTAGGAGGCGTCCTGGCCCTGGAACGGCGGCCCCCACATCCGGGTGTCGTCACCGCGCCGGGGCTCCTCGACCTTGATCACGTCCGCGCCCAGGTCGGCGAGGACCATGGTGCAGAACGGTCCGGAGAGGATCCGTGACAGGTCCAGGACCTTGAGACCGCGCAGCGCTCCCTCGTGGACGCGCCACGCGGAACGGGGTGAGGGGTGGTCATCCATGGGATGGCTCCGATCGTCGCAAGATGTGACAAGCCCATGGCCTCCAGGGCGCCTGCGCGGATCGCGGTGGCGCCGGGGCAGGGCTCACGACCTCGGAACCGTAGGCAAGTCGCTGAGCTGCGGCTATCCGGATGCCGTGGCCGCTGTCCGCATCACGCACCCAACTCGCGCTCGTACGCGCTCACTTTCGTCGGCCGCAGGCGGCCCGAGTGCGGGTTCCCCGATCCGTCGCAGTGGACGGACAACGCGTGCGCGATCCGGATGGCTCGCGTGAGCCGCCCCGCCTAGCATCACCGGGCTGTTCCCGAGAGACCGCCGCGCGGCTGCCCGTTCCCGCGCCGGTGGTCGGACGGACCCATGGCTGGCGACCGATCAGCCGCCGCCTCGGCGGCCGGCGTGCGGCGCAGCGAGTGAAGGCGGCCGAGAGCCGCTGCCCGATCGCAAGAGGAGAGAGACCATTGGGCGCGTACAACCCGTTCTCCGCCGATGTGGAACCCGCCGCCACGACCCGCAAGGTCCGGCGCCTGGTCACCGGAGTGAACGCCGAGGGACGGTCGACGATCGTCGACGACACCATCGTCCGCGGCAAGGTCGGACACGGTATGCCGACCTACGTCGCGACCGACGTGTGGCGTACCGAGACCAGCCCTGCCGACAACACGTCCCCGTTCACCGACCCCGTCGCTGGCGACGGGCCCCGCAGTGTCGGCCCCTCCAAGAACGGAACCGTCTTCCGGATCCTGGAGCTTCCTCCCGACCAGGAGTGGCGCTTCGACGCCGACAGCAAGGAGATCAAGCCGCTCGCCTTCCACACGACCGAGTCGATCGACTACGCCATCGTCCTCAGCGGCGAGATATGGGCGGTGCTCGACGAGACCGAGGTCCTCATGACGGCCGGTGACGTCCTGGTCCAGCGGGGTACCGCACACGCCTGGGCGAACCGCTCGCAGGAGCCCTGCGTGCTCGCGTTCGTCCTGATCGGCGGCACGCTCCCGTCGTAGGCGGACGTACGGGTGAGTGGCGTGACCGGAGGCCGCGGAGCCGCCGGTCCGGTCGCCGTACCATCTCCCGGAGGGCCGTGCGCCGGTGTCGGCGCACGGCCCTCCGGCGTGTTCCATCACACCCCGCGGAGGTCTGCGAGGATGGTTCGCCGGAACGCCGCAGGTACGGGGAGGCGAGACGGTCGGAGTCGGTGAAGCCCCGACGACGGGCGGCATCGCTCACCACAGTTTCCTCGCCGGACGGGAGGATCCTCCCGAATCCTGGACAGCCACGAGTCGTCCGCGTCGGACCTGTGACTGACGCCGAGATGGTCGTGGAGCGCTTCGTCGGTCAGATGCGCCTCCTCGCGACGCATCTGTTCCAGGAACCCCTGCTGTGCCGCGCGCAGAAGATCGTCCTTGCCGCTGACGCTGGAGTAGATGGACCCGATGGACACCTTTGACTGCTTGCTCACCTCGGACAGGGTGAAGTGCGTGGGGCGGCGGGCGCGGCACACGAACGACGCCGGGGCGTCGCTCCCGGCCGGCGCTGTACTCGTCCCGGTGGGGGTGCGCTGCTGCAGGGTGCGCAGTACGGGCAGGCGCAGCACGGCGCCGACGAGCGCGGGCAGGGCTGGGTCGGCCTCCTCCCGCAACCGTCCACGCGACGGCGAGCGGTGAGCTCACGCTGTTCCAGCGGTCCGGCAACTGATGGCATCGGCGACCCTCCCGAGCGAGGGAGTGACGACACGACACGCCGCCACTCCCACGGAATCACCCACCCCTGAGGGCTGTCCCGTGATCCCTGGTGGATCACCGCGCGGCGTCAGATGCGGTGCATCGCAAAGCGGAGGTACGTCCGCATACGGGATGTGTGCGGACGTACCGACAATGCGGCGAGGCGCCGTAGCTGTCGTGCGCGACCGCCGGGGATCACGGGACAGCCCTTGGTCCGCGCAGCGGAAACGCCCTCCTCGGGTCCGGAAGGACAGCAGATGCCGAACCGTCGGCGATCAGTTCGGTCTGCCCCGGCGCTACGGACGGCGCCGGCGGGCACGCAAGCCGGAAGCCGCGGTGTCACGCGTTGACGTGCTTGTCGACCTCGACCCACTGCTCCCTGCCAGCCGAGGCCAGCACCGCCTCCGTGATCGAGGCGGCCGCGAGCCCGTCGGTGAAAGTCGGCAGGCCTTCGGGCGTGTCGCCGGTGACGACGGCCGTATACGTGTCCCGGACGAAGGCTTCGAAGCAGGAGGCGTACCCTTCCGGGTGGCCGGCCGGCAGGGTTGCCAGCATGCTTCCGGCCGGCGTCAACTGAGCCGGGTCGCGTCGTATGACGGTGGCCGACTCCCGGCGGCCGCACCACAGCGTCTCCGGCTCTTCCTGATCGAAGACCAAGGACTCCTCGCTGGCGTCCAGTTCGATCCACAGCCGGTTCTTACGGCCGGGGGAGACCTGGCTGACGGTCACCGAGCCGAGCACGCCGTCCTCGGTTTCGAAGTGGACGAACATGGCGTCCTCGGTGTCCACGAGCGAGGAGGCGCCTGCGTTGGCGGCGCTGGTGAAAGAGGCGCCGCCATCGCCCCGCCGACGCTCGGGGACGGCGATGAGCTTTCGGGCGCTGACGCGGACGATGCGCTGTCGGGAGATGAACTGCGCCAGGTCGCACCAGTGGGAGCCGATGTCGGCGAAGGCGCGGGAGGCGCCGCCCAGAGCAGCGTCGACGCGCCAGTTGTCGTCGTCCTCATGCAGCAGCCAGTCCTGCAGGTAGCTGCCGTGCATGAGTCTGAGCCGACCGGCCTCTCCACCGCGCAGGCGCTCCCGGGCCTCCCTGACGAGGGGGTAGTAGCGGTAGACGAAGGGGACCGTCGCGACGCGTCCGGAACGCTCTGCCGCCTCGACGAGCCCGGCTGCCTCCGCGTGGGTCAGGGCGAGGGGCTTCTCGCAGATGACGTGCTTGCCCGCCGCCAGGGCCCGGGCCGCGAGCGGGGTGTGCAGATGGTTGGGGGTGCAGATGTGTACAACGTCGATGTCGCTGTCGCCGATGAGGTCGTCGGCCGATGCGTAGGCGCGTTCGGCGCCCAGGGTCCGGGCAGCCTGCTGTGCTCGCTCGGGGGTGGAGGACACCACTCCCGCGAGGTGTGCGCCGGCCTGGCGTGCTGCACGGACATGGACGGACCCGATGAAGCCGGTACCGATGAAACCTGCCTTGAGCGGGCGAGGCATGAACGCTCCTTGGTGGGGGTGGAAATAGGTGGTGTGGTCAGGCTGTCGCAGCAGCCGGCGGCAGCGAATCGGGGGCGAGTCGGTGCGTCCAGGTGGTCAGCTGTCGGGGCGTCAGCAGTTCGTCGATCGCTGTGAAGGCCGCGCCGATCATGCCGGCATGACTGCTGAGCGCCGACATCTCGACGCGCAGGCTGCGCGTGGCCAGGGGCAGGGACAGGGCATAGACGGATTGGCGGACGGAGGCGAGCAGCAGGTCGCCGGAGAGGGCGACGCCGCCGCCGATGACGACCAGTGAGGGATTGAAGAAGCTGATCAGGCCGGCCAGGGTCCGGCCGATCCGCTCTCCTGCCGTTCTGAGCAGGTCGACGCAGGTGTGGTCTCCCGAGCGGGCGCCGGCCGCCACGTCGGAGGCCGTCAGGGCAGGCCGCTGGTCGCCGAGCAGTGCCGCGAGGTAGGGGCTGCTCCCGTTCTCGGCGTGGGCCAGGGCGTCCCTGGCCAGGGCGGCGCCGCCGGCGAGGGCCTCCAGGCAACCGCGTTTGCCGCACCTGCACGGCAGGGAGGTGCCGTGGGCCACCGTGATGTGGCCGATGTCCCCGGCGCAGCCGCCCGTGCCCCGGTGCAGGCGTCCGCCGGACACCAGTCCCGCACCGATGCCGGTGCCGACCTTGACGTAGAGGAAGTCCCGGACCCCCGAGGCGGTCCCCGCCCGTAGTTCGCCAAGGGCCATGACGTTGACGTCGTTGTCCACCCACACGCCCACCTCGTGACGGGAGGCGAGGCGGTCTCTCACCGGGTACCCGTCCCAGCCGGGCATGATCGGCGGGGCGACAGGGGTACCGGTGGCGAACTCCACCGGGCCGGGAAGGCCCACACCTATGCCCACCAGTGGAACCGCCGGGGGCTGATGGGCGGCCCGGAGACGGCCGATGATCGAGTCGACCTGGTCGAGGGTGGCCTCCGGTCCGCGCGTCACGTCCCAGGGCTGCTCGTGGAAGCCCAGTGGACACCCCGCCAGGTCGGTCAGGGCCACCTCGAGGCCGGAGGCCCCCACCTCCACGCCGATGACGCACGCCGCCTCCCGCCTGAAGCGCACTTCGCGAGGCGCGCGGCCGCCCGTGGACTTGCCGCGGCCGGCTTCGGTGAGCAGCCCGGTTTCGATCAACTCGTTCACTCGCTGAGTGACGATCGTCCGCCCCAAGCCCGTGCGCTCGGTGAGCGAGGCGCGGGTGCTGGTGGACTCGGAGCGGACGAGACGGAGCAGGGTCCCGATGAGGGCGTCATGATCGGGACCGGCCGAGCGAGGCGGGGCGGACATGGGTGTTTCCCCCTTCTTGTCCGGTGGCTGGCTGATGCGGTTCAGAGTGTTGACTTACGTCGCAGTCAGACTTAACTTTGCCGCAATTCGGCAAGAGGTTAACGCAGCAATCGACTCTTCGGATAGCTAAGCAACTCAAGTGCATTATCGGCGGCACCGAAAGCGCCGACGTCCGGTGCGTACGACGACCCGACAGGAGGGTGGCGACACCGTCCCGGCAGCAGTCGTCCGCAGCTGCGCTCCACCCTTTCCTCCGCCCGGCACCCGCTTCAGCTCACTCCGTCGCACGGCGGAGTGGACTTCGCCCGCCCCCTAAGGAGCACCTGTGAGATCAACGACGACTCGACGCCTCCGCACCGCCGCCGCCAGCCTGACCTGCGCGATCACCCTGGCCGCGTGCGCGAACGGTGCGGCGGACTCCGCCGGGACCTCGGCTTCGGGGGCACCGAAGAAGATCGACGCTGCTCTGGGCACGACGTTCAGCGGCGGGAAGAGCGGCACGAAGGCCACGGGCACGCCGGTGACGATCGGCCTGGTCAACCAGCAGGGCGGTGCCGTGTCCAACCCCGAGTTCACCGTTGCGGCACAGGCCGCCGCCGACTACATCAACGCCAAGCTCGGCGGGGTCGGCGGACACCCGATCAAGCTGAAGAGCTGCTACATCGTCAGTTCGGAAGAGCAGGGACAGGTGTGTGCCCAGCGCCTGCTCGCGGACCGGTCGGTCAGCCTGATCCTGCAAGGAGGGCTGAACGTCGGCACCCAGTCCCTGCACCGCACCGTCGACGGCAAGAAGCCCGTCCTGATCGGACAGGCCAACCCCGGTCCCGACACCGTCGCGGCCAACAGCTACGCCACCAACGCCAGCGCACTCGCCTCGCTCCACGGCGTCGGCCCGTACCTGGAGAACACGCTCAAGGCCAAGACCGCCGCCATCGTCTCCAACGACAACGCCGGCGACCTGGCCATCGCGAAAATCTTCAAGAACGACCTCGAAGCGCGCGGCATCAAGGTCACCTACGCCACCTTCCCGGCCACCAGCACCGACCTGATCTCCCCGCTCACCGCCGCGGGAGCGCAGAAGGCCGACGCCGTGGTGCCCATCGTCGTCACCACGACCGGATGCACCGCCCTGGCCAAGGCGTACCAGCAGCTGAGTCTGACGACACCCGCCGTCGTCTCCAACCTCTGCGCGACCGATCAGATCAAGAACTCCCTCGGCGACTACCCGAAGTGGATCTACAGCAGCTCCACACTCAGTCTGCAGGCCGACGACCCGACCGGGCAGACCGACTTCTTCCGCGCCGTCATGGCCGCCTACGCGCCCGAGAACGCCGAACTGCAGATCAACGCCCCCTACGGCTTCTCCGCGGTCTTCTCCGCCGCCAAGATCCTCAACACGGTGGGTTACGACAAGATCAACGCCAAGTCCGTCGCCGAAGCGGCACGCGACTACGCCGGACCGGTCCTGCTCGGCTCACCGACCCTCGACTTCGGCTCCGTGGCCGACAACCCCACCATCGGATCGCTGGCCGTGCGCTTCTACAAGTACGAGGGCAGCGACGTCTGGAAGGCGTCCGGGGCCTGGATCAACGCGCCCAAGTAACGCCGCCACGACGCCTAAGGAACCCCACCGTGGAACAGCTCCTCCTCTTCGTCCTGCTCGGGCTGGGACCGGGCGCCCTCATCGCGGGCATCGCCCTCGGCCTGGTCCTCACCTACCGCGGCTCCGGCGCCATCAACGTCTCCGCCGGAGCGATGGCCATGTTCGGCGCCTACTTCTACTACGGGCTGCGCGAAGGACACCTGCTGCTGCCCCTGCTCTACCCGGGCATCGGAGGCCCCGTGCCCGTGCCCGTGGCGTTCGTCGTCGCGGTCGCCGTTACCGGTGCCCTCGGGCTGCTCATCGACTTCGCCGTCTTCCGCCCCCTGCGCCGGCAGTCGCCGCTGGCCAAGCTGGTGGCCGGCGTCGGCGTCCTGATGACCGTCCAAGCCGTCGTCGTGCTGCGCTTCGGCGGCCAGGGCCAGACCGCGAGCGACGTCCTGGACACCACCGCCCTGAACATCCTGGGCGGAACCGTCCCCGTCAACCGGCTCGAACTCGTCGGGATCGTCCTGCTCGGCGCCCTCCTCCTGACGGCCCTCTACCGCTACTCCCGCTTCGGGCTCGCCACGCGCGCCGCCCAGGAGAACGAGGCGGAAGCCCTGCTGTCCGGCCTCTCCCCCCAGAAGCTGTCGCTGGCCAACAGCTTCCTGGCCGCGACCGTCTGCGGGGCGCTGGGCATCCTCGTCGCGCCGATGACCCAGCTCGACCCGAACACCCTGACCATCGCAGTGATCCCCGCGCTCGGGGCCGCCCTGATCGCCCGCTTCACCTCGTTCCCGGTCGCCGCCCTGGCCGGCATCGGCATGGGAGCCCTGCGCGCCGTCACCACGTACTGCCAGACCCAGCCGTGGTTCCCCACCGCGGACGGCACCGCCGTCGTCGGTGTGACCGACGTCGTCTACTTCCTGGTGATCGTCGCCGCACTGATCTGGCGCGGGAAGTCGCTCCCGGTGCGCGGCGCCTACGTCGAGCCGCGGCTGCCCCCGGCCCCCGCGCCCGAGCGAGTCGCCCGGCCCGCCGCCGTGCTCACCGCACTGTGCGTGCTGGCGCTGCTCACCTTCCCCTACGACATGCGCCAGGCACTGACCAACACCATGATCGGTGCCATCGCCTGTCTCTCCCTGGTGGTGCTGACCGGCTTCGTGGGACAGATGTCCCTGGCGCAGTACGCGTTCGCGGGCGTGGCCGGCCTGACCGTCTCCAAGCTGGCCCTCAACGCCGGCATCGGCTTCCCGCTCGGCCCGGTGCTGGGCGTGCTGGCCGCCACCGTCCTCGGCGTGCTCATCGGCATCCCGGCCCTGCGCGTGCGCGGTGTCCAGCTGGCCGTGCTCACCATGGCGGCCGCGGTGGCCGTGCAGGCCTTCGGGTTCAACAACCCCTCCTGGGGCGCGGGAGGCAACGGCTCCCCGGTCGCCGCCCCCACCCTGTTCGGCATCAACCTCGGACCCACGGGCTCCTTCCCCGTCAACGACGCCGATCAGCCCAGCCCGCTGTTCGGGTTCGTCTGCCTGATCCTCCTGCTCGCTGTGGTGGCCCTGATCGTGGGTGTGCGCCGCAGCAGCCTGGGCAAGCGCATGCTGGCCGTGCGCTCCAACGAACGGGCCGCGGCAGCGGTCGGCATCTCGACCCGTGCCGTCAAACTCACCGCGTTCGCCCTGTCCGCCTTCACCGTCGGCATCGCGGGCGTGCTGTACGCGTACAACTTCGGCTCGGTCGACCCCTCACGGTTCGACATCGTCAACACCTTCGCCCTCATCGCCTTCGCATACATCGGCGGCATCACCACCATCAAGGGCGCCCTGATCGCCGGCTTCATGGTCACCGAGGGCATCGCCAGCCACATCCTCGACAGCTACGTGGGCCTGCCCACCAACTACCAACTCCTTATCGCGGGCGTCCTCCTCGTAGTCACCCTGATCATGAACGGCAGCGGCATCGCCCTTCAGCCGCCGCCGAAGTTCACCTTCGTCCGCCGCCTCCTCAACCGTCCCGGCGACGACGCCCCGGACCCCACGACGACATCCCCGGCCTCGGCCCGGTCCATGGCCAAGCTCGGAGGACAGTGATGCCCGAGACCCTCACCATCGATGCCCTCAGCGTGCGGTACGGCGGCGTGGCCGCCCTCACCGACGTGTCCCTGTCCATCGCCCCCGGAGAACTGGTCGGCCTCATCGGCCCCAACGGAGCCGGCAAGACCACCTTCATCGACGCGGCCACCGGCTTCGCCCCGGCCTCGGGCAGCGTACGCCTGGGCGAGACGGACCTGACGCGTCTGAGCGCCGCCAGGCGCTCCCGCCTGGGCCTGGCCCGCACATGGCAGCAGGCCGAGCTGTACGACGACCTCACCGTGCGGGAGAACCTGACCGTCGCGGCCTCTCCCTCCGGCTTCCTGCACACGGTGCGCGACGTCATCGGGGTGAGGACAAGTGAGCCGCCCGCCGTGACCACGGCGCTCGACCTGCTCGATCTGGACGACCTCGCCGACTGCGCCACCGACGAGCTGACGCAGGGGCAGCGCAAACTCGTCGACGTGGGCCGGGCCCTGGCCTGCTCACCCGACGTGGTACTGCTGGACGAGCCGGCCGCCGGCCTCGACAGCGACGAGAGCCAGGTCCTCGGCGAGCATCTGCGCACCGTCGTCACCCAGGGCATCGGCATGCTCCTCGTCGACCACGACATGGGGCTGGTCATGGGGGTGTGCGACCGCATCGTCGTCCTGGAGTTCGGCAAGGTTCTCGCCGCCGGCACCCCCGACCAGATCCGCAACGATCCCCGCGTCGTCGACGCCTATCTCGGACAGAGCGGCGACTCCCACGACATCGGAGCCACGACATGACAGCGCAGCCCCTGCTCCAGGTCGACGAACTCGCCGCAGGCTACTTCGGTATGCCCGTCGTCCGCGACCTCTCCCTCACCGTCGGCGCCGGAGAAGTGGTGGCGTTGCTGGGCCCCAACGGGGCCGGCAAGTCGACGACGCTGCGGGCACTGTCCCGCCTGCAGCCCGCGATGGCCGGCACCATCCGCTTCCGCGGCGAGGACATCACGTCCACGAAACCGCAGGCGGTCGCCCGCAAGGGACTCGTCCACATGTCCGACCGGCGTGGCATCTTCCACGGTCTCAGCGTCGAAGAACACTTCCGGCTCGGCCACGGCGGAAAGTCCCTGAACCTGGACACGGCCTTCGCGTACTTCCCGGCGCTCCAGCCGCTGCGCCACCGTCGCGCCGGGCTGCTGTCGGGCGGCGAACAGCAGATGCTCGGCTTGGCCCGCGCACTGGCCCGCCGGCCCTCCGTACTCATCGTGGATGAGCTCAGCCTCGGACTCGCACCCGTCATCGTCGAGCAGCTGCTGCCGGTGGTCCGCCGCTACGCCACCGACTCCAACGCGGGCGTCCTGCTGGTCGAACAGCACATCCACCTCGCCTTGGACATCGCCGACCGCGGACTGGTCCTGTCCCACGGCGACCTCGTACTGGAGGAGTCCGCGGAGGCGATGCGGGCGGACCGCCGACTGATCATGTCCAGTTACCTCGGCGAGAGTCCGCACAGCGGCGAGCGGCCGGCACAGGCCAACGCATAACCAGCACACGGTCGGGCTGTGTATACCGGCTGCCGACCGGATCATTCAGCAGAAGGAGTCAGCGTGCCGCGTCCACACACTCTGTTCACCGGCCAATGGGTGGACCTCACGTTCGAAGAGGTCGCCAAGAAGGCCGCGGACTGGGGATTCGACGGTCTGGAGATCGCCTGTGACCCCCGGCATTTCGACGTGCACCGCATTGTGAACGACGACGACTACCTGGCCGAGCGGAGGGAGATCCTGGACCGCTACGGACTCGGCTGCTGGGCCGTCTCCGCACACCTGGTGGGCCAGGCAGTCTGCGACGACCCCATCGACACCCGGCACCGGGCCATACTGCCCGCGTCCGTGTGGGGGGACGGTGACCCCGAGGGGGTGCGACGCCGCGCAGCCGACACCGTCAAAGTCACCGCGCAGGCGGCGCGCCGCTTCGGGGTGGACATCGTGGTGGGCTTCACCGGCTCCGCCATCTGGCCCTATGTCGCGATGTTCCCCCCGGTGGGGGAGGACGTCATCGAGCAGGGATACCGGGACTTCGCCGACCGGTGGCGGCCCATCCTGGACGTCTTCGCCGAGCAGGGCGTGAGGTTCGCCCTGGAGGTGCACCCGTCTGAGATCGCCTATGACTACTGGACGGCCCAGCGCGCGCTGGAAGCGGTGGACCATCATCCGGCCTTCGGGTTCAACTGGGACCCCTCGCATCTGATGTGGCAGCGGGTCGACGTGCGGGCCTTCATTCACGACTTCCGCGACAGGATCTTCCACGTCGACTGCAAGGACACCAAGATCCAGCTCGACGGGCGGGCCGGAGTCCTGGGCTCGCACCTGAGCTGGGGCGACCCACGACGCGGCTTCGACTTCGTGTCGGTCGGCCGAGGAGACGTGCCCTGGGAGGCGTGCGTGCGCATGCTCAACGCGATCGGTTACGACGGACCGATGTCGGTGGAATGGGAGGACGCGGGCATGTCCCGGGATGAGGGGGCACCGGCCAGTCTGGCGTTCCTGCGCGGCCTGGACTTCGCTCCGGCGACGGCGCGGTTCGACGCCGTGTTCGCTCAGCCCGCGGACTGACGCCGCACATCGCTGCGGGCCCGGACGCCGTGAGGGATGCTGTTGAATCCACAGCATCCCTCACGGCGTCCGGGCCCGTTCTCAGTTCTTCAGCGGCTGCTCAGCCCACCACACGATCCGGTCCGTGCGCAGCACCGCGTCCAGCGCGGTGAAGGCGGCCCCCACGATGCCCGCGGCGTCTCCCAGCCCGGCAGGCACGATGCGCAGGTGGCGCGTGGCGAGCGGCAGTGAGAACTCGTAGACCGCCTGACGAATGGCGGCCAGCAGGATGTCGCCGGCCTTCGACACGCCTCCGCCGATCACGACGAGTGAGGGGTTGAAGAAGCTCACGTATGTGCCGAGAGCGGTTCCGATGAATCGGCCCGTCTGCACCAGCAGCTCCGTAGCGGCCGGGTCGCCGGCGCGGGCGGCCGCCGTGATGTCGGCGGCTTGGAGCGTCTTTCCCTGTGCGGCCAGAGACTTCAGATGAGGGCTCTCGCCGGTGTCCGCCAGACGTTGCGCTTCACGTGTCAGCGCCGCACCACTGGCGTGAGCGACCAGACAGCCCCGCCGGCCGCACCGGCACGGTGCCGGTGACGCCGCCGGCACCGGGATGTGGGCGATGTCGCCGGCGCAGCCGTCCGCGCCGCGGTGCAGTCCCCCGCGCGAGACCAGGCCCGCGCCGATGCCCCAGCCGAGCTTCACGAACAGGAAGTCCGACGCGTCCTGGGCGAGCCCGGCGCGCAGTTCGCCCAGCGCCATGGCGCTCACGTCGTTGTCCACCCACGTCTCGACGCCGAAGCGGTCGGCGAGCCGGTCACGGACCGGGTAGTCGTCCCACCCCGGCATGTAGGGCGGAGAGACGGGCCTGCCGGTGGAGAACTCCACCGGCGCGGCCAGACCGGCTCCGACGGCGACCAACGGTGCCGTAGGCGCCTGCGGGTCGGCGCGCAGGCGGTCCACGATCTGCTTGATCCGGTCGAGGGTCGCCTCGGGCCCCTGCGCGATGTCCCACGCTTCGTGATGGGCGATGGCGGGCCGACCGGCCAGGTCGGTGATCCCGGCGTCGATACCGGAGCTGCCCACCTCGATGCCGACGACCGCGGCCGCCTCGCTGCGGAAACGCACTTCGCGCGGAATGCGTCCCCCCGTGGACCGGCCGACGCGGTCCTCGGCGAGCAGCCCCGCGTCGATCATTTCGTTGATCTTCTGCGTGACCAGAGTGCGGCCCGCGCCGACTCGTTCGGTCAGCACCGGCTTGGTGGCGGGCCCGTTGAACCGCAGCATGTTCAGCAGGGTCTGCGAGAGATCCTCGGGACCGGCTCCCGTCCCGCTCCTGGCCGCCATCGCCGTCTCCCCACTGCGTCGTCATCCACACGCTGCTTCTGTCGTCTTGCGACATTAGCATCGACACGGCTGACAGAAGAGGTCGGGGTGACGATCAGCGCATGGCCGGGGCCGCAGCCGTCGATCGGCTGCGGCCCCGGCCGTCAAGTGCATCAAGCGGACTCTGTGAGGGTCCCTTCCTGTTCCGCCTCCACCTGACGGTTCCACTGCCGCTTGGAGTCCTGCCATCCGTCCTCGTCCTGGCCCGCACGCCAGTAACCGGAGACGGACAGCGACTCCCGCGGCACGTTCCGCTCCCGCCGCAGCAGCCCGCGCACCTCTTTGACGAAGCCGGCCTCGCCGTGCACGAAGACGTGCGGACGGCCCGCGGGGAACGCGAAGGCACGCACCGCGGACACCAGCTCCTCGCCCACCTGACCGTGACCGCGGTGCAGCCAGCGGATCACCCCCCTCTCTGGGCAGGCCAGCTCCAGCTCCTCCTCGGGGCCCGCCACCTCCACGAACGCGTAGGCCTCGGCATGGGACGGCAGGCGCTCCAGGGCTGCGGCGATGGCGGGCAGCGCACTCTCGTCACCGGCCAGCAGATGCCAGTCCGCGGCGGGATCGGGCGCATAGCCGCCCCCCGGACCGACGAAGTGGAGCTCGTCGCCCGCCTTCGCCCGAGCGGCCCACGGGCCCGCGAGGCCGTCGTCGCCGTGGACGACGAAGTCCACGCTCAGCTCCCGCGCGCCGGCGTCCCAGCGCCGGACGGTGTAGGTCCGCATGCGCGGCCACTGTTCCCGGGGCAGTTCCTCCCGGACCCGCCGCAGATCGAAGGGCTCGGGGTAAACGACGCCAGGCGCGGGGAACAGCAGCTTCACGTAGTGGTCGCTGAACTCGCCCGCGTCGAAACCGGACAGTCCGTCGCCGCCGAACACGACGCGGATCATGTGCGGCGTCAGGCGCTCGACGCGCAGTACCCGCGCGCGCTGCGCAGTGGGAGCGCCGCGTCCGCGACGCCCAGGGGACGGTGGTGCCACGGGTGCTCCTTGCTCCGGCCCGACTGCCGGGCGGCTCGTCCGCGTCATGGTCACAGGGACTTGAGGATGCCGCGGCTGAGCCGGTGGTGGCGCTGCACCATCTCGGCGGCATCGAGGGTCGGATCCCAGTGCCAGCCCTCCCACTCGCTGCTGAGGTAACCGGTGTAGCCGGCGTCGACGAGCACCTTCAGGAGGTCGGCGAGCGGGATGGCGGGCTCGTCACTGTCCTCGTCGAATCCGAAGAACTTGCTGTGCACGTGGATGATCTGTGATCCGATCTCCGCCCACCCCTGCGGGTCCTGGTGGCCGTGAATGCCGGCGCAGAACATCGCCAGGGGATGGGCGAAGGTTCCGAGACCGAGGGAGCGGGTGAGCTCGGAGAACTCGCCCATCAGCTCGCTCTCCGAGGGCCGCTGGTCGGAAGCGTGGATCTCGTTCCACCGTGCGTCGAGCGTGTCCAGGGCCTCCTGGGGAACACCGCGCCGCCGGTACTCCTCCCAGACGCTGGGGGAGACCCGCCGGGTGCTGGAGCCGAAGTCGGGGATGAACCCCAGATACGGCGAGTCCAGCCGGTCGTACAGTTCGCGTAGTGCCATGACCCAGTCGCTGCGGACGCTGTCCGGGGCGTGTATCTCGAAGCCCATTTTGACCTGCGCCTTCTCGGCGACGGGCAGCAGCAGCTCCACGGCCTCGGGTACGGCGGGCTTCTGCAGCCGAACGGTGGGGAAGCCCAGTTTCGCCGCGGCCTGCACCTGTGGGGCGAGATAGTCGGCCATCTCCTGCGGCGACAGCAGCCGGTCGGGCAGCAGACCCAGGTCGGCGTTGACCGCCAGACACGACGGCTCCAGTCCGTACTCGTCGACCAGGCCGCGGAAGAGGCGCACGAAGTCGTCCGGGACCTCGGGGAACCCCTTGATGCTCTGGAAGCCGACGATCTCCAGCCCGGGCCCGATGCCGAGGGCGCCGATGCGGCGGACGACGTCCTCGAAGGACAGCTCCAGGCCGTGGTACTGGGGGGTGAAGCTGTAGGTGGTGACGCCGAGCTTCGGCAGCTCGCGGCTCATGCGGCGCTCCTTGCGCTCAGGGGGAGGACCCGGGTGAGGGCCTCGGTGATGACGAGGGCCTTGCTGCCCAGAACGATGTAGGGGACGCGCGCACCGACGGTCGCGGTCACCTCGTGCTCTCCGTCCCCGACCTGCTCCAGGCCGCGGATACGCACCCGCAGCGGATCCAGCACGAACCACCACACGCCGCGCAGCCCAGCCACCTCCCCGTAGGGCGTCCACGTGCCGTCGATCTGCACGTCCAGCTGATCGGAGGTGACCGGCCGGCCGTCGAAGGCGACGTCCGACAGGTGCAGTCCGTCCATCGGCAGCGCCCGGTACCAGGGCAGCCGCACCCGGAAGGTCACCGCGGTCGCGCCGACTGCGTCCTCCTCCGCTCCCAGCTCCTCCGGGACGATGAGTCGGTCAGGAAACATGGGCGTTCTCCTCGCGGTACCGGCGGGCGATGTCCTGTGCGCCCCGGGCAGCTAGCGCGACCGAGGTCAGGGTGGGGTTGCAGGCGGTCTCGGTGGGGATAACGCCGTTGCCGGCGACGTAGACGTTGTCGGTCCCCCACACGCGGGACTGTGTGTCGCACACAGAAGTGCCGTCGTCGACGGCCCCCATGCGCACGGTGCCCTGGTAGTGGAGCGACGATCCGCTGGGAAGCCGCCGGGGCCCGCGCGGGTCGAGGAAGGTGCCCAGCAGTCGTGCCGCCCGGGCGGCCGCACGCTTGGCCGCCTCGGTGCGCATCCGGTCCACCTCGGTCAACCGGTAGTGCAGGGTCATCGCCGGCATGCCGTAGGGGTCGGTCTCCGTCTCGCTGAACTCCACCCGGTCCTGCGCGCGCACGTCCTTGGCACAGAACCAGCCCAGACCGACGATGGAGCCGGGCTCGACCTCTCCCTCCAGCGGAACGGGGGAGGCGTCGAGCTGCATGACCTGCCCGTGGAAGGGGTGGGTCTCGTGGTCGTAGGGGACCCAGCTGACACCGCTGACCGGGTTGAAGGCTGCGTCCGGGCGCTGCGCGGTGGCTGCTTCACGAGCCGCCGCCAGGATCGCAGGGTCCAGCTGGACGGCGACGACGATCTGCGGCTGGTCGTTCAGGTAGCGGCCCAACGCGGCCGGCCTGATGCCCGACGCGAAGAGCAGCTGGGGGGTGCGCAACGCATCGCAGGCGGCGACCACCCACCGGGCGGTGACGGTGGTGCGCCGGCCGGTCGGCAGGTGCTGCAGTTCGGCGCCGACCGCGGTGGACCCCTCCAGCAGCAGGCGGCGGCACAGGGTGTCGGAGCGCAGCTCGAAGTCCTCGGTGTCCTTCTCGGCTAGGTCACCGAGGATGACGTCGGTCCCCGACCAGTGCCGACTGCCGTCCGACCAGGTCTCCACGGCCAGCGGCATGGTCTGCACGCGCCGTTCCGGCGCCCGGCCCTCGTCCAGTGCGGCCGCCAGGCGCTTGCGCACCTCGTCGGCGAAGGGGGCGTCGGTGAAGGCGGTCGTGGTCACATTCAGGAGCCGCTCGGCCCGCTCCAGCGCCGTGTCCAGCTCGGCGGCGGGGATGTCGGTGATGCGCTCGCCCTCGCCCGGCCGCGGACAGGCACACGTCCAGTGAGCTCCCATGCCGCCGACGTTGGTGGACAGAGACGCGCCCGGCATGCCCACCATGCCATCGACGGAGTCGCCCTCGCCCGGCACTCCTGACGCCTTCTCTCCCAGCAGGTAGGTGCCGGGCCGCACCATGACACCGGGAGGGCGCGAATGGACCGGGTCGCCGGGGCGGATGTCCCGGTCGGGTCCCTGCGAAGCGGTCTGCGCCGCGATGCGCGACTCGGGGTCGATGATGTTCTTGACGTGCCGGCCCCGGGGAGTGGAGACCTGGGGGCCGGCTTCGACCATCAGTACGCGGGCGCCGGGCGCCTCATCGGCGAGAACGCGGGCGTACGCGGACCCGGTCGGCCCACTGCCGATGATCAGTACGTCGACGTGCTCGGCCGGCCCGGCAGGGTCGTTGGTGCTCACTCCGCGCGGTGCGGAGTGCGGTGATGTCATAGCGGATTGCTCCCTAGCGGCTCTGGTGGCGCGTAGCGGCTCAAGGCGGAACGGGCGCTGGTGCGGCGACTGCCTGTGAGGTCGGTGGGCCGTCAGCGCGGAAGTCCGCGGAGGGTCCTGCAGACCCCCTTACGTTTCTTTTCGGAAGACTAATGCCGCTATCCGACGTTAGTCAATGGATATGCGACTCTTCGGTGCCGCTTATACAGTCGGCTGTCGGCTGCGCTGCTTCCGACCGCCGCCTGCGCCTCTGTTCCCTGTGTGCTGCCGACAGCCCCGGCGCTCCCCGGCTCGAACGAGCCTTCGTTGGCGCGCCGGGCATCTGCACCCCGGCCGCCCATGGCGATGACCCTGCTGGTGCTGGGTGTCGTCCTGCTCGGCCCGCTCGCCGGATCGGGCATGGACCACTTCGGCAGGACACGACCGCTGTTCGGCGCTATGTCGGCCTGCACGGTTGTCGGTGCGGCGCCCTTCCCTGCCGCGCGCTGCTCGAAGTCGTCGAAACGGCTGCCCTGACACTGCACGGTGGTCAGACGCACCGGAGCCGGGCCATCGACGGCCCGGCTCCGGTGCGTGGAGGGGCGTGGGTGCGGCGGGCCGCGGACGGCAGCGTGAAGGAGCTGCCCTCCGCGATCCGTGACCGGGGCAGCTCGGTCCGCAACAACTCCGACCGCACCGCCCGCGTCTACGAAAAGCGCAACCACAGCGACCGGTGGGTGTGCGTCACTCGCAGTGGCGGCTCCATCCACGACCTGCGCAGCTACAACCTCAACGACCAGACCCACTCCCTGAAGGTCAACCGCAACGACTGCGGTTGACCCTCCACACCCGGGTGCGCTGGTGGAAGTCCTGCGGCGGTAGGCCGCCAGCATGGGCAAGGGCCGGCTGCTGCAACCGCGCCGGGTTGAGCGCCCAGAGGTCGTCTGGCCCTGAAGCATTGCCCGGCGATGAAGCGCCCACGGCGACCGCACCGGCCGCGGAGTCGCCGGTAAGGGGCTGGCCGTAGGAGGGACTCCCCTTGCCTGGGAAGTCGGCAGGGAGGTCAGCGGCGGATGCTGGTGTGGCGTATGTTCGGGCCTCACTGCTTGAGGACGGGGGCCATGCACCACTGGCACAGCGGGTTCTCTGGGGGGGTGCCCCTATGTCTTTCGTCAAGCGAGGCGTGGGGTTCTTGGTTCGTAGAAGGTGCCGTCGCGGAGCATCGCGAAGAGCACGGTTGATTCGTTGCCGGGCCAGCCGGAGGAGGGCCTGGGTGTGGGTCTTTCCTCTGGCCCGGCAGCGGCCTCGGACGGGGTTTGGTCGACGCAGTCGGGGTCCCGCACGCACCTGAGGGTGAAGCTACCGATACACAGTGCGATAGGCCAATCACCCATTTGCCGCATGTAGGCTCATATCTCGGGTTGCTCCAGGACGGGCGACTTTCGTTGCGATCACGGCCGAAATCTCCCTGACTTCCGTAGCATCGCGTGTCAGTCATGGCCTGTTTTCACCGGCGAAACTTCTCTGTCTTTTCCCGTCATGAAAGGGCGAAAGTGCGTTCGGTGTACGCCGGAGATGACGCCGGGGAAAAATCAACGGTCAAAATCGTCAGTCAATCGATCACGGGTGCGTCGTAACACACCTTGTAACGCGCAATTGCAGGACCGCATGTGTCCATACTCCACCCGACGCGACGGCGGTGAGGAGAACGCCGGCATGCCGGTCCGACACAGTGCCAGCGGCGTACGACGTGGCGTTGCGACCGCGCATTCGTCCGAGTCCCCGCGCCTGCGGGCCGTCGGCCGCCCTGTACGGGGATGGTGGCTCCCCTGGAGACGCGGCGTCAGGCCGCGAGGACGTCACACAGCTGCCGCACAGCGCGCTCGCGGTGGTGGACGGGGATCGCCTCGTACAGGTCCAGGGCACGGCGGCGAACCAGGCCGGTGCGGAAGTCGACGGGCAGTCCCATCAGGGCGGCGATCGTGCGACGGCATGGAGAAGATCCTGGAACAGCTCCACGCCGCCTCCTCCAGCTGAGGCGCCTCCCGCGTGACCGGTCAGGCCGCTGCCAGCTCGCTCCGGGCCCTGCGGATGAATCCGGACACGTCGGCGTTGTCCTTCTTCCACGGCTCGAGATTGGTGGTGAGGCTGTGGAGGTAGCCGTGGGCCCTGGTGGAGGAAACGGTGCGCAGGACTTCCAGGGCGCGGGAGCCGACGTGGAGGCTCTGTTCGAGGTCGCCGTCCTGGAGGTGGGTGCTGGCCAGGACCGACAGTCGGATGCCGACGGCGCGGGTGAAGCGTCCGGGGGGCATGGCGTCGGCCTGCTCGTTCCAGGCGATGGCGGCCTGTGGCTGTCCGAGGTCGCGGTAGATCTCGGTGGCGTCTGTGGCGAGCCGGGCGTGCGTGAAGTACGACAGCCAGTCGGGATCGTCGTCGCTTCCGGGGTGGATCGAGCCGAGCAGGGCCTCGGACCGCGTGAGTGCGGCTGCGGCGGCCTTGGCGTCGCCCGCGCGGCCGTAGGCGCGGGCCTCGGCCAGTTTCGCGAAGGCCAGCACCCGCGGCGCGGCAGAGGCCTTGGACCGTTCGTAGGCGCCCTCGGCCATGTCGGCGGCTTCGCGCGGGAATCCGCGGAGCATGGTCTGCAGGGACATCGTGGTCAGCACGTAGGCGCCGGCCTGCACGTCGCCGGCGGCCCGTGCGAGGCGCAGCGCCTGGACGAAGTGGCGTTGCGCTTCTTCGTGGCGGCCGGCGTCGAAGGCCGCCCAGCCCGCAATGCGGGAAAGCTCCGAGGTGGCGGCGAACAGCTCCTTGCCGATGGCTTCCGTGTAGGTGCCCGAGAGTAGGGGGGCCGCGCGCAGGCGGAGGCATTCGGTGACGGAGCTGGTCTTCCAGTTGCCCCCGCCGAACTTGGAGTCCCACAGGCGGGCCTCGTCGGCGGCCTGCCACAGCTCGGTCAGGTCACTGCGGCCGACACGCCGGCCGCCCTGGTGGGCGGTGGCCGCGTCCGCGGGCTGGGTGAGCCACCGCGTGACGGGCGTGGTGAAAGCGGAGACGGCGAAGCCGTTGCTGAGGAAGTGTCGGCGGTCCACAGTTCTCCAGAAGGTCGCGGCGACGCTGATCGGGTGTTCGACGCGAGCGCGTGGACGTACTCGCAAGGGGTGCCTCTGCCGCCCGCGTCCGGCTCGTCGTAGGGCGTCCGTATCCGGCTGCGGAACTGGGCCGTCGACGGCCGCTGGGGAGCGTTTTTCACCGTCGGCTGACCGGCCGGGCCGGCACCGGAGACGACTTGGACGGACGGGAGCGTCGTGGTCGGCACGACCATCGTGCGTGCGCCCCGGGGCCCGCCGAAGACAAAAGAGGAGCCCGGCCGACGAGCCGCCTGCCGCGCCCCGGTCAGGCCGGTGATGCACCCGCCTTCGAGTACATCCCGGCCGCCTTGTGCCTGCCCAGGATGGTCGGACGGCCCGCGCCTGCGGCCGGTGATGGTTCTCGGCGGAACCGGGCTGCTCGTCCCGGGTGATCCGCAGCGACCTGCGCGGGCGTGGCATCAGGGCGGTGATCCCGTGACCGGCCAGGTCTCCGAGTGCCGGCGCAGGGGCAGCGAGGGTGGACGGCCGTCTTCCTGCTTGCAGTCACCACTTGATGGCGTTCACCGTGCTGTGGTGATCGTCGGCGGACCGGACGGTGAACTGGATCCTGGTGGTGGAGTCGTAGAAGGTCTGGCCCGGCTGCCAGGTGGACATGTCCAGCGTGTCGCAGCCCGCTGGCGGTGCCGGGGCATTCGGATTGCGCACCACCCGGATCGGTCCCCGGCCCGTCGCGATGGAGGTGTCGACCTTATAGATGAGTACGCCGGTGGAGCAGGCGTTGTCGTCGTTGTGTGCCTTGCGCCGGGCCTCGGCGACGTAGGCGGTCGTGGGGCCGGTTTTGACCACCAGGAGCTTGTGGCCGCCGGTGTACTCGACGCCGTTCAACGCGATGGTGTTCTGGGTCCTGGGCTGGAACACACAGACGACCTGATTGTCACCGATCCACCCGAACTTCCACGCTTCCCAGCCGAAGTACTGCGGGCCCCGCCCGGTGATGTGGCCCATGAGGTCCCAGCCGCCGGTGTACTGGAACTGATCACCGCTGAAGGCGTACAGATCGGGCGCTCCGAAGAGGTGCGTGGTCTCGTGGGCGGCCACCTTGAAACCCCAGTGCCACATGTCCGTACCGAACGTCGCTGCCAGACGGATCGGGGTGCCGTTGATGACGATCGGGTTGGAAGGCGTCCAGAACCATGCGGTGGAGTGGCCGATCCTGGAGTGGTTGGTCGGGACGATGTAGAACAGGTCGTAGTCGGCCAGGCCGGCGCCGGCGTTGGCCGCGGCCCGCAGTGCATCGGTCACGTACCGGGTGTGCTGCTGGTAGGTGAGACTGCCGAATCCGTAGGAGTCGGAGCTGGACGGCATCCGGAGCCACCGGTTCACCACCGGTCGCAGGTTCAGCGAGGTCTTGCCGTACGAGGCGTTCCGCATCCACTCGGCTGCCGGGGACAGGAGGTTGTAGTAGTCGGCGACATCACCGGCGCCGGCCGCGTCGGGGAAGTCCACGTACACCACGCCGACCTTCTGGGTGCCGATCGGGTTCTGGAACTGGGTGTAGTCGGTGTTCTGGCCTTCGTTCACCTCGGTTCCCTGTCCCCGCAGCGCACACTGGGAGGTGCTTCCGTTGAAGGCGTGGGCCCGCTGGCCGGGGGCGGCGGTCACGGCGAGCAGGGCCAGCAGACTGCACAGTGCGCAGGAGAGGAGAGCACGCCGCATTCGGTGGAGGGAGAAGCGCATGGAGCCTGCCTATCGACAGTGGGGGGAGGGGCCTCAACCGCGGCTGTCGTGTCGTCAGCCGCCACCGGTGAGCCTTCTATAGATGGCGTGACAGGCACGGACCACGCGCTCGGACAGGCGCATCATTCAGCCCAAAGGATCTGCGCGCCACCTTGCCGGGGGATGGCGACGGCCCGGACCGGCCAGCCGGCCTCCGCGTGGAACGTCCGTCCCTTTCCGTCGCGGGCCCAGCCGTATCACCCCGGCCGCGTGAGCAGCGGCCGAAGACGGCGGGTGTCTGCCCACCGACTGCTGCGGGGCGATGAACCCCCTCGTCACCGTCGTGTGCCGGTGCCCTTGGCGGCCATGGCGACACGCCCGCTACCAGGTGCCGGGATACGCGCCGGCGCGCAGCGAAGAGACCCGGGCAGCGATCTGCCGCACCCGGCACCACCGGCGGTCGGAGCGGCGAAGGATCACCGGGTCGGCGCTTGCGCGGATGGGTGAGCCAGGGAATTTCCCGACAGCGAGGCGGGAACCATGGAGCAAACAGGCCGCCACCACTTCCTTTCCGGCTCACAGTTCGACGTCGGCGATCGGGCTGGGTGCGTACTGCTCGACGCGTTCGGCAAGAAGGTGCGTGGGGCTTCAGACGCCGGGGTGGCCCCGAGCGTCATCGTGGCAAGAGATTCCTTGATTCGTCATGCCTCGGATCCTCCGGGGCACGGAGGTGAGTCTTCTGTGAAACGCATTGCACGAGCCCTCACCGGTGTGGCGGTCACTGCCGCCCTCACGGCAGTCGCTCCGGCAGCTCAGGCCGCGCCCGAGGCGCACGACACTCCGGGATGGTCCCTGCACTTCGACGGCGTGTCGCCCCCACCCCGCCCCACAGACTTGGTCAGCAACTGGAGCGGGACCTGCGCCGTGCCGGGCCAGTCCTTCGGGATGCTGATCAGGGGTGAAGGCCGGGTCGTCCTCGTGCAGCCGTTCGTGCAGTGCCGGGACGACGGCACGTACACAACCAGCCAGACGCTTTACAACACCGACTGGCGTTTCGAGGAGGGGCAAACCTACACAGCATTCGTCGACCTCAGGGGAGTACGAGTGACCATGACGACGACCATCTGACAGGGCTGGAAACGTAGACCGCAACTTGGTGGTGAACGCCCACACCCCGGGTCCATGCTCCCAGCTCCACCTTCCAGACAAGGGGATCGGCGACCCACGTCGGGGTGAGGCGGCGAGCCCGCCGGTCGGCTTCGGCGAGGCCATCGCGGCCGCAACGCAGTTCGTCGCGGGAACGGCCCAAGATCCCAGGGCCCCTGGCCTCGGACAGCGATGGACCCCGGGCTGTCCAGCACGCCCGGGGTCCATCGACTGTGTGAGGCACAGCAGTAGGAGCACCTGTGGCACATGTGTCTCAGCCTTCTTGAAGCAGTCCAGATAACCCGGGCCGAGGTCCTGAAGGCCGAAGCCGTCATCGCGCCTGAGCGGGCCCGCGTTGCGCCTTGTCCGGTGGGGAGTGGTAACACGACCGCTACCTCACTGGCCCGCGCGGGCTGGACATCGACCATCTGGTCCCACTTGCCGAAAGTTGGGACTCCGGGGCGTACGCCTGGAGTGCGGCGGAGCGGGAGGCCTACGCCAACGACCTCGGGGACGACCGCGCGCTGATCGCGGTGTCGGCGGCGTCGAACCGGTCGAGGGCGGACCAGGACCCCGCCACGTGGCTGCCGCCGGCGGCAGCCTACCGCTGCCAGTACGTCACCGACTGGGTGGCCGTCAAGACCCGCTGGGACCTGAGCGTCGACCCGGCCGAACGCACCGCGCTGTCCGAAGAACTCAGCCACTGCGCCGATGCTCCGGTCACCGTGGTCCTGGCCCGCTGACCGCTTCGTGAAGGCAGTGAAGGGCGGGCCGGCGGAAGTAACCCGGGTGGGCCGTAGAGGAGGAGTCCCGCTGAGGGAAGTACTGCGTGGCTGAGTGAAAGATCCTGTTCGTGAGAGCGGAGTGGAGGACAGCGGCATGGGACGTGCGCTGATCGTGGTGGACGTGCAGAACGATTTCTGCGAGGGCGGCAGCGTCGCTGTGGCCGGCGGTGCCGAGATCGCGGTGAAGGCGTGCGACCTGGTCTCACGGGCGGATGAGGCCGGGTATACGCATGTGGTGGCGACGCGGGACCATCACATCGACCCGGGAGATCATTTCTCCGACACCCCCGACTTCAAGACGTCATGGCCGGTGCACTGCGTGGCTGGTACGGAAGGATCCGGCTTCCACCCGGACTTCGTCCCCGCGGTGGAGGCGGGAGCGGTCGACGCCGTCTTCTACAAGGGCGCCTTCGAAGCCGCCTACAGCGGCTTCGAAGGCGCCGACGAGGACGGGACGGGACTGGCGGCGTGGCTGCGGGAGCGGGGTGTCACCGCGGTGGACGTGGTCGGTATCGCCACCGATCACTGTGTGAAGGCCACCGCCCTGGACGCGGCCGCGGCAGGTTTCGCCACCCGAGTGCTGCTGGACCTGACCGCCGGCGTCAACCGCAGCACCATCGACCAGGCCCGTGAGGAACTCCGCCAGGCCGGGGTGGAACTGTCGGGCGTCCCGGTGGTCGCCGAAGCGTAGAGATTCGCCCCCTCTCGCGGTCCGGCCCGGGCTCACGCAGAGCACTGGGCCGGACCTGCTGTCGTCGGCGGCCTTCTGCACGCGCCTGCCCCGCCGAAGGCCGGCGGGAGCGGTGGTGCAGGGCACGCCCGGCGTGTGTTCAGGAGAACACGACGGAGCGCAGGAGCAGGCGGTCGGACGCGCCTGCGCCCGGGCGCAGGGTGTAGTAGGTGTCGCCTTCGCAGTCGGCGTTGAGGAAGACGGTGGCGGTGGCGTCCGTGCGGTTCATGGGCGCCCTCGAGGCCGTTCCAGGGGCGGAGCCGGGCGCGGGGAGGTTGATGCACTCACCGCTGGCGGGGTTGTTGAGGAAGCCGACGGCTTCGTATCCCTCGGCGGTGGAGTAGGTGTAGCGGAACTGTCCGGTGGCCGCGGAGGCTGAGCCAGGCAGGGCCAGAAGCAGGAGGAAGGCGCTGCAGGCAGCGCCGGCGGCCGCCGTGATGGAGCGAACGGTCACGGTGATCTCTCTTTCGGGGGACCGGTGCGGTCAAGGCCGACGATGCCCCCGCTGACTGCGGGATAGGCGCTTTGTCCCTCGAACGAGAACGCCGAATCGTTCCGCTTCCGGCGGCAGGCAGCCAACGCCACCATGGCCGCCGCGGCGCGCGGCATCTCAGCCCTCAGAGCGTCGAGGCTGCGCGCAGACCCATGCCGTGCCGGTGGCTCGGCGTGAGCCGCAGGGTGCTCTTCGGATCGGTATCCGTGTCTGTCTGTTCCAGGACAACGCTGTCCCTGTCGCCGTCGTCGGCGCCGTTCTAGAAGCCCTCCACGCCATCGACTCCACCCGCGTCCTGCTGCCCACGGCGGTGTCCCTGCACACCGGTCTTCCCGCCGCCTTCCTGCGCCCCGCTCCCAAGGCACACGGCACGTGGCAGCAGATCGAGGGCGCCGACCTGGGAGGCCGGCGGACGGTCCTGCTGACGACACCGCCCGCAGCGGCGCCAGTCTCCTGCGCAGCGTCCGCCTGCTGCGGATCGGTGGCGCGCTGGTCGGCATGGCCGTGTGCGTCCTGGACCGGGACGCGGGCGCCACCGCCCTGCTCGCCGACCACCACCTGGTCCTGCGCGCTCTGGTCCGAGCCCCGGACGGTGCCCGGTGACGACCTCCCGCAGAGCGGCACTGTTCGACCTGGACGGGGTGCTGCTGGACAGCGCGGCCGCGGTGCGTTCCATCCTCGCGGCGGTCGCCACCTGCGCTCTCGGGCGTCGCGTGACGCCGGGCGACCTTCCGCCCGGCGCGTTGCGCCGCCCCCGCTGCGAGGTCCTGGCGCCCTGGACGTCGCCGATCCCGACGACGCGTGCGACCGCTGGTGGGACGGCGCCCTGTCGGCTCACCCGGTGAAGCCGTTCCCCTGCGTGCTCTCCGGCCTGCTGGCCCTGCGTGCGCAGGGCACGGCCACCGGCGCTGTCAGCCTCCAGGACCCCGACCGCCTGCGGTGGCCGAACTGCTGGATGTCGTCATCACCCGCCAGGACACCCGGCCCAAACCGGTCCCGGACGGACTGCAGGCCGCCCTGCGCCAGCTGGACGTCCCACCGGAGGCCGCGGTGTACGTCGGGGACAGCCCCACCGACATGACCGCGGCCCGCGCCGCCGGAGTCGTTGCGCTCGGCGCAGTCTGGGGCTGGCACCCTCCTGCCGCGCTCCGTGCCGCCGGGGCTGATCACCTCCTGCCCGAGCCTGCCAGCATCGGGCCGTCTCTGCTGCACCACCTGCCCCTAAAAGGGCGGCGGCGCGTGACCCGGCACCACCACTACAGTGGAGGGGCGCCCCAACGGGCGCCCCTTTTTGCACTTCTGCACTCAGAGGACACAGGCGAATGCGCGCGATGCGGCGACGAGCGCCCGGCGTCGAGCTGGAGCACTGAGACAGCGGATCCCCGCTCCTCAGCCCCGACTCGCGGTCCGGCTCGGCGCGCACCCCAACACCCCGCCACCCGTTTTTCCGGACCTCTGAAAGCTGCCCCGATGCCTGTACCGCCCACCAGCGGCCGTCTGCAATGGACCGACGTCCCCACGCCCCTGCGCGCCCGCCTCGAGGACGCCCTCGGTGCACCCGTCACCGACACGGTCACCCCCGGCGGCGGTTTCGGCCACCAGTTCGCCGCCGCGCTCATCCTGGCCGACGGCCGGCGGGCCTTCGTCAAGGCGGCCCCCGACGACGATCCGCTGACCGACGCCAACGTCCACGAGGCCGCAGTCCTCGGCTCACTGCCGCCCGGCGCCCCCGCTCCGGACCTGCTGGGCTGCCACCGCGCCGCCGACTGGACCGCCGTCGTCATCGCCCACTTGGACGGTCCGCACCCCGACCTCTCCCCGGCCTCCGGCGACGCCGAACAGACCTGGGCGCTGCTGGACAAGCTCACCTCCAGCCCCGCCCCGGCCCCCTACGCCGCAGCCGTGAACAGCACGCCCTCCACCACGGCGGCCCTGCACGGCTGGGACGAACTGCTTGCCGATCCGTCGGCCGACCTCGCCCCCGCCGCCCGTGACCGCCTGGAGCAGCTCGCCGAACTCGAGGCGGCCTGGCCCGGCCTCGCCCACGGCGACCGCATCGTCCACGGCGACCTGCGGGCCGACAACATGGTCCGCGACCACACCCTCGGCGTCGCCTTCGTCGACTGGGCACACGCCACCACCGGTCCGGCCTGCATCGACGCGGCCTCCCTCGCCCCGCAGCTCGTCCTCGCCGGACACGCGCCCGCAGACGTCGCCCGGCTGCTCCGCGACCACCCCGCCACCGCCGACAGCCACGAGACCACCACCGCGTTCCTCGCCGCGCTCACCGGCCACTGGCACCGCAACGCCCGCAAGCCCGCACCCCCCGGCGCCCCCGGACTGCGCGCCTACCAGCACCGCGCGGCGGCAGCCGGCCTCGCGCTCCTCAGCTACCGCGTGAGCTGAACCGCAGCTGTCCGAGCTGCCCCGGCACATCGACTGGGGCCCCGGTACGTGTACGGCCTCGGCGATGAGGCCGACGTGATCTTGATGTATGAGCGGGTCATCCGCGAGTCCCAGTCACCGGCTTACCTGATCGAGCTCCTGGACGCAGCGACACTGCGGCGCTTGTGGCCGGCTCTGTTCCTGCGAGGCCCGGCCCGGGCAGCGTGGCAGCGGCGATTCCCCGAGCTGCGGCAATGGCGAGCCGGACCCGACGTGTCGTGGATGCGCCCCGCGCCGGCTCGCCTGGTGTTGGCGCCTTTCGGGCCCGGACGCCGCTTCCTGCGCGGTGTGGGAGCTTCGAGCCGGCGTCAGGCTGGGGTTCTCGGCTGCGGCTGGGTGGCTTGGGCGCGCAGTTGTTCGTTGATGCGCTGGGCTTCTTCGAGCTGGTCTTCGAGGATGATGATGCGGCAGGCGGCCTCGACGGCGGTGCCCTGGTCGACGAGTTCGCGGGCGCGGGCGGCGATGCGCAGCTGGTAGCGGGAGTAGCGGCGGTGGCCGCCTTCGGAGCGCAGTGGGGTGATCAGGCGGTGTTCGCCGAGGGCGCGGAGGAAGGCGGGGGTGGTGCCGAGCATTTCGGCGGCCCGGCCCATGGTGTAGGCGGGGTAGTCGTCGTCGTCGAGGTTGTCGGCGGGGCGGGTACTGCGAGGGGGCATAGACCTCTTCTTTCCGGGGGATGCGTCGGGGGGCCCGGGTGCCGTACTGGCACCCGGGCCCCGAGCTTTCAACACCATCTACCGGCCGGCTGCGCCGGCCTTCTTTTTCCGCAGCCGCCTGGGAGGGCGGGGTTGCGGGGATCGCGGATGCGTGACCGGGGACCACCTTCCAATCCGGGGCCTTGCGGTACCCGGGCGGAGGGCTTCCTCGCCCGGGCGATCCTGATGGCGCCTTCGCTCCTTACCTTCGGTTACTCGGTTGTACTGCCGGAATACCGCGGGTACTGCGCACGACCCCTTTGGGCCGCGTCCTGCTTGACCTGCCGGCACGGCAGTTCGTGTCTGCCGTGCCCACTGTGACTTCCTGGGTACGGCGAAGACAGTAACTCTGCGACAGGTCAATGTCTACTGTCGCCACGACAGGTTTTCTCCATTGGAGGTGTCTGGAGTTCTTCCGCAGATACACCCGGAAGAGTGCTGTCCCGGGTTGCATCCCGGCTCGGCGGGCACACACTGAACCTGGCGGCACAACCGATCGAGGGTGGGGTGGCAGCGCATGACCGGCACGGAGACGACCCTCGCGGTGTCCTCCGCCGGGGCCCTGGTCGTGATGGAGGGCGACCGTCCCGGCGATGTCGCCCGCGCCCGTGATGCCGCCCGCGCCTTCCTCACCAGCCTGGACCCGGCCCCGGCCCCGGAGACGGCGCAGACCCTCGCTCTGGTGGTCTCCGGACTCACCATCAACGCCCTGCGCCACGGCGGCGGCCGATACCCCCTCGAACTCGTGGCCACCGCCGACGCGGTTGACCTCGTCGTCAGCGACTCAACCCCGCGCCCCCGCGGGAATGCGCTCCCGATCTCAACGGCGGCGCCGGAACACCGCACCCATCGGCAGCACCGACGACCCGCGGATGCGCCGGCTGACCGTCTACCTCCCGCCCGCCTGGGCCGCGCGCCTGTTCACCGCCCAGCAGCGGGGCGCCGGCGACCAGCAACTCCGCCGCATCGTCGCGGAAGGCCCTGCGCCATGACCTCCACCGCGAGCTCCTCCACCACCACGCCGTACCGCATCCCGCACACCCCCGTGTGATCGACTCGGGCAGCAGCGTACGAAGGAACCGCCGACCGCGTTGGGGCCTGTGGATAACCAGGCGCTGGGGTGCGGCCCGAGCCGAACCCCAGCGCCTGGTTATCTCCGCCATCGACCTGTCGACCGCGATGTCCTTGCAGAACAGATTGCCCTCGAGGAACAGCGCCGTCGCGCTCTGACCGACTTCGGCATCGCCGCAGGCGCGGGCATCCGCTGAGACCACCATGTCCCCCCGCCGACCGACCGCCGCCACGTGGTGATCATCCTGCGCCACTTCACCGTGGGCGGCCTGGAGCGCGCTCTGCTCTCACACGTCCCACCCTGCTGGACGCCGGAAGCGAGGTCACTGTCTGCGTCCAGGACCTAGGCCGCGACAACGCCCTCATCGCCGAACTCCCGGCGCGGGCCCGGCTCATCACCGCGCCCCCGGGCCGCTTGGCCCGCCACGCCCTCCTCACCCGCCTCGTGCGCGGCCGCAGCGTCCTGCTCCGGTTCGGCGACGGCCGCAGGCTCCGGCTGGACGCCGCGGTCACGGATGTCCCGCCTTTCGGAGCCGGCGCCGAGTCTGCCAACGGGTGAGGCGCCCCTCGCCTCCGCTCCCTCTGCGGTGCGTACAGCGTCACGAGCCGATAAGAATGTCGTGGGTGCCGATCCGGCGCCAGACGATGTGCTGCTCGCCTTCTCTGAACTAGTGCCGCATCAGACGAGGTTCGCCCTGTTGTGACGTGACGCGCCGTTCGGATGCTGGTCCGGACGGCGCGGTGTCGCCAGGCTGTCCGGGTGGCAGAACGAGTACGGGTTCGGGAGATCGATATCAACGCCGACGGCTTCGATTCGCTCTACCCCAAGTACAAGGGCGGTCGGCCGAAGACCTTCACCCTCCCGGAACGGCGCGAGATCAAGAAGATCGCCAAGTCCAAGCCGGCCGAGCACGGCCTGCCGTTTTCGACCTGGAGCCTGGCCAAGCTGGCCGACTTCCTGGTCGCCGAGGGGGTGGTCGACGACATCAGCCACGAGGGCCTGCGCATCATGCTCCGCGAGGAGGGCGTGTCGTTTCAACGCATAAAGACCTGGAAGACCTCCCGTGACCCGGACTATGCCGCCAAGAAGGCTCGCGTCGAGCACCTCTACGCGCTCGCCGACGGCGAGGTCATACCCGAGGACGGCGAGCCCGAAGTCGTCTTCTGCCTCGACGAGTTCGGCCCGCTGAACCTCCAGCCCCACCCCGGGCGGCAGTGGGCCGAACGCAGCGGACGGCACAAGGACCCGGTCCGGGAGCCCCGGCCCCGCCGCCGGGCGACCTACACCCGCCCGCACGGGGTACGGCACCTGTTCGCCGCCTACGACCTGGGCAAGGACAAGCTCTACGGCCACATCAAGCCGAAGAAGAACCGGACGAGGTTCTTGGAGTTCTGCCGCCACCTGTGCAACCTCTACCCGCCGCAGATCCGGATCGCGATCGTGCTCGACAACTTCTCCCCGCACCTGACCAAGAAGAAGGACACCCGGGTCGGCGACTGGGCCGCGCCGAACAACGTCGAGATCGCCTACACCCCAACCAACAGCTCCTGGCTCAACCGCATCGAGGCCCAGTTCACAGCCCTGCGCTACTTCGCACTGGACGGCACCGACCACGCCAGCCACAAGGAACAGGGCAGCATGATCCGCCGCTACATCATCTGGCGGAACAAGCACTCCTCTGACCAGCGCCTCCGCAAGGTCGTGACCAAGGCGAACGTCGCCTGAATCGGGCCGTGTTGGCGTTCACCGCTGCGGTCAGGCACCAGCCCTTGTGGCATCACGTTGCCCGAGCCTGACCGGCCAGCCACCGCTTCACTTCGTGCCAGGCGGCCCGCTCTTCCGCCTCGGTGCCCCACCACCAGGTGAAAGGCGAGTCGTCGGACATCAACTCCTCCCGCCACCAGTCGAGGCTGTCGGCCAGGTGACGGCGGGCGACCGGTCCCATCTCCGCCTCCCAGCGGGCGAGCCACGGGGCGACCGAGGAACTCGCGGTCACGCAGCTCTCGAACACCGCACACGCCGAAACGGGCGGCGACTTCGTCCTCAGGGTCTGCGTCCACCACGCGTCCAGGAATCCGGTCAGGGCATCCGCTGGGGCGGACGCCCCCTCAACACCGCCGCCTGACCGACCGCGAACCGCAGCCCCGGAGTGCCGAAAGGTACAGAAGGACGACTCAGGAGGCGGACGGCTCGATCTCCCCCGCAAAGACGATGACCTGGTCGATGAGGCTCCGCCGCAGATGGACGACGTCCGTTCCCGCCAGGCGGGGGCCTCCATCCGGCGTGGTGAAGACCCACTGGTACCGGGCCCACTCGTCAGGCATGTCCACCGCTGAGCAGCGCACCATCGTGCCGGTCCCCGCCGGGTGGCTCCGGATGTCCAGCACGAACCGCTCGACCGCCGCGATTCCTTCGCTGCGACCCAACGGCCCCCAGAAGACCACGTCTGAGGTCAGGGCCTGGGAGAGCAGGGCAGTCACATAGCTGTCGTCCGAGGCGTTGAACGCGGAGATGAACGTGTCGATCGCGGAGCGTGCCGTCTCTTCCTGCATGCCCCAGTAATACCAGCCGTTGCGCATGCGCTCGTCCCGCGAGCCGCCGTCCGATCACGGTGGACCATCCCGGTCACAGCACTAGCGACGGGGGCGACTCCGTTGGAATTGTGACAAAGGCCTCTTCGTCGCGTCGGTGTCCTGCCCGGCGTACGGTGTCGCTGGCGACGGTGTGCAGGGTCATCCAGAACGACGCCCTGGAGAGCCGCGCGGTCGGTCGTCGAGGCGGGGTTCGCCCTAGCAAAGGTCACCGAGGTGGCGGCTGCGGTACGCGGCGCGTTGAAGAAGGCCGCCCGCGAGCGCTCCACCACTTCCTGGTCACGGCTGCGCCGCCAGCTCGGCTCCGCCTTGTCTCATCACCTTCACCCCGACGACCAGGTCGCTGTTCTCGCCCAGGTCGACGCCCACACACCGGCCGGCGAACCCCTCCTCACCGTGCTCGTTGCGGCCACCGACTCCAGTTCGGTATCTGTGTTTCAGCGGGTGGCGAGCCAGCTCGGCAGGACGGTGCCCGATGACACTCAGGCGGCCCGCTCACAGTGGCAGACCGACGCCCTGCACCTCCAACAGATTTACCGTTACAAGTGAGGTGGGGCCGCTCAATCGGATGGTCCATAGGGTGAACGGGGCTGCTGGCACAATGATTCGCCGTGCCCTGCAGGCGCTCGGCGAGCAGGCCGGCACGTCGATGGTCACCGCCGGGGCCGCGGCCAGCGGGCGTCCTGCTCCGGGGCCTCGCCGTCGACCGGGTTCTCCAGAAGCACAGCAGTTTCGTGGTGCTCATCTTCTACGGTCGCGGCATGACAGTCCTGATCATCGGTGGCAGCGGGTTCCTCGGCTCTGAGCTGGTCCGCCAGTCGACAGCAGCAGGGCACACGACGGCCGCGACCTTCGCCTCCAGACCGGGCAGTGCCGCGGCTGCCGCGTGGCACGCACTGGACCTCCGGGACCCCGGCCGCATCGAAGCCGTCATGGCCGAGGTCAGGCCGCGCGTGGTCGTCAACGCGACGAGCCGCGAAGCGGACTGGGCGGTCACAGCTGAAGGCCCGATCCGCCTGGCGATGACCGCGGCCCGGTACGGCATCCCCTTGGTCCATGTCTCCAGCGACGCGGTGTTCTCCGGCATGGACCGGATCCATTACGACGAGACGTGCGTTCCTGACCCACTCACTGCCTACGGTGCGGCGAAGGCCGCGGCGGAGACAGGCGTACGCCTCGTACACCCGGATGCTGTCATCGCCCGCACCTCATTGATCATCGGTGACCGGCGGTCGGCGCACGTGCGGCTGGTGCACGACCTCGCGGCCGGCGCCCGGACCGGCGTCCTTTTCACCGACGACATCCGCTGCCCCGTACACGTCGGCGACCTGGCTGCCGCGCTGCTGGAACTCGCGGCCTCCCACGCACACGGTGTGCACCACCTCGCGGGAGACGATGCCGTCAGCCGCTACGAACTCGGCGTCCTCATCGCCCGCCGCGACGGGCTCGACGCCTCCCGGCTGCCCACGAGCCTGCGGGCCGACAGCCGGCTTCCCCGGGCACTCGACGTCCGCCTCGACAGCCGCGCCACCCAGCAACAGCTCCGCACCACGCTGCGCGGCGCGCGGCAGTTCCTTGCTTGAGACGCCATCGGCGGGCGTGGCGGATCTGCTCTCCGCGCCCGCGGATATAGCTCCTGGACACAGCGGCCGTGACGCTGGCACGGACTCCGCGTCCTTGCCCGCCCGCTGGCCGACCAGGTCATGGGCGACCATCGGCAGGTCGCGTTGCTGTCTCGACGCCGTTGTCCTCAGGGGCCACGATGACGTCGCCGGACACGATGTAGGGGTCTGCCGCGGTGCCCGTGCCGGTCACGGTGACGTCGACCGTAGGCGTGCCGGCGGCCTGGAGGGCGGTCGGGTCGGCGGGGCCGCCGTCGCCGCTGATGACGTAGGACGAGCTGGCTGAGCCCGATGCCGTCGACGGCGATGCCGGGTCCGGCGATGACGGGGCAGGAGCAGCGCGGCGCTCCGCAGCAGTTGGCCATGTGGAGGGCTCCGTCTCGTGTGCGAGGTGGAGCCCGGCCCACAGCCGGCGGCTTTCCGCAGTGGAAGTCTGGCTAGTGGTGGACGGGCTGCTGGCCGGTGCGCTCGGACTCGTCCTGCACCAGGAGGGACAGGAGCGAGGCGAGGGGGAGGCCGGCTTCGGCTGGATGCCGAAGGACCTTGCCCGGCTCGATCCGGTACGTGTTCGTGCGCCCTTCCCGGGTGTGGGAGAGGTAGCCGCCCACCTCGAGGTCGGCGATGATCCGCGAGACGGCGCGCTCGGTGAGCCGGCAGCGGGCGGCGATGTCCCGGATGCGGACGTTCGGGTTGTCCGCGATCGCGGCCAGGACACGCGCGTGATTCGTGATGAACGTCCATCCGGTGTGGGATTCAGGGGCTCCAGCCATGGCCGGATTTTACGATGCCCAGCTTGTCGCAACAGAAATACATGACATACATTTCCTGCATCCGATGTCATGTCTGCCCTCCGATGGGGGGATCACCGGAGGGAGTCGAGCATGCCCTGGGAACACACCGCCGCGCCCTCACTGCTGGACACGTCGGGCGGCGTGCGGGCGCCGCGGCCGGTCCGCGAGTCTCTGGTGCCGGAAAGCGCGGCGCTCCGGTACGAGTGCCGAGGGGCGCAGGTCGTCGAGGCCCGCGGCGCCTACGACATGCACACCGTCGGACCCCTGGCCGACGCGCTGGAGGCCGCCACCGGGACGCACCCCAAGGTCGTCCTCGACGCCTCACAGGTCACCTTCGCTGACTCGGCCTTCCTGAACCTGCTGCTCCGCACCCACCGGACGGGGAAGCTGCGCGTGGCCGCACCGTCGAAGCAGGTCCGGCGACTCTGCGAGATCACGGGCGTCGACGGCGTCCTGAGGATCCGGGACACGGTCGACGACGCAGTCGACTCCTAGGAGCGTGGGTCAGTAGACAGCTCCTGGAATGCCTGCCTCGTGGTGGAGTGGGGGCTGTCGGGCGCTGCTGTAAAAGGCGTGGTTGCCCGTCAGCCGTGATGCGACGATCAGTTCCGCATCGTTGATCCAAATCCGCGTCCCGGAGGTCTGCATGGACATCGCCTCACTGCTGCCGATGACCACGCCCCGGTTGTCGCTGCGTCTGTTCACTCCCGGCGACGCTGACGACCTGTACGCCTACCAGAGCCTGCCGAGCGTGGCGCGCTACTTGTACCGGCCGGCGCACACGCGGGAGCGCAGCGAGCAGGTTGCGGCCGAGCGCGCGGCGCATTCGGTTTGGTGCGCCGACGGTGACAAGCTGGCGCTTGCTGTGTGCCGACGCGATGAGCCCGGCGTTCTTGGCGAGGTGACGCTCACCCTGGCCGATGCCCGCGCGGCCCAGGCCGAGATCGGCTGGACTCTCGACCCCCGTCACCAGGGGCACGGCTATGCTACTGAGGCGGCCGTGGCGCTGGCCGGGTTTGCCTTCGACAGGCTGGGCGTGCACCGGCTCTACGCACGGCTGGATGTGGAGAACACCGGGTCTGTGCGGGTCTGTGAACGCCTCGGGATGCGTCGGGAGGCGCACCTGGTCGAGAACGACCTCGATGGGGATCGCTGGGGCAGCGAGTACATCTACGCGGCGCTGGCCGCGGACTTTGGCGGTCAATCAGGCAGTTGAGCTCGACGCCGCCTGCGCGTGCTCTTCCCGCTGCCGAACGCACCGTTCACCCAGACGATCAACGCAATCCTCCCCTTTTGCCGCTCTGCCCCCCGCGGACCGGCACACCGGATCAGCATGCCGCTACTCCACGATCTCGGTCGAGTCGGTCCGCTACTCGGTCCCGCACCAGCTCGTCGACGAGCGCGTCTGGGCCCGCTCCCACGGCGACGAACTGATCGTCACCGCGATGGCTGCGGGCAGCGCGGTCGAGGTCACCCGCCACCCGCGCCCGCTGCCGGGCAGCCCGCGGATCGCCGACAAGCACTACCCCGACGCCCCGCGCGGCGAACGCACGGCCGGGCGAGGAAGGCCCGTTCGGGCCGTACGGCGACGATCGCCTGTCTTGTACGGCGAGTGAGCCATCAGGCGAGGACACCGACGCGGGCGGCGAGCCCGCGTAGCTCGGTGGTCGTCCGCCCGGAGACCAGCAGCCCGGAGACCAGCGACTTCACCGCCGGACGGGCGTGTATCTCCTCCGGCGCGTGGTGCTCGGCGGCCAGGAGAGCGCGGATGCAGTCGTCCCGGCGGCCCGAGCGGGCGAAGGCGGTGGCGACGTCGGTGTAGTAGCGGGCCCGCCTCTCCGCGCTCGGCAGGCTCCCGGGCGCCACCGCCTTGGCCGCCGCGAGCGCGGCGGACGGGTCGCCGGCGGAGTTCTCGGCGGAGACCAGGTGCAGCTGGACGGTCATGGGGCTGAACCCTCCGCCGTGGTCCCGCAGCACGGCGGCCTGGCCGAGCTCCCGGGCGATGGCGGCGGCCTCGCCGGTCAGCTCCCGCATGCCGGCCGCGTCGCCGGTCTTCGCGGCGGTGTAGGCGGCGGACTGGAGCAGCAGGCCCCGCTGGGCCGCCAGTGCCGGTTCTCCGCCGCGCAGGGCGGGGTGGTCGGCGGCCGTCAGGGCGATGGATAGTGCCTGCTGGTGCCAGTCGGCCTTGCGGGCGAGGACGGCGAGCTGCCGCGCGGCCTCCGCGACCAGCAGGGGCTCGCCGACGGCTTCGGCGGCCTGGCGGGCGCGGTCGGCGGCCATCCAGCCGAGCTGCTGCTCGTCCAGCTTGATCAGCATGCGCGTGGCCAGCAGATAGCTGTGGGCCAGAAGCCCATCGTCCCCAGCGCCTCTGGCCCGGGCGTGGGCCGCGCAGATCAGCCGGGGCAGCCGTGCGGCCAGGCTCCCGTACGCGCAGGCATGGAAGTCGGTGAAGGCGCGGACCAGATCGGTGCGCAGGACCGCCGGCGGCGGCACGGTGACACCCGCATGCAGGCCGAGCATGGCGTCCCGCACGCGCGCGACAGAACCTCGCCGACGGCAGCGTCCTCGCCGGGTGTCTTGCCGGTGGGCAGGATGGGGGCGCCAACGGCTGCGGCGGCCGTGACCGCGAGGTTCGCGAGTAACTTCCTGCGCCGCACCGGGTCCTCCCCGTCTTCTCGACGAGCCGTCTTGGCCACCCTAGGACGTGGCAGGAGCGGGCAGGCGGCGGTTGGCCCGATCACGCGCCCGTGGCGGACCTCGGGCGGGGCGGTCAGTCCCAGGGCCTGCGACGGGATGCGGAGGGCGTCGGCGAAGCGCCGCAGCACGGTGACGTCGGTCAGCGGCGAGACGCCGCGCTCGTATCGGGAGACCTGGGCGGCGGAGCAGCCGGTCAGCTCTCCGAGCTGGGCCAGGGTCAGGCCCTGCTTCTTGCGCGCCTGCCGGACCAGTTCGCCGGGGCTGCCGTCCACCGCCGTTGCCGGCTGTGCTCTTGCCGCATCCATAGCCGTCCCCCGCTCGCCGGGAGTGCGCCGCCCCACACCGTACTCGCACGCGCGGGGCCCGGGCAGGGGCTTTGCACGGGATGCAAACGGCTTTGCGGCTCACGCCAACGCCCCTGCCGCCACCGCTCTGGCCGCGGTGTCCTCGAAGGGCGGGCGGCCCGGCTGGCGGGCCGCCGCCGCGCATCCGAAGGGGGATGTGAGCGATGAACGTACCCAAGAGGGCCGCGATGGTGGGGCTCGGTGGCCAGGCCACCAGCGACCACCTGCCCGGCCTCGCCCAGTGCCACCTCCCCCGAGTTCGCCGGGGTCTGCGATGTCGACGCCGGCCGGGTCGCCGCGGCAGCCGACGCGCACCAGGTGCCCGGATTCACCACCGTCGAACACCTGCTGGAGGCGGTGCGGCCGGACTTCGTCATCGCCGCGGTACCGCACCACGTCGGGCAGCAGGTCGTTACCGCGTGCGCCGAGGCGGGGGTGCACGTGCTCAAGGAGAAGCCGTTCGCCACCGATCCCCACGAGGCGGCCGAGCCGGCCGCGCTGTGCGACAGGGCAGGGATCGAGCTGATGGTCACCGTCCAGCGCCGCTTCCACCCCGTCTACACCGCCGCTCTCCAGCTGCTGGAGCGGATCGGCGCTCCGTACCTGGTCGAGGGCCGCTACACCTTCCACTGCCCGGACCCGGCCGCCGGATGGCGCGGCCGCGCCAAGCTCGCCGGTGGCGGGTGCCTGGCGGACATGGGCTACCACCTCATCGACCTGCTGATCTGGTACCTCGGGCTGCCCGACCGCGTCCTCGCGGACACCTCGGCCGCCGCGGCGCCGGGCGTCGAGTACGACGCGGAGGACACCGCCCTGGTCCACCTCGCCTACGGCTCAGGCCTGTACGGCTCGCTGCTGGTCTCCCGCTGTGCCGGCCCGAAGAGCGAGCGCCTGGCCATCACCGGCCCGCACGGCACCCTCACCATCGAACGCGGCGCCGTCCGCCTCCTCGGCCCCGCCGGGCAGACGGTCGAGTCGATGCTGCGCGAGCCGGCCTGGCCCTACCCGCCCGCCGTGCAGATCGACCGCTTCTGTCGGGTGCTGGACGGCACAGCCCCCAACCCGTCCGGCCCGGCCGCCCACCTGCCGCACACCGCATTCCTCGCCGCCGCCTACGCCTCCGCCACCACCAACCGGCCTGCCGACCCGAAGGAGTTCCTGGCATGAACGACTCCCCGCTGGCCCTGCTCGGCGGCCGGCCCGTCGTGACGGTCCCGGGCCCGCACTTCGTGTGGCCGCCGATCGAGGACGCCGACCGGCGCGCGGTCGCCGCCCAGCTGGAGACGGCCGTCTCGATCCCCGACCGCTCCGGCGTCGTCGCGGAGCTGGAGGACGCGCTCGCCTCCTACCTCGGCGTCCGGCACGTGGTGACCACCTGCACGGGGACGGCCGCGCTGCACTCGATGTACGCCGCGGCCGGGATCGGCCCCGGCGACGAGGTCATCGTCCCGGCCCTGACCTTCCACGCCACCGCCACCCCGCTGTTCCACCTCGGCGCCCACCCCGTCCTCGCCGACGTCGACGACCGCGGCCAGCTCGACCTGGAGGACGCCGCAGGCCGTGTCACCGTCCGGACGAAGGCGGTGGTCGCGGTGCACCTGTGGGGGGTGCCCGAGGACATGGACGCGCTGGTGTCCTTCGCCGACGGGCACGAGCTGATGCTGCTGGAGGACGGATCCCATGCCCACGGCGCCACCTGGAACCACCAGGTGACCGGCACGTTCGGCACTGCCGCGGCGTTCAGCCTCAACGGGCCCAAGCCGCTCTCCGCCGGCGAGGGCGGGTTCGTCGCCACCGACGGCACCGAGCTGTGCTACCGGGTCCTGCTGCACGGCCAGTACAACAAGCGGTGCCGCCGCGAGATCCCCACCGACCACCCGCTCGCGCGCTTCGCGACCACCGGCATGGGCCTGAAGCTGCGCATCCACCCCCTCGCCGCCGCACTCGCCCGTACCCAGCTCACTCGTCTGGAGGACTGCCTCACCGGGCGCCGGGCGGTGGCGGACCGGATGTGCACGGCCCTGGACGGCGTCCCCGGCATCCGCGTCCCCGACCTGCCAGCAGCGGCACGGCCGTCGTGGTACGCGCTGCCGCTGCGCTACGAGCCGGCCGAAACGGGCGGCCTGCCGATCGAGCGGTTCCTCGACGCCCTCCACGCCGAAGGCGCCACCGAGGCCGACGTCCCCGGCTCCACCCGCCCGCTGCCGGGCGACGGGCCGGGCGTCATCAGCGCACGCGGCGTCACCTTGGCCTACCCGGGCAGCGACCGGCCGGCCGTGGTCCAGGTCGACCTGGACCTCAAGCGCGGCGAGGTCGTCGCCGTCGTCGGGGAGAACGGCTCGGGCAAGACAACCCTCGTGCACCTGCTGACCGGCCTCTATCTGCCGGATGCCGGCGAGGTGACCTGGGACGGGGTGTCCCTGGCCGAGGCCTCGCCCGCCGACGTGTGGCGGCGGGTGGCGATGACGCCGCAGGAGTACACCCGCTGGCCGCTGACCGCCCGCGAGAACATCAGCCTCGGCACACCCAGCCGGCGCGGCGACGCCGCGGTGCTGGAGGCCGCCCGCGCCGGCGGGGCCGACCGTGTCCTCGACGGACTTCCCGCAGGCTTGGACACCTCCCTCGCACGCTCCTGGTGGGGCGGGCACGACCTGTCCGGAGGCCAGTGGCAGCGCATCGCGCTCGCCCGCTCCTTCCACGCGGACGCCGGCGTGCACATCCTGGACGAACCGACTGCCGCACTCGACGCCCGCGCCGAGCGCCGGGTCTTCGACCGGTTCCGCGAGCTGGCGGCAGGGCGCACCGCACTGGTGATCACGCACCGGCTCGCCGACGCGCGCGTTGCCGACCGCATCGTCGTGATGGCCGACGGCCGCATCGTCGAGTCCGGCCGCTACCGCGAGCTGCTGGCCCGGCCCGGCGGCCTGTTCGCCGAACTCCACCGGCCACAGGACCGACCGGCGCATCACTGGCGACGTCATCCCGATCTCAGGCACCAGCGAGCAGGTGCCATATCGAGCCCAGCTGGTGCCACGGCATGGCGTGGTCAAGCTCCGCCGCGGCCGATGTCGGTGCTGCGTTGCCGCACGTCTCCGAGGACGAGCGCGGGGTAGTCCCCGGGCAGGGCCTCCGCCAGGACATGACGGGCAGGGTGTGGGCCCGGGAGGCCGGGTGGGAGCAGGTTTGCGTCTGGCATGCGGCGGGCGGAAGCCCGCGCCGGAACCGTGGCGGCGCAGGTGTCTGTCGTGGTGGCCGTGCCCATGGCTTGTCGGTCGTGCCGGTCGGCGCGTCCGTCCCGGTCGTCGACGACGTCGGCCAGGGGCGGGTGGCTTTGTTGGCGAGAAGCGGAGAAGCGGAGAAGCGGAGAAGCGGCAGTGTCTGTCGGATGGTTCGGGCGGTTGTCGGCGATGTCGAGGCGGGAGAATGTTGGTGGGGAGCGGGAGCGGGAGCGGCTGTGGCAGGGGGCCGTGCTGTGCCGGCTCCGCCTGAAGTCCGCTAGCGCGGCTGGGTGTTGCGGTGCGGGTCGCCCGTCTGTTCCAGGGCGGCTTCGTAGTTGTGCAGGGCGGTGATGACCGTGGCGCGTTCGGCAGGGGTGAGGCCGCGCATGACGTGTTCCCAGGCGGAGGTGCTGCCGGAAAGCCATTGGCCGATCGGTGGGGCGTAGGCGGGGGCGATGGCGATGATGCGGCGGCGGCGGTCGGCGGGGTCGGCGGTGCGTTGCAGGACGCCCGGCCGTGACAGTTCGCTCACCATGAGGCTGACGGTCGTCGGGGCCACCTCCAGCCGGGCGGCCAGGTCGTTGACGCTGGTGGGACCGTCGTACTCCAGGTGGGCCAGCAGCGTGAGATGTCGCGGTGCCAGGTCCAGGGCCTGGAGCGCCGGGGGGACGGGCAGGCGCTTGGCGCGGCCGACGAGCCGTGGCATGAGCAGCAGCAGGGTGCGGACGGCCTCGTCCACGGCTGGACCGTCCGGTTCCGTGGACATCGGCTACCTCCTCCAGATACCTTTAAAAGCAAAGGCTTTGTATTCAAAGGGAACGAGGCCCACTATGCCGCATCTGACCGTTCACCTTCCGGAGAACAGGCTGACCGGTAAGGAACCCGTGCTCGTCGCCGCACTGACCGACGCGATCGTCGGCGTCTATGGCGAGTGGGCCCGCGACCTCGTAAGCATCCGCCTGGCCGGAGTCCCCGCAGGCCGTTTCGCGCGGGGCGGCAAGGCCGTGGACACGAACGCCTCGGTGATCCTGGGCGTCCGCGCCGGCGTCTTCGACCGCCCCGACGCCGCCCACATCACCGCGCGTCTCGGCACCGTGCTCACCGACGCGATCACGCGCGCCGTCGGCGACGACCTCCGCACCGGCACCATGGTCGAACTCGTGGCGTCACCGCCAGAACGAACCTTCGTCGGCGGCGTCCTCAACGTATGACCCCCCCGACTCGGCCGCCTCACGACCTGCCCTTCTGGAAAAGAGGCACTCAGCCGGACGGCTTGCTGTTCGGCGCGGGCGCGGGCGCGGGGCTCGGGTGCGGGTGGTGGCGGGGCGGTAGGAGTCGGTGCCGGTTTCGATGATGGTGCCGCCGGAGGTGAGGCGGCCGACGGCGGCTGCGCAAAGGCGGGGGTCCGTGAACGTCTTGGTCCAGTCATCTGGGGCTGGCACTTGTTCCCTCACAAGAGTTGCTGCTGCCACCTGGCCGTATCCCGGTCTGGCGGTCCTCGTTGAATCTCGCGGTGGCACCCCGGTTCTCCAGGTGCTGCCTTGACCGTTCAGGTGCGAGGAAGGTGTGCCGGTGGCCGAGGCGAGACTCCAGGTCATCGCGGGCGGGGCCGTCCCGCAGGAGCCGCTGGCGACGGATCCGTGGCGGTTCCAAGCGGCGTGCGTGGACGCGTTCGTCGCGTCCTGGAGGGCCCGCGGGTTCAGCCCGGTGACCATCGACAACGGCATCGGCCTGCTGGAGCGGACCCTCACGGCTCTGGGGCGGCCCGCGTGGGAGGTAACGCCCGAGGACATCGACCGGGTGGTCGGCGACCTCGCGATCCAGGGCCGCAAGACGTCGACCCGGCGCGAGTATGTGCAGATCTTCAAAGGCTTCCACCGGTTTCTGCAGGCCCGCAAGGCGGCCGACATTGAGGCCGCGTTCGGCGTCCGACTGGTGTGCCCGATCGACGAGTTCAATGCCTCGCGTCATGTGGGCGACGATTCGCCGGCCCTGCTGCCGCCGCCGACGCCGGAGCGGGTGGGCGAGTTCTTCGACTTCATGAAGCAGCGGATCGCGACCGCGCGGAAGTACGGACCCGCGGCCCGGGACTATGCGATGTTCCGGACGCTGTATCACGCCGGGCTCGGCTCCGAGGAGGCGTCCCTGCTGGACAAGCCGGACCTGCATTTCTCCCGCGGACCGTTCGGCAAACTGCATGTCCGCTTCGGCAAGGGAGCCCATACCTCCGGACCTGGCCGCGGTGGGTGCCCATGCTGGATGGCCTCGACCTGGTGCTGCGGTGGTTCCTGGAGGACGTGCGGCCCAAGTTCCCCGACTCGCCAGTGCTGTTCGCCGACGAGTCCGGCGGCAGCCTCCACCGCGGGACCATCCGCAACCGCCTGCGCTATCTGATGGAACTCGAAGGCCGCCCGGCGGTCGACCGGTTCGGCCCTCATGCCCTGCGACGAGCCTGCGCGACCCACAACTATGAACGCGGGGTCGACCTGGTGGCGATCCAGCAGATGCTCGGTCACTGGACCGTCAGCTCGACCATGCGCTATGTCCGCCCCTCCGCGACCTTCATCGAGGACGCCTGTCAACGGGCGGTCGCCAGCACTCTGGCCGAGCTGAACGGGAAGGACACGACGGCATGAAGATCCAATGGCGGCTGCGTATGGCCGCTGCCCAGCGCGAGGTGTGGACCGGGACCGAGCTGCGGCGGCTGCTGGCCGACAAGGCGGGCCTTCAGCTGTCCTCGGCCTCGGTGTCCGCGCTGTTCACCAAGGAGCCCTCGCAGGTGAAGATGACCACGCTGGCCGCGTTGTGCACCGCGCTGGAATGCACCCCCAACGACCTGATCGAGGTCGACACCACCCCCGTTGAAGGGCCGATCGCACCCCCTCGCCCGGTCGCCGACCTCCCTCAGGCCGCCTCCGCCCGGGGCCGTTCGATGCCGCCCCTGTGACGGCGGGCCACGATGGGCAAGAAGCAACGGGACTGCGTCACCTGCGGCGGACCGGTCGGATATCTCGACCGCCAGCACTGCTGCCTGTGCTGGCGCCGCATGAAAGAGCAGGCTGCCAAGGCCTCATGCCCTTCCTGCGGTCTCGACCGCGTGTTGCAGGACGACACCGGCCGGTGCATCACCTGCTCACGCGTGTGCACGGAGTGCGGTCATCCGGTCCGCTCACCACAGAACCAGCTGTGCCGGGACTGCCGGCGCCGGGCCAGCCAGCTGGCCGGACGGCGAACATGTCCACGCTGCCAAAAGCCCGGCTATCTGCGCGAGACGACCGGCTGGTGCGGTCACTGCTCACGACCGCGGCAGGGGAAGAACCCGCCGAGGATCTGCCGCGAGTGCGGGCAGCTGCGGCGACATGCCGGACTGGGAATGTGCTCCGCCTGCTGGCAAAACACCCCGGACGCCCTTTCATCCGTGGTGAACACCTCCAGGAACGACTCACCGAACCACCCGTGTGGCTCGCCGACTTCGTCGCCCAGATCGCCGCCCGCCACTGCGTCGCCAGAGCCTGCGGCTTCATCACCGACCTGGGACGGCTCCTCGAGGACGAGCACTCCAACTCACCTCAGGCCCTGCTGGAGCGATCCCGCAGGCCCGGACGGTCAATGGGCTCCTTCGCCCGTGCACTCGAGGACTTCTTCACCCTCCGCGGTCTGGCCCTGCCCACCGACCAGGACGAACGACTCGCAAATGGCCGACGTCGCCGCCGAGTTGAAGCCGTGCCCGAACCCCTGCGACCGGCAGTCGCCGCATTCGACACCTCCCGGATGCGAGCCCAGGACCGGGCCCGCCGAGCCGGCACCCGCCCCCGCAGCAACCACACCCTGGAAGCCGCCCTGGCCACCATGCGGGACCTGGCCGTCTTCCTGATCAACGCGCGGGGTAAGACCGACTGGTCCCTCGTCGACGCATCGAAACCTTCCTGGCCGTCCTGCCCAGGGCCCGCAAGCGGCGACTGACCGTGCTGCGGCAGTTCTTCCGCTTCGCGCGGGCCCAGAAGCTGGTGCTGGTCGACCCGACCCGCGGCCTGATCGCCAAGGAGGCGAACGGCTTCCGCGGCAGGACCCTCACTCTCGACCAGCAGCGCGAGCTGTTCCGGCGCTGGACCACCGACGAGCATGTCCACCCCCATGAGGCCCTCGTCGGGATGTTCGCCCTGCTGCACGGAGCTTCCAGCGTGGAAGCCAGAATGCTGCAGGTCAGCGACGTGGACGTGCAGGCCCGGACGGTCCGGCTCGGCAAGCGGCCCCACCCCGTTCCGCTGGACCCCGCGTCTTGGGCGGTGCTTGAACGGTGCCTCGCCCACCGCGAGGCATGGCGGACCGACAACCCGCATGTGATGGTCACCAAAGGAACAAAGGCCGGGCAAAACCCGGCCTCAACTGCTTATCTCTCCCACGTCCTTGACGACTGCGGCTTCCCGCCTCGGATGATCCGCAGCACCCGGCTGGTCGACCTGGTGAACACGATGGACCCCAAGCTAGTCGCTGCGGCGTTCGGCATGGACCCGCAGGCCACCCTCATCTACCTCGCCGACCACGTCGATCCAGGACGCATGCCGAATCCGACGTGTGAGTCCGCCGTCATCCGACCCAATTGAGAAGAGACCTGATGTTGCTGACCTCCGACTCCTATCAGGCCGAGGAGACCAGGAGCCGGAACGCGAGGACCGTGATCAGAAGGCTTGAGCCCAGGGCGGTGACGAGTTGCCCGCGAGCGCCGGTCAGGGCCCGGCCGAGCAGGGCACCGCCACCGGCAAGGAGCAGTTGCCAGCTGGCGGACGCGGCGAAAGCCGCGAGGACGAACACACCCTGCTCCAGATGGCCTGGAGCCGATGCGGCCTGACCGCCCAGGACCAAAGCTGCGAAGTAAATCACGGTGAGCGGGTTCATCATCGTGATCCCCCACAGCCCCAGATACGCGCGGACGGGGCTGACCGGCGCCTCCCTGCCTACCGAGGCGGGTGCGTGACATCTGCTGAACTGCCGCACGGCCACGGCACCGCCTCGGACCGCCAGCGCAATGAGCACCAGGACCGATGCCCAGCGCAAAGGCAGCAGCACTGGCTCGATCGCCCGGGCGAGTGCAGAACCCCCGGCCTCGGCTATCAGCGCATACAGGCCGTCGGCAGTGGCAACACCGAGTGCGGCACACGCACCGATCTTCAAAGACGTCCGCGCTGTGAGGGCCACCAGATATGTCGCGACCGCTCCCACTGGCATGGCGATGCCATAACCGGCCAGGAGTCCCGCGACCAGCGCGGCGATCACGACCGCGCGAGCATTGACCTCCGCGGGCGGCCGGGCTGCTGCTGGACCCGTGCGGGTCGAGCGGAGGAAGTCAGCAGCAGGGAAGTGGTGATCGTGGTCATGCGCAGATCCTGCGAGGACCGACACCGCCGGTGCAACTCAATTTGCCGTCCGTCCAGTCCCGCCCGACGGGTGCGACGTCGTGCCACGTCTCCGCAAACGCCGCCGAACCCGTGGGGTTTCGGCAGCACCTTGCACGAGTTCGCCGGAACATGTGCGCTTTGCTGAAGGTCTTGTCGGAGGCGATGGCGACGGTGTTCCTTCTCCTCGTGTTCGGTCAGGACCCTCCTCGTGTTCGGTCAGGGCCTGGCAGAGGAGTCCGGCGCCGTGGCGGTCGAGTTCCGTGTGTCGGGTCGGGGACGGGACGCCGTGCACCGTTTCCGGTGCCGGTTTTCCCGTCCCTGCCCGCCGAACCGGACGTGCCCGTGGGCCGGGCGTCCGGTTCTCCACGTGATCCGCTGGATCAGGCGAGGTATTCGCTGACCTGGCCGGCGAAGGCCACATCAGCGTGGTTCGTCCGGCGGAAGCGTGTTCCGCCGGGATCGACCTCGTTCGATGTTGTAGGGCGTGCTGATCTGCGCTCCACGAAACGTGTATCGCTGGACCTGCGTCTTCGCCGGGGCGTAGAGGACGTTGCCGCCCTCGGTGATGCGGTCCGCTCCGCAGGAGCGGCGCCGCAGCTGTTTCCAGGTCAGGTGGGGGTGCTTGCAGCGGATCCGGAGAATCAGCCTCCACCACGCGTACCAGCCGGGGTAGGAGAACGTCCTCTTCGATGCGCCGTAGCGGAAATGGGCAGCCCGCCCCGAAGGACCGGATCGGCCGACCGCAGCGCCTCCTCCGGCGAGAGCGATGCCGTACTTCGCCCCGTCAGTTTCCCGATCTTGTGCATCACCGACGCCGAGGCGGGCTCGGACGGACATGGTGAGCACGGTGCGACGACCGTCGCACCAGGGCCTTCGCTGGATGCGGAAGCCCAGGAAGACGAAGCCGTCGTCGATGCGGGTGATGCGGGTCTTCTCGACCGAGAGGGTCGTCTTCGGCCTGCGGGCCAACGTTCACCGGTCTCCGCGCCTCGAGCGTCTCGGCCTCGGACCTGGTGCCGTGCACCAGATACGACGACGTCGTCGGCGTATCGCACCAGACGGCGGCGGGGCGGGTGAGGCGGCAGGCTGTGCTCTCGCGGGCCGGCGGGGGCGCGCGAAGCGCGCCGGGCGGGGTGGGGCGCATCGCGCCGGGCCGCACCGCGGGTGTGGGGCGGGTCGTGGCCTGGGTGGTCACCGGCTGGCGGGCCGGGTGCGGCGGGTGGGGGTGCGGGGCCGGTGGTGCTCCTCGGCGGGGCGGTCCAGCGTGATGGAGCCCAGCAGGGTCTTGGTGATGCGCCCGGAGACGGAGTCGTCCGCAGCGCCTCCTTGTCTTCGTCCGTTGCGTCGGGGAAGCACACGGGCGTCAACGCAGCGTGCGGCGATGACGTGCAGGTGTCCGCAGGTGTTCTGTGAAGACCTCGGCGAGTACACCTGCCAGGACGAGGACACGTTCGGGGACAGGAGCTCGTTCTGCGAGCTCTGGTACCGCCCTGAGCACATCCGCCTGAACGTCGGATGGCTGGAAGCCGGCAAGCCGTACTCGACAGGGACGGTTCCCACCGGCTTCGTGGAGAAGGTGCCGGCCGTCCAGCAGGCCCAGCGGATGAACGTCTGCCTCGGCGTCCACGAGTGTGACCTATGTGCTGATGAGGCAGAGGCCCCGGAAGGGAACGGGGAGATACGGATCCCAGGCGAAGCCGGCATCGCCCACGCCGCCCCGTTCCTGATCGCCCGCTACATCACCGTTCACGGCTGCCGGCCGCCTCAGGTTTTCATCGACGCCGTTCTTGCCGTCGGTCTCGGCGAGTGGGCTGCCGCACGGGGGCCCGGCGTACTTTTCCCATGGGTCCCGGGAAACGCCGAACGCCTGCCGGAGCAGGAGCGGGTGATCTCACCGGCGCCGCCAGAGCCTGATCGGGGCGACGGTGACCGTCCCGTGGAAGACGTAGGCCCTCTTGTCGCCGCCGCGCGCGGCCGCACGGAACATCTTCGGTTGGCTGACCGTCCGTTCCGCTTCGTTGTGCCGGCGGTAAGTCTCTGTGCCGAACCCGGCCGGACGGCCGCCCCTGCTGCTTCGGCGCCGACGGTCGGCCCGCTGGTCCCCGGGCTCGGCAATGGTGTGTTTGATCTGACGTCGCCGCAGACAGCGACGGTTACGGCGCGACGGACAGGCCTTGTCACCCCCGAAATTGACCGGGCCGCGTCCGGGGACGTCCGCCCGCTGGCCTCGGTACCCGGATCTGTTCGAGCACGGAGACCGACTGCGGCGCATCGCCCCACTGGCCGTGCGTGAGACCGACGGGCTGCACGCCGAGGGCGGGGCCGGTGAGGGCGTCGGCCTCGGGCAGGCGGTGTGAGGGGTGCAGGCGGGCCCGGCACAGGACGTGGTCGGCGGCGGTGGAGGCGATGTCGCGGGGGTGGTGCTGGGTGGAGCGGCCCGGCGCCAGGGGGGGTGCCGCGGTTGTGCAGCAGGCTGATCAGCTGGTCCTGCTGGGCGCGGACGGTGCGGGGTCGTAGGCGGCCCGGGCGCTGGTGGCCTGTCGGCGGGCGAGGACCGGGTGGCCGTCGGGGCCGTCCAGGGGGCGGGTGAAGCCGTCGGCGTGGCGCATGGCCACCCGCCCGCTGCAGGGCTCCGTACCCGGTGCAGACATGGACGTCGGGGCGCTCGGGTCCTCCTGGGAGGTGCGGGCGTGGTGGTGTGCGGGGGCGTAGGTGGGGTCCCGGCGCGGCCCGGCGGGAGTGGGCCTGCGGGGGCGGGCGCTGTCAGGCGCGCCCGCCCCGCAGTGTCCGGGGTCAGCCGGTCACAGCGGGCCGGGGGCCGCACCGGGCGAGCCAGGGGGCGGCTTCGGCGGCCCGGTCCAGGCTGGCGGGTGCCAGGGCCGGGCCGGTGCCGTAGTGGTCGAGGGCGGTGGCGAGGATGCCGACGACCGTGTCGTCCCCATGGCCGCGGGCGGCGATGTGGCTGCCGCATCCGCCGCAGAAGCCACGGGCGGTCCTGCCGGGGCAGGTGTCGTACCAGGTCGGCTCGCCGCCCTCGCCGGTCCGCTTCGGCCCGGCCATCGGGAACCGGGCCCGCCACGGGAACGGCGCGCCGGAGCGCTCGGCGCAGTGCGCGCAGTTGCACACGTGCGGGTCGTCCACCGAGCCGGTGACGGTGAAGCGGATCTTCCCGCACAGGCATCCGCCGGAGCGGACCCCGGAACCGGAGTCGGCGGCGGCGACGGTCTCGGACATCAGTTCAATTCCCTTGAGGAATATGCCAGTTGGGTCCACGAGTGTGCCATCGTGTTGAAGATCTGCAGGAAGCCCGCCAGGGTCTGCGGCAGGCCGAGCGTGCGGGAGCTGGCCGGCTGGGCGGACCCGCGCGCCACGACGTTCTTCCTCCGCTCCGGCCCGGCCGCTGCCTGGCTCCAGGCCTCACCGACCACGCCGAACACCTGCTGCCGGCCGGCGAGCGGACCGGCTCGTGGCCGGCCGGCCCGTTCCTCGAGCACCTGGCCGCCGAAGCCCCGCACACCGCCTGCCCGCGGCTGGCCGTCCGCGCCGACCGGATCGCCGCGGGCGTGCTGGATACGCTGCTGCGCCTGGCCTTGGCCGGTACCCTCATCCCCGCCGGCGTCCGCCCGCTGCTCCCCTGCGTCACCGCGCCGTCCCGGCCCGGGACGCCGGCCGGGCAGGCGGGGTTCTCGCGCCGGCTGGCGGCCTGCTGGGCCGCACTGTGCCGGTGGCGGTGCGGGACGGGGACTGGCTGGCCGCGGCCGGGAACTGCTGAAGGACGCGGTGGATGCTGAGCACGCCGGCCACCTGGCCCTGCAAGGCGGTGCTGGAGCGCGCGCACGACAACCAGGAGGCGGCGGCCGGCTCCGGCCCGGCCGGCACCGCTGAGCGCGCCGCGGCACTCGCCGGCCTGGAGCTGGAGGAGGCGATCGCCGGGCAGACGGCCGACCGCTTGCCCGGCCACGTCGTCGCGGGCCTGCTGCGGGAGTTGGCGGTGACCGTCCACGATGCCGTCCACGATGCCGTCCACGATGCCGTCCACGGCGCTGTCCACGATGCTGTCCACGGCGCTGTCCACGGCGCCGCCTGCGGCCCGTTCCGCTGGGCCCGTGCCGTGCGCGGGGCCACTGGCGGGCCTGCTGTGCGCCGCGGCGGCGAGGCGACCGCGCCCGCCGCGCGGCACCTGCTCTTCGGCGTCGACCTGGACGAGGTCCGCCTTGGTGACCCGGCGGCCTTCGTCGGGCCGCTGCCCGCCCGCGCGGTTCCCGGCCTCGCCGCGGCGAGGCCGCGGCCGGTGACGGACCGCTCGCCGGGCGGATGCGGGCGTGGCTGCGGATCGCCACCGAGGAGACAGGTGCACGCCCGCCTGCTCGCCGGCACACCTGGCCGCCCACCCGCCCGGCATCACGGGGCACGGACACCGCGGACTGACTCCTCCGGTACCGCGGGCGTGGGGGAGTGGTGGGAGCCGGGGGGCGAGGCCACACTACGGCCGGCCGGCCGGGCGCGGAGGGCGCCCGGCCGGCCGCCCTGGTGCCCCGGGAGGGCCCGCCCGAGCCCGCCGCGGGCCCTTCAGCAGCGCACCCGGGCGGCGCTCGGCCCCGCACCCACGGCCGCCGAGGTGGAGCAAGTCCCGTCCGCCGGCATCGAAGCCGGCCGCATCACCGGCACCGTGGAACCGCTCGCGTCCTGACTGCGGATGTGGGACTGGCCCCCGGGTCCTGCCCGCATTGCTGCCGGCCGGGTTCGGCCCGCTGCTCGCCGCGGTGCGCCGCCTGCGGCCGGGCCGTGCCGTCCGGGCCGTCCGGCCCGCGTGCCGCCGGCCGCCTGGTACCGCTCCGAGCGCACCCTCACCGTGGAGAAGGAGGACCTGCTGGAGCCTGCCGCCGCGGCCGGCCCGTCGAAGCCGCCGCCGCGCCGGCCACCGCCAGGGGATGCCGGTGCCGGCGGCTACGCGATCGTGCTGCACCGCCTCGCCGAGGCCCCCCGGCCGCCTGGACCGCCGACGTTCCCCGAGCACTCGCCGCCCTGGTCCGGGTGGAGCCCGGCGCGTTCCACCCCGCCGCCGCGATCGCAGCGCACCGTCCCGGCGCCCTCCCGGCCGGCCCGGCCCCGGCGGCCCCGGCCGCCCTCGCGCTGCGCCGGTCCCTGCCCGCCCCCGCAGCCGGCCGGCCGGCACCGCCGTCCTGTCCGCCGGCCAGGTGCTGTTCGACTGCTGACCCTGGTGTGGCGCACCGGCGCCGGCCTCGTCGACGACCTGCCGGCCGTCCTGGTGCACCGCCTCGCCCGGCCCCTCACCCCGCCCCGCCCCGCCGGCCGCCGTACCCACCCGGCCCCTCACCTCACCCCGCCCCGCCGCCGGCGCCCTGGCCGCGTACGCCGGCGGCGAGGCGGTCGCCACCGCGATCGGCGTGCGCCTGCCGGTCCTGCACCGCCACGCCGGCGAGTTCACTGCTGCGCACCCCGAGCTGTACGCCCTTCACCCCCGGCCGCCGCATCGCCGGCCGGCCGTCGCCGGCCGCCGCGTGGCTGCGCCGGGCCGCACACGATCCGCTGCCGGCCGTACTCGGCCCGGGCCGGCTCCTCGACGCTGTGCGCGGGCACCTGCCCGGCGCCGACCGGCACCTCACGCACGCCCTGCTGACCGGCGCCGAGGTCGTCCTGGGTGATCCGGTGGCCGCCTGGACAGAGCTGGTTGCCGGCCCCGGCGGCGGGGCCGCGGCCTGTCGGCTCTCGGCCGCGCTCGCCGCTCAAGCCCCGTGCCAGCCGGGTCCCGGCGGCGTCCCGCTGCCGCCCGCAGTGCGCTGGGCGCAGCAGCACGGTGGTGGACCGCGGCGTTGAAGGCGGGCCTGCCGCCCGCCGCGCTCGCCGACGCCTGCGCCCTCGCGGATGAGGTGTGGCTGCCCCCAGCCCAGCCCAGCCCAGCCCAGTGCAGCGCCGTCTGGACCCCGGCCCGGACCAGCGCCCGCGACGTCGCCGAACGCGCCGCTGCCCACCCGCTTGAGCCCGACGCCCTGCTCCTGGCCGCCCACCTGCCCATCCGCCCCGCCCTTGCCCCCCGCTGGTAGGACACCGAGGTCCGCGCGCACGCCCGCACTCTGCCGCGCACGCCCGCACCCTGCCCTGGCCGCCGCGGACCTGCCCGCCTTCGACAGCCCGGCCGCTACGGAGTGCAGCTGCGCCGAGTGCTGGCACAGGCCGGCGAGGTGGACCTCGCGCGGACGACGGCGACGGCCGGCTGACCGACCCGGGCCCGGGGGCCGCCCCGGCCGCGCCCCGGCCCCGGGCCACGCGGTCGCGGCGCCGGACGACGGGCCCGCCGGCCGCCCCGAACCGCCCGGTGCCGGCCAGGGAGACAGGCGCCGCCGGCCGCGCCCCGCCGGCCGCGCCCCGCCGGCCGCGCCCCGCCGGCCGCGCCCCGCCGGCCGCGCCCCGCCGGCCGCGCCCCGCCGGCCGCGCCCCGCCGGCCGCGC
>NZ_JBIAPF010000010.1:373733-382086 GCF_042888135.1 Streptomyces sp. NPDC003247
CGCGCCCCGGCCGCCGGGCCCCACAACCCGCCGCCGGGCCCCCACAACCCGCCGCCGTACCCCGGCAGCCCGCCGTCCCGCCCGCGGGCACGTTTGCCGACGGCGGCGTGGGCACGAACAGCGCCCGCACCGAAAAACAACTTGCACCTGCACCAGGCGGCGCAGGTGCTGCGCGGGCAGTGCAAACGGCCGGGCGGCCACCGGGCCCGGGCCGCGGGGACCGCCGAGCACCCGGTGGGCGTCCCGCTCGGCACCGCCCAGGACGAGGAGGCCCCTGGGCGTGCGGGGCGAGGTGTACACGACCTCGGGCACCCTGCACGGCGGCGTTGCCGTCCCGGCCCGCGCCGCCGCCCTCTACCGGCAGCTGCCGGTACGTTGCCGGGGAATCGCTGGTGCCGCTGCCCGGCCGTGCCGCGCGGGTTGCCGAGCTGGCCGCCCTCCAGGAGCCGGGCGAGCAGGAGGCGCGGGAACTGGCCGGCTGGGCGGACCGGCACACCACCGCGTTCTTCTTCCGCTCCGGCCCGGCCGCGGCCCGGCTGCACGTCCTTCACGAGCACGCCCCGCGCCTGCTCCTGCCCGACGGGGCGGCCGGCGTCTGGCCCGGCCGCCCCGTCGGCCAGGAACACCTTGCTATCGCGTCCCCGCGGACCGCCCGGCCGTGGCCGGCCGCCCACGCCGTCCAGCTTGCCGCCGCCGGCCCCGACGGTCCGGGCGCGCTGCTGCGCCTGACCGCCGCCGGCGCCTTCATCCCTGCCGGTATCCGACGGCTGCTCCCGCACGTCACCGCACGGCCCCCGGTCCAGGCGCCGGCCGAGGAGGCGAGCCTGTCGCGCCGGCTCGTGGCCGGCCGGGCGGGCAGCCTCCCGATGCCCGCGCGTGACGGGGACCGGCTCCTCGTCGTCGAGGAGCCGCTGAAGGACACCGTCGGCCCCGGGCACGCCGGCTGCCTGGCCCACGCGACCGCGCGCCAGCACGCGTGCACCGGCCACGAGCCGTTCCCCCACGAGCCGTTCCCCCACGAGCCGTTCCCCGAGCTGACCGAGGTCTTCCGACGGGAGTGGGCCACCCGCCTGCCCGGCCACGGCATCACAGGCATGCTGGGGGAGCCGGTGGTGACCGTCCACGCCGGCGCCGGCGGGCCGTTCTGCAGGGCCCGCGCGGTCCGCGGCGCGCTGGCGGCCCTGCTGCGGACCGCGCGGGCGCCTGTCAGGCAGTCCTGGTCCGCGTACGCCGACCTGGCCGAGGTCCGTGTCCTGGACGCCAGGGTCTTCCCGGGCCCGGTCCCCTATCCGGGCCGGCTCCTGGCCCGCGCGGTCCTCGGCCTCGCCGCGGCGGACGCCGCGGCCGGTCTCCCGCCCGGCCGTGGCCGGCCCTCCCGCTCGCCGGGCGGATGCGGGCATGGCCGCGGATCGCCGCCGCGGGTGAGCACCTGCACGGCCGGGTGCCCGCCGCCCACCTGGCCGCCCACCCAGCCGCCACGGGCACCGACGCCACGGGCACCGACGCTGCGGGCATGGACGCTGCGGGCACGGACGCGGGCCAGTGGTGGGGCCGGGCAGTCGAGACCACTGTGCGGCTGCCGGCCGGCCGCCCGACTCCGGAAGGCGCCCGGCGGCCGCCCCTCGTGCCGGGCACCTTCCGGAGTCGGGCGGTCCTCCTGCCCGGGCCAGCGGGCACGCGCGGAACCCGGCCCGGTCCCTGCCGCCGAGGAGATCGACCAGGTCCTGCCCGCCGCACAGGGCGTGGACGAGGCCGGCGGCCGGGTCGAGCCGATCGCCTCCTGGCTCCGGGTGCGGCGGCGCCGGTCCTGCCCGCCCCGTTGCCGGCCGGCTTCGCCCCGCTACCGGCCGCCGCGCTGCGCCGGCCGGGGCCGGCCTGCGGACCGCCGCCCGCCCCCGGCCGCGCGCCCGCCCCCGGCCGCGTCATCACACCGTCGTCGCCCTGGAGGATCTGCTGGAGCCGGCCGCCGCGGCCGGCCCGCTCACGGCCGCCGCCGCCCCGGACACGGCCGCCGACGGCTACGCCCCGGTGCTGCAGCGCCTCGTGGGCGGCGGGGGCGCCCCGCCGCCCGGACCGCCGCCGTCCCCCGGGTTCTCGACGCGCTGGTCCGGCCGGAGGCCGGCGCGTTCTACCTCGCCGCCGCAGCGACCGTCGCGCGCCACCCCGGCGTCTTCCCCGCCGGCCCGGCTCTCCGCCGGCCCGGCCGAGGCCGTCCTCGCCGCTCTCACGCTGAGCCGCGCCCTGCCCGCTCCGGCCAGCCCGCATGTCGCCGACACGGCGGAGTCCGCCGGCCGGGCGTGGTCCGCTCTGCTGAGCTTCGTGTGGCGCACCGGCGGTGCCCCGGCGGTGACCTGCCGGCCGTCCTGGACCACCTGTACACCCTCGCCGAGCCCCTCACCCGCTCCCGCCCCGCCACCGCCCGCCACCGCCCGCTCCCGCCCCGCCACCGCCCGCCACCGCCCGCTCCCGCCCCGCCACCGCCCGCCACCGCCCGCTCCCGCCCACGCCCAGCGCCACCGGCCCGGCCGGCGACAGGACGGCCGGGAAAGCCGGGAAAGCCGGGAAACCCGGGGAAGGCGGGGAAGGCGAGGAACTGCCCGCGGACCTGCCGGACACCCACCCGGCGGTGCGCGCACTGGACCACCCCCCGCGAGCACACCGCCGACCAGGCCCCGCGGACGGCGAGATACCCGGTGACGTCCTCGCCTGGCCGCCGACGTCCTGGCTGCCCGCCCCGGCGACGAAACGGGCGCCGCCGTGATCGGCGCGCACCTGCCGGTCCTGCACCGCCGCGCCACCGCCTGCACCGCCGCGCCACCCCGAGCCGTACACCCCGGCCCCCACCGGCCCTCGCCGGCCGCCCCTGGCAGGACCGGGCAGGACCGGGACCCCGGCCCGGCCCCCAGCCCGCCCGGCCCCCAGCCCGCCCGGCCCCCAGCCGGGCCGGCACCATGCCGGCAGGGGGGGCGACACCGACCTCGCCCCTCATCTCCCGCTGAATGCCGCCGACTGCACGAGCCGCCGCCACTTCGCATGCCACCGCCGCGCCAACTGCCTCGCATCTCCGGCACGCATACGGCGCCGGCCCGGACAGCTTGCTGCTCAGCGCCGTGCCCACGCACGCCACCACCACTCGCCAGCAAGGTGAACCAGCCGGTCAAGCCAGGCAAGCACGCTGAGACAGCGCACCGTTCGACGGCATACCTCTGCCGCTGTCGTGCCACCCACACCCGGACCGGCTCCTGCACCGGCGAAGCACCGGCGAGGCACCGGCCGCCGACCACCCCGCCCCGGTACCCACGGCCGCCGACCACGCCGCCGCCAGCACCCACCGAGCCCGGCGCCGCACGCACGGCCGGCCGCTGCCCAGGGAAGGACGACCCGTCATGGGACGAGGTACCGCTGCATCCGCGCCAGCAGCTGCAGACAGGCGCCCTACCAGTTGGTGACGCCCGTGCAGAAGCCGCTGAAAAAACCCGAGAACCGGCCCCTGCCGAGCCCGGTACAGCCGGCCGACCGGACGCGGATGACCGCCGGACACCGGCCGGACGCGGATGACCGCCGAGCAGGGCACCTTCGACAGCCCGCACAGCCAGCGGGCCGACAGATCCTACGAGATGCTGGAGCAGATCCTGATCCAGCACCCGCCGGAGACCCCCGGCCGCCCGGAGCAAAGCGCCGCCACCGGCTGACCGCCCCACAACAGCACCTGCAGAACGACCCCGGCCGCACGCCACCGTCTGATGCCCCCGGCCCGATCCGCACACCCCGCCTCCCCGCCCAGCAGCCCAGGACTTCGTGGCGCGCGATGCCGGAACGAAGCGCTCACGCCAACGTAGCGCCGGAGCCCGGCCGCACCGGGAGAAGAGCCACCAGGAACCGCTCGCCCCCGGGCCGCAGGGACCGGCCGACCGCAACGCCGAGGCGGCACCGGCCCGGACGCCGGGCGACGAGACAAGGAGACGGGCGCGGAGCGACGCAACGTCCTCGCGACGGGAGCCGCCCTGTGCACCGGGGCGCACGCAGTACCGACGGCGGTGTAGGGCCCCGCCGCCGCGGTCGTCCGCCGACGACAACGCCGCGGCGCGACGGCTGTTCGCAGCCGACGACCACGCGCTCGGCCGCATGCTGCCGCCGCTCCTGGACGCCGCCGCACACAGCACCGAACGCGACCCGGCCGACGCCGCCCAGTCCACAGGGATGGGAGCGCCGGCTTCCCAGCCGGCGGTCAAGCAGAACCGCACCAAGGCCACCAGCGTGCACACGACCCTGACCGGCACAGCCGCCACCCGCTGCGGTGACGTGACGGTGCTCACCGCCGTGCCCCGCACGGCCACCACCCCGCACCGGCCGCACCCACCAGACCCTGGACCTACAACACCAGGCCCGCGTCCATCTGCCGGCCGGCCCCCACCCAGCACCCGCCGAGCTGAACGCGGCCGGCAAGGCGGCCCTCACCACCGCCTGCACCGCAGCCCACACCCGAGTCGCCCACCGCGGCGGCCGACTCCGCAGCCGAGACACAACAGACAGCCCGCCCACCCACCCGCCCCCCACACCACCGCCAGGCCCCGGGAGCCGACCGCCGGCCAGCACACCCTGCACCAGGCCGGAATCCACCACCACCCCAGCAACATCGACACCACCCTCGCGCGGCTCCGGTGAAGCACAGCATGCACAAGGAACTGCAAGCCTCCGGCCGGGACCGCCAGCAGACACACCACCAAAAGAAGCCGAAAACACGACCGCTGGCCCGGGACAGCAGGCCGAACGCAGCGCGGACCCCACGCACCCCCAGCACGGCGCCCGGCGACGCGCTGCGAGCGCTCCAGCCCACGAGGACAGCATCCGTACCCGGTCCGGCACCCGGCCGCCCCAGCAGAGCGCCGAAGGCAGCCTCAGCCACCCGCCGGTCACCGAAGCACACACCGACGATGGCCGTCCCAGCCGGAACGCCCCGCACACCGCGCCCCCGGCGGACAACATCCCACCCGGCGGCCGGCACCGCAGCCGCCATGGCCCGTGACATCCACCCCGGCACAGCCCGGAACAGCACCACCTACAACATCAACACTGCCTGCCTGCCCAGGAACGGCCCGCCCGCCCGGCGGACGCCCGGGAGAAGGGACATCGCCAGAACCGGATCCATGCCCGTCTCGCCGCCGCCGTTCTCGTCGACGGCCTCCGGACACGAAGGCACAGCAGGACGCCCGGGACCAGCACACAGCCCGCAACCCTCACCCACTCGGCTGAATCCGCCCGCCACATACCCCCAAAAGGGCAGCAGCCCAAGATCCCAGTGCCTACACACACTCCAGTGCGATGCACGCCCGGGACAGCGAATGACCCCGGGCACACAACGCACCTGAGGCCCGCCCAACAGCATCAGGATGCTGCCCATTCGAGTCCGAGTGCGGCCAGCACCCGGAGCCTGTCGGCGGCGAGCCTGGCCCGCCTCGACTTCATGTTCGACAGGAAGACCCCCAGCTTCACAGAGTGCTCCCGGCCCCCGACCACAACCGTCTCTACATGCCCTCTGGGAACTCTCACAGAACCCTCGCGGGCCTTGTACTGCGCGAGAGCCGCGACGCCCCGCTCAAAGGCGCTCAGAGGCGCCGCGGACGGCCTCGCGGACTCCTCCGGCTCCGGGGCCAGCAGTGTGATGCCGAACTGCTCCAAACGCTCCCGCTGCCCGTCCGCCAGAGCCGCCCAGACCTCGGGCTGACGTTGCCGGGCCAGCCATTTGCCGATATCCATGCCGTGCACGGTGACCCCGGGCAGGACGCCCGTCTGGCCTTCTTCGCCACGCACCAGCTCGCGCAAGGCAGCGTAATGCCGTTGCCACTCGGCCGACCACGACGGGTTCCAGTCCTCGTCGACGCCCTCCAAGGCGGTCCTCCACTCGGGACGGCCCTCCAGTGCACCAGGGCGGCGAAGGTTGGACAGCCACTGCCCGACCGGCCGATCCAGCGCCGTGGCGCTCCGGGGAGCGCACAGTGTCCAATGCTCCTCGTAGTACGCCTTCGCGGCCTCCAGATTCCCCTGGAACCGCTCATCGGCGACCGACCAGACCATGCCGAGGCGCTCCAGCCGCTGCGCGCGCCGCCCGCTCATCTCCCCAGCCGCGTAGGCCCGCCGCTGCTCCGCCACCCACTGCCCGAGAGGAGTCGCTCCCTCCCTGTGCCCGTACGGAACCCTGGCATGATGCTCACGCTCCGTGAACACCTTCAGCTTCGCCCAACCGCGCGCCCAGTCCTGACGCTCCGTGTCGATCACGTTGAAGCTCACCCAGTCCGCGACCATCACCGGGTCACGCGGAACCGCAAAACGGAGCAGCAGGCGGGATTCTTCCCCGCCTTCCTCCGGCGCCGCGCCAATGCTCACAGAAGGCTGCGCGACATCTTTCCGCGGCTCCTGCGGAATCGCGAGCAGTTCCACGGCCTCTTCATCGTGAGCCCGAAGACCCTCAAGAACCTTCACCAAAGGCCGATACGACCCCGAGGTGAACATGTCCTCAGGCTCTTCCCCGGACTGGAGAAACACCGGAACGATCAAAGAGGCGAGTTTCCCTTGCCCGGGCCTTTGACGCAAAGCACGGCCGACGGCCTGGACGATGTCGTGCGGCGCCCCCTTGGGGTCCAGCAGGGCGACACTGTCCACACTTCTGATGTCGACGCCCTCCCCGAGCACACGACAGTTCGACAGGACAGCACGCTGCGCCGTGGTGCCGAACGAGCCCAGGACTTCCCGCCGGTGCCCGGGCACGTGGTCGCCGCACAGCCAGTCCGCCCAGATCCGCTTCGGGTATGCCCTGGGCTGGTCGGCGTGCAGCTTGGCCGCAACACGCTGAAGGCCCTCCGCGAACGCCTGTGCCTCCATCGTCCGGTGGTGGAAGGTGATGCACGTCGACAGGTCGTGCTGCGCCATGGTGTGCAGGAGCGCGGCCTGGAGCGCCCCGAGGCGCTGCCCGCGGACTTCCTCGGTGTGCCGGTCCTCGCCCATCAGCCGCTCCGGGGTGACGACCGGGTCCTTCAGCTCCAGGACGATGATCTGGTACCGCGCCAGCAGGCCCCGCGACACCGCCGACGCCAGCGACAGCTTGTACAGGACGGGCCCGAAGACCTTCTCGTCGTCCATGGAAGCCGCCATCTCCCGCGGCAGCGGGTCCCGCACCCCCTCCGCGACCTCCCGGTCCAGCCGCTCCTCCCAGATCCGCGGCGTCGCCGTCAGATACAGCCGACGGCGCGACGGGATGACGCTCTGGTCGTGGACGTCGGCCCACGCCTTCCCCATCGAACCCGAAGTCCTGTGCGCCTCATCGACCACCGTGAGGTCCATCGGCGCCAACTGCTGCCCGTAGACGCCCTCGAAAGCCTCCGCCAGAACACCGAGGCTGGCGTACGTCCCGAAGACGGCCACAGGCCCGCAACCGTGCCACAGAGCCAGCTGCACGGGGCTCGTGGTGGAACGCACCTTGAGGTTCCACAGCTCCGGGTCGCCCTGCAGCGAGCACACCGCAACCGCCGGCCCCGTATGCCCGGCCGCGCGCCACGCCTGGACGGTCTGGGTCAGAAGGTCCAGCGTCGGCACCAGCACGAGAATGCGGCCCTTGGGGACAAGGCGTTTCGCCGATGCCGCCGCGATGATGGTCTTTCCCGTCCCACACGCAGCGTGCACCTGCCCGCGCAGACCGCTGAAAGGAATGCCGCCCGGCGGGATATCGAGACCACGCACAATGGCGGCAACGGCCTCGATCTGGTGGTCACGCAGTTTCACGGCCATTCCCGTGTTCTCCCTTTCGCGGAATATGGCGCGCAATCTGAAACGAAAGTCTGGCGCGGTGAAGGTGGCGGGGATGTAGTGTCTGGACCCAAACTCTACACAGCCAAGCATCCCTGATGCATCACCCACGGGTCATATCCCACCCCAGGGCGATACACACTGAATCTCGCTCCAAATGCGGTGGGGTTGTTGTATATTCTGACAGAGTATCAGTGAACGCGCCAGGCCAGGTTCGAGGCTGGGGAGGGTCCCGGGTGGAGCGCAGCGGAGCCCCTCACTGCGGTGCAGCCGGCAACCCAGCCAGACCGACGGCCCGTCATCTCCATTGTAAAGGTGATAGTTGGTAATCCCATACCCTACACAGGCGCGAGCATGGTGCACCTCCCCCTGCGGCCAGCCTTGGCCACCCGCGCAAGCGCGGGTGGCCCGCAATTCGCGCTTGCGCGAATTGATGCTCTTTTAGAATTCCGCTTGCGGAATTCCATTCCCCCGCTTGCGGGGGAATTCGAATTGCGCTTGCGCAATTCGTACTCTATGCCCCGGCTTGCCGGGGCATAGCCCGCTCCGCGGG
>NZ_JBIAPF010000011.1:0-332059 GCF_042888135.1 Streptomyces sp. NPDC003247
AAGCTAAGCCTTACAGCGCCGATGGTACTGCAGGGGGGACCCTGTGGGAGAGTAGGACGCCGCCGAACAATTTTTGAGAAATCCCCCGTGCCGGACGGCACGGGGGATTTCTGCGTTCAGGGTCCTTATTCGGGTGAGGGTGTCCGGCTCGGGTACTACGGTGACCTGCATGAGCTACGTCATTCGGTCCGTGCGCGCCGACGAGTGGGCCGCGGCGAGGCAGCTGCGGCTGCTGGCGCTGCGGGACCCGGTCGCACCCCTGGCGTTCCTGGAGACGTACGAGGAGGCCCTGGCGAAACCGGAGTCCTTCTGGCGGGAACGGACGGCCGGCGCCGCCGAGAAGGCGGAGCACGCACAGCAGATCATCGCCGAGGGACCGGACGGCGAATGGGTCGGGACCGTGACCGTACTGGTCGAGGAGGCCGGTACGGAGGACTGGGCCGGATTCCCGGTCGAACGGCGACAGGGGCACCTCGTCGGCGTGTTCGTACGGCCCGAGTGCCGGGGCATCGGGCTGACCGAGGTGCTGTTCGACGCCGCGCTGGAGTGGGCCTGGGACCGTGGGGTGGAACGGGTACGGCTCATCGTCCACGAGGACAACGGGCGGGCCCGTGCCTTCTACCGCCGGGCGGGATTCGAGCCCAGCGGCGTCGTCGTACCGCTGTCGGCCGATCCGGGCAGCCGGGAGCTGGAGTTGGTACTCCCCCGTCCCTGAGGCCGCCGTCGTACCGCGCGGTCAGACCGGGAGTTCCGTGTGGGGCCAGCGGGTGCGGGCCTGTTCGCGGGAGCGGAGGAGGGCCAGCGTGGGGAGGCCGCGTTCCGGGCCCGTGGACAGGAGGTCCGGGAGCTGGGGGAGCGGGGCCACCGCCGCGACGTCGTCCAGGATGAGGGCCAGTGGTGGGTCGAGGCGACCGGAGGATGACCGTTCGGCCACGCGCCGGCCGCGCTCGACCACGCTGGAGACGAGGGCCGTGAGGAGCGGCATCGCGCCGGGGCTGGTCCTCGGGTCCTCGATGGATTCACCGACCACGTACAGCGTTCCCCCTTCGTTCACGAAGGAATCCAGGGCGAGCGCATCTGTTCGGTTGGGAGTGCAGGCCTCGCGGATGTTCACCGTGGAGAGCGACGACAGGGCACGGGCCGTCAGCTCCTGGGCGATGTCACGGCGGTCGGGGTGGGAGGTGAGGGCCCCCTCCAGCTCGCCGGCCGCGCCGGGGGCCGCCTTCGGGTTCGTACGGAGGGTGCGCACCGCCTCCTGGAGACCGGTGCCCTGGGCCCAGCGGTGCACATGGCGGATGGTGCGGCCGTCGATGGCCGCGGCGTGCAGATAGCAGCGCAGCAGCGTCTCCGCGGTGTCGGTGACGGCCTGGTCCAGACGGGCCGTGGGACGCACGGGGGTCAGGAGGGCGGTCGCCCTCGCCGCGGCGGTGGTCCGGTCCTCGCAGCCGGCGATGGGCGACCAGTGGAGGCGGGCCGGGGTGTCGCACCGGTGCGTGGGGTCGTAGAGGAGGACCGGGCCCAGCTTGGACCGGGCGTCCTTGGTGGTGTGCCAGAGAGCGGGGGCCGAGGTGACGACCAGGGCGGGGCCCTCCGCGTCGCGCACGGCCTGCGCGGCGGTCGTGTGCCGGCTCTCCGGCGAGGCGAAGAGCACGCCCGCCTCCGGGCGTCGGCTCTCCCACGCGGCGGGCCGTTCCGCCGTGGAGAGGGCGGCGAGCGGGGTCCGGTCCGGTTCCGGGATCGGGCTCGGCGGCGGTGCCGGTGCCGTTCGCGGGGTCGGGACCTCGTGGTGGGCCGGCGGGGCCGGCGTCTCCCGCGGTACCGGGGGTGCGGCGGCCGCCGCCGCCCTCCTGGCCCGTACCGCCCGCCAGCGCGCCACCGTCCCGATCACGAAGACCGTGAGGACGAACAGCAGCATGAGCTCGCCGATGAACAGGCCCCAGAAGAGCCCGTAGCCGGACAGGGCGGCGGGGTCCGCGTCCGGCCAGGCGCCCGCGAGGTCGTGGGGGCGGGCGACGAGGTGGCGCATCGCCAGCGGCGTGCGGATGAAGGCGATGCCGGGGGGCCAGGAGCCGTGCGAGAGGACGGCCGCCAGCCCCGTGGCCGTCCACACCAGCAGGGTCATGCCGAGCAGGAACGCGAGGATGCCGACCAGCAGACCGTCGGGGACGCCGCCCTGGCCGTCGCGGCGCTCGTCACCGGCTCTCATGGCAGCGCACCCCCGGCCTCACGCCACCGTGGACTCGGACGAGCCGTCCAAGTCGGCCAGGTGCTGTTCCATGAAGGCCGCCGCCCGCTGCTCCTGTTCGAGCTCGGCGGCGCGCAGGGCGTCGTCGTCGGTCAGGTCGGCGGACGACTCGGTCATCGCGCGGTCGGTGAAGACCAGGGGACGTTCGCTCTCGGTGACCAGGTGTTTGACGACCTGGACGTTGCCGTTGACGTCCCAGACGGCGATGCCGGGGGTGAGCGTCGGGATGATCTCCACGGCCCAGCGCGGCAGGCCCAGCACACGGCCCGTCGCCCTCGCCTCGTCCGCCTTCTGGGCGTAGATCGTCCGCGTGGAGGCCATCTTCAGGATCGCGGCCGCTTCCTTGGCCGCCGCTCCGTCCACGACGTCCGACAGGTGGTGCACGACGGCCACGAAGGACAGGCCCAGACGGCGGCCGAACTTCAGCAGCCGCTGGAAGAGCTGCGCCACGAACGGGCTGTTGATGATGTGCCAGGCCTCCTCGACGAGGAAGATGCGCTTCTTCCGGTCGGGGCGGATCCAGGTGTGCTCCAGCCACACGCCGACGATCGCCATCAGGATCGGCATGGCGATGGAGTTGCGGTCGATGTGGGACAGGTCGAACACGATCAGCGGGGCGTCCAGGTCGATGCCGACCGTCGTCGGGCCGTCGAACATGCCCCGCAGGTCACCGTCGACCAGACGGTCCAGCACCAGCGCCACGTCCAGGCCCCAGGCCCGTACGTCCTCTATGGCGACGTTCATCGCCTCCGCCGACTCCGGTTCGGGGTGGCGCAGCTGCTCGACGATGTCGGTGAGGACCGGCTGGCGTTCGACGATCGTCTCGTTGACGTAGGCGTGGGCGACCTTCAGGGCGAAGCCCGAGCGTTCGTCGAGGCCGTGGCCCGTGGCGACCTCGATGATGGTGCGCAGGAGCGCCAGCTGGCCCGTCGTGGTGATCGACGGGTCCAGCGGGTTCAGGCGGATGCCGTGGTCCAGGGCGGCCATCGGGTCCAGGCGGATGGGAGTTATCCCCAGCGCCTGCGCGATGAGGTTCCACTCGCCGACGCCGTCCTCGCCCTGGGCGTCCAGGACGACGACCTGGCGGTCGCGGAAGCGGAGCTGGCGCAGGACGTACGTCTTCTCCAGCGCCGACTTGCCGTTGCCGGACTCGCCGAGGACCAGCCAGTGCGGGGCCGGGAGCTGCTGGCCGTACAGCTGGAAGGGGTCGTAGATGTAGCCCTTGCCGGAGTAGACCTCGCGGCCGATGATCACGCCCGAGTCGCCGAGGCCGGGGGCGGCGGTCGGGAGGTAGACCGCCTGGGCCTGGCCGGTCGAGGTGCGGACCGGCAGGCGCGTCGTCTCGACCTTGCCGAACAGGAAGGACGTGAAGGCGTCGGTGAGGACGGACATCGGGTCCCGCATGGAAAGCCCCTACCTTCGGATGCCGGTGGCGAACGGGAGTGTGTTCACGAAGGCGCGGTGGTGCTCGCGGTCGCACCACTCCAGCTTGAGGTACGACTTGCCGGCCGACGCCCTTATCGTCCGCTTGTCGCGGGCCAGGGCCTCGGGGGTGCGGGAGGAGACGGTGATGTAGCCGACCAGGTTGACGCCCGCCGCGCCGCTGGCGAGGTCCTCGCCGCGCTGGTCGAGGCGGGAGTGGGCGGCGACGTCGCGGGGGTCGACGGTGCGGTTCATCTTGGCGGCGCGGCTGGCCTCCGCCTCGTCGTTGGTCTTCTCGGTCAGCATGCGTTCGATGGCGACCTCGGTGGGTTCGAGGTCCATCGTCACGGCGACCGTCCGGATGACGTCCGGGGTGTGGACGAGGAGCGGGGCGAGGAAGTTCACGCCGACCGGGGTCATCGGCCACTCCTTGATCCAGGCGGTGGCGTGGCACCAGGGGGCGCGGGTCGACGACTCCCGGGTCTTGGCCTGGAGGAAGGTGGGCTCCATCGCGTCCAGTTCGGCCGGCCAGGCGTTGCGCCGGGTCATGGCCTGGATGTGGTCGATGGGGTGGTCCGGGTCGTACATGGAGTGGACGAGGGAGGCGAGGCGGCTCTGGCCGAGCGGCTGGCGGACGCGGATGTCCGCCTCCTGGAGGCGGGAGCAGATGTCGGTCAGCTCGCGGGCCATGACGACGGCGAGGCCGGCGTCCCGGTCCAGCTTGCGGCCGTTCTGCGGGCGGGCCGCGCGGGCCATGGCGTGGGCCTCGGCGGCGAGCTCGCGGGTGTAGTGCATGCAGGCGACGAGGTAGGCGCGGTGCTGCTCGCTGCTGGTGGACACCATCGACTGGAGCTGGTCGTACGACTGCTGGAGCCAGCCGGGCGCCTTGTCGTCGCCGCGCTGGGTGACGTCCTTGGCGTGGGCGTCGGGGTCGGCGGGCAGGGTGCGGGCGAGCATCTGCAGGCGGGTGACGAAGCCGTCGCCGTTGGCCACGTGCTTGAGCAGGGTGCCGAAGCGGTCGACGAGGGCCTCCTGGTCCTCGCTGTCGCGCAGGCCGACGCCCGGGCCCTCGATCTCGATCGCGGCCGTGACCGTGCGGCGGTCGGCGTGCAGGAGCACGGCGATCTCGTCGGGGCCGAAGGGGGCGGCCAGCCAGGTGATGCGGCCGATGCCGGGCGGCGGGCCGACCTCGATCTCCTGCCCGTCGATCCGGGTGCCGGCCTCCATGACGCCGGAGCGGTACGTGGTGCCCTGGCGCAGGGTGCGCTTGTAGCTGCGGTTGATCTCGAACCACTTGTAGAACGTGCGGTGCTTGTACGGCACGTAGACCACGGCCAGCGCGAGCATGGGGAAGCCGGCCAGCAGCACGATGCGCAGGGCGAGGAGGGGGACGAGGAGCCCGCACATCATGCCGAGGAACGCGCCGATGACGATGAGCGCGATCTCGCCGGTCTCGCGGTTGCGGCCGACGATCGCGTTCGGCCGGGCGCGGCCGATCAGATATGTACGGCGGGGCGTGACCACGTGGGACACGTGGGTATCGGTCGTCAACGCCCTTCACCTCCCGTGCGGTTGTTGCTGCTGTTGCGGGTGTTGCCGGCGTGGGGCGTGTTGACCGGGCTGCCCGTGCGGGGCGGGGGCGCGGCGGAGGGGACGGATCCGCCGCCCGTGTTCGGGGTGCGCGAGCTGTGCGCGGCGACGCCGCCGGCGGTCTGGTGGGCCGGGCGGGGGCCGCCGGAGGACGCACCGCCGCCGCCGTTGCTGTCGGCGCGGGTGCTGTGCGTCTTGATGCCCTGGGCGACGAGGGTCGCCGGGGAGCTGATGACGGCGGCGGCCTTGCCTTCCGCGCCCTGCATGAGGCGGTTGTTGCGCGAGCCGGCGATCTCGTCGCCGAAGCCGGGGACGAAGCGGTAGATCATCGCGCTGGCGAAGATGGCGAGCAGGATGATGGCGAGGCCGGAGACGACGGCGGAGAAGGCGTCCGGGCCGTCGTCGGCGGAGAGCGCGCCGGCGAGGCCGAGGACGATCACGATGACCGGTTTGACCAGGATGACCGCGATCATGATGCCGGCCCAGCGGCGGACGTGGCTCCACAGGTTCTTGTCGACCAGGCCGGCGTAGACGACCGTGCCGAGCAGGGCGCCGACGTAGAGGAGCGCGGCCCGGATGACCAGCTCCAGCCAGAGCACGCCGGCGGCGAGGATGGAGACCAGGGAGACCACGATCAGCATGATCGGGCCGCCGCCGATGTCCTCGCCCTTCTCCAGGGCGGCGGAGAAGGTGCCGAAGAACGTGTCGGTCTGGTCGCCGGTGGTTTTCGCCAGGACGTCCGTGATGCCGTCGGTGGCCGACACGACCGTGTAGAGGATCAGCGGGGTGAAGGCGGAGGCGAGCACCGTGAGCCACAGGAAGCCGACGGCTTCGCCGATGGCGGTGGTCAGGGGGACTCCGCGGACCGCCCGCTTGGCCACGGCCAGCAGCCACAGGAGGAGGGTCAGGACCGTCGACGCGGCGAAGACGACCGCGTACTGCTGGAGGAACTTGGGGTTGGTGAAGTCGACGTTCGCGGTGTCCTTGACGGCGTCGCTGAGCTTGTCGACGGTCCAGGAGGCGGCTTCGGCGCAGCCCTTGGCGAGGGAGGAGAGGGGGTCGGTGGTGTCGGTGAGGGGGGTGGTGGTGCCGGAGGAGGTGTCCCCCCTCTGGCAGTACTCCTCCGCGGGACCGCGGATCAGGTCGCAGGTACTGTCGCTGGGAGAGGGGGACGCCGACGGTGATGCCGACGGAGAGGGGCTCGGATCGGGCGACGGCGCGGCGAAGGCGCGGGCCGTGAGGAGCACCGATGTGGTCTGAACGGCGGCCACGGCGGCCGTCAGCTTCAGCGAGAGGTGCTTAGCGCGCATAGGTGAACCCTCCGTACTCCTCGACGGCCTTCGTCATGTCGTCGGCGGTGGAGGCCTTCTGGTCGCGCCCGATCGGAACGGGCCCGTCCTTCTGCTGGAAGTCGGTGACCTTCCAGTCATCGTTGATCCACTTGAGCTGGTAGGTGGTGGTGTACCAGCTCTGGGACACGGGATTGGTCGAGGCTTCGCCCGAGAGACCGAAGAGCGAGGTGTACCAGACCTCTACGGTGGCCGCGTCCTCGCTGGAAGCCGTGACCTTGGATCCCACAGGGACGATCCGCGAGACGAAGGTCTGGCCGTCCGGGGCGGTGCCGTCCTTGTTCAGGCCGATATTGCCCAGGAACGTCTCGTCCGAGTAGGCGGTGTCCAGGGCAGACCGCCGGGCCTCGGCGACGGCGGGCGCGTACACGGTGTCGACGATCTCGCGTCGCCGCTCGGAGTCGAACATCTCCGCCGAGCCCAGGGCGACGCAGTAATTGGCTGCCGCGCTCTGCGCACCTTGCTCATCGCGCGTGTATCCCGTCGGGATGTCCGCGGTCTTGGTCTGGACCGGCTTCGTCCCGCTCGCGGCCGTGGTCGACGTCTTCGGCTGGTCGCCCTTGCTCGTCGCGGAGGACGATGAGGAATCGTCTCCTCCGCGGTTGGCGAGGGCGATCGCGGCGATGAGGAGGACGACGACGCCGACGACCGTCACCAGGCCGCGCGAGGAGGAACGGCCGGGACGGCGGGCGCCGCCGTAGGGGTCGGCGTCGGGCAGGCGGACACGCGTGCCCGCGGGTTCGCCGTAGTCGTGGTCGTCGCCGGGACTCATACCGCGTACGCCCCCTCGCTGCCGTACCGGAACGCGTAGTAGTACGACGGTAGCCGTGCTGGTTCCCGCGCGGGCGCGGTGTGGTGACTCGACATCAGGGAAACGCAACCTCAGCCGGTGGGCACGACGGGTGGGTGGGGTGGGGAGGGCCGGGCGTGCCCGGACGGGACGGGTGAGGACCCGGGACGGCTAGACGGCCATGCCGTACACGATCGTGAACAGCGTGCCGAGTGAGCCGATGATGAAGACGCCCGTCAGACCCGCGATGATGAGGCCCTTGCCCTGTTCCGCGCTGAAGGTGTCCCGCAGGGCGGTGGCACCGATGCGCTGCTTGGCCGCGCCCCAGATGGCGATGCCGAGGCAGAGCAGGATGGCGACCGCCATCACGACCTCGATCATCACCTTGGCCTCGTTGCCCAGGGTGCCGAAGGGCCCCCAGTCCGGAGCGATCCCGCCGATGATGGTGTTGATGTCTCCCTTGTCGGCCGCAAAGAGCATGTAAGTCACCGCCCCTGGTGGGTAGTTCCGCAGTCGTCCCCTGCGGTGTGCAGAGGTCGGCATCATTCTCGCCGACAAAGCCGCCGTCGTATGTCGACTTGGCGTCATTGATGGGCGGGATTCGTACGAATAGCTCGTACGGTCACTCTGTGTATCACGGCAGGTCACGCCGGGCAATGAGCTCGGGGCGGAACCTGGTGTGTGGTTCCGTCGTTGTCCCACTTCACGGCCCTGTCCCCGTGCTGACGGCCAGTCGGGTGAGAGACCCGTCACGATGGTCTCATGCCGCCCCGTGACGGACGCGTCAGTACTCCGTCTCGACGCCCTCCACGAAGTGGTCGAACTCGCCCGCCTGCACCCCGAGGACGAAGGCGTCCCACTTGCGGCGGTTCGTGGTGACGACGTTCTCCGGGTCGCTGGTCTCGCGGAGGTAGACGGGGGCCTCGCCGTCGTCGCCCTCGCCGAAGGCGATCTCGATCCAGGGGCCGGGGCCGGTCGCCTCCGGCGGGGCGGCGCGGATCCAGGTGAGGTCGGACGGGATGTCAGACATGGGGGGTGTCCTTCTTGAGGGGGGTGAGGTGGGGGTGGAGGGGGCGGAGACTTCCAGGCCCCACCGTAGACCCGCTCCGGGTACCACCGTGAGCGCTGGGGGAACCGTGGTGGGCCGAGTGGCGGGGGTCCATCGAACTGACCCGTGTGGCATGGTCGTTCGGTGGACGTACTGAGGGCTCACGATCCGGCGCGGATAGGCGTGTACACCCTGCTCGCCCGGCTCGGCGCGGGCGGCATGGGGCAGGTCTACCTCGGCCGCTCACCCGGCGGACGGCTCGTCGCCATCAAGGTCATCCGGGACGAGATCACCGACCATCCGGAGGCGCTGGCGCGGTTCCGGCGGGAGGTGGAGACGGTGCGGGCGGTGCGCAGTGCGTATACGGCGAACCTGATAGACGCCGCGCTGGACGCGCCCCCGTACTGGCTCGCGACCGAATACATCCCGGGGCCCACCTTGAGCAAGGCGGTGGCGGCGCGGGGACCGTTGCCCGCCGAGACGTGCCGTGCGCTGCTCGCGGCGCTGGCCGAAGGGCTCTCGGCGGTGCACGCGCAGGGCGTCACCCACCGGGACCTCAAACCGCAGAACGTGATCCTCGCGGCCCAGGGTCCACAGCTCATCGACTTCGGGATCGCCCGCGGCGCGGCGCAGACGGCGCTCACCGAAGCGGGGGTCGCGCCCGGCACGCCAGGCTTCACCGCACCCGAGGTACTGATGCGCAACGAGGTCGGCCCTGTCGCCGACGTCTTCGCCCTCGGTGCGATGCTCGCCTACGCGGCGACCGGCCGACCGCCCTTCGGGCACGGGGATCCGGCGGGGGTGAGCTATCGCGCCGTGCACGAAGCGATCGACCTCGTCGACGTGGAGCCGCAGTTGGCCGCACTCGTCGAGTGGTGCGTGGCCAAGGACCCAGGGGCACGTCCCGGCCTCGCCGACGTGATCGCACGCTGCGGGGTGCGGACGGCGCTCGTCGAGGACACGTTCTACGGTGGACTGGCCGCACTGGGCGAGGCGGTCCCGTCGATGTCCACGGTCCCGCCCCCGCTCCCCCCTCCGCCGGCCCACAGGCCGCTCGGCCCGCACGACATGCCCACGGCCACCGCCCCGAACGGCAACGGCTACACACCCACCCACGTGACCCAGCCGTCGCCGGCCACTCGCCCTCGGCGCGGGAAGCGCTGGCTGATCGCCGGTGCGGCCGGACTGGCCGTCGTGGTGGGCGCCGTCGCCGCACTCGTCCTGCTGCCCGGCACGGGTGACGGCAAGGGCGGTGACGGCAAGAACGACGAGGCCGGCCCGGGTACCACCTCGGCGGCGGCCACCACGGCCGGCAGTGACGAGGCGGAACTCCAGCCGCCCGCCTACGTGGAGCAGACCAACCCGTCCCGCGACTGGTGGACCGCCGACCCGAATGCGGAGGACGGGCAAGGGGCGTGCGGGCTGCCGGCGGAGGAGCGCAACGAGCACTTCCAGGCCTCGATCTCGGCGGTGGACTCCGACGCCGCCTACACGGCGGGCAAGGTGCGGATCGGAATCCGGATCGGCTACATCGCTCCCCAGTCCGGTCCGTACTACGTCTCCGTGTCCGTGAAGCCCCCGCACGCGATCGACGCGGACACCGGCAAGCCCATCGAGGGCGTGCCCCAGGCGAACCTGGACCTGGGATACACCAGCAAGCCCGTCGAGATGGGCTACGAATGGGTGGAGTTGACGTACCCCGACGACTTCCAGCAGACCGTGGAGGGCAAGAAGTACAGCGACGCGATCCCCGTCGCGAACGACCCCGGTGACTGGACGGTGCTCTTCCTCCATGTCCAAGGGACCAGGCAGTACGCCAGTATTGACTGCCGCGGGTTCGTCTCGCAGTAGTGCACACGACAGCAACTGGTTCGGGATCGGCCGGTAAACCGCGCCGCGGTGGGGGAGGGTTGGGACGTGCGAAAAGTTTGGGTGATCGGCGGAGCCGCGGTCGGGCTCGGACTGAGCTTCGCGATGCTGCTCGTCGTCGGGGTGTACGTCGTGGCTGGGAATCTCGTCAACGGCGTCGGACAGGGCAGTGTCGGACTGGCCAAGGGAGCTGTGCCGTCGGCCTATCAGACGCTCGTTCAGAAGTGGGGCAACCTCTGTTCCGCCCTCAACCCGGCCCTTCTCGCCGCGCAGTTGTACCAGGAGAGCGGCTGGGATCCGGACGTCGTCAGCCACGCCGACGCCCGCGGCATCGCCCAGTTCATCCCCAGCACCTGGGCCACGCACGGCATCGACGGCGACGGGGACGGCGACCGTGACATCTGGGATCCGAATGACGCGATCCCGTCGGCTGCGTCGTACGACTGCGAGCTCGCGAAGTACGTCAAGGACGTGCCGGGCGACACGACCAACAACATGCTCGCCGCCTACAACGCGGGCGCCTACCGGGTCATCCGCGCGGGCGGCGTCCCGGCGATCAGCGAGACGCAGAACTACGTCAAGACGATCCGCACGCTGGAGAAGAGCTTCGCCGCCCCCGTCACCCGAGTGGACCCCTCCGAGCAGGCTGCCGGGGCTATCTACTTCGCGCAGAAGAAGCTCGGGACGCCGTATCTGTGGGGTGGGAACGGTACGGCTGATCAGGGGGGACGGTTCGACTGTTCGGGGTTGACCAAGGCGGCGTACGAGAGTGTGGGGATCACGCTGCCGCGGGTGGCGAACGACCAGTACAACGCGGGGCCGCACCCGGCGCGGGACGAACTGCTGCCGGGGGACCTGGTGTTCTTCTCGACCGATCCGAACAACTCGCGGGCCATCGACCACGTGGGGATCTACGTCGGGGGCGGGTACATGATCGACGCCCCGCACACGGGGGCCGTCATCCGGTTCGACCCGATCGACACGCGCAAGTACTTCGGGGCCACCCGGGTGACCGAAGATGGCGCGAAAGCGCTCCCCACGACGGTCTGAACCGGCCGGTAACGCCCCTTCTGAGCTGCGAAGACGTATCTCTCTTCGATAACGTCTGCGTGATCATTCGGTGGAGAGTGGAACGTATCTGGGGGAGCCGTGCGTTCCTGTTGACGTAGCCGAGCCATGCCTGAGACTGAACACACCGGCGGAAGCGGATCTACACACCACGGGGGTGGGTACGAGCGGCGCGCGTGAGGCGCGCCGGGCACGACACGACGAAGGGGCCGCAGCACCATGGCTGGACTCGCCGCATCCGGGTCGAACCCCGACGTCGACCTGCTCTACGACATCAACGGCCTCGCCCAGGAGGCCCCGCACTGGCTGGACCGGGTCGTCGAGTTCGTCGGCGAGTACGGGCTCCTGCTGACCATGGTCCTGCTGGTGCTGTGGTGCTGGTGGACGGTGCGCAGACGGCCCGGCTCCGCGGAGGAGGCGGCCGCGTCCGTGGCGGCGCTGGTGTGGGTGCCGTTGGCCGCGGCGGTCGCGGTGCTGGTGAACGTGCCGATACGCGGCTTCGTGGAGCGGCCCCGGCCGTTCCTCGATCACCAGGGGCTGGAGGTGCTGATATCCGGCAAGACCGACTACTCCTTCGTCAGCGACCACGCCACGATCACCATGGCGATGGGCGTCGCGCTGTTCGTCACCAACCGGAAGTTCGGGCTGGTGGGCATAGCCATCGGTCTGCTGGAGGGCTTCTGCCGGGTGTACATGGGTGTGCACTACCCGACCGACGTGGTCGGCGGCTTCGCGCTCGGTACGGCCGTGGCGCTGCTGCTGTCCCCGGTGGCCTCGATGCTGCTGACGCCCGTGCTGCGGGCGGTGGAGCGGTCGCCCCGGGTGGGCTGGGTGGTCCGGAGCCGCGCCGCGCGCGCGGCGGGCGGCGGTGCGCAGGTGTCGGGGGCCCGGGTGGAGGAGACGGCGAGCGAGGAGCGGGACCTCGCCGCGTGAGGCCGGGGACAGGGCCGAGTGGGGCCGACGGTGACGCCGGCTCTCACAGGCCTTGCGGGTAGGTGAAGAAGCCCTCCGGGTCGTACTGCCGCTTCAGCCGGGTCAGACGCGGGAGCGCGTCGCCGTAGTAGGCCTGCTTCCAGTTCGTGAGGGTGGGGTCCGCGTAGTTCTGGTAGGCGGCGCCCGAGGCGTACGGCTTCATGGCCGCGTGGGCCGAGGCCAGCCAGGACCGGGCCGCCGTGCCGGACGTGCCGGAGCGCCAGGAGACGAGGTACTGGGCCAGCATGCGGGAGCGGCGGTGGACGAAGGCCGTCGCCGTGGGGGAGACGCGGTTCACCGCGCCGCCCAGGGCCGTGAACGCGATGCTGCCCGCGCCGCCGCGGACGGTGCTCAGCTGCTTCAGCAGCGTGCCGATGCCGGCCGCCGGCAGGGAGCGGTCGAAGAAGTCGGAGCCGGCCGCGTACGTCTCCCGGGCGAGTGCGCCCTGCGGGGTGCGGCCGGGGGTCGAACCGGGCAGGTGGCACTGGGCGTCGGTGGAGAAGGACGAGCAGCCGGCGTACACCTCCATGGCCTCCTCGTACGTACGGCGGCGCAGTGAGACGCCGGTCGCCGGGGCGCCGACCCGGTCCGCCAGGCGGTCGACCGCGTTCTGGAGCTCGCCGTACGTGCCGAGGGAGAAGGCGGCGACGGAGATCCGGGGCGTGCCGCCGGGGGTGTCGGAGAGGTGGAGGGAGGACCAGATCTCGTCGGGCTGGTCCGGGCCCCACTCCTGCCAGGCCCCGACCACCGCGGCCGCCCTCGACCAGGGCCAGGTGAGGTAGCCGGTCACCGCCTGCGGCGCCGGGTGGGTGGTGAAGTGCAGTTCCGTCACGACGCCGAAGGTGGCGTTGCCGGCGCCGCGCAGGGCCCAGAACAGGTCCTTGTGCGTGGTCGCGTCGGCGGTGAGTTCGCGGCCGTCGGCGGTGACCAGCGTCGCCCGGGTGAGGCTGTCGCAGGTCAGGCCGTACGCGCGGGAGACCACGCCGTGGCCGCCGCCGAGGACCAGGCCGGAGACGCCGACCGTCGGGCAGGAGCCCGCCGGGACGGTCACGCCCCGCGCGGCCAGTGCGCGGTAGACGTCGATGAGTTTGGCTCCGGCGCCGATCACGGCCGTGCCGCCGCTCGCCCGGACCCGGCTGAGCCGGGAGACGTCGAGGATCAGCCGCCCGTCGCCCGAGGACCAGCCGCCGTAGGAGTGACCGCCGTTGCGGACGGCGACCCGGGTGCCGTGGGTGCGGGCGTACGCCAGGACCGTGCGGACGTCGTCGGTGTGGGCGGCGTAGGCGACCGCGGTCGGCCTGAGCGTGTCGAAGCGCGTGTTGTACAGCAGGCGGGCCGTGTCCCAGGCGGCGTCGCCGGGGCGGACCAGGGTGCCGTCCAGGTCGCGGGCGAGCGCCGCCCAGTCGGGGGCGGCCGCGGCGCCGGTGGACGTGCGCGCGGTACCGGTGGCACCGGAGGCGGGGGTGGGGGTGCCGCCGTCGTGGGCCGTCGCCCGGCACGCGGTCGTCGTCAACGCCGTGACCGCGGCCGTGCCGCCTGCGATGAACGTACGTCGTTCCATGTCGTCCCGTGCCTTCCGTCGGCTTCATGGAGCGAGACGGCGGCCGGGGGGACGGGGTTCCCCGGCCGGGAGGGGAGGTGGTGAGGGGGCGTCAGGCGGGCTGCGGGGAAAGCGCCCTAGCCGCGGGTGTGGCCTTCCGCGTCCGTTCTGGCCAGGCTTCTCGCCCTGCGTGCGGGGCCGCGCCAGCCGCAGGAGCAGTGGGCGAGGCAGAAGGGGCCACGCTCGACGGTCGTGGTGCGGTGGAGTTCTTCGCCGGTGGGGGAGGGTGCCTCGCTGTCCTGCTGGGTCACACCGAGAACGCTACCCAGCACCGGCCGGGACCGTGCACGCGGACGGCGGGTATTCGGTCAGCGTGACGGGGCCCGCCCGAGCGTCGTTGAACGCAACAACACGGAGCCCGTGACGGACGTACCGGCTGGGGGTAGGCAGGCGATGGCGGAGCGGCAGCAGCGGCGGTGGGGAACGGCGGTCGTCGCGGGGCTCGTCGCCGGGGTCTGCGCCGCCGGCGCCGCCGGGTGTTCCGGCAGCGGGGCCGCCGCCGAGGACGCCGACGCCCGCCCGGCCGACCCGGTCGGGACGCTGCGCCGGGCCGCCGACACCCTGGTGGAGGCGGGCAGTTCGAAGGCCCGGACGTCGATGGAGATGGCCACCGGCGGCACCCGCGTGACCATCCGGGGCGAGGGGCTGTACGACTACCGCGAGCGGCTCGGCGCGCTGGAGGTGGTGCTGCCGCAGGACCCGGCCGGCACCAGTGAACACCGCCCCATCACCGAACTCCTCGCCCCCGGCGCCCTCTACATGAAGAACCGGGGCGCCGGGGTGCCCGCCGACAAGTGGGTGCGGGTGGAGACGGCGACGCTGTCCGACGGCAACCTGGTCACCGGCGGCGCCACCGACCCGTACGCCGCCGCCGAGGTGCTGCGCGGCACGCGCACGGCGACGTACGTCGGGACGACCCGGCTGGCCGGGACCGAGGTGCGGCACTACCGCGGGACGGCCGACCTGGCCGCGGCCGCCGCGCGCTCCTCCGAGGGCGGGCGGGGATCGCTGGGCGCGGCGGCGAAAGGGTTCGCCACGGCCGAGGTGCCCTTCGACGTCTACCTCGACGAACAGGGCCGCATCCGCAAGGTCCGGCACCGCTTCAGCTTCGTCAACGGCGGCCGGAAGGAGGCCGTCGCGGTCGCCTCGACGACGCTGCTGTACGACTTCGGCACCCCCGTCGACGTACGGCTGCCCGCCGGCCGGGACATCTACGCGGGGCGGATCGCCGAGGAGTGAGCGTGGTCGTCGAGGAGTGAGCGTGGTCGCCGAGGAGTGAGCGTGGTTCCGGCCGCCCGCGGAAGGGCGGATCCGGTCAGGGGGCGGGCGCGAGGACTAGCCCGTCCGTGCCATGCGCGGCGTGTAGGGCGCTGCCTACTCTAGGAAGCCGGTGACGGCAGGGACGAGGTGATGCGCGTGGCTCCGGTCGGCGGTACGGCGGTACAGGACCACGAGGCCCTCGCCGAGATAGAGCTGTGCGGAGAACTCATCATCGCGGCCTCGGCGGCCGAGGAGCGGCTCAGCCTGGAGAGCATCGACGCGGTCCTGAGGGTGGGGGAGGAACGGGACGCGGCCGGGGCGCCAGGAGTGAGGGGACCGGGACGGCGGCGGGGCTGACGTTCCTCACCTGACGGGCGCCCGGTGACAGGTGTCATTTACGTCACGTTTACAAAGGGATTCATGTGCGCAGGAGGCGGCCGATCGCCTTCGTCGCCTCCTCCACCTTCGCGTCGATCTCGTCCCCGCCCTCGCGGGCCGCGTCGGCGACGCAGTGGCGCAGGTGCTCCTCCAGCAGTTGCAGCGCGAACGACTGCAGGGCCTTGGTGGAGGCGGACACCTGGGTGAGTATGTCGATGCAGTAGGTGTCCTCGTCGACCATGCGTTGCAGGCCGCGGATCTGGCCCTCGATGCGGCGCAGGCGCTTGAGGTGCTCGTTCTTCTGTTTGTGGTAGCCGTGCACACCGTGGTCGTGGTCGGTCACGGCCTCTTCGGTGGCCGCCCCGGCCTCGGTGGTCGTCATCGCGTCCTCCAGACACTCCGCACCTATACCCCTACTGGGTATATCGTACCGAACTTCGCAGGGTACGGGACCTGTGGCCGGTCCCTCTGTGGGCGGCCTGTGGACTGGACCACCCCGCGGCCCCCCTGCCGTTCGTCCCGTTTCATGGGTGACACTGGTGGACGGCCCATTAGCCGTGGCCGGATGATGCGCCTAGCATCAGCCTGACCGAAACCGATGCATCCCGAGGACCCCACGTGCGCTTTCGTCTGACCCCCAGGGAGACGAGCTTCTACGACATGTTCGCCGCATCCGCGGACAACATCGTCACGGGCTCGAAACTCCTCATGGAACTGCTCGGGGCGGACACCGCCGGCCGGGCCGAGATCGCAGAGCGGATGCGGGCCGCGGAGCACGCCGGTGACGACGCCACGCACGCGATCTTCCACCAGCTGAACTCCTCGTTCATCACGCCGTTCGACCGTGAGGACATCTACTCCCTCGCGTCGTCCCTCGACGACATCATGGACTTCATGGAGGAGGCCGTCGACCTCGTCGTCCTCTACAACGTCGAGGAACTGCCCAAGGGCGTCGAGCAGCAGATCGAGGTGCTGGCGCGGGCGGCGGAGCTGACTGCCGAGGCCATGCCGAACCTGCGGACCATGGAGAACCTCACCGAGTACTGGATCGAGGTCAACCGGCTCGAGAACCAGGCCGACCAGATCCACCGCAAGCTGCTCGCCCACCTCTTCAACGGCAAGTACGACGCGATCGAGGTGCTGAAGCTCAAGCAGATCGTGGACGTGCTGGAGGAGGCGGCGGACGCGTTCGAGCACGTCGCGAACACGGTGGAGACCATCGCGGTCAAGGAGTCCTGACCCCTTCATGGACACCTTGGCTCTGGTCGTGACCATCCTGGTCGCGCTCTTCTTCACGTACACGAACGGCTTCCACGACTCCGCCAACGCCATCGCCACGTCCGTGTCGACGCGGGCGCTGACGCCCCGGGCGGCACTGGCCATGGCGGCGGTGATGAACCTCGCGGGCGCGTTCCTGGGGTCCGGCGTCGCCAAGACCGTCAGCGAGGGGCTGATCGAGACGCCCGAGGGCTCGAAGGGGATGGGCATCCTCTTCGCGGCGCTGGTCGGCGCGATCGCCTGGAACCTGGTCACGTGGTACTTCGGGCTGCCCTCCTCGTCGTCGCACGCGCTGTTCGGCGGCATGGTGGGGGCGGCGCTCGCGGGCGGGACGACGGTCTACTGGCACGGGGTGCTGGAGAAGGTCGTCATCCCGATGTTCGTGTCGCCGGTGGTCGGCCTGGTGATCGGCTACCTGGTCATGACCGCCATCCTGTGGCTCTTCCGGCGGGCCAACCCGCACAAGGCCAAGCGCGGCTTCCGGATCGCGCAGACGGTGTCGGCGGCCGGCATGGCCCTCGGCCACGGTCTCCAGGACGCCCAGAAGACGATGGGCATCGTGGTGATGGCGCTGGTCATCGCCGACGTCGAGGACTACGGGGACCCCATCCCGGTCTGGGTGAAGATCGTCTGCGCCGTGATGCTGTCGCTGGGCACGTACGCCGGCGGGTGGCGCATCATGCGGACGCTCGGGCGGAAGATCATCGAGCTGGATCCGCCGCAGGGGTTCGCGGCGGAGACCACCGGGGCGTCGATCATGTTCACCACGGCGTTCCTGTTCAAGGCGCCGATCTCGACGACCCATGTGATCACCTCGGCGATCATGGGTGTCGGGGCGACCAAGCGGATCAACGCCGTGCGGTGGGGGGTCGCCAAGAACATCGTCCTCGGCTGGTTCATCACGATGCCGGCGGCGGCGGTGGTCGCGGCGTGCGCGTTCTGGATCGTCAACCTGGCGGTGCTGTAGGGGCGGGGCTCGGCCCGCGTTCTCCTCGGGCGAGGGTGCGTTCCGGCTGGTGCCCGGTGGGCGGCCTGCTGTTTCGTTGTGGCTGGTCGCGCAGTTCCCCGCGCCCCTTGGGGGGTGGGTGGGCCGTTTCTCAAGAGGTGACCGACAGCCGTAGGCCGCCCTCCCGGTGGTCGGGGGACATGGCGTAGGCCTACCCCCGGATATGGGGGGACATGGCGTGGGCCCGCCCCCCCAGATGTGGGGGGACATGGCGTGGGCCCGCCCCCCGGATGTGGGGGGCGGGCCCTTTGTTGCCTCGCGGTGGCACCGCCATGCAGCACCGCGAGGGGTCGGGACGGGGGCTCGGATCAGCCGAAGCGGCCCGAGATGTAGTCCTCCGTGGCCTGGACGGACGGGTTGGAGAAGATCCGCTCCGTCTCGTCGATCTCGATCAGCTTGCCGGGCTGGCCGACCGCCGCGAGGTTGAAGAAGGCGGTGCGGTCGGAGACACGGGCCGCCTGCTGCATGTTGTGGGTGACGATGACGATCGTGAAGCGTTCCTTCAGTTCGCCGATCAGGTCCTCGATGGCGAGGGTCGAGATGGGGTCCAGGGCGGAGCAGGGCTCGTCCATGAGGAGGACCTTGGGCTCGACGGCGATCGCCCGCGCGATGCACAGGCGCTGCTGCTGGCCGCCGGACAGGCCCGAGCCGGGCTTGTTGAGGCGGTCCTTCACCTCGTTCCAGAGGTTCGCGCCCTTGAGGGACTTCTCGACGATGTCGGCCAGCTCCGACTTCTTGTGGCTGCCGTTCAGGCGCAGTCCCGCCGCCACGTTGTCGAAGATCGACATCGTGGGGAACGGGTTCGGGCGCTGGAAGACCATGCCGACCTCGCGGCGGACCGACACCGGGTCGATGCCGTGGCCGTACAGGTCCTCGTCGTCCAGGAGCACCTTGCCCTCGACGCGGCCGCCGGGGGTCACCTCGTGCATCCGGTTCAGCGTGCGCAGGAACGTCGACTTGCCGCAGCCGGACGGGCCGATGAACGCCGTCACCGAGCGCGGCTCGACGGTCATGGAGATGTCGTCGATCGCCTTGTGGGAGCCGTAGAACGCCGTCAGTCCGCTGACATCGATTCGCTTGGCCATGTCTCTACTTCACTTCCAGTCAGTCGCTGAGGGCCCCGACCGGCGGAGCCGGAAATCGTCGCCTTAGCGACCGGTCTTCGGGGCCTTCCAGCGGGCGATGCCGCGGGCGACCAGGTTGAGGATCATCACGAAGGCGATCAGCGTGAGCGACGCCGCCCAGGCGCGGTCGTAGGCCGCCTGCGAGCCCGCGCTCTGCGAGTACTGCTGGTAGATGTACAGCGGCAGCGACGCCTGCGCGCCCTCGAAGGGGTTCGCGTTGATGAACGGGTTGCCGAAGACGAGGAGCAGGACGGGGGCCGTCTCACCGGCGATACGGGCCACCGAGAGCATGACGCCCGTGATGATGCCGCCGATGGAGGTCGGGACGACCACCTTCAGGATCGTGCGCCACTTCGGGATGCCCAGCGCCAGGGACGCCTCGCGCAGCTCGTTCGGGACGAGCTTGAGCATCTCCTCCGTCGAGCGGACGATGACCGGCATCATCAGGATCGCCAGCGCCAGCGAGCCGGCGAAGCCGAAGGGCTGCATGTCGAACATCAGCATGAGGCTGAGGATGAACAGGCCGGCCACGATGGACGGGATGCCCGTCATGACGTCGACGAAGAAGGTGACCGCCTTGGCGAGGCCGCCGCGGCCGTACTCCACCAGGTAGATCGCGGTGAGGATCCCGATCGGGGCGCCGATGACGGTGGCGAGGCCGACCTGCTCCAGGCTGCCGAGGATGGCGTGGTAGATGCCGCCGCCCGGCTCGGAGTCGGCGACGACGCCCATGGAGTGGGTGAGGAAGTAGCCGTCCAGGACCTTCACGCCGCGCTGGACCGTCGCCCAGATCAGGGACGCCAGCGGGACGACGGCGAGGAGGAAGGCGACCCAGACGAGGGCGGTGGCGATGCGGTCCTTGGCCTGGCGGCGGCCCTCGACGCGGGCGGCGATGCCGTAGGTGGCCAGGAGGAAGACGAGGCCGGCGATCAGGCCCCACTGGACGCGGCTGTCGAGGCCGGCGACCAGGCCGATGGCGACGGCCACGGCGAGGGAACCGGCCGCGGTGACCCAGGGGGTCCACGGCGGCAGGCTGGCGCCGCGCAGCGTGCTGGCGGGCTTGTCGGTGACGACGGCGTGGCTCATGCGTTGGCCCCCGAGTACTCCTTGCGGCGGGCGATGATCGCGCGGGCCGCGCCGTTGACCAGCAGGGTGATGACGAACAGGACGAGACCGGAGGCGATGAGGGCGTCCCGGCCGAACTCCGTCGCCTCGTTGAACTTGCTGGCGATGTTCTGGGCGAAGGTGCCGCCGCCCGGGTTGAGCAGGCTGGCGTGGATGTCGAAGTCGGGCGACAGCACGGTGGCCACCGCCATCGTCTCGCCCAGCGCGCGGCCGAGGCCGAGCATCGACGCCGAGATCACACCGGAGCGGCCGAAGGGGATGACCGCCATGCGGATCACTTCCCAGCGGGTGGCGCCCAGCGCCAGGGCCGCCTCCTCGTGCATCTGCGGGACCTGGCGGAAGACCTCACGGCTGACGTTGGTGATGACCGGCAGGATCATGATGGCCAGGAGGATGCCGACCGTGAGCATGGAGCGCGGGGCGCCCTCGTCCCAGGAGAAGATCCCGGTCCAGCCGAGGTAGTCGTTCAGCCAGCCGAACAGGCCGTCCAGCTGCGGCACGAGTATCAGCGCGCCCCAGAGGCCGTACACGATGGACGGGACGGCGGCGAGCAGGTCGATCACGTACGCGATGGTGCCGCCGAGGCGGCGCGGGGCGTAGTGGGTGATGAACAGGGCGATGGCGACCGCGATCGGGACCGCGATGACCATCGCGATGACCGAGGAGACCACCGTGCCGAAGGCCAGCACCGCGATGCCGAAGTGCGGCGGGACGAGGCCGGTGTTCCACTCGAAGGTGGTGAGGAAGTTCCCGTCGTCCTTGCCGATGGCGAGCGAGGCCCGGTAGGTGAGGAAGACGGCGATCGCGGCCATCAGCACCAGCAGCAGGATGCCCGAGCCGCGGGAGAGACCGAGGAAGATCCGGTCACCGGGTCGGGTGGCGCCGCGGGCGGCGCGCTTCTGCTCGGCGGGGCTCGGCGGAGCCGCGGGCGGAGGGACGGCGTCTGTGGGGTTCTGCGTCGTGATGTCCATGAGTTCTCCGGTCTGCGGAGCCGCTCGCTGGGCGGCTCGGACGGGGCCGGGTCTGCGGACGGCCCCTGGCGGCGGTGCACCGGACGGCGCGGCCCGGGCCGGGTTCCCCCGGCGCCGGACCGCACCACTTCAGCTCAGCTCAGGCCCTCGATGGTGGAGCGGACCTTGGTGATGATGGCGTCGGGGATCGGCGCGTAGTCGATGCCCGAGAGGATGGCCTGGCCCTCCTCGCTCGCGATGTAGCGCAGGAACGCCTTCGTGGCGGGCAGGGTGTCGGCCTTGTTGCCCTTGTCGCAGACGATCTCGTACGTGACCAGGGTGATCGGGTAGGCGCCCTCGGCCGTGGTGCCGTAGTTGATCTGAAGCGCCAGGTCGCTGCCGGTGCCGACGACCTTGGCGTCGGCGATGGCCTTGGTGGCGCCGTCGGAGGAGGCCTTCACCGGGGACGCGGCGCCGGTGTCGATGGCGACCGTGCCGAGGCCGTCCTTGGCGTACGACAGCTCCATGTAGCCGATGGCGCCGTTGGTCTGCTTGACGCCCTGGGCGACACCGGAGGAGCCGGCGGCGGACTGGCCGCCCTTGGCCTGCCAGGCCTTGCCGCCCTCGTAGGGCCAGTCGCTCTTGGCGGTGGCGATCAGGTACTTGGTGAAGTTGTCCGTGGTGCCGGACTCGTCCGAGCGGTGGTACGGCTGGATCTTGAGGTCGGGCAGCTCGGCGTCGGGGTTGAGCTTCTTGATCGCGGCGTCGTTCCAGTTGGTGATCTTGCCGTTGAAGATCTTGGCGATCGTCGCGGCGTCCAGGGTGAGGTCGTCCACGCCCGAGACGTTGAAGGCGACGGCGATGGGGCCGCCGACCATCGGCAGGTCGATGCCCTGGCCGCTGGAGCAGATCTTGGCGGAGGCCTCGATCTCCTCGGACTTCAGCGCGGAGTCGGAACCGGCGAACGCGACCTGGCCCTGGGTGAACGCGGTGACGCCGGCGCCGGAGCCGGAGCCCTTGTAGTTGACCTGGACGCCGTTGCAGGCCTGGGTGAAGTTCTTCACCCAGGCGTCGATCGCGTTCTTCTGCGCGGAGGAGCCGTCGGCGAGGAGCTGGCCCTTGGCGTCGTCGCACTTGATGGAACCCGCCGCGGCGGCCGCGGAGGACGTGCCGCCGCTGCTGTCCGACCCGGTGTCGTCGGAACCGCACGCCGTGAGGGCCAGGGCGCCGGAGACGGCGAGAGCACCGAGGGTGAGGGCCCGCCGGTTCATGCGCTGAAGCTTCACTTGAGGGAGATCCTTCCAGGAGCCGCCGTCCTGATTCCGGCGGCGTGCGCGAGATCTGGGTGGCGCGGACGCGTCCGTGAGGGCGCGTTGCGTACCGCGTAAGGCCGAAATTAGGCAGATCAGGTGAAGCCGCCTACGGGCACACGTGAACGCGAGGTGAACCCCTGTGGACGGTGCGGTTAGGTCACGGAACGCTCACGTCGAGGACACGGTGTGGTGCAGGGGGTCTTCAACTGCTGGCCTTGGAGGTCGGGTGAGTGAGCGTAACCGTGCGTGTGTGAGTGTCGTTGTCAGAGCGTGAATCTGACGGAGTGGGCGAAGAAGCAGGGTGTGCATCCGCAGACCGCGTATCGCTGGTTCCGTGAGGGGACGCTGCCGGTGCCGGCTCAGCGGGTTGGTCCGCGCACGATCCTCGTGAACGTGGGGGCCGACGCCATGCCCGGGGCAGTCGGCGGGCTGGGTCTGTACGCCCGCGTCTCCTCGCACGATCAGAAGGGTGATCTGGAGCGTCAGGTCGCCCGGCTGGCCCGGTGGGCTGCCACCGCGGGCCATCGGGTGGTGCGGGTGGAGTCCGAGATCGCCTCCGGTATGAACGGCGCCCGTTCCAAGGCCAGGCGGCTGCTTGCAGATCCTGCCGTGCAGGCGGTGGTGGTGGAGCACAAGGACCGTCTCGGCCGGATGAACGTCGAGTTGGTCGAGGCCGCCCTTTCCGCGACCGGGCGCCGCTTGGTCGTACTGGACGACGGCGAGGTCGAAGACGATCTGGTGCGGGACATGGTGGAGGTGCTGACCTCGTTCTGTGCCCGCCTGTACGGGCGCCGGTCGGCGAAGAACCGCGCCCGCAAGGCCCTGGAGGCCGCCGAGCATGGCTGACCTGCGTACGATCGATCCGCCGTTCGTTGCTCCAGGGCCGAACGGTGTCGCGATCCGCACCAGCCTCAAACACCTCACCAGCAAGGATGACACGGTGTTGCGCCTGGTCGGCGCGCATCTCGGCTCCCTCGCCTCGAAAGACCTCAAGCGCAGGTGCGCTGATGGGCTTCGGCACTCCACGGACACGTGGGCCGAGCGGAAGCGAGCCCTGACGCAAGAGTCGTCGTCGCGGTGGGCCGGGTCGATCACCAAGGCCAGCCATGATCAGTGGGCGCTCTGCCGCCGCGCTCAGCTTGCTCACGTCCAAGGGCTGGAAGCGGGCATCCGGACGATCACGCACCGACTGTCCCTGCCGGTCGGACAGAAGGGCAGCAAGCGGGCTCCGGGCGGTTACCGCAGCGCACACGAGTGGTTCGCCAAGAAACGGCGCCTGCATGTGCTCGAGGACCGGCTGACCACTGAGCGGGCCGACCGTGAGGCCGGGCGTGTCCGGGTGACACGAGGCGGCAAAGGCCTGCTCAACACCCGCCACCACCTGGACAAGGCGCAGCTCACCGCTGAGCAGTGGCGTAGGCGCTGGGAGGCCGAACGCCTGTTCCTCGCCGCCGACGGCGAGTCCGGCAAGCGGTTCGGCAACGAGACGATCCGCGTCACGCCGGACGGCGAGGTCAGCATCAAGCTGCCCGCGCCGCTGGCGCATCTGGCCAACAGCGGGCACGGCCGGTATGTCCTGGCCTCACGCGTGGTCTTCCGGCACCGGGGCGATGAATGGGCCGACCGCGTCGGCGCGAACCGGGCGGTGGCCTACCGCATCCACCTCGACGTAGAGCGGGACCGCTGGTACCTGACCGCGTCGTGGACGATCCCGCCGACTTCGGCCATGTCCCTGGCCCAGGTCCGCACCGGTGGCCTGATCGGTGTGGACACCAACGCCGATCATCTGGCCGCCTGGCGGCTGGACGAGCACGGAAACCCGGTGGGTGAGCCACGCCGTTTCTCCTACGACCTGTCCGGCAGCGCGAACCACCGCGACGCCCAGGTGCGGCACGCCCTCACCCGGCTCCTGCACTGGGCCGCACGGCACAACCTGTCCATCGCGGTCGAAGACCTCGACTTCACCGCCGAGAAAACCCGCGAGAAGCACGGCCGCCGCAAACGGTTCAGAAAACTCATCTCCGGCATGCCCGTCGCCAGGCTGCGCGCCCGGCTCGTCAGTATGGCCGCCGAACTCGGCATCACCATCGTGGCCGTCGATCCGGCGTACACCTCCCGCTGGGGCGCCGAGCACTGGCAAAAGCCCCTTACCTCGAAGACCCGCAAGACCACCCGTCACGACAGCGCTGCCGTGACGATCGGACGACGCGCCCTCGGACACCGCATCCGGCGGCGGACGGCACCGCCCCACAACGACCAGAGCGATCGCCGTGGGCATCGGACCGTCCAGGCCGGACACGGAGCCCGGAGGCGCGAGGAACCCCGCCCCCGCATTCCCGGACCACGCACAGGATGCGTGCCGCCGGATGCGGAGCGAACGCGGGCGACCAGCGCATCCACAACCGTTCGGGATGCGCCAGATGCGCAGGTTTGGGTCCACGACTCACTCCCGCTCACTGATTAGGAACGGTTGCCATGAGTGGGCTGTGGCTAGATCAGGTGCAGAGCGGTGAGCAGGGCGGGGACGAGGGTGCGGTCCCTCGGTTGGGTGAGGCGGCTTCCGGCCGCCGTCGGGGGGAGCCACAGCACGCGGTCCACCTCGTCGTTCGGGGTGAAGGTGCCGGAGACCGCTTCGGCGGCCCAGTAGTGGACCTCTTTGGGGCGGCCCTGCGCGAGGTAGCGCAGGGTGGGCAGCCGGGCGCCCAGTCGGGCGGTGCAGCCCGTCTCCTCGGCCACCTCGCGCACCGCGGCGGCCGCCGCTTCCTCGCCACGCTTCAGCTTGCCCTTGGGGTGCGACCAGTCGTCGTACTTCGGCCGGTGGACCAGGCATATCTCCAGCCCGCCGTCGACCGGCGAGCGGCGCCACAGGACGCAGCCGGCCGCCTGGACCGGGGTGTCGTCGGGACATGCCACCGGGGCACCGCCTCCGGGTCGGTCGGGTCGGTCGGATCGGTCGGGTCGGTCGGTTACGGCGTGGTCGTGCCGTAGGTCTGCTTCTGCCACGAGCGCTGGAAGGCGTACCGTGCCGCCTCCACCTCGTGCCGCTGGTCGGCGTGGAGCACGCCGAGCGCGTACGCCGTCGCCGGGGCGATGCGCGGGGTGCGCGCCGCCTGGGCCGCCGCGGCGGCCGCCTCGGAGGCGTCGCGGTGCCGGTCCAGGGCCTGGCCGGCCGCGAGCAGCCGCGTGTCGGGCGGGATGTCGCCGCGCAGGACCTCTAGGGCGTAGCGGTGCAGGCGCAGCAGGAGGCGGACCTGGTGCCAGGGCGCGTCCTGCGGGTGCGGGGCGGGGTCCGGGGACAGGCCGTGGATCAGGGCCTCCGCGTTGTACGGGTGGCCCGCGGTGAGGAGGGGCAGCGCGCCGGCCGCGTCCGTGAGGCGCTCCTCCGCCGCCGCGGCGAGGGTGCGCAGATCGGTGCTCGCGGCGGCGGGCGTGAGGGGGACGTCGCTGGCCAGGACGGCGACCCTGTCCGCCACGGCGTGGAAACGGCTCGAGCCCAGCGCCTGGAGGGCGGTGGAGTGGGCCCGGGTGCGGGCCAGGGTGAGCTGGCGGTCGAGGAGGGCGCCCGCCTTGGCCGCGCCCACGGTGAGGTTGCCGCGGTCGGGGGCGGCCGGGCGCGCCGGGTGTCCGGCGTTGCCGGCGGGCGGCTTCTGCGCGGCGGCGGCAGCGGCGCCGGTGGCGGCAGGGCCAGCGGCGGCAGCGCCGGTGGCTCGGCGGGCCGCTCCGGCGGAGACGAGGGAGACCGGTGCGGGCGCGCCGCCGGCCGTCGCCTCCGCTCCCGGCGGGCGCGCGGGGCTGCCCGTCCCTGCCGGCTGCGTCGGGACCGCCGCCGCGCCCGACAGCCGGTGCAGGGCCAGCAGCAGGCGTTCCAGACGGGCCTCGCAGGCGTGTTCGAGGGCCAGGGTGCCGGAGAGCCAGGCCAGTTCGGGGCGGATCTCCTCGGACCAGCCGGGGTCGAGGAGGGGCCGGAACGTGTGCAGGCTGGCGCTGATGCGGCGGGCCGAGCGGCGCAGGGCGGTGGTCGCGTCGGCGGAGCCCGTGACGCCGGGGGCGCCGTTCGCCGCGCCGCCGCCGGCCTCCCGGTGCAGGCGCAGGGCGCGGAGGAACTCCGTGGCCTGCGCCCTTAGGTAGGCCGCCAGGGCGTCCCCCGTCGTCACGGACCCGGCCGTGGGGCCCGTAAGGTCATGGTGTCGCTGTGCCACGCCGGCGCCTCCGGGCGTCTATGAGCATCTCCTGGACGTTGCGCAGGGGCTGGCCGTCCCCGTCGGTCGCGTGCCGGGTCCACTCGCCGTCCGGGCCGAGGTGCCAGGAGGCGGTGGTGTCCGACATGCCGGTCTCCAGCAGCCGGTTCAGGGCCGCGCGGTGAGCCGGGTCGGTGACCCTGACCAGGGCCTCGATACGGCGGTCGAGGTTGCGGTGCATCATGTCCGCGCTGCCGAACCACACCTCGGGCTCGCCGCCGTTGCCGAAGGCGAACACCCGCGAGTGCTCGAGGAAGCGGCCGAGGATCGAGCGGACGCGGATGTTCTCCGACAGGCCGGGCACGCCCGGGCGCACCGCGCAGATGCCGCGCACCCAGACGTCGACGGGGACACCCGCCCGGGACGCCCCGTAGAGGGCGTCGACGATGGCCTCGTCCACCATCGAGTTGGCCTTGATGCGGACGTAGGCGGGGCGTCCGGCACGGTGGTGCTGGATCTCCTTGTTGATCCGTGAGATCAGGCCGTCGCGCAGCGACTTGGGGGCGACCAGCAGCCTGCGGTAGGTCTCGCGGCGGGAGTAGCCGGAGAGCCGGTTGAAGAGGTCGGAGAGGTCCGCGCCGACCTGCGGGTCGGCGGTGAGCAGGCCGAGGTCCTCGTACAGCCGGGCCGTCTTCGGGTGGTAGTTGCCGGTGCCGACGTGGCTGTACCGGCGGAGGGTCTCGCCCTCCTGGCGGACCACCAGGGACAGCTTGCAGTGGGTCTTCAGGCCGACCAGGCCGTAGACCACGTGGCAGCCCGCCTCCTCCAGCTTGCGGGCCCACTTGATGTTGGCGTGCTCGTCGAAGCGGGCCTTGATCTCGACCAGGACGAGGACCTGCTTGCCGGACTCGGCGGCGTCGATGAGCGCGTCGACGATCGGGGAGTCGCCGGAGGTCCGGTACAGGGTCTGCTTGATCGCGAGGACGTCCGGGTCGGCGGCCGCCTGCTCCAGGAAGGCCTGGACGGAGGTGGAGAAGCTGTCGTACGGGTGGTGCAGGAGCACGTCCCGGTTGCGCAGGGCGCCGAAGATGTCCGGCGGGGAGGCGGACTCGACCTCGGCGAGGTCGCGGTGGGTGCCGGCGATGAACTTGCGGTACTTCAGCTCGGGCCGGTCGAGGCCGTGGATGCGGAAGAGGCCGGTGAGGTCCAGGGGACCGGGCAGCGGGTAGACCTCCGCCTCGGTGATCTTCAGCTCCCGCACGAGCAGGTCGAGGACCTCGCGGTCGATCGACTCCTCGACCTCCAGGCGCACCGGCGGTCCGAAGCGGCGCCGCATGAGCTCCTTCTCCAGCGCCTGGAGCAGGTTCTCCGCGTCGTCCTCCTCGACCTCCAGGTCCTCGTTGCGGGTGAGCCGGAAGGCGTGGTGCTCCAGGACCTCCATGCCCGGGAACAGCTCCTCCAGGTGGGCGGCGATGACGTCCTCCAGGGGGACGTACCGGCCGGGGGAGCTCTCCAGGAAGCGGGACAGCAGCGGCGGCACCTTGACGCGCGCGAAGTGCTTGTGCCCGCTCACGGGGTTGCGGACGACGACGGCGAGGTTGAGGGAGAGGCCCGAGATGTACGGGAAGGGGTGCGCCGGGTCGACCGCCAGCGGGGTCAGCACCGGGAAGATCTGGTGCCGGAACAGGGTGAAGAGGCGGGCCTGCTCCTTCTCCGTCAGCTCGCTCCAGCGGACCAGGTGGATGCCCTCCTCCGCGAGCGCGGGGGCGACGTCCTCGTGGTAGCAGGCGGCGTGCCGGGCCATCAGCTCGCGGGAGCGGGCCCAGATCATCTCCAGCACCTCGCGGGGCTGGAGGCCGGACGCGGAGCGGGTGGCGACGCCGGTGGCGATACGGCGCTTCAGGCCGGCCACCCGGACCATGAAGAACTCGTCGAGGTTGCTCGCGAAGATGGCGAGGAAGTTCGCCCGCTCCAGCAGGGGCGTGTTCGGGTCCTCGGCGAGCTCCAGGACGCGCTCGTTGAACGCGAGCCAGCTGCGTTCCCGGTCGAGGAAACGACCCTGCGGCAGCTCCGCCCCGTCCTCCCGGGACTCCTCGTACGCGTCGAGATCGGCGTCGATGTCGGGTTCGAGGTCGGAGACCACGGCGGCCACGGTGTGCGGGCGGTGCGCGGCTATGGAGCCCACGGAGGGCTGCGCGTGCTGGACGTCTGCCTGGGTGTGCTGGCTCATGGACCCATTCTTCCGCGCCAGGACCGGCACAGGCGCGTCGGAACGTGCGGGCGGGAGCGCGGCGGCCTTCCCGTCGGGGCGGTTCCCCTCGGGGGGTGGCGAAGCCTCGGGCACGGCGGGGTTCATTGACCGAGCGTCGCAAGGTCGTCTGAACCAATGGTTACGGAGACATGGCGTGTGGGATATCGGGGGGCGGCTCGCGGGGGCGGCTCGCGGGGGCGGCTAGTGGGGGCGCGGGTGGGGGCGAGTGCGCCTCTCGGCCCCGGCCCGGAGCGGAGGGGCGGGGGTCGAGGGGCTTGGGGGGGCTTGGGGCCTGGGGGCCTGGGGGCGTGAGGCCTGGGCCCGGGGCTTGGGGGAGTGGGTTCTCTCCAGGGGCCAGGCGGAACCCGTGTCAGGCCGTGCGGTGTCTCAGCAGGCGGAACGCCGCCGTGGTCGCGAGGGCGGCGACGGCGAGGACGATCGCCGTCTCCACGAGCTGGAGGGGCCAGAAGTGGGAGGTGGGGTGGTAGGTGGTGTAGAAGCCGGTCACGCCCAGGTCGTCCAGGCAGCGGCTGCGGACCTCGGCGGCGCTCTCGCACCGCCAGAACTGGACGTCCGGCACACGGCGGCCATGGACCAGGGCGCCGGTCTCCAGCGCCCACGCGGAGTCGGGCGCCTCGACCGGGCGGGTCGCCGAGAAGCGGGACGCCGCCGGCCACAGGGACGCGCGGTGCGCCGCCAGGAAGAGGCCGAGCAGCCAGGTCACGGCGACGGACACGCCGAGCGCGGGCAGCGCGCGGCGCAGCAGGAGCGCCGTGAGGGTGCCCAGGGCGAGGGCGCAGAGGGCGTACGCGACCGTGACCGGGCCGGTGGCCGCGAACGTGTGGTCCGCCGTCCACCCCGTGCTCACCAGCAGGTCCTCGTCGGCGGCCCGGACCCAGCGGAACACCAGGACCAGGGTGGTCGTGCCGAGGGCAATGAAGAACGCGGCGACGGCGAGCTTGGCGCCCAGCCAGCGGGCGGGGGAGACGCCCTGGGTCCAGGCGAGGTGCGCGGTGCGGTGCTCCAGTTCGCGGCCGATCAGCGCCCCGCCCGCGAACGCCGCGACGGCGAGGAAGGCGTAGGCGGTCAGCAGAGCGGCCAGGTCGAGGGAGCTGCCGAGGTCGTAGCCGGTGCCGTACGTCGGGTCGCACCAGCCCGGGGCCGTGCTGTCGCAGGCCTCCCGCCGCGCCCGTGCCTCGTCCGCGGTGACCTCGGTGAGCCACACCAGCCATCCGGTCAGGCCCAGCACGGCCAGGCCCCAGACGGCGAGGGCGGTGCGGTGCACCCGCAGCACGGTCCGGGCGGTGCCCCAGCGGGGCGCCGGGTCGGTGGCATCCCGGCGGGGCGCCGGGTCCGTGGCGTCCCGGCGGGGCGCCGGGCCCGTGGTGCCGTTGGCGGAGGCGCCGGCTGCGGCCACGGCGGTCATACGGCGGGCCTCTGGGGTGGTCATACGGCGGGCCTCTGGGGTGGTCATACGGCGGTCCCCTGGCGCGGTCATACGGCGGGCCCGTGAGGCGGTCGTACGGCGGACCCCTGCCGGGTGGCGCGGGCGGCGCGGGTCGCGCGGGTGGCGTCGGCGGCGGGGGAGGGGGCCGTCTGTCGCTTCAGCAGCACGAACGCGGCCACGGTGAGGGCGGCGGCCACCGCCACGAGGAGGGCCGAGGTCGTGAACTGGAGGGGCCAGTGGTGGGACTCGGGGTGGTAGCTGGTGTAGAAGCCGGTGACGTCGAGCCGGTCGTACAGCGTGGGGCAGTCCTCGGCGAACGCCGGACCGCAGCCGGGGTCGGCGATGTGCGCGCCGGAAGCGGTGACCAGGCCCGAGTCGGCCACCGGGCCTTCGTACACGTAGCCGGTGTCCCGGCTGGTCACGCGGGTGACGGCCGGCCACAGGTGTGGCATGGCCAGGTCGGCCAGGAGGCGCAGGCCGGCGGTGACGACCAGGCCGGTCAGCAGCGCGGGCAGCGTACGGCGCAGCAGCAGGCCGGCGAGGGCGCCGGCGGCGAGGCCGGCCAGGGCCAGGGCGACCGTGGTGGGGCCGTTGGCGTGGAGGGTCTGGCCGTCGTACCAGCTCTTGGCGGTGTCGATGCGGCCCCGGCCCGCCGTCCAGGCGAGGCGGTGCAGCAGCACCAGCAGGCTGGTGCCGGCGGTGATCAGGGCGGCCGGGACGGCGAGCTTGAGGGTCAGCCAGCGGAGCGGGGACAGGCCCTGGGTCCAGGCGAGGTGCGCGGTGCCGTGCTCCAGTTCGCGGCCGACGAGGGCGGCGCCCGACCAGGCGGCGACGAGGAAGGGCAGGGCGTTCAGGGCGGCGGTCGTGTAGGCGTACACGTCCTTGTAGCGCAGGATCGGCTCTTGGTAGTAGGCGCAGGGGTCGTAGTCGACGCAGGCGTTGTACTGCCGCCAGCTTTCGGCGGCGGCTTCGGTGAGCGGTCCCCACAGCCACAGCAGCGCCGATGCGAGGAGGGCGACGAGAGCCGTCCAGACGTACAGGCCGGGGCGGTGGAGGCGCAGGAGCCAGCGGAGGTGCCGCCGGGTGGGGCCGGGGTGTCCGGTGGTGCTGGGGGCGGCGGACGGGGCGAGGGTCGTCATGCGGCGTCCTCCCCGTTCTTCTCGTTCTCCCCGTTCTTCTCGTTCTCCCCGTTCTTCTTGTTGTCCTTCTCGGCTCCCGCGGGTGAGGTCTTCTCGTCGTCCGCGGGTGGCGCGGGGACCAGGGAGTCCGCCTGCGGGTTGCGGAGGTAGGCGAGGACGAGCTCCTCCAGGGACGGGGAAGCGGGGTGCCAGGCCTCGGGGAGGGGGCCGGTCGGGCGCAGCAGCGCGGTGAGCTGGCGTCCGGTGACGCGGGACTCCACGACCGTGTGCCGGCTCAGGTCCACGGAGTCCGAGGGCCCGTGCACGCGCGCGTGGGCGGCGAGCAGGTCGTCGATCTCCCCGGCCAGGCGGATCCGTCCGCCGCCCACCAGGAGGAGGCGGTCGCAGGACTCCTCCAGTTCGGCGACGACGTGCGAGGACATCACGATCGTCGTGCCGTGCTGCGCCGCCTGCGCCATCAGGGTGCCCATCAGCTCGTGCCGGGCGAGCGGGTCGAGATCGGCCATCGGCTCGTCCAGGAGCAGCAGTTCGGGCCGCTTGCCGAGGGCCAGGGCGAGGGCCACGCGGGTGCGCTGCCCGCCGGAGAGGGAGCGGATCCGCGCCTTGGGGTCGAGATCGCCTGCGGAAACGATCCGCTCGGCGGTTTCGGCGTCCCAGCGGCCCGGGTTGAGATCGGCGCCCACGAGCAGCGTCTCGGCGACCGTGAGCTGCGGGTACAGCGGCTTGTCCTGGGCCACGTAGCCGACACGCGCGCGTGCCGACGCCGGGTCCGTGCCCAGGACGGTGACCGTTCCCTCGGTGGGGGCCAGCAGTCCGGCGGCGAGGGCGAGGAGTGTGGACTTGCCCGCTCCGTTGGGCCCGACGACGGCGCAGACGCGCCCGGCCGGCAGCCGGAACGCGCAGTCGCGCAGCGCCCAGCCCCGGCGCCGGCCGAGGCCGAAGCGTTTGCCGAGCGCGGTTGCCGCCATGGCGGTGTCGGTCATGAAGCGTCCCCCTGGGAGTGCTGGTCGTGGGCGTGCTGACGGTCGTCGGACCTGCCGTTGCCGTTGCCGTTCCCGTTGCTGTCGTCGGTGTCGGTGTCGGTGTCGGTATCGGTGGCGGTGGCGGTGGCGGTGGTGGTTTCGGTGGTGCGGTTGGGTGTGCGGTCGCGATCGGGCTCGTGACCGGCGGGGTGTGCGGCGAAATGCCGGTCGAGTACGGCGGTGAAGAGCGCGGCCACGTCGTCGCGGTCCAGGCCGGCCTCGCGCGCCCGGTCCGCCCACGCGTCCAGCTCCGTGCGCAGGGGCGAGTCGGCCGGAGCGGTGCTCAGCCCGCGCCGTACGAAGGTGCCCAGGCCGCGGCGGGCCTCGACGAGTCCGTCGCGCTCCAGCTCGCGGTAGGCCTTCAGCACGGTGTTCGGGTTGATGGCGGTCGCCTCGACGACCTCGCGGGCCGTGGGCAGCTTGTCGCCGGGGCGCAGCAGGCCGAGGCGGAGGGCCTGCTTGGTCTGCTGCACGATCTGGACGTAGGTGGCCACGCCGCTGTGCCGGTCGATGCGGTATTCGACCACTTCGACAACCACCCTTTCACTAATTGAGTAGTGAAAGGGTGGTGCAAGGGGGGTGGGTGCGTCAAGCGGTGTCTTGAGGGGGGAGGGAGGGCGGGGGACGGCGGGGGGTGGCGGGAGCGGTCGGTGACTCACCGGTACCTCGGACGGAAGAAACGGGGCCGGTCGCGGAGGCGTGAAAATCGTGCGGCGAACCGTGAACCGATCGGCGGGGCCCGTCCGATGAGGGGATGTGAGCGAAACGCGAAGTGACGCGGAGCTGCTGCGGGCCATCGCGGCAGACCGGGACCGTCACGCCTTCGAGGAGCTGTACCGGCGATACGCGCCGTGGCTGACCGCGCGTATGCGCAGCCGCTGCGCCGACGCGGGGATAGTCGACGACGTCGTCCAGGAGACGTTCCTCGCGGTCTGGCGGGGCAGCGCGCGCTACCGGCAGGAGGGCGCCTCCGAGGACGCCGCCGGCTGGCTGTGGCGCATCGGCGCCCGCCGGCTGGTCGACGCCCTGCGGGGCGACGGCGCGCGCGGCCGTCTGCGCCAGGCGCTCGCCCGGCTGCGGCACCGCGACGAGGTGTCGGCGGAGGACCGCGTGCTCGCGGGGGTGGAGCACGGGGACCTCGCCGGGGCCCTCACCCGGCTCTCGCCGGAGCTGCGGGCGGTCCTCCAGGCCACCGTCATCGACGGACTCACCACCCGGGAGGCTGCCGTCCTGCTCGGCATCCCCGCGGGCACGGTCAAGACGCGGGCGCTGCGGGCCCGCAAGCAACTGCGGGAGGCGCTGGCATGACGTGGCACGTGGCAGAAGAGGACCTGCGCGCGTACGCGCGGGGCGAACTGGCGCCGCCCCTGCTGTGGTCCGCCGACACGCATCTCACGGCGTGCGCGCGGTGCCGGGACCGGCTCGCGGGCGCCGTCGACCCGGTCGCGCTGGACGCCGGCTGGGAGCGGCTGGACGCCGAACTGGACGCGCCGAGGCCGGCCCTGAGCGAGCGGCTGCTGGTGCGGCTCGGTATGGCCGACCACACCGCGCGGCTGCTCACGGCGACCCCGGTGCTGCGCCGCTCCTGGCTGCTGTCGGTGGTGTCGCTGCTGGTCATGACCGTCCTCGCGGTCCACCTGGTGGACCGGCCCGCGCTGTTCCTCGCCCTCGCCCCGCTCCTCCCGCTCGCCGGGGTCGCCCTCTCCTACGGCCCGGTGCTCGATCCGACGCACGAGATGGCACTCGTCGCCCCGATGCACGGCTTCCGGCTGCTGATGATCCGCACGGTCGCCGTGCTCACCGCGGGCCTGGTGTGCAACGGCCTGGCGACGCTCGCCCTGCCGGGGTACGGGCTGCTGGCCCTGACCTGGCTGCTGCCCGCGCTCGCCCTCACCGCGACGGGACTGGCGCTCACCCCACGGCTGGGCCCGGCCCTCGCGCCCGCCCTGGTCGGCGCCGTCTGGCTGACGCTGCTGGTGGTGGCCGAGACCCAGGCCCACGGCGACGGCACGCTCGCCCCGTTCACGGCGGGCGGACAGTCGGCCGCGGCGGCGGTCGCGGTGCTCGCCGCCGTGCTGCTCCACCAGACCCGCGACCGCTTCGACGTCCGTCCCGTCGGAGGCTTCCCGGACGGGGGCGCCCCGTGACCCCGCCCCCGCCCCTGCCCCTCCCGCCGACCGACCGGACCACCAGGAGCACCCCATGAGCACCGCGCCCACCACCGCGCCCACCACCGTCACGGCCTCCGGCCTGTCCCTGCGCTACGGCGGCACCGACGCCCTCGACGGCGTGTCGCTGCGGCTGGCCCGGGGCGTCACCGGTCTGCTCGGGCCCAACGGCGCAGGGAAGACCACCCTGTTGCGGGTGCTGGCCACCGCCGTGCCGCCCGACCGGGGCGAGTTCACCGTCCTGGGCCACGACCCGGCGACGGCGACCGGCCGTCTGTCCCTGCGCCGCGACCTCGGCTACCTGCCCCAGGCCCCTGGCTTCCACCCGGACTTCACGGCCTTCGAGTTCGTCGACTACGTGGCCATCCTGAAGGAGCTCACCGACCGCGGCGCACGGCACCGGGAGGTCCGGCGCGTGCTGGAGGTGGTCGACCTGTCCGCCGTGCGCGGCAAGCGCATCAAGCGGCTGTCCGGCGGTATGCGGCAGCGCGTCGCCCTGGCCGCCGCGCTCGTCGGGAACCCCGGCTTCCTCGTCCTGGACGAGCCGACCGTCGGACTCGACCCCGAACAGCGCATGCGCTTCAGAGAGCTGGTCGCCGAGGCCGGTGAGGGCCGCACCGTCCTGCTGTCCACCCATCAGACGGAGGACGTCGCCATGCTCTGTCACCGCGTCGTGGTCCTCGCCGGCGGCCGGGTCCGCTTCGAAGGCACCCCCGCCGAGCTGACCGCCCGCGCGGACGGCCGGGTCTGGAGCAGTACCGAACGCGACCCGGAAGCCCTGGCCGGCTGGCGCACCGGATCCGGCGCCTTCCGCAACATCGGCGACCCGCCGGAGGGCGCCGACCTCCTCGAACCCACCCTGGAGGACGGCTACCTGCTCGCTCTCGACGGCGAGGACAGGACGGTGACCGCGTGAGCGCCACCATCACACCCGTCGACGCGTCCGCCGCCGCGCTCCCCGACGCTCCCCGTCCTTCCCGTCGCGCCGGCGCGGTCCTCGCCCTGGCCCGCTTCGAGGCCCGCGAGCTCTTCTTCCAGATCCCGGTGCTGTTCTTCTCCGTCCTCTACGCCGGCCTCATCGCCCTGCGCATGACGCGGCAGGAGGGCATGGACGACTACCCCGTCCTCTCCGTGGTGGACCGCGGCACCCAGACACCGTCGCTGCTGCTCGCCATCGCGCTGCTCGTCTGCACCAACGCGGCCGTCCTGCGCTCCCGCCGACACGGCACGGTCCAGCAGTTCGACGTCCTGGCCATGGAGCCCTGGCGGCGCACCCTCGCCCACCTGCTCTCCGCGCTCCCGTGCGCCGTGATCACGGCGATCGTCGTCGGCGTGGAGTTCACCCGGGAGGCGCTGAAGCCCGGCGCGATCGGCCACGGCTCCGTCGGTGAACTGGCCGCGGGCCCGCTGACCGTCCTGCTGGCCGGGGTCACGGGCGTGCTGCTGGCGCGACTGCTGCCCTTGCCCTTCGTGCCCATGCTGTTCGTAGTGGTGGTGTACGTGGGCGGTGTCATGGCCTCGGCGGCCGGCGCGGACGACACATGGGCCGTGTGGCTCTCGCCGATCGTCGTCTCCGACATCACCGGCGGCGACCCGGTCCCCTCCGGCCTGCTCGGCCGCCCGGCCGCCTGGCACGCGCTCTACCTGGCCGGACTGTGCGCCCTGCTGATGTGCGCGGCACTCCTGCTCTCCGGCGGGCGTACCCGTGCCGTCAGGACGGCCACCGTCCTGGCCCTCGCCGCCACCGCGGCCGGCGTGGCGGGCCAGTTCCCGCGTGACACGGCGGCCCTCGAGGCGGCGCGGACGACGGCGTCCACGACGCCCCGGAAGGTCCAGTCGTGCACGACGTACGGCGGGTCGACGTACTGTGCCTTCCCCGAGTGGACGGGCGTGCGCGACGACTGGGCCCGCGTCGTCGACCGCGTCCGGTCGGCGGCGGGCGGCACCGCCGCGCGCATCCCGCTGACGGTGCGGCAACGCATCGACACCAGCGGCGGCGTGGAGGCCGACACCTCGCTGACTTCCTCGACCACCCCGGCCGAGGTCACCGTCGGCACCCGATGGGGCGGCAACCGCGTCCCCGAGTTCGCGGTCGGCGTCGCCTCGGTCCTGGTCGCCGGGTCGGAGGACGCGGCCCAGCAGATGTGCGGCGCCCGGGCGGTGACGGTCATGTGGCTGGTCCTGGGCACCGACCCCACACCCCTGTCCACCTTCGGCGACGTGCGCCTCGACGACAGCGTCACCGGGTCCGGCGTGGTGCTGACGCCCACCGACGGGATGTCCCTGACGGCGCAGCAGACGACCGTCGTGCGTGAGCTGACGGCCCGCCCGCGGGCGGAGGTCTCCGCGCGGGTCAAGGCCCACTGGACGCAGCTGACGTCACCGGAGACGTCCACGGCCGAGGCGGCCAAGCTGCTGGGCGTGGCCGCACCGGAGGGAGCGGAATCGTGCGAGGAGTAGCGAGGACCAGGACGGTGTCCCGGGACGGGACGCGGCGGACGATGCCCGCCCCCGCCCTCCTCCGGTCCCTTCTCCCCCTGGTCTGGCGGACGCTCCCCTGGCGGGCGCTGGCCGTGGCGGGGGGACTGGGCCTGCTGCCGGCCGTGGCGGTGCGCTTGCGGGAGCGGGCGCCGGGCGAGGAGATGGGGCTGGTTCTCCTGCGGCTCGTCGCGCTGAGCGGCGCGCTCGGGCTGGCCTTCCTGATGGACGACCCCGCCCGCCGGACGACCGGGACGACCCCGCTCGGCCGACCGCTCCGGGCCGGCCTGCGACTGGCGCTCGCCGCTCCCCTCGCGGCCCTGTGGTGGACGACCGCCCTGCTGCTCATACCCGCGCCGACCCGCCCGCCCCTCGGCCCCGTCACCGTGGAGGCCGCGGCGACGGCCGCCTCCGCACTGGCCCTCGCCACCGTCGCCGTCCGCTTCACGAGCGCGGCGGAGGTGGGCAGACGGACGGCGGTCCGCCTCGGGACGGCCGCGGCCCTGGTCGTGCTGGTCCCCGCACGGTGGGGGCTGTCGGCGATGCCGGGAGAGCCCTGGTGGGAGGCGACGCAGATGAGATGGGCGCTGCTGCTGGCAGTGACCGTCGCGACGACGGCGGTCTGCACACCGGAACCCCTACGACGCCGCTCCCCACGCTTCGGATAGCCCGGCTCGTTCCACGGAGGCCGTTCGCCACCGGTCAGGACATTCCAGCCCTTCCGGGGGTGCCTCCTCCGGGGATGTCCCCTCCGGGAATGCCTCCTCCGGGGATGCCCCTCGGCGTCCCCCCGGGGCAGTCCGAGGACGAGGCCCCCGGGCCCCTTCAGGGCAGAAGCGGAGATCCGGGAGCGGAGATCCGGGAGCGGGGGTCCGGGAACGGCAGCCCCCGGCCGGACGTCGTCCCCTCACGTCTCCGTCCGGTACATCAGGTCCGTCTCGTGCGTGACGAACCCGAGCCGCTCGTACACCGACACCGCGGCCTTGTTGTCGGCGTCGACGTACAGCATCGCCGTGGGCAGCCTCTGCGCCGCGAGGTGCCGCAGGCCGATGGTGGTGAGGGACTTGCCGAGGCCGCCTCCCTGGGCGCCGGGCGCGACGCCGAGGACGTACACCTCGCCCAGCTGCTCCTCGGCGTGGACCTTCGTCCAGTGGAAGCCGACGAGTTCGGTGCCGCGGAAGGCGAGGAAGAAGCCGGCGGGGTCGAACCAGGGCTCGGACTTGCGGTCGTCGAGGTCGCGCTGGGTGAGCGAGCCCTGCTCGGGGTGGTGGGCGAAGGCGGCGCTGTTGACGGCGAGCCAGGCGCCGTCGTCCTGTCCGGGGACGAAGGCGCGGACGGTCACGCCCTCGGGCAGCACCGGATCGGCCAGTTCGAGGTCGGTCAAGGACCGGCGCATCTGGCGCAGTTCGCGGAACAGCGTCAGGCCCAGCACCTGCGCCAGGTGCCGCGCGGCGGAGTGGCCGCCGTGGGCCCACACCCGCAGCCGCTTGCCGGAGGCGGCGAGCAGGGCCGAGCCGAGCGCCCGACCGTGCCCGTGCCCGCGGTGGGCGGGGTGGACGACGAGTTCGGCAGCCGGGGCCTCGACGGGGTCGGTGTCCTCCAACTGGGCGTAGCCGACGAGGTCGTCGCCCACGAAGAGCAGCAGATGGCCGACGCCTTCCCGGGCGCCGCCGCGCAGTTGCAGCCGGCCCTGTTCGGACACCGCCTGCTGGCCGTCGCTGTGAGCGGCGTCCGCGAGCAGGGCGAGGACGGCCTCGGTCTGCTCGGGGGAGAGCGCGGAGTGGGTCTCGATGGATCGGGAGCCGTGGATCCGTGCGGTGTCGTCGCTGGTCATGCGTACGAGGGTAAGGGGCGGACCCCGCAAAGTGGCGGCACGGGAGGAAGGGGAACGGGAAGCCAAAGCGTGCGGCGGGCGAAGGGCAAAGGGAAACCAGGATGTAACCGTGAACCCCCTGTCGCGCTACGCGCGTTGACCCTAGGCTGCGGCCGGACGCGGCCACGCGTCCCACACGCCGGGCCACTCATCCCGACCCGCCTCTCAGGGCCGTCCGGCCCGGAGGACGCCGACACCACAGGGGGGCGCATGCCAGCCACTTCCCAGTCGTATCCGACCCGCAGACGCCGTGGTTACGGTCTGCTCGCGGCGGCCGCCGGTCTGGCCACCGCCGGCGCCCTGGTCGCCGCGCTCCCCGCGGACGCGCACGACGGCAAGCACGGCAAGCCGCTGCCCAGCCGCTACCAGGACGTGCAGCTGCTGTCCTTCAACGATCTGCACGGCAACCTGGAGCCGCCGTCCGGCTCGTCCGGCCGGGTCACGGAGACCCAGGCCGACGGCACGACGAAGACGATCGACGCGGGCGGTGTGGAGTACCTCGCCACGCATCTGCGCCAGGCCCGGGAGGGCAACGCGTACTCGATCACCGCGGCCGGCGGCGACATGGTCGGCGCCTCCCCGCTGGTCTCGGGCCTCTTCCACGACGAGCCCACCATCGAGGCCCTGAACAAGCTGGACCTGGACGTCACCTCCGTCGGCAACCACGAGTTCGACGAGGGCGCCACGGAACTGGCCCGGCTGCAGAACGGCGGCTGCCACCCGACGGACGGCTGCTACACGGACGAGACGTTCGAGGGCGCCGACTTCCCCTACCTCGCGGCGAACGTGCTGGACGAGAAGACCGGCAAGCCGATCCTGAAGCCGTACTGGGTGTGGAAGAAGAAGGACGTCAAGATCGGCTTCATCGGGGTCACGCTGGAGGACACCCCCGGCATCGTCTCCGCGGAGGGCGTGAAGGGCCTGAAGTTCCAGGACGAGGTCGAGACGATCAACAAGTACGCCAAGGTGCTCCAGCGCCAGGGTGTGAAGTCGATCGTCGCGCTGATCCACGAGGGCGGCCAGCCCGCCTCCGCCTCGTACAACTACGACTGCGACTCGCCGGGCGCCGGTGACGGCATCTCCGGCCCGATCGTGGACATCGCGAAGAACATCACGCCGCAGGTGGACGCGCTGGTGACGGGGCACACCCACGCCGCGTACGCGTGCACGATCGACGACCCGTCGGGCACGCCGCGCACGGTGACCTCGGCCGCGTCGTTCGGCCGGCTCTACACCGACACCACGCTGACGTACGACCGCTTCACCGGGGACATCGCCCGCACGGCGGTGAAGTCGGCGAACCACGTGGTCACCCGGACCGTGGCCAAGGCGCCGGACATGACCGAGCTGATCGGCAGGTGGAACACCCTCGCCGCCCCCATCGGCAACCGCGCCATCGGCTACATCTCCGGTGACGTGCCGAACACGGGCACCGAGTCCCCCATGGGGGACCTGATCGCCGACGCGCAGCTCTGGTACGGCAAGGAGCTCGACGCGGAGACGGACCTGGCGCTGATGAACCCGGGCGGGGTCCGGGCCGGTCTCACCTACGCGGCCAAGGCCACCGAGGGCGACGGCGTGGTGACGTACGCCGAGGGATTCACCGTGCAGCCGTTCTCCAACACCGTGAACCTCCAGGACTTCACCGGCGCCCAGTTGATCCAGGTGCTCCAGGAGCAGGTGAGCGGTACGAACGCGGCCGCGCCGAAGATCCTCCAGCCGTCCGCCAACCTGACGTACACGCTGGACCTGACGAAGACCGGCGCCGACCGGGTCGTCACGGACTCCGTCCGGCTGAACGGCGCGGCCGTCGACCCGGCCGCCACCTACCGCGTCGCGACGAACAGCTTCCTCGCGGGCGGCGGCGACGGCTTCACCACCCTGGGCCAGGGCACGAACGACCTGGTGGGCGCGGACGACCTGACCGCCCTGGAGCAGTACCTGACGGCCAACTCCTCGGCCTCGGCGCCGATCGCTCCCCCGGCGGCGAACCGGATCACGATCGTGCAGTAGCCCCCCGGCCCCCCGGCCCCCCGGCCCCCCGGCCCCCCGGCCCCCCGGCTCCCAGGCCCCACCGCTCCACCGATCCACGGCCCCACGGCCCCACCGCTCCCCAGGGGCCCGGTCCGTACGCGACCCGCGTACGGACCGGGCCCCTTTCGCGTTTTATCAATTCTATGTAAGGGCGGGTTTGGTTCCCCGGTTCGCCTGAAAACTGTCTCAGCCGCAATTCATCGAGGTCTCAGCGGAATTGGCTTTTTTCCGCTCCGGCGTCCCGTAGTGTTTTCCATGTCGAAAGCGAACGACGCGAAAGCGAAGTCGCGAACACGGGACAAGGAGACAGACCATGAGCTTCCACAAGATCACCCCGGTCAAGAAGACCCGCAAGACCGCCGCCCAGGCCGCGAAGCCCGCGCCCAAGAAGAAGGTCGTCAAGAAGGTCGCGGCCAAGCGCCCGGTCGGTAGCCATAAGTAGCACTTGGCTTGAGCAAAGCAAATCACAGCTAATTATCAGCGAAAGGGCACTGTCATGAGCTTCCACAAGATCACCCCGGTCAAGAAGACCCGCAAGGCCGCCGCCCCGAAGCCGGCCGCCCCCAAGAAGAACGCCGCCAAGAAGACCGCGGCCAAGCGCCCGGTCGGCGGCCGTAAGTAAACACCGCATCAGTACCGCACTGCACAGCTGATCACCGAGAAAGGGACACCTCCATGAGCTTCCGCAAGATCACCCCCGTCAAGAAGACCCGCAAGACCGCCGCCCAGGCCCCGAAGCCGGCCCCCAAGAAGAAGGCCGTCAAGAAGGCCGCCAAGCGCCCGGTCGGCAACAAGGGCTGACGCGGTGTCCGAGGCGGGGCCGACGGTGCGGGCGAACCAGCCCGCACCGGGCCCCGCCTCCGCCGTGTCCGCCCTGTCCGCCGTGTCCGCTGTGTCCGCTGTGTCCGCGCTCGAACGAGGGAGTCGCTGAGATGAGAGAGGCCCGGGAGGCCTTCCGCCGCTTCTGGCCGCTGACCCGCGGCGACCGCAGGTGGATGCTGGTGATCATCGCGTGCGTGGTGGTCTCCGCGCTCGCCGAGACGGCGTCCATCCTGCTCTTCGCCGAACTGACCGACAACGCCCTGGAGGCGGGATCGCTCTCCGCGTTCTGGGGACCGGCCGGCGCCTGGCTGGGCGTCGCCGTGCTCGGCGCGCTCGTCGGCTACCTCGGCAACTCGCTCGCGACCTGGACGGCGGAGAGATTCGTGCTCCGCCTGCGCGCGGGCGTCTTCGGCCACGTCCAGGACCTGCCGCCCCACTTCTTCCAGCGGCACCGCCAGGGCGACCTGGTGGAACGCCTCACCGGTGACGTCGAGGCCATCGAGCAGATGGTCGTCTCGGGTGTCGTCGGCACGGTCTCCGCCGCCTTCTCCGCCGTGTTCTACGCCGCGGCCGCCCTCTACCTCCGCTGGGACCTGGCCCTGGCCACCTTCGTCCTCGCGCCCCTCTTCCTCCTCGCCGCCCGCCGCTTCTCCGGCCGCATCAAGCAGGCCTCGCAGGACGAGCGGGTCGCGGACGGCGCGATCACCTCGGTGGTGGAGGAGTCCCTCGGCAACATCGTCCTCACCCAGGCGTACAACCGGCGCCGGGACGAGGAACGGCGCCTCGACAAGGAGGCCCGCGCGTGGATGCGGGCGAGCGTGCGCGGGGCGCGGCTGAGCGAGATGTACGAGCAGTTCGTGGAGGTCGTCGAGACGCTGTGCGTGCTGGCGGTGATCGGCCTGGGCGTCTGGGAGATCTCCGCGGACCGCATGTCACTGGGCGACCTGCTCGCCTTCGCCGCCTTCATCGGCTACCTGTACCCGCCCGTACGCGACCTCGGCCAGCTCGGCCTGACGGTCACCGCGGCCACGGCCGGCGCGGAACGCATCGGCGAACTCCTGGAGGCCGAGCCGGCCGTGCGGGACCCCGAGAACCCGGTCGCCCCCTGGCCGGTACGCGGCTGGGTCGCCTTCCACGACGTCACCTTCCGCTACCCCGGAGCGGCGAAGGACTCCACGCGCGGCCTCACCTTCACCGCGGGGCCGGGCGAACTGCTCCTCGTCACCGGCCCGAGCGGCGCCGGCAAGTCGACCCTCGCCAAGCTCCTCACCCGCTTCTACGACCCCGCGATCGGCGTCATCTCCCTGGACGGCGTCCCGCTGACGGACGTTCCGCTGGAGTTCCTCCGGGACAACGTCGCCCTGCTCCCGCAGCAGACCCTCGTCCTCAACGGCACGATCCGCGAGAACATCGGGTGCGGCCGGCCGGGTGCCACGGACCGCGAGATCGAACGGGCGGCGAGGTCGGCGGCGGCGCACGACTTCATCGCCGCGCTCCCCGAGGGCTACGACACCCTCATCGCCCCCGGCACCGCCGCCCTCTCCGGCGGCCAGCTCCAGCGCGTCGCCATCGCCCGCGCGATGCTCCGCGAGGCCCCCGTCCTCGTCCTCGACGAGCCGACCGCCGGCCTCGACTCGGTCGCCGCCCGCCAGGTCGTCCAGCCCCTGCGCCGCCTGATGTCCGGCCGTACGACGATCATGATCACCCATGACCTCAGCCTCGCGCCGGACGCCGACCGCGTGCTCGTCGTCGACGACGGCCGTCTGCTGGACGCCGGCACGCACGACGAGCTGATGGCGCGGTGCCCCGCCTACGTGCGGCTGGCCACCCCCTGGCCGACGGCGCCGGAGCCGGTCGGCGCCCTGTCCGACGACACCTTGACGCTGCGGAGGTGAGGGACGAGGTCCCGGCCCCGGGTCAGGACGCCGTGGGCGTCCAGCCCGCCAGCCAGTCCGCGACCTCCTGGTCGGCGGCCTGGGCGTCGGTCAGCTGCGGCCGGTCGCTGCTCGCGCTGCCCGCGCCGGCGCCGGTGTTCTCGTACTCGGCGAACCGGTCGTCCTTCCAGGAGAACCCGCTCATGTCGGTCCAGGGAGCCGCCTTGATCGCGGAGCTGAGGACCGTGTCGCGGACCGTGGTCTGCGGATCCAGGGTGGCGTCCCCGCCGGCGTGCCAGGGCCGGCCCAGGTAGAAGGAGGCGGCGGAGACGTCGCCGTTCACGGTCGAACGGCTGATGAGGAAGCCCTTGCGGTCGGCCGCGGTGCTCGGTGCGGTGATGTAGCCGGCCGAGGAGCCGTCCCAGCGCTTCTTCAACGTGATCACCGACTTGTCGATCACCGCCGTCGCCCGGCCGAAGACGAAGTCGACGTTCCCGATGACGTACGAGTTGGTCATGTACACCCGGCCCAGTTTGTCCTTGGCCGCGGTGTCCAGCAGCAGGGTGTCCTGGTCGCCGCTGACGATGACCCCGTCCAGGAACACCTGGTCGGCGGCGGTGCGCAGGGCGACGGCCTGGTGGCCGGAGAGCGACTGGTTGGCGCCCTCGTCGAAGTCGTTGGTGATCGACAGGTTGCGGGCCTGGAAGTCGTCGGCCTCGACGGCGACGGTGGCGCTGCCCGAGGTGCCGTACGTGCCCGAGCCGTCGGGCTTCTGCGTGCCGGCCGCGTTGCCGTAGACGATCACCGTGTCCTTGCGGCCGGCGCCGCTGCCCTGGAGGGTGACGTGCGGCTTGTTCGACGGCACCTTGACCGTCTCGCGGTACGTGCCCGGCGCGATCGAGACGACCACCCGGGAGGCGTTGCCGGCGGGGACGGCGTCCACGGCGGCCTGGACGGTCCGGTACTGACCGGTGCCGTCCGCCGCGACCGTGAGCGTGGTCGCCGCCGCGGCCGCCACGGTCGTGGCGGCGGTCGTCGTGCTGCCCGTCGTCGTGGCCGCGGTCGTCGCCGTGCCGATCGTGCTGCGCGGACCGGCCCCCGCCTTGACCAGCGACGGCACGTTCGCCGCCGCGTCGAGGGTGTACGGGTAGTAGGCCGTGGCCTCGAAGGCCGTGCCCCCGCTCTCGTTGCGGCCGGTGGTGCCCGAGAAGACGTTGCCGCGCTGGACGAGCGACGCGGTGCCGTCCTTGATGACGGGGTTGCCGAACCCCTGGAAGTAGCTGTTCTCCAGCAGCATCGTCGTCGCGCCGCGCGCGTAGTTGCCGTACGAGGACGTGATGTCGGTGTCCGCCACGTCCTCCAGGAAGTTGTTGTACAGGTGGGCGTGGGCGGCGTTGTCCGTCGACGGGTTGCGCTGTTCGGTCTCGCGGATCCAGTTGTGGTGGATCGTGATGTCGGTGACGACGTTCTCCGTCCAGCCGATGCCGAAGGCCTTGTTGTCGTTGCCCAGCCGGTTCCAGGACACCGTTACGTACGTGCTGTCCTTGCGGACGTCGATCAGCCCGTCGGCCATGTGCCGCAGATCGTTGTGGTCGATCCAGACGTGGTGCGCGCCGTCCATCTGGATCGCGTCGAAGTCGTGGTCCTTGTCGTTCCAGACGCCCTGGTAGGTGTCCCGGATCGTCAGGTTCCTGATGATCACGTTGTGGACGCCCTGGCCCAGGAAGAAGCCGCCGCCGACGAGGTGCCCGGAGGTCCCGGACCCGACGATGGTCTTGTCGGACGCGACCTTGATCTCCCGGCCCACCGTGTCCATGGTGATGGCGGCGGCGACGACGATGACGTACGGCTCGGCGGCCGTCGCGTACTTCTCCAGGTCGGCGAGCGTCCGGACGGTCACGGTCGCGCCGTCCCGGCCGCCGTACGTCCCGTTCTGCCCGAGCGCGTCGACGGAGGCGAACCCGTCGGCGGTGGCGGTCGCCCAGGCGGGCGCAGCGGCGGTGGCGACGGTGGCGGCGGACGCGGTCTGAGGGGAGCCGAGCCCGGACACCGTGCCGTACGCCAGCGCGCAGGCGGCGGTCAGGGCCAGCGGCACACCGACCGTGAGCGCCCTCCTACGCCGGCGGTGGCGGGGCTTGCCGGGGTCTGTGACGCGGTGTGCGTTCATGCGGCTCTTCCGTTCCGTGTGGGGGATGGGACCGCTGGTGGGTCGCCACACGGAACGGAAAGGTTGCCGGGGACGGGGAGCGAGAAGGGCGGAGGGTCAGACGGCCGGGGTCTCCGGCGGCGGGGTCGGTGCCCCCGGCAGCCGTACGGTGGCCACCGTGCCGCCGCTCTCCGCGCGGGCCAGGGTCACCGCGCCGCCCGCCTGCTGCACGGTACGGGCGACGATCGACAGGCCCAGCCCCGATCCCGGCAGGGCACGGGCGCTCGGGGAGCGCCAGAACCGGTCGAAGACGTGCGGGAGTTCGTCCTCGGGAATGCCGGGGCCGTGGTCCCGCACGGTCAGCACACCCTCGCTGAGCCGCACCTCGACCGTGCCGCCCTCGGGGCTGAACTTCACCGCGTTGTCCAGGATGTTGACCACCGCGCGCTCCAGCGCCGCCGGCTCCGCCCGGGTGTACCAGGGTTCGAGCGTGGCCGTGATGGACAGCTCGGGCCCGCGCAGCCGCGCCCGGCGCAGGGCGGTCTCGACGGTGTCCTCCAGCGAGACGACCTGGACGCGCTCACCGCGCTGGCCCTCCGAGCGGGACAGCTCCTGGAGGTCGCCGATGAGCGACGCCAGTTCCGTCATCTGCGCCTTCACCGACGCGAGCAGCGCCTTGCGGTCCGCGGCGGGGATCGGCCGGCCGGTCTCCTCGCTGCGGGTGAGCAGTTCGATGTTGGTGCGCAGGGAGGTCAGGGGGGTGCGCAGTTCGTGCCCGGCGTCCGCGATGAGCTGCTGTTGCAGCTCGCGGGAGTTGGCCAGGGAGGAGGTCATCGAGTTGAACGACCGGGAGAGCCGGGCCACCTCGTCGTCGCTGTCGTCCTCCACCGGGATGCGAATGCCCAGGTCCTCGGTCCGCGCCACGTGCTCGACGGCCTCGGTGAGCTTGTCGACGGGACGCAGACCGGCCCGCGCGACGGCGAGCCCGGCGGCACCGGCGCCGACGACCCCGATGCCGGAGACGAGGAGGAGGATGAGGGCGAGGTCGTTGAGGGTGGACTCGGTGCTCTTCAGGGGCACCGCGACCACGAGGGCGGCGTCGGGATACAGCTGGGGCTGGCCCGGTCCCTGACTGACGTAGAGGGGCGTGGTCAGCACCCGCACGGCGTTGCCGTCCTCGTCGGTGCCGTTGCGGAACACGCCGCGGCCGTCCTCGGCGTTGGCGACCACGTCCTTGTCCGCGGCGGTGACCTTGACCGTGCCCTGCGAGTTCGACGACACGCAGGCCTCGCCGTCGGCGTTCACCAACTGGAGGTAGACGGTGTCCTGCACCCTGAAGTCGCCCCTGTCCTCCCGTGACTGCGGGGTGTCGGGGCACTCGGCGAGGGTGGACGCCACGGCGGAGGCCATCTGGGGGCCCGACACCTTCTGGAGGCTGTCGTCCAGCTCCTCGTACAGCTTGCCCTGCACGATGAACCAGCACGTCACCGACACCGCCGCCACCGCGAACGCGACCGCCGCCGCGACCAGCATCGACAGCCGGGCCCGGATCGGCAGCGTCCGGAACCGGCGGACGAACCCGTTCACTCGGCCCCGCCCTGGCGCAACACGTACCCGACGCCCCGCACGGTGTGCACGAGCCGCGGCTCGCCGCCCGCCTCGGTCTTGCGGCGCAGGTACATCACGTACACGTCGAGGGAGTTGGACGACGGCTCGAAGTCGAAGCCCCAGACCGCCTTGAGGATCTGCTCCCGGGTGAGGACCTGGCGCGGGTGCGCCATGAACATCTCCAGGAGGGTGAACTCCGTGCGGGTCAGCTCCACGGGCCGCGCCCCCCGCGTGACCTCGCGCGTGGCGAGGTCCATGCGCAGGTCGCCGAAGGAGAGCGCCTCGTCGTCGTGGACGTCCTCCGTCTGCGCCGCCGCGTAGGAGCTGCGGCGCAGCAGCGCGCGGACGCGGGCGAAGAGCTCGTCGAGTTCGAAGGGCTTGACCAGGTAGTCGTCGGCGCCCGCGTCGAGGCCGGTGACCCGGTCGCCGACCGTGTCGCGGGCGGTGAGCATGAGGATCGGCGTGGTGTCACCGGCGCCGCGGATGCGGCGGGCGGCGGTCAGACCGTCCATGCGGGGCATCTGGATGTCGAGGATCACCAGGTCGGGGCGGTAGGCCGTGGCCTTCTCCAGGGCGTCCGCGCCGTCGACGGCGACCTCCGTGTCGTAGCCCTCGAAGGCGAGGCTGCGCTGGAGGGCTTCGCGCACGGCCGGCTCGTCGTCGACGATCAGGATGCGCTGGGGGTCACGGTCGCCTTCGGCGGGGCTCATGGGCGTGGCTTCCTCGGTGCGGTGGGGCGTCGGGGCTGAACGAACTCATTCAGCCTAAAGGTGCTCAGGCGCGGGCGGTCCTGCGGCGGCGGGCCGTGGTCCGCCGCCCCGCGGTGGTCCCGGCGGCGGCCGACGCCACCTCGGGGGCCCGCGGGGCCCGCCGCACGGGCGGGTGCAGCTCGTACGCCACGCCGAGGGCCAGAGCGAGGTCGGCCGGGCCGACGCCGGTCACCGGGTGCGGAACCTGCTTGATCATGACGTGCTCCCTGGACGTGGGACGGACGGGTCAGCTGGTGCTGTCGGCGCCGCCGGCCCGCAGCGTGGCCAGGTCGGACTTGACGGTGTTGATCGGGATGGCGAAGCCGAGGCCCACGCTGCCGGCCTCGGAGGAGGAGGTGGCGTCGGCGGCGGAGTACATCGCGGAGTTGATGCCGATGATGTTGCCGCTCGCGTCGATCAGGGCGCCGCCGGAGTTGCCGGGGTTGAGGGAGGCGTCCGTCTGGAGCGCCTTGTAGGTGGTGGTCGACGAGCCGGTGTCGCCGTTGAACTGCTGTCCGCCGAACTCGAACGGCCAGCCGCCGCCCTGCTGCTGTTGCTGCTGTCCCTGGCTCTCGTCGGTCGAGACGGTGACGTCACGGTCGAGGGCGGAGACGATCCCGCTGGTGACGGTGCCGGTGAGGCCCTCGGGGGAGCCGATCGCGACGACCGTGTCGCCGACCTGGACGCCGTCGGAGTCGCCGAGGGTCGCCGCCTTCAGGCCGGAGGCGTTCTCCAGCTTGATCAGGGCGAGGTCCTTGGCGCTGTCGGTGCCGACGACCTGCGCGGTGTACTCCTTGCCGTCGCTGGTCTTCACCTTGATGGAGGAGGCGCCGGAGATCACGTGGTTGTTGGTGACGATCTCGCCGTCGCTGGTGATGATCACGCCGGAGCCGGTGGAGGTGCCGCTGCTGAGGGTGGCGTTGACCTCGACGACGCTCGGGCTGACCGCCGCGGCGATCGAGGCCACGTCACCCGTCCTGCTGGAGGGGACGACGCTGGTGGTCGTGGACGAGGAGACCGTCTCGTTCTTGCCGGTCAGCTCCTGGATGCCGTAGGCGGTGCCGCCGCCGATGGCCGCGGCGACGATCGCCACGGCGGCGAGCAGGGCGATCGGGCCCCGGTTGCGCTTCTTCCGGGCGGGCGGCTCGGCGACCGGGGGGACGGCGGGCGCGGCCGGGGCGGGGTGGGTGAGGAGAGCGGTGCCGCCGCTGTCGGCGCCCTGCGCGGGCTGGTGGGCCGGCGGGGGCGGCCACTCCGGGTCGACGGGGGCGGAGGCGTGCAGCTGGGCGCCCTGGTAGGGGGTCTGGTACGCGGTCTCGTACTCGCCGTCGCGGCGGATGCTCTCGGTCATGACAATGAGCTTGTCGCCTGACGATGAGAGCTCCCTGAGCGCTCCCTGAGAAGCCCGGCAGAAGCTCCTTCGCCCGATATAAGGGCGCTGCGGACGAGGGCGTCGCGCCTCTCAGAAAGCCCTCATGTAAGCCCTCATGTAAGCCCTCGTGAAAGTCCTCGTGAAAGCCCCACGAAAGAGCTCCCGCGCAGAGCGAGGCGGTCAGGAGCAGCCGCAGGACCGCCGTACCACCAGCCGCGACGGGAACACCTTCAGCCGCTCGCGGCGCGATCCCGCGACCCGCAGCCCGTCGTCGAGGACGAGGTCCACCGCGGCGCGGGCCATCGCCGAGCGGTCCGAGGCGACGGTGGTCAGGGGCGGATCGGCGAGCGCCGCCTCCTTGATGTCGTCGAAGCCGGCCACCCCCAGCTCGCCGGGTACGTCGATGCGCAGCTCGCGGGCGGCCCGCAGCACGCCGAGGGCCTGGTCGTCGGTGGAGCAGAAGATCGCGGGCGGCCGGTCCGGCCCCGACAGCAGCTCCAGGGCGATCCGGTAGGCGTCGTAGCGGTTGTACGGCGCCTCGAAGAGCCGGCCCTCGGCGCTGATCCCGGCCTCGTCCATGGCCCGGCGCCAGCCCTCGACGTGGTCGGAGACGGGGTCGCCGACGGAGGGCGTCTCGGCGGTGCCGCCCATGCAGGCGACGTACGCGTAGCCGTGCTCCAGCAGGTGCCGTACGGCGAGCTGGGCGCCGCCCAGGTCGTCGGTGACGACGGCGACGTCGTCGATGGCCTCGGGCCGCTCGTGCAGCAGGACGACCCGGGCGTCCCAGGCGTCGATCTCGGCGGCCGCCAGGTCGTTGAGCGCGTGGCTGACCAGGATCAGCCCGGAGACGCGCATCCCGAGGAAGGCGCGCAGGTAGTGGACCTCGCGTTCGGCGACGTAGTCGGTGTTGCCGACGAGGACCATCTTCCCGCGCTCGGAGGCGGCCTGCTCGACCGCGTGCGCCATCTCCCCGAAGAAGGGCTGGCGGGCGTCGGGGATGATCAGGCCTATGAGGTCCGTGCGCCGGGAGGCCATCGCCTGCGCGACCCGGTCGGGCCGGTACCCCAGCTCCTTGATGGCGGCGAGGACACGCTCGCGCGTGGCCGGGGCGACCGGCCGGGGTCCGTTGTTGATGACATAGCTGACGACGGCGGTGGACGTCCCCGCCAGTCGCGCCACGTCATCCCTGGTTACCTTGGCCACGCGCGGAGTCTACGCGGATGGACCTGTCACGGGCAGGGCGTGGGAGCACCCTCCCGGTGCCGGGGACCGCCCCGGCCCGCGGGTGCGGTGCCCGGCCCGGTCGGTGTCACGCCTCCGCCGCGACCTCTTCCGCGCCCACGGAGACCGCGTTGTCCGCCTCGTCCGCCTTTGACCGGTCCGCCTTGCCCTTGGCGTCCTCGGCGGCACGGTCGACCTTCTCGGGAGTAACGAATCGGTAACCGACGTTCCGGACGGTTCCGATCAGCGACTCGTGCTCGGGTCCGAGCTTGGCGCGCAGACGGCGTACGTGGACGTCGACCGTCCGGGTGCCGCCGAAGTAGTCGTAGCCCCAGACCTCCTGGAGCAGCTGCGCGCGCGTGAAGACGCGGCCCGGGTGCTGCGCGAGGTACTTCAGGAGCTCGAACTCCTTGAAGGTGAGGTCGAGGACACGGCCCTTGAGCTTGGCGGAGTAGGTGGCCTCGTCGACGGAGAGGTCGCCGTTGCGGATCTCCATGGGGGAGTCGTCGTTGACGATCTGCTGGCGGCCCATGGCCAGCCGCAGCCGCGCCTCGACCTCCGCCGGACCGGCGGTGTCGAGGAGCACGTCGTCGATGCCCCAGTCGGCGGTGACGGCGGCGAGACCGCCCTCGGTCACCACGAGGACGAGCGGACAGCCGGGCCCGGTGGAGCGCAGCAGCTGACACAGGCTGCGCACCTGCGGCAGGTCACGGCGCCCGTCGATCAGGATGACGTCGGCACCCGGGGTGTCGACGAGGGCGGGGCCCTCCGCCGGAGCCACCCGCACGTTGTGCAGCAGAAGGCCGAGTGCGGGGAGCACCTCCGTCGACGGCTGGAGGGCGTTGGTCAGGAGCAGCAGAGAACTCATACGTCTGGTTCCTCCTCGGTCCCTGCGAGGACGTGTGCGGTGCGGCACTGCTCTGCGATCCCGGGGCCCCGTACACCTGCGGTTTCCCGCTTCGTATACAACGCTTCCGAAAGCACAAAAGGACCCGGGGGCTACGCTGCCCGAGTCCTCTGCCCAGCAGAATAGCCCACATGAGCAACAGCCGGGCAGGTCATGCGGCGCGTTCCGCCGCTCGTCCGCACTCCGAGACGAACAGACGCACACCATTGCGGACGTTTCTGCCCACGGCCGACGGCCTGTCCATCGATTCCGTATACGACCCGGGCGCGGTCGTATACGACGCCTCCCCGCCATCCTCCGGTCACCCGGTGTTCGTCGTGGCCCACGGCTTCACCGGCGACGTGGACCGGCCGCACGTGCGCCGGGTCGCCTCCGTGTTCCGCCGCCACGGGGCCGTAGTCACCTTCTCCTTCCGGGGCCACGGCCGCTCCGGCGGACGGTCCACAGTGGGCGACCGCGAGGTCCTCGACCTGGCTGCCGCCGTGGAGTGGGCGCGTTCGTTCGGGCACGCGCGCGTGGTGACCGTCGGCTTCTCCATGGGCGGCTCGGTGGTGCTGCGGCACGCGGCACTGCACCCGGGCACGGTCGACGCGGTGGTGTCGGTCAGCGCGCCCGCCCGCTGGTACTACCGGGGCACGGCACCCATGCGCCGCCTGCACTGGATGGTCACCCGCCCCGAGGGCCGCCTGGTCGGCCGCTACGGCTTCCGCACCCGCATCCACCACCGGGACTGGGACCCCGTACCGCTGTCCCCGACGGAGGCCGTGCCGCGGATCGCGCCCACACCGCTGCTGATCGTCCACGGCGACCGGGACGGCTACTTCCCCCTCGACCACCCCCGGATGCTGGCCGAGGCCGCCGGTGAGCACGGCGAACTCTGGCTGGAGCCCGGCATGGGCCACGCCGAGCACGCCGCCGGTGACGGCCTGCTGGCCCGCATCGGGGACTGGGCGGTCTCCCGGGCGGGCTAGCCTGACCCTGTTGACCGTCGTTGGACTGACTGAGGAACGAGATGGCAAAGGGCACGGTGCGCTACTGGGCGGCCGCCAAGGCCGCGGCGGGAGTCGCCGAGGAGCCGTACGACGCGGCCACGCTCGCCGAGGCGCTCGAGGCCGCCCGCGGCCGGCACCCCGGTGAACTCGTCCGTGTGCTGCTGCGGTGCTCGTTCCTCGTCGACGGCGACCCCGTGGGCACCCGCGCACATGAGACGGTACGGCTGGCCGACGGCGGCACGGTCGAGGTGCTCCCGCCGTTCGCAGGAGGGTGACGATGACCGACCAGCCGTACGGGCAGGGGTACGAGGGCTACGACCCCTACCAGCCGCAGCCGCAGCATCAGCAGCAGTCGACGCCGCGGTCGCAGCCGCAGCATCCGCAGCAGCCGCAGGCGTGGCCCGGACAGCACCAGCCCGGGTACGAGGACCCCCAGGACCGGCTCCAGCACACGCAGCAGTGGCAGGGCCAGACCTGGGAGACCGGCCTCCAGTCGCCGGTCCCCGCCGGGGACCCGGCCGAGACGGCATACCTGCCGCCGCAGACCGGCGACGCCCCGTCGTACGGCGGCCCGCAGAGCCCGTCCCCGGCCGGCCCGGCCGCGGCGCCGGCGCCGGCGCCGTCCCCCGCCTGGCAGCAGCAGGCACCGTACGGACAGCAGACACCGCCCCCCGGGCAGCAGCAGCCGTACGGACAGCAGCACGCGCCGGACGGACGTCAGCAGCACTCGTACGGCGGGCGACAGGACTCCTACGGCGGGCCACAGGCGTCGTACGGCGGGCAGCAGACCTCCTATGGCGGGCAGCAGACCTCCTACGGGCGGCAGCAGGCGTCCTCCACGCCCCCTGCCGCCGAACCCACCGCCCCGGCCCCCGCGCCCGCCGCCACCGCCACCCCCTCAGCGGCCCCCGAGCCCGCCGCCGAGCCCGCCGACCTCTCCTCCTACGGTCCCGCCACCCTCGCCGGCAACGCCCGCGTCACCGACGCCCAGCGGGCCCGCATGGAGGGCCGCTCGCCGATCATCGAGCCCGGCATGCAGCCGGCCGCGCTCACCGCGCTCCTCGGCCTGCTGCTGTCCGGTACGGCGGCCGTCGGCACGTACGCGCTGCTCGTCCCGCTGGTCGTCCTCCAGGCCGTGACGGCGGCGGGCTGGTTCCGGCTGAACGGCATGTGGCCGGCCCGGCAGGGCATCGCCCTGGCCTTCCTGGGCGCGCTGGTCGCCGACGTGGCCCTCCTCGTCGCGGGCCGCGCCCACGCGCCCGCCGCCATCCTCGGCACGCTCGGCGTCTGGGTCCTGCTCTGCCTGGTCCTCCAGCTCCGCTCGCACGCGGACCCCGACGAGCGGATGTACGGCCTGATGGCGACGGTCGCCTCGGCCGCGCTCGCCATCATGGCCACCGGCCACCTGGGGGCCGACCCGGACGCGGTGACGGTCGGCGCCGCCGCGGTCGCGGTCGCCGTCCTGGCCCGAGCGCTGCCCCTGCCGACCCCGGCGTCGGTGGTCGTCTCGCTGCTCGCCGCCGCGGGCGCGGGCGTCGCGGTGGGCGGGATGACGGATCTGGGCGCGCGGGGCGCGTTCCTCGGCGCGGGAGCGGCGGTGTGCGCCCTGATCGGCCACCGGGCCGCCAGCTACGACTACCCGTCGCGCTTCGTCCACTTCACGGCGGGTGTGGCACTGCCGCTGGCGGCCGCCGCACCGGCCGTCTACGTCCTCGGCCGGGCCCTGGGCTGAGCGCTCGGCGGCGGCGCGCCCCGGTCCGCCGCCGCCGACCGCCGCCCCGCGCGCCGTCTGTCACAGGTGATCGACAATCCGGTGGCGCCCCTTCCGCGCGGGGTTACCGTGACTCGTCCATGAACTGACTGTCAGACCATCCGGGTGGGGGAACGACCGCAATGCGCGCGCTTCGAATACTGCTGGTCCTCGTGGTGGTCCTCGGCGGCCTCTTCGTGCTCGCCGACCGTCTCGCCGTGAACTTCGCGGAGGGCGAGGTCGCGGACAGGCTGAAGACGAGCGAGAACCTGGCGGCCACCCCGGACGTGTCCATCAACGGCTTCCCCTTCCTCACCCAGGTCGTCGGCGGCGAGCTGGACGACGTGGAGGTCGGCATCCCGGCCTACGAGGCGGCGGGCACCGAGGGCGGCACGATCCGCATCGACGACCTCGAGGCGCACATGAAGGGCGTCGAGTTCTCCGGCGACTACAGCTCCGCCACCGCGGCCACCGCCACCGGCACGGCCTCCCTCACCTACGCCGAGCTGCTGAAGGCCGCGAAGCCCGAGGCGACGCAGGTCTTCCCCGGGGTGACGGCCCAGGTCGTCGGCCTCTCCGACGGCGGCAACGGCAAGATCAAGGTCGATGTCGAGGTCACCGCGCTGGGCGCGAAGAAGACCTATCCCCTCCTCAGCTCGGTCGCCGTCGAGGGCGACACCGTCCGCGTCCACGCCGACTCGCTGCCCAGCTTCGGCGGTGTGCAGACCGCCGAGGACGAGGTCCGTTCCATCACCGACTTCGAGCAGAAGATCGACGACCTGCCCGGCGGCATCCGGCTCGACAAGGTCGAGGCGGGGGCGAAGGGCGTGCAGATCACGGTGAAGGGTTCCGACGTCCGGCTGGCCGGGTAGGAGCGCCTTCGGCGCCCCCGCCGGGCGACCTGGGTCCGAAGGGCGAGACGCCTGCGTCCGCACCGCAGATGGCATGGCGGGCGCGTACGGTCGGCATGCCCGCGGCGACCTCCCGGATCCCCTCCCCGTTCCGCCATTCGGACGATCGCGTCTCACCATACGACACGCCGGTGACATGCCCGCCTGTCCGTCCCTACGATCGACCGCATGATGCAGCGACAGGCGGATCTCACGAAGCGGCGGGCAGTAGACCTGTGCCGCGTCGCCGCCATGCTCTGTCGCCCTGCCTCCTGAGCGGAAGCGCCGCCGGCCTTCCGCGCCTCCCGGCGCCCTCGCTCGAGGGCATCCGTGCGCCGGCCGCCGGCGAAGCCCGGTCGCGCACCCTCTTTCTTGCACACCCCCGCCGCAACTGCCCCGGAGGAGAACGAGCATGAGCCGCAGCGACGTCCTGGTCGACGCCGACTGGCTGCAGGACCACCTGGACGACGAGAACATCGCCGTCGTCGAGGTGGACGAGGACACGTCCGCGTACGACAAGAACCACATCAAGAACGCGATCCGGATCGACTGGACGCAGGACCTCCAGGACCCGGTCCGCCGCGACTTCATCGACCAGGAGGGCTTCGAGAAGCTCCTGTCGGCGAAGGGCATCGCCAACGACACCCTGGTGATCCTCTACGGCGGCAACAACAACTGGTTCGCGTCCTACGCCTACTGGTACTTCAAGCTGTACGGCCACGAGAACGTCAAGCTTCTCGACGGCGGCCGCAAGAAGTGGGAGCTGGACGCCCGCGAGCTGGTCGACGGCACCGAGGTGCCCGAGCGCCCGGCCACCGAGTACAAGGCCAAGCCGCAGGACACCTCGATCCGCGCCTTCCGTGACGACGTCGTCGCCGCGATCGGCGCGCAGAACCTGGTCGACGTCCGCTCGCCCGACGAGTTCTCCGGCAAGCTGCTCGCCCCGGCCCACCTGCCGCAGGAGCAGTCGCAGCGCCCGGGCCACGTCCCGAGCGCCCGCAACATCCCGTGGTCGAAGAACGCCAACGACGACGGCACCTTCAAGTCGGACGACGAGCTCAAGGAGCTCTACGCCGACGAGCAGGTCGACCTGGCCAAGGACACCATCGCGTACTGCCGCATCGGCGAGCGCTCGGCCCTGACCTGGTTCGTGCTGCACGAGCTGCTGGGCGTGGAGAACGTCAAGAACTACGACGGCTCCTGGACCGAGTACGGCTCGCTCGTCGGCGTGCCGATCGAGCTCGGCGCCAACAAGTAACCCCCACCCGACCGACCTTCTGGTCAGACCCCTTCTGGAGAAAGCCATGTGTGGAGCGAAGGCCGGCGGCCCGGACGCCTCGACGATCAAGCCCGGTGAGACCACCATCCAGGGTCAGGTGACCCGCGACGGCGAGCCGGTGACGGGCTACGTCCGTCTGCTGGACTCGACCGGCGAGTTCACCGCGGAGGTCCCGACCTCCGCCACGGGCCAGTTCCGCTTCTACGCGGCCGAGGGCACCTGGACCGTCCGTGCGCTCGTTCCCGGCGGCACCGCCGACCGCACGGTCGTCGCCCAGAAGGGCGGCCTCGCGGAGGTCGCGATCGCGGTCTGAACGGACCGCTGACGGTCTGAACGGACTACTGACGGTCTGAACGGACTGCTGACGGTCCGGACGGGCTGCTCACGGTCCGGACGGACCGGTGAACGACCGAAGGGCCGCACCCCGCGGGTTGGACGCCAGGGGTGCGGCCCTTCGGGCTGCCCGGGCCGGCGCCACGGACCTACCCTGGACGCATGTACGCACGGCGGCGCCACACGTACTTCGCCATGATGGGCGTCTGCGTCGGGCTCTTCGTCCTGGCCTGGGGCGTCGTGCGCCTGTGGTCGGTGCCCGTGGCCGTCGGGATGTGCGTGGTCGCGATGGTCATCCCGCCGGTCGCCGCGATGGTCGCCAACCGCCGGGGCCCCGACGACCGCTGGTGGGACGACCCGTCGGGGGACCCCACGTCGGACGAGTGGTGGGACGAACTGGACGGCAAGAAGCGCCGTCAGTAGACCAGTGCCTGGGTGTCCTCGGCGAGCGACTCCTGCACGAACACCTGCGCGCCCGCGATCCGTACGCCGTCCAGGACGTCCTTCTCCGTGATGTCCCGCCGGGCCGCGCACTGCGTGCACAGCGTGAGCCGGCCGCCCGCCATGATCGAGTCGATCAGGTCGGGCAGCGGCGCGGCGTGCGGCAGCTCGAACTCGGCGGCGCGCCCCGGCAGCGCGAACCAGGCGGACTCCCCGGTCAGCCACAGGGACACCTCCACCCCGCTGGCCACGGCCACCGCCGCCACCGTGAACGCCTGCGAGCACCGCTCGGGCGCATCGGCCCCCGCCGTCACCTTGATCACCAGCTTCTTCGCCATGCCTGAATCGTAATCAAGATCCCCACAACGGCTTGTGCCGCCCATGAGTCTCCTGTGCAGCGCGATACGGAAGACGCGCTTCATGTCCTGAGGGGAATGGTGTGGGAACGAGCGAGACGGGGGCCGACGGGCTGCCCGAGGAGAAACCCGGCGAGACAGCCGGAGAGAGACCCGGAGAGGGATCCGGAGAGAGACCCGACGGGTTACCCGGTGGGAAACCGGGCGAGGCGCCGCCGGAGGCGCTCGTCGAGACCGGGGGGAACGAGGGCTGCGGGAACGAGGGCGAGGGCGCGGAAGAAGCCGCCGGGAAACCGCGGCCCGTGCGGCGTGGGCGGCGTACCGCCGTGCTGATCGCCGGGGCCGCCGTGCTGGGCCTGGTGGCCGGTACCTGCACCGGCTACCTGGTGCAGGCCGACCGTGAGCCGACGAAGCTGCCGTCGCTCTCGCAGCCGGAGATCGCCCAGGCGAAGGGCCCCGCCCCCGCGCCACTGCCGGCGGCGCAGGACCGGCGGGTGAAGACCGACGGCGACCTGCGCGAGCTGCTGCTGTCGAAGCCGAAGGGCGCCAGGGACGCCGACTGGCTGGGTGACGACGGCTGGATGGACCTGGCCGCCTACGCCGACACCTACACCAAGTCGAGCTGGATCTTCGATGACCTCATCGGCTCCGAGTTCCGCAGGGCGGCCGTCACGGGCTGGGAGGTCGGCTCGGCGTACACCGTGGAGATCCGGCTGGTCCAGTACCGGCAGCGGGAGACCCTCGCGGCCGAGACGGCCAGTCACAACAACCAGCGCGCGGCGGAGGACGACGAGACGACGGACAGCTGGACCGTTCCCGGCACCGGCGACGGCATGGCGTACGTGCACACCGAGCCGGAGGTCGAGCCCGGCTACGAGCCGGTGTACGGGGCCGAGGCCTTTGCCTGGCGCGGGGACATCGCCATGGAGATCTTCGTCAGCGGTGACGAGCCGGTCGACGAGAAGACGATCACGGATCTGGCCCGGCGGCAGATGGAGCGGCTGTGACCGACACACGAGACACCCCGGACACCGACGAGCCGGCCGAGCCCACCGAACTCACCGAGGCGCCCGAGAAGCCCGCTCGGCGGGGCCGCGCCGCCGTGGTCGCCGGGTCCGTGCTGCTGGCCGGGGCGCTCCTCGCCGGGGTCGGCTGCACCGTCGTGACCGTGCGGGGCGCCGACCGTGACGCCGGGGCCCCGGTGTGGACGTTCCCGAAGACGGCGTCCGTGCGGACGGAGGCGCCCACCGCGACCGGGCTCGCCGCCACCCTCGTGCCCTACGGCACCGACGGCTGGTCGCAGGGCCCGGACCTCGGCGAGTACGGCTCCGACGCGCAGCTGGGCGGCGCCCAGGCCACGGCCCTCCAGAAGGAGGCGCTGAGCGGTCTGCCGCGTTCCCAGCGCAAGCAGCTCGAGCAGCGGATCGACGAGATGCACATCCAGGGCATGGCGATGCGGAGCTACCTCAGCGGGCCGCCCGACCCGTACACGAACGACGGGCTGTACACGATGAGCGTCGTGCTGTCCCGGATGGCGGACCAGAACGCCGTCCGGGGCATCGCGACCTTCCAGAACGAGTTCCTCGCCGCCCTGGACATCTTCCGCGAGGGCCCGCAGATCAAGGGCCACAAGGACGCCAAGTGCTTCCTGCCGCCCGAGGACGACGACGAGGAACTGGACGCGATGTACTGCTCGGCCTACGTCGGTGACGTCCTGGTCACCGCCACCGCGACCGGCGTGAAGCCGCTCGACACCGCACGAGCGGCGACCTTCCTACGCACCCAACTCGAGCGCATAGCGGAGCCGGGGGCGGCGGTATGACCGAGCAGCAGCAGATCGAACAGCAGCAGATCGAACAGCAGCAGATCGAGCAGCAGCAGACCGGGCAGCAGCAGAACGAGCAGCGGCAGGTCGCGGATCCGGCGAGCGAGCCGGCCGTCGCGCCCGAGCCGCCCGCCCCCGAGCCAACCGCCGCCCCCGAGGCGCCCCCCGCACCCGAGCCAACCGCCGCCCCCGAGGCGCCCCCCGCACCCGAGCCGCCCCCCGCGCTCCGGCCCGCCCGGGACCGTCGGGTCCTGTGGGCGGTCCTCCGCTGGACCGCCGCCGTCGCCGTGTTCGCGGCGGTCGGCACGGCCACGGCGTACGGCATCTCCGCCATGGAGCGGACGGACGTTCCGGGGCTGGCGACGGAGTCGGACGGGCGGTGGGACTACCCCACGCTCACCAGGCCGCCGCTGCCGTCGGGCAGCCCCGGCCCGTTCGACGAGGCCAACCCGGCCGGCACCCACCACGCCGACCTGCGCGCCCTCCTCCTGCCCGCGCCCGAGGGCGCCACCGAGGACAAGGCGCTGCGCGGCGCGGACGGCTGGCTGGGGACGGAGGACTACCTCGCCGAGTACGCGCTGGAGGAGGACCGCGCGGAACTGGGGCAGAAGCTCGTCGACCACGGCCTGAGGCACATAGCGGCCCGTGGCTGGACCACCCCGGACGGGACCCGGACCCGGATCTACCTCCTCCAGTTCGACACGGCGTTCGTCGTGGACACCGTCATGGCCGGCGAGGCCGTCCCCTACGCCGACCTGGTCCGCCAGGTGCGCGGCGCGGAGACGCTCCCGTACGAGGAGACCTTCGAGACGAAGCCCGGGGTCCCGGAGATCGAACGCGTCCTGCACGCCGAGGCCGAGCCGTACGGCGCGGAACAGGTCCGGGCGGCGGCCCTCGCCGCGGGCGACGTCTACGCGGTGATCCTTCAGAGCCGCGCGGGCGGCGCCGCCGCCGTCCCCTTCCAGCAGACGGTCACGCTCCAGAGCCAGTTGCTGGGCTGACGCCCGCGAGGGCACACCTCACGGAGAGGGCCGGGCCCCGGCCGCGTAAGCTGGGGCCCGGCCCTGTTGTACGCACACCTGAAGCACGCTCATCCGAGGAGCACCCCGTGGAGATCTTCTTCGAAGCCCTGCTGGTCCTGGTCTGCGTCGGCGTCCTCGCCTTCGCCGGGCTGACCGTGAAGAAGCTGTACCAGGGCCAGCGCTGACCGACCACGTCCAGGAACTGCCACCCATGATCGAGATCCCGTCCGACCTCCACAAGGACCTCGTCCCGCTCGCCTTCCTGCTCGGCAGCTGGGCGGGCGCGGGCGTGCACGACTTCCCCGGCTCCGAGAAGTGCAACTTCGGGCAGGAGGTCACCTTCGGCCACGACGGCCGTGACTTCCTGGAGTACCACTCCCACACCTGGGTCCTCGACAAGGACGGGAACAAGGTCCGGCCCCTGGAGTCCGAGTCCGGCTTCTGGCGGATCGACGGCGCCCGCAAGGTCGAGGTCACGATGACCCGCGACGACGGCGTCATCGAGATCTGGTACGGCGAGCTCGCCGACAAGAAGCCCCAGATCGACCTGGTCACGGACGCGGTGGCGCGGACGGCGGCCTCCCGCCCGTACTCCGGCGGCAAGCGCCTGTACGGCTACGTCAAGAGCGACCTCATGTGGGTCGGCGAGAAGCAGACCCCCGACGTCGAGCTGCGCCCCTACATGTCCGCCCACCTGAAGAAGGTCGTCACCCCGGAGGACGTCGAGCGCTGGGCCAAGGCCCTGCCCGACGACATGCCGGACGACGGCATCGCCTTCTTCAAGTAGTCCTCGACTCTTCAAGTAGTCCTCGACTCTGCAAGTAGTCCTAGACTCTCCTGTGTGGCGAGCACCCAAGGCACCGACTGGAAGAGCGATCTGCGACGGCGCGGCTACCGGCTGACCCCGCAGCGGCAACTCGTGCTCGAAGCCGTGGACACCCTGGAGCACGCGACCCCCGACGACATCCTCGTGGAAGTGAGGAAGACCGCGTCGGGGGTCAACATTTCCACCGTCTACCGGACCCTGGAGCTCCTGGAGGAGCTCGGGCTGGTCAGCCACGCCCACCTCGGCCACGGTGCGCCCACCTACCACCTCGCCGACCGGCACCACCACATCCACCTGGTCTGCCGCGACTGCGGGGACGTCATCGAGGCGGACATCCAGATCGCCGCCGAGTTCACGGCCAAGCTGCGCGCGACGTTCGGCTTCGAGACCGACATGAAGCACTTCGCGATCTTCGGCCGGTGCAAGGACTGCTCGCTCAAGGGCTCGACCAGCGAGAGTTCAACTACCGAGTCGTAGGCTTGGCTTCATGAAGAGCCCCTTGCTGTCCCTGCCCGGCGCCGTTCCCGCCGAGGGCGTGGACGAAGGCGTCGCCGCCCACTACGGCGACCTGTTCCGCGAGCAGCGCGCCCTCGCCGACGGCACCGGATTCGTCGACCTCTCGCACCGGGGAGTCGTCACCGTCTCCGGTGAGGACCGGCTCAGCTGGCTGCACCTCCTGCTCACCCAGCACGTCACCGACCTGCCCACGGGCCAGGCCACCGAGGCGCTGATCCTCTCCGCCAACGGCCACATCGAGCACGCCCTCTACCTCGTCGACGACGGCGCGACGGTCTGGGCCCATGTCGAACCCGGCACCCAGGACGCCCTGATCGCGTACCTGGAGTCGATGAAGTTCTTCTACCGGGTCGAGGTCGCCGACCGGACCGACGCGTTCGCGGTGGTGCACCTGCCGGCCGGTTCCATCGCCGAGGTGCCCGAGGGCGTCGTCGTCCGGGAGACGCCGTACGGCCGCGACCTGTTCCTCCCGCGCGCCGACCTGGAGTCGTACGCCGGGACGGCGGGCCCCGCGGCCGGGATCCTCGCCCACGAGGCGCTGCGCGTCGAGCGGCACCGCCCGCGGCTCGGATTCGAGACCGACCACCGCACCATCCCGCACGAGCTGGGCTGGATCGGTACCGCGGTCCACCTCCAGAAGGGCTGCTACCGCGGGCAGGAGACGGTCGCCCGCGTCCAGAACCTGGGCAAGCCCCCGCGCCGCCTGGTCTTCCTCCACCTGGACGGCAGCGAGGTGCACCTCCCGCCCGCCGGAACCGAGCTGCGCCTGGCGGCCGACGGGCCCGACGGCCGCAAGATCGGCTTCATCACCACGTCCGCGCGCCACCACGAACTCGGCCCCGTGGCCCTGGCCCTGGTCAAGCGGAACGTCCCGGTCGACGCCCCCCTGGTCGCGAACAGCACCGCGGCGTCCCAGGAAGTCGTCGTGGAACCCTGAGCGCGGGGAACCCTGAGCGCGGGGAACCCAGAGCGCGGGGAAACCCGCGCGGCCGTCGCCCGCCGGGCCCCGCACGGCGGGCCCCGGCGGGGTGCCGGTGCGGTGGACCGGGTCAGCGCGGAACGGCGATCTTCGCCGCCAGCGTGAAGCCCGAACCGCTGATCGTCACCGCGGTGCCCAGCGCCTCGAGCGTCCCCGGCATCACGAGCAGCACCGTGATGCCGCCCAGCAGCGCCGCGACGGCGATGATCACCGCTGCGATCGCGTTGGACATCGGCAGCCGCGCGACGCCGGCCCCCTCGTCCCTCGTCTCCGGTGGTGAGCCGGATCCCCTTTCTCCGGGCAGGTGGTGTCCCATGCCCCGCTCCCTTCGTCAGCCCAGGTGAGTGGCGCCCGCGGTAGCAGCCGCGTGCACCGTGCCGGAGAGATGCCCAGCGTCCGGGCGGCGCAATACCGCGCCGGGGTACGGGAAAAGGGATACGGCGGGAAGGGGAGGGGCACTCCACCGTTCTCCGTAGGGAAAGCACGACCGCCGCCCCGGAGGCCTGTGACCCCCGGGGCGGTCCGGGTCTTCCGGGGCCCGCTGCTACAGGCCCCGGTGATCGGTTGCCGACGACCTCGGGTCCGACCCACCTGGGCTGACAGGGAAGTCAGGGATCCGGCGGCGTTCGCCGCCAACATGGCCAAGTTGGCAACCAACTTCGCTGTACTTATCCCCACGTGGCGGGGATCCATAAACAACTCGGGAACAACTGCCGACGGATGGGCCGAAGTTGTGGCGTCCGGACCTGTGAGGTCCGGACCCGTGAGGTTCGGACCCGTGAGGTTCGGACCGGGACCTGAGGCCTCCGGTCCCGGCGGTCCGGATCAGACCTCGATCAGCACGGTGAACGGGCCGTCGTTCGTCAGCGACACCCGCATCTGCGCGCCGAAGCGTCCCGTCTCCACCGTCGCGCCCAGCGAGCGCAACCGCGCCACCACCTCGTCGACGAGGGGCTCGGCGACGTCACCGGGGGCGGCCGCGTTCCAGGTGGGCCGGCGGCCCTTGCGGGCGTCGCCGTACAGGGTGAACTGGCTGATGACCAGCAGGGGCGCGTCGATGTCGCTGCACGACCTCTCGTCGGTCAGCATCCGCAGGGACCACAGCTTGCGGGCGAGCTGGGCCGCCTTCTCCTTGGTGTCCTCGTGGGTGACCCCGACCAGGACGCACAGGCCCTCGCCGGTGATCTCGCCCACCGTCTCGCCGTCCACGACGACGCTCGCGCCGTCCACCCTCTGCACCACTGCACGCATGCGGACCATCATGCCGTGCGCCCCCGCAACCGCCGGCCAGGGGATTCTTTTTGATCCTTTGGCCCGGATCTGGGCCGTTCGGGGGCACTCGGTCACATAGGGGTCACTTGGGGTGGCACGATGCTCCCACACGCCGGTCGAGGGGACGGTAGAGCCACATGAGCACACCAAGCACCGGGCCGCTGGGGACGACCACCCAGCGGCCGCCCGTGCAGCGCACCGACAGTCCGCCGTGCAGGCTGCCCGCGGAGCCGCCCGAGCACGACACGGCCCGCCTGAGCCTGCCCGAGCTGCGCACCCTGCGCCGGGACGCGCAGCGCGACGAGGCGGACCTCAGTTACGTACGACGGCTCCTCCAGGGCCGTATCGACATCCTGCGCGCCGAGCTGGCCCGCCGTGGGCCGGCGGCCGTGCCCGAACCGGCCGGGGACTCGGTGGTCGCCCGCCTGCCGGAGATCCTCACCGACGCCCCGGCCCGCCACCGTTCCTCCGCCCGCCACGTCACCCTGGGCACCCCGCACAGCGAGGAGTACGGGCGGCTGGCCGCGGACATGCTCGCCGAGGTCGAGCTCTCCGACCTCGCCGCCCGCACCGACCCGGAGCTCCACGAGGCGATGGCCCGCCTCGTCGGCTACGAGCAGCAGGTCTCCCGCTGCCGGCAGCGCCTCCAGCGGACGGCGGACGGCTGCGGCGCGGAGATCACCCGCCGGTACCGGGAGGGGGAGGCACAGGTGGACGACCTGCTGGTGTAGGCCGGCCGCCGGGCGGACCCGGGCGGACCGGACGCACGGTAGGTGGCAGCGGCAGGCGGCAGGCGGCAGGCGGCAGGCGGCAGGCGGCAGGCGGCAGCGGCAGACGGCAGGTAGCGGTACGGGGCGGGGCGGGGCGGGCGGGGCAGCGCGCGGCGGGGCCGAAAAGGCCTCGACGGCACCCACCCCACCCTGCCTACGGTGACGTCATGACCCACCGAGCCGACGCACTCGACATACGTCCCGTCACCGAGGACGAGTTCCCCCACTGGCTCCGTGCCGTGCACACCGGCTTCCTGCGCGAACCGGTGGTCGGGGAGAGCGAGCTGAGCAGCCGCCGGAGCCAGTTCGTCCCCGGCCGCCACCTGGGCGCCTTCGACGCGGGCCGGTGCGTGGCCACCTTCAAGTCCTTCGACCAGCAGGTCACGGCCGTGGGCGGCGGGTCCGTCCCGGCCAACGCCGTCACGGGCGTCACCGTCACCCCCACCCACCGCCGCCGCGGCCTGCTCAACCGCATGATGGGCCAGGACCTGGCGGCCGCGAAGGAGCGCGGCGCCGTCGTCGCCACCCTGATCGCCGCCGAGTACCCGATCTACGGCCGGTACGGCTTCGGCCCCGCCACCTGGGCGACCGAGTGGACCGTCGACGTGCCGCGCACCGGACTCGACCCCCGCCGCTCCGGCCAGGACGAGGCGGGTGGCCGGATCGACCTCGTCGACGGCGAGGACGTCCGCAAGCTGGGCCCCGACCTGCACGAGCGGGTGCGCCGCGCCCAGCCGGGCGCCGTCAGCCGCGACGAGCTGTGGTGGCAGCGCAACACCGGCGCCGTACGGTTCGAGCCGTCGTGGACCGAGCCCTTCTACGCGCTGTACCGCTCGCCGGACGGCGAGGTCGAGGGCCTGGCCTCGTACACCTCGGACGACCACTGGCCCGACAAGCGCCCGCACCACACGGTGAGCGTGAACTGGCTGCTCGCGGCGGGCCCGGCCGCCGAGCGCGCGCTGTGGCGCTACCTCTGCTCGATCGACTGGGTCACGCAGGTGAAGAGCGGCTGGCGCGCCCCCGACGACCTGCTCCCCTTCCTGCTGCCGGACCCGCGGTCCGCGCGGCAGGCCACGCACGGGGACTGGCTGTGGGTGCGGATCCTGGACGTCGTACGGGCCCTGGAGGCGCGGACGTACGGGGCGGAGGGGACGCTGGTGCTGGAGGTGGCCGACCCGGGGGGTCTGACCGGGGGCCGGTTCCGGCTGGAGGCGTCGCCGCTGGGCGGGTCCTGCACCCCGACGACGCAGAGCGCCGACCTCGTGCTGGACGCGGCCGGGCTGGCGAGGCTGTGGCTGGGCGACGAGTCCGCGGTCCGGCTGGCGGCGCTGGGGAGCGTCGGGGAAGAACGAGCGGGCGCCGCCAGGTCGGCCGACGCCCTGCTGCGTACGTCCAGGCGGCCTTGGTGCCCGGACATGTTCTGAGCTCCCTCCTGCCGTGGGGGGCGGTGCCGTGCGTGATGATCCGTAGCCGCCGCGGCCGATCCGGCGATGTGCTGTGGTGCCGTTCTTCAGTTGTGGCTGTGCGGTCGTGCCCGTTGTTCGGTTGTGGCTGTGCCGATCGGTTGTCCGTGCGCGGGGTGCGCTGAACGGCCGGGCTCCCGGCTCCCCTCCGGAGGGGAGCCCGACCAACCCCGCGAAGTACGGCCATGTTGGGCGAGTTGGTCGCCAACTTAGCTAATATGGTGCCGACTTGGAAGTGTCTGGTAACCATCTACCGAGCAACTGCCGGAAGATGGCGCAAAGTTGTACTGTTCTGCTGTGACGTCGGAAAGTGCCCTGGTCAACGGTCGGCGGAGACCGCGGCCGCCTCAGCGCTCCTACCGCGAGGTGGCGGACGAACTGCGCGCCCGTATCAGGGCCGGCGAGCTCAGGCCGGGGCAGCGCATGCCCACCCAGGCCAAGCTGGCCGAGGAGTTCGGCGTGGAGCGCGGCACCGTACGGCAGGCGCTGCGCATCCTGCACGAGGAGCGGCTGCTGACCAACGTGTCGAAGGGCAGCCCGGCGACCATCGCCGCCGCCCCGGACAAGGGGCCCCTCGGCTCCGGGGCGCCGCCGCTGCCCACCGCGGTGGCCCTGGCCCCCCGGATCACCGCGGCCTTCGCCGCCCCGCGCGTCCGTATCGACGCCGTGTGCCTGACCTCGACCACCCTCACCCTCACCCTCAGCGAACCCCTGCGTCAGATCCACGCCGGGCAGCTGAGACCGGCCGGTGTGGAGGTGCGGGTGCTGCTGCCGTCCCGGGACATCGACCTCGCCTTCCCGGTGCCGGTCGAGGGCCACGGCGCCGGTCAGGACCGTCCCGTCCACCGGCAGTGGCTCGCGACGCGCAACGCGCAGGCGCAGGTCATGCGCCACAACCTGCTGGCGCTGCGCTCCACGCACGGCATCGACGTGAGCGTCGCCTTCCGCGCGCTGCCCTTCACCCCGCCCGTCAAGCTCTACCTCCTCAACGGGTCGGAGACCCTGTTCGCCTACTACACGGTGAGGCGCCGTGAGGTGGGGATCGACGACGAGCACGTGGAGATGTACGACGCGGAGGGGGCGCAGTCGATGCTGTTCGGCTTCGAGGCGGCCGCCGGACCGCGCGACCGCGCCTTCGTCGAGCAGTCCCACCTGTGGTTCGACGCGTTGTGGGAGACCATCAGTTCGGACCTGCACCTGGGCGGCTGAAGGGCCGTACCGTGGGCGTGTGACCGAGGAGAGTACGGCAGTGGACGGCAGCCGGCGGCTCAGCTTCCGGGAGATCGCCGACGTCCTGCGCGAACGCATCCGGGTCGGGCAGCTCAAGGCCGGCGACCGCCTGCCCACCCAGGCCGAACTGGCCGAGGAGTTCGGCGTGGAACGCGGCGCCGTCCGCCAGGCCCTGCGGCTGCTCCAGGACGACGGGCTGCTCAGCAACGTGAACAAGGGCAGCCCGCCGCGCATCGCCGCGCCGAGCACCGACGCGTACGGGCGGGAGCCACAGCCGACCATGGTCGCGCTGGCCCCCCGCCTCGCGGACGCCTTCACCGTGCCGCACGTCCGGATCGACGCGGCCTGCCTCACGGCCGAGAGCCTGATGCTGGCCCTGGGGGAGCCGCTGCGCCGCATCCACGAAGGCCGCATCCGCCCGGAGCGGGTCGACGTCCGCATCCTGCTGCCCTCCCGCGACATCGACCTCGCCTTCCCGGTCCCGATCGAGGGGCAGGACGACGAGGACCGGGTGCACCAGCGCTGGCTCGCGCTGCGCAACGCCCAGGGGCAGGTGCTGCGCCACAACCTCGTGGCGCTGCGCTCCTCGCACGGCGTCGACGTGAGCGTGAGCTTCCGCGCGCTGCCCTTCACCCCGCCGGTGAAGCTGTACCTCCTCAACGGGACGGAGGCGCTGATGGCGTACTACACGGTCACGCGCCGCGAGGAGTCCATCGACGACGCCACGCTGAACATGTACGACGTGCTCGACTCCCAGTCGCTGCTCTTCGCCTTCGCGTCGGGCCGGGGACCGAACGAGGCGGCTTTCGTGAACGAGTCGCGGAAATGGTTCGACGCCCTCTGGGAAACCATCACCACGGACCTGACACTCACTTGGTGACTGCTGAATCGAGCGAGTTCCGGGAACTGGTCGTCGGGGCGAAAGTGGTCCTGTGGGACTTCGACGGGCCGATCTGCCGGTTGTTCGCCGGGTGCCCGGCGCAGGACGTGGCGCACGCGCTGGTGCGATGGCTGCGGGAACGGGGCCTGGCCGGCCGCGGTCTGACGTCCTGCTTCGCCTCCCCCGTCCACGGCCGCACGGCGGACCTCGGCCGTCTGGAGCCGCCCCCGCACACACTGCACCGCGCACTCGCCGCCCTGGACGCGGCACCCCGCGACGCGCTGGCGATCGGCGACTCCCCCACGGACGCCCTGGCCGCGGCGGAGGCCGGGGTCCCCTTCCTGGGCTACGCCCGGCGCGAGGCGCAGGCCGCACCCCTGAGGGCCGCGGGCGTCACCCACGTCGTGGCGTCACTGGAACAGGTGCTCACCGAGGTGAGGCGGACCGGCCCGGTCCGCGCCTGCGTCAGCCAACCCCCCGGTGTTCCGGCGGAACCCACCGGGGATCCGCGATGACGGGAGTCTCGGGTTTGATGTAGTCGAGCTTCTCCCACAGATTGCGGTGCCACTCCATGTGGTGCTCCGCGATGGCCTGGGTGGAACGGGAGGGAGACCGGGCGTCCCAGCCGATGATGCGGGCCTTGCCGTACCGCAGTCCGAAGCCGGCCGTGTCGAGGATCCGGTACAGGGCGTCGTGCCGGCGCACCCGAGTGTCCACGATTCCGTAGGGGGCGTAGAAGATCTTCTCCTGGTTGAGGATGTAGAACTTGCGCTCCGGTATCTGCGGGGACTCCCGCACCTCGCACGTGATGGCGATGCCCGGGTTCCGCTCGTGGACGCGGTCGAGGAGTTCTTTGAGGTCGTTCCAGCGGGGCTTGGTGAAGTCCTCCCGCATGCGAAGGCGGTTCTCCGGGGCGTCGGCGAAGTAGAGCGTCCCGGGCGGGTGCCGGCTGCCGTCCGGGGCGGGGTCCAGCCGTCCGGGGAGACTCATCGGCAGGTTGAGATGGGCGATGATGACGTGCAGCGTGAGTTCCTGGGTGCGTACTTCTTCGTCGGCCATCCGCTCCAGGGGGCCCCGGAGCAGATCGATCAGGGTCTGCATGGTGAACCCGGAGAAGTCGACCCGGACGCGCCGCGCCTCGAACGCCTCACGGAACGGATCCCGCAGGTCGTTGAGGTGGGCGAGCACGTAGACGCCCGAGACCTCCCGGGGCTCGGAGTCGCTGATGGCGTCGAAGAGGATGAGGGCGATCAGCGCGGCGAACGATCCGCCCAGGAACCCCTGGCCCTTGAGCGCGTTGCCGAGTGGGGCGATGATCTCGGCGGCGAGCGCGAGAACGGCCACCAGCGCGAGCAGCCACTTGACCAGGCGGGGTTTCCACTCGTTCAAGGACTGGCGGATGCGGTCGAGTCTGGACGCGCCGGCGCCGCCCGGAGTACGAGGAGACACTCACTACCCCCTGTGGTGAGCCTCGGATGCGAGACGGCAGCAAGCCCGCCGGTCTCCTTGAGGGCCATGATGCCTTCGCCGACTCCCGTGCACTAGAAGACCGCTTCGGCCCGACGCGCGCCAGGACGGAGGTGCCCCGGGCACACCTGGTGACACACTGCGACGAAGGCGACCGAGGGGCTACTCTGTGCGGTTATGCGGCAACGTCTGCTTCGCGGAACGCAAAGAGCGATGAGCCGCACCCCCACTGAGGTACGGCGGCGCGGCCCCGCGGGCGAGAGGGACACGGGCCACCACACCGTCATGGGCCTGCCGGGTGGTCCGTCGTCGGAGATGAGCCCCCGCGGCCCGGTCGGTGGAGCGGGGAGCGGAGCCTCGGCGCCACCCGGGGCTGGACGCCGTCCCTGGCGAGGACCCGGTGGCGCGGGCGCCGCCGCGGTGGCGTCACGGAGACCGGGGCGGCCGAACCGAGGAGCGGATGGAACGGCATGAACGGTGATCTCGACGACGTCGAGCACGCGAGGGAGCTCCTGGCGGGCGGCGCGGGAGAGGCGGGCGCCGGCTGCGTCCTGTTCGACTTCGACGGCCCCCTCTGCCGGCTCTTCCCGCTGGGGTCGTCGATGCGGGTCGCTGACGAACTCCGGCGCTGCGTCGAGTCCTTCGGCGCCCTGGACGTCCTCTGCGCGCGGGAGCGGACGGACAAGGACCCGCATGTGGTGCTGCGCGCCGTGCACCGGGCGCGACGGGACCGGGAACTCGGTGATCTCCCGGAGCGCCTGGAGGAACTCGTCGCCCGCGGTGAACTGAACGCCGCCCGGACCGCCTGGCCCACACCGCAGGCGGACGATCTCGTCCGGTGGCTGGCCGACCGGGGAGCACGGCTGGCCGTCGTCACCAACAACGCTCCCCGAGCGGTCGACTTCTACCTCCGGGCCCACGGGCTGCGCCAGTACTTCGAGGGCGTCCACGGCCGAACCGCCGACCCCGGCCTGATGAAGCCGCACCCCGACGTCATCGAGCGGGCGCTGCGGGGCCTTGGCCTCTCACCGGGCGACGCGGTGATGATCGGGGACACCCCGACGGACGTCGAGGCCGCGGAGCGGGCGGGCGTCCCGTTCATCGGCTACGGACGAAACGCCGAGAAGCGGGCGCGGTTGCGGAACGCGGGGGCCAAGGCGGTGCTCGGGTCGTACGGGCCGTTGCTCCAGCCGGTGGGTGAGGGCGACGCCGACGCCGACGGGCCCCGGATGTGATGCCGATGTCCTCTTCCTGACCCGGCCTGCCACCGTGCACCATGAGCGGGCTCGTTCCAAGGCGTGTGCCTACAGGGGGAATTGATGTCTCGGGCATCACTGAGAAGCAGGGCGGCGGCCCGCTGGGCGCAGGCGGAGAGCACGGTGTCGCGGCTGCTGCTGCTGGCCGTCTTCGCCGTGGGGCTGGTCGCCCAGTTCGTCAAGCCCGTGGGGGACGCGCTGGAGGGCAAGGCCTACATCGGCGGGGCGTTGCTGAGCCTGGTGGGCTATGTGCTCTACAGCGAGGTGCAGCGACTGAACTCGGCCCACGAGGCGCAGCGGGAGGAGGCGGAGAACCTGCGGGCCACGATCCGGGTCCTCAGCGACGGCGTCGCGGAACTCACCCAGGCCCAGCGGCCGCACGGCGGCGCGGACGTCTCTCCGACTGCTCTGGCGGAGGAGTTCCGTCAGGCGCTGTGGAACGGGGAGGACGTGCGGCTCGCCGCGTGGGGGTTCACCGGCGAGACCTTCGCAGTCCCGCTGAAGCAGCTGCTGGGCAGTCTGCCCCCGAACCCCCGGCGCTCCGTGTCCCTCCGGATCCTGGTGCCCGACTTCACCAGACAGATCCACATACCGGGTCTGGTGCGGGCGGACGGCCGGGCCGCGGACGCCCCGGGGTTCCGGGCGCATCTGGTGCGGAAGATCGAGGGCTACGAGGCGGATCTGAAGGGGATGATCGGCCGTATGCACCATCACGGCCAGGGCGCCCTGTCGGTCGAGTTCCGCACCCTGCACATGTCGCCCCAGCTCAAGCTGTACCTCGTCAACGACGACCAGGCGTTCGAGGGGATCTACGACAAGATCGAGCTGCGGCCCGACGAGTACGGCCCTGCCGTCCCGCCTCATGGGCCGGGCGCGGTCGGCTCGGAGCAACTGCTCGACCCCATCGGCTACGACTCGCTGCTCACACGCCGGCACCGGGACGACGGTCCGCAGGCGCGGGAGATCATCCGCCGCCGCAGGGAGCTCTTCGACACGATGTGGAGCGTGGCCCACCCCCTGACGGCGGGGCCCCTGACCAACGGAAGCCCGGGCCCTCACGCCGCCGGCTGAGCGCGACGGGCGGGCGGGGCCTCCCTCGGCGTCGAGGCTGCGGGAGGCACGGGTGCCCGGGCTGCGTAGGCTCCCCCCATGAGCGAGACCGGCCTGCGTGAGCGCAAGAAGCGGCGGATGTACCGGACCGTGTCGGAGATCGCCGTCCGCCTCTTCGTGGAGCGGGGCTTCGACGCGGTGTCCGTCGCCGAGGTCGCCGCCGCGGCGGAGATCTCCAAGCCGACCCTCTTCCGGTACTTCCCGGCCAAGGAGGACCTCGTCCTGCACCGGATCGCCGACCACGAGCGGGAGGCGGCGGAGGTGGTCGCCGGGGCGCGGGACGAGGGGGCCGCGCCGCTGGCCGCCCTGCGCCGGCACTTCCTCGCGGGCCTGGCCGCGGCCGACCCGGTCACCGGCCTCAACGACGACCCCGAGGTGCGCGCCTTCCACGCCCTCCTGTACGGCACCCCGGCACTGGTCGCCCGCCTCCACGCCCATCTGGAACGGTCCGAGGCCGCCCTGGCCGACGCCCTCGGCGGCGACCTCGACGCCCGGCTCGCGGCCGGCCAGATCATCGCCGTACGGCGCATCCTCGCCGAGGAGAACTGGCGGCGGATCGCGGCGGGGGAGCGGGTGGAGGACGTACGGCCGGAGGCGGTGACGGCGGCGGAACGGGCGTTCGCGGCGCTGGAGGGGGGACTGCCGTGGCTGGCCAGGCCGTCGGCCGGGCGGTGAACCACTCGACCCGGTGACCGGCCGGCCGTCCGGCGGGGCCGCCGCACGGTGTGAGGCTGAGTAAAAAAATTAACTGAGTTACGTTTTGTGGGTACGCTCGGGCCATGACGTCACCCCGCCCTGCCTCGAAGGACGACCGACCGCCCTCCGCCGACGACATCCCCGCCGACGCCCGCCCGCTCGGCGACGACCCCGGCCTCGCCGCGGCGCTCCTGCGGGAACGCGCCCACCACGACGCCTGCCGGGCGGCCCTCGCCGGGATGCTGGCGGGTGCCGACGTCCAGGTCGTCACCGGTGAGGACGTCTCCGCCTCCGGTGCCGACGCCGAGGTGCTCGGGTACCGGCTGCGCAGCCGGGCCAAGGCGCTGCGGGAACTCCCCGAAGGTCCCCTCTTCTTCGGCCGCCTGGACTTCGCGGACGGCACCGGCGGTGAGCACGCGGGCCTCAGCCACCACATCGGCCGCGTCCGCGTCGGCGAGCACCCCGCCGTCCCGCCGCTCGTCGTCGACTGGCGCGCCCCCGTCTCGCGCCCCTTCTACCAGGCGAGCGCCCGCGACCCGCAGGGCGTCGCCGTCCGCCGCCGGTTCGGCTGGGCGCCGGGCAGCCGGGGTGATTCCGCCGATCTGACCGGCCTGGAGGACGAGCACCTGGGACGCGGCGAGGCCGGGCTGAGCGCCCTCGTCGCCCGCGAGATCGAACGCCCCCGGGTCGGCCCGATGCGCGACATCGCCGCGACGATCCAGCCCGAGCAGGACGACCTCGTCCGCGGGGAACCGGCCGAGTCGGTGTGCGTGCAGGGCGCCCCGGGCACCGGCAAGACCGCCGTCGGTCTGCACCGGGCCGCCTACCTCCTCTACACCCACCCCCGCCGCTTCCGCCACGGCGGCCTGCTGATCCTCGGCCCCCACCGCACCTTCCTCTCCTACATCGCCGAGGTCCTGCCCTCCCTCGGCGAGACGGGCGTACGGCAGTCGACCCTGGCCGACGAGATCGCCCGGCACCCGGTCACCGTCACCGACCCCGCGCCCACCGCCGCCGTCAAGCACGACCCACGCATGGCCGAGGTGCTGCGCCGGGCGCTGTACGGCGGAGTGGAGGCGACTGGGGCAGGTGGTGCGGGTGGTGCCGGTGGTGCCGGTGGTGGTGCGGGTGGTGCCGGTGGTGGTGCGGGTGGTGCCGGTGGTGCGGATGGTGGGGCGGGTGGTGCGGACGGTCTCACGGTGTCGGACGGGCCCTACCGCCGGCGGGTCACGGGCGACGAGGTCGCGCGGATCGTGACCGGCGTCCTCGCCGAGGAGCCGCCGTACGAGGTCGGGCGCGAGCGGGTACGCAGCCGGATCGTGCGCCGGATCCAGGAGCAGGCCGAACAGCGGGGCGGCCCGCGCCCCGCCTCCTGGCTCCGCCGGATGGAACGGGCGCGCCCGGTGGGCGCCTGTGTGGACGCGGTCTGGCCGAAGGCGCGCCCGGAGGAGGTCGTGGCCCGGCTCCTCGGTGATCCGGGGGAGTTGGCGCGTGCGGCGGCCGGCATCCTGACCCCGGAGGAGCAGGCGGCCCTGCACCGGCCGGGCGCACCCCGTTCGGCCCGTTCCGCACGCTGGTCGTCCGCAGACCTCGTCCTCCTCGACGAGGTCGCCGGGCTCCTCGAACGCCCCGGGGGATACGGCCATGTCGTCGTCGACGAGGCGCAGGACCTCTCCCCGATGGAGTGCCGGGCCATCGCCCGCCGTGTGCCCTTCGGTTCGCTGACGGTCCTCGGCGACCTGGCGCAGGGCACCACGCCCTGGGCCGCCCGCTCCTGGCGGGACCTCCTGACCCACCTGGGCAAGCCCGAGGCGAGAGTGGTCCCGCTGACCACCGGCTTCCGCGTCCCCGCCCCGGTCCTCGCGCTCGCCAACCGGCTCCTGGCCCGCCTCGACACCGACGTGCCGCCCGCGCGTTCCCTGTGCCGGGACGGTGAACTCGCCGTCCGCGGGGCGGCCGGTGACCTGCCGGGGGCGGTGGTGGCCGCGGTCCGCGACGCCCTCGCCCACGAGGGCTCCGTCGGCGTCGTCACCGCCGACGCCGACGCGCCCCGCATCCGCCGCGCGCTCGCCGGGGCCGGCGTCCCCACCGCCTCCGGCCCCGAGGACACCAGCACCCGCGTGACGGTCGTCCCCGCGACCGCCGTCAAGGGCCTGGAGTACGACCACGTCGTCGCCGTGGAACCGGTCGCGATCGTCGAGGCGGAGGAACGGGGGCTGAACCGGCTGTACGTGGTGCTGACCCGGGCGGTGTCGCGGCTGGTGGTGGTGGAGGAGAGAGGGGTGCCGTGGTGACACGTACCCGTACGCCCGCCCCGAGGTGTCGTCCTCCCGCGACGCAAAGGCCGGCGGCGTACCCCGACGTGGTGTCGGTGTACGCCGCCGGGCCCGCGGTACGAGGTGCGGGAGGTGTCCCGCGCTGTCACGGCGGTTACTTCGGGTCGCGGTCGAACGTCGAGGCCGACCAGAAGTAGCCGAGCAGGGTGAGGCCCACGCACCAGGCGATCGCGAGCCATCCGTCGTGGCCGATCTCGGTGCCGAGCAGCAGTCCGCGCAGGGTCTCGATGGCGGGCGTGAACGGCTGGTACTCGGCGATCGGCCGGAACCAGCCCGGCATCGCGTCGACCGGGACGAAGGTGCTGGAGATGAGCGGCAGGAGGATCAGCGGCTGTGCGCTGTTGGCGGCGGCCTCGGCGTTCGGGCTGGCCAGGCCCAGGCCGACCGCGATCCAGGTGAGCGCCAGGGAGAACAGGGTGAGCAGCCCGAACGCCGCGATCCACTCCAGGGCGGTGGCGTCGGTGGAGCGGAAGCCGATGGCCACGGCGACGGCGCCGACGAGGACCACGCTGGCGACGCACTGGAGCACGCTGCCGGCGACGTGCCCGACGAGCACGGAGCCGCGGTGGATGGCCATGGTGCGGAAGCGGGCGATGATGCCCTCGTTCATGTCGGTGGAGACGGACACCGCGGTCCCGACGACGGTGCCGCCGATGGTCATCATGAGGATGCCGGGCACGATGTAGGCGATGTAGTCGGAGCGGTCGGCGCCGCCGATGCCCGCGCTCATCACGTCGCCGAAGATGTAGACGAAGAGCAGCAGGAGCATGACCGGGGTGAGCAGCAGGTTCAGGGTGAGGGAGGGGTAGCGCCGGGCGTGCAGGAGGTTGCGGCGCAGCATGGTGGAGGAGTCGCGGACGGCCAGGGACAGGGTGCTCATCGGGCGGACTCCTCGGACTGGGCGGGGACCTTGGTGCTGCCGGTGAGGGCGAAGAACACGTCGTCGAGGTCGGGGGTGTGCACGGTCAGCTCGTCGGCCTCGACGCCGGCCGCGTCCAGCCGGTCGAGGAGGGAGCGCAGCGCGCGCTGGCTGCCGTCGCCGGCGATCTGAAGCGCCAGCGCCTCGTCGTCCCGGGCGGCCTCGCCCAGCGCGGAGACGGCGCTCCGGTAGGTGTCCGGGGCGGTGAAGCGGAGCCGGACGTGTCCGCCGGGGACGATCCGCTTGAGTTCCTCGGCGGTGCCCTCGGCGGCGATCTGGCCGTCGTGGAGGACGGCGATGCGGTCGGCGAGTTCGTCGGCCTCCTCCAGGTACTGGGTGGTGAGGAAGACGGTCACCCCGTCGGAGACCAGCTCGCGGATGATCTGCCACATGGTGTGGCGGCTGCGCGGGTCGAGGCCGGTGGTGGGCTCGTCGAGGAAGATGATCCGCGGGGCGCCGACCAGGGTCATGGCGATGTCGAGGCGGCGCTTCATGCCGCCGGAGTAGCCGGCGGCGGGCTTCTTCGCGGCTTCCGCCAGGTCGAAGCGCTCCAGCAGTTCGGCGGTGACCCGGCGCCCTTCGTGCTTGGGCAGGTGGTGCAGGTCCGCCATGAGGAGCATGTTCTCCTCGCCGGTGATCAGCCCGTCGACGGCGGAGAACTGCCCGGTGACGCCGATCGCGGCCCGCACCCCGTCCGGTGACGCGGCGATGTCGTGGCCCGCGACCTGGGCCTGCCCGGCGTCGGCGGTGACGAGGGTGGAGAGGATCTTGACGGCGGTGGTCTTGCCGGCACCGTTCGGCCCGAGCAGGGAGAAGACCGTTCCCTCGGGCACGTTCAGGTCGACGCCGTCGAGCACGATCTTGTCGCCGTAGGACTTGCGCAGTCCGTTCGCCGCGATGGCCAGATCGGTCATGACCGGGTTCTCCTTCGGATTCGGATTCGGATTCGGTTTCAGAGGCTGCGGGCGGCGATGTCGCCGTGCGAGGTGGTCGCGTGGATGGCCAGGCCGGCGGCGGCGCCGTCGGTGTTCGTGAGCGCGTTGTGGATCCGGCCGTAGGAGGTGCCGGCGTCCAGCGAGGCGGAGACCCCGCGGGCGGCGCCGACCGAGATGTCGCCCTGCTGGGTGCTCAGGGTGACCGTGCCGCTCACGGCCTCGGTGATGCGGATGGTGCCCCTCTGGGTGCTGATGTCCGCGGGACCGCCCAGGCGGCCGACCGAGACGTCGCCGTCGAGGACGGTGAGGCGGGCGCTCGCGGCCTCGTCGAGCTTGACCGGGCCCTGCGCGCCCTCGAAGGCGACGTCGCCGAGCCGTCCGACGCCCCGGAGTTCGGCGCCGGCCGTCTTCGCCTCGACGCGGGAGCCGGCGGGCAGCTGGACGGTCACCTCGACGGATCCGGAGGGGCCGAAGTACTGGTTCTTCGCCGGCGAGGCCGCGATCCGCAGGACGCCGTCGCCGTAGGCGACCGTGGTCTGCTCCGCCGCCTTCACGTCACGCCCCTTCGAGGCGTCCGCGGGCAGGACCTCGACCGTGGTGTCGGCCCGGTCGGCGGCGATGAACCGGATGCGACCCGCGGGGATGTCCAGGACGGCGGAGATCGGGGCGGGGGTGTCGAACTTCTGCATGGTGTCTCTCCTCGGGCTCGTCGTTTCCGATGCACGAAAAGCTACGTTGCATTCACGGATCACGCAATAAAGATGTTGCACTGCGATGCAATCAGTGCAGGTAAGGGCCGTATAATCGTTGCAACGGCCTTCGCATCAAATGCAACGAGTGGGCTCGGTCGTTGCAATGGATTGAGGGTGAACGCTATGCTGGAGGCCCCGAGGAGAGTGAAGGAGACCGCGATGCCGGGAGGCAGACTCACCCAGCAGGAACGGCAGCAGATCGCGCTGGGACTGGCCGACGGCCTCGCCTACGCGGAGATCGCCAGGAACATCGATCGCCCGACCTCGACGGTCACGCGCGAGGTGATGCGCAACGGCGGTCCCACCGCCTACCGCGCCGACCTCGCGCACCGCGCCACCGAACGCCGCGCCCAGCGGCGCAGGCAGGCCGCGCCCCGCGGGGCGGAGGCGCCCCCGCAGGCCCATGGGCGCGACGCCGACGCCATGCGCGAGTACGAGGAGACGTTCGCCACCGTCCTGATGGCCTCGGGCATGCCCAAGATGATGGCCCGGGTGATGGCCTGTCTCACCCTCACGGACGCGGGCAGCCTCACCGCGTCCGAACTGGCAGGGCGCCTCCAGGTCAGCCCGGCGTCCATCTCCAAGGCGATCGCGTTCCTCGAGAGCCAGGGCTTCGCCCGCCGGGAACGCGACGAACGCCGCCGTGAGCGCTACGTCGTCGACGACGACATCTGGTACCAGTCGATGATGGCCAGCGCCCGGTCCACCGCCGTCATCGTCGAGACCGCCCGGCAGGGCGTCGGCGTCCTCGGCCCCGGCACCCCGGCCGGCGTCCGCCTCGAGAACGTCGCCCGCTTCCTCGACTTCGTGAGCGAGAGCATCACCCGCGCCGCCGAACAGGCCCGCGACGTCCTCCACACCAGAGCGGAGGAGGCCTCGGGCGACACCGCCGAACCGCGGTCGGACCGCGGGTAGACAGCCGTCCCGACGGCTACGGCGCCCCCGGCCTCGGCCGGGCACGGCGTACGACGGCGATGCGACACACTTCTGCAAGCAGGTGCTTGCAATTGTTAGCGATGGTGGGGCACGCTGGAGGCATGGCATCGCTCAAGGTCGGCAATCTCGGTGAGTACCTGCGCGAGCAGCGGCGAAACGCCCAGCTCTCGCTGCGGCAGCTCGCCGACGCCGCCGGGGTGTCCAATCCGTACCTGAGTCAGATCGAGCGCGGGCTGCGCAAGCCCAGCGCGGAGGTGTTGCAGCAGGTCGCCAAGGCGCTGCGGATCTCCGCCGAGACGCTGTACGTGCGCGCCGGCATCCTCGACGCCGAACGGGACCGGGACGAGGTCGAGACGCGCGCCGTCATCCTCGCCGATCCCACACTGACCGGGCCGCAGAAGCAGGCGCTGTTGCAGATCTACGAGTCCTTCCGCAAGGAGAACGGATTCACGGTCGGCGACGGCGCGGCGGACGCCCGGGACGACGCCGCCGAACACGACACCCGCACGGCCGGTGGCACCGACGACGATCCGCAGCGGAAGGCCGATTGACCGGACCGGTGGACCGGCCGCCCGACCGCGGACCCGCACCGACCGACATCCACGAACGCGAACAACGCGACGAACGCGACCACGGGAGGACCATCACCATGGCCATCACCGACGACCTGCGCAAGACCCTCAGCGACCCGACCCCCCTCTACTTCGCGGCCGGCACCGCCGACCTGGCCCTCCAGCAGGCGAAGAAGGTGCCGGGCCTGGTCGAGCAGCTGCGTACCGAGGCTCCGGCCCGGTTCGAGGCGGTCCGCAACACCGACCCCAAGGCCGTCCAGGAGCGGGCCGCCGCCCGCGCGAAGGAGGCCGGCGCCCGGGCCAAGGAGGCGCAGGAGACCTTCCAGACCAAGGTGGGCGAGTTCCTCGGCGCCCTCGACGGCGACCTGAAGAAGCTGAGCAGCACCCTCGACGCCGACCTGAAGAAGTTCGGCGAGACCGCCCAGGACCTCGCGCTGCGCGGGGTCGGCGTCGCCGCCGAGTACGCCGTGAAGGCCCGCGAGACCTACGAGAAGGTCGCCGAGCACGGCGAGCAGGCCGTGCGGACCTGGCGCGGCGAGGCCGCCGAGGAGATCGAGGAACTGGCGATCGTCGTCGAGGGCAAGGACGAGCCGAAGCCCCAGCCGGTCGAGGTCGTGGACGAGCCGAAGCCCGCCGCGGCCGCGCCCGCCCCGGCGAAGAAGGCCCCCGCCAAGAAGACCCCGGCCGCCCGCAAGACCACCGCGAAGAAGACGACCCCGCCGCCGGCCGAGTGAGCACCGCGGGCACATCCCCCACGCGCGCGGAACGCGCGGGAACACGGCCACGGGCCGGGCACTCGGAGGGTGCCCGGCCCGTTGTACGGGTGACGGAGGCGCGGTTGCGGGTACGGTGGCCGCGTAAGGACGAGCCGTGCCGAGTCGGGTGGTGGACGTAGTGCTGATGCAGGGGTTCGCCGGGTTCATGTCGCTGCTGAGCCTGGCGCTGATCGTGTTCAGCGGCTTCGCGCTGTTCGACGCGGCCATCCGCCGCGAGGACGGCTATCGCGCCGCGGACAAGCAGACCAAGCCGTTCTGGCTGATCGTCCTCGGTCTCGCCTTCGTGGTGAACCTGATCTTCAACATCCTGTCGTTCCTGCCGATCATCGGCCTGATCGCGACCATCGTGTACATGGTCGACGTCCGGCCCGCCCTCCGCTCCCTCCCGGGCGGCGGCCGCACCCGCCGAGGCGGCTCCAGCAGCGACGGCCCGTACGGCCCGTACAACGGCGGCCGCTGAGAGACCCCTGGCTGAAGGGCGGCGCAGCCCCCTTCGGCCAGGGGCGCGGGGAACTGCGCGACCAGCCCCCGACGACCCGCACCCGGCACACCACGCACCCCCAATCGGCGCAACCCGATCCCGGCCCCCAGCGGAGCGCTAAGGCACTCGGTCCAGCAGGACCACCGCCACGTCGTCCGTCAGCTCGCCGCCGTTCAGCTCGCGGACCTCGTTGACGGCCGCCCGCAGCAGGTTCTCGCCGTGCAGGCCCGCCGCGAGCTGGCGGCCGATCATCTCCACCATGCCGTCCTGGCCCAGGCGCTCCCTGCCGTCCCCGACGCGTCCCTCGATGAGCCCGTCGGTGTACAGCATCAGGCTCCACGCGGCGCCCAGCTCGACCTGCATCCGCGGCCAGCGGGCGCCCGGCAGCAGACCGAGGGCGGGGCCGTTGTTGTCGTAGGGCAGCAGCCGGGGCGGCTGGCCGGGGCGGGCGATCAGCGGGGCCGGATGGCCGGCCAGGCACAGGCCGGCGCGGCGGCCGTCGGGCGCGATGTCCACCGTGCACAGCGTCGCGAAGATCTCGTCGTCCTCGCGTTCGTGCTCCAGCACCTGCTGCAACGTGTTCAGCAGTTCGTCGCCGCACAGGCCGGCCAGCGTCAGCGCCCGCCAGGCGATCCGCAGCTCCACCCCGAGGGCGGCCTCGTCCGGGCCGTGGCCGCGGACGTCGCCGATCATGGTGTGGACCGTGCCGTCCGGGGTGCGGACGGTGTCGTAGAAGTCGCCGCCGAGCAGCGCGCGGGAGCGGCCGGGGCGGTAACGGGCGGCGAAGCGCAGCGGGGAGCCGTCCAGCAGGGGCGTGGGCAGCAGCCCACGCTCCAGGCGGGCGTTCTCCTGGGCGCGCAGCCTGCCCTCGGCGAGCCGCCGCTCGGCCGTGTCGGATCGTTTCCGCTCCACCGCGTACCGGATGGCGCGGCTCAGCAGCCGTCCGTCCAACTCGTCGCGGAACAGGTAGTCCTGGGCGCCCACCCGGACCGCCTCGGCCCCGCGCTCGGCGTCACCGGACGCGGTCAGCGCGAGCACGGCGTGCCGGGGCGCGAGCCGCAGCACGTGCCGGAGCACGGCGAGCTCGTCGTCGTCGTCCGCGCGGCCCGGGGCGGGCAGGGCGAGGTCCAGCAGGATGCAGTGGACGTCGTCGGTGAGCAGCCGCTCGGCCTCGGTGAGGTTGCGGGCGGTGCGCACGCGGATCGGCTTGCCGGAGGAGTCCAGCAGGCCGGGCACGATCGGGGCGGCCGTGGGGTCGTCCTCGATCAGCAGCAGTGTGAGGTTGGTGGTGTGGGCGGCGGCGCTCACGCCGGAGGGGGCGCCGCCGGGTGTGGCGTCGTCCCCGACCGGCGTCGTCGTGTTCGCTTCGTCGCGAGCGTCGTTCCGGTCGTCCGTGCGCGGGGCTTCTTCCGTGGAGGGGCCACCGACTGCGGGGGCGGCCTGCGCCTGACCGCACTCCACGGCCGGGATCGCTCTCTGCCGCGGTACGGGTACGGGCATCGTGTCGGGTTCCTTCCCTCCCCCCGAGGGCATGGCGGGGACGAGGGACCTCGACCCACCGACCGGGACCATAGCGGCAGAAGGCGCCGCAGCGGAATGGTGCGGAGCACGCCGCTTGATCTCAGGCCACTGTCATATGCCGCGTTCCGTACCGCAGTTGGGCAGGGGGGATGGGGTGCGGGAATGACGAACGTCACGTCGGCGGGAGGTTTGGTGGCGGAGGGGCGTGCGGTGGGTCACGTGGCTGCGGTCACGGGCCGCCGCCGGCCCTGTGTCCGGGTTCACGCGTTCGCCCGTGTGTCCGGGCTCAGGCGTCCGGCTCACGCGTCCGGCCGTGTGTCCGGCTCACGCGTTCGCCCGTGTGCCCGGGTTCACGCGTCCGGCCGTGTGTCCGGCTCACGCGTTCGCCCGTGTGCCCGGGCTCAGGCGTCCGGCCGTATGCCCGGGTTCACGCGTTCGCCCCTGTGCCCGGCCTCACGCGTCCGGCCGCACCACCCCGAGGATCGGCATCGAGCCGGCCCCCGCGACGGTCACCGTCCGGCCCGGGCGCGGGGCGTGGACGATCGAGCCGTTGCCCACGTACAGCCCCACGTGGCTGGCGTCGTCGAAGTAGATGATCAGGTCGCCGGGGCGCAGGTCCGTGACCGCGACCCGTTCGAGCTGCCGCCACTGCTCCTGCGAGGTGCGCGGGATGGTGAGGCCGGCGTTCACCCACGCCTGGGAGGTGAGGCCCGAGCAGTCGAAGGAGTCGGGTCCCTCGGCGCCCCACACGTACGGCTTGCCGACCTGCGCGGTGGCGTACCGGACGGCCTCCAGGCCCTGCGCGGTCGCCTCGCCCTCGACGCCGTCGAGCACACCGGTGCCCAGCCAGGCGGTCTGCGCCTGCTGTGCGGCCTGTTCCTGGAGCTGGGCGAGGCGTTCCTTCTCCTCCTTCTCCAGCTGGGACTCCAGCTTCTCGGCCGCCGCGATCTGCTGCTCGATCTTCTTCTGGGCGGCGGCCTTGGCCTTCCGGTTGGCCTCCAGCTTCTGCCACTGGGCGGAGGCGTCGGCGGAGTACTGCTCCAGGTCCTGCTGGGTGCGGGTCATCTCACCGATCAGTCCGTCGGTCGCCCGCTGCCCCTGGAGCACCCGGCCCGCCCCGTCGAGGAACTCGCCCGGATCGTCGCTGAGCAGCAGGTGGGCCTCGTCCGGCAGGCCGCCGCCGCGGTACTGCGAGCGGGCCGCGGCGCCCGCGCGGTCCTTCAGCGCCTCCAGCTCCTCACGCCCCTCGACGATCTTCCCGGCGAGTTCCACCAGCTCCGCGGACTGCTTCCGGGCCTGCTCCTCGGCCGCGTTGTAGGCGTCGGTGGCGACCGAGGCGTCGTGGTACAGCGTGTCGAGCTTCTCGCGGATCGCCTCCAGGTCCGCGCTGTGCGAGGGCGGCGGGGTGAGCGTGGGCGCGGTCGTCGGCGCCGGTGTGGGGCTCGGAGCGGCGAACGCCGTACCCGGCACCGCCAGCACGGTGACCGCGCAGACCACGGTCACGGCCACCGCGAGCAGGCCGCGCTTGCCCGTCCCCATATGTCCCCCCAGAGCTGATTTACCGTCAGTAACTTACGGTCGCCCGAGGGATCGTGCCATGCCCTGCCGGAAAACGACAGAGGCAGTCCTTCCCCCCGTTCCCACCCCGCCATGGCGAAGTCCCCGCCTATGTGACGAACGCCTCAGGGAGATCGTTCCCGGTGCCTACCCCCGCGGGGCCAGCGCCCCCCACGCCACCGTCACTTCCCCCTGCCGCCACCGCGCCGGGCCGTCCGTCACCGGCCAGTCCCGGGTCAGGTCCCGCACCGTCCGGATCCACCGCTGGCGCGCGCCGTACGAGGCGTACGGCGCGGCGGCGGCCCAGGCGCGGTCGAAGTCGCGGAGGAAGGCGTGCACGGGCTCGCCGGGCACATTGCGGTGGATCAGTGCCTTCGGCAGCCGTTCCGCCAGGTCCGAGGGCCGCTCCAGGGAGCCCAGCCGGGTCGCGAAGGTGACCGTGCGGGGGCCCTCGGGGCCGAGCGCGACCCACACGTGCCGCCGCCCGATCTCGTCGCAGGTCCCCTCGACGAGCAGCCCCCCGCGCGAGGTCCGGGTCGCCGGTGCGAGCCGCGCGCACAGCCGCTCCCAGACGGCGGCGACCTCGGCCTCGTCGTACTGCCGGAGCACGTTCGCGGCGCGGATGAGGTGGGGCCGGCCGTCGAGCGGGACCTCGAAGCCGCCGTGCCGGAAGGCGAGGCCGTCCCGCTCGTACGGCTTGGCCGCCGCGACCCGGGCCGGTTCGATCTCGACGCCGACCACGCGCGCGTGGGGCGCGACGGAGCGCAGACGGGCGAGCAGCTCGACGGCCGTCCAGGGGGCGGCGCCGTAGCCGAGGTCGACGGCCACGGCACGGCCGGCGCGGCGCAGCTCACGGCCGTGCGCCGCGGCGATCCAGCGGTCCATGCGGCGCAGCCGGTTGGGGTTGGTCGTCCCGCGCGTGACCGTGCCCACGACGGGGGTCCCCCCGCTCGAGCGAAGCCGAGAGTGGGGGAGGGCCGCGCGGGATGTCATGCCTTCGAGGGTATTCGGTGTCCATGACGGCAGGACCACGACGGCAGTGTCCGTCACCGCAGGACCACGACGGCAGTGTCCGTCACGGCAGGACCACGACGGCGGTGGCCATGACGGCGATGTCCATGACCGCAGGACCACGAGGGTGGTGTCCTCGACGGCGGTGTGCATGACGACGGTGTCCATGACGGTGTCCGTGTCCACGGCGGCAGGACCGCGGCACGACGCAACCCGAACTCGAACGGTTGAGCGACCCCCGGTAACGCCTGGGCAAAAACGTCCGCGACCGGGAGCCCGCCGGAATGGCGACGGCTCCCTCCGGCGTTGCACCCCCTCGGAGGGTGCCGCACATCCTCCGTCCGGCATGCCCGCAGCTAGGAGGAACGCCACGTGAGCCAGTACATCGGCAGGCTCGGGCGTCGTTCCGGGACGGCACCCGCGCGGCTCCGGCTGCACCGCCGCCCCCGCCGCGTCGCCATGCTCTCGGTCCACACCTCGCCGCTGCACCAGCCCGGCACGGGCGACGCCGGCGGCATGAACGTCTACATCGTCGAGCTCGCACAGCGTCTCGCCGCGATCGACATCGAGGTCGAGATCTTCACGCGCGCCACGACCGGCGGCCTCCCGCCGACCGTCGACCTCGCCCCCGGCGTCCTCGTCCGGCACGTCGACGCGGGACCCTACGAGGGCCTCGCCAAGGAGGACCTCCCCGCCCAGCTGTGCGCCTTCACCCACGGCGTGATGCAGGCCTGGGCCGGCCACCGCCCCGGCCACTACGACCTCGTCCACTCGCACTACTGGCTGTCCGGGCACGTCGGCTGGCTCGCCGCCCAGCGCTGGGGCGCCCCCCTGGTGCACGCCATGCACACCATGGCCAAGGTCAAGAACGCCAACCTCGCCGACGGCGACACCCCCGAACCCGCCGCCCGCGTCATCGGCGAGACCCAGATCGTCACCGCCGCCGACCGGCTGATCGCCAACACGGCGGAGGAGGCCGACGAACTCGTCCGGCACTACGACGCCGACCGCGACAAGGTCGCCGTCGTCCACCCCGGCGTCAACCTCGACCGCTTCCGGCCCGCCGACGGCCGTGCCGCCGCCCGCGCCCGCCTGGGCCTGCCGCAGGACGCCCTGATCCCGCTCTTCGCGGGCCGCATCCAGCCCCTCAAGGCCCCCGACATCCTGCTGCGCGCCGTCGCCGTCCTCCTCGACGAGCGCCCCGAGCTGCGCTCCCGGATCGTCGTGCCCGTGGTCGGCGGCCCCAGCGGCAGCGGCCTCGCCAAACCGGAGGGCCTGCAGAAGCTCGCCGCCCGCCTCGGCATCTCCGACGTCGTACGGTTCCGGCCGCCCGTCGGGCAGGACCAGCTCGTGGACTGGTTCCGCGCCGCCTCCGTCCTCGTCGTCCCCTCCTACAGCGAGTCCTTCGGCCTGGTCGCCATAGAGGCGCAGGCCGCCGGGACACCCGTGCTCGCCGCCGCGGTCGGCGGGCTGCCGGTGGCCGTGCGCGACCGGGAGACCGGCGTCCTGGTGCAGGGCCACGAACCGGCCCGCTACGCGCGCGTGCTCGCCGAGTTCGCCGACAGCCCGGACCTCGCCGCCCGTATGGGCGCGGCCGCCGCCCGGCACGCCCGGTCCTTCGGCTGGGACACCGCGGCCGCCGCCACCGCCGACGTCTACGCGGCCGCGACGCAGGCCCACCGCCGTCGCGTACGCTCCCCGCATGGGTGAGTGGCATGACTGAGGCGCGGCGGGCCGACGCACAGAACGCGGCCGCGCGGGTCGTCGAGGACGTCCTGGAGGACGCCGAACTGGAGTGGGAGGGCCCCGAGCCCGGCACCTACGTCGTGCAACTCCCCGGCACCCGCAAGCTGAAGACGACCGTCTCCCTCATCGTCGGCCGCCACTCGCTCTCCCTGAACGCCTTCGTCGTCCGCCACCCCGACGAGAACGAGGCCGGCGTCCACCGCTGGCTCCTGGAGCGCAACCTCAAGCTGTACGGCGTGAGTTACGCCGTCGACCACCTCGGCGACGTCTACGTCACCGCCCGCCTCCCCCTCGCCGCGGTCACCCCCGACGAGATCGACCGCCTCCTCGGCCAGGTCCTGGAGGCCGCCGACGGCGCCTTCAACACCCTCCTGGAGCTCGGTTTCGCCTCCGCGATCCGCCGCGAGTACGCCTGGCGCGTCTCCCGCGGCGAGTCCACCCGCAATCTGGACGCCTTCCGCCACCTCACCCGCCGCCCCGGCGAGTGAAGGCGTCACTGACGACGGACCTTCGGCGGGACCACCCACCACCGGCGCGTCGGCGTGCCGGCGGCCGGCGACTGGGGCGACGTCAGGTGGCGGACGCCGTGTAGCGCCCGGGGGTCACCCCCACCAGCTTCCGGAAGTGCCGGGTGAGATGGGCCTGGTCGTAGAAGCCGGCGGCCGCCGCGACCTCGCCCGCCGGCCGCCCCTCCAGCAGCAGCCGGCGGGCCCGGTCGACACGGCGGGCCGTCAGGTACTGGTGCGGCGCGATGCCGTACGCCCCGCTGAACGCCCGGACCAGATGCGCCGGATGCGCCTGGAGCAGCCCGGCGGCCGTGTCGAGCGTGACGCCCTCGACGACGCGCCCGTCGAGGAGGTCGCGCAGCCGGCGCGCCAGGACGGGGTCACGCCGGACCGGCCGCAGGGGCTGCCGGGGCCGCAGATGGCCGCGCAGCCGCTCACCGACCAGCGCCAGCCGGCTGTCGGCCTCCAGCTCGTCCCCGGGCCGGGCGAGGGCCGCGTGCAGCTGCCCGACCCGCCGCCGCAGCAGCGGCTCGCGCAGGTCGGGTCCGTCCACGGCGGGCCCGATCAGCTCCTCGCCGAGCACGCTCGCGTCCAGGTACAGCACCCGCTTGCGGAAGCCGTCCGGGGTGACGGCGGAGCCGTTGTGGGGCACGTGCGGCGGCAGCAGCGACACGGTGTCGTGCGGCGTCCCGTGCTCGTGCCGGTCGAGGTCGTACCGTACGGCCCCGTCGTCGACGATGAGCAGCGTCCAGGAGTCGTGCACGTGCATCGGGTAGGCGTACCCGGTGAAGTGCGCGTGGAAGACCTCCACGACGCCCCGGACGCGGGGGCGCCAGGCGGAGACGTCGGCGGTGGGCTGCGCGGCCCTGCCCTGAGCGGAGGCCATGCAAAGAACGTACAAGACGCCGCCACGCTCCGGACGGCAGCCTCGGACCATGAACGACGCACCGACCCCCGAGGCCGACCCGCCCGTCCGCTTCGACACGAAGATCGCCGTCCTGCTGCGCGAGGACCTGGAGACCTGGCAGCGCCTGAACGTCACCGCGTTCCTGGTCAGCGGCCTGGGCACAGAGCTCCCCGAGGTCGTCGGGGAGCCGTACGAGGACGCGGACGGCGTCCCCTACCTGCCGATGTTCCGCCAGCCGGTGCTGGTGTTCGAGGGCGCGAAGGAGACCCTGACGGCGGCCCACGCGCGCGTGCTCTCCCGCGCCCTGCCGCGCGCGGTGTTCACCGGCGACCTCTTCGCCACCGGCAACGACCGCGACAACCGCGCGGCGGTGCGGGCCGTGGGGACGGACGCCCTGGACCTGGTGGGACTGGCGGTGTACGGCCCGCGGAACGCGGTGGACAAGGTGCTGAAGGGGGCGCGGATGCATCCGTGAGAAGAGGGGCCGCTGGGCCGTCCACCTAAATGAGCCGGGGCACCGCCGGGCCGGGGGCACCGCCGGGCCGGAGGGGACACCGCCCCGCCCGTCAGGTGGCGCTGACGTCGGCCGCGGCGGTGACCGGCCCGGGCGCACCGGCGGTCTCCACCGCACCAGCCGCACCCGCCGCCTCATCCGCCACATACGCCCCATCCGTGGGCTCCGTGGCCTTCGTGGCCTCCGCGGGCAGCCGGCGCATCAGCAGGGCGTACCCGGCCCCGGCCGCCGTCCCGACGACCGCGCACAGCCCCCACAGCCACTCCGCCCCGAACCGGTCGATGACGAAGCCGGACGACAGCGGGGCGAGGAGCGACGCCGCGGCCCACGACAGGGTGTACATGCCCTGGTAGCGCCCGCGTCCGTGGACCGGGGAGAGACGGACGACGAGCCCGGTCTGGGTGGGCGCGTTGACGATCTCGGCGAGGGTCCACACGCAGACGGTGAGCGCGTAGACGCCGACGGACCCGGCGAAGGCGGTCAGCCCGAAGCCGTATCCGGCGAGGACCGACGAGATCACGAGCAGCCGTCCCGGATCCCGGTGCTCGATGAACCGGGTGACCGGGATCTGGAGCACGACGATGAGGACGCCGTTGACGGCGATGGCCATGCCGTAGTCGGCCGGGGTGAAGCCGGCCGCGCCCATCGCCACGGGCAGCCCGATGGAGCCCTGCTGGAAGACGAAGGCGACCAGGAACGACAGCCCGACCACCCCCATGAACCGACCGTCGCGCAGCACGGTCCGCAGCCCGACGGAGTCCCCGCGCAGGGCCTTGTCCACCGGCCGGGGCCGTGACTCGGGCAGCTTGAGGAAGACGACGACCGCGCAGACGAGGGTCATGCCGGCCTCGACGATGAAGCCGGCGAGGTAGCTGACCTCGGCGATGAACCCGGCGGCCGTGGAGGAGACGGCGAAGCCGAGGTTGATGGCCCAGTAGTTGAGGGAGAACGCCCGGACCCGGTCCTCCGGCCGCACGATGTCGGCCATCATCGCCTGCACGGCGGGCCGGGAGGCGTTGGAGGCCGCCCCGACGAGGAAGGCGACGCCGGCGATGACGACGGGGTGGTGCACGAAGCCGAGCAGCGCCACGGAGAGGGCGGTGGCGACCTGGGCGACGAGCAGCGTGGGCCGCCGCCCGAGCCGGTCGGCCATCACCCCGCCGCCGAGGGAGGAGACCACCCCGCCGAGCCCGTGCAGCGCGGCGACGAGTCCGGCGTAGGAGGCGGAGTACCCGCGGTCGAGGGTCAGGTACAGCGCCATGAAGGTGGCGACGAAGGCGCCGAGCCGGTTGACGAGGGTGCTGGTCCACAGCCACCAGAACTCGCGGGGCAGCCCGCGTCTCAAGGAGGCGACGGACATGGGTGATCCCCCGGATGTAAGCGGTGCAGGTGGTACGGAGAACTTACGGAGCGGCCGGTCCCGGGGGCCACTCGATTAACAGAACCAGTCAACTGTCCCGCCGCCGCGCGTCGCGCTCCCGCAGCGTGCCCGCTCACGTGCCCCCAGGGCGTCCGCCCTACGGGCGCCGGGCGGGCCGGGACACACCCTTCGATTACGCTCATCCACATGGCCGACGCACCGTACAAGCTGATCCTCCTCCGCCACGGCGAGAGCGAGTGGAACGCGAAGAACCTGTTCACCGGCTGGGTGGACGTCAACCTCAACGAGAAGGGCGAGAAGGAGGCAGTCCGCGGTGGCGAGCTCCTGAAGGACGCCGATCTCCTCCCCGACGTGGTCCACACCTCCCTCCAGAAGCGCGCCATCCGCACCGCGCAGCTGGCCCTGGAGGCCGCGGACCGCCACTGGATCCCGGTCCACCGCTCCTGGCGCCTGAACGAGCGCCACTACGGCGCCCTCCAGGGCAAGGACAAGGCCCAGACCCTCGCCGAGTTCGGCGAGGAGCAGTTCATGCTGTGGCGCCGCTCCTACGACACCCCGCCCCCGCCCCTCGAGGACGGCACCGAGTTCTCCCAGTCGGACGACGCGCGCTACGCCACGATCCCCCCGGAGCTCCGCCCCCGCACGGAGTGCCTCAAGGACGTCGTCATCCGCATGCTCCCCTACTGGTACGACGGCATCGTCCCCGACCTCCTGGCCGGTCGCACGGTCCTCGTCGCCGCCCACGGCAACAGCCTCCGCGCCCTCGTCAAGCACCTCGACGGCATCTCCGACGCCGACATCGCGGGCCTGAACATCCCGACGGGCATCCCGCTGTTCTACGAACTCGACGCCGACTTCAAGCCGGTCACCCCGGGCGGCCGCTACCTCGACCCCGAGGCGGCCGCGGCAGCCATCGAGGCGGTCAAGAACCAGGGCAAGAAGAAGTAACCCCACACCATCAAGCCCCCGACCTGCTGTTTCCTGGCAGGGCGGGGGCTTTTTGGTGGGGCGGGGGGCCGTCAGTCTGCGCTCGCCCCTGTGTCCGGGTGGGGCATCTCCCCCTCCGGGGCGGGTGCCAGCACCGCGGATACCACCGTGTGGGACGAGGTCATGACGTCGGTCACGAAGCGCAGGCGGCCGATGCCGAGTTGGCGTAGGGCCGGGCCGTGGTCGGTGGCGACGACGAGGGAGACCGTGAGCAGGAGAAGGCGCCACACGGCCATCAGCGGGCGGCGCAGTGCGCGGGGCAGCTCCGCCAGGGAGTCGTGCAGCCGCTCGCAGTGGAACGGGACGTGACGCTGCTCGTCGGACAGGATCCGGTTCGCCACGTCCGTGGTGAGCGGGTCGTCGGTGCCCTCGCGCAGGGCGCGGTAGTAACGCAGCGCCACGACCTCCGCGATCATCAGCACCAGGAGTTCCATGCGCAGGCCCATGAGGCGCCGCAGCCGTACGAAGACCGCGTCGCTCCAATGTCCGGTCAACGTCGGTACGCCCCCCGCGGCCAGCAGTCGGGCGAGGAGACGGGCGTGGTTCTGTTCCTCGGCGACGAAGAGCCGGACCGCCTGCGCGTAGTCGGGGTCGCCGGCCCGGTCCGCTTTGCCGACGAGGTTGGCGCCGTCACCGTCCTCGCCGACCTGGAAGCGCTGGATGCCGGCCCACACCGCCGGATGCAGCGTCGCGCCCCGCTCCCAGTCCGGATCGCCCTGGACGCGCCTGCGCTCACGCTCGTCCTCGAACCGCCTCGTCCACTCGGCGAAGTCGCCCGTACGCACCCGGTCTCCCCTCTCCGGGACACGGCCATGCCCCGGAGAGGGACGACGCGGGCGGACGCCGAACCGTTCCGCCGCCGCCGGACAACGCCGCTCCTCCACAGGCATCGGTCAGCGGAGAAGGACGCGGGTTCCAACGAGTGAATCCAGCGGGTCGGCGCGTGGCGGCCGGGGCGGCAGCGGGAAGGTCATGGCACACCGGACCAACGATGGGCAGGAGGCATGCCGGTGCCGAAGTTCCTCATCCAGGCCACCTACACGCCCGAGGGCACCAAGGGGCTGCTCAAGGAAGGCGGGAGCGGCCGCCGCGCCGCGGTCGACCAGGTCGTCACCGGCCTCGGCGGGCAGGTCGAAGCCATGTACTTCGCGTTCGGGGAGGACGACATCGTGCTCATCGTCGACTTCCCCGACCCGGTCTCCATGGCCGCCGTCAGCCTCACCGTCAAGGCCAGCGGAGCCCTCCACACCCGGGCCACCCCTCTCCTCACCCTCGACGAGATCGATCAGGCCGCCCGACGGCAGGTCACCTTTCGCTCCCCCGGAGCGTGAGTCCGAACAGGCCCCTGCCGGCGGTCGATCCGCAGGCAGGGGCCTGTCGCTGTGCGGGTGCCGTCCCGGTCGGCTGTGGTGCTACTGGCGGTGTCGGGGCTTGCCCTTGCGTGGGGGCAGGGTCAACGTGATCTGCCGGACGAGTTGCTGGAGGCAGGCCAGGCATGCGAGGGCGGGGAGGGCGGCTCCGGCGATACCGGTGAAGGTCCGCTCGGCCTGCGCCACGCACAGCATCATCGCGACGGAGGAGAACAGCAGGACGATGAACCACGAATTGAACGCCCGGCGCTGATGCAGGGCAGTTCGCAGAATGGAGAGAGAGGCCACCGTCCACGGGCCGTACACGAGAAGCGGCCACCAGGGAATCAGCCCGCTCTTCGTCTCGGACGTGATGCTCTGCAACGGTCCGTAGGCCACTACGCCGCAGAAGACGCTGACCGCCGCCACGATGACGGAAACGAACGCGACGATGACGACGCTGCCGGTCTGCATCCATTTCAGCCGGAGTTTCCGGACCCGAATCTTGCGATGTCCGGTGGGAGAACGTCGGATGGGCGGCAACTGGGCGGTGATCTGCGCCAGGCCCTCCATCGGGTCGGCGTAGTCGACACCGGGTGACGCCTCGCCGCGAGGCGGCGGCACCATGGCCTCCGGCTCCGCCGGAACAGCCTCTTGCAGGAGGTAGGCGAGTTCCTCGACCGGGTCCCAGCCAGAGTCCGGGGGTACCAAGGGATCCCCGACATTCAGGGCGTCGACGGGGCTGCCGTGCCGCCCGGCGCCGGAACCATAGGAATATGAATCGGAATACCATTCATGCCGTACAAAGGAAGGATCCGCATAGTCGTGATTCATGGAAATCCGCTCCCGTCACGCACGGTCGGCGTGGCAGCCGGACTTTTCCTGGCCGTTCCACCGCTGGTTGAGTTCCTCTTGGGCTGCCTCCAGCAGGACGAGGAACTCGCGGAGCAGTGACTCGGTGACCTGGAGTTCGACCCGCACGCCGGTCCCGGGGAAGGCGCCGCCCTCACGTGCCGTGAGTGCCACACCAGGCGTGTAAGTGTATTTTCCCGCTGTCGCATCACGGGTCGCAGGCAGATTATCCTTCCTCACGCCGCGGTGAGGCAAGCCATGGAACCTTGCTGCTTTCGCCATGTCCCGCTAACGCCGCTCCCTCTCCTCCAGATGCGCGGCAAATGAGTGACCCTGATGTGGAGAAAATGTTGAGGAGAGCGTTCTTGATTAAAGTCATCCGCACTTACTTCGCACGTTATGGGTCGAGCGGTTTGTCTGCTCAGATCTCTTGGCCGGTAAATAGGATTCGCAGTCAGTCGACAGGGGTGCCAGTCGACAGAGGCGCCAGTCGACAGGGGCGCCGGTGGGCTGAGGTGCCAGTCGACAGGGGCGCCGGTGGGCTGAGGTGCCGGTGGGCTGAGGCCGGGGGCGAGGTCCCACCGTTCCACCTCAACACGCCCATCTGATCACCATGTTGGTTCCCTAGGGTGATCAACGGTCCGGCCGTCGTCGACGCAGCCGGATGCACGGATGTACGGATGTACGGATTCACGGAGGGAACAGAGTGAAGGCAGCACTCAAGCGGCGCGCCGCCACCGTCATTCCGGTCGCCGTCGCCGCCGTCCTCGCGGGCGGCCTGGTGGCGGCCCCGGCGGCGCAGGCCAGTGGTTCGGACGGATGCGCCGGCGGATACGCGAAGTACACGTCGAAGGGCGACTACCTCTACGTCAAGGACCGCAAGGCCGACGGCCGCACCGTCTTCGTCAACCTCGAAGCGGCCAGTGGCAAGCCCTACTTCTGGGACACCTTCCACGTCACCCGGGGCGCGGGAAAGAGCTACACGTGGAACCTCGATCTCCCGGAGAAGCGGAAGGTCAGGATCATCATCTCCCTCGTGAAGGGCGATCCGGCCGACACCGACAGCAAGTGGAGCAAGTGCGCCACGTTCACCAGCGCCACCTGACCCCCTGATCCTCTGATCCCCTGACCCGGCGACGCGCCGCAGCGGGCGAGGGCACTCAGGGCGAGGGCACTCAGGGGGCGTGGCCGCGGCTCACCCCAGTGCCCTCTCCAGCACGTCCCGGCGATCGGACACCCACCGGTACGCCGTCCGCACCTCCGTGACCACCCCGGTGTCGCGGAGCCGCCGCATCGCGGGGTCCCCCGCGTCGGCCCCGGCCTGGATGCCGCGCCGGCAGCGGTCCTGCCACCACAGCACCGTGGACACGAGGCCGCGCCGGTGCAGCCGCTCCAACCCGTAACTGTCGGCGATCAGCCTCATGCGCCGGGCCGCCTCCGCCGCGTCGGCCACGGACGGGCCGAGTCCGAGGTACTGCCAGCACACGTGGGCGACGTCGTGGAGGCGTTCGCCCGGCGCCGCGAGGTCCCAGTCGATGAACGCCACCGGTCGCAGCTCGCCACCGACCGGCCGGTAGACCGTGTTCTTGGGCGACAGGTCGTTGTGGCAGACGACCTCCTGGTCCCCGGCGAGCGCGGTGCCGGCCGTCAGGTCGTGGAACGCGCGCACGAGCCGGGCCACCGCCACCATGCTCGCGTCCGACGAGACGGCGGCGGGCTGCCGCGGTTCCCAGGCCACGTGTCCGTCGAGGTGGCTGAGGACCTCCCGGCCGTGCTCGTCCACACCGAGATGGCGGGGCGCTCCGTCCCAGCCCGCGGTCTCCAGGAGTGCCAGCAGGTCACTGACGTACGGCGTCCGTGCGGAAGCCGTACGGCGCACCGTGTTCCCGACCCGGACGACGGTGCTGACGGAGCCCCCGGGCAACGGCGACCCGGTCATCGCCTCATCGCCTCATGCCTCATCTGCCTCATGCCTCATGCCTCATCGTGCCCGCCCGCGTCCGGGGGGAGCGGGAGAGGGGCCCGGCGCCGGAGCGCCCGGCCCCTCTCCCGTACGACCCGTACAAGACCCGCTTACAAGACCCGCGTGCGAGACCCGTACGACCCGTACGACCCGTACGGCGTACGGCGGTGAGGTGTCGTCCTCAGCCGCACTGGCAGGGATTGCCCGACTGGCAGCCGCAGCCGCATCCCGAGCCGCAGCCGCACGCGCCGATCAGCATCAGGTTCCGGACGGCGACGGGCTGTTCGGTCGGATGGTCCTGGGTGGGGTCGGGGGTGGGGGTGCTGGGGGCTTCGGCCATGGGTTCCTCCCGGAGGCTAGGGCGCCTGTGCCCATTCCATGCCCGTTGTGTCCGGCGCATCAACGGCGCATGGGGGCTTCCCCGCGCCCCCGGCGGGTTCGAACGCCCCCGAGTGGCTCGCCTACGCCCCCTCGACCGACTGGATCTCGTTCGGCAGGTCCGGCTGGAACTCGTCCGCGTGCTCGCCCGTCACCAGGAACACGACCCGCTTGGCGACCGCGACCGCGTGGTCGGCGAAGCGCTCGTAGTAGCGGCCGAGGAGGGTGACGTCCACGGCCGTCTCGATGCCGTGCTTCCAGCGCTCGTCGATGAGGTGCTGGAAGAGCGTGCGGTGCAGGAGGTCCATCGCGTCGTCGTCCGTCTCCAACTGGAGCGCGAGGTCGACGTCCTTAGTGATGATCACCTCGGCCGCCTTGGCCATCAGGCGCTGCGCGAGCTGGCCCATCTCCAGGATGGTGGCGTGCAGGTCCCGCGGCACCGCCCGCTCGGGGAAGCGCAGCCGCGCCAGCTTCGCCACGTGCTGGGCGAGGTCGCCGGAGCGCTCCAGGTCGGCCGACATGCGCAGCGACGTGACGACGATCCGCAGGTCGGTCGCCACCGGCTGCTGCCGTGCCAGCAGCGCAATGGCCCGGGCCTCCAGGTCGTGCTGGAGTTCGTCGATCTTCTGGTCGGCCTCGATCACGCTCTCGGCCAGCTTCAGATCGGCGTCGAGGATGGCGGTCGTGGCGCGCCCGACGGCCGACCCGACCAGCCGGGCCATCTCCACCAGACTGTCGCCGATCGAGTCCAGTTCCTCGTGGTACGCGTCCCGCATCAGGGGTTCCTCTCGTACTGGTTCTTCCGGGGGCTTCGCAATGCCGTGATGTCGGAATATCGGGTTCAGGGGGTTCAGGGGGTCCAGGAGGTCCAAGGGTTCGGGGCACCCGGCGCTGTGAACCCCACGGTGCCACGGTCCGCCCCGTACGCGTCGGTTTCCGTCACCCCAAATGAACCACCCCTGGCTCCAAGGTGAACTCTGGGCGACGAGTGTTCGAGGTCCCACTCCGATGGCTGTGGCCGGGGCGGATCGCATGCCTAACCTGGACGCATGGACGTGAACGCGGCGGTCGCCGCAGCGGCAGCGATCGCCGGGGTGCTCACCGGTGTCATCGCCATGCTGGCGTTCCGTTGGAGCGAACGCGACCAGAACCGACCCACCAGGACCTCCTTGCACACCGATCCCGTGCTGCCGCCGGGCGTGGACACCGTCCTCTCCGTCCTCCGTTCCTCGGCCGTCGTCCTCGACGAGGCCGACGCCGTCGTCAAGGCCAGCTCCGCCGCGTACGCCCTCGGGCTCGTCCGCGGCGGTGAACTCGCCGTGGAGCCCATGCTCCAGATGGCGCGGGACACCAGACGGGACGGCGAGATACGCCAGGTCGAGCTGGACCTGCCCCGGCGCGGCACCGGACGCGGCGAGGCGCTCGCGGTCTCCGCGCGCGTGGCGCCGCTGGGCTCCCGGCTGGTCCTCCTCCTCGTCGAGGACCTCACCGAGGCCCGGCGCATCGAGGCCGTACGGCGTGACTTCGTCGCGAACGTCAGCCACGAGCTGAAGACCCCGGTCGGCGCGCTCTCCCTGCTCTCCGAGGCTGTCATGGACGCCTCCGACGACCCGGAGGCGGTGCAGCGCTTCGCCGGCCGGATGCAGATCGAGGCGACCCGGCTGACCAACCTGGTGCAGGAGCTCATCGACCTCTCCCGCGTCCAGAACGACGATCCGCTCGAGGACGCCGAGCCGGTCAGCGTCGACGAGCTCGTCGCCGAGGCCATCGACCGCTGCCGCCACCAGGCGGGCACCAAGCAGATCACCATGGCCGCCGCGATCCAGGAGCCCGAGGAGCCGTCCGCGGAGGGCGGCGACCGCGGCCGGGCGGACACCGCCCGGCTGCGCCTGTGGGGCAACCGCGGGCAGCTCGCCGCCGCCCTCGGCAACCTGGTCGAGAACGCCGTCAACTACTCACCCGCCCGCACCCGCGTCGGCATCGCCGCCCGCCGGGTGGCCACCCCCGGCGGGGACCTGATCGAGATCGCCGTGACCGACCAGGGCATCGGCATCTCCGACAAGGACAAGGAGCGCATCTTCGAGCGCTTCTACCGTGTCGACCCGGCCCGTTCCCGTGCCACCGGCGGCACGGGCCTCGGACTGGCCATCGTCAAACACGTGGCCGCCTCGCACGGCGGGGAGGTCACGGTGTGGAGCGCCGAGGGACAGGGCTCCACGTTCACCCTCCGGCTGCCGGAGGCGGGCGCCGTCCGTGACCGCGTCCGCCAGCACCCCGACCTCGACGCGTACGACACCGCGGCCGAGGGCGGGCCCGCCGGAGGAATCCCCGCCGATTCATCCCCCGACTCCACCGCGTACCACACGCTTTCCGCCCCGGAGGTCCTTCCGTGACCCGAGTGCTCGTCGTCGAGGACGAGGAGTCCTTCTCCGACGCCCTGTCGTACATGCTCCGCAAGGAGGGCTTCGAGGTCGCCGTCGCGACCACAGGGCCCGACGGACTCGACGAGTTCGAGCGCAACGGCGCCGACCTCGTCCTGCTCGACCTGATGCTGCCGGGGCTGCCCGGCACGGAGGTGTGCCGGCAGCTGCGCGGCCGCTCCAACGTGCCCGTGATCATGGTGACCGCCAAGGACAGCGAGATCGACAAGGTCGTCGGCCTGGAGATAGGAGCCGACGACTACGTCACCAAGCCGTTCTCCTCGCGCGAGCTGGTCGCCCGGATCCGGGCCGTGCTGCGCCGGCGCGGGGAGCCGGAGGAGGTCGCCCCGGCGGCCCTGGAGGCCGGGCCGGTCCGGATGGACGTCGACCGGCACGTCGTCACGGTCTCGGGCTCGAAGGTCGACCTGCCGCTCAAGGAGTTCGACCTGCTGGAGATGCTCCTGCGCAACGCGGGCCGCGTCCTGACCCGCATGCAGCTCATCGACCGGGTGTGGGGAGCCGACTACGTCGGTGACACCAAGACCCTCGACGTGCACGTCAAGCGCCTGCGCGCCAAGATCGAGCCGGACCCGGGCGCGCCCCGCTACCTGGTGACGGTCCGCGGTCTCGGCTACAAGTTCGAGCCGTAAGCCGTAAGCCGTGAGCCGTGAGCCGTGAGCCGTGAGCCGCTGATCTGTGTGTTGTCGGCGGGTAGCACGACCGGAGGGCGGCACCCCGTGCGGGGTGCCGCCCTCCGGTCGTCAGGGGCGCTACGGCGCTCAGTGCTCCGCGGCGGCCGACTCCGAGGCGCTCGCGTCGGCCGACTCGGCGGCGGCGGGCGACTCGGTCGAGCCCTCCGTGGTGCCCTCGGCCGGAGACTCGGTGGCCGACGCCTCGCCGGACGGGGTCTCGGAGGCGGAGGCGGACTCCGGGGCGGTCGGGACCTCGCTCGGACCCCACTCGGTGAAGTAGCTCTCGGCGGGGACGACGAAGGCGCGCAGGCTGACCGCACCGGTCTCGCTGAAGGTGAAGGTGACCTTCTGGGCGTTGCCGTCCTGGACCGCCTCGCTGCCGCCGGGCAGGACGGCGGAGGCGTTGTCCGCGCCGCCGATGACGACCGAGCCGCCGGCCGGGACGGTCAGCTCGCCGTCCCCCTTCGCGGGCTTGATCTCCACCGGCTCGTCGACACCCTCGACGGTGATCGACTCCAGCGTCTGGGCGGCGTCGCTGTTGTTGAAGACGGTCGCCGAGACCGCGGCCGGGCCCGTCGACTCCGGGTCGGGCTGGGTGATGACGACGACGTTCTGCAGCTTGATGTCGCCGACGGTGGTGGCGGCGTTGTCCGGCTTGATCTCCAGCGTCTGGGCGTCGTTGCCCGCGCCGCAGGCGGCGAGTGTGGCGATCGAGAACGCGAGGGCGGAGGCGGCGAGGGCGCCGCGTCGAAGGCTGCTGCTCACGGCGGCGGCAACTCCTTGAAACGCACGGGCAGCTCACCTCAATAAAGCCGCCCTAAGGGTCTGTCAGCGGGCCTTAGGTTACCGAGCTGTCCTCACGCCACCGCACCCGACCCGCCTCTAGCGTGCTCCAGGGCCCCGATGACCGCCACAGCACGACTGCCGTCACTCCCGTCACGGCAGCCACAAGTGACCCGTGAGTCACATTGGCTTCTTCTCGATCGCCCGGACGTCGCCCCCCATTCACATAAGCGCCGCTCACCGGGGCGGGCGGGTTTTTGCGGACCGGAATGCGGGGTCGTCCGGAGAATTGATCACGCCCTGTTCGGCCGATGGTGTGATCAATTCCGGAAACGGCGTGGATCCGCCTCCGGACACCGAACGGAGTAGCGGAAGTCGCACGTCTGGAACCGGACATATGGGGATGTTCGGCCGTTCGGAACGGCCTCCGGAAGACTGTGACGTGCGTGTTTCGTCCCCCTTGGACAGCCGCTCCGACCTGCGAATACCTGCTTCCGCCGCCCGTCCGCAGCACGTTCCTGTTGCTGTTGTCAAGCCCCGAGATATGCCCTGACCTGCGAAAACGCCATTCAGGAACCGCCGTTTCCGTGTTACCCTGGATAGCCACGGAAGGGGTACCTGTCACATGACGTTCAAGGTTGGCGACACCGTGGTCTATCCCCATCACGGGGCCGCGCTGATCGAGGCCATCGAAACTCGCCAGATCAAAGGCGTGGACAAGACCTACTTGGTGCTGAAGGTCGCCCAGGGTGACCTGACGGTACGTGTGCCAGCGGACAATGCGGAGTTCGTCGGCGTGCGTGATGTGGTCGGTCAGGACGGGCTGGACCGGGTCTTCGAGGTGCTGCGTGCGCCGTACGCCGAGGAGCCCACGAACTGGTCGCGTCGCTACAAGGCAAATCTTGAGAAGCTCGCCTCCGGCGACGTCATCAAGGTCGCGGAAGTCGTGCGTGACCTGTGGCGTCGTGAGCGCGAGCGCGGACTCTCCGCCGGTGAGAAGCGCATGCTCGCCAAGGCGCGCCAGATCCTGGTGAGCGAGCTCGCCCTCGCGGAGAACACGAACGAGGACAAGGCCGAGGCGCTCCTCGACGAGGTCCTCGCGTCCTGACGCCGACGCAGCCGGCCTCGGCTCAGTACAGGCTCAGCACACTGAAATGCCGCGGTGCCCGATGACGTATCTCTTGTCGCCGGGCGCTGCGGCATGTCGCGTTCCGATGTCGTACGCCTGAGTCCCCCAGGGGCCACTGTGAATCCCCCAGGGAGGACCACTGACCCCCTCGCGGGGACGACCGGCCCCCTCGGGGGAACGACCGCTCCCCCTCAGGGGAACTGACTGATCCCCTCGGGGGAACGATCCCCCGACCCTGTGTGTGCCGGGCCCGGGCAGCTGGCTCGACCGGCGCGTCACGGAAGGGTCCGGTCAAGGCGTCGCGCCCGGCACGCTGTCTCCGTACCCACGTATGGCGAGCACACAAACCTGACAGGAACCGATGTCTGACGATTCGCTTCCCGCCCCCGCCCCCACCCGCACGGCCGCGGTGATTCCGGCCGCCGGTCGGGGCGTACGCCTCGGCCCGGGCGCCCCCAAAGCGCTCCGCACGCTGGGCGGGACACCCATGCTGATCCACGCGGTGCGCGCCCTCGCCGCCTCCCGCGCCGTCTCCCTCGTGGTCGTCGTGGCGCCGCCGGACGGCACCGCCGAGGTCAAGTCGCTGCTCGACGCGCACGCGCTGCCCGACCGGACCGACTTCCTCGTCGTCCCCGGCGGCGAGAGCCGGCAGGAATCGGTCAGGCTCGGCCTCGACGCGCTGCCGCCCGGCTACGAGATCGTCCTGGTGCACGACGCCGCCCGCCCCCTGGTTCCCGTCGACACCGTCGACGCCGTGATCGAGGCGGTCCGCGAGGGCGCCCCGGCCGTCGTCCCGGCCCTGCCGCTCGCCGACACCGTCAAGGAGGTCGAGCCGGCCGCCGCCCCAGGCGCCCCCGAGCCGGTCGTCGCCACCCCCGAGCGCGCCCGCCTGCGCGCCGTGCAGACCCCGCAGGGCTTCGACCGGGCCACCCTCGTCCGCGCCCACGAGACCGTCACCGGTGACGTCACCGACGACGCGAGCATGGTCGAGCGGCTCGGCGCGACCGTCGTGGTCGTCCCCGGCCACGAGGAGGCCTTCAAGGTCACCCGCCCGCTCGACCTGGTCCTCGCCGAGGCGGTCCTGGCCCGCAGGAGGCTCAACGATGGCTTCTGACCAGCCCCTGACGCTCCCCCAGGTCGGCATCGGCACCGACATCCACGCCTTCGAGGACGGCCGCGAACTGTGGTGCGCCGGCCTGAAGTGGGAGGGCGAGGGCCCCGGACTGGCCGGGCACTCCGACGCCGACGTCGTCGCCCACGCCGCCTGCAACGCGCTGTTCTCCGCCGCCGGACTGGGCGACCTGGGCCAACACTTCGGCACCGGCCGGCCCGAGTGGTCCGGCGCCTCCGGGGTGACCCTGCTCACCGAGGCCGCCCGGATCGTCCGTGAGGCCGGTTTCACCATCGGCAACATCGCCGTCCAGGTCGTCGGCCCCCGGCCGAAGATCGGCAAGCGGCGCGACGAGGCGCAGAAGATCCTCTCCGAGGCGGCGGGCGCCCCCGTCTCGGTGTCGGGCGCGACGACCGACGGGCTCGGCTTCCCCGGCCGCGACGAGGGCCTGATGGCCATCGCGACGGCACTGGTGGCGCGGACCCGCTGACGGCAGGTGCCACGGTCCGCTGACGGCCGGTGCCGCGGGCCGTTGACCGTGGGTGCCGCGGGCCCGCTGACGGTCGGTGGCTCGGGCCCGCTGACAGCCGGTGGCGCGGACCATCTGACGGTTGGTGGCGCGCACCAGTTGGCAGTCGATGCCACGCACCTTCTGACGGTCGGTGGCGCGGACCTCTGACAGTCGATGCTGCGGGCCAGCTGACAGCCGGTGCCGCGGACCCGCTGACAGCCGATGCCACGCGCCTGCTGACGGTCGGCGGCTCGGAGCCGCTGACGGCCGGCGGCGGCCACCCGCGGGCAGCCAGTGGCGGGCACCCGTCGGCAGCCAGTGGCAGGCACCCGTCGGCAGCCGGCGGCGGCCGATCGTCGGTGCGTGCCGCGCCGCGGGCGAAGTGCCGCGGCACGCCACGCACCTGCTGACGGTCGGTGGCTCGGACCCGCTGACGGCCGGCGGCGGCCACCGGCGGGCAGCCAGTGGCAGGCACCCGCCGACAGCCGGCGGCGGCCGATCGTCGGCGCGTGCCGCGCCGCGGGCGAAGTGCCGCGGCACGAATGTGCGGCCTTCGGGCGGAAGGGCGCGGGGCACCGCCCCACGCCCACTACCCTGGAGTGGTGACGATTCGCCTGTACGACACCAGCGCCCGGCAGATCCGTGACTTCACCCCGCTCACGCCGGGTTGTGTCTCGATCTACCTGTGTGGTGCCACCGTGCAGGCCGCCCCGCACATCGGGCACATCCGCTCGGGCCTCAACTTCGACATCATGCGCCGCTGGTTCGCCCACCGCGGCTACGACGTCACGTTCGTCCGCAACGTCACCGACATCGACGACAAGATCATCAGCAAGTCCCACGAGCAGGGCCGCCCCTGGTGGTCCATCGGGTACGAGAACGAGCGGGCGTTCAACGACGGCTACCAGGCGCTCGGCTGCCTCCCGCCGACGTACGAGCCGCGGGCCACCGGACACGTGCCCGAGATGATCGAGATGATGCGCGGTCTCATCGAGCGGGGCCACGCCTACGAGGCCGACGGCAACGTCTACTTCGACGTGCGCTCCTTCCCGGAGTACCTCCGGCTGTCCAACCAGGAGCTGGACAACCTGCTCCAGCCCTCCGGCGACGGCGAGACCGGCAAACGGGACCCCCGCGACTTCGCGATGTGGAAGGCGGCCAAGCCCGGCGAGCCGAGCTGGGAGACCCCGTGGGGCCGCGGCCGGCCCGGCTGGCACCTGGAGTGCTCGGCGATGGCGCACAAGTACCTGGGCAGCGTCTTCGACATCCACGGCGGCGGCCTCGACCTGATCTTCCCGCACCACGAGAACGAGATCGCCCAGGCCAAGGGCTACGGCGACGACTTCGCCCGGTACTGGGTGCACAACGCCTGGGTCACCATGCGCGGCGAGAAGATGTCCAAGTCGCTGGGCAACTCGGTGCTGGTGTCCGAGATGGTCAAGCAGTGGCGGCCCATCGTGCTCCGGTACTACCTGGGCACGCCCCACTACCGCTCGATGATCGAGTACAGCGTGGAGTCGCTGCGCGATGCCGAGTCGGCGTTCGCGCGGATCGAGGGCTTCGTGCAGCGCGTCGTGGAGAAGGCCGGGGGAGTCGTCGAGCCGTCCGCCGACGTACCGCCCGCCTTCGCCGAGGCGATGGACGACGACCTGGGCGTCCCGCAGGCGCTCGCCGTCGTGCACACCACCGTCCGGCAGGGCAACAGCGCGTTGGCCGCCGACGACAAGGAAGCCGCCGTGGCCCGCCTCGCCGAGGTCCGCGCCATGCTCGGCGTCCTCGGCCTGGACCCCCTCGACCCGCACTGGGCCGGGGAGGACGACCGGGGCGAGGACCTGCACGGCGTCGTCGACAGCCTCGTACGCCTCGTCCTCGACCAGCGGGAGGCGGCGCGGGCCCGCAAGGACTGGGCGACCGCGGACGCCATCCGCGACCAGCTCAACCAGTCGGGACTCGTCATCGAGGACAGCGCGCAGGGACCGCGCTGGTCGCTCGGCCCGCGCTGAGCGAAACTGATCGATTCTTGATCGATTGTGCCGCCCGGGTGTCCGGGCGGCACACTGCATTACGTACGCACACACACCGCACGACAGACGGGTAGGTCATGGCAGCCAACAACCGCCGCATGTCCGGCAAGAAGGGCGCGCAGGTCGGCAGCGGCGGCCAGCGACGCCGGGGCCTGGAGGGCAAGGGCCCGACCCCGCCCGCCGAGATGCGCAAGGGACACAAAAAGAACCGCCTCGCCACCGCCAAGGCGAAGCAGGTCGCACGCCGCCCCGCGCCGCGCGGCCGCGGCGGCAGGTCGGCGTCCGAGCTGGTCGTCGGCCGCAACCCGGTCGTCGAGGCGCTGCGCGAGGGCGTGCCCGCGTCCACGCTCTACGTCCAGCAGTTCATCGACAACGACGAGCGGGTCCGCGAGGCGCTGCAACTCGCGGCCGAGCGCGGCGGCATCAACCTCATGGAGGCGCCGCGCCCCGAGCTGGACCGCATGACCAACGGCCTCAACCACCAGGGCCTGGTCCTCCAGGTGCCGCCCTACGAGTACGCCCACCCCGAGGACCTCCTCGACGCGGCCGCCGACGAGGGCGAGGACCCGCTGCTCGTCGCTCTCGACGGGGTGACCGACCCGCGCAACCTCGGTGCCGTCGTCCGGTCCGTCTCCGCCTTCGGCGGCCATGGCGTCGTGGTGCCCGAGCGCCGCGCGGCCGGGATGACGGCCGGCGCCTGGAAGACCTCCGCGGGCACCGCGGCCCGCACCCCGGTCGCCCGCGCCACCAACCTCACCCGCGCCCTGGAGGCCTACAAGAAGGCCGGCGTCGTGGTCGTCGGTCTCGCGGCCGACGGTGAGTCGGAGATCGGTGAACTGGCGGCCCTGGAGGGGCCGGTCGTCATCGTCGTCGGCAGCGAGGGCAAGGGACTGTCCCGACTGGTCGGCGAGACCTGCGACTTCCGGGCGCGGATCCCGATGCCGGGCGGCGCGGAGTCGCTCAACGCCGGTGTGGCCGCGGGCATCGTGCTGTACGAGGCGGCGCGCCGCAGGAGCTGAACGCCTGTCCGCCGGATCACCCGAACGGGTTAATTCCGGCGTGCGGGACATCCTTGACGGGGTCCGGACAGATCCGGCGGATCGCGGCAGTGTCCTAATCACACGTCACTCGGTTAGATGAGTGTGGACACCAGAACACCCCGCACACCCACGGGGGACCGCTCGTCGGGATTCGACGACGCTCCCGCGCTGAGCATGGTGAAGGTGCCGAGCGATCCGGCGCAGATCATCGTCAGTCACGCGAGCTTCCGCGTGCAGTTGGGCGCGTCGGCACGGCGCGGCCAATCCCCGCGGATCGCCCGGCACCTGAGCGCCACCCAGGACACCGCGCGCATCCCCGTCGTCGGGGCGGCGGGCAGAACGGGCACGGCGGCCCCGGCCGCTCCGGCTGCCGGGGCCCGCCGCCGGCCCGTCGTCTGGAGCGGCAGGTCGGCCCCGGACGACACCGGCGCGCACCGTCTCCTCCAGGCCGTGCGGGCGGGCAGCGTCGGCCACGGCGACGCGCCCGCCGATGCCGGCGCCACCCAGGTCATCCCCCGCGTCGGCGAGGGCTATGACGGCGACCTCACCGCGCAGACCCTCCAGACCCCGGTGGTCGGCCCCCCGCGCGCGCCCGGCGCCGGCGAACAGCGGATCCTGCCGCAGATGCGCACCGTGGGCAGCGCCTACGACGAGACCGCCTACGACGAGACCGGATACGGCGAGACCGCCTACGACGAGACCGGATACGGCGCCCCCGACTACGGCGAGGCCGGATACGACCAGCCCGGCCGGGGCAGGCCCGGACACGGCCGATCCGGTCACGGCCGTTCGGGCCACGGCCGGCCCGGTCATGGTCGGTCCGGTCACGGCCGGTCCGGTCACGCCGACAGCGGCTTCGAGGCCGACGGCTTCGGCGGCGACGGCTTCGAGGGCGACGGTCTCGAGGACTTCGTCGAAGCCGTCGCGGCGCAGGCCGGGCCACGGTCCCGGCGGCACGCCGAGGACCCCGCCCGGCACGCCTACTTCCCGGACCGCCGGCTGAACCTCGGCGTGGTCCTGCTCCCGCTGCGCGTCCTGCTCGGCTTCATCTCCGTCTACGCCGGCATGGGCAAGCTGTGCGACCCCGTCTACTTCGACGGCGGCGAGCGCGGCTCCATGGTGAAGTGGCTGAACACCCTGCACCCGTGGGAGGTCGCCGAGCCGCTGCGCCAGTTCGCCCTGCACCACCCGGTCGGCTCCGGACTGGTCATCGCCTTCCTCCAGGTCGTCGTGGGCGTCCTCACGGTCCTGGGCTGCTGGCAGCGGGTCGCCGCCGTCGGCGGCGCGACGCTCTCCGCCGCGCTCCTCGTCACCGTCAGCTGGAAGACCGTCCCGGTCTACGAGACCCCCGACATCATCTACCTCGCCGCCTGGTCGCCGCTGATCATCGCCGGCGCCCCCGTCTACTCCATCGACGGCCGGCTCGCCGGCAGCGCCTGGCGCCGGCTGGGCCCGCGCGCCGACCTGTGGGAGCTGCGCCGCTACGTCCTGCGCCGCGGCGCCCTCGTCACCACGATCGTCGTCGGACTCACCCTGCTCGTGGGGTCCCTGCTCGGCGGTGCCGTCCGGGACGCCGACCGGGTGGTCGTGCCCGGCCCGGGCGAGGCCCCGCGCAACGAGCTGCCCGGTTCCCCGCTTCCCGAGGAGTCCGACCCGCAGCAGCGGCCCGGCGAGCAGCCGTCCGCGTCCACCGCGCCCCCCCAGGACGACGCCACCACGGAGGCGCCGACGCAGGACGAGGAGTCCGCTCCGGGCGCCACCCGGGACACGGAGAGCGCCACCACCGGCGCGCCCAGCCAGACCCAGGGCACCGGCGGTGAGGCCCCGCCGCAGGTGTCCACCCCCGTCGAGCAGGCGCCCAGCACCAGCTCCGGGCCCACCTCCGGCGGATCCACCGGCTCCGGCGGCGGCTCGACCGGCAGCTCCGAGGACGGCGGTTCCCCCGCCTCCGGCCGGCCCGGCCTGGTGGGCGGCCTCCTCGGCGGCTAGGTGTAGTGATCACGACGACGGGGTCCCGCTCGTTCTCACGCGGGACCCCGTCGTCGTGACCGTTGCGGGCGACTCGGTCAGCGGCCGAGCGCCGCCAGTTCCCTCGCGGCCTCCGTGAGGTCCTTCGCGGTGTCGATCGCGCGCCAGTAGGCGCCCTGCGGGATCGGGAAGCCGGCCAGGCGGTGTTCACGGGCCAGGTGCGGGAACGTGGTGCGCTCGTGGTCGCCGCGCTCGGGGAGCAGGTCGGCGAACTGGGGGGAGAAGACGTAGACGCCCGCGTTGATCTCGTACGTCGTGGGCGGGGCCTCGATGAAGTCGGTGATGTGGCCGAAGCCGTCCGTCTGCACGGCGCCCCACGGGATGCGCGGCCGGGCCAGCGCGAGGGTCGCGACGGCGTCGCGCTCGGTGTGGAAGTCCGCCATGTCGCGCAGCGAGAAGCGGGTCCAGATGTCGCCGTTGGTGGCGTACCAGGGCCGGTCGGGGTGGGGCAGGCGGGCGGCCGCGTACTTCAGGCCGCCGCCGCGGCCGAGGGGCTCGCTCTCGACGACCGTGGTGACCTTCACGGGGAGATCGGCGGAGTCCAGCCAGGTCTCCAGAACGTCGGCGAGGTGGCCGCAGGAGACGACGACGTCCGTCACACCCTCCTCGGCGAGCCAGCCGAGCTGGTGCCCGATGATCGGCGTTCCCGTCCCCGGGATCTCGACCATCGGCTTGGGCCGGTCGTCGGTGTAGGGGCGCAGCCGGGACCCTTGGCCACCGGCCAGGACGACGGCTTGCGTGGGGCGGGACGCGGCGTGCGGATGGGTCATGCCCGCACTGTACGCGGCACCCTTTCGGGCGCGTGCGGGTCCCCCGGACGGCCGCACGGCGCGCCCGGGGCGGGCTGGACGGGGCAGGTGGCCGGCGCGGGTGCGGTACCGGCGGCCGACGCGGGTGCGGTACCGGCGGCGGTGCTCGGCCGTGCGTCCGGGGTGGCCCCCCGTTCGCCGGCCGAGCGGCGGGCCAGAGCCTCGGCGCCTCCCGGGCCAGGGACCCTCTGACCGGGGAACCCGGGCCAGGGGAACCGCTGCCCTCAGGCCGGGCAGCTGATGCCCCGGTCCGGAGCGCCGCGGTCCCGGCCCGGAGCGTTGAGCGAGGGGTCCCTGGCGTCGCGCGAGCCAGGGCTCCTGGCTCGCGCGTACCGGCCAGGACCCGGCGGTGCACAAGTGGTGCACAGGTGAGGATCCCGGCCCCCCAGGCCGGCAGCAGAGGTGCCGATGTCCCGGCCGGGGGGGCGGGCTCGTCCGCGCAGGGGTGGCTAGCTGTGGGCCGCCAGGACGCCCGAGGCGAAGGAGGTGTCGCAGACGGGGCGGGAGTAGGACTGGGCGCGGGAGGGGCCGTAGACGCGTACGGCGGCGCGGCCCAGGGCGCGGGCGATGTCGGCGCAGTGCTTCGCGAGGGACGGCTTGCCGTTCACCGCTGCCTGGAGGTGGGTCAGGGCGACGCCCGGGTCCTTCTCGTGCAGCTCGGCCAGCAGCCGGTCGCGCAGGACGTCCTGCGGGGCCTTGGCGGCGCCCTGCGCGGCGCGGTGCCCGGTGGAGACGTCGGCGGCGGTGAGCACCGAGTCGGAGGAGGGGTTCCCCGTCCAGTTGACCCGGGTGACCGCGAGGGTCCCCGAGAGCACCATGACGACGGGCAGGACGAGGGCGAGGGAGCGGCCGATCCGCCGGGCGGGGCCCCGGCCGCGTCGCGTCTGTGGGGTGCTGGAGTGCTTCACGGAGTGCTTCACGCGTGTGAGGGTAGCGCGGGGTAACGGTGTGGCGACGTCGCGTCACCCGGTCGGGGGATGAGGCGGTGCCTCTTTCTGGGTAAGGGGTTGACGCGCGCTGGCGGAATCACCCGGTGTGCGGGGGCTTCGACCACGACGAGAAGGGCCCCGCGGCGGTCCGCGGGGCCCTTCTCGTCGTCGAACCGGGGGTTCACCCCGTGGTGTGTCCTCAGTCGGAGAGGCGCGCGCCCGTGGAGGTCGAGAACACGTGGGTCTCGCCCGCGCGCGGGACGACGTGCAGCGTGCTGCCCTTCTCCGGGACGTCACGGCCGCCGACGCGGACGACCAGGTCCTTGTTCTCGCCGCCGACCTGGGCGGTGCCGTAGACGAACGCGTCGGAGCCGAGCTCCTCGACCACGTTCACGGTGACCGCGACACCCTGGTCGGAGTCGGCGCCGGCCACGTCGAAGTGCTCGGGGCGGACACCGACGGTGACCGTCTTGTCGGTGGCGGCGGAGAGCGCGTCACGCTGCACCGGCACCACCGAGTTGCCGAACTTCACGCCGCCGTCGGTGATCGGGACCTCGACGAGGTTCATCGCCGGGGAGCCGATGAAGCCGGCCACGAAGAGGTTCGCGGGGCGGTCGTACATGTTGCGCGGGGTGTCGACCTGCTGGAGCAGACCGTCCTTGAGGACCGCCACGCGGTCGCCCATCGTCAGGGCCTCGACCTGGTCGTGGGTGACGTAGACGGTGGTGATGCCGAGGCGGCGCTGGAGCGAGGCGATCTGCGTACGCGTCGACACGCGGAGCTTGGCGTCGAGGTTGGACAGCGGCTCGTCCATGAGGAAGACCTGCGGCTCACGCACGATGGCGCGGCCCATCGCGACACGCTGGCGCTGACCGCCGGAGAGGGCCTTCGGCTTGCGGTCCAGGTACTCGGTGAGGTCGAGGATCTTCGCGGCCTCCTCGACCTTCTGCCGGATCTCCGCCTTGTTGACGCCGGCGATCTTGAGCGCGAAGCCCATGTTGTCGGCGACCGTCATGTGCGGGTAGAGCGCGTAGTTCTGGAACACCATGGCGATGTCCCGGTCCTTGGGCGGCAGGTGGGTGACGTCGCGGTCGCCGATGCGGATGGCGCCGCCGTTGACGTCCTCGAGACCGGCGAGCATCCGGAGCGAGGTGGACTTGCCGCAGCCGGACGGGCCGACCAGGACGAGGAACTCGCCGTCCGCGATCTCGATGTCGAGCGCGTCGACGGCGGGCTTGGTGGAACCCGGGTAAACGCGGGTCGCCTTGTCGAACGTGACAGTGGCCATGGTGATGGGCCCCCTTCTACCGGCAGGAACGTGCCGGACGATCCGTTGTAGGAAGGTGGTTGGTGTAGTCCACACGGGTGAACTGGTTCAGGACCGTACCTGGCGTTCGCCTGATCTGTCAGTACCCGGGGCGATGTGAACTTCGCGGAAATTTTCGACGGGGCACCCCCGTGGGCTGGGTACACTGCACGGGCACCTGTGTGCACGCCTCCTTAGCTCAGCTGGTAGAGCACCGCTCTTGTAAAGCGAAGGTCGTCGGTTCGAGTCCGACAGGGGGCTCTGGGTCTGTGGCCGTCCCGCCCGGTCGGGGTGGGCGCGGTAGAACGCGCGTGTGCCGCGTGCTCCGGGCGGCACGTCTAGATGCGCAGCATTCCGGTGAACGGGCCGTGGCCCACGCCCTCCTCCGTGATCGCCAGCCAGCCGTGGCCGCGCAGGGGGGTGTGCTCGCCGACACCGGTCGGGTCGAGGGAGAGTTCGCGGGCGGCGACGTCGACGCTGGAGGCCAGGGTGGCGTTCGGGGCGTGGTCGTCGTCGGGGTCGTAGTCCGGGTCCTCGCTGAGGGGCTCCTCCCAGTCCAGGGGGTCGCCCTGCCATTCCGGTTCGCCGTAGCGGCAGTAGCCGCGGCGCATCGTTCCGTCGAGGGCGAGGAGCCAGATCATCGAGTCGCTGTGGTCGTCCTGGAGGAAGTACTGGGCCTGGCCGCACGCCGCGCTGATCCGGCGGAGGAGGGCCTCGACGTCCCAGTGCATCTCCCACAGCGGGGTGTCGGCGTAGACCAGCCGCCAGCCGTCCAGTTCCGGTGTGACGAACACGCGGTACGCCGTGTGCTTCGTGCCGTCGGGGGCCGTGACGACCGCCGTGTCGTCCGCCATGGCGGACAGTCCCATCGAGACCGTGCAGGGCCGTCTGTCGTGCAGCCCCATGGCCTCGAAGAGGCCCTCGTACGTCGCGCCGGGGACGGCCAGCCAGCGGTGCTCGGGCAGGCCCTGCGGGGTGTCCTGGGCCGACTTGACGCGGACGAGCCGCTCCAGGGCGCGCAGGTCCCGCTCGTCGAGCGCGGCCTCGCCGCCGATGAGGGCCAGGGCGCCCAGCGCGTGCCGGCGCAGCCGGGCGGGGCCCGTGCGGCGGATGCCGCGCAGCTCGGGGCCCGCCTGCCGGCCGATGGCCCGGATCGTCCTCTCGGCCTTGTAGCGCGTGAAGCTGTCCCGGTCGTTCAGGAACGGCAGGACGTCCGCGACGGCGCCGGCGGCGGCCTCGCCGAGGTTCTCCAGGCCGCCCAGCGCCTGCTGCCGTATCTCCTTCATGGGGTGCGACAGCGCGGCCAGGTACTGGGGGAGGCACCGCTCGTCGAAGCCGCGCAGCACATGGCCCAGCTCCCACCACTCGGGCACCTTCTCGGCCCGGGCGCGGGCCGCCACCGCGGCGTCGAAGGCGGGCGGGCCGATCAGGCGCAGGGCGTCCCGCAGTCCCCACGTCGCCTGCCGGCTCGCCGTGCCCAGCGCGGCGACCAGACCGGGTGCGGCGTCGGCGCCCGGCTCGGCCAGACGGCGGACGATCCGCGCCGTCAGTTCCTTGTCGTGTCCGGCCTGTTCCAGTTCCGCGAGCAGTGCACCTTGATCCATGCGGCCGACGATAGCCGGAGCCTGTGACAGTCCCTTCGAGGGAGGTCCGTCGCCCGTCCGTGCGACCGGGGGAGGCGTCCGGTGGCCATCTGTTCACCTGGCGCCGCCCGGACGGCGGGTTTGCCGCCGGGGTGTCTGCTCCGGGTGGGTGAAGTGCGGTGGGGGCGCGTGCGCCCCCGGGGCGGCGCATCCGTGCACGTCGTGGCGGTCGCCCGGTGTTCCCGCAGGTCGGGGGGAGGAGGTGCCGTCGCGGTTATTTGTGTCGGTTTCGTGGCGATTGAGGGGGTTATGACGAGTCAAGGGCTCCAGGGCGTCCCGCGCCCCGCACCCCAGCAGATCTTCACCGACCTCTCCGTCGCCCTCACCGGCTTCGACCGGGCCGAGCTGGCCGGCACCGGTCTGATCGGCACCTACTACGACACCCTGCTGCGGATCATCGGCGAGCCGGAGACGGGCCGGCTGCTGTGGGCCGCCGCCGAGGCCCTGGAGACGGACCGGAGGAACGGCGGACGCGGGGCGCTGGAGGCGGAGGTGATCGACAGCCCGCGCTTCGGCCCGGTCGCGGTCAGCCTGATCAAGCTCTGGTACCTCGGCGTCTGGTACCCGCTCGCCCGTGGCCACCGCGACGCCGACGGCACGACGGCGGGTGACACCGACGGCACGACCGCGGGTGACACGAACGACACGGCGGCGGGCGATGCGAACGGCGCGTCCGCGCGCGACGTCGAGCACGTCGTCTCCGCGCAGGGCTACCGCGAGGGACTCGTCTGGGCCGCCGCCGGAACGCACCCGATGGGCGCCAAGGCGCCCGGCTTCGGCTCGTGGGCCGAACCCCCCTACCTGCCCCCGGTCCTGTGACTTCGGAGACGAGCATGAGCAGCGAGCACTTCGACCTGGTGATCGTCGGCGGCGGCATCGCGGCGGCCACGGTCGCCAGGACGGTCGTCGAGCGGGCCGCGGAACGCACCCCGCCCCGGCACCCCCGCGTCCTGGTCCTGGAGGCCGGCCGGGCCACGGCCATGAGCGCCGACACGTACGACACGTACGTCGAGGCCTACCACGAGGCGCTGGAGAAGGTCCCCAACTCGCCCTACCGGGCGAGCGCTTCGGCGCCGCAGCCGGACGTGCGGGACATCCGCAGGCCGGTCATGGACGGCAAGCGGACCAAGGCGCCCGCCGACCAGGGGTACTTCGTGCAGATGGGTCCGCTCCCCTTCGGCAGCGACTACGTCCGCACCCTCGGCGGCGGCAGCCTGCGCTGGACGGGCACCTGCCTGCGGATGCTGCCCCAGGACTTCCGGACGTACTCGACGTACCGGCGGGGCGTCGACTGGCCGCTCACCTACGAGGAGCTGAAGCCGTACTACGAGCGGGCCGAGTGGGACGTCATCGGCGTCGCCGCGGACGTCGCCGACCAGCGCTACCCCGGCTTCGCTGCCGACCCCGCCGCGTTCTTCGCGGCCGCCGACACCAAGAGGTTCCCGGACGGCGTCTACGGCTTCCCGATGGAGCGCATCCCCTCCAGCCACCTCGACCAGTACCTCGCCAAGCTCGCCGACGGCATGACCGTCGAGCTGACGGGCCGGGACGGCACCGTCCACGCCTTCACCCTGAGGATCACCAACACCCCGGTCGCCCGCAACTCCACCCCGGCCCTCCCGTCGTACGAGGTCGTCGGGGCCGTCGGCGACGCCGGGCGGGGGCAGCGCTGCGAGGGCAACTCCAGCTGCGTCCCGATCTGCCCCGCGCAGGCCAAGTACAACGCGCTCAAGACCCTGCACCGGCTGGTCGTCCACCACCCCGACCGCGACCCGGGGGACGGGCGGCGGGCCCGGGCGCGGGTCGCGGTGCGCAGCCGGTGCGTCGTCACGGAGGTCCTGCACACCCAGCGGCCGGGCGAGACCGGCACGGTCACCGGGCTGCGCTACAAGAGGTACTACGACAACGGCACCGCGCCGACGGACCACACGGTGACCGCCGACACGTACGTCCTGGCCGCCAACGCCGTCGAGAACGCCACCCTGCTGCTCGCCTCGGGCGCCGGCAACAACAGCGACCAGGTCGGCCGCAACCTGATGGACCATCCGCTGCTGCTCACCTGGGGGCTGCTCCAGGACGACGCCGGCGCGTTCCGGGGGCCGGCGTCGACCTCCGGCATCCCCGCCTTCCGCGACGGCACCTTCCGCAAGGAGCGCACCGCCTTCCGCGCCGAGATCGGCAACTGGGGCTGGAGCGACCCGGAGAACGCGCCGTACTCCACCGTCCACGACCTGGTCGGCGGCGGCAGGGACGGCAGGGCCCGGCTCCACGGCAAGGACCTGCGCCGGAGGATCGGCGAGATCCTGCCCCGGCAGGTGCGGATCGCCTGGCAGCTGGAACAGGACCCGGAGCCCGCCAACCGGGTCTCGGTGGACGACCGTTACCGGGACGCGCTGGGCAAGCACCGGCCGGTGATCCACTACGGGCTCTCCGCGTACGTGCGCTCCTCCCTGCCGTGGGCGGCGGAGGCCGGCCGGCAGCTGTTCCGGCGGCTCGGCATCGCCGAGACGCAGCGGCGGCCGCTGTACGAGGCCGGCGACTTCACCCACTACGACCCGCGCGACGCGTCGGCCGTCGAGTACGACGGCGTGACCTACTGGGTGCGCGGCGCGGGCCACGCCGTGGGCACCCACCGGATGGGCGACGACCCGCAGTCCTCCGTCGTCGACACCCATCAGCACAGCCACGACCTGGACAACCTCTACGTCGTCGGCTGCGGCAGCATGCCGACGCTGGGCACCTCCGACCCGACGCTCACCATGACCGCGCTGGCCATCCGCACCGGCGACCGGATCGCCGGGGAACTGAAAGGAGGGGGCAGGTGACCGAGCCGACCCCGATCGCGAGGCCGACCGAGCTGAAGGCCGCGCTCCAGCTGGCCGTCGGCCTCCGCCTCGGCACCGTCCCCGTCCACCTCACCGCCCTCTGCTCCGTCCGGGACGGCCGCAACACCGAAGCCGCGCGGGTCGTCCGCGGCGCGGTCATGCGGGAGATGCTCCACATGACGCTCGCGGCGAACGTCCTCAACGCCCTGGGCGGGACACCGAGCCCCGAACCGGTCGCCTTCCAGGGCCACGAGCACCTGAGCCCGCTGCCGTCCGGCTTCCCGACGGACAGCCCCGTGGTCCCCGGCCTCGGGACGCTGGAGCTGCTGCCGCTCTCCCCGCGGGCCGTGGACGCCCTGGTCCGCATCGCCCGCCCGCCGCACAGCGCGCCCTCCTCCTCCGCCGCTACGGGAGAGGGCGGGCGCGGCCACCGCACGGTCGGCGCGTTCCACGACGCGATCGCGACGGCCCTGGCGGACCCGGAGATCTGCCCGGACGCGATGTTCCGGCACCGCCGCCAGGTGCCGGACACCCAGTTCTACGGCGGCGGCGCCGGGCGGGTGGTCGAGGTGCACGACCGGGCCTCCGCGCTGAAGGCGATCAGGACCGTCGTGGACGGGGACGCGTGCCCGCCCCCGCAGGCCCCGGAGGTCTTCCACGCCCCGGAGCGCGAGCCGGAACACGCCCCGGAACACGCCCCGGAGCGCGAGCCGGAGCGCGAGCCGGGACGGGCCGCCGCCGAGGACGGGCGCCGTTCCGGCCGGTGGACGTCCTCGTCCTACGCCCGTCTGCGCGAGCTCCAGGCCGGCCGCCGCTTCCTCCCCGGGCAGTCGCCCGACGAGGAGCCCGAGGGCGCGCCCGTGCTGGTCGACTACGGCGCCGTCCACCCGGCGGAGCACCTGCCGGGCACCGGCGACACCGCGGACGGCGGCCCCGAGACCGCGGCGCTGGTCGAGTTCGACCTGGCGTACTCGCTGCTCGTCGACGGCCTGTACCGCGCGTTCGCGGGCGAGCCGCGGGCGCTGACGACGGCCGTCCACGGCATGCACGAGCTGAGGCACCGGGCGGTCTCCCTGATGCGCACCCCGAACCCGGCGGACCCCGCGCACACCCTCTGCCCCGGCTTCTCCTACCTGCCCCCCGGCGACCGCGAGAAGGCGGCCCGACAGGCACGGGAGCTGCGACAGCGGAACTGGTAGCCCGGTGCCTGCGGGGGCCGCACCGGCGCGCCCGGAAGCTCGCGGCCGGTGCCTGCGCGCCCGTCGGCCCGGCCGCCCCCACCTGCGGGAAAACCACGAAATCCGAAGGGGACAGCCGCTGTCCGGGCGGGTAGCGTCCGGGCATGAGCTCGATGAGCGGTGTCGTGAACGGCGGGGTCTCCTTCTGGTACGCGGACGACGGCTTCCCCGCGGTGCGGGAGCCGCTGGCCGGTGACGCCGACGCGGACGTGGTGATCGTCGGTGGCGGCTACACGGGCCTGTGGAGCGCGTACTACCTGAAGAAGACGGCGCCGTCCCTGCGGATCACCGTTCTGGAACAGCGGTTCTGCGGCTACGGCGCCTCCGGGCGCAACGGCGGCTGGCTGTACAACGGCATCGCGGGCCGCGACCGGTACGCGGAACTGCACGGGCGGGAGGCCGCCGTACGGCTCCAGCGGGCGATGAACGACACGGTCGCCGAGGTCGTCCGGGTGGCCGGCGAGGAGGGCATCGAGGCCGACGTCCACCGGGGCGGTGTGCTCGAGGTGGCGCGTACGCCGGCCCAACTGGCCCGGCTGCGGGACTTCCACGCGCACGAGCTGGCGTTCGGCGAGAAGGACCGCGAGCTGTACGGGGCGCGGGAGACCGCGGAGCGGATCCGGGTGGCCGGCGCGGTCGGCTCGACGTGGACGCCGCACGGCGCGCGGGTGCACCCCGTGAAACTGGTCAAGGGGCTGGCGGCGGTCGTCGAGGCGCTCGGGGTGACGATCCACGAGACGACCCCGGTGACCGGGATCCGGCCCCGGCAGGCCGTCACGCCGTACGGCACCGTGCGCGCTCCGTACGTGCTGCGCTGCACGGAGGGGTTCACCGCGTCGCTGAAGGGCCAGAAGCGCACCTGGCTGCCCATGAACTCCTCGATGATCGCCACCGAGCCGCTGAGCGACGGGCAGTGGGAGGCGGTGGGCTGGACGGGCCGGGAGACCCTCGGGGACATGGCGCACGCGTACATGTACGCGCAGCGCACCGCCGACGGACGGATCGCGCTGGGCGGGCGCGGGGTGCCGTACCGCTTCGGCTCGCGGACCGACAGCGACGGGCGGACGCAGGGGCCGACGGTGGCGGCGCTGCGGGAGATCCTGACCGGCTTCTTCCCGGCCCTCGCCGGGGTGCGCGTCGCGCACGCCTGGTCGGGGGTGCTGGGTGTGCCCCGCGACTGGTGCGCGACGGTCACCCTGGACCGTTCGACCGGTCTGGGCTGGGCGGGCGGCTACGTCGGCTCCGGCGTCGCCACCGCCAACCTCGCCGGCCGCACGCTGTGCGATCTGGTCCGGCTCGACTCCGGGCAGGGCGGCCCGACCGCGCTGACCGGCCTGCCGTGGGTCGGCCACCAGGTCCGCAGGTGGGAGCCGGAGCCGCTGCGCTGGCTCGGCGTGCAGGGCATGTACGCCACCTACCGGGCGGCGGACCGGCGGGAGACCGCCCGGCACAGCGCGGGCTCGTCCCGGCTGGCGCGGGTCGCGGACCGGGTGGCGGGCCGGCACTGACCCCGCGGCGCCTGCTTACCCCGCGGCGCCTGCTTACCCCGCGGCGCCTGCTGTCACCGGAGCGCCCGGTGACACCGCGGCGCCCGCCGGCACCGGAGCGCCCGGTGACACCGCGGCGCCCGCCGGCACCGGAGCGCCCGCTTACCCCGCGGCGCCCGCCGGCACCGGAGCGCCCGCCGACACCGCAATGCCCGCCCACCCCGGAGCACTCGCTGCCCCCCGAACGTCCGCTGCCGCCGGTCGTCAGCCCACCGACTCCGGCACCGGCGCGTCCGGCGCGTCCGTCGCGGCGTACGGTCGCGGCGGCCTCGCCGTGACCAGGAGCCCCGCGGACAGCGAGGCCAGCAGCATGATGGCGGCGGCGCAGGAGATGGCCACCGTGTAGCCGTGCACCGTGCCCTGCGCGGTGAGGTCCGCCGGGCGGTGCGCCTCGCCGAGGCGGGCGGCGACGTACGCGCTGCCGCTGGAGGTGGCGACGGTGTTCAGCAGCGCCGTGCCGATGGAACCGCCGACCTGCTGCGAGGTGTTCAGCATGGCCGAGGCGACGCCGGAGTCCTCGGGGGCGACGCCCGCGGTCGACGTGGAGAACACCGGCATGAACGTCAGGCCCATGCCGAGGCCCATCAGGACCAGGGCGGGCAGGATGTCGGTGGCGTACTCGCTGTGCACCGTCATCCGCGTGAGGAACAGCATGCCGGTGGCGGCGAGGAGCATGCCGGGCACCATCAGGGCGCGGGGCGGGACGCGGTGGATCAGCCGGGCCGAGATCTGGGTGGAGCCGGTGAGGATCGAGGCGGTCATGGGGAGGAAGGCGAGTCCCGTGCGCACGGGGGAGTAGCCGAGGACGGTCTGGAGGTAGTAGGTCATGAACAGGAACATCCCGAACATGCCGATGACCGCCAGGGCCATGGTGAGGTAGCAGCCCAGGCGGGTGCGGTCCTTCAGGACGCGCAGGGGCAGCAGCGGCACCGCCGCCTTCGTCTGCCACCACACGAACACGGCCAGCAGCGCGGTCCCGGCCGCGAACAGGGCCGGGACCAGCGGGTCGGTCCAGCCGCGCGGCTCCGCCTCGCCGAAGCCGGCGACGATCGCGACCAGCCCGCCGCACCCCAGCAGCACGCCGGGCACGTCCAGGCGGGTGCCCGCACGGGCGTGACGGTCGTGCAGGAGGGTGAGGGCGCCGACCACGCCGAGGACCGCGACGGGCACGTTGACGTACAGGCACCAGCGCCAGGTGAGGTACTCGGTGAGCAGTCCGCCCACGATGAAGCCGATGGCCGCGCCGCTGGCGGAGAGCGTGCCGTAGATGCCGAACGCCCGGCCGCGTTCCCTGGGGTCGGTGAAGGTGGTGGTCAGCAGGCTGAGGGCGGACGGGGCCAGAACGGCGGCGAAGACGCCCTGGAGGGCGCGGGCGCCGAACAGCATGGCCGGGGTGGTGGCCGCGCCGCCGAACGCGGAGGCGGCGGCGAAGCCGATCAGGCCGATGACGAAGGTGCGTCTGCGGCCCACCAGGTCGGAGATCCGGCCGCCGAGCAGGAGCAGACCGCCGAAGGCGAGGGCGTAGGCCGTGATCACCCATTGGCGGTCGCCGTCCGACATGCCCAGGTCCCGCTGCGCGGAGGGCAGCGCGATGTTCACGATCGTCCCGTCCAGGACGACCATGAGCTGGGCCAGGGCGATGGTCCACAGGCCCCACCAGCGGCGGGGGTCCGGCTCCGCGTCGGGTTCCTCTGTCCAGGCGCCACTCACGCGGACAGAAGATCACAGAACGGACGGGCGCGCACTCCGGATGCGGCCGTGTCCCGGGGCCGGTTCGGGCGCCGTGGGAGCCTCGGGCCGGATCGGGGGAGTCGTCAGGGTTCCAGGACCACCTTGCCCGTCGTACCCCGGCTCTGGAGCGCCCGGTGGGCTTCGGCCGCCTCGGACAGCGGGAAGCGGTGGACGGCCGGGGCGAGGCGGCCGGCGGCGGCCTCGGCGAGGGCGCGCAGCTCCAGGGTCCGCAACGGGTCGGGGCCGCCCGCCCGCTCCAGCATCACCGGGCCGAGGACCTGTTCGGAGACGCCCTCGACGAGGTACGGCGTGCCGTCGCGCAGCCCCTCCGCCGACCAGCCGAAGACGATGTGCCGGCCGCCGGGACCGAGCAGGGCGGTGGCCTCGCGGGCCACGTCGCCGCCGACGCCGTCGAAGACGGTCGTGGCGGGCCGGCCGCCGAGGTGGGCGCGGACCTTCTCCGGCCAGGCCGGCTCGGTGTAGTCGACGGCGAGGTCGGCGCCGTTCGCCCGGACGAGGGCCGTCTTCCGCGGGCCGCCCGCCAGGCCGACGACGGTGGCGCCCGCGTTCCGGGCGTACTGCACGAGCAGGGTGCCGATGCCGCCGGCGGCGGCCGGGACGACGACCACGGAGCCGGGGCCCGGCTCGGCGAACTGCACGATCCCCATCGCCGTACGGCCCGTGCCGATCAGGGCGACGGCCTGGGCGGCGTCGAGGTTCGGCGGGATCTCGTGGAGGCGGGTCACGTCGGCGACGGCCAGCTCGGCGTAGCCTCCCGGGACGAAGCCCAGGTGGACGACGACCCGGCGGCCGAGCCACGCCGCGTCGACGCCGTCGCCGAGCGCGTCGACGACACCGGCGACCTCACGGCCCGGGACGGTCGGCAGGGCGGTCGGCTCCGGCAGAGGACCTCGCATGCCCTCCCGCAGCGCGGCGTCCAGCAGGTGCACTCCGGCGGCCCGGACGGCGACGCGGACCTGGCCCGGGCCGGGGCGCGGGTCCTCGACCTCCTCGTAGGTCAGGTTCTCGGCGGGGCCGAAGGTGTGCAGACGGATGGCGCGCATGGGTCCCCCCGGGGGTTTCCTGCCGGCGTGCGCCGTGCGTGCGGCGCTGCCGGATGCCGATGGCCCCACTCTCCGACCTCAAGCATGCTCGAGGTCAAGGGTGTTCCGGCCGAGGGCCAGGGAGACGGCCGTCAGGGCGCTGGTGAAGGACACCTCCGAGAGCACGCCGGGCGCGGCGACCCGGTCGCCGGCCAGGTACACGCCGTCGCCGCGGTCCACGGCGGGGCGGTCGCGCCAGCTCGTCCCGGGCGGGTCGACGGCGCCCGTACGGCCGTCGGCGAGGGCCTCGCGCCGCCAGGTGACGCGCTCGCGCCAGCCGGGGAGGCCGAGGTCGAGGAGCTGCTCCGCGCGGGCGACGCCCGCGGCCCTGGACTCGTGCGGGGCGATCGGGATCTGCCCCTGGATCAGCTGCTCGCCGGCCGGGGCGAGGGTGCGGTCCTGGGCGGTGAACCGTTCGATCCAGCCGGGCGCGTCCAGGTCGGAGACGGCGAAGGCGTCGCCGCGCCGGGTGCGGACCGCGAGGTCGATCAGCGCCGTACGCCCGCTCGGCCAGGTCAGCGAGTCGTCGCCCAGGAGGCGGCGGGCGGCGTCGAGGGAGGTGGCGACGATCACCGGGGCGCCGGTGGGGAGCGTGTCGACGCGGGAGCAGGTCTCCATGCGCACCCCCAGGTTCCAGGCGCGGGCCGCCATCCGGTCGACGAGGGAGTCCCAGCCGCCGCGCGGGTAGTGCGCCTCGGGCGGCAGCTTGGTGGCGCGGCGCAGACGCTCCTGCACGAAGGCGGCGGACAGGGCGCCGGGGTCGTGGTGGAAGAGGGCGACGGCGGAGAAGTGGGCGGCGGCGCGGGCGCCCTCCTCGCCGGCCAGCCCGGTCGCCCAGGTGAGGAAGTCGGCGTCGACGGGGGCGCGGCGGATGCCGGGACGCAGCAGCTTGAGCATCGCGAACGGAGGGGTGCGGCGCAGCACGCCCCGGTGCCGCAGCCGGAGGCGGGCGGCCTCCAGGGGCGGGAGGGGCGCCAGCGGGCCGATCAGGTCGCGCTGCGCGAGCCAGGTCCAGTGCGGGCCGCCGTTGTAGAGGGCGTGCGGTCCCTCGTTCGTCCGGTACGGGGCCGGGGCGGTCCTGGCCCGCCCGCCGAGGCTGTGGTGGGCCTCGTGCAGGGTGACCCTGACGCCCGCCTCGGCGGCGGCGACGGCGGCGGTGAGGCCGGCGAGGCCGCCGCCGACGACGGTGAGATGACGCATGGAGGGCTCCTTGTCGGTCGGGGACGCCTGTACCGGTACGACGGCGGGGGGCGCCGGTTCGTGACATCGGCGCCGAACGGCGGGGGCCGGTGGCGGTGCCGGCCCCCGCCGGTCGGCGCCGGCGGCGGGGGCGGTGACGGTGCTGGCGCGGGCGGCGGGGCCGGTGGCGCGGGCGGGCGGCCGGCGTCGGTGCGGGCGGGCGGCCGTCGTCGGGGGATTGTCAGTGGCGGGGTGCAGGATGGGGGCATGGCGAGGACGGGTACGGGCGCGGGCAGGGTGAAGGGGGCGCGGCGGCCGGAGGTGCGGCTGCCGGCGCTGGAGGCGTACGGGGGCGGGGAGGTGGAACCCGACGGGGACTACGACGGGGTGGAGTTCGCGGGGACGGACCTCACCGGGCAGGACGGCGCGGGGGCGCGGTTCCTGGACTGCGCGCTGACCGGCTGCGCCCTGGACGGGACACGGCTGTCCCGCGCCCGTTTCCTCGACTCGGTCCTCACCGGCGTCCGGGGCGTCGGCACCGACCTGGCCGGGTCGACCCTGCGGGACGTCGAGCTCGTCGACGCCCGCCTCGGCGGCACCCAGGTGCACGGCGCGGTCTGGGAGAGGGTCCTGGTGCGCGGCGGCAAGATCGACTACCTGAACCTGCGTCAGGCCCGGCTTCGGGACGTGGTCTTCGAGGGCTGCGTCCTGGTCGAGCCCGACTTCGGGGGCGCCCGGCTGGAGCGGGTGGAGTTCGTGGACTGCGCCCTGAGAGCGGCGGACTTCAGCGCGGCCACCCTGACCGACGTGGACCTGCGCGGCGCGACGGAACTGGGCGTCGCGGGCGGCGTCGACCGGCTGGCGGGCGCGGTGATCAGCTCGGCGCAGCTGCTGGACCTGGCGCCGGTGCTGGCGGCGGAGCTGGGGATCAGGGTGGAGGGCTGAGGCGGGGGGCGGGTGAGGACCGGCGCCTGGCGCCGGGGTCCGGTTGCGGACCCGAGGCGGGGCCGTCCGCTGGTCACCCCACCCGGGGGAACTTCGCCTGAAGGGTCCAGATCGCCGGGTTCTCGCCCAGGTCCTCGTGGAGGTCGACCAGGTCGGCGATCAGGTCGTGCAGGAAGTCGCGGGCCTCACGGCGCAGTTCCGCGTGCGAGAAGGTCAGCGGGGGTTCCTCGGCCGGCATCCAGTCGGCCTCGACGTCCACCCAGCCGAAGCGGCGCTCGAAGAGCATGCGGTCGGTCGACTCGGTGAAGTCCAGCTCCGCGTACTGCGGGCGGGAGGCGCGGGAGCCCGCCGGGTCCCGGTCGATCCGCTCCACGATGTCGCACAGCGCCCACGCGAAGTCGAGCACCGGCACCCATCCCCAGGCTGTGGACAGCTCCCGGTCCGCCTTGGTGTCGGCGAGGTAGACGTCCCCGCAGAACAGGTCGTGCCGCAGCGCGTGGACGTCCGCGCGGCGGTAGTCGGTCTGCGGAGGGTCGGGGAAGCGGTTGGAGAGGGCGTAGCCGATGTCGAGCACGTAGGCGATGGTGTCACGCCCCGCGCCGGCCCTGCCTCCGCGGCCCGCCTCACCCCCGCGCCGCTCTCGCTCCGGGCCCGCCTCGCCCCGCGCCGGGGGCCCGCCTTGCCTCCGAGCCCCGCCTCGTCCCGTGCCCGCCCGCTCAGGGCTCGCTTTGCCTCCGTGTCCGCCCCGCTCCGGGCCCGCCCCGCGCCGGGTGGCGGGATCACGGATCACCGCCGTCGGGAGGCGTCGGCGTCCCACTCGTCCAGCAGGCGGGCGAGCCCGGTCGGCCACACCGGCTCCGCCTCCTCGGCGAGTTCCTGCCGCGTCCACCAGCGCCAGGCGAGGATGGCGTCGGCGGCGTGCGCGGCGGCCAGGTCGGCGCCGGAGGGCTCACGGCGCGGGCCCGGTGTGACGTAGACGTGCTCGTGCTGGCGGACGGCGATGTGCACGCGGGTCTCCCCGCGGGAGGCGACCCGGGTGAAGTCGTGTTCCCAGGTGCACAGCAGCGGTCCGGGCTCCAGGTCCGTCCACCCGGTCTCCTCGGTCAGCTCCCGCAGGGCGCCCTCGCGCGGCGACTCGCCCTCCTCCAGTCCGCCGCCGGGCAGCGCCCAGTGCACGCCGACCTCGACGTTGTCGTACCGGAGGAGCAGGACCGACCCGTCGGGTGCGACCACGGCGACGCGGGCCGCGCGCCGGAAGGTGCGGAGCGGCTTGCGCAGCACGGCGCAGGGCCGGCCGAGCCGCAGGTCGGACCGGTGGTCGACGACCTCGTACCCGAGCGCCTGCCAGAAGGCGAGCCCCCGTGGATTGGCGTCCAGCACGGCCAGCCGTACGGCGTCGCGGCCGGCGGCGCGGAAACGGTCCTCGACGGCCTCGGCGATCCGGCGCCCGTGCCCCCGGCCCTCCACGGCCGCGTCCACCATCAGCAGCCCGATCCAGGGATCGGGGTCGGCGGGGTCGGGATGGCGCCCGAGGGTGGTCACGACCCCGACGAGCCGCCCCTCGCTCCGCGCGAGCAGCACCTCCCCGTCCAGGTGCGCCATCTCCTCCGCCAGCGACTCCGCCACCTGCTCCGGCCGGACCCCTTCCGGGCCGGGAAAGTCACCGCTGAGCGCGTGGAACGCGCGCTGGGAGGCGTAGAGGGCGGTGAGCTCGTCGAGGAGGGCGGCGGGGATGCGGTGGTCCGGGGTGAGGGGGAGGGGGCTGAGGATCACCCGTGCAGGGTAATGGGCGACCGGTGGGCGGATCAGCCGGACAGCTCGAACCAGACGTGTTTGCCGGGCCGGCCGGGATCGTGGGCCGGACCCGTGCCCCACGCCTGCGCCAGCGCCTGGACGAGGAGTAAGCCGCGGCCGTTCTCGTCGCTGACGGTGGGCGCGGACGGCACGAGGTTCGGCAACGGCCCGTCGTCGTACACCGCCACCCGCACACCGTCCCTGGTGACCGCGGTGGTGAGGTGGATGGTGGGGGTCGAGGTGTGCCGTACGGCGTTGGTGACGACCTCGGAGACGAGGGTGCGGGCGGTGTCGGCGAGGTGCGGGGCGTGACCGCTGGTGGTGAGGAGTAGGGCGACGGTGTCGCGGCAGATGCGGGGGCTGAGCGGCGAGTTGGGGGTGGTGAGGTGGTAGGTCTGCGGGGTGGTGTCCATGACTTCGGCTCCGGGTTTTGTCGAGGGGATGCGCGGGTGGGCCACCGTGGCTCGGGCGCCGTGGAGTGCCTGCACTGCGGGTTCACTGGCGTGCCGCGCGCTGACATGTCGACGGTAGGGACAACCTTGCTCCGGAGCAAGGTTGTCCCGGGATGTTCACCCGGGTGAGTGGACCGGCCCTGTCGGGACGCGGCAGACTCGGGCGCCGAGAGGAACGGGACCCATGCCACTGAGAGACAACCCCTCCGCCCGCCAGATGAGACTGGGTGCTGAACTGCGGAAGTTGAGGGAGTACGCGGGGAGGACGGCTCGCGAGGCTGCCGGTCTGCTGTCGACCGACCAGGCGAAGATCAGCCATATCGAGGCGGGACGTCTGGGGATCAGCGAGGAGCGGATCCGACGGCTGGCGGTGTTCTACTCGTGTGACGACGTGAAGCTGGTCGATGCCTTGTGCGCCATCGCCCGGGAGTCCCGAGGCCAAGGGTGGTGGGAGGCGTATCGGGGGATCCTGGCGCCCGGGTTCCTGGACATGGCAGAACTGGAGCAGCACGCGACGCACCTGCGCGCGCTCCAGCCGATGACGATCCCCGGTGTCTTGCAGACAGAGGACTACGCACGAGCGATCTACGGTGGCCATATCCCCGGGCTGCCGGCCGACGAGGTGGACGTACGCGTGGAGTTCAGACTGAAGCGTCGCCAGATCCTCGAACGGACTGCCCCGCCGCCCTTCACCGTGGTCGTGCACGAGGCGGCGCTCAGGATGCGGATCGGTGGCCGGAAGGTCGCCCGCGCGCAACTGGGCCATTTGCTGGAGGCATCCGAGCGGCCGGCTGTCACCCTGCGGGTCATTCCGTTCGCCGGCGAGGAGTTCGTCGAAGCCACCCAACCCGTGTACTACGCGGGCGGCGTCGTCCCCCAACTGGACACCGTCCAGGTGGACAGCGCGGTGGGCGGGGTCTTCCTGGGCGTGGGCACTCAGCTCAAGAAGTACGGCACGCTGCTCGACCTCGCGGAGCGAGCAGCGCTCGACGCCGAGTGCTCCCGCCAGTTCGTCCACGACATCGCACGAGACTTGTGAGGTCCCACACCATGCCTGACCAATGGCAGAAGTCCTCTTTCTCCGGGGCCGGCGGAGAGAACTGCATCGAAGTAGCCTCCGATGAACCTCTCCTCCTCCTCCGTGAGAGCGAAGAACCCGACGACGCACTCGAACTGGCTCCCGCGGGCCTGCAGGGCCTGATATGCCACCTCAAGGCCAAGGCATAGGAGGGTTCACACGTGTCCGTGCAGTGGCAGAAGTCGTCGTTCTCCGGGGTGGAGGGTGGGAACTGCATTGAAGTCGCCCCCGCCGAACCCCGTCTACTCCTCCGCGAGAGCGAGGCCCCCGAAGCCGTACTCGAACTGGCTCCCGCAGGCCTGCTGGGCCTGATACGCCGTCTCAAGGCCGTGGCGTAGGCGCCGGGGCGCAGGGAGGGTGCTCGACGCGGGCCGCATGCCTTCGTCCAGCGCGAAGAGCCCCCCGCCGGAAAGGCAAGGGGCTCCCGTGCGACAGGGACGGACGAACCGTCAGGACGGGCGAACCGTCGGGACGGACGAACCGTCGGTCAGACGTTCACGCCGAAGTCCTGGGCGATGCCCACCAGGCCCGAGGCGTAGCCCTGGCCGACCGCGCGGAACTTCCACTCCGCGCCGTTGCGGTACAGCTCGCCGAAGATCATGGCGGTCTCGGTCGCCGCGTCCTCGGACAGGTCGTAGCGGGCGACCTCCGCGCCGCCGGCCTGGTTGACGATGCGGATGTAGGCGTTGCGGACCTGGCCGAAGTTCTGCGAGCGGTTCTCCGCGTCGTAGATGGAGACCGGGAAGACGATCTTGTCGACGTCGGCCGGGAGGGCCGCCAGGTTGACGTTGATCGCCTCGTCGTCGCCCGCGCCCTCGCCGGTGCGGTTGTCGCCGGTGTGGACGATGGTGTTGTCCGGGGTCTGCTTGTTGTTGAAGAAGACGAAGTGGGCGTCCGAGTAGACCCTGCCCTGGGTGTTCACCGCGATCGCGGAGGCGTCCAGGTCGAAGTCGGTGCCGGTGGTCGTACGGACGTCCCAGCCGAGGCCCACGGTGACGGCGGTCAGGCCCGGAGCCTCCTTGGTGAGCGAGACGTTGCCACCCTTGGACAGGCTTACAGCCATGGTTGGGAGTCCTTTCCCTCGGTGCGTAGAGGCTTCGTGCGCCACGAAGCTACAGCTATCCCTATGAACGCGGCGAAGGGTGCCCAAGGTTCCCCGTGTCTTTACTTTCTTTACCGAATCGGAGGAGGCGCGCCGGGCCGGGCCGGATATTGGGGTGACGTGGACCGGTCACAGGCGGGAACATGTACGGCATGTCCGGTCCCTATCCCGTCCGCGGCTCCGTCTCGCTCCCCGAGGCCGAGCTCATGTGGCGTTTCTCGCGGTCGTCGGGACCCGGCGGGCAGCACGTCAACACCAGTGACTCGCAGGTCGAGCTCCGCTTCGACCTGGCCCGCACCGAGGCGCTGCCCGAGGTGTGGAAGGCGCGGGCGCTGGAGCGGCTCGCCGGGCGCCTGGTCGACGGCGTGGTGAGCGTCCGCGCTTCCGAGCACCGCTCCCAGTGGCGCAACCGCGAAGCCGCCGCCGTACGCCTCGCCGCCCTCCTCGCCGAGGCCACCGCGCCCCCGCCGAAGCCGCGCCGGCCCACCCGCATCCCGCGCGGGATCAACGAACGCCGGCTGCGGGAGAAGAAGCAGCGGTCGCAGACCAAGCGGGGGAGGAACGGGCGGGACTGGGGCTGAGGGGACCCGCCCGAGGGCCGGTCAGGTGGTCAGGTCAGTGCCAGCACCCCCACCGTCTCCCCCTCGACCCGTTCCCCGGTGTCCCGGAAGCCGAGGCCCAGGTAGAAGCCCTCGGGACCGTGCTCGCCGGGGTGCCAGGTCACGTACATCTCGGTGCCGCCGCGGCGGCGGATCTCCGCGGCGACGGATCGTACGGCGAAGCGTCCGTAGCCGCGGCCCTGCTCCCGCGCGTCGATGTTCAGGCGCCACAGACCGGAGCGGACGAGGCTGCCGCCGTCTTCCTTCCAGTCGATGTCGAGGAACGCCATCAGGAAACCGACGGGCCGGTCCCCGTCGACGATCAGGCGGGGCCAGGCGGCCGCGGGGTACACGTAGGCCTGCGCGAGGGACTTCACCACCGGGGAGACCGCGAATTCCTGCTCGGGCCGGACGCGAATGGCGAGCGCGGATTCGATATTCGCGGGAGTTATTTCCTCGAGCCTGACGGAAGACGCCGTTCCCGTTGCGGCCGGCGTCGCGGCCGGCGTTGTTCCCGCCGCCGTTCCCGGCGTCGTTCCCGCCGTTGTCGTCACTGTTCCCGTCGCCGTTCCCCGGTCGTTCGTCATCGGGGCACCGTAGGGCGTGCGAGCGGGGAACGGCCACTGAATTGCCGTTCAGTCCAACTGGCGGTAACGGCCCTTGAAATAGAGGAGCGGACCGCCTTCCGCGCTCGGTACCCGGGCCCGCAGCACCCGGCCGACGACGAGGGTGTGGTCGCCCGCCGCCACCCGCTGCTCGGTGCGGCACTCCAGGGTGGCCAGCGCGCCGCCGACGAGGGGCGCGCCGGTGGCCTCGCCGCGGGTGTACGGGATGTCCTCGAAGAGCAGGCGGTCGCTGAGGCGGCCCTTCATCGCGAAGCGGCCGGCGATGTGGCGCTGGCTCTCGGCGAGGACCGACACCCCCCACAGCGGCTGCTCGTCCAGCAGGTCGTCCATGCGGGAGCCGGTGCGCAGGCTGACCAGGACCAGGGGCGGGTCCAGGGAGACGGACAGGAACGCCGTGGCCGTCATGCCGGCGTACTCGCCCTCGGGCGCCCGCGGGTCGTCCGGGTCCAGCGGCGGCTCCTGCGAGGTCACCAGGACCACACCGCCGGCGAGCCGGGACATCGCGGCGCGGAACTCGTCGTCGCTCACCCCCTCAGCATGCCCGGAGGCGGCGGGGGCGGCGGGGGCGGGGAGCGTCTTGGACACGTCTGGAGGCACGTCTGGAGGCTAGTGTCCGCGCGGACCGCGCCGCATCGGACCTCCGCCCGAGAACGGTCGCGGGACGGTCGTAGGACGGGTCGTAGGTCCGCGGACGGATTCGCGTACGCTCGGCCGTGCACGGCCATGTGCTCAGTAAACGCACAGGGGAGACGCGGAATCTCCACGTAATTGCTCACGTTTTTATGTGACTTGAGTCACAAGAGTCGGGAATTGTTGACCCTGTGTACCGAGTGGGGAGCACGCTGTGATTCAGTGGCGGGGACGCCACTGGTTCAGACACCCGGCAGAACGACGTCGGAACGGCGTCGGAACAACGGCAGACACGACGAAGAGAAACGACGTCACGCCGAAGACAACCCTTGATTCGCTGCGAAGTCTCGGGGGGAGGGCGAAGCATGGAGACCGAGTCGGAGCCGTACGTCCGTCTTGCGTCCCTGCGACAGCTGCACCAGGTCATGGCCGACATGAACACGGCACGGAGCCTGGCCGACACACTGCAGACCGTCGCCGACGGAGTGGTCAACGCGCTCGGTTACGAGCTGGCGTGCGTCAACCTCGTACGCCCCGACGGCGACCTGGTCGTCGCCGCCTTCTCCGGCAACCCCGCCGCCGAGGCCCTCATCACCGGCCGGGTCGGCTCCCGGGAGTCCTGGGAGCGGCGCCTGGGCATGGGCGAGAACTGGGGCGACCTGGTCTTCATATCCCACACCGAGGGCTGGGTCCTCGACGACGACGACGTCCCGCAGTGGTACACCGACGGGCCCGCCCCGCGCTTCGAGGACGAGTGGCACCCCTCCGACCGCCTCTTCGCGCCCATGTACATGCCCGCCTCGCCCGGCGGCGGCGCCTGCGGCGAACTGATCGGCATCCTCTCCGTGGACCGGCCCCGCAACGGCCGGCGGCCCGGCGCCTGGGGCCGCGAGGCGCTCCAGATGTACGCCTTCCAGGCCGCCATCGCCATCAGCAACGCGCGTCTGCGGGCGAACATGCAGCGCGCCCTGGTCCGGCTCGAACGCGAGCAGCAGGCCCTGCGCGCCAGTGAGGAAAGCTTCCGGCAGGCCTTCGAGTACGCCCCCTCCGGCATGGCCATCGCCGAGATGGGCGGCGACCAGCACGGCCGGATCCTGCGCACCAACGACGCCCTGTGCCGTCTGCTGGGCCGCCCCGCCTCCGCGATGCGCCGCTACTCCTTCTCCGACCTCGTCCACCCCGAGGACATGGGCACCCTGCTGCGCACCTCCGCCGAGGGCGGCCGCGCCGAGCTCCGCCTCGGCCGCCGCGACGGCAGCTACGTCTGGGTCTCGCTGCGCAACAGCGTCGTCGCCGACGCCGCCGACGGGCCCCGCTTCCTCCTCACCCACGTCGAGGACATCGAGGAACGCAAGCGGCGCGAGCTCCAGCTCGCCCACCGCGCCTCCCACGACTCCCTCACCGGCCTGCCGAACTCCGCGGAACTGCGTTCCCGCCTCTCCGCCCGGCTCTGCCGGCGCCCGCAGTCCACCCACCCCACCGCCGTCGACGCGATGGACGCCGCCTACGACCACCCCGCCTTCGACACCGGCGGCGGCCACGGCTTCGACTACCACCCGTCCGGCAGCGAGGCCTACGACGCCTACGACCACCACGTGCACACCGTCGCCCCCGAGGAGAGCGGCCGCGACGACGGCACCAAGGGGCTCGCGGTCCTCTTCTGCGACCTCGACGGCTTCAAGTCGATCAACGACCGGTTCGGGCACAACGCGGGCGACGCCGTCCTCGTCGAGGTCGCCCGACGGCTCTCCCACGGCGTCCGGGACGGCGACACCGTCGCCCGGCTCGGCGGCGACGAGTTCGTGATCCTCGCCGACGGACTCGGCCGCGCCGACGCCGAGGACCTCGCCGTACGCCTGCGCAACGAGATCATCCAGCCGATCCGCGCCGAGGGCCGGGCCGTGCGCGTCGGCGCCAGCTTCGGCATCGGCTGGGCGCACTGCGGGATGACCGCCGACGAAGTCCTGAAGTCGGCGGACGAGCGGATGTACGTCGAGAAACGATCTCGTCCCAAACAGCACAGGCGGGCCGGATGATCCGCAGGTCAGGGACTTGATGGGCGAGTTCGTGCGATCCGGGTCACCCGTTCGTGGCCCGCGGACCGGGTAGGCTCGTTCTTCTCCGCACCTATTCACACGCGTACGCATCCGCCCCGCACCTGTTGAGGAGTACGAGAGGATGACGCCCGGCAACAACGGCGCGAGCACGCCCGAGGACGACGACCCGTTCGGCTATCTCTACGCCGACGGCCAGGCCAACGGAGCCCAGCCCCCCTCGGGCGGCTACGGCTACCCGAACTCCGTCAGCCGCGTGCGCACCGTCGGCGAGCGCAGGTACGGGCAGCAGCCGCAGCAGCAGACCGCGCAGTACGGGCAGTACGGCCAGCCGACGGTGCCGCAGCAGGGTGCGTACGGGCAGCCGAACGGTCACACCGCGCCCGGGACCGCCCCCGGCGGCAACGCGCCCTCCGGCGGACGCCGGCCGGCGCCCTCCGGCGGCCGGGGCCGCGGCCCCAACACCAAGGGCCTGCTGATCGGCGCCGTGGCGGTCCTCGCCGCGGTCGTCGTGGGCATCGCCGTCGTCATGGCCAACGGCAGCGACGACGACAGCCAGGACGACGCGGACCAGGTGACCACCGCCCCCACCGCCACCGCCAGCGCCTCGCCCAGCGAGTCCGGCGCCGACGACGCGGACGACGAGGCCGAACTGCCGACGATCGACGCCAAGGCCCTGCGCCTCGGCGGCGCCGCCGCGCTGGCCTCCGACGTCGAGGGCGCGCAGGCGGACGGCGGCATCTACGTCGCCAACCTCAACCAGGTCGGCAGCTCCGTGACCTGGACCGTCGACGGCATCCCCGAGGAGGGCACCTACACCCTCTTCGCGCACTACAGCACCGCCGGCGACGACCAGTCGATGACGCTCACCATCAACGGCAAGAAGTTCGGCACCCCGCTGAGCATGAAGAACTACGCGCACGCCGCCGACGGGGACTTCGCCAAGGGCTGGACCACCACCTACGCCTACCCGACCCTCACCAAGGGCACCAACACCGTCAGCCTCTCCTGCGAGAACGGCGACAAGTGCAACGCGCTCCTGGACCAGCTGTGGCTGAAGCAGGGGCAGGTCAAGCAGTAGCGCTCAGGCCGCGCCGGCCTCGCCGGTCACCGCCACCCGCGCCACCAGTTCCTCGTACGCGGCCCGGTCGAACCCGCCGGCCGCCGGGGACGGCGCGGTCGCCGCGGACAGGGCGAGCGCGCGGGCCAGCCGCTGCGGCCAGGGCAGCCGGTCCACCAGCCCCGACAGCAGACCGGCGGTGACACGGTCGCCGGCCCGCACCGGCGTGCCGCGCGGCCGGACGGGCGGGAGGGCCCGCCAGCGGCCCTCCGGGGCCGCCGCGACCAGGCCCTCCGTCCCCAGGAACGCCACCACGGCGCGGGCGCCGCGTCGACGGGCGTCCTCCGTGGCGCGCAACGGCTCGTGCGAGCCGGTCAGTTCGGCCAGTTCGCCGGCGTCCGGCGTGATCAGGTCCGGGCGGGCGGCGACCGCGCGCCGCAGCGGCTCCCCACCGGTGTCCAGCAGGACCGGCGTCCCCGCGGCCCGCGCGGTGCGCACCAGCCCCGCGTACGCGCCGACCGGTACGCCCGGCGGCAGACTGCCGCACAGGGCGACCGCCCGGGCCCCGGCCACCAGGGCCTCGTACGTCCGCTGGAAGGCCGCCCACTCGGCGGGCGTGATCACGGGGCCGGGTTCGTCGAACCGGGTGGTGTCACCGGTGCGTTCGTCGACGACGGCGACCGTGCGGCGGGTCGTGCCGGAGACCGGGACGAGGGCGTCGGTGACGCCCGTGAGGAGGTCGCGCACCTCCCGCCCGGTGGCCCCGCCCACGAAACCGGTGACCGTCACCTCGTGTCCCAGCGCGGCCAGCACCCGCGCGACGTCCAGGCCCTTGCCGCCGGCGCGTTCCGTCACCTCGGTCACCCGGTGCCTGGTGTGCGGGCGCAGGGCCGGGACGCGGTGGGTGATGCCGAGAGCGGTGTTGAGCGTGACCGTGAGGATCACCGTGCCGACCTCCCCCGATATGGCGCGCGTTCGCCTTCTGTTTCCTTCTTCCCGGGTTTCCGGGGGCTCGATCATGCCAAAGAGACGGCGGACGGCCCAGACCCCGGACCCTCCACCGTCTCCCAGCGGGCGGACGTTTCAGGCCAGTTGGGGATCGACCACCCATTCCCCTCGCCGCATCACGCCCTTCAGCGCGAAGTCCTCGTCCAGCAGGACCAGGTCGGCGTCCTTGCCGGGTTCCAGGGAGCCCACGCGGTCGTCCACGCCCAGCAGCCGGGCCGGGGTGGCGGACAGGGCCTCGACCACGTCCTCGACCGGGAGGCGGTCGACCGTCACCGCGCGCCGGAAGGCGCGGTCCAGGGTGAGGGTGGAGCCGGCGATGGAACCGCCGTCCACCAGACGGGCCACGCCCTCGCTGACCTCCACCTCCAGCGGGCCGAGCAGATAGCGGCCGTCGGCGCTGCCGGCCGCGTCCATCGCGTCCGTGATGAACGCCACCCGCCCCGCGCCCGCGTGACGGAACGCCAGCTCCAGCGCGGCCGGGTGCAGATGGACCCCGTCGTTGATCAGCTCGACCGTGACCCGCTCGTCCTCCAGCAGCGCGGCGATCGGGCCGGGGGCGCGGTGGCCGAGGACGGGCATCGCGTTGAAGAGGTGGGTGGCGACGGTGGCGCCCGCCTCGATCGCCTCGACGGTCTGCTCGTAGGTGGCGTCCGTGTGGCCGACGGCGGCGATCACGCCGTGCTCGACGAGCAGCCGTACGGAGTCCAGGCCGCCCGGCAGTTCCGTGGCCAGCGTGAGCATCTTCGCCCGGCCGCGCGCCGCGTCGACCAGCTTGCGCACCTGCGCCGGGTCCGGGTCGCGCAGCAGCTTCTCGGAGTGCGCGCCCTTGCGGCACGGCGAGATGAACGGCCCCTCGAAGTGGATGCCCGCGATGTCGCCCTGCTCGGCCAGCTCCGACAGCAGCCCTGCCTGGCGGACGAGGAGGTCCATGTCGTCGGTGACGGTGGAGGCGACGAGGGTGGTGGTGCCGTGCCGGCGGTGGGTGCGGACGGCCCGCAGGACGTCCTCGGCCGGGCCGGAGAACGAGGCTCCGCCTCCGCCGTGGTTGTGCAGGTCGACGAAGCCGGGGACCAGCCAGTGGCCCCTCGCGTCGATCACCTGGACGCCGTCCGGGGCCGTGGCGGCGATACGGGTGCCGTCGACGACCACCCGGCCGCCGCGGACCGTTCCGCCGGGGAGGACCACGTCGGCGCCGGAGAGGACGAAGGGCGCCTCGCCGGCCGCGGGCCGCGGGTGGTGTGCGGTCTGTCGCGCAGTTCCCCGCGCCCCTGCGTGGGTGACCATCAGGGCGTTACCTCCGTACCGTCGGTCGTCTTCAGGAGATCCCGGGCCAGGAGTCCCGCGCCCAGGCATCCGGCGGTGTCGCCCAGGGCGGCGGGGGCGATCGTCGGCAGTTTCTGGAAGGTGAGGCGCCGCCGGACGGCGTCCCGTAGTGGTGTGAACAAGGTTTCCCCCGCCTCGGCGAGCCCGCCACCGATGACGAGCGTGCGGGGGTCCAGCAGGGTGAGCGCGGTGACCAGGCCGTCGGCCAGGGCGTCCACGGCCTCCTGCCAGATCCGGACGGCGTCCGGGTCGCCGGACGTGACGGCCTTCGCGCAGTCCGCCGCGTCCGCCCCCGGATCCCCGCAGGCCGCCGCCCACGCCTCGCTCACCGCCGCCGCGGACGCGTACCGCTCCAGGCAGCCGCGCTGCCCGCACGGGCACGGCGTTCCGCCGGGCCGTACGACGATGTGGCCGATCTCGCCGGCGAAGCCGTGCGCGCCCGCCTCGACCCGGCCGTCGACCCCGATGGCGCCCGCGATGCCGGTGCCCAGCGCCACGAACAGGAAGCGGTCGGCGCCCCGGCCCGCGCCGATCCGCCCCTCGGCGAGGCCGCCGGTGCGCACGTCGTGGCCGAGGGCGACCGGGATGCCCAGGCGGGTGGCGAGCAGGTCGCGCAGGGGGACGTCCCGCCAGCCGAGATTGGCCGCGTAGACGGCGACGCCCCGGGCCTCGTCGATGATGCCGGGGACGGCGATCCCGGCCGCCGCCGCGGGTTCGCCCAGGTGTTCGACGCCGTGGGCGTGCAGCTCGGCGGCGAAGTCGAGGATGCCGGCGACGACCGCGTCGGGGCCGTGCTCGCGTCCGGTGGCCCGGCGGGCCCGGTGCAGCAGCGTGCCGTCCGCTCCGACCAGGGCGGCCTTCATCCCGGTGCCGCCCACGTCGAGGGCGATGACATGTCTCACGGGGGACAGTGTGGCCCGAGGACCCGGGAGAGGTCTAGTCCAGTTACAGGGCTTTGGGGGAGCTGTACGGGGTCCGGCGGGGGTCGTCCGGGGCCCGTCCGGGGGTCGTCCGGGGGTCGTCCGAGGCCTGCGCGAGGGCGGTGCGAGGCCCGCGAGAGGTCTAGTCCACAGAGGTGGTGTAGACCTTAGTTCGGATTCCGGTCCATTGGTATGAGCAATCAGTTGTCCAGAGTGCGGACAACGGACGCACGAAGCAGTTGGGGAGACGAAGCGCAGTGCAGCGGCGGGCAGGCAGGTCAGGAACGATCGCGGTGGCATCCGCCCTCGGTATGACGGCGGTCCTCGCCGGGTGCGGGGTCACCGGCGACTCCGGAGACGTCACCCTCAGACTCGTCGCCGCCGACTACGGCGACAGCAGCGCCAACAGCTCGAAGAAATACTGGGACGCGCTGGTCGAGGAGTTCGAGAAGGACCACCCCGGCATCAAGGTCGAGGTCACCGTCCACTCCTGGAACGACGTCGACCGCGAGGTCAAGGAGATGGTCGACGACGGCGAGGCGCCCGACATGGCGCAGATCGGCTCGTACGCCGACTACGCCGCCGACGACCTGCTCTACAAGGCCGGTGACGTCCTCTCCATCCCCGTCCAGGCCGACTTCGTGTCGCAGCTCGCCGACGCGGGCGAGGTGCGGGGCGTGCAGTACGGCATGCCGTTCGCCTCCTCGACGCGGCTGCTGTTCTACAACAAGACCCTCTTCGAGAAGGCCGGGATCACCACCCCGCCCACCACCTGGGACGAGCTCGCCGAGGACGCCGAGGCGCTCGAGGAGGAGGGCGTCGACTACCCGTACGCGCTGCCCCTCGGCTCCGAGGAGGCACAGGCCGAGACCATGCAGTGGCTGCTCAGCGGCGGGGGCGGCTACACCGCGACCGCCACCGGCTACAGCATCGACTCCACCGAGAACGTCGAGACGTTCACCTGGCTGAAGAACGAGCTGGTCGGCGAGGGACTGACCGGGCCGGTCGCGCCGGGCAAGCTCAACCGGGCCGACGCGTTCGAGGCGTTCACCGCCGGGAAGGTCGGCATGCTCAACGGGCATCCCTCGCTGATGAAGGCGGCCGAGAAGAAGGGCGTGAAGTTCGGCATGGTGGCGATGCCCGGCGTCGACGGCCCCTCCAAGGTCTCCCTGGGCGTCGCCGACTGGATGACCGCCTTCAAGCAGAACGGGCACGCCGAGCAGATCGGTGAGTTCCTGGACTTCGTCTACAGCGAGGAGAACGTCCTCTCCTTCTCCCGCGAGTACGACCTGCTGCCGGTCACCACCTCCGCCTCCCAGGTCATGAGCACGGCGTCGGAGGACGCGGACCTCAAGCCGTTCCTGGACCAGCTCCCGTCGTCCGAGCTGTATCCGGTGGGGCGGACCTCGTGGGCGACGGTCAGCGCGGACATCAAGAAGCGGATCGGCCAGGCCGTGACCGCCGACGGCAGCCCGGCGGGCGTCCTCGGCCAGATCGAGGCGACGGCGACCACCGCGGAGAGCGGCGCCACCGGCTGAGCCGTTGGGTTACGGTGCGGGCATGCAGCGGCCAGAGGCGGAACTGGGGGCGAGGGAGCGGGGCATCCTCGCCCTGGAACGGCGCGGGATCTCCGCGCCCGGGGCGAAGGAACGGGCGATCCGTGAGGAGCTGGACCTGTCCCCGGTCCGTTACTACCAGCTGCTCAACGCGCTGCTGGACGATCCTCGGGCGCTGGCTCATGATCCGGTCACGGTGAATCGGTTGCGGCGCGTGCGGGAGGGGCGTCGGGCCGAACGCTGAGGCGGTGCGGCCCGCGGTATGCGGGGGCTCCGCCCCCGCGCCCCCGGTCGGCCCTGGACGGGCCTCGTCCTCAAACGCCGGACGGGCTGGTTGCCCGGCCGGGGCTGTGAGGGGCCGCTGCTCTTCGCAGGCCGGACGGGCTGGGTTGCCCCGGCCGGGGCTGTGAGGGGCCGCTGCTGCCGGTTATCGTCGCCGTATGGGCACCCCAGAGACGTACTCCATGGAACCCGCACTCCCCGAACCCGCCACCGCCGCCGGGCGGGACGCGCTCCGGGCGATTCTGGCCCGGCCCGCCGGGACGCTCGTCGGTCTTGATTTCGACGGTACGCTCGCGCCGATCGTCGAGAACCCGGACGACGCGCGGGCGCACCCGGACGCCGTTCCCGCCCTCGCGCGGCTCGCCCCGCAGGTCGCCTCCGTCGCCGTCGTCACCGGGCGGCCCGCCGCCGTGGCCGTGCGCAACGGCGGCTTCGCCGGTGTGCCGGGGCTGGAGCACCTGACCGTGCTCGGCCACTACGGGGCCGAACGGTGGGACGCCCGGACCGACACCGTCAGCGCCCCCGCCCCCCACCCCGGCGTCGCCGCGGTCCGTGCCGAGCTGCCGGGCGTGCTGGAGGCGGCCGGCGCGTGGCGGGGGACCTGGGTGGAGGAGAAGGGCCGGGCCGTCGCCGTGCACACCCGCCGGGCCGAGGACCCGCAGGCCGCCTTCGAGGCCGTACGGCAGCCCCTCGGCGACCTCGCCGCCCGCCACGGACTGATCGTCGAGCCGGGCCGGATGGTCCTGGAGCTGCGGCCGCCGGGCGTGGACAAGGGCGTGGCGCTGCTGGAGCACGCCCGCGAGACCGGCGCCGAGGCCGTGCTCTACGCCGGTGACGACCTCGGCGACCTGCCCGCCTTCGCCGCCGTGGAGAAACTCCGCTCCGACGGCGTCCCCGGACTGCTCGTCGCCAGCGGCAGCACGGAGGTCACGGAACTCGCCGAGCGCGCCGACCTGGTCGTCGACGGCCCGGCTGGCGTGGTGGACCTGCTGCGGGCGCTGGCGGATCAGCTGGCCCGCGTCCCCCGCAGCGCCTCCAGCTGATCCAGGAACCACCGGGCCGGAGGCAGCGCGGTCGCGGCGGCCGCCAGCCGCTTGGTGCGCTGCGCCCGCTCCTCCGGCGCCATGGTCAGCGCCTCGTGCAGGGCACCGGCGGTCTCCAGCACGTCGTACGGGTTGACGGTGAGGGCGTCCTCGCGCAGCTCGCCGTACGCGCCGGCCTCCCGGGACAGCACCAGCGCGCAGCCCCGGTCGGAGACGACCGGAACCTCCTTGGCGACCAGGTTCATACCGTCGCGGATGGGGTTGACCAGCGCCACGTCCGCGAGGCGGTACGCCGCCAGGGAGCGGGCGAAGTCGTCCTTCACATGCAGCACGACCGGGGTCCAGCCCGCGGAGCCGTACCGCTCGTTGATCTCCCCGGCCAGCCGCTGCACCTCGGCCGTGTAGTCGCGGTAGACGGCGAGGTCCTGGCGGGAGGGGTAGGCGAAGGCCACGTGGGCGACCCGCTCGTGCCACTCGGGGTGGTCGTCGAGGAGCTGCCGGTAGGCCAGGAGACCACGCACGATGTTCTTCGACAGCTCGGTCCGGTCCACCCGGACGATCACCTTGCGGGCGCCGCCTTCGGGAGCCGTGCCGATCTCCTCGCGCAGGGCCGCCAGACGCTCCTCGACGTCCCGCTCGCGGGAGCGGGCGCGCAGGAAGTCGGCGTCGGCGCCCAGGCCGTGCACGCCGATCTCCGTGCCGCCCGTGCCGCCGGTGAACTCCGCGCAGCACGCGGCGAACGCGTCCGCCCAGCGGCGGGTCAGGAAGCCGAGCCGGTCCGCGCCGAGCATGCCCCGCAGCAACTGGACGCGGATGTCGCCGGGGAGCAGCCCGAAGTAGTCCACCGGCGCCCACGGCGTGTGCGAGAAGTGGCCGATGCGCAGGTCGGGGCGGAGCTCGCGGAGCATCCCCGGCACCAGGCACAGGTGGTAGTCCTGGACGAGGACCGCGGCCCCCTGCGCCGCCTCCTCCGCCAGCGCCTCGGCGAAGGCGCGGTTGTACGTCTCGTACGAGGCCCACTGGCGCCGGAACTCCGCGTCGAAGACCGGCTCCAGCGGGGTCTGGTACAGCAGGTGGTGGACGAACCACAGCACCGAGTTGGCGATGCCGTTGTACGCGTCGGCGTGCACGTCGGCCGGGACGGGCAGCATGCGCACGCCGTCCTCGCCGACCCCGCGCCGGACCGCCTCCCGGTCGCCGTCGGACAGCGCCGAGCACACCCACAGGGCGCCCGCGTCCGGGCCGATCGCCGACAGCCCGGAGACCAGCCCGCCGCCGCCGCGTCTGGCGTGCAGCGAGCCGTCCTCGCCGACGGTGTACGAGACCGGGCCGCGGTTGGACGCGACCAGCACCTGAGCACCCTGAGCAGCAGCACCGTGCGTGGAAGCCATACGCCTCAACCTAGCCCGGACCCGATCCGCTCAAACGTACGGACACGGGGCGTGAACCGGCCGTGTCCGGCCGTATACGGCGCGTCCGCCGGGGCGTCGCCGCCGGGTCACGCGACCTTGCGGGTCGCGTACTCGGCGATCTCCGCCATCGGCGGCCGCTCCTCCGTGTCGACCGAGTAGGTGCGCGGCTCGAAGCCGTCCGCGCCCCGCTCGAACTGGGTCAGGGACGGGCGGACGAGATGCCCGCGGGCCAGCCGCAGCTGCGCCGTGCGGTAGATCGCCGCGGCCATCCGGCCGAGCGCCTGCCCGTCCTGGTGGCGGTGCTTGCGCACCCCGACGTCGACCTGGGCCAGCGCGTCCAGGCCCACCAGGTGCAGGGCGTCGACCAGCATGCCCAGCTCCACGCCGTACCCGACGGGGAAGGGCAGCTGCTCCAGCAGGCGGCGGCGGGCCGCGTACTCGCCGCCCAGCGGCTGCACGAACCCCGCGAGCTGCGGCCAGTGCATGTTGAGCAGCGGGCGGGCCATCAGCTCCGTCACCCGGCCGCCCTGGCCGGCGCCGCCGGCCAGCGGGCGGTCGTACATGGCCTTGACCAGGTCGACGCCCGGATCGGTGAGCAGCGGGCCCACGATGCCCGAGACGAAGTCGGAGGAGAACTCCTTCAGGTCGGCGTCGACGAAACAGACGATGTCCCCGGTGGTGACCAGCAGCGAGCGCCACAGGACCTCGCCCTTGCCGGGCACGGCCGGGAGACGGGGCAGGATCGTGTCCCGGTGGACGACCCGGGCCCCGGCCGCCGCGGCCACCTCGGAGGTGCGGTCGGTCGATCCCGAGTCGACGACGACGATCTCGTCGACCAGCGGGACCTGGTGCATGAGGTCGTGGCGGACGACGGAGACGATGTCGCCGACCGTCTCCTCCTCGTTCAGCGCGGGCAGCACGACGGACACCGTCTGGCCCGAGGCGCGCTTGGCGGCCAGGATCCGGTGCAGCGGGCGATCGGTCACGGACCAGGAGCGGGCGGCCAGCCAGCGCTCGACTTCTTCCAGCACGGTCTGCGGCTCCTCACTGTCGTGATCACACCAGGTACACGCGAGGTGACAGTGTGATCCATCTCGCGGTTCGGACGGTCTCACTCAACTGTCCTGGCCTTCGGTTACAGTCTTGAACAACGCGGATGACCATCGCATGTCCGGGGTCGCCCGCGCTCACAACCACATACCGCTCATCCAGAGGGGCAGAGGGACACGGCCCGATGAAGCCCCGGCAACCCTCCAGCCGGTCTCGTACGGATCGCTGCCACAGGCAGTCGACGATCCCCGCGAGGCTCCCGGCTCGGGAAGGTGCCAATTCCGTCTCACGGCGAGATGCGTCGTGGGGAAGATGAGGAGAAAGGGCCTCGCCTCACATGGCTGCGCAGACAGTTGCAAGCACCACCCCCTCCGTCACCGCCCCCTCCGGCACCACCCCCTCCGTCGACCTCGGTCCGGCCGCGGCGCTCTCCTGTCGCGAGTGCGGTCACCGCGTGCCGCTCGGCCCGGTCTTCGCCTGCGAGGAGTGTTTCGGCCCGCTCGAGATCGCCTACGACTTCTCCGGATACGACCCGGAGGAACTCCGCAAGCGCATCGAGGCGGGCCCCGCGAACATCTGGCGCTACGCCCCGCTGCTGCCCGTCCCGGCCGACGTGGCGGACAAGCCGAACATCAACCCCGGCTGGACCAAGCTCGTCCAGGCCGACAACCTGGCGCGTGAGCTGGGCGTCGAGGCCGGGAAGCTCTTCGTCAAGGACGACTCCGGCAACCCGACGCACTCCTTCAAGGACCGCGTCGTCGCCCAGGCCCTGGAGGCCGCCCGCGCCTTCGGCTTCACCACCCTCTCCTGCTCCTCCACCGGCAACCTGGCCGGCGCCGTCGGCGCCGCGGCCGCCCGCGCCGGCTTCCGCTCCTGCGTGTTCATCCCGCACGACCTGGAGCAGGGCAAGGTCGTCATGGCCGCGGTCTACGGCGGCGAACTCGTCGGCATCGAGGGCAACTACGACGACGTCAACCGCTTCTGCTCCGAGCTCATCGGCGACCCGGCGGGCGAGGGCTGGGGCTTCGTCAACGTCAACCTGCGGCCCTACTACGCCGAGGGCTCCAAGACGCTCGCGTACGAGATCTGCGAGCAGCTCGGCTGGCGGCTCCCGGACCAGATCGTGGTGCCGATCGCCTCCGGCTCGCAGCTCACGAAGATCGACAAGGGGCTCCAGGAGCTGATCAAGCTCGGTCTGGTCGAGGACCGGCCGTACAAGATCTTCGGTGCGCAGGCCGAGGGCTGCTCCCCGGTGTCCGTGGCCTTCAAGGCCGGCCACGACGTGGTCCGCCCGCAGAAGCCGAACACCATCGCCAAGTCACTCGCCATCGGCAACCCGGCCGACGGCCCCTACGTCCTCGACATCGCGCGCCGCACGGGCGGTGCGGTGGAGGACGTGAACGACGAGCAGGTGGTCGACGCGATCAAGCTGCTGGCGCGGACCGAGGGCGTCTTCGCCGAGACGGCGGGCGGTGTGACGGTCGGCGTCACCAAGAAGCTGATCGAGGCCGGTCTGCTGGACCCGACGCTGACGACCGTCGTGCTCAACACCGGAGACGGCCTCAAGACGCTGGACGCGGTCGCCGGGACCGGGCTGACGGCCACCATCCGCCCGAACCTCGAGTCGTTCCACGAGGCCGGTCTCGCCTGAGAGAGGCCGTTGTTCGTCTGCGGGCCGCGGGGGCTGGTCGCGCAGTTCCCCGCGCCCCGCAGGGCGCCTACCCGTCCGGAGGAAACACCGTGAGCGTCACCGTCCGCATCCCCACCATCCTGCGCACCTACACGGGCGGTCAGGCCGAGGTCGCCGCCGAGGGCGCGAACCTCGCCGAGGTCATCGCCGACCTGGAGAAGAACCACACCGGTATCGCCGCGCGCGTCCTGGACGACCAGGGCAAGCTGCGCCGGTTCGTCAACGTGTACGTCAACGACGACGACGTGCGGTTCGAGCAGGGGCTGGAGACGGCGACCCCGGACGGCGCCGGCGTCTCGATCATCCCGGCCGTCGCCGGCGGCTGACACCCACTCCGTACCCACCGGTAGTAACCCTCGGTAACACCGATTACCCAGAGTTCATCGAATTGCCTCCTCCGTAAGAGAAGCGGAGGAGGCAATTCAATGTGGTTGAGCACGGTACAGTTGGGGAACGCGCTGCCCATCGCATGCCGAACGCATATGAGCCCGGACTTCACATGCGGTGAGAAGTAGCCAAAGTGTGCAGGTCTTTTGCGCCTTCTGTTCCCTTTATGTGGCCCGAATTGCCCTGAATTCGGGAGAATTCTCACCATATTCCGGACCGTCGACGTCCAGAATTCTCGTCCGATTGACCTGTTGCAGACGGCAGTGGGACAGATACATTCAGCCGCGGTCGACGCGTTCCGGCGCACGCCTCCAATCAACTGGGGGGTGAGGTCTGACCCGGATCCGCGAAGTGTGGATCTGTGCAAGGGCCAGTAATAGGGGAGTTAGGCATGGCTCAGGGCACCGTCAAGTGGTTCAACGCGGAGAAGGGGTACGGCTTCATCGCGGTCGACGGTGGTGCGGACGTCTTCGTCCACTACAGCGCGATTCAGATGGACGGCTACCGCACCCTGGAAGAGGGCCAGCGGGTCGAGTTCGAGATCTCGCAGGGTCAGAAGGGCCCGCAGGCCGACATGGTTCGCGTCACCGCCTGAACGATTTTCAACGTTTTCCAGCGAAGGGCCCGCACCCCGACGGGGGCGCGGGCCCTTCGTGCTGCCCGGCGCCGCCCGCGCCGCGCCGGGGCACCCCGGGGGCCTTTGGTGGCCCGGGACGGCGGGATGCTCCGGGCCCCCGGGAGCCCGCGCCGCCGGGGCGGTGCAGGCGCCTTCGTCCGGTTCGCCCCGGGGCCGATCCCCCCGAGGCGCTTGCACTCGGCATGCCCGAGTGCTAATCATTGGCGTTAGCACTCTGAAGGTGAGAGTGACAACGAAGGACCGGGTCGGTGAGGCCCGCAGGCCGGGTGGGGAAGGAACCACGAGGCAGGCGAGCCGTCCGTCGCGGGCGCGGGCGCGGTCCGAAGGAATCACCCCCAGTCCTGGAGGGACCACTTCACATGGCCAAGATCATCGCGTTCGACGAGGAGGCGCGGCGCGGCCTCGAGCGCGGCATGAACCAGCTCGCGGACGCCGTGAAGGTGACGCTCGGCCCCAAGGGCCGCAACGTCGTCCTCGAGAAGAAGTGGGGCGCGCCCACGATCACCAACGACGGTGTCTCCATCGCCAAGGAGATCGAGCTCGAGGACCCGTACGAGAAGATCGGCGCCGAGCTGGTCAAGGAAGTCGCCAAGAAGACGGACGACGTCGCCGGTGACGGTACGACCACCGCGACCGTTCTCGCCCAGGCCCTGGTCAAGGAGGGTCTGCGCAACGTCGCCGCCGGTGCCAACCCGATGGCCCTGAAGCGCGGTATCGAGAAGGCCGTCGAGGCCGTCTCCGCCGCCCTGCTGGAGCAGGCGAAGGACGTCGAGACCAAGGAGCAGATCGCCTCCACGGCCTCCATCTCCGCCGCCGACACCCAGATCGGCGAGCTCATCGCCGAGGCCATGGACAAGGTCGGCAAGGAAGGCGTCATCACCGTCGAGGAGTCCCAGACCTTCGGTCTGGAGCTGGAGCTCACCGAGGGTATGCGCTTCGACAAGGGCTACATCTCGGCGTACTTCGCCACCGACATGGAGCGTATGGAGGCCGTCCTCGACGACCCGTACATCCTGATCGCGAACTCCAAGATCGCGAACGTCAAGGACCTGCTCCCGCTCCTGGAGAAGGTCATGCAGTCGGGCAAGCCGCTGCTGATCATCGCCGAGGACGTCGAGGGCGAGGCCCTGTCGACCCTGGTCGTCAACAAGATCCGCGGCACCTTCAAGTCCGTCGCGGTCAAGGCCCCGGGCTTCGGCGACCGCCGCAAGGCGATGCTGAACGACATCGCCATCCTCACCGGCGGCGAGGTCATCTCCGAGGAGGTCGGTCTCAAGCTCGAGAACACGACCGTCGACCTGCTGGGCAAGGCCCGCAAGGTCGTCATCACCAAGGACGAGACCACCATCGTCGACGGCGCCGGCTCCTCCGAGCAGGTCGCGGGCCGCGTGAACCAGATCCGCGCCGAGATCGAGAACAGCGACTCCGACTACGACCGCGAGAAGCTCCAGGAGCGCCTGGCCAAGCTCGCGGGCGGCGTGGCCGTCATCAAGGCCGGTGCCGCCACCGAGGTCGAGCTCAAGGAGCGCAAGCACCGCATCGAGGACGCCGTCCGCAACGCGAAGGCGGCCGTCGAGGAGGGCATCGTCGCCGGTGGTGGCGTGGCCCTGCTCCAGGCCTCCCAGGTCTTCGAGAAGCTGGAGCTCGAGGGCGACGAGGCCACCGGTGCCGCCGCCGTCAAGCTGGCGCTCGAGGCCCCGCTGAAGCAGATCGCGGTCAACGCCGGCCTCGAGGGCGGCGTCGTGGTGGAGAAGGTGCGCAACCTGACCCCGGGCCACGGCCTGAACGCCGCGACCGGCGAGTACGTCGACCTGGTCGCCGAGGGCATCATCGACCCGGCGAAGGTGACGCGCTCCGCGCTGCAGAACGCCGCGTCGATCGCCGCGCTGTTCCTCACCACCGAGGCCGTCATCGCCGACAAGCCGGAGAAGGCCGCTGCCCCGGCCGGCGGCGGCATGCCGGGCGGTGACATGGACTTCTGATCCTCCCGAGGATCGGACCCGTCCGCGGTACCGAGGGCGGCATCCCCTGTTCCGACAGGGGGTGCCGCCCTCGGGCGTTCCCGGGCGGGGGACGGGCCCGCCGTGCCTACCTTGCCCGCCGTGCCTACCTTGCTCGCCGGGGGCGGTGGGTGATCCCCCGTCAGTCCTGCCCCAGCGCCTTCCCGATCGTGTCGGGGACGTCGGTGGTGATGCCGTCCGCGTGCCAGTCGCGCAGGAGGCGGGCCGGCCCGGCGGTGTTCACCGTCCACGGCCACACCTTCAGCGGCCGGCCGTGCGGGCCCTTCAGTGCCTGCGCCTTGCGCACATAGCCCTGGGTGAGGGCCCGGTGGTCCGGGTTGATGACGTCCACGAACGTCGCGTACGCCGCCAGTTCGCCGGACGACGGGGTCTCGTCGCAGATGCCCAGCCTGATGTCGGGACGCCTGGCGCGGACCTCCTTCAGGGCGCCGGCCAGGAAACTGATCACGTAGAGGCGGTTGTCGACGTGGTGGGCGTCCAGCCAGCCCTTCCGTTCGAGGACCTTCAGGATGTCCCGGGTGACGCCGGGGAAGTTCCCCGGCCACTTCACCTCCAGCAGCAGCCCCTGGCCGTTGCGGTCGAGCCGGTCGAGCACCTGGCCGAGGGTGGGGATACGGGCCGACGCGTACGCGGTCCCCTTCCACTGGGGTGAGGCCCCCGCGCGGAGCCTGCCCAGTTCCGCCATGGTGAAGTCACCCACCTTCCAGGGGGAGCGGTGGGGGAAGACCGTGCGGACGTCGGTGGTGCGGACGAGGTCCTGGTCGTGCATGACGACCAGCACGCCGTCCTTGCTGCGCTGGATGTCCACTTCGACCCAGTCCACGCCCGCCCGGTCGGCCCGGTCGATGGCTTCCAGGGTGTTCTCCGGGGCGAGGCCGGCCGCGCCGCGGTGGCCGATGATCAGGGGCGTGGCCTGTGCCGCGGCGGCGGGCGCGGAGTGCGGGGAGGGCGCGAGGAGGGACACGGAGGACAGGGCGAGGGCGGCGGACGTCAGGGCGAAACCGTGTACGGGCATGGGTGATGGCCTTTCGGATCGGGTTCCACCACGAGCCTGGGCCGGTCGGCGACGAGGTGCCCAGCGGTGCTGCTCCACGTGAGGAGAGCCGGGAACATCCCGTAACGGAAGGCGAATTGACGATGAAATGTCGGGAAACGGGAGGGGGTTTCGAGGGGCGGCGGGGAGCTGGGGTGAGGGGGTGGGCGTGGTCGGGCGGTCGGGCGGTCGCGCGGTCGGGCGTGGGCGGGATCACAGGGCGGGCCGGCCGGACGCGGAATGCCGGGCGGGCCGGAGCGGGTTGACGTGCTCGCAGGTACTCGATGCATGTGCACATACCGATCGGTCCCCGCGCCTAGGGTCTGTCGTTCGGATCAGGTCGCAGGGATCCGACGGTGCCCTGTGAGCTCACGCGTGATCCGAACGACAGACCCTAGGAGCCCCTACGTGACCGTCACCGCTTCCGCCGCCTCCCGTGCCGCCGAGATCCTCTCCCGTCCGGTCTCGCTGGGCGGCCTGACCGTCCCGAACCGGATCGCGATGGCGCCCATGACCCGCATGTTCTCCCCGGACGGCGTTCCCGGCGACGACGTCGTGTCGTACTACGCGCGCCGCGCGGGCGCCGGCGTGGGGCTGATCGTGACCGAGGGGACGTACGTCGGTCACCCGTCGGCCGGGCAGAGCGACCGGGTGCCGCGGTTCCACGGTGAGGAGCAGCTCGCGGGCTGGGCGAGGGTCGCCGAGGCCGTGCACGCGGCCGGCGGGACGATCGTGCCGCAGCTGTGGCACATCGGCATGGTGCGCGAGCAGGGCCGGCCGCCCTTCGCGGACGCCCCGGCCGTCGGCCCCTCCGGCCTCCGTGTCGACGGCACCGAGGGCACCGGCGAGGCGATGACCCAGCGCGACCTGGACGACGTCATCGGCGCGTTCGCCGAGTCGGCCGCGGCGGCCGAGCGCATCGGCTTCGACGGTGTGGAGATCCACGGCGCCCACGGCTACCTCATCGACCAGTTCCTGTGGGCGGGCACCAACCGCCGCACCGACGCCTACGGCGGCGACCCCGTGGCCCGTACGAAGTTCGCCGCCGAGATCGTGGCCGCGGTGCGCGAGACGGTATCCCCCGGCTTCCCGGTCGTCTTCCGCTACTCGCAGTGGAAGCAGGAGGCCTACGACGCCCGGCTCGCCGAGACCCCCGAGGAGCTGGAGGCCGTCCTCACCCCGCTCGCCGCGGCCGGCGTGGACGTCTTCCACGCCTCCACCCGCCGCTACTGGGTGCCGGAGTTCGACGGCTCCGACCTCAACCTCGCGGGCTGGACGAAGAAGCTGACCGGCAAGCCCGTCATCACGGTCGGCTCGGTCGGCCTCGACGGCGACTTCCTCCACGCCTTCCGGGGCGAGGGCGCCCCGCTCAAGGGCCTCGACGACCTCCTCGACCGGCTGGAGCGCGACGAGTTCGACCTGGTCGCCGTCGGCCGCGCCCTGCTCCAGGACCCGGAGTGGGCGGCGAAGGTCCTCTCCGGCCGCTTCGACGAGCTGAAGCCCTACGACGCGGCGGCGCTGCGCACGCTGAGCTGAGGCCGTGCCGCGCGGCGGGGCTGGTTGGTCCGTGGAACCGGTGGTTCGCGGGGCTGGGCGTTCGTGGGGCCGGTGGTCCGTGGGGCCGGTGGCTCGTGGGGCCGGTGGTCCGTGGGGCCGGTGGCTCGTGGGGCCGGGTGGTCCGTGGTGAGGCGGCCGTCGTGGGTGCCGGCGCACGGCCGGGTGCCCCGCCGGGGCCGCCCGCGCCGGCGGGACGGTGGCCGCCCGGCACTTTCCGTGCCGCCGCTCCGTTTCCCGGAGAGCCCCTGAAGCCCCGCAGTGAGGAGTGGCGAAGCGATGACGACAGCCGAACACCGGGAGCAGGCGCCCGCACCCGTCGTACGGACCGCCGCCGGGGCGGTGCGCGGGAGCCGGGAGGACGGTCTGGCCGTCTTCCGGGGCATCCCCTTCGCCGCGCCCCCGGTCGGGGCGGACCGCTTCCAGGCCCCCCGCCCGCCCGTCCCCTGGGAGGGCGTCCGGGAGGCGGACGCCTTCGGCCCGCCGCCCCCGCAGGAGGCGGGCCTCCTCGGCCCCCGGGGAGCCACCCCCACCGGCGACGACTGGCTCACGGTGAACGTCTGGACGCCGGACCCGAGTCCCTCCGCCGCGCCCCGCCCGGTGATGGTCTGGATCTACGGCGGCGCCTACAAGATCGGCCACTCCGGCAGCCCCGGCTACGACGCCCAGCACCTCGCCCGCGCCGGCGACCTCGTCGTCGTCACCCTCAACTACCGCGTCGGCATAGAGGGGTTCGCCCGGATCGACGGCGCCCCCGCCAACCGGGGGCTGCTCGACCAGGTCGCTGCCCTGGAGTGGGTGCGGGACAACATCGCGGCCTTCGGCGGGGACCCGGGCCGGGTGACCGTCTTCGGGGAGTCGGCGGGCGCCGGTTCGGTGGCGGCGCTGCTGGCCGTGCCGAGCGCGCGGGGCCTGTTCGGGCGGGCCGTCGCGCAGAGCGTGCCCGGCACCTACTTCTCCGACGAGCTGGCCCGTGACCTGGCCGCCGCCATCGCCGCCGAGGCGGGGCTGCGCCCGACCGCCGCCGACCTGGCCACCGTCGATCCGCGTGAGCTGCCCGAGGCGGGGGCGGCGCTGGGCGAGAAGATGGCGGCGCGCGTGGACCGGTGGGGCCGGGTCGCGCCCACCGTCACCCCGTTCTCGCCGGTCGTCGACGGCGAGGTCCTGCCGGTCACCCCCTGGCAGGCGCTGGCGGCGGGCGCGGGCCGGGACGTCGAGCTGCTCGTCGGGCACAACGCGCAGGAGTACCGCCTCTTCGTGGCCATGGCCGGGCGCCTGGGCAAGGTGACGGAGGATCAGGCGACGGACGCCTTGCGGATGTTCGGGCCGGGCGGCGGGGAGGCGGGGGAGCGGGCGTACCGCGCCGCCTTCCCGCAGGCCGGGCCGGGCGAGTTGTACGAGCGGGTGCAGTCGGACTGGCTGTTCCACATGCCCTCCCTGCGGCTGGCCGAGGCGCAGGTCGCGGGCGGCGGCCGGGCCCACGTCTACGAGCTGACCTGGCCGGCCCCCGCCCTGGACGGCGCCTTCGGCGCCTGCCACGGCCTGGACATCCCCCTGCTGTTCGGCACCTACCGGGCGGACCTCGGGGCCCTGCTGTTCGGGGACGCGGAGGTGACGGAGGAGGCGAGGGCCCTGTCGTCCTTCATGCGCGGCGCCTGGACGGCGTTCGCGGGCACCGGCGACCCGGGCTGGCCGGCGTACGACACGGAACGGCGGCTGGTGCAGATCCTGGACGCGCGGCCGGAGGTGCGCCCCTACCCGGAGGAGACCTCGCGCCGCCTGTGGGAGGACCACGACTTCCCGCCGCTGCCGCTGCTGGGGGCCTGAGACCGACGCCGGGGGGGGGGGGGGGGGGGGGGCCCCCCCCCCCCCCCCCCCCGCCCGGCCCGTTCCGGGGACGGTTCTCAGGAGGTGAAGGGGACGGCGTCCTGCGGGTCGGTGTGCCAGTTGGTGACGAGGGGCTCCTCGACGAGGACGCTGCCGACGTCGAGCGAGAGGGGGTTGGGGTCGTCGTCGGCGACGGAGACGATGACGGTGCCGTACTCGGTGCCGCCGTCGCCGTCGGTGCTCTTCGGGCTGACACCGGCGTAGACCGTCGTGTCGCCGGAGAGGGTGATCTCGTCGCCGGCGACCTGTTCGGCGGGACCGGCCTGGGTGCCGCCCGAGCCGAAGGCGATGACGGGCAGGCCGCCGGGCAGGACGCAGGTGATGCCCGGCTCGGCCTTGACGCTGATCCGGTAGTAGCCGCCGGCCTGGGTCATCTCCTCGGCGCTCCAGGTCAGGTCGTTGGTGCCGCAGGACTGGCCGTAGCCGGACTTGTCCCCGGCCTCCGTGGAGGAGCCCGAGTCGGAGTCGGTGCCGGTGCCGGTGCCGGTGGCCCGGCCGGTCGTGGTCGACTTCGCACCGCCGTCGTCGCTGCCGCCGTCGGTGGAGGTGCCCTGGGCTCCGCCGGACGAGGGGGAGGAGCCGGCGGCCCCGGTGGTGTCGGACGCGGCGACGGGAGAGGCGTCGGTCGTGCCCTCCTCGCAGGCGGTCATCAGGAAGCCGGCGGTGACGGCGGCGGTGACGACGAGGGCGGTGCGCAGACGGCGGTTCATCTCGGTGGGTTTCCTTCTCGACACGGTCATGGGTGATGACGGATGGTCACGGATGTTCGGTGGGCGGGGTTCAGGGACGGGTGACGGGGGCCGCGATCGGGGCGGGCCGGGGCCCGTCGGCGGTCGCTGTCCGCCGGCGGTCGCCCTGGAGCGCCGCGGAGCGGGGCAGCGAGGCCGCGAGGAGGGGCGTGCGCAGGGCCGGCGTGCGCAGGGCGTAGGTCACCAGGGCGTAGCCGGCGAGTCCGCCGAGCGCGTTGGCGAGGACGTCGTTGACGTCCACGGAACGGCCGTTGTTCAAGGCGATGTACGACAGCAGCTGCGCGGCTTCCACGGTCAGGCTGACCGCGGCCGTCATCAGGGCCGCCCGCTTCGGTGAGGTGGCGTGCCGGGACAGCAGGGGCAGCAGGAAGCCGGCCGGGACCATCATGATGACGTTGGCGACGATCGTGATGTCCGCGGTGAGCAGCGGGACGAAGTTGATCTGGCCGTACCAGGGGGCCTGGTTGGCGTACGTGCCCCACGTCACGTCCAGCGGGAAGATCGTCAGGGACAGTACGGCGGCGGCGTAGACGGCGGCGGCCAGCTGGAGGAGGGCGCGGCGCATGTTCCACGCGCCGCGCCACACCTGGACGGCGGTGACGGCCGCGAACAGGACGAGCGCGGGGCCGAGAACGGGCGCGGATTCCACCTGGTAACGGATGTCCATGACGGGTGATCCTTCGGTCGGGACGAGCGGTGCTGACGTCGTCCAGCTTCCTTCCGGGGCCAGGTCCCGCGGATCTCCCGAAAGATCCATTCCTCGCCGGACGGCTATGACTTTCGGCAGAGGGGGCCCGCTGGTGGGCGCGGCTAGGGTGCTCATCATGTTCAGATCACCGCGCGCCGTGGCGGTCGGCCGGTTCGCCGGCGGTGCCCTGCTGCTCTGCGTCCTCGGTGTGGCCCTGCTGATCGACCTGGGCGCCGACACCCTCCACCATCAGGGGACCGGGGTGCTGCTGCCCCTGTCGACGGCCGCGGCGGCGGCCGGTGCCCTCCCGGCCGTGGGGATCAGGCTGCCCCCTTCGGTGCTGGCGTGGGGGGCGTGCGGTGTGGCGCTGGTGTCGCTGGTCTGCTCGGCCGGGCTGGGTGTCGTGGCGGCGGGCGGCGGCTCGGTGCTGGACGAGGCCTCCGACACCTACACCCTGTTCGAGCCGGCCGCCCTGATGGTGCTGCTGCACGTGACGGCGCGCCGTGGGTCCCCGGCCGGCACCGCCGTCGCCCTGCCGCTGCTGATGACCGCCGTCGTCCTGCGTCCGCTGGTGATCGAGGTGGACGAGGGCAGCAGCATCGTCGCGCTCATCCTGACGCTGGTGGCCAGCGGCGCCCTGGCCTCCGGCCTCACCGTCCGTCTGGTCGTCGCCGCCCGCCGGCAGCGCGAGGAGCAGATCAGACTCGAACAGCGCCTCGGCTTCGCCCGTGACCTGCACGACTTCGTCGCCCACCACATATCGGGCATCGTGGTCCAGGCGCAGGGTGCCCGTGCCGTCGCGGCCAGGAAGCCCCAGGCGGTGGGCGACGCCCTGGAGCTGATCGAGAGCACCGGTGCGGAGGCGCTGACCGCCATGCGCAAGATGGTCGGCGCCCTGCGCGAGGACACCGTCCCGGACACGCGGGCGCCGGGGACGGACGCCGTCCGCGCCCTCGTCGCCGACTGCCGACTGCCCGGGGCCCGGGTCGACCTCACCGAGACCGGCCCGGCCGACAGCCTCCCCGCGGACGCCGCCCACCTCGTGGAACGCGTGGTCATGGAGGCGCTGACGAACATCCGCAAGCACGCCCGCGACTGCACCACCGCGCGGGTGCACCTGGACGTCTCCCGCCGCCGGGTGACCGCGCGGATCACCGACGACGGACACCACCGCCCGTCCGACGGCACCGGCGGCACCGGCGGCTACGGCCTGCGCGGCCTGCGCGAGGTCACCGACGCCGCCGGGGGCACACTGACCGCGGGCCCCGGCCCCGAGGCCGGCTGGCACGTCGTACTCGAACTCCCTCTCCCCCTACGGCAGGTGCCCCGATGACCATCCGTGTCCTTCTCGCGGACGACCAGACGATCGTCCGCACCGGCATGGCCATGATCCTCGCGGCGGAGGACGACATCGAGGTCGTCGCCCAGGCGGCCGACGGGGTCGCCGCGATCGAGCAGGTCGACCGGCACCGCCCCGACGTCGTCCTCATGGACATCCGCATGCCGCGGCTGAACGGCATCGAGGCGCTGCGGCACCTGCACCGTCCCGGGGCCGCGCATCTCCCGAAGGTCGTCATGGTGACGACCTTCGACGACGACGAGTACGTCCACCAGGCCCTGCACCACGGTGCCTGCGGCTTCCTCCTCAAGGACGCGGGGCCTCGTCTGCTGGCCGAGGCCGTGCGCTCCGCCGCCTCCGGCGAGGCCCTCATCAGCCCCTCCATCACCGTCCGCCTGCTCCGGCAGTTCGCCCGCCCCGCCGCCGCTGCCGCCCCGGCCCGTCCCTCGCCCCTGTCCCAGCGCGAGACCGAGGTCGCCGTGCTCGTCTCCCGCGGGCACACCAACGCGGAGATCGCCGCCGCCCTGCACATCGGCACGGGCACGGTGAAGACCCATCTCACCAACATCCAGAGCAAACTCGGTGTCCGCAACCGGGTCGAGACGGCGGCCTGGGCGTGGGAGTCGGGCCTCGCCCGCTGACCGGACCGCGCGTGGCGGCCCCACGGACCCCCACGGACGGGGCGGGAACGGTACGGATCGGATCGGATCGGAACGGATAGGAACGGAACAGATCCGTGCGGTCCGCGTGATGGCCGGGAGAGGCCTCAGACGTTCCCCAGCGGCTCGATGTCCACGCGGACCGGGGTGCCCCACACGCGCAGGACCTCGTAGTCGGTGAATTCGTGCACGAGGCGGTAGGCCATGGCGGGCCGGGAGCCGCGCCGCGCGGCGGCGAGGTACGCCTCGGCCTCGCGCCGGTCGCGGCGGGGCGTGCCGCACAGCTGCCACTCCTGGCCGTTCCACAGCTCCGGCAGCCAGCGCTGCTGGGGCTGGGGGCGGTCGGCGCGGGTGCCGTAGCGGGACGGGGCGGTCGGGTGCGGGGTCTGCGGGGCGGGGCCGTTGAACTCGGCGCGCCGGGCCGCCCGGCGGCGGGTCTCGCACAGCAGGCACAGGTCGGGGGCGCTCTCGTCGACGGGCCCGTTCGGGTGCTCGGCGCAGCGGGTCGCGGGCGGGGCGCTGCCGGCGCTCTCGTCCAGCAGCTCCAGGGCCCGCCGCAGATCGGCTCTGACCTCGTGCAGCTTGGCGTCGGGGGTGTCCGAGGAGAGGGCGTCGCCGTGCTCACCGAGGAGGCGGAGGGCACGGCCCAGGTGGGTGAGCTGGGCGTGGTTCATGGCGAGCGGCTCCGTTCCCTGCTGCTTTCCGTACTCGTGCGCTGTGCGCACGCGTGCGCCGGACTGCGATGACACCACCGTCGCACACCGCACCGACAGACCACCCGCGGGCGGGGTCACGGGCGGCGGGTCCTACCGTGTGGCGCATGAGCGCACACGAGACAGTCGCCCCGGACGGCGCACGCCCCGCGGCACCGGCGCCGGCCGCGAGAAGGACCCTCCCTTCCCTCCTGTGGGCCCTCGCCCTCCCCGCCGGTCTGCTGCTCGCCTCCGGTGTCGCGCAGTGGGTGACCGCGGTCGGTGTCGTGCTCGTCCTGGCCGTCGTCGCCGTGGGCGCCTGTCTCGTCGGCGGGAGCTGGCACCGGGCCGGGGCGGCCACGCTCGTGTGCTTCGGGGGGTTCGCGCTGACGCTGTTCGCCGGGCCCGCCGTGTACGAGGGGTACATGAGGACGGTGGGGGAGCCGGTGTCCGCGGTGGTGGTCCGCGTCGTCGACCAGGACGTCAGGCGCGGGGCCGACATGGTCTGCACCGTCCGTGAACTCACCGGTGAGCGGCGCACGTTCGAGGTGTCGCAGCAGCAGAACTGCTTCGGGCAGGCGGAGGAGGGGGACCGTGTCGTGCTGCGCGAGGATCCGCTCGGGCTTCTCGACCCGTGGCTGCCGTACGGCTCCGGCGACCGCGGCACCGCCGGCATCACCCTCGCCTGCACCGCCGGCCTGACCCTGCTCGTCGGCGGGGCCACGTTCTACGGAGGGCTGCGCCGCCGCGGCTGACCGCCTCCGGCATGGATGCGATCACGCCATTTCCACGCCCGCTCCGCGTAATTGTTGACAGTTTTGGTGACGATTGGCAGTGTCATCGCCGCCGCCGAAGCTGCCCATCGAGAGACGGAAGTGAAGCGAGTGAAGCGCAGAACCGTGGTCATGGGTCTCACCGCCGCCGGGGTCGCCCCCGCCCTCGGGTTCGCCACCGACGCGCGAGCGGCGAGCGGAGGCGACACGACCGGCGGGACGGGCGATACGACGGGCGGGACGGGCGTGACGGCCGCGACGGGCGCGGCCGCCGCCGATGCTTCCCTGGTCTTCGACCCGGCCGCCTACACCGAGCAGACCATCGCCATCAAGGACACCACCGGCACCACCCACAGCGTGACCTACCGGTTCCACAAGGTCGCGAGCTACGTGGCCCGGCCGGTGAACGCCGCCTACCAGTCCCTCAACGTCAGCGTGCCGGTCGCCGTCGACGGCACCGCCGTCGACGCCTCCGACGCGCCGATCCTCCTCGCCAACTCGGTCGGCGGCTACATGCCGTCGAGCGTGGCGGACAACACCGGGATCATGGCCTCCGGGATGGGCGGCGGCACCAGCCGGCAGGGGCTCGCGCTCGCCGCCGGGTACGTCGTCGTCGAGCCGGGCGCGCGCGGCCGGACCCTCGTCGACGCCGACGGCGTCTACTACGGCACCGCCCCCGCCGCGATCGTCGACCTCAAGGCGGCCGTGCGGTACCTGAAGTACAACAAGGGCCGCGTGCCCGGTGACGTCGAGCGGATCGTCTCGTCCGGCGTCAGCGCGGGCGGCGCGCTGTCCGCGCTGCTCGGCGCCTCCGGCGACAGCCCGCTCTACGCCCCCTACCTGGAGGAGATCGGCGCGGCCGACGCCTCCGACGCGATCTTCGCCAGCGGCGACTGGTGCCCGATCACCGACCTGGAGCACGCCGACGCCGCCTACGAGTGGAACTGGGGCGCCAACCCGCTGGCCTCCGGGGCGCTCGTCGACCAGACGCTGTCGAAGGAGCTCGCGGCCGAGTACACCGGCTACCTCGCCTCCCTCGGGCTGCGCGGCAAGGGCTACGGCGCCCTCACCGTCCGCAACCTCGACGGCTACCTCGTCGAGCGGTACCTCCAGCCCTCGGCCACCGCGTTCCTCACGGGCCTGACGGACACCGCCCGCGCCGACTACCTCGCGGCGCACCCCTTCCTCACCTGGTCCGCCGGGAAGGCCTCCTTCACCTGGGCCGGCTTCCTCACCCACGTGGGCGCCCGCAAGAAGAACGCGCCGTCGTTCGACGCCTTCGACCTGAGCAGCCCCGAGAACAACCTCTACGGCACCGGCACCACCCGGGCCCGCCACTTCACCCTCCACAGCCTCCGCCACGAACAGGGGCCCGGCGCCCGGCTGGACGCCGACCTCCCCGAGAAGCTGCGGCTGATGAACCCGATGTACCACCTCGTGGACAAGGTGAACCCGTACCGCGCCCGGCACTGGTGGATCCGCGTCGGCACCAAGGACAGCGACACCTCGCTGTCGGTCGTCGCCAACCTGGCCACCCGCCTGGAGAACCTCGGCGACGACGTGAACACCCTCTACTACTGGGACGGCGGCCACGGCGCCGACCAGGACCCGGGCGACTTCATCACCTGGATCGCGAAGGTGTCGGGCCACCGGACCCGGTCGGCACGCGGTCGGTGACGCCGAAGACGTACGTCGCGGCGAAGCCGACCGCGTACCCCGTCAGCAGCCCGCCCGCGTAGATGCCGAGCAGTGTCCCCCAGCCCCGGTTCCCGGCCAGCAGGGGGAACAGGGCCCAGCCGGACGGGCCGATGGCCGTCGCGCCGACCCGGTCGCCGAGCATCGCGAAGAACCCGACGAAGGCCCCGCCGGCCGCCCCGCCCGCGCACGCCGTGAGGAAGGGGCGGCCCAGCGGGAGCGAGACGCCGTAGATCAGGGGCTCGCCCACGCCCAGCAGGCCCGCCGGGAGCGCCGACCTGATCGTCGTGCGCAGGGACGTGTCGTGGCGCAGGCGGACGTACACCGCGAGGGACGCGCCGACCTGGCCCGCGCCCGCCATCGCCAGGACCGGCAGCAGCACGGTGTACCCCTGCTGCTCGATCAGGGTGGTGTGCAGCGGGATGAGCGCCTGGTGCAGGCCGAGCATCACCAGCGGCAGGAACAGGCCGCCGAGGACGAACCCGGCGAACGCGCCCGTCGTCGCCAGCAGCCAGGTCGCGGCCGTGCCGACGGCCGAGGAGACCGCGCCGGCCGCGTACATCAGGCCGTAGAGCGTGGCGAGGCCCGCGACCAGGACCGTGAGGGTGGGGGTCAGCAGTACGTCCAGGGCGTCCGGGAACCGCCCCCGGCACCACCGCTCCACGTACGCCGCGAGCAGCGCGGCCGCCAGCGCGCCCAGGACCCCGCCCTGGCCGGGGGCGAGCGTCACCCCGGCCACGCTGACCTTGGCGACCCCCGGATACACGACGATCGCCGCGACCGCGCCGCCGAGCACCGGCGTGCCGCCGAACTCCTTCGCCGTGTTGTGGCCGACGAACACGGCGATCAGCGCCATGAAGCCGGAGGCGACGGCGGCCAGCGCGGGTGTCAGCCACGGCAGCAGGCCGGCGTTCAGCAGCAGCCCGTTGACACCCGCCAGGATCCCGCAGCCGATGAGGGCGGGGATGAGCGGCACGAAGACGGCGGCGACGCGGCGCAGCGCCGTCTTGACGGGCGTGGCGTTGCGCCGCCGCCGTTCCTCCTTCAACGCCGCACCCCGCGCGGCCAGTTCCTCCGCGGCCGACGGCCTTCCCGGCGCCGCCGTTTCCTCCGCGGCCGACGGCCTTCCCGGCGCCGCCGCTTCCTCCGCCGTCGGCCGCCCTCCCGGTGCCGCCGCTTCCTCCGCGGCCGACCGCCCTCCCAGCGCCGCCGGTTCCTCCGTCGTCGGCCGTGCCACCAGCTCCTCGAACGCGGCCGTCACCCGCGTCACCACCCCCGGCCCGAGCACCACCTGGTACGTGCCGTCGGCCACGACCAGGCCGAGCACTCCGGGCAGTGCCCGCAGCGCCTCCTCGTCCGCGCGGGACGGATCGGCCAGGCCCAGTCGCAGCCGGGTCATGCAGTGGGCGACGGACGTGACGTTCGCGGGGCCGCCGACCAGGGGGAGGAGCGCGGCGGCCGTGGCAAGGGGATCGTTGGGCACTCCCCGAGGGTGCGGCTCAGGGCCGTGCCCCGGCGAGCGCGGCACGCAGATGACCGCCGGACTCCTCCAGAAGGCGGGCGGCCGCCGGCCCGTCCACCCCCGCGAGCAGGACCAGGATCGCGGGCTTCACCTCGCCGCCGGTCGCCGCGAGGGCCCGCTCGATCTCGTCGTCGCCCGCGCCCGTCGCCAGGGCGACGATCCGCCGCGAACGGGCGCGCAGCTTCTCGTTGGAGGCGCGGACGTCGACCATCAGGTTCCCGTACGTCTTGCCCAGCCGGATCATCGTGATCGTCGACAGCATGTTCAGCACCAGCTTCTGGGCCGTGCCCGCCTTCAGCCGGGTGGACCCGGTGAGCAGCTCCGGTCCGACGACCACCTCGATGCCGTGCTCGGCGGCCGCCGCCAGCGCGCTGCCCGCGTTGCAGGCCAGCCCGACGGTCAGGGCGCCGCGCGAGCGGGCGTACGCCACGGCGCCGAGCGCGTACGGCGTCCGCCCGGACGCGGAGACGGCGACCACCGTGTCGTCGGCGGTCAGCGCGAGCGCGGCCAGGTCGGCCTCCGCCAGTTCCCGGGAGTCCTCGGCGCCCTCGACCGAGGTGACCATCGCCCGCGGGCCGCCCGCGATCAGCCCGACGACCTGGCCGGGGGCCGTGTTGAAGGTGGGCGGGCACTCGGAGGCGTCCAGCACCCCCAGCCGGCCGGCGGTGCCGGCGCCGGCGTGGACGAGCCGTCCGCCGCGGGCCATGCGCGCGGCGATCGCGTCGACGGCGGCGGCGACGGCCGGCAACTGGCGCGCGACGGCGGCGGGTACGGCGGCGTCCTCGCCGTTCATCAGCCGGGCGATCTCCAGGGTGGGCAGCCGGTCGATCTCGGCGAGGTCCGGGCGGAAGGCCTCGGTGGTGAGGGAGTCGAGCTGGTCGCGGAGGCCGTGAGGGCGGGAGGCGGAGGTCATGGGAAGAGGTTCTCTCCGGTGCGGTGCGGTGCGGGGTGATCAGGGAGTGGTGCAGCGTGCCCCGCGAGGGGCGGGGGGAACCGCGCGACAGGCCGTGACGGGCCCGCTGACGCCCCGGACGGTCACTCCTACGGTCCACGGCTCACGGGTGCCGGTGGCTCACCGGTGCCGGTGGCTCACCGGTGCCGGTGGGCCAACGCCTCGTAGCTCGCGGCCAGCGAGGGCGCCGCCGTGTCGTAGGTCCGCTGGGCCACTCCCACGAACAGACAGTCCACCACCAGCAGCTGTCCCGTGCGCGACGACATCGCCGCGGGCCGCAGCTCGCTCTCCCGCGCGGTGGACGTCGTCAGCACGTGGTCCGCGTACTGCGCGACCGCCCCGCCCGGCCGCCCGGTGATCGCGACGGTCGTCGCCCCCCGCTCGAACGCCACCCGCAGCGGTTCGACGACGTCCCCGGTCGACCCGGAGTGCGTGACGGCGACGGCGACGTCCCCCGCCCGCAGTTGCACGGCGCCGGTGACGGCGAGGTGCGGATCGCCGTGGGCGTGGGCCACCAGCCCGATCCGCAGCAGCTTCTGCACGAGGTCCTGGGCGACCAGCCCGGACGCGCCGACGCCGTAGACGTCGGTGCGGCGGGCGGCGGCCACCGCGTCGGCCACCGCGCCGAGCTGGACGGTGTCCAGGCCGGCGGCGGTGTCGGCGAGGGTCTGCCGCTCGTCGTGGGCGAGTTTGGCGACGACGTCGGCGAGGGGGTCGTCGACGGCGATGTCCGTGGCGATGACGGGCGCCCGCCCGGACTGCTGGTGCGCCGCGAGACCGGCGAGGGCCAGCCGCAGGTCGCGGTAGCCGGGGTAGCCGAGCAGGCGGGCGGTGCGCACGACGGTGGCCTCGCTGGTGCCGGTGCGCTCGGCGAGGCCGGTGACCGTCAGCGCGGCGCAGCCCGCCGGGTCGCGCGCGACGGCCTCGGCGACGCGCTGCATGGAGCGCGTCAGGGACGGGGCGAGCGTACGGATCTTCGAGGCCAGCGCGGAGGCCGGGGCGCCGCCGAAAACGTCCTTCACGTCCTGCGTCACCTCCGAAACGTATTTTCAGCTCGGTGCGGCGGTCAAGAGTGCGCACAATGGGGACATGGACCCCTCCGACACGCCCTCCGGCACACCCGCCGACCTGCCCTCCGACACGCCCTCCGGTACCCCCGCCGACGTGCCCTCCGGCGCCTCCTCCGACGCGCCGTCCGGGACGCCGTCCCCCACCCCCGTCAGCCCCCTGGAGCAGGCCCTGCACGCGGCGCGCGCCCTCGTGCTCGCCGACCTGGCCGCGGGCGAGGTGGCGGCGGCGGACGTGGTCTCCCTGGTCGAGGACTCCGTCGCGCAGCGGCGGTGGTGGGTCGGGCAGTGGCCGGACGGCGTGGAGTTCGTCGCGGGGCTGGTCGCGCAGGACGTGCAGGACGCGCTGCTGGAGCGGTACGGGCGCTGGCCGCTGTGCCCGGTGTGCGGCTCCGGCGATCCGCACGCCCTGGACGTGGAGCCCGAACTCGGGCCCGATCCGCAGTGGGTGTGCCACAAGGCGGGCGTGCGGGTCGCGGCGGTGGGCGCGCTGGGCTCGGCGACCGGCGGGCGGGCGTCCTCGTGAGGCGCCGGTGACGCTCTACATCGACCCGCCGACCTGGCCGGGGCACGGACGCCTGTGGTCCCACCTCGTCAGCGACGTCTCCTTCGACGAACTGCACGCCTTCGCCGAGCGGTTGGGTGTCCCGCGGCGGGCCTTCGAACGCGACCACTACGACCTGCCCTCGCACCGGTACGCCGACGCGGTGGCGGCGGGCGCGGTGGAGGTCGGCAGCCGCGAGGTGGTGCGGCTGCTGACCCGGGCGGGTCTGCGGCGGCGCAAGGGGAAGGGGCGGGCCGGCGGCGTCAGCCGGTGAACACCCGGTCCATCGTGTGCCACCAGGCGACGAGGCTCCCCTGGTCGGGGCCGGTGACCTGGACGAGGGCGGGACGGTCGTAGTAGCTGCACAGGAAGACGTACTGCCCGGAGGTCGCCAGGTAGCAGACCACGTCGCCCGCGGCCTCGTCGGGACTGTCGTTCTCCGACCAGCTGCCGTACACGTTGGTCTGCGTCTCGCAGTCGCCCATCTGCACCCGGGAGGCGTACTGCTGGAAGACGGCGTCCCGGGCGCTCTTCGTCGCGTACGTCACGACGCTGGCCTTCCCGGTGAGCGCGGCGCCGGTCTCGTCCGTGGTGGTCACCGTGCAGAACAGGGCGGCGTCCGAGCCCGGCCAGAGGGCGCGCGTGCAGCTGTCGCGCGACCACTGGTCGCTGTTGAGCGAGTCGCGCAGGGCGTGCTCGGCGTCGGTGAGGCCGTCCGAGCCGCCGTCCGAGCCGCCGTCCCCGGAGGTGCTCCCGGAGTCGGACGTGCCGCCCGAGTCCGAGGTGCCGCCGGCGTCGGAGGCGCCGCCCGCGTCCGACGTGCCGCCGTCGGTGACGTCGACGGGGCTGGGGCTGTCGCTCGGGTCGGTGTCTCCGCCGGAGCCCGAGTCGCCACCGGAGTCCGTGTCCCCGCCGGAGACGGTGCCGCCCGAGCCGGTCCGGCCGCCGCTGCTCGTCGTACCCCCCGAGTCGGCGCCGTCGGACCGCTCCGCGTCGATGTACAGGCCGATCACGGCGAGGACCGTGCTGATCACCACGCCGATGATCGTCCAGCGCACGCTCCGCCGGGCCAGCCGGTGGGGGTCGGGGTCCGGCAGCGGGGGGCCGGGCGGGTCCGGTGGCGTGGACGGGCCGTTGTCGCTCATGACGCTCCCCCGCTTCCCCCGGCGTACGCGGTCCGCGCGCGGCGGCGCGGCCGTACGGCATTATCGGAAGCGGGCGGGGGAGCGCGGAGGGGGAAAGCCCGAGGTTGGGCCCCGCCTACGCCAGGTCGAGGCCGCCCGGGCAGCACATTCGCGTAGACCGTCCGGCCCGCGTCGGCCGTCCGTGCGCGGCGCGCGCGTCACCGCCCGTCCCGGTCAGCGGGTCAGCAGGTCCAGCTCCCCGCGCAGGTTGTAGCGCGCCGTCGCCTCCCACGCGCCCGCGCCGTGCGGGGTGCGGAACAGACGGGGCAGGTCCAGGAGCCGGCGCAGGATCGCCGCCCGGCCCTCGCGGAAGGCGTCGTTCGGGACGAAGTGGTACTCCTCGCGGACGGCGGCCGTGTACGCGGCGTACGCCGACGGCGGCGCGGCCAGGACCGCCAGGTCGGCGTCGCACAGCACCTGCCCGTCGCGGTCGTCGTCGGCCGGGTCGTGGCCGGCGGTGAGCCGGACCAGCCGGGCGACCCGCGCGGTCCTGGCGTCGGACAGGCCGGCCTCGGGCAGGGCGCGTTCGGCCAGCCGCGCCGAGCGCTCCTCGTTCTCGGAGCGGTCGGGCAGGTAGACCGCGTCGTGGAACCAGGCGGCCAGCCGGACGACGTCCGGGTCGTCGGCGTATCCGGCCAGGGTGTCGACGTGGTCCAGGACCGCGGTGAGGTGGGTGAGGGTGTGGTAGCGGCGCTGCGGCTCCGCCCACCGGGCGAGGAGGGCGTCGGCGTAGGGGGCGGGGTCCGGGGCGGTGACGGGGGCGCGGGCCGCTTCCAGGGCTCGGGCGAAGCGGGCGCGGAGGGCGTCGGGATCGGCCATGGGGCCATTCTCGCGCGGCCGGGAGCGGGCGTAGGCTTAAATTGGACTAGACCTGTAGAGCCGCCGATGGATGACTACGACCGGCGTACGACCACGACCGGCGTACGACCACGACCTGTGTACGACCACGACCTGTGTACGACCACGACCTGTGTACGACCACGACGGACGTCCGGCCACGGCGGACGTCCGACTGACGAATGGGGTCCCATGAGCAAGCGTGCAGTCCTGGAGGTGATCGCCCTCGACGTCGAGGACGCGGTCGCCGCCCGGGCCGGAGGCGCGGACCGCCTCGAGCTGGTCACCGACATGGCCGCCGACGGTCTCACCCCGCCCGTGGCGACCTTCGCCGCGATCCGTGCCGCCGTCGACGTCGACCTGCGCGTGATGCTGCGATTGACCGACGGGTTCGCCGCCGGGGACCGGCGGCGGCTGGTCCGGGCCGCGCGGGAGCTGCGGGACGCCGGGGCCGAGGAGTTCGTCCTGGGGTTCCTCGACCCGCAGGGCGGGGTCGACCTGGACGCCGTGGAGTGCCTGGCCGGGGAGCTGGACGGCTGCCGGTGGACGTTCCACCGGGCGATCGACCACGCCGCCGACCGGGACGCCCTGCGCAAGCAGCTCGCCGAGCTCCCCGGACTCGACGCCTACCTCACGGCCGGCTCCGCCGCCGGGGTGGACGACGGCCTCCCCACCCTGCTCACCGAGGCCCGGCGCGGCGGGGAACCGGGCTACGAGCAGCGCCTCCTGGTCGGCGGCGGCCTGCGCCTGGACCATGTGCCACGGCTGCGCGCCGCCGGCCTCGACGCCTTCCACATCGGCGGCGCGGCCCGCCCACGGGGCTGGAGCGGGCCGGTGTCGGCGGAGTCCGTGGCGCGGTGGCGCGGGGCACTGGACGGGGACTGAACGGGGACTGACCGGGGCTGGGTGAGGCCTGCCCTGGTCTCTAGCCCAGCTGCGCCGGCAGTGGTGCCGTGTGGGTGACGATCAGGCCCGAGACCGCTCGGGTCAGGGAGACGTACAGGCGGCGCAGGCCGGTGCGCTCGTCCGGTTCGCCGTCCACCACGGCACGGGGCTCGTCGAGGACCACGTAGTCGTACTCCAGTCCCTTGGCCAGGGAGGCCGGGACCAGGGTCAGGCGGGTCTCGGCGGTGGTCTCCTCACCGGGCGCGAGGTACGGCACCCCGGCCGCCGTGAGGGCCTCGGCCAGGGCCGGGACGCGGGCGTCGGCGGCGATCAGGCCCGTGGAGCCCTCGTTGCGCAGCGACTCCTCGCAGGCGGCGACGGTGTCGGCGGTGTCCCGGACCGGGCGCACCTCGAAGGAGCCCGGGTTCTCGCGGACCGACGCGACCGGGGTGAGGCCCGGTGCGATGTGCGGGAGCAGGCGGGAGGCGTAGGCGATGACGTCCGTGGGGACGCGGAAACCGGCCGTCAGCTCCTCCACCGCCGCCTCCGGCTTGCCGAGGTGCGCCAGCGCCTCCGTCCAACTGCGGGTCGCCCACGGCGTGGTGCCCTGCGCCAGGTCGCCGAGGACGGTCGCGCTGCCGGTGGAGCAGCGGCGGCCGACGGCCCGGTACTGCATGGGGGACAGGTCCTGCGCCTCGTCCAGCACCACGTGCCCCAGCGAGTGCGTGCGCTCCACCAGGTCCGCCGCCTCGTCGATCAGCACCGCGTCCGCTGCCGACCACCGCGCGGACTTCACCAACCGCACCGGCCGCGCCCACAGGATCGTCTTGCGCTCGTCCTCGGTGAGGATCCCCTCGGCGTGCGCGGCGAGGAAGTCCGCGTCCGTGAGCAGGCGCAGCACCAGCTTCGCCGGGTCCACGGCCGGCCACACCGCCTTCACCGCGGCCTTCACCGCGCCGTTGCGGGCGACGGCGTCCTGCACCCGGTCGTCCGGGGCCTCCCCGGCCCGCTCCATCTGGACCAGCACGGCGTGCGCGATCCGCTGCGGCAGGGCGTCGCGCGCGGCGCCGTAGCGGATGTCCCGGTCGAGCAACTCCCGGACGATGTCCGCCAGTTCGTACGCCGGGACGCGCCAGCGGCGGGAGCCGCGCACCACCACGACCGGCTCCGTGGGCGGCGTGACGTGCGCGTACACGGCCCGGCGGAGCACCTGCGCCATCCGGGCGTCGCCCTTGACGACGGCGGCGGCCGCCTCGTCCGCGCCCCGCACCTCCACGTGCGCCACCAGGTCGTCGACCGTGGCCTGGCGCACCGTCAGCTCGCCGAGCGCGGGCAGCACCTGTTCGATGTAGTGCAGGAAGGACCGGTTCGGTCCGACGACCAGCGTCCCGGTGCGGGCGAGGCGCTCGCGGTGGGCGTAGAGCAGGTACGCGACGCGGTGCAGGCCGACGGCCGTCTTGCCGGTGCCGGGGCCGCCCTGGACGCAGACCGAGCCGGAGAGGCCGGAGCGCACGATCTCGTCCTGCTCGGGCTGGATGGTCGCCACGATGTCGCGCATCGGGCCGACGCGCGGCCGCTCGATCTCCCGCTGGAGCAGCTTGCTGGTGGTCGCCTCCTCGGCCGGGTCCGAGAGGCGCTCGTCCTCGTACGCGGTGAGGTCGCCGCCCGTGTACCCGAAGCGGCGGCGCAGCGCGACGTCCAGGGGGTCCTTCCTGGACGCCCGGTAGAACGGCTGCGACACCGGCGCCCGCCAGTCGATGACCATCGGGTCGCCGTCCGCGTCGTGCACGTGCCGGCGCCCGATGTAGAAGCGTTCGCCCTCCGCGCCCTCGGCCCGGTCGGCTCCGGGAGCGTGCAGGTAGTCGAGCCGGCCGAAGAACAGCGGGGTGTCGCTGAGGTCGGCCAGCGCCTTGACGCGCTCCTGGATCTGGCGCTCCAGGATCTGGGCGTTGACCCAGTTCGCGGTGACGTCGCTGATGTCGAGGGCCTCGACGTCCTCGCGCATGGCGCGCAGCGCGGACCGGGAGGCGCTCAGGTGGGAGCGCTCACGGGCGAGGGGATCGCCGGGGGAGCCGTGGGCGGGCGTGGACAAGGGGGTGCCTCCGGAGGGACCTGCGGGGAAGGGCGCTGCGGGATGCCGTCCGGTTTCCGTCCGGGCGGCGGCACTCCATGAGGGAGGCGGGCAAGAGAGGGGAGTCTAGGTGAGGGGGCGGAGGGAAGCCAACGGATTTCCGGCCCCGCGACGGTTCCCGTCCCGGGGTGGCTTTCCCGTCCCGCGGTTCCACCATGGAGACATGAGTGCAGCGACCATCCACCCGGCCCCCGGCCCCGGCCCGGCCCCCGGTCGCCCGTCCGGGGCGACCCCCCTCTCCGGCGGCGGCCACCGCCACCTCCTCGGCGACGCCCTCCGCGCGCTGAGGGTCTTCGCCGGCGCCGCCTTCGACGTCGTCGTCCTCGGCGAGTACGGGGAGGAGGCGGGCGTCCGCCACAGGTGACGCCCGTCGGCCCGCCCGCCCCCGCTCAGCCCCCGTCCGCCAGCAGTTCGTCCGCGTCCACGATCCGGTACGCGTACCCCTGCTCCGCCAGGAACCGCTGGCGGTGGGCCGCGAAGTCCTGGTCGATGGTGTCGCGGGCGACCACCGAGTAGAAGTGGGCCTGGTGGCCGTCCGCCTTGGGACGCAGGACGCGGCCCAGGCGCTGGGCCTCCTCCTGGCGGGAGCCGAAGGTGCCCGACACCTGGATGGCGACCGTCGCCTCCGGCAGGTCGATCGAGAAGTTCGCGACCTTCGACACCACCAGCACGCTGATCTCGCCCTCGCGGAAGGCGTCGAAGAGCTTCTCCCGCTGGGCGTTGGAGGTCTCGCCCTTGATGACCGGGGCGTTCAGGTGCTCGCCCAGTTCGTCGAGCTGGTCGATGTACTGGCCGATGACGAGGATCTGCTGCCCGGCGAACCGCCGCACGATCGCCTCGGTCACCTTCCGCTTCGTCGCGGTCGTCGCGCAGAAGCGGTACTTCTCCTCCGTCTCGGCCGTCGCGTACGCCAGCCGCTCGGAGTCCGTGAGGTTGACCCGCACCTCGACGCAGTCCGCGGGCGCGATGTACCCCTGCGCCTCGATCTCCTTCCACGGCGCGTCGAACCGCTTCGGGCCGATCAGCGAGAACACGTCCGACTCACGGCCGTCCTCCCGCACGAGGGTGGCGGTCAGACCGAGCCGCCGCCGCGCCTGGAGGTCCGCCGTGAACTTGAAGACCGGCGCGGGCAGCAGGTGGACCTCGTCGTAGACGATCAGGCCCCAGTCGCGGGAGTCGAACAGCTCCAGGTGCGGGTAGACGCCCTTCCGCCGGGTCGTCAGCACCTGGTACGTGGCGATCGTGACCGGCCGGATCTCCTTCCTCGTCCCGCTGTACTCGCCGATCTCGTCCTCGGTCAGCGAGGTCCGCTTCACCAGCTCGTGCTTCCACTGCCGGGCGGAGACGGTGTTCGTGACGAGGATCAGCGTCGTGGACTTCGCCTGCGCCATCGACCCGGCGCCGACCAGCGTCTTGCCCGCGCCGCAGGGCAGCACGACGACACCGGACCCGCCGTGCCAGAAGTTCTCCACGGCCTGCTTCTGGTACGGCCGCAGCGCCCACCCGTCCTCGGCCAGCTCGATCGGGTGCGCCTCGCCGTCGACGTACCCGGCGAGGTCCTCGGCCGGCCAGCCCAGCTTCAGCAGCGTCTGCTTGATCTGGCCGCGCTCGGAGGGGTGCACGGCGACCGTGTCCGGGTCGATGCGGGCGCCGACGAGCGGGGCGATCCGCTTGGACCGCAGGACCTCCTCCAGGACGGGCCGGTCGGTGGACGTCAGGACCAGGCCGTGCGCGGGGTGCTTGGACAGGGTCAGCCGGCCGTAGCGGTCCATCGTCTCGGCGATGTCGACCAGCAGCGCGTGCGGCACCGGGTAGCGGCTGTACTGCACCAGCGCGTCCACGACCTGCTCGGCGTCGTGCCCGGCGGCGCGCGCGTTCCACAGGCCGAGCGGGGTCACCCGGTAGGTGTGGATGTGCTCCGGCGCCCGCTCCAGCTCGGCGAACGGCGCGATGGCGCGGCGGCAGTCGTCGGCCCGCTCGTGGTCGACCTCCAGGAGCAGGGTCTTGTCCGACTGGACGATCAGCGGTCCGTTCACGTACGCACATCCCTTCCGCACGGCCAAACGTCCAGTGTGCCTCACCCGAGGGGAAAGCGGTCGGCCGTCGGCCATGGTCGGCCGTCGGCCGCGGCCGGTCGTCCGCCGCGGTCGGACATTCGCCGCGGCCGGTCGTCCGTCGCGCTCACTCGTCGGCCAGCTCCGCCACCCCCGTGATCCGGTGCAGCGGGTACGTCCGCACCTCGTCCGCCGTGTGGTCGTACGCCGTGACGAAGCCGCCCTCCACCCGGACCGGGGCGATGACGCGCTGGCTGGCGCCGCCCTCGGCGTTGACGTAGCCGATCCACAGGGCCTCGCCGGTCAGGACGGCGGCCTGCACGGTGGCGAGGGTCTCGGCGGAGCTGGTGCGGGGGAGTTCGCCGGGGGCGAGCGGGGCGGTGTCGGTCGGCTTGCGGGGGGCGGTGGAGGCCAGGTCGCCCGCCCGGACCGCGCGGATCGCCGCCGTGAGGAGCGTGGCGTCCGGGACGGGCGGCCCGTCGGGGACCGGCTCGGGCGCCGTGCGCGGCGGGGTGCGGTGGGCGTGCGCCCGGGCGATCAGGACGTCGCCCTCGGCGGACTCGGCGGCGGGCGCGAAGCCCATCGCCCGCAGCCCGTCGAGGAGGGCCGCCGGGTCGGCCTGGGCGGCCAGCACGGTCGGCGCGAGGCGGCGCAGGCGCAGACCGGCGGAGCGCTTGTCGGCGAGGATCTCGTTCAGCAGGGCGTCGTCGTCGCAGCGGACGTACGCGGAGGCCGCGCCCACCCGCAGGTGGCCGTGTCTGCGGGCCACGTCGTCGATCAGGTAGGCCAGCGGCTGCGGCACCGGCGTACGGGAGTGCTCGGCCAGGAAGGCGTGCAGGTCGGAGGCGGTCCGGCCGGCGTCCAGGGCACGGCGTACGGAGGCCGGAGTGAACCGGTAGACGGTCGCGCCGCCCTTCGACTCGACGTTCGCGAGGACGCCCAGCACGTCGGCGAGCGGGCGCCGCAGCGGGCCGGGGGCCACCGCGGTGAGGTCCGCCTGGAGCAGGACGTGGTCCAGCGGTTCGGGCAGCAGCGGGGCGAGGAGGCGGGCGGCGGCCGCGACGGCGACGGCCTGCTCGGGAGGGGACAGCGGGGCCGGGGGGCGCGGGGCCGGGGCGACCGGGGTGGGCTCGGCGGGCACGGCCGGGCGGTCAGGGCCCGGGACCCCGGCCGGTGACGCCCCCAGCAGGGCGCGGCCGTGCGCCGACAGCGCGCCCCGGCCGGTGACGCCCAGCAGTTCGGCCTCCGCCAGCGTCCACCGGCCGAGCCGGGACCGCAGGTCGTCCTCGCCCGCCGTGCCCTGCGGGCCGCGCAGCGGCCGCTCCCAGCGCAGCCGGCCGAGCACCGCCTCCGCGTCCGGCGCGCCGCCCTCCGGCAGCCCCGCCAGCAGCGTCAGCACCCGGTGGCGCACCTCCGGCGCGGCCGAGCGGTCCAGTCCCGGACCCAGCGCCGACAGCGCCCGGTCCTTCGCGTCCCGGCCGCCCACCAGCCCCGCCGTCCGGGTCGCCGCCAGCCACGCTCCGGCGAGCCCCGCCCACCGCTCCGCCGCCGGACGCTCCCGCCACTCGTCGTACGCCGGGGTCGCCGCGTACCGCTCGTCGGCCTCCCCGTCGGAGGCGAGCAGCCCCGCCGCGTACGCCAGTTCCACCCAGAACGCGGCCACGGGCTCGGCGACGTCCAGCGCGACGGCGGTCCGCTTCAGGTCGCGGACGCTGAGCCCGCCCGCCCGCAGCACCGCGGGCCCGCCCTCGTCCCACTCCTTCAGCAGCTCCTCGACGGTCGCCAGCGCCGTGTACGCCTGGCCCGCCGCCGTCGCGTCCACATCCTGTGGGCGGTGGGTGACGGCCGGCTCGACGGCCGGCGGCAGCGGCTCGGGCGCCCGGTGCGCGCGGCCCGCCCGCAGGTGCAGCGCGACCTCGCGGGGCAGCACCACGGTGCCGGGCGCGGTCGGCAGCAGCAGACCCCGGTCGAGCAGCCAGCGCAGCCGGGGCGCGGGGTCGGCGGTGACCTGGCCGTACGGCGGTCCCCACACCAGCCGGTCCAGGACGTCGAGGGAGTCGGCCGGCGCCCGGCCGAGCAGCGCGCCCAGCTGCGTACGGTCCGTGAACAGGCCGGTCAGCGCGGTGACCGCGGACACGGAGTCATGGGTCGACGGCAGCCCGACCGCCGACACGATCGCCTGGACGCGGCCCGGCGACATGCCCGCGGTGGCCTCCCGCACGGACGGGCCGAGCCCCGTGGGGGAGGGGTGCTGCGGGGACGGCGCCAGCAGTTCGCGGGCGGTGCGGACCAGGCGCAGCCGGTCGTCGTCGCCCCAGACGAGGGCCTGCTCGCGGAGGGCGGCCACGGCGCCGGGGAGCGCGCGGGCGACGGTCTCGTCGGCCGTGTCCCCGGCCATGAGCCCCAGCAGTTCGCCGTAGGCCGCCGGGTCCCCGGCCACGGCCAGCGCCTCCGCCGTCTGGAGCGCGAACCGGTCCAGCCGCTCCAGCGCGCGCACGACGGAGGCGCGGGTCCCGGCGCGGGTGGCGAGCTGGGTGAGGTCGGTGGGGACCGGGGTGATGAGGTCGGGGCGACGGCGCAGGAGCGCGGCCAGGGAGTCGTCGTCCCGGGCGCGGAGCGCCTCCGCGAGGGACCGCGGGGCCGGAGGGTCCTCGGTGCTCATCCCACCCACGGTAGCGGGTCGCCTCCCGGGGTCGAGGTGACGTGCGCCCGGCGGTCCGCGCGGTAGCGTCCTCCCGTGGGGATCGAGAGCGACCAGGTCGTCTACGAGTATCTGAGCCGGGTCGGGGACGTGGCGCAGCAGCGGCAGTTGTCGTCGGCCACGCGGATGCGGCTCGTGTCGGATCTGCGGAACGAGATCGACCGCCGGCGGGCCAGGGCGCCCGTCGACAGTCCCGCCGCCGTCCGCCGGATCCTGGACCGCCTCGGCACTCCGGACGAGATCGTCGAGGCCGCGGCCGGCGACCGCCCGGAGCCGACGGCGCCGCCCGCGCCGCCCGCGCCGTCGGCACCTCAGGCGCCGCCCGCGTCCTCCGTGCCCGTGCAGCGGGACCGCGGGGAGGAGCGGCCCAAGGGGGCGAAGAGCTGGTGGGCGGTGGCGTTTCCCCGGCAGCGGTCCGAGGGGGAGAGGCCCGCGGCCCCGGACGTGCCGTCGCCGCCGCACCCGGCCGGTGCGCACGGACTCGGCGACGGGGTGGAGGGCCCGGACTGGTGGCGGCGGAGCGACGGCCTGTTCGGGCTGGACGACTCGGTGCCCGGCTTCGTCGGCGGCATCGAGATCCCGGCCATGCTGAAGCCCCCGTCGCCGGCAGGGGACGCGCAGGCCCCGGCGGGAGCCGGGGCGGCGAAGGACGCGGGGAAGACGGGCGAGGCGGGGAAGAAGGGCGGGGCGGGGGAGGCCGGGGAGGCCGGGGGGACTCCCGTCCGGCGTCGCCGGTTCCTGCCCCTGCCCCCGCTGCGGGCCGCCGCCGGCTGGAGCAACCCCCTCCTCCTCGGCGCCGCGGCCTGCCTCGCCGTCGGCGCGCTCATCGGCGACTGGCGCGTGATGGCCGTGGGCTGGCTCATCGCCTACGTCTCCCGCCGGCTGACCGATCTGGAGACCAAGTGGGCGGTGATGGTCCTGCCGGGCCTGGCGGTCGTGGCCGGCTTCACCTGGCTGTGGGGACGCAGCGCGGGCCGCTGGGGCGACCCCATAGCCGAAGGCGGGATGAACGACGCCGTCGACGCCACCCTGCCCTGGGTGATCCGGGGCGCGGCCGTGGCGTCGGCCCTGTTCCTGCTGTGGCGCTCACAACGCCGGAAATGAAACGCCAGAAATGAGACGTCCCGTCCCGGAAGGGCCGGAGGCCACGGGGCGGACCGGCAGAATGACCCATATGGCTTCCTCCGGTTCCCCCGCGCCGACCGTCGGTTTCGACCTCGACATGACCCTGATCGACTCCCGTCCGGGCATCCACGCCACCTACACGGCGCTGGCCGAACGGACGGGCGTGCACATCGACGCCGACCTGGCGGTCACGCGCCTCGGGCCGCCGCTGGCGGAGGAGCTCGCGCACTGGTTCCCGGCGGAGCGGATCGCGGACGTGGCCGGCCTCTACCGTGAGCTGTACCCGTCCTACGCGATCATCCCCACCCTCGCGATGGCGGGCGCCCGGGAGGCGGTGGAGGCCGTGCACGCGGCCGGCGGACGGGTGGTCGTGGTGACCGCGAAGTGGGAGCCGAACGCCAAGCTCCACCTGGAGCACCTGGGCATCGACGCCGACGCGGTCGTGGGCGACCTGTGGGCCGAGCAGAAGGCGGCGGCGCTGCGCGAGCACGGCGCCGGCGTCTACGTGGGCGACCACGTCGGCGACGTCCGGGGCGCCCGTGCCGCGGGCGCGCTCGCGGTGTCCGTGGCGACCGGCCCGTGCGGCGCGGAGGACCTGGCCGGCGCCGGCGCCGACGTCGTCCTGCCGGACCTGACGGCGTTCCCGGACTGGCTCACCGGCCACCTCGCGCAGCGCTAGCCGGCCACGGCGGCGGTCATGGCGGCGGTCATGGCTGCGGTCACGTCTGCGGGCAGGGCGGCGGCCGCCGCGGCCGCCGTCGTCACCGTCCGGTCGTCCGGGCCTGCCGGCGTCCGGCCGCGACGGACTGAAGGACACCCGCTCCCGCGACGAGGAACCCGACGCCCATGAGCATGCTCAATCCGAACATGTACGTCGGAAAAGGCGTCGTGCCGAAGAACAGCGGGGCCACGGTGACGAGAGTGGCCACGGCACCGATGAAGAAGACGATGGCACCGGCACGGATCAGTCGGTCACCGGGCGCGGTGGAATTCGTTTGGGTTTTGTCACGCACCCGACCAGGGTAGTTCCCAGCGCGAGGGAACGACCGGGCGACGTCTTGTCACCGGCTCGAAGACCATTAGCCTTGGTACCGGCGGGTCATGGTCGACCCGCTGTAGTGCTATCAAGAGCCGTTTTCCGAAGCAGTTTTCCGACGAGTACGAGGACGAGGACAGACGTGCCTACCGGCAAGGTCAAGTGGTTCAACAGCGAGAAGGGCTTCGGCTTCCTCTCCCGCGACGACGGCGGTGACGTCTTCGTCCATTCCTCGGTCCTCCCCGCCGGAGTCGAGACCCTGAAGCCGGGACAGCGCGTGGAGTTCGGCGTCGTGGCCGGACAGCGCGGCGACCAGGCCCTCTCCGTCGTCCTCCTCGACCCGACCCCGTCGGTCGCCGCCGCGCAGCGCAAGAAACCGGACGAACTGGCCTCCATCGTCCAGGACCTGACGACCCTCCTCGAGAACATCACCCCGATGCTGGAGAAGGGCCGCTACCCCGAGAAGGCCTCCGGCAAGAAGATCGCCGGACTGCTGCGCGCGGTCGCCGACCAGCTGGACGTGTAGGGCTGGACGTGTAGGGCTGGACGTGTAGGGCCCGCCCCGACGCACCCGGCTCAGGGGAACGCGAGCGCCTCCGGGCCGAGGGGCGGCACCAGCCCCTCGGCCGCCGCCCGCGCGAGCAGCCCGCGCACGGCCGCGTAGCCGTCCTCGCCGAGGTCCGCCGTGAACGCGTTGACGTACAGCCCGATGTGCTGGTCGGCGACGGACGGGTCCATCTCCTGGGCGTGCTCCATGACGTACGGGCGGGAGACCTCGGGGGCGTCCCAGGCGGCGCGTACGGAGGCGCGGATCGCGTCGGCCAGCCCGGTCAGGGCGGCGGCGCCCAGCGACCGCCTGGCGATGATCGCGCCGAGCGGAATGGGCAGGCCGGTCGTGGACTCCCAGTGCTCGCCCATGTCGGCGAGCTTGTGCAGCCCGTAGCTGCGGTACGTGAAGCGCGCCTCGTGGATCACAAGCCCCGCGTCCACCTTCCCGTCCCGTACGGCCGGCATGATCTCGTGGAACGGCATCACGACGATCTCGCCCACCCCGCCGGGCACGGTGTCCGCCGCCCAGAGGCGGAACAGCAGGTACGCCGTCGACCTCTCGCTGGGCACGGCGACCGTCCGGCCGGTCAGGTCGGCCCCCGCCTCCCGGGTCAGCACCAGCGGCCCGCAGCCCCGCCCCAGCGCGCCCCCGCACGGCAGCAGCGCGTACCGGTCGAGGACGTACGGCAGCACGGCGTACGACACCTTCAGCACGTCGTGCTCGCCGCGCTCCGCCATGCCGTTGGTGACGTCGATGTCCGCGAACGTCACGTCCAGCGCGGGCGCGTCCGGGACGCGGCCGTGGGCGAGGGCGTCGAAGACGAAGGTGTCGTTGGGGCAGGGCGAGTACGCGATGCGCAGCTGCTGCTCAGTGGTCATGCCGGTGCCAACTCTCCAGGACGGGTGCGAGCTTCCCGAAGGCCGCGGTGAGCGCGTCCAGCGCGTCGGCGATGCGCCAGGCCGCGCGGTCGCGGGGGCCGACGGGGTTGGAGACCGCGCGGATCTCCAGGACGGCGGTGCCGTGCGCGGCGGCCGCCTCGGCGACGCCGAAGCCCTCCATCGCCTCGGCGAGGGCCCGCGGGTGGCGGGCGCGCAGGGCGGCGGCCCGGTCGGCGGTGCCGGTGACCGTCGAGACGGTCAGGATCACGCCGGTGCGGGCTCCGGTCGCGGCCGCGGCCGCGCGGACCAGGGACCGGGGCGGATGGTGGGTGACCGTGCCGAAGCCCAGCTCGGTGACCGGCAGGAAGCCGTCGGCGGTCTCCGCGCCCAGGTCGGCGGCGGTGATCAGGTCGGCGAGGACCAGGGAACCGACCGGCGCGTCGGGCGGGAAGCCGCCGGCGATCCCCGCCGAGACCACGAGACCGTACGGCGTGCCGTCGAGGGCGGCGGCGGTCAGCGCGGCGGAGACGGACGCGGCGGCCAGGGCGGGCCCGACACCGGCGGCGAGGAGGTCGTGGCCGTCGCCCACGCGGTGCAGGGTGACGCCGGGACGGTGTTCCGTGCGGCCGGGTCCCTCCCCGAACGCCCGTGCCACCGCGTCCCGCTCCGCCGGGACCGCGGTGGCCACGAGGACACGCGGGCCGGTCACGGGGGCGGACGTGGTCAGTCGTCCTTCTCGAGCTTGAAGGACCACAGGCCGGTGACCGTCTGGCTGTCCTTCTTGCCGTCGCCCGCCTTGATGGAGACCAGGGTCGAGTCGCCCTGGGCGCCGTACTGGGCGTTGAAGAACACGCTGCCGGGGATCGTGCGGTACGTCTTGTCGCTGTCCTCGGTGAGCGGCTGACCGTTCATCAGGATCGTCCAGCGCTTCTCGGCGACGTCGGGGTCGACGCCGAAGCGGACGGTCTCGTCCGGGTCGACGCTGATCGACGCGATGCCCTTGTCCGCCAGGCACTTCGTCAGCGCGGCGGGCTGAAGGGCCTTGCCCTCGCCGCCGCAGGTGGCCTCCTCGCTGACCGAGGACTGGCCGACGGTGATCGTGGACAGCGGCGTCGGCTTGTCACAGGCCGACAGGACGAGCAGTCCGGCGGAAACGGCGCCGGCGGCGGCGACGGCGCGGCGGCGTCGTACGGCGCGGTGAACATCAGCGGCTTCGCCGCGGGGCAGCGTGGTCATGGCCGAAGGTTATCGGGCACCTCGGGCGGTCTCTCTACGTGGGGGCGGCGTGGCCGGGTGTCGCGCCCCACGGGCCCCGTGCGCCCCGGACGTCCCACCCCCGCAGGGATCAGGCCAGGTCCGTCCGCGGGGTGCCGCCGTGCCGGGCCGAGCCGAGCAGGCCGCGGACGGTCGTCAGCCAGCCGGCCGCCACGACGGCCGCCGCCACCGACAGGCCCAGCGCGCCGTTCAGCGGCATCGCGATGCCCACCGCGCCGCCGAACACCCACGACATCTGGAGCAGCGTCTCCGAGCGCGCGAACGCCGATGTCCGCACCGGCTCCGGCACGTCCCGCTGGATCAGCGCGTCCAGGGACAGCTTGGACAGCGCCTGCGAGAAACCGGCGACCGCCGCCAGGCACGCCACCAGGAACGCCCCGAAGAACACGGCCGCCGTGACCACCGCTCCCAGGACGACCGCCACCACCGTCACGATGATCAGCTCCGGCGCCCGGGACCGCAGCCACGCCCCCACCGCCGTACCCAGCGCGTTGCCCGTGCCCGCCGCGACCGCCACCATGCCCAGCGACACCGCCGCGCTCTGCCCCGTCAGCGGGTGCTCGCGCAGCAGGAACGCCAGGAAGAAGGTCAGGAACCCCGACAGCCAGCGCAGGGCGGCGTTCGCCCCCAGGGCGTGCGTCACGGCGATGCCGACCGTCCTGAGCCCCGGACGCTTCACCGGCCGGCGGTGGGGGCCGTGCAGGTGCTGCTCGTCCGCGGCGAGCAGCGCGGTGTCCTCGCCCTTCGCCGAGTCGACCTTCCGGGGCAGGGAGAACGACAGGAACGTCCCCGCGACGAAGATCACGAAGGCGCCGTAGAGCGGGTAGCGGGGGCCGAGGAGCTGGAGGCCGGCGGCCGCGGGCGCGGCGATGCCGGTGGCCAGCAGGCCGCCGAGCGTCACCCGGGAGTTCGCCTTCACCAGGGAGAACCGGGGCGGCAGCAGCCGGGGCACCACGGCGCTCCTGACCACGCCGTACGCCTTCGACGCGACCAGCACGCCGAGGGCGGCCGGGTACATCTCCAGGCTGCCGGTGACGACCGCGCCGGACAGGACGAGGGCGAGCAGGGCGCGGGCGGCCATCGCGCCCGCCATCGCCGCCCGGCGGCCGTGCGGCAGCCGGTCCAGGAGCGGGCCGATCACCGGGGCCAGGACCGTGAACGGCGCCATCGTGATCGCCAGGTACAGGGCGACGCGGCCCCGGGCCTCGTTGGTGGGGACCGAGAAGAAGACCGTGGAGGCGAGGGCGACGGTGATCATCACGTCGCCGGCGCCGTTCACGCCGTGCAGTTCGATCAGCTTGCCGAGGCCGGACTCACCGGCGCCGTGCGCGTGGGTGGCCTTGCGGATGCCGCGGGCGGTGCCGGTGAACGGCAGGTGCAGGGCGCGGCCGACCGCGCGGACGGACCCGCTCATCCGGCCCGGACCGCTCACCCGGCTCCCCCCTTTGTTCCCCTTCGTCCCACCTGTACCGGTGGCTCCCCGGGGTGTCCTCGCGGTTGCCACCCCGTCATAGTGCCCCGAGATGGACGTGTGTAGTGCGGTTACCGCGCGTATGGCCGTGTGCCGTCCGGCCCGCCGGCCAGGGGCGCCGGGCCGTTGCGCACCGGGAAACAGGGGCGCGGAGCACGGTGGAAGCACCGTCGGTGTGGGCTGGGAGCGCGCGAACAGGTAGCGTGCGTATCTCAGCCATCCCGCACAATGGATGGCACAGGTGCGCCCGAGCGCGATCGGACGCAGACGTCGACGCGGTCCCGAGGTCCGCTCCGTCCGCTCCACCGCCGGAGGCAATCCGCACCCTGGAGACGGCGTAGGAGAGAAGCGATACCTGTGAGCGCAGCGACCACGCGAAGCCGCACCCCCGACCGCCTGTGCGCCGAGGCCGTCGACCTCGCCCGCGCCGCGGCAGAGGAGGCCGCCGCGCCCGGCGTGGTCGGGGAGCACGTCGGTGTGCTCTCCGAGGGCGACCGCGTGGTGACGCACTTCTTCGACTGCCGGGAGCTCGGGTACCGGGGCTGGCGCTGGGCGGTGACGGTCGCGCGGGCGTCCCGCGCGAAGATCGTGACGCTGGACGAGGTGGTGCTGCTGCCCGGCCCGGACGCGGTGCTGGCGCCGGAGTGGGTGCCGTGGAGCGAGCGGCTGCGCCCCGGCGACATGGGCCCCGGCGACCTGCTGCCGACGGACGCGGAGGACCTGCGTCTGGAGCCCGGGTACAGCGGCGAGGACGCGCCGCCGCCCAACTCCGCCGTCTCCCCGCAGATGGCGGACCTGGTGGAGGCGGAGGACGCGGAGGTCACGGCGGGCCCGCCGGCGAAGCTTCCGACGGCGCCGTCGCGCGGGTCGGTCGCGGCGGTCGCGGAGGAGCTCGGCATGCGCCGCGCCCGGGTGCTGTCGCGCTACGGGCTGCACACCGCCGCGGACCGCTGGGACGAGGCCTTCGGGGCCAAGACCCCCATGGCGCAGGCCGCCCCCGCGTCCTGTGTCAGCTGCGGTTTCCTCACGCCCATCGGAGGCTCCCTCGGGCAGGCCTTCGGCGTCTGCGCCAACGAGTTCTCCCCGGCGGACGGCCGCGTCGTCTCGCTGGCGTACGGCTGCGGGGGCCACTCCGAGGCCGCCGTCATGCCGAAACCCCCGCAGCCGCCCGCGCCGGTGATCGACGAGACACGGGTGGACCCGTTCCCCCTGCGCCCGGCACCGGACTCCGGCTCGGTACCGGCGGCGGCGGACGAGGAATCGGCCGAACTGGGGCACTCCTAACCACGGTCCTGCGCCGACTGGCAGCCCTGGCCGGTTGGCCGGGTGCCGGCCGGTGGGTCCCTCCTCGGCCGGTCGGCCGGGTGTCGGGGGGTGGGTCTTTCCTCGGCCGGTCGGCCGGGTGTCGGCCGGTGGGCGCCTCCTCGGCCGGTTGGCCGGGTGCCGGCCGGTGGGTCCCTCCTCGGCCGGTCGGCCGGGTGTCGGGGGGTGGGTCTTTCCTCGGCCGGTCGGCCGGGTCTCGGGCGGTGGGCGTCTCCTCGGCCGGTCGGCCATCTCCCGGCTGGTCGGCCTCTTGTCGGCCGGTGGGCCAGGTCCGGTTCGGTGGTGTCTCCGTGGTTGGTCAGCCACGTTCTCGGCCCGTGGGCCCGGTCCGGTCCGGTGGCTTCTCCGCGGCCGGCCAGCCGTGTTCTTGGCCGATGGGGCAGGTCCGGGCCGGCCGGCCTTCCCCGGCTGTTCCGCCCTTCCCCGGCGGGCGGGATTTCTCCCAGCGGTCGGCTGCTTCCCGGCCGATCGGTCTCGGCGCCGGAGGGCCGACCCACCAGCCCGTCTGGGGGTGCCCCCGCTGGGGGAGTTTGAGGACGAGGCCCGTCCAGGGCCGAAGCGGGGGTTCGGGGCGGGCAGCCCCTGGGAGGTCGCGCGGCCGTCGGCGGGGTGGGCGCGGGTTCGGGGCGGGCAGCCCCGGCGAGGTCGCGCGGCCGTCGGCCGGGCGTACGCGGGTCCGGGGTGGCAGCCCCTGGGAGGTCGTGCGCGGCACGTCGGCCGGGTGGGCGCGGGTCCGGGGCGGCAGCCCCTGGGAGGCTGTGCGCGGCACGTCGGCCGGGTGTACGCGGGTCCGGGGCCGCGGTCCCGAGGGGCGGTCCGTACCGCCCCGGCAGGGTGCCCGGCGTCAACCCGGCGGGGCGGCAGACCGAGGCCGACGCGTCGCACTCCCCGGCGCGCGGTACCTTCGAGCCCACGCCGATGAGGAGAGTGAACCGACGTGAGCAAGTTCGTGCGGCCGGCAGCTGAGGGCGCGGACCCCTTCGGTACGGCGCGTCTGCGCCGCGGAGTGCTGGACGCCTGGGCCACCAGCCCCGCCCGTTTCCGGGAGGACGCCAACGCCGAGGAGGACCTGGTCCTCGGCGGCTACCGGGACCGGCTGGTCGTGGAGCTCGCTCAGAACGCCGCCGACGCCGCCGCCAGGGCCGGGGTCCCGGGCCGGCTCCGGCTGACGCTGCGCGAGCAGGTCCTCGTCGCCGCGAACACCGGAGCACCGCTGGACGCCGCCGGCGTCGAGTCGCTCGCCACCCTGCGCGCCTCCGCCAAGCGGGACACGCAAGCGGTCTCGGTGGGCCGGTTCGGCGTCGGCTTCGCCGCCGTCCTGGCCGTCACCGACGAGCCCGCCGTCGTCGGACGGCACGGCGGGGTCCGCTGGTCCCTGCCGGAGGCCCGCGAGCTGGCCTCCGAGACCGCCCGGCACAGCCCCGGCCTGGGCGACGAGATCCGGCGCCGGGACGGGCACGTACCGCTGCTGCGGCTGCCGTTCGCCGCTGAGGGCACCGCGCCGGAGCCGTACGACACCGCCGTCATCCTGCCCCTGCGGGACGCGGCCGCCGCCGACCTCGCCGAGCGGCTCCTCGCGGCCGTCGACGACGCCGTGCTCCTCGCGCTGCCCGGGCTGGAGGAGATCGCGGTGGAGATCGGGGACGCGCCCGCCCGCGTCCTGCGCCGGCACACCGACGGCGCCCTCACCGTCGTGGAGGACTCGCGGGACGGGACGACCCGCTGGCGGACCGCCGGCGGCCACGGCCCCCTCACCCCCGACCTGCTCGCGGACCGGCCGCTGGAGGAGCGGCTGCGGCCGCACTGGTCGGTGACGTGGGCCGTGCCCGTCGACGCCGAGGGGGCGCCCGCCCGCCCGCGGACCACTCCCGTCGTGCACGCGCCGACGCCCAGCGACGAGCCGCTCGGCGTGCCCGCCCTGCTCATCGCCTCCTTCCCCCTGGACACCACCCGCCGCCACGCCGCGCCGGGACCGCTCACCGACTTCCTGGTGCAGCGGGCGGCGGACACGTACGCCGAACTGCTCGCCGACTGGCGGCCGGTGACCGCCGGCGCCGTCGACCTCGTGCCGGGCCCGCTCGGCAAGGGCGAACTGGACGGGGCGCTGCGCCAGGCGATCCTGGAGCGGCTGCCGCGCACCGCCTTCCTGCCGCCCGCCGTACGGCCCGCCGCCGACGACGGCGAACTGCCGGAGGCCCTGCGCCCGCGGGACGCCGAGGTCGTGGAGGGCGCCGGCGCCGACACCGTGCGGGTGCTGGCCGAGGTGCTGCCGACGCTGCTGCCCGCCGGGCTGGAGCGGCGCGTGGAGCTGCGCACCCTCGGGGTGGCCCGGATCCCGCTCGCCGACGCCGTCGACCGGCTGGCCGGGCTGGAGAAGGCCCCGGAGTGGTGGCACCGGCTGTACGAGAGCCTCGCCGGCGTGGACCCCGACCGGCTCTCGGGGCTGCCCGTGCCGCTGGCCGGGGACACCTCCCCGGCGACCGGCGCGGCGCGGACCACGATCGGCCCCCGGCAGGTGCTGCTGCCCACGGCGGAGTCGGCGGGCGTCGACGCCGGCGTCCTCGCCCGGCTCGGCCTGAAGATGGCCCACCCGGACGCCGCCCATCCGCTCCTGGAGAAGCTCGGGGCGCTGCCCGCGACCCCGCGCGCCGTCCTGACCACCCCGCAGGTGCGGGCCGCCGTCGCCGCCTCCCTGGACGACGACGGAGGCGCCTGGGACGAGGACGCCCCGGACGCCGAGGAGCTCGCCGACACCGTCCTCGCCCTGGTGCGCGACGCCGCTCTGGAGCCCGGCGACGAGCCCTGGCTCGGCGCGCTCGCCCTGCCGGACGAGGACGGCGAGCTCGCCCCGGCCGGTGAACTCGTGCTGCCCGGCAGCCCGTTCGCCCAGGTGATCCGGGAGGGCGAACTGGCCTGCGTGGACGCCGAACTGGCCGAGAGGTGGGGCGAGCAGCCCCTCGCCGCGTGCGGGGTGCTCGCCGACTTCGCGCTCGTCCGCGCCACCGACGTCGTCCTCGACCCCGACGAGCTCGAACCCCGCGAGGGCGACTTCGCCGAGCCCGACGACGCCGGGCTGCTGGACGCGGTCGACGTGTGGTGCGAGGACGTCCTGGACCGCTTCCCGGACACGCCCGTGCCCCCGGTCGCCACCGAGCTGGTCGCCGTCCGCGACCTCGACCTGGTCGACGACGACCGGTGGCCGCAGGCGCTCGCCCTGCTCGCCCAGCCGCCGCTGCGCGACGCCCTGACCCAGCCGGTGCGCATCCTGCTGCCCGACGGCACGCACGAGGTCGTACGGCCCTACACGGCCTGGTGGCTGCGCGGGCACCCGGTGCTCGACGGCCGCCGTCCGGCGGGGCTGCTCGCCTCCGGCGGGGACCCGCTGCTGCGCGGGCTGTACGACGAGGCCGACGCCACCGGCTTCGACGACGAGCAGGTGCTGCGGGCGCTGGGCGTGCGGACGTCCGTGGCGGCCCTGCTCGACGAGCCGGGCGGCGCCGCCGAGCTGCTGGAGCGGCTCGCCGACCCGGAGCGGCCGGTCACCGCCGCCCAGCTGCACGGGCTGTACGGGGCGCTGGCCGAGCTGGACCCGGACCGGGTGACCCTGCCGGACGAGGTGCGGGCCGTCGTCGACGGGCGGGTGGAGGTGGTGGACGCGGCCGACGCGGTCGTCGTGGACTCGCCCGACCTGCTGCCGTTCACCGAGGGCGTCCCGCTGCTGCCCGTGCGTCCCGCGCGGGCCGCCGAGCTGGCCGAGCTGTTCCAGGTGCGGCGGCTGAGTGAGTCCGTGACGGGCGAGGTCGGCTCCGAGGGCACCGAGCACGAGGTGCCGGACCCGGTGCGGGTCCTGCTCGGTCCGCGGACGCCGGACACCTACGTCGAGCACGGCGAACTCGTCGTCGACGGCGTGGAGATCGACTGGCGGCTGACGGAGGACGGCGTCCTGCACGCCGCCACCCTGGAGGGCGTCGCCGCGGGGCTGGCCTGGGCGGCGGGCCAGTGGCCGCGGCGGTTCGAGGTCGCCGCCCTGCTGGAGGACCCGTCGCGGACGGGCGAGCTGGCGCGGGACCGCTGGTTCGACTGACGCCCTTTCACGTCTCCCGCGCAATTCCTCCGTTTGACGTGCAACCGTTCGACGGGGTGGTGAGTCTCATGCGGTGAACCGGCACCACCAGCCGGTTCACCGAGCACTCGGGCCCCGCGGGACACATCCGTCCCGCGGGCCACTGAACACGGGGGACACCACATGCGCACCCGCACCCGCACCCGCGTCGCCGCCTCGCGCGGAGCCCACGCCGTCACCGGCCCGGCCGCGACGACGGCCGCGAGCGGCTTCACCGACGTCAAGTAGGAGCCCGGGTGCGGGAGACGGGTCCGGGGGGCCCGGACGACGGCCCCTCGGCGGGACCGGCCGCGCAGTGCGGCCGTGACCCGTACAACCATTCCCCCGCGTCGAACATCTGATCTTGCGAGCCGACAGGCTCGCGTCCACTCGGGCTCACCGGAGGCACCCTCCCGGACAGCCCCTTCTTCACTTGGGACATGCATGCGTACACGTGCCACCCTGGCCGCCGTCACCGGCGCCCTGGCCCTCTCCGCCCTCGCCGTGCCGGCCGCGCAGGCCGACGACTCCACCTACCACGAGCGCGCGGAGGCCGCCTTCGCCGCCGCCCACGGCGGCTCCCAGAAGTCCGCGTTCAGCACCGCCGTCTACGGCGACCTGGACGTGTCCTACTCCAACTTCAAGCTCACCTCCGCGATCACGGTCGGCACCACCGCCCACGTCGCCACCACGGTCACCTACACGCTGACGCACGGCGCCGACGTGGACATCCACTCCGCGGACTTCGCCACCGGCCCGTACATCTACAAGGGCTCGTTCGACGCCCCGGACAACATCCTGTTCGGCTACGACGCGGCCACCTGCACCGACACCTCGGCGACCACCGCCACCTGCAAGGGCCTGGTCGACATCTACCCGGACGAGGGCGACCTGGTGAACTCGGACGCCGGCACCTGGAAGGGCGGCGCGCTGGCCCTCGACTACGCCACCGGCACCTACGCCGACCAGGGCGACCTCGGCACCACGCTGGTGAAGCGCGCCTCCAAGCTCACCGTCAACGCCTCCCCGGAGCCGGTGACGAAGGGCAAGACCATCACGGTCACCGGCCGGCTGACCCGCGCGAACTGGGAGACCGGCACGTACACCGGTTACTCCGGTGTCTACGCGCAGCTCCAGTTCCGCAAGAAGAGCTCCACCACCTACAGCACGGTGAAGAGCGTCAAGACCACCTCGACCGGCGGTCTGGCCACCACCGTCAAGGCGTCGGTCGACGGCTACTACCGCTACAGCTTCGTGGGCACCACGACCGCCCCGGCGGTCAAGGCCGCGGGCGACTTCGTCGACGTCCGCTGAGACGACGTCCGCTGAGGCGACGCCGCTGAGGCGACGTCCGCCGAGACGACGTCCGCCGAGTCCCGAGGGACGCACCGTGAAGGGCCCGCACCCCGCAGCCGGCGGGGCGCGGGCCCTTCCGCGTCCTTCCCGGCGTCCTCCTGGCGCCTTCCCGGCGTCCGCCGCCGTCAGGCGGGCACCCGGCGGTCGACCTGTCTCCAGACGATCTCCAGGACGGCCGCCGCCACGACCGCGACGCCCACCGCGATCCACGGCATCGTCACCCCCACCAGCTTCAGCGCGAAGAAGTCCTGGAGCCACGGGACCACCAGCACCACCAGGAACCCCGCGCCCATCGCGGCCACCAGGGCGATCCGCCACCAGGTGTAGGGGCGGGCGATGATCGCCAGGACCCACAGGGTGATCAGGAACAGCGTCAGCGTCGCGACGCTCGTCTCGGCGTCCAGCGCCCCCGGCCCGGTGTAGTGGTGCCGGGCGATCAGGTACGTCACGAAGGTCGCGAGGCCCGCCAGCACCCCGCCCGGCACCGAGTACCGCATGACCCGGCGCACGAAGTGGGGGCGGGCCCGCTCCCGGTTGGGGGCGAGGGCGAGGAAGAAGGCCGGGACGCCGATGGTGAGGGTGGACAGCAGGGTCAGGTGGCGGGGCAGGAACGGGTACTCCACCTGCCAGCACACCACCAGCAGCGCCAGCAGCACCGAGTAGACCGTCTTCACCAGGAAGAGCGTCGCCACGCGCGTGATGTTGCCGATGACCCGCCGGCCCTCCGCCACCACCGCCGGCAGGGTGGCGAAGCTGTTGTCCAGCAGCACGATCTGGGCGACGGCCCGGGTCGCCTCGGAGCCGGACCCCATCGCGACGCCGATGTCCGCGTCCTTCAGCGCGAGGACGTCGTTGACCCCGTCCCCGGTCATCGCGACCGTGTGCCCGCGGGACTGGAGGGCGCCGACCATGTCCCGCTTCTGCCGCGGGGTGACCCGGCCGAACACGGTGGCCTCGTCCAGGGCCCGCCCCATGCCGTCCCGCTCGGCGGGCAGCCGGCGCGCGTCGACCGTCCGGGCGTCGAGACCCAGCTGGGCGGCGACCGCGCCGACCGAGACCGCGTTGTCGCCGGAGATCACCTTGGCGTGGACGTCCTGCTCGGCGAAGTAGCGCAGGGTGTCGGCGGCGTCCGGGCGCAGCCGCTGCTCCAGGACGACGAGGGCGGTGGCGCGGGCGCCGCGGGCGACCTCGTCGTCGTCGAGGTCACGGACGGCGCGGGCGAGCAGCAGCACCCGCAGGCCCTGTTCGTTGAGCCGCTCGGTCTCGGCGAGGGCGGGGTCGCCCGCGGGCAGCAGGACGTCGGGTGCGCCGAGCAGCCAGGTGCTGGTCTCGCCGCCGCCCTCGCTGAAGGTGGCACCGCTGTACTTGCGCGCGGAGGAGAAGGGCAGCGACTCGGTGCAGCGCCAGTCGTCGCTGTCCGGGCAGGCGTCGATGATCGCCTGGAGGGAGGCGTTGGGGCGCGGGTCGGACTCGCCGAGCGCGCCCAGCACCTGCCGTACGTAGGTGTCGTCGCTGCCGTCGAGGCGGCGGACCTCGGCGACGTCCATGCCGCCCTCGGTGAGGGTGCCCGTCTTGTCCAGGCAGACGGTGTCGACGCGGGCGAGGCCCTCGATGGCCGGGAGTTCCTGGACGAGGCACTGCTTGCGGCCGAGGCGGATCACGCCGATGGCGAAGGCGACGGAGGTGAGGAGGACCAGGCCCTCCGGGACCATCGGGACGATCCCGCCGACCGTGCGCGCGACGGAGTCCTTGAGGTCGTTGCCCTGCACGACGAACTGGGTGACGACCAGGCCGATCGCGGCCGGGAGCATCATCCACGTCACGTACTTGAGGATCGTGGAGATGCCGGAGCGCAGCTCGGAGTGGACGAGGGTGAAGCGGGACGCCTCCTCGGCGAGCTGGGCGGCGTAGGCCTCGCGGCCGACCTTGGTGGCCCGGAAGGCGCCGCTCCCGGCGACGACGAAGCTGCCGGACATCACGGTGTCGCCGTGGCGTTTGACGACGGGGTCGGCCTCGCCGGTGAGCAGCGACTCGTCGATCTCCAGGCCGTCGGCCTCCGTGCAGACGCCGTCCACCACGATCTTGTCGCCGGGCCCGATCTCGACGATGTCGTCCAGGACGAGGGCGGAGGTGGCGACCTCGGCGGCGACCCCGTCGCGGCGGACGGTCGGCCGGGCCTCGCCGATCACCGCGAGGGAGTCCAGGGTCTGCTTCGCCCGCCACTCCTGGATGATCCCGATGGCGGTGTTGGCGAGGATCACGAACCCGAAGAGGCCGTCCTGGATCGGCGCCACGACCAGCATGACCAGCCAGAGCACGCCGATGATCGCGTTGAAGCGGGTGAGGACGTTGGCCCGGACGATCTCGCCGACGGTGCGGCTGCTGCGCACGGGGACGTCGTTGACCTGACCGCGCGCGACGCGCTCCGCGACCTCGGCACTGGTGAGCCCGGTCGCCGTGCGGGCCGGGGCGGCGGCGTCGGTATGGGTCATGGAATCGACGGTACGTGCGGATCCGGGCGTTCACCCGCCGGATGCCCGGAAGATCCGACCTCGGGAGGAGGGCCGTCGTGCGGTGGTAGTACTCGGCCTACTCGGCCCCGGACGTCTCCTTCGGGGCCGCGGCGTCCCGGGCGGCCGCGCTCTTGAGGGCCGCGTCCCGGCGGCGGACGTACCAGACGCCGATCAGCCCGAGGCCCCCGCCGGCCAGGCAGGTCCACAGCCACCACAGATGGCCGTGGTCGTCGAACCAGCCGTAGAAGGGGAGCTGGACGAGGAAGAGGGCGAACCAGAGGATCGTGCCGCCGGTGATGGTGGCGACCACGGGCCCCTCCAGGGGCTCCGGCGCCTCGTGCCTCGGTGTCCACTTCGCCATGTCCACAGCTTACGAGGCGCGGGGGCCGGGCCGTGGGGCGCGGGGGACGGAGGGGGCAGGGCCGTGGGGCGCGCGGGGTCTACGCGCGGAGATAGCGATCACGGTCTCATATGTTCATACTGAAACCGTTTGTGCCTGTCCACTTATGTTCGTAGGAAGCGCCAAAGCGGCTGGGGGAAGTCCGCTGGTGATGAGGTTCCGCATGTCCACCTCGGCCCCCGCCAAGGTTCCCACGCCCGAAGGGCCGGGCGGCGCGTCCGCGTACGGCGCGCTCGACCGGTACTTCCGCATCTCCGAGCGGGGCAGTTCCCTCGCCCGTGAGGTGCGCGGCGGTTTCGCCACCTTCTTTGCGATGGCGTACATCATCGTGCTCAACCCGATCATTCTCGGCAGCGCGAAGGACATGTACGGGCATCAGCTCGACAACGGTCAGCTGGTCACCGCGACCTGTCTGACCGCCGCGTTCACCACGCTGCTGATGGGCGTCATCGGCAACGTGCCGATCGCGCTGGCCGCCGGTCTGGGCGTGAACTCCGTCGTCGCGCTCCAGCTCGCGCCCCGCATGTCCTGGGCGGACGCGATGGGCATGGTGGTGCTGGCCGGTTTCGTGGTCATGCTGCTGGTCGCCACCGGCCTGCGCGAGCGCGTCATGAACGCCGTGCCGTTCGGGCTGCGCAAGGCCATCTCGATCGGTATCGGCCTGTTCATCATGCTGATCGGGCTCGTGGACTCCGGGTTCGTCACCCGTATGCCGGACGCCGCCCAGACCACCGTCCCGCTCCAGCTCGGCGCCGACGGTCACCTCGACGGCTGGCCGGTCCTGATCTTCATCCTCGGTGCGCTGCTCACCCTGGCCCTGATCGTCCGCAAGGTGCCCGGCGCGATCCTGATCTCGATCGTCGCCATGACCGTCCTGGCGATGGTCGTCAACGCCGTCGCCACGGTGCCGTCCTGGGGCCTCACCGTCCCGGAGTGGCCCGGCAACCCCGTCGCCACCCCCGACTTCGGCCTGATCGGTGAGGTCAGCCTCTTCGGCGGGTTCTCCGAGGTCGGCGTGCTGACCGGGATCCTCTTCGTCTTCACCGTGCTGCTGTCGTGCTTCTTCGACGCGATGGGCACGATCATGGGCGTCAGCGACGAGGCCAAGCTGACGGACGCGCAGGGCCAGATGCCGGGCATCAACAAGGTCCTCTTCGTCGACGGTCTCGCCGTCGCCGCCGGCGGCGCCAGCTCCTCCTCCGCCACCACCGCCTTCGTGGAGTCCACGGCCGGCGTGGGCGAGGGCGCCCGCACCGGCTTCGCGAACCTCGTCACCGGCGGTCTCTTCGCCGTCGCCCTCTTCCTGACCCCCGTCGCCACGATGGTCCCGTCCCAGGCCGCCACCCCCGCCCTGCTCGCGGTCGGCTTCCTGATCCTGGCGAACTCCGTCAAGGACATCGACTGGGCGGACTACACCATCGCCGTCCCGGCCTTCATCACGATGGTGATGATGCCGTTCACCTACTCGATCACCAACGGCATCGGCATGGGCTTCATCACCTTCGTGGTGCTGCGCCTGGCGGCCGGGCGGGGCCGGGAGGTCCCGGCGGCGCTGTACGCGGTCTCGGCCGTGTTCGCCTTCTACTACCTGATGCCGGCCCTCGGCCTCACCTGAGCCTGACACCGGCCCCCGGGCCGTGCGCGGTCCCGGTGACGGGCCGCCGGGTCGGTGCCGCCGGGTCGGTTGCCGCCGGGTCGGTGCCGCGGGATCAGGTGAGCCCGTAGAACTTCTCCGTCTCCTCGACGGCGGTCTGGAACCGTTCGTCGAAGTCACCCCGAATGAGCGTCCGGACGACATAGTCCTGGACGCTCATTCCTCGTTTGGCGGCGTGGTGCCGGAGCCGTTCGAGCAGGTCGTGGTCTATTCGCAGGCTGAGCACACTGGTCCCCATGGGTACGAGGGTCGCGGCCCGGTTCCGTCCGGTGGGTGGCGTTCCGCACTCCTATCACCCGTATGAGTGACTTCCGGTAGTGGCTGAGAATGAGTGGCGGGCGTCACGGGCAAAGGGGCACCCCCGCGGTGGTCCTTAGCGAGGGTAATGAGTTACGCTAAAGACATGCCGGACCTTAGCCATGGCGACGACGCGGCCGCCGTGAACTCCCTGCGCTCCGCCGTGATGCGGCTGTCCCGTCGGCTCAAGCACCAGCGGGTCGACGAGTCGCTGAGCCCGACCGAGATGTCGGTGCTCGGCACCCTGTCCCAGTGCGGCAGCGCCACCCCGGGCGAGCTCGCCCGCAAGGAGCACGTGCAGCCGCCCTCGATGACTCGTATCGTCGCCCTGCTGGAGGCCAAGGGCCTGGTCCGGCTGGAGCCGCATCCGGAGGACCGGCGGCAGAAGGTCGTCACCAAGACCGAGCAGGCCGAGACCATGCTCGAGGAGAGCCGCCGCAAGCGGAACGCGTTCCTCGCCACCCTGGTCGACGGCCTCGACGAGGACGAGTGGGCCAAGCTGCGCGCAGCCGCCCCCGTGCTGGAGAAGCTCGCACATCTGTAAGCAGTTCACGAGGAGGCGAACCCTTTTGAGTACGGGATCCGGAGCAGACTCCGCCCCCGCACCGACCACCCACGATTCCCCGCCCGCCCCCGACGCCCCCCGCAAGTCCTCGATGTTCGCCGCCCTGAAGGTCAGGAACTACCGCCTGTTCTTCGGCGGCCAGGTCGTCTCCAACATCGGCACCTGGATGCAGCGCATCGCCCAGGACTGGCTGGTGCTCAGCCTCACCGGCTCCGCCACCGCCGTCGGCGTCACCACGGCGCTTCAGTTCCTGCCGATGCTGCTGTTCGGCCTGTACGGCGGTGTCCTCGTCGACCGGCTGCCCAAGCGCCGCACCCTGCTCGGGACCCAGGCCGCGATGGCCGTCACCGGTATCGCGCTCGCGCTCCTCACCCTCTCCGGGCACGTGGAGGTCTGGCACGTCTACGTCGCCGCCTTCGCCGTCGGTCTCGCGACCGTCCTGGACAACCCGGCCCGCCAGTCCTTCGTCAGCGAGATGGTCGGCCCGGATCAGCTCCAGAACGCGGTGAGCCTGAACGCCGCGAACTTCCAGTCCGCCCGCCTCGTCGGCCCCGCCGTCGCCGGCGTGATGATCACCGGTGTGGGCACGGGATGGGCGTTCCTCTTCAACGGCCTGTCCTTCGTCGCGCCCATCGCCGGGCTGCTGCTGATGCGCGCCCGCGAGCTGCACGTCGTCCAGCGGGCGCCGCGCGGCAAGGGCCAGCTGCGGGAGGGCCTGCGGTACGTCGCCGGGCGTCCGGATCTGACCTGGACGATCGTCCTGGTCGGGTTCGTCGGCACCTTCGGCTTCAACTTCCCCGTCTACCTCTCCGCCTTCGCCGACGACGTCTTCCACGCGGGCGCGGGCTCCTACAGCCTCTTCAACACGCTCATGGCGGTCGGCTCGGTGGCCGGCGCGCTGCTCGCGGCCCGGCGCGGCACGGCCCGCATGCGTGTGCTGATCGCCGCGGCGGTCGCCTTCGGAGCGATGGAGCTGGTGGCCGCCGTGGCGCCTTCGCTGTGGCTGTTCGCCCTGCTCATGGCCCCGATCGGCATGTTCGGCATGACGATCAACGTCACCGCGAACACCAGCATCCAGATGGGCACCGATCCGGCCATGCGCGGCCGTGTCATGGCCCTGTACATGATGGTCTTCCTGGGCGGTTCGCCGGTGGGCGCGCCGATCGCCGGCTGGATCACCGACGCGTACGGCGTCCGGGCCGGGCTGGCGGTGGGCGGCGCGATCGCCGCGCTCGCGGCCGCGGCCATCGGCCTGGTCCTGGCCCGGGTGGGCAACCTCCGCCTGGCGGTGGGCTGGCGCCACGGCCACCCGACGGTGCGGTTCGAACCCCGGGGACGGCGAGAGGAACTGGCGGCGGCGGCCTGACCGACGGGGGCGTCAGCCCCGGGGAGGGGGAGCCCCCGGGGGAACCGGTCGGCCCCGTGGGCGGCCGGGCGCGCGGTACGACGATACGCACGGTGATCGGGACACGTCCGGACGCGCGTGGTGGCGGTCACACTGGCCCACACTGGCTCCATGAGACTTTTCGCCGCCGTCCTGCCCCCGCGGGCCGTCACGGACGAACTCGCCGCCGAGGTGGCCGTGCTGCGGAGGCTGCCGGGGGCGGACGCGCTGCGCTGGACCGGCCTGCCCGGCTGGCACTTCACGCTCGCCTTCTACGGCGAGGTCGACGAGGACGTCGTACCGGAGCTGTCGGCGCGGCTGGAGCGGGCCGCGCGGCGCAGCGCGCCGTTCGAGCTGGCGTTGCGGGGTGGCGGGCAGTTCGGGCGCGGGCGGGCCCTGTGGACCGGCGCGGAGGGGGAGGTCGCCGCGCTGCGGCTGCTGGCCGGCCGGGCGGAGGCGGCGGCCCGCAAGGCCGGTCTGGACCTGGGGGAGCCCCGGCGCTACCAGGCCCATCTGACGCTGGCCCGCAGCCGGGACGCCGTCGACGTCCGGCCGTACGTCGAGGCGCTGTGCGCCTTCGCCGGCCGGACGTGGACGGTGGAGGAGCTGGTGCTCGTCCGCAGCCGCCTGCCCCGGTCCGGGGTGCCGGGCGAACAGCCCCGCTATGAGCCGGTCGGGCGCTGGGCGCTCGGGGGCGACCGTTAGGCTCGAAGGGTGGACCCGAAGACCCGTAACCGGATCATGGCCGGTGTGCTCGTGCTGATGTTCGTCGTGGTGGCGGTGGCGGCGGTGCTCGGAAAGTAGGCGCTCCGCTGGGGGTGGGGTGTGCGCGTCGGTCGTCGGCCGCGGGCCGGTGGGGGCTGGTCGCGCAGTTCCCCGCGCCCCTGGTGGGGTGTGCCCTTGCGGTGTTGGTGGGGGCGGCCTGTGGGGGCGGGGAGGGCTGCGTCGTCGGTCGGCCGCGGGCCGGTGGGGGCTGGTCGCGCAGTTCCCCGCGCCCCTGGCGGGGTGTGGCCTTGCGGTGTTGCCAGGTGCGCCCCCTGGCGGGGTGTCCCTGGTGGGGTTACCAGGCGAAGGCCTCCGGGGACGGGCCTGGGCCCGGGAAGATGTCGTTCAGGCTGGTCAGGAGTTCCTCGGTGAGGTCCAGGTCGACCGCGCGGACTGCGGAGGCGAGCTGCTCGGCGGTGCGCGGGCCGACGATCGGGCCGGTCACGCCGGGGCGGGTGAGCAGCCAGGCGAGAGCGACCTCACCGGGTTCGAGGGCGTGCTTGTCGACCAGGTCCTCGTACGCCTGGATCTGGGCGCGTGCGGTGGGGTCGGCGAGGGTGGCGGCGGCCCGGCCACCGGTCCGGCGTCCGACCTCGGCCTCCTTCTTGATGACCCCGCCGAGCAGCCCGCCGTGCAGCGGCGACCAGGGGATGACGCCGAGCCCGTACTCCTGCGCGGCCGGAATGACCTCCATCTCGGCCCGCCGCTCGGCGAGGTTGTAGAGGCACTGCTCGCTGACGAGGCCGATCGTCCCGTGCCGGCGGCCGGCGATCTCGTTGGCCTGGGCGATCTTGTACCCGGGGAAGTTGGAGGACCCGGCGTAGAGGATCTTCCCCTGCTGCACCAGCACGTCGATCGCCTGCCAGATCTCCTCGAAGGGAGTGGCACGGTCGACGTGGTGGAACTGGTAGAGATCGATGTAGTCCGTCCGCAGCCGCTTGAGGCTGGCGTCGACGGCCCGTCGGATGTTCAGCGCGGAGAGCTTGTCGTGGTTGGGCCACGCCTCCCCGTCGGCGGCCATGTTGCCGTACCCCTTGGTGGCGAGGACGACCTTGTCGCGGCGGTCGCCGCCCTGCGCGAACCAGTTGCCGATGATCTCCTCGGTGCGGCCCTTGTTCTCGCCCCACCCGTAGACGTTGGCCGTGTCGAAGAAGTTGAGGCCGGCGTCCAGCGCCGCGTCCATGATGGCGTGGCTGTCGGCCTCGTCCGTCTGGGGGCCGAAGTTCATGGTCCCGAGGACCAGTCGGCTGACCTTGAGGCCCGTGCGTCCGAGCTGCGTGTACTTCATGAACGCCCAGCCAACGGCTTGGAGTGCGCTCCATGCAAGAGGGGGCGGTCAGTCGCGGGGGAACTCGCCGGTGGTGAGGACGAGGCCGACGACCGTGTCGGTCAGGTCGATGTCGGTGCCGAAGTTGACCCTGGTCACCGTGGTGTAGTCGCCGTCCTTGGGGTCGGTGTGGACGTAGCAGCGGCCCTGATAGGGGTCGGCGATGAGGTAGACGGGAACCTCGGCGACGGCGTAGGCGGTCTTCTTCGGGCCGTAGTCGTTGGCGGCGGTGCCCTGGGAGATGACCTCGGCGACGAACTCGACGTCCTCGTGGCTCCAGCGGCCCGCGTCGTCCGCCTCCGCGGAGTCGCGGAGCTTGACCACGTCGGGGCAGAAGCCGTTCTCGTGACCGGGGAAGTCGATGCGGACGTCCGAGAAGACCTTGATGCCCTTCCCGAACCTCTCGCGGACGGCACAGGCGATCTGGAAGATGATCTCCCAGTGAGTGGCCCTCTGAGGTGTCATGTGGACGCTGCCCCCGACGATCTCGACCCGGAATCCTTCGGGGACGGGCATCCGCTCGAGCCGCTCGAACCATGCGTCCAAGCGCTCGGTGTTGGCGTCGGCCATCGCGATCCTGTCGTCGGGGACGGTCATGGTGGCGCTCCTCCCCGACCGCCCTCGCTCGAGTGCGGCCGCGCGGTACAACGATACGCACGGTGACCGGGTCACGTGGCGGCCTCACCGCGCCCGTGCGGTCAGCCGGTCCCGTACGGTCCGCCCACGCCCCACCCCTGGTGCATCGCCTCCGCGAACGCCGCAGCGATCTTGTGCTCGCCGCTCGCGTTGGGGTGGGTGCCGTCGTAGGTGTCGGCATGGATGTCGTACGACGGCGGGACCGAGGCCAGCAGCAGCGGGGAGGACGCTTCGTCGAGGTCGGCGGCCGTCTTGCCGAGCAGTTCGTTGAAGAGGGCGACCTGCGCGGCGAAGGGCTCGTCGGCGGCGGCGCGGATGTTGGGGATGACGGGGAGGAGGACCATGCTCACCCGCGGGTTCGCCGTCCGGGCGGCGGTGATGAAGGCGCGGACGTTCTCCGCGGTCTGCTCGGCGTTCGTGTAGAAGCCGAGGTCGATCAGGCCCAGCGAGACCAGCAGCACGTCCGCCCGGCCGGCCCGCACCGCCTCGCCGATCAGCGGGGCCATGTGCAGCCAGCCCTCGCCCCAGCCGGCCAGGTGCCGGCGGGGGAAGCCGGGGTCGGCGTACGCGTACGAGACCGGCGCGTCCGCCGCCTTGTCGTACAGCGTCTCGCGGGGGCCGACGAAGGTGAAGGGGCCGCCGTACGTCGCGCACAGGTGCTGCCACAGGCGGTGGCGCCACGTGTGTTCACCGGCGCTGCCGATCGTCATCGAGTCGCCGACGGGCATCAACCTGAGCATCCGCTCATCATGGTGGATCGGCGGTGGATCGGTCAGACGCGTGGGGTGTGAGGCCCGCCACGGGTCTGCTACGGGCCCGCCACGGACCGCCACGGACCGCCACGAGCCCGCCACGACCCTTGCCGAGCCGGGCGGGGTGGCAGTCTTGGGGCATGCGCCGACCGTTCGCCCTTCTCGCCGGGGCCCTGCTCGTGGCCGCCTGCGCGGTGCCCGTCTCCGCGGTGCCCGCCTCCGCCGCCGACGGGGACGAGGGCTTCACCATCGAGGACCCCCGCATCACCGAGTCCAGCGGACTGGCGGCCTCCCGTCAGCACCCCGGCGTGTACTGGACGCACAACGACCAGGACACCGGCGCCTACCTCTACGCGGTCGACAGCGCCACCGGCAAGACCGTCGCGACGATCACCATGACCGGCGTGGGCACCCCCCGCGACGTCGAGGCGATCGGCATCGGCCCCGACGACCAGATCTACGTCGGCGACATCGGCGACAACGACGGCGTCGAGTGGGACCACGTGTGGATCTACGAGCTGCCCGAGCCGAAGACGCTGAAGGACCAGACGGTCCGCGCCACCCAGTACGTCGTGCGGTACTCCGACGGACCCCGCGACGCCGAGTCGCTCGTCGTGCACCCGAAGACCGGGCGCGTCTACATCATCGACAAGCAGGAGGACGGCGGACACCTGTACGCGGGGCCGGCCCGGCTCTCCGCGTCCGGCACCAACGTCTACGAGCCCGTCGCCCCCATCGACCTGTGGGCCACCGACGCAGCCCTCTCCCCGGACGGCAGCCGGCTCGCCGTCCGCGGCTACTTCGGCGGCATCCTCTACGACTGGAACGACGGCAGCCCCGAGCGGCTGGAGCGGCTCGACGTACCCCTGCAACGGCAGGGGGAGTCCGTGACGTACTCGGCCGACGGCTCGAAGCTGCTGTACGGCACCGAGGGCACCGCCAGCGAGGTGCGGGCGGAGGACGCGCCCGGCGCCTCGGGCGACTCCAAGTCGCCGTCGACCGGCGGGAGTACGGCCGCCTCCGGGAGCGGCGGCGACGGCGGCGGTGAGGGGGCGGGCGGCACCGTGCGGACGGGCGTGCTCGCCCTGGCCGTCGTGTGCGCCGCCGTCTTCGGCCTGCGGCGGCTGCGGCGCCGCGGGTGATGGTGCCTCAGTAAGGTAAGGCGAACCTAACATCAGATAATGTTTTGTTCGCAACTACCTGTGAGGCGTACACATCTGGGGAGCCGGCCTTGCCGCACACGATCGAGACCGCGGAACAGAGTGCGGGACGGACCGCGGAACAGAGTGGGGGGCGGACCGCGGGACAGAGTGGGGGGCGGACCGCGGGACAGACCGCGGGACAGACCGCGAGACGGCCCGCGGGGCACGGGCCCGACGCCGCGACCGAGGAGGGCTGGACCGAGCTCGGGTCCCCCGCCGAGCTGCGCGAACTGCTGGGCGAGCCCTGGCCCGTGGTGATCGAGAAGGTCCACGACCGGCTCACCGACAAGGACCTGGAGATCCTGGCCCGTTCGCCCTTCTGTCTGCTGGCCACCTCCGACGCGCAGGGCAACTGCGACGTCTCCCCGCGCGGTGACGGCGCGGGCTTCACCCATGTCCTCGGGCCCGGCCGGATCGCCCTGCCCGACCGGCCGGGCAACCGGCGCGGCGACAGCTTCCACAACATCCTCCAGAACCCGCACGCGGGCCTGCTGTACCTGGTTCCCGGCGGCACGGAGGTCCTGCGCGTCAACGGCCGGGCCCGCATCCTCACCGACGCCCCGTTCTTCGACGCCCTGACCGCGGACGGCCGGCGTCCCGCGCTGGCCCTGGTCCTGGACATCGACGAGATCTACCTGCACTGCCCGGCGTCGCTGCGCCGTTCGGGCGTGTGGAACCCGGCGTCCTGGCCGTCGGCCGGCTGATTCCGGGACGCCGGTGGGCCGAGTCCGGAACGTCGGTGGGCCGAGTCCGGCGTTCCGGCCGGAAGTTCGATATCAGGACACCCTGTCGAAATCTATTTAGGTGAGGCTAACCTTGCCTGCGTGAGATCTGGTGAAGAAGCAGCCGGCACCCCGCGCCTGCGCGGTCATGAACTGGCGGCCACGGGTGTGACCGTGGCGTACGACGGCACCGACGTCGTGCACGACGCCGCGGTCGTACTCCGGCCCGGCGAGGTGACCGTGCTGGTCGGCCCCAACGGCAGCGGGAAGTCGACGCTCCTGCGGACGGTCGCCCGGTTGCAGCGCGCCCGCAGCGCCACCCTCAGGATCGACACCGACACCGACGGTCTCGCCCTGACGGCCCGTGACTTCGCCCGCCACGTGGCCCTGCTGACCCAGGGCCGGCCCACGCCCAGCGGACTCACCGTGCGGGACGTCGTCGAGTTCGGCCGCTACCCCTACCGGGGGCGCTTCGGCCGGCCCGACCCGGACGCCTCGGCCGCCGTCGACCGGGCGCTCGCCCTCACCGGCGTCACCGAGCTCGCCGCGCGCGGCGCCGACCACCTGTCCGGCGGGCAGTTGCAGCGGGTGTGGCTCGCGAGCTGCCTCGCCCAGGAGACCGGCGTGCTGCTCCTCGACGAGCCGACCACCTACCTCGACCTGCGCTACCAGGTCGAACTCCTCGACCTGATCCGCGATCTGGCGGACGACCACGGCATCGCCGTCGGTGTCGTCCTGCACGACCTCGACCAGGCGGCGGCCGTCGGCGACCGGATCACCCTGCTCGAAGCGGGCCGGATCGTCGCCGACGGACCACCCGAGGACGTCCTCACGCCGGAGCGCCTCACCGCCGTCTACGGCATCCGCATCGACGTCGACACCGACCCCCTCACCGGCCGGCTGCGCACCCGCCCGATCGGCCGTCACCACACGCGGGACACGCGTGGCACTCTCAGCGAAAGGCTCGGCACCACCTCATGAGACGACTCCTGCTGACCGCGGCGACCACCGCCGCCGCGGCGCTCACCCTCGCCGCGTGCGGCACCACCGAGCCCGCCGCCGACCAGGCCGAGAAGACCTCCGAGGCCATCACCGTCACCGACGCCACCGGCGCCAAGGTCACGCTCGACGGCCCGGCCACCAAGATCGTCACCACGGAGTGGAACGTCACCGAGAGCGTCCTGTCGCTCGGGATCGACCCCGTCGGCGTCGCCGACGTCAAGGGCTACAAGACGTGGGACACCGCCGTCCCGCTGAAGAGCGAGCCGAAGGACATCGGCACCCGCGGCGAGCCGAGCATGGACACCATCGCCTCCCTCGCGCCCGACCTCATCGTCGCCACCACCGACCTGACCGCCGCCGCCGTGAAGCAGCTGCGCGAGGTCGCCCCGGTCCTGGCGGTGAAGTCCGCCGACGGCACGGGCCAGATCGACCAGATGCTGGAGAACGTCGACCTCATCGCCGAGGCCACCGGCACCACCGACGAGGCCGAGACGCTCCGCACCGACTTCGAGGCCAAGGTCGCGGAGGGCAAGAAGGCCCTCACCGACGCCGGTCTCGCGGGCGCCCAGTACGCCTTCGCCGACGGCTACGTCGCCTCCAACCAGGTCACCCTGCGCCCGTACACCAGCACCTCGCTGATCGGCGAGGTCAACGAGCAGCTCGGTCTGAAGAACGCCTGGACCGTCGAGGGCGACGCCAGTTACGGCCTCGGCTCCACCGACGTCGAGGGCCTCACCGACCTGCCGGACGACGTCCGGTTCGCCTACATCGGCAGCGACGGCGACGCGAGCAGCACCCCCTTCACCGGCGCGCTCGCGAAGAACGCCGTGTGGACGTCCCTGCCGTTCGTGAAGGCCGGCGACGTGCACCGGCTGCCCGACGGCATCTGGATGTTCGGCGGTCCCGGGTCGATGGGGGCGTACATCGACGCCGTCGTCGACGCGCTGACGAAGTAACGCGCCCCCATGGCCGTCACCGCAACGACCCCCGCCACCCGTCCGTCGACGGCCACGTCCCGGACGGGCGCGGCCGCGGTGACGGCCGGGCTCGTCCTCCTGGTCGCCGTCCTCGCCGTCGTCGACGTCACCCAGGGCACCGCCTCCGTCGGACCGGCCGAGGTGGTCAAGGCCCTGACCGGCCGGGCCGATCCGGCCGACGCGTCCGTCGTGATCGCCTCCCGGCTGCCCCGGATGACGGCCGGCCTCCTGGTCGGCGCCGTCCTCGGCGTGGCCGGCGCCGTGCTCCAGGCCGTCAGCCGCAACGTCCTCGCCTCCCCCGATACCCTCGCGGTGAACGCCGGTTCCTACCTGGCGCTCGGGCTGGCCGGCGCGACCGGCGTCTCCCTGCCGATGCTCGCCTCCTCCGGCGTCGCCTTCGCCGGCGGGCTCCTGGCCGCGGCCGTCGTGCTCGCGCTGTCCGGCCTCGGCACCGTACGGCTGGTCCTCGCCGGCACCGCGCTGGCGCTGGGCCTGAACTCCGTGACGGAGGGCCTGCTCCTGCTGTTCCCCGAACAGACGGAGGGCCTCTACCAGTGGAACCAGGGCAGCATCGGCCAGAACGGCTTCGACGGCGTCCTCCAGATGCTGCCCGTCGCCGTGATCGGTCTCGCCGGACTGCTGCTGACGGCCCGCCGGGTCGACGCGCTCGCCCTCGGCGACGACGCCGCGCGCGGACTGGGCGTCCCGGTCACCGCCACCCGCGTCACGGTCGTCGTACTGGCGGCGCTGCTGTCCGCGGCCGCGGTCACCCTCGCCGGGCCCATCGGCTTCGTCGGCCTGTGCGCACCGGCCCTGGTGCGTCCGCTCGCCCGCCGCCACCGGGGCTTCTTCCGCGCCCGGACGACCCTGCCGGTGGCCGGTCTGGTCGGCGCCGGGCTGGTGCTCGGGTCGGACGTGCTGCTGCGGGCCCTCGTCCCCGCGGACACCGCGGTCGCCGTGCCCACCGGTGTCGTCACCAGCCTGGTCGGCGCGGTCTTCCTGGTGGTGATGGCGCTGCGGCTGCGCGACACCTCCGGCGCCGAGGCCCCGGACCGGATGCGCATCCCGAGCCGCACGGCGTTCCTCGTCACGGTGGCGGCCCTCGTCGCCGTCGCCGTCGGCGTCACGATCGCCGGCGTCCTGCTGGGCGACAGCAAGCTCCTGCTCGGCGACGTCGTCAACTGGGCGCAGGGGCGGGCCGGGCGGGCCGTCTCCTTCGTCCTCGACACCCGCGTGCCCCGCGTGCTCGCCGCCCTGTGCGCGGGCGGGGCGCTCGCCCTGGCCGGCACGCTGGTGCAGGCCGTGACCCGCAACCCGCTCGCCGAACCGGGCGTCCTCGGCGTCTCCGGCGGAGCCGCGCTGGGCGCCGTCCTGCTCGTCACCACCGTGCCCGTCGCCGGCACCTGGAGCGTCGCGGGCGCCGCCTTCGCGGGCGCCGCGGCGGCCTCCGCGATCGTCTTCGGGCTCGCCGCGCGGGGCGGCTACCAGCAGAACCGGCTGGTCCTCGTCGGCGTCGGCGTGGCCGCCGGGACGACGGCGCTGATCAGCCTGCTCATCGTGCTCACCGACCCGTTCAACGCCACGAAGGCGCTGACCTGGCTGTCCGGTTCGACGTACGGGCGGACCCTGCCGGACGTGGCGCCCGTCGCGCTCGTCCTGGCGCTGGGCCTCGCCGTCGCGGTCGCCCGGCGCACCGAGCTGGACCTCGTCTCGCTGAACGGCGACACCCCGCGCCTCCTCGGCCTGAGCCTGTCCCGGACCCGGCTCGGCTTCCTCGCGCTGAGCGTCCTGCTCAGCGCGACCGCCGTCGCCTCGGCCGGCACCATCGGCTTCGTGGGCCTGGTCGCGCCGCACGCCGCCCGCGCCCTGGTGGGCCGCCGGCACGTCCGGGTGGTCCCGGTCGCGGTCCTCCTCGGCGCCGCGCTCGTCTGCACCGCCGACCTCCTCGGCCGCACGGTCATCGCCCCCGCCCAGTTGGGCGCCGGTCTGATGACGGCGGTGATCGGGACGCCGTACTTCCTGCACCTGCTGGTGCGGAGCCGGCGGTAGGTCCGTGGGGAGACTCGTCCCACTGGGGGCGAGTCTCCCGCCCCGCTTCTTGACGTGCCCGCTTCTTGACGTGGCCATGCAGGGTTAGTTTGCTGGGGGGTGCGCGGTGTGTGGGAGCGCTCCCATATGTTCCGGGCCCGCGCCTCCCCGAGAGGAAGCAACGACATGTTCCGCACCTTGCGCAGAGCGCTGTGCGCGGTCGGCGCGGCCCTGCTGTTACCGCTGGCGGCCGTCGCCCCGTCCGCCCACGGGGCCGACGGGGCGACCGGCGTCGTGGCGGCCGACGCCGGAGCCGGCTACTGGCACACCAGCGGCCGTCAGATCCTGGACGAGGCCGGGACACCGGTCCGGATCGCCGGCATCAACTGGTTCGGCTTCGAGACGGCCAACCACGTCGTCCACGGCCTGTGGGCCCGCGACTACAAGAGCATGATCGACCAGATGAGGTCGCTGGGCTACAACACCCTCCGGCTGCCGTTCAGCGACGACATCCTCAAGAGCGGCACCGTGCCGGACAGCATCGACTTCTCCGGCGGCAAGAACGCCGACCTGACGGGCCTGACCTCGCTCCAGGTACTGGACAAGATCGTCGGGTACGCCGGCCAGTCCGGCCTGAAGGTCATCCTGGACCGGCACCGCCCGGACGCCGCCGGCCAGTCGGCGCTCTGGTACACCTCGGCGGTCCCGGAGTCGACGTGGATCGCGAATCTGACCTCCCTCGCCTCCCGTTACGCCGGTGACGCCACCGTCGTCGGCATCGACCTGCACAACGAGCCGCACGACCCCGCCTGCTGGGGCTGCGGCGACACGTCCCTGGACTGGCGCCTCGCCGCCGAGCGGGCCGGCAACGCCGTCCTCGCCGTCAACCCCGACCTGCTGGTCTTCGTCGAGGGCGTGCAGTCCTTCAACGGCGTCTCGGGGTGGTGGGGCGGCAACCTGATGGGCGTCGCCCAGTACCCCGTCCGCCTCGACGTCCCGAACCGGCTCGTCTACTCCGCCCACGACTACGCGACGAGCGTGGCCCAGCAGAGCTGGTTCAGCGACCCGTCGTTCCCGTCCAACATGCCCGGCATCTGGGACAAGTACTGGGGCTACATCTTCAAACAGGACATCGCCCCGGTCTGGCTCGGCGAGTTCGGTACGACCCTCCAGTCGACGGTCGACCAGCAGTGGCTGGCCGCCCTCGTCGACTACCTGCGCCCGACCTCGGCGTACGGCGCCGACTCCTTCCACTGGACCTTCTGGTCCTGGAACCCCAACTCCGGGGACACCGGCGGCATCCTCAAGGACGACTGGACGACCGTGGACACGGTGAAGGACGGCTACCTGGCGAGCGTCAAGGCGGCGGGCTTCGACCCGGGGGACGGCGGTACGGACCCCTCGGACCCCGAGGACCCCGGCTCCACGGCGGCCTGCACCGCCGCCTACACCGTCACCAGCGACTGGGGCAGCGGCTTCAACGCCGACGTGAAGGTCACCAACACCGGGACGACGGCGATCACGTCCTGGCGGGTGACCTGGACCTGGCCGGGCGCCCAGCAGGTCACCAGCATGTGGAACGCCTCGTACACGCAGAGCGGGGCGACGGTGACGGCGGTGAACGCGGCCCACAACGGGTCGGTCGCGGCCGGGGCTTCGGCGAGCTTCGGCTTCGGGGGCGCGCCCGGGGGCGGCGGCGTGCCGAGCGTGAGCTGCACGGCGGCGTGAGGGAGGGGCGCCCGGTGGCCGTGCCGCCGGGCGCCCCTTCATGCCGCCAGGGGACAGGGGAGGTGGGCGTTCTCGCGGTTGGGAGAACAGGTCACCAGGGCCAGGGAGAGGTACGAGGGCCGTTCGAGGTAGAACCCGAGCGACACGTCGTGGCCCGACCCCAGCCGTTCGGCGGCGGAGGCGACGAGATCGGCCAGGTGACGGGGGTCGCGCTGGGCCTCGGACGCGAACCGGGTGACGTAGGCGTTCACCTGTGTACCGAGCCAGGCCGCCGCCTCCGCCGGGTCCGGCCAGGTCCCGCGCACGAGCGAGCGCGGCTTGACGAGCCAGTACGCGGTCTCCAGCGGCGGCAGGTCCGACGCGGGGAACTCCGCGGCCACCTCGCGGTAGCGCTGGATCAGCTCGGGCCGGCTGCCGGGCGGGGGCGGATCGGGGTGCGGCGGCCGCCGCAGCGCCTCCTGGTCGAAGCGGGCCTTGGGACCGGTCCACAGGTAGGCGTGGTGGTGCACCGGCCGTTCAGATCGGCAGCCCGAAGCGGGTGGGATCGATCCCGGCCACGCTCAGCTCCTCCGTGCTGAAGCGCAGCGGCTGCACGTCCGGCCGCTTGCTGTCGCCCAGGGCCCAGGCGTCCTCCCCGATCCGGGCGAGGGTCACGCAGCCCTCTGAGCAGGGGCCGCCGCAGGCCTTCACGAAGGAGGTCGCGGTGAGGTCGAGGGCGTAGAGGTCGGGTGTGTTCGGCATGGGTGGGCCTTTCCGTCGCGCCTTGTGGTGGCGAAGTGATTGCGGTGAGTGATCAACCTAGGTGACGGTCGGGGCCCGAATGGAGAATATTCTCCGTTATTCGCCCGTGGTCACTCTGGATGCATGGACATGTGCGGAGCGGAGTCGAGATGCTGGGTCCGCTGGCAACGTCTAGATCCGAAAGGTAGCCACATATGGCACGCAGGCTTCGCTTCAACGGGACCGGCAGCGACATCGGCGGATGTCCGTCCGTCCACGAGGACTTGGACAGCGGTGAGGTGATCGTGCACGGCCCACCGCTCGCGGACCCGGTTGACGTGGCGCGGCTCCAGCACCTCTCGGAGGGAGAGGTGGCGGTCGTCGTCCCGCGGGACCTGCTGGTTGACTGGGCTCCGAAAGAGCGGACGCGACAGGTGCGGACCATCGACCTGGAGGAGTTCAACAGCCTGTTCGCGAAGTTCGAGCACACCGCGTGGCGGCTGGAGACGCGCCGGCGGTACGCCAGTGACGAGACCAGTGACCGCTGGAGGCGGTTCGTCGAGACCGGATCGGTCGGCGACGACTCGGCGGAAAGTCCGGCCGTCGGGCGGTGGCTCGAGACGATCCGCAGGCAGACCGCGCAGGGGAAGCGGGTCGAACGGGTTCGTATCGTGGACCGCCCCGCCACCACCGGTCAGCGCTTCCTCCTCGACAGCGCCAGGCGCAACATCGGCGCTGGTGAGGACATCCGCAATCTGTGGCGGACCGACGCGGACCGACTCCACCTCCCCGCCGAGGACTTCTGGCTGTTCGACAGCCGCCTCATCGCGCTCCTGCGGTTCGACGACGACGATCAGCTCACCCACGTCGACCTGATCACGGAGCCCGCCGAGGTGGTGCGCTGCTCGGTGATCCGGGATGCTGCTTGGCATCACGCCGTCCCATGGCGGGAGTTCACGGCCGGAATGTAGGCGACAGAGCGGGTACTGGTGAGCACGGACTATCAGAGGGCACGAGAGGAACTCGGACGCAGGCTGCGTGAGTTGCGTGTCGAGAGCCCTGCTGGACGGCTCACCGGTGTCCAGCTTGCGCAGCGGCTGGGCTGGCAGCAGTCGAAAATCAGCAAGCTGGAGAACGGCCGGCAGACGCCGACGGACGACGATCTCCGGGCGTGGGCCGTAGCCACCGGGCAACCTGACGTTTTCGCCGAACTCCGTGCGCGGCTGAAAGGATTCGAGAGTCACATCCGCTCCTGGCGACGCCAACTCGCGGCAGGTCACGGCCCTGTCCAGGAAACTTGGAACAACCTCGTCTCCGACGCTCAGACGATGCATGCGGTGAGCAATGCCGCTGTCAGCGGGATGCTTCAGACCGCCGACTACGCTCGGCACGTCTTCGAGCACCACGCCGCACTCCAGAACACGCTGCCGGACACGGAAGTCGCGGTGCGGGCCCGCATGAAGCGGCAGGAGTGGCTGTACCGGCCGGGCAAGCGGCTGAACCTGCTCATGCACGAGAGCGTGCTGTGGGCCCGGATCTGCCCGCCGGACGTACTGGCGGCCCAACTCGACAGACTGCTCGGTGTGGTGGGCATGGACACCGTGCGCATGGGGATCCTGCCGCTGGACGCCCCGCTCCGGCTGTCGCTGGGCAACTCGTTCTGCATGCTGGACGAACGCCTGGTCGTGGTGGAGGACTGGCACGCCGAACTCTGGCTCGACGACGCCGAAACGATTGCCCTGTACCGCCGGGTGTGGGACGCCTTCGCGGACGCGGCGGTCTTCGGCGTGGACGCCCAGCAGGTCATCGCCCGGGTCCGCCGGAGCATCAAGGTCTGAGGAGTTACGTCGACGGCGAGGTGGGTACCCGCAGTACCCACCTCGCCGTTCCCGGTCATCTCGGCGGCAGGGGTCGCGCCGTGTGCCGGGTCAGTCCCAGCCGCCGAGGAGTCCGGCGTTGGCCTGCGCGTGGCAGATGTTGTATCCGCCGGACGCGTGGGCCTTCTCCGTGTGGCCGTCGACGGTGACGGAGCAGTTGATGTCTCCCGAGCCCTGGAGCTGGGCGGTCACCGTGTAGTACAGCGCGTCCTCGTCCAGGGGCAGGGTGGCGGTGAATTCACCGTCCTTCCACGTGCCGTCCCGGCTGTCGCTGTCGGAGCCGTAGGTGATGTCCAGCGGGCCGAGGGCCCCGGCGGGAGCGGTGCCCCACACCTTGAAGGTGGCGACCTTCTTCTTCGCCGTGTCCTCCTTGGCCGGGCTCTCCGCGGCTTCGCCGGACTCGGCGTCGGCGGCCGGTTTGTCGTCCTCGGCGGCGGAGGCCGCGGAGGCAGCGGGCTCGGCGCTGCCGGACTCGTTGTCGCCGCTCCCACCACCGGCGATCGCGCTGATGACGCCGATCAGGACGAAGAGGCCGATGATGCCGGCGCAGCCGAGGCCGAGGATCTTGCCGACGCCGCGCCTCTTCGGGGGCGGCGGGAAGCCGGGCTGGGGGCCGCCGCCCCATCCGGGCTGCTGCGGGTGGGGCTGGTTCGGCTGCTGCGGCGGGTACTGCTGGCTCATGGTCTCCCCGAAGGCATAAAAGGTCACGTGTGAACGTACGACTTGTGTCGCAAGCTGTGAGGTTGCGGGGAATGGTGGGGTTCACCCGAAAGGGGCCGAGCTCGACCGCGCCGCCGTCGGTCTGAGGACGTACGCCCGCACCACGTCGTCGTCGGTCTGCCAGGCCGGTGGCCGGGGAGGGGGCGGGCTCTGCCAGCAGGCCTCTCCGTCGCACGGGAACGGCAGGCAACGGCCGGCCGCCCGAGAGCGTTTGGCCCAGCGGCGCCAGCGGGCGTCGCGCGGGTTGGGGAGCCGCCAGACGTACGGGTCCGGCGCCCGGACCTCCCGCACGGGATTCCGTTCGTCCGCCTTGGTGCGGCCCAGCAGGCGGACGACCGCGTCACGAACCGGCCGGAGCATGGGCCCTCTCCACGAGCGTGAACCGGGCCCACACGCACTTCGCGTACCGCTCCTGTCGGCATCCCCAGGCGTCGGCGAGCGCCTCCACGAGCGCGAGTCCGCGTCCGCCCTCCTCGTCCGGGCCGGAGTGGTGGAGCCGGGGGAGTCGGTCCCGGTCGGGGTCCGAGACCTCCAGAATCAGGTCGGTTCCGTGGTGGATGAGCGTGACGCCGACCTGGGCGTAGGAGACCCGGCAGTGGGTCACGGCGTTGGTGACGAGTTCGTTCGCCAACAGGGTCACGCCGTCGGCCAGTTCGTCGGCGACTCCCCAGTCGGCGAGGGCCTTGCGTACGCGCTGGCGGGTGCTGGGCACGTGTCGGCGGTGCCCGGGGACGCGGAAGGTTTCGGTGAGGGGCATGTCCGGAAGCTACGGCTGCATTCGACGTCAGCACAATGAACTCAAGTGAATGCATGCAGTCGTCCACTCGATCGAGTGATGGGTTGTCAGTTTTGTCGACCCGTGTGGGATCGTTGCCGCAGAAGAGGGGAGAACTCATGCCCGCAGGTGGACGACCGACGGTACGCAGCAGGCGTTTGGGTACGGCGCTCAGGCAGTACCGACTTGCCGCAAAGCTCGACCAGCCGCGGGCCGCCGAGGTGATCGCGGCAAGTCAGGCCAGAATCAGCCGCCTTGAGAGCGGGCACGTCACCGCTCGCGTCATCGAGGTGCGCCTGCTGCTGGACGCGTACGGCGTCACGGATGCTGGAGTGCGGCACAAGCTGGAGGAGTTGGCCAAGCACTCCAAGAACCGCGGCTGGTGGCTTGAGCATGCGGCGCACCTGCGTCCGGACTACGTTGACCACATTGCGCTTGAGGACGATGCGACGTACATCCGGGAGTGGCAGCCGGTACTGGTTCCCGGGCTCCTACAGACCCCGGCCTATGCGGAGGCGGTCATCGCAGCGTGGCCTGACTATGTCGCCCCGGATGTGATCGACCAGTTGGTGAAGGTTCGGGAGGGGCGCCAGGCCAAGATCGAGGAGGGTGGAGCGTCGTACACCGCGATTCTCTGGGAGACAGTCATTGCGCACCCATTGGTGGGCGTCGGGATCCACCGGGAGCAACTCGCCGCGATCCTTGAGATCGGGAAGCGGAAGAACGTCACCGTGCAGGTGCTGCCCTTCAGCGCTGGTGTACTTGGAGCGGTGACCTCGGCCTTCTCCACCTTCAGTTTCGATTCCGAGCCGACGGTCGAAGCGGTGACCCTGGAGAACCTGAGAGGGGCATCGGTCCTTGAGGACGGGGAAGACCTCACCGCTTACGCCAATATGTACGACCTACTACGATCGTCGGCACTGGCACCGGATGCGAGCGCGCAGCTCATCCGGGGCGTACTGCGGACGTTGAAGGAAGAAGGATCGTGATCGAGGTCATAAGCCCCTTCCGGAAGTCGTCGTACTCCGGACAGCAGAGCAACTGCGTAGAGGTGGCCGGCACCGCCGCCCACGGCCGTGCCGTCCGTGACAGCAAGCAGCAGGACGGCCCCCTGATCGCCGTCTCCCGTCAGAGCTGGCACGCGTTCATCCAGCAGTTCGGCTAGGACGGCGCACGACGGCGAACGGCATACAGGGCGGCAAAAGGTTCGATCGTGAAGACCATGACGTGTTCCGACTTGCGCGCCCGGTACGCCGAGGTGCTCGACTCCGTCACCGACGACCGCGAAGAGGTCGTCATCACGCGTGCCGGGCGTGAGCCGGTCGTCATCGTCTCCCTTGAGGACTACGAGTCCCTGAAGGAGACGGCGTACCTGCTACGGAGCCCGGCGAACGCCTGGCGCCTGCTCGCGTCCATCGACGAGCTGGAGAACGGCGGCGGAACACGCTGCGAGAGCTGACCGGGTCCGACCCGGATCGACCAGATCCCCGGTCGGCCCGGGTCCGGCCCTCGTCGTCGGCGCTGGGACAGGACGACGGACGCAGCGGACTGCGCCGAACGGCGAAGGGCGATCAGTCGGTTGCTCTGGGGTGTCCGGTGCCTGCATAGGTGATCCAGGCGGTTCGGTTGGCGTCGTCGACCAGGTACCAGATGCGACCGCCGCCGGTGACCTCGTACTGCCAGCGCTCCAGCGTCTGCCCCTTCCAGACTGTGGAGCCGAGCTTGCCCTTGAGACGGTGGTGGCGCTCGGGGTCATCGGTGGCGCGCGGGGCGGATCGAATCTTGTCGAAGGCGCGGCGGAGGTTGCCTGCCGCGTGGCGGGAGAGATGGTCCCAGCCGTTGGCCGCCTCGGTGTTGGCGAAGCGCAGGTCGAGCTCGTCGCCGACCGGGGGTGGGGCCGCGCGGTCACCGCGTTTGGGGCTCACTCGTCGGTCTCGCCTTCGGGCACGGGGACACTGCCGAGGTCGCCGTCGGGCTCGCGGGTGAGGGCGGCGTGCAGGGCGGGGTCGGCGTAGATCTCGGCACTGTGCCGCCACTGGGCCAGCAGCAACGCGATGGGAGCCAAGTTCTCCAGCGCAGCAGCTCCGCGGGCGGTGTCCACCAGCTCGTCGAGCATTGCCTCGACGTCGTCCTCAGGGAGGAAGACCGACCAGGGCAGGGCATCAGGCAGGGCCTGGCGCAGTGCGGCGGTGTTTTCGGTGCGGACCAGCCCGGCGAGCAGGCGGGCGGTGAAGTCCACCACGGTGGAGTCCTGCTCCAGCTGGTCGGCGCGAATGAGCGCGAGGTCGCCCGCGTCGCGTCGGCGCAGGCGCAGGGCGCGGACCGAGTCCAGGCGCCGGGCGGTGGCCGCGGGATGGTGGAGCAGCTCGCTGAAGGGCACGTCCTCGTAGGCCGTCGTCATGACATCCACAGTAGCTCGGATGTCCTGGCTCAGGTAGCGGCTCTCGGTCGGAGCCGCTCGGCAAGGATATGGTCGCGATCACCGCGCGGTCCGAGGCGGATCGAGCAGATCCCCGGTCGGCCCGGGTCCGGCCCCCGTCGTCGGCGCTGGGACGGGACGACGGACGAGGCGGGACTGCGCCGAACGGCGAAGGGCGCCCGGCGGGAGGTCCGCCGGGCGCCCTTCGCTGTCGTTCAGGCCGTGACTACAGCTTCTCGATGACGTAGTCGATGCACTTGGTCAGCGCCTCGACGTCCGTCGGGTCGATCGCCGGGAACATGGCGACGCGGAGCTGGTTGCGGCCGAGCTTGCGGTAGGGCTCGGTGTCGACGATGCCGTTGGCGCGCAGGACCTTGGCGACGGCCGCCGCGTCCACCTCGTCGGAGAAGTCGATCGTGCCGATGACCTGGGAGCGCTTGGCGGGGTCGGTCACGAACGGGTTGGCGTACTTGACGTCCTCGGCCCAGCCGTAGAGCGTGCGGGCGGAGGTGGCGGTGCGGCGGACGGACCAGTCCAGGCCGCCCTGGCCGTTGATCCACTCCAGCTGCTGGTTGAGCAGGAAGAGGGTGGCCAGCGCCGGGGTGTTGTACGTCTGGTTCTTGCGGGAGTTGTCGATCGCCGTGGGGAGCGAGAAGAACTCCGGGATGTGGCGGCCGGACGCGTGGATCCGCTCCGCGCGCTCGATGGCGGCGGGGGAGAACACGCCGATCCACAGGCCGCCGTCGGAGGCGAAGGACTTCTGCGGGGCGAAGTAGTAGACGTCCGTCTCGGCGATGTCGACCGGGAGGCCGCCCGCGCCGGAGGTGGCGTCCACCAGGACCAGCGCGCCCTCGTCGGCGCCCTCGACCCGCTTCAGCGGGGCGGCGACACCGGTGGAGGTCTCGTTGTGCGTGAAGGCGTAGACGTCGACGCCCGCCTCGGCCGCCGGCTCGGGGTGCGTGCCCGGGTCGGAGGCGATCACGGTGGGCTCGGCGAGCCACGGCGCCAGCTTGGCGGCCTTGGCGAACTTGGAGGAGAACTCGCCGAAGTTCAGGTGCTGCGACTTGTTCTCGATCAGGCCGTGCGTCGCGACGTCCCAGAACGCGGTGGAGCCGCCGTTGCCGAGGATGACCTCGTAGCCCTCGGGGAGCTGGAACAGCTCGCGGATGCCTTCCCGGACCTGGCCGACCAGGTTCTTGACCGGGGCCTGGCGGTGGGAGGTGCCGAGGAGGGACGTGCCGGTGGCGGCCAGGGCGTCCAGCGCCTCCACCCGCACCTTGGAGGGGCCCGCGCCGAATCGACCGTCGGCGGGCTTGATGTCAGCAGGAATCTGGATCTCAGCCACGAGGCGGAGCGTATCCCCTGGGCGAAACCCTACGGAAACGTGTCCCGTCGGATGAGACGGGATTCCCGGCTTCCGGACCTGTACGGATGTACGAGGCGGCCCTTCGCGAGGCGGAAGCCGCCGTCACTGTCAGTGACGAGGTGCATGCTGGACCCATGACCGATCCCGGGGATCTCGAGGGTGAACTGCGCAGGGCCGTGCGCGGTGACGTCGGCTTCGACGTCACCTCCCGCGCGCTGGTCACCATGGACGCGTCCAACTACCGGCGGGTGCCGCTGGGCGTGGTCGCGCCGCGCGACGCGGAGGACGTGGCGGCGGTGCTGGAGGTGTGCCGGACGCGCGGTGTGCCGGTCGTGGCGCGCGGCGGGGGCACGTCGATCGCCGGGCAGGCGACGGGCACGGGCGTGGTGCTGGACTTCACGCGGCACATGAACCGGCTCGTCGCCCTCGATCCCGTCACCCGGACGGCCGTCGTCCAACCGGGGCTGGTGCTCGACCGGCTCCAGGAGGCCGCCGCCCCGCACGGCCTCCGCTTCGGCCCCGACCCGTCCACCCACAGCCGCTGCACGCTCGGCGGCATGATCGGCAACAACTCCTGCGGCTCCCACTCGGTGGCCTGGGGGACGACCGCGGACAACGTGCGGGAGCTGTCCGTCGTCACCGCGCGCGGACAGCGGCTGCGGCCCGGCCGGGGCTGGGCGGGCGCGCCGGACGGGCTGCGCGACCTCGTGGAGGGCGAGCTGGCCCGGCTGCGCACCGGATTCCCCGACCTGCCCCGCCGTATCTCCGGGTACGCGCTGGACGCGCTGCTGCCGGAGCGGGGCGCCGACGTCGCCCGCTCCCTCTGCGGCTCCGAGGGCACGCTGGCCGTGCTCACGGAAGCGGTCGTCGACCTCGTCGAGGCGCCCCGCGCGCGTGCGCTGGCGGTGCTGGGGTACGCCGACGAGGGCGCCGCCGCCGACGCCGCGGCCGGACTGCTGCCGCACCGGCCGCTGACGGTGGAGGGGATGGCAGCCGACCTCGTGCCGTCGGCCGCCGGCCTGCCGCGCGGCGCGGCCTGGCTGTTCGTCGAGACGGGCGGGGAGTCGGCGGCCGAGGCACGCGCGCGTGCCGAGGCGATCGTGCGCGCGGCGGACGTCGTCGACGCGGCCGTGGTGACCGACCCGGCGGGGCAGCGCGCCCTGTGGCGTATCCGGGAGGACGCGAGCGGCACGGCGACCCGCATGCCGGACGGCTCCGAGGCCTGGCCCGGCTGGGAGGACTGCGCGGTCCCGCCCGCCCGGCTCGGCGCCTACCTGCGGGACTTCCGCGCCCTGCTGACCTCCCACGGCCTGCGCGGCACGCCCTACGGCCACTTCGGGGACGGCTGCATCCACGTCCGCGTCGACTTCGACCTGCTCACCGAGGCGGGCGTCGGCCGCTTCCGCCGCTTCTCCGAGGAGCTCGCCGACCTGGTCACCGCCCACGGCGGGTCCCTCTCCGGCGAGCACGGCGACGGACAGGCCCGCGCCGAACTCCTGCCGAGGATGTACGGCGACGACCTGGTCCGCCTCTTCGAGCGGGCGAAGGCCGTCTGGGACCCGGACGACCTGCTCAACCCGGGCATGCTGGTGCGCCCCGAGCCCCTCGACGCCAACCTCCGCTTCGCCGTCCTGCCCCGCGAGCCCGTCGACGTCGCCTTCGGCTACCCCGGCGACCGGGGCGACTTCTCCGCCGCGGTCCGCCGCTGCGTCGGCGTCGCCAAGTGCCGTACGACGACGGCGACCGGGCCGGCCGTGATGTGCCCGTCGTTCCGGGTCACCGGTGAGGAGCAGCACTCCACGCGCGGCCGGGCCCGCCTGCTGCACGAGATGCTCGCGGGCGGGCCGGTCACCGACGGCTGGCGCTCGACGGAGGTCCGGGACGCCCTCGACCTGTGCCTGTCGTGCAAGGGCTGCCGCTCCGACTGCCCGGTCGGCGTCGACATGGCCACCTACAAGGCGGAGTTCCTGCACCACCACTACGCCGGACGCCGCCGCCCGGCCGCCCACCACAGCATGGGCCGGCTGCCGGAGTGGCTGCGCGCGGTGGCCCGTACGGGCACGGCGGGTGTCGTCAACGCGCTCGCCTCCCTGCGGCCGCTCGCCCTGGTCATGAAGAGGGCGGGCGGGATCGCGCCGGAGCGGCGGATCCCGCGGCTGGCCCGGGAGACGTTCAGCCGGTGGTGGCGCGGGAGGGCGCCGGTCCCCGGCGGCGGCGCGTCGGGTGGGCGGGAGATCGACCCCGGTACCGGCGGCGCGTCGGGTGGGCGGGAGATCGACCCAGGTACCGGGGGCGCCTCGGGTGGGCGGGAGGCCGACCCCGGTATCGGCGGCGCGTCGCGGGGACGGGAGGCCGACCCCGGTACCGGCGGCGACCTGGTGGTCCTGTGGCCGGACACCTTCACCGAGTACCTCTCACCGTCCGTGGGCCGGGCGGCCGTCGCCGTGCTGGAGGCGGCGGGCCTGCGGGTCGCGCTGCCGCCGACCCTGCGGATGCGCGGACGGCCGGTCGGGGACGGGCGCTCCAGGTCCCCGGCCGTCCTGCTCTCGGCCCGCCGCGGCCGGGTCTGCTGCGGCCTGACGTACGTCTCCACGGGCCAGCTCGACCGCGCCCGCGCGGTCCTGCGCCGCACGCTCGACCTCATGGCCCCGGTCCTGGAGACGGACGTACCCGTGGTCGTACTGGAGCCGAGCTGCGCGGCGGCCCTCCGCGGCGACCTGCCCGAGCTGCTGCACGACGACCCGCGCGCGGCCCGTCTCGCCGCCCGCGTCCTGACCTTCGCGGAGGTGCTGGAACGCCACGCCCCGCACTGGAGACCGCCCCGCCTGGACCGTCCGGTGACCGGCCAGACCCACTGCCACCAGCACGCGGTCCTCGGCGACACCGCCGACCGCCGTCTGCGCGAGGCCGCCGGCCTCACCGGTGACCTGAGCGGCGGCTGCTGCGGCCTCGCCGGGAACTTCGGCTTCGAGAGGGGCCACTTCGAGGTGTCGGAGGCCTGCGCGGAGGAACAGCTGCTGCCCGCGGTGCGCCAAGCCCCCGAGGGAGCCGTCGTGCTGGCGGACGGCTTCTCCTGCCGGACCCAGCTGGAGCAGCTGGCGGGGGTACGCGGGCGCCACCTCGCGGAGGTGCTCGCGGAGGGACTGCCCCAGGACGGGGGACCGGCCGACGACCGGGGACCGGCTCGCGACGGGGGACCGGCTCACGACGGGGACCGGCCTCGCGACGGGGACCGGCCTCGCGACAAGAGATGACGGAAACATGACGACAGAAGCGCCGGCGAGAGATGACGGAAACATGACGGAAGGAGCGGCTGCTGAACCAATCCCCAGGTTTTCCAAGGGTATTCACAGCGCTGCTTTGCCTTTTTTACCGCTGAACTGCAACGCAAGCGTGTAGGTTCTGTGACGTCGGTTCGGGATTTCCCGCCGACAAGCACCTCAGGTACAGCGCAATCCAAGGAGTTGGAATGAGCCTCAAGAAGCTTGCTCCCCTGCCGAAGTCCAAGTCGAAGCAGCTCCCGCCCCCGCCGCAGCCGAAGAAGGCCGCCAAGAAGCAGCCGCTTCCCAAGCCGGTCTCCGGCCGCGACTGATAATTCGGTCCTGAAGCCGTGAATGGGGGTCGGCCGTGCACAGTCGACCCTCATTTCTGCGTGGTTTCATGAACCAGGGAAATTGATTCCTGTTCGGGCAAGGGGAATGCGGCGTGGATGACGACGAGTACGAATACGAAACGCCCACCATTCCCGCCCGCGTCGCCTTCCGCCGCTTCTGGCCGCTGACGAAGGGGCTGCGCGGACGCCTCATGGTGGTCTGGCTGTGCACGGTGCTGGCCGCGCTCGCCGAGACCGCCGCCATCCTGCTCTTCAGCGAGCTCACCGACCACGCCCTCCAGGAGGGCTCACTGGCCGCGTTCTGGAAGCCCGCGGGCCAGTGGCTGGTCGTGGCGACCATCGGCGCGATCATCGCGTACGCGGGGAACTCGCTCGCCGCCTGGACCACCGAACGGTTCGTGATGCGGCTGCGCGAGCAGGTCTTCGACCATGTCCAGCGGCTGCCTCCGCACTTCTTCCAGAACCACCGCCAGGGCGATCTGCTGTCCCGCCTGACCGGCGACGTCGAGGCCATCGAGACGATGGTCGTGTCCGGGCTGGTCGGCGCCGGCTCCGCCCTGTTCAGCGCGCTCTTCTACTCGGCCGCCGCCTTCTGGCTGCGCTGGGACCTGGCCGCGGCCACCTTCATCCTCGCGCCCCTGTTCTGGCTGGCCGCCCGCCGCTTCTCCGGCTCCATCAAATCGGTCGCGCGCGAGGGCCGGGTCGCCGACGGCGCGATCACCTCCGTGGTCGAGGAGTCGCTCGGCAACATCGTCCTCACCCAGGCCTACGACCGGCGCGACGCCGAGCGGCGGCGGCTGAACGAGGAGGCGACCGCCTGGTTCCGGGCGTCCGTCCGCTCGACCCGGCTGAACGAGGCGTACGAACAGCTCGTGGCGGTCATCGAGACGATCTGCGTGCTCGCCGTCATCGGCATCGGCGCCTGGGAGATCTCCACCGGCCGGATGACCCTCGGCCAGCTGCTCGCCTTCTCCGCCTTCCTCGGCTACCTCTACCCGCCCGTGCGGGGCCTGGCCCAGCTCGGGCTCACGATCACGGCGGCCACCGCCGGTGCCGAGCGGCTGATCGAGATCCTGGACGTACGGCCCTCGGTCAGCGATCCCCGGCGCGAGACGGACACCGGCCGCCCGGACGGCCGCGTCGAGCTGACGGACGTGTCCTTCCGCTATCCGGGCGCGGACGGCATAGCCCTGCGGGACCTGTCCTTCACCGTCCACCCCGGCGAGCTGGTGATCGTGACCGGCCCCAGCGGCGCGGGCAAGTCCACGGTCTCCAAGATGCTGCTCCGCTTCTACGACCCCGACTCCGGCACGGTCCGCCTCGACGGCGTCCCCCTGCGGGACTTCCCGCTGGCCCGGCTGCGCGAGTACATCACCCTCCTGCCCCAGGAGACCCTCGTCCTGCACGACACCGTCCGCGCGAACATCGCCTGCGGCCGGCCCGGCGCCAGCGAGCAGGCCATCGTGGAGGCGGCCAAGGCGGCCGACGCGCACGACTTCATCGAGAAGCTGCCCGAGGGCTACGACACCAGGGTCGACCCCAACTCGGCCCGGCTCTCCGGCGGCCAGATGCAACGCCTCGCCATCGCACGGGCCATCCTGCGCGACGCGCCGGTCCTGGTCCTCGACGAGCCGACGACCGGCCTGGACGCGATGGCCGCGCGCCGGGTGGTCAAGCCCCTGCGCCGCCTGATGACGGGCCGCACGACCATCATGATCACCCACGACCTCAACCTGGCCCCCGACGCCGACCGCATCCTCGTCATCGACAACGGCCGCATCGTGGAGACCGGCCGGCACGACGAGCTGCTGGCCCGGGGAGGCGCGTACGCGCGGCTGCACCGCTCGCAGAACAACGCCATGATGGACACGGGTGAACTGCGGCTGCCGCTGTTCGACACGCAGCCACCGCAGCAGCCGGCCTACGACTACGCGGCCGCCGCCCACGCCCAGCAGCAGGTACCCCAGCAGATGTACCAGCAGGCGGCCCAGGAGATGTACCAACAGGTCGCCCAGCTGCTCCCCCAGGAGATGGCCCAGCAGGTCACCCAACTGATCCCTCAGCAGGTCACCCAGCTGATCCCTCAGCAGGTCACCCAGGTGCTTCCCCAGCAGATGGCGCAGCAGGCGACCCAGGTGCTCCCCCAGCAGACCTCCCCGTACCCGTACCCGTACCAGCAGGCCCACGAGCAGTACAAGCGCGAGACCTACGAGCACGAGCGCTACGGGCACGAGCACGACCACTACGAGTACGTCCCGCCCGAGGGGATCCCGACCGTCCTCGACGACGGCCGCCCCCTCTTCCGCGACGAGGTGCCCTGGGCGGGGCTCTGACCATATCCTGGGACATTGGCGTAACGGCTTCACACACCTGACACAGGTCCACTACTCTGGACTTGGCAGTACATCAGGCTGCACGTTCTCTTCGCGCCGAACCCCCAGGACCGCCCGTGAGCACCCCCGACACCGCCACACCCACCCGGCCGGCCTCCGCCGTCGACGAGGTGGGCGCCCCGGGCCGCCTCGGCTCGCTCGGGCCGGTCGGCCTCGTGCTCGCCGGCGGTGTCTCCGTGCAGTTCGGCGGGGCGCTCGCGGTGATGCTGATGCCGAGGGCGGGCGCGCTCGGGGTGGTGACGCTCCGACTGGTGGTCGCGGCCGTCGTGCTCCTGCTGGTCTGCCGGCCCCGCCTGCGCGGGCACACACGGGCCGACTGGGGCACGGTGATCGCCTTCGGTATCGCCATGGCCGGAATGAACGGCCTCTTCTATCAGGCCGTCGCCCGCATTCCGCTCGGCCTGGCCGTCACCCTGGAGGTCCTCGGCCCCCTCGCCCTCTCCGTGCTGGCCTCGCGCCGGGCGGTCAACGTGGTCTGGGCCGGGCTGGCCCTCGCCGGGGTCTTCCTGCTCGGCGGCGGAGGATTCGGCGACCTCGACCTGGTGGGGGCCGCGTTCGCGCTCGGGGCGGGCGCCATGTGGGCGGCGTACATCGTGTTCAGTGCCCGTACCGGCCGCCGCTTCCCACAGGCCGACGGGCTGGCGCTGGCGATGGCGGTGGGCGCGCTGCTCTTCCTGCCGCTGGGCATCGCCGAGTCGGGCGCGAAACTGGTCGACCCGGTGACGCTGGGCCTGGGCGCGGCGGTGGCGCTGCTGTCCTCCGTCCTCCCCTACACCCTCGAACTCCTCGCCCTGCGCCGCCTGCCCGCCTCCACCTTCGCGATCCTCATGAGCCTGGAGCCCGCCCTCGCGGCCGCGGCCGGCTTCCTCGTCCTCGACCAGGCCCTGTCCGCCATGGAGGCGGTCGCGATCGCCCTCGTCATCGCGGCGAGCATGGGCGCGGTCCGCACCCAGGTGGGCCGGGTCAGGCCCCCGGTCCCGGAGGCCTGAAGCCCGAGGCCCGAGGCCCGAGGCCCGAGGCCCGAGGCCCGAGGCCCGAGGCCCGAGGCCCGAGGCCTGAGGCCCGAGCCCCGAGGCGGCCTGGGGCCTCAAGGCCAGGCTGCCCGACCGATTCCTCGGCGGCGGCCGGTTCACCACGTGGTGAACCGGTTCCGCATATGGCTCGTTTCTCTGCGCATACCGGCCGTTCCGCCCTCCATGGCTCCCACGGGGGTGGTGGCGGCCCACGACAGTGCCGACCTCGAAGGCTGCGATGCGCGTCCACGAATCAACCACCCGCCGCGACGGTGCCGAGCCCCATCGGTCTCCTGCCCGCACGCCCGCCAAGGCGCCGGGCCCGGAGGCCGCGACGCCCTCGCGGGCCCTGCTCGCCCAGCAGGGCGCCGCGGGCAACGCGGCGGTCGTCCAGATGCTCCGCCAGGCGGGCCACTCCTGGGCTCAGCACCGGCACGGCGCCGGCTGCGGTCATCGGCGGACCGGAGACGCCGGTGCGCCCCCGGCGGCGGGGGCGGGCACGCCGTCGGTGCAGCGCATGATGCGCTACGACCCCGTCAAGATGAACGCCGGGTACGACGCCGACCACTCCGACTACTCCGACCACTCCGACGCCGAGCGGGGCCGACCGCGCCGTCCGGGCCCGCAGGCCGCCGCCCGTCCCGCCTCGGCACCCCGGCAGGCGTCGCCGCCCGCGGTGTCGCCCGCTCAAAGGGCCCACGAGATCGCGTGGTACGTCGCTTACGACATCTGCGCTCCGCAGTCGGAAGAGGATCCCCGGAAAGCCGCCGACATCAAGGCATTCATGACTGACGTGGCGCGACGGATCGCCGACGAGGTGGGCGCCATCGCCATCGCACCCGGAACGAGAGATGCCACGGAGTTCGAGAACGCGTTCCTGACCACGTGCACCAAGATATTCGAAAAGAAATATGACAAGGAAAATCGAACTGCCGGGGCCGCTGCGGACATCGCGCGCACGGTAGCCGCTGACGTGCGCGCCGTCCTGGCGCTCGACAGGCGACTCCAAGGCGTCCATGGAGTCCCTGATCTTCCACTGAACGAACTGATCGCCCCTTTCCGGACCTTCATCAGGGAAAGCGTGGAGGACGGCGAGACGGAGTCGTACAAGGTCACCGTCAAGGCCGACCGCGGCAAGCCCTGGCACACTCCCGGCTTCTACCGTGATTTCGAGGTGGGGCACGTCTGGGTCCAACTGGAGACCGGCAATGGAAAACGCACTTCGTTCGGCTTCTATCCGAAGGGCCTCGCCGGGCCGGTGCAGAGTGTCCCCGGCATGATCCGCTGCCCCGAGCCGCACCACGCCTACACCGACAAGTTCTCGCAGCACGTTCCGCTGAGCGATGTCATCGGCGCGTACATGCTCGCCCACCGACGGTCCGGGGAGTCCTACAACTTCCTGCGCTACAACTGCACCAGCTTCGCGGCCGAGATATGGCAGGCCATGACGGGGCAGCGGCTGCCCAGGGGAATGCTGGTGTCCAACCCCGCCTCCGCGGGCAGCGCCCTCTACGAGGCGTACCAGCAAGCCGGCCGGAGCAGGGCGGGAGACGGCGCCACCGGCCCGTTCGCCTACAGCGACTCCGAGCGGGGCGGTGCCTGACCGAGGGATACGTCCGCTCCGCGATGCGCCCTGGGCCGGAACACCGCGGAGCGGGACGCAGGGTCGACGACCCCCAATTCATGCAAGCATGCTTGCTTGTTTCTACCCCCGCTGCCATGCTCCTCCCCATGGCCGACCCGACGCCCGTCCTCGACGACCTACGCGCCGAAAGCGACGAACTCGACCGCCTGGTAGCCGAGTTGACCCCCACTCAGTGGGCCCTCGCCACCCCCGCCCCCGGCTGGACCATCGCCCACCAGATCGCCCACCTCGCCTGGACGGACCACTCCGCCCACCTCGCGGCGACCGACCCGGAGGCCTTCCGGACCCTGGTCGAGAAGGCGCTCGCCGCACCCGACTCCTTCGTCGACGACGGAGCGGAGGACGGTGCCCGCCTCCCGCCCGCCGAACTCCTCACCCGGTGGCGGGAAGGACGTACCGCCCTCGACCGGGCCCTGCGCGAAGCCCCGCCCGGCGCCCGGTTCCCCTGGTACGGGCCGCCCATGTCGGCCGCCTCCATGGCCACCGCCCGCCTGATGGAGACCTGGGCGCACAGCCTGGACGTCTCCGACGCGCTCGGCGTCCCGCGCACCCCCACCGACCGGATCCGGCACATCGCCTTCCTCGGGGTCCGCACCCGCGACTTCGCGTACGGCGTCCACGGACTCCCCGCCCCCACCGAGCCGTTTCACGTGAAACTCGTCGCCCCCTCCGGCGACCACTGGACCTACGGCCCCGAGGACGCCGCGCAGCGCGTCACCGGCCCCGCCCTCGACTTCTGCCTGCTGGTCACCCAGCGCGCCCACCGCGCCGACCTCGCCCTGCGCGCCGAGGGCCCCGACGCCGACCGCTGGCTGGACATCGCCCAGGCCTTCGCCGGCCCGCCCGGCGGCGGACGCCCCCCGAAGGGGGACCCGGAGTGACCCTGCGCATCGGCAACGCCTCCGGCTTCTACGGCGACCGCTTCGACGCGATGCGCGAGATGCTCACCGGCGGGGAGCTCGACGTCCTCACCGGCGACTACCTCGCCGAACTCACGATGCTGATCCTCGGCCGCGACCGGCTGAAGGACCCCGCCGCCGGCTACGCCCGCACCTTCCTGCGCCAGCTGGAGGAGTGCCTCGGCCTCGCCCACGACCGCCGCGTCCGCCTCGTCACCAACGCCGGCGGCCTCAACCCGGCCGGCCTCGCCGACGCCGTCCGCGCGCTGGCGGAACGCCTCGGCGTCCCCGTCCGCGTCGCCCACGTCGAGGGCGACGACGTCGGCCCCGGCCACCCCGGCAGTCTCACCGCCCACGCCTACCTCGGCGGCTTCGGCATCGCCGCCTGCCTGCGCGAGGGCGCCGACGTCGTGGTCACCGGCCGGGTGACGGACGCGGCCCTGGTCACCGGTCCCGCCGCCGCCCACTTCGGCTGGGGCCCCACGGAGTACGACCGGCTCGCGGGCGCGGTCGTCGCCGGGCACGTCCTGGAGTGCGGGACGCAGGCCACCGGCGGCAACTACGCCTTCTTCCGCGACGGCGACGTCCGCCGCCCCGGCTTCCCCCTCGCCGAACTGCACGAGGACGGCACCTGCGTGATCACCAAGCACGCGGGCACGGGCGGCTTCGTCGACGTCGGCACGGTCACCGCCCAACTGCTGTACGAGACGGCCGGCGCCCGGTACCCGGGACCGGACGTCACCGCCCGCCTGGACACCGTACGGCTCACCCAGGACGGCCCCGACCGGGTCCGGATCGACGGCGTGCGCGGCGAGCCCCCGCCCCCGACGCTCAAGGTCGGCCGCACCCGCCTCGGCGGCTTCCGCAACGAGGTCGTCCTCGTCCTCACCGGCCTCGACGTCGAGGCCAAGGCCGCCCTGGTCCGCGAGCAACTGGAACCGGCGCTCGCCAAGGCCGCCGACGTGCGCTGGGAACTGGTCCGCACCGACCGGCCCGACGCCGGCACCGAGGAGACCGCGAGCGCCCTGCTCCGGCTCGTCGTGCGCGACCCCGACCAGGCCGTCGTCGGACGGGCGCTCAGCGGCGCGGCGGTCGAGCTGGCGCTGGGCAGCTACCCCGGCTTCCACCTGCTCGCCCCACCCGGCAAGGGCGCGCCGTACGGCGTCTTCGAGGCCGCGTACGTCCCCCAGGACGAGGTCGATCACCTGGCCGTGCTCCACGACGGGCGCCGCGTCCCCGTGCCGCCGCCCCCAGACCGCCTCGCCCTCGAAGACCTGCCGGAACCGCCCCTGCCCGAGCCGCCTGCCGCCGGGCCGGTGCGCCGAGCCCCCCTCGGCCTCGTCGCCGGCGCCCGCAGCGGCGACAAGGGCGGCGACGCCAACGTGGGCGTGTGGGCGCGGTCGGACCAGGCCTGGCGGTGGCTCGCCCACACCCTGACCGTGGACCGCTTCCGCGAGCTGGTCCCGGAGAGCCGCGAGCTGACCGTCACCCGGCACGCCCTGCCCGCCCTGCGCGCCCTGAACTTCGTCGTGGAGGGCCTCCTCGGCGACGGCGTCGCCTCCCAGCACCGCTTCGACCCGCAGGCCAAGGCCCTCGGCGAATGGCTGCGCTCCCGCCACCTGGACATCCCGGAGGTCCTGCTGTGACCGTCCTGCCGTCGGTGCTGGACCCCAACGGCCCCGACCACCGCGCGCACCGCGAGGCCATGCTCGCCAAGCTCGCCGACCTCGACGCCGAGCACGCCAAGGCGCTGGCGGGCGGCGGCGAGAAGTACGTGGCCCGCCACCGCGCGCGCGGCAAACTCCTCGCCCGGGAGCGCATCGAGCTGCTCCTCGACCCCGACACGCCCTTCCTGGAGCTGTCCCCGCTGGCCGCCTGGGGCAGCGAGTACACCGTCGGAGCCTCGCTCGTCACCGGCATCGGGACCGTCGAGGGCGTGGAGTGCCTGATCACCGCCAACGACCCCACCGTGCGCGGCGGCGCCAGCAACCCCTGGTCGCTGAAGAAGGCCCTGCGCGCCAACGACATCGCGCTCGCCAACCGGCTGCCCTGCATCAGCCTGGTCGAGTCCGGCGGCGCCGACCTGCCCTCGCAGAAGGAGATCTTCATCCCCGGCGGCGCGATCTTCCGGGACCTCACCCGGCTGTCGGCGGCCGGCATCCCGACCGTCGCGGTCGTCTTCGGCAACTCCACCGCCGGCGGCGCGTACGTCCCCGGCATGTCCGACCACGTGATCATGGTCAAGGAGCGGGCCAAGGTGTTCCTCGGCGGCCCGCCGCTGGTGAAGATGGCCACCGGCGAGGAGAGCGACGACGAGTCCCTGGGCGGCGCGGAGATGCACGCGCGCGTGTCCGGCCTCGCCGACCACTTCGCCGTCGACGAACACGACGCCCTGCGCCAGGCGCGGCGCGTGGTCGCCCGCCTCAACCACCGCAAGGCGTACCAGGACCCGGGGCCGGCCGCGCCCCCCAAGTACGACCCCGAAGAACTGCTCGGCATCGTCCCCGGCGACCTGAAGGTGCCCTTCGACCCGCGCGAGGTGATCGCCCGGATCGTCGACGCCTCCGACTTCGACGAGTTCAAGCCGCTGTACGGGACGAGCCTGGTCACCGGCTGGGCCGCCCTCCACGGCTATCCCGTCGGCATCCTGGCGAACGCCCAGGGCGTGCTCTTCAGCGCCGAGTCCCAGAAGGCCGCCCAGTTCATCCAGCTCGCCAACCAGCGCGACATCCCCCTGCTCTTCCTGCACAACACCACCGGCTACATGGTCGGCAGGGAGTACGAACAGGGCGGCATCATCAAACACGGCGCGATGATGATCAACGCGGTGTCCAACTCCAAGGTGCCGCACCTGTCCGTCCTCATGGGCGCCTCCTACGGCGCCGGCCACTACGGCATGTGCGGCCGCGCCTACGACCCCCGCTTCCTGTTCGCCTGGCCCAGCGCCAAATCGGCCGTCATGGGCCCGCAGCAGCTCGCCGGCGTCCTGTCGATCGTCGCCCGCCAGTCGGCCACGGCGAAGGGCCGGCCCTACGACGACGAGGCCGACGCCGCCCTGCGCGCGATGGTCGAGCAGCAGATCGAGTCCGAGTCCCTGCCGATGTTCCTGTCCGGGCGGCTGTACGACGACGGCGTCATCGACCCGCGCGACACCCGCACCGTCCTCGGCCTGTGCCTGTCGGCCGTCCACACCGCGCCCTACGAGGGCGCGCGCGGCGGCTTCGGCGTCTTCCGGATGTGAGGCCCAGTGATTACCTCCGTACTTGTCGCGAACCGGGGCGAGATCGCCTGCCGCGTCTTCCGCACCTGCCGTGAGCTGGGCATCCGCACCGTCGCGGTGCACTCGGACGCCGACGAAGGCGCCCTCCACGCGCGCGTGGCCGACACGGCGGTACGGCTGCCGGGCGCGGCGCCCGCCGACACCTACCTGCGCGCCGACCTGATCGTGAAGGCCGCCGTCGCGGCCGGCGCGGACGCCGTGCACCCCGGCTACGGCTTCCTCTCCGAGAACGCCGCCTTCGCCCGCGCCGTCCGGGACGCCGGCCTGGTCTGGATCGGACCGCCGCCCGAGGCGATCGAGGCGATGGCGTCCAAGACCCGCGCCAAGGCCCTCATGGGACTCGCCCCCCTGCGCGCGGACGAGGTGTCCGACGCCGACCTGCCGGTGCTGGTGAAGGCGGCCGCGGGCGGCGGCGGGCGCGGCATGCGCGTCGTACGCCGCCTGGCGGACCTGGGCGCCGCGCTGGAGGCCGCGCGCGCCGAGGCCGCGAGCGCCTTCGGCGACGGCGAGGTGTTCGTCGAGCCCTACGTGGAGAACGGCCGCCACGTGGAGGTGCAGGTCCTCGCCGACACCCACGGCACGGTCTGGGCCCTCGGCACCCGCGACTGCTCCCTCCAGCGCCGCCACCAGAAGGTGATCGAGGAGGCGCCGGCGCCCGCGCTGTCCGAGAAGCTCTCCGAGGAGGTGCACGCGCTCGCCGTGCGCGCCGCCCGCGCCGTCGACTACGTCGGTGCCGGCACGGTCGAGTTCCTGGTGGCCGGCGACACCGCCCACTTCCTGGAGATGAACACCCGGCTCCAGGTCGAACACCCCGTCACGGAAGCCGTGTTCGGCGTCGACCTGGTCGCCGAGCAGATCCGCGTCGCCGAGGGCCACGCCCTCACCGGCCACCCCCCACGCGCGCGGGGCCACGCGATCGAGGCCCGCCTCTACGCCGAGGACCCCGCGAACGGCTGGACCCCCCAGACGGGCACCCTCCACCACCTGGCCGTCCCCGACGGCGTCCGCCTGGACACCGGCTACGACGACGGCGACGAGATCGGCGTCCACTACGACCCCCTCCTCGCCAAGGTCGTCGCCCACGCCCCCACCCGCGCGGAGGCGGCCCGCGCACTCGCCGGAGCCCTGGAACGGGCGGCGATCCACGGCCCGGTCACCAACCGCGACCTGCTCGTCCGCTCCCTGCGCCACGAGGAGTTCGCCTCGGCCCGCATGGACACCGGCTTCTACGACCGCCACCTGCCCGCCCTGACCGCACCGGCCCCCGACCCGTACGCCCCCCTCGCCGCCGCGCTCGCCGACGCGCACACCGGCACCGGACCCGGCCCCCGCCTCGGCGGCTGGCGCAACCTGCCCTCACCACCGCAGACCAAGCGGTACGCCATGGCGGGCGAGGAGCACGAGGTCCACTACCGGCACACACGCACCGGCCTGACCGCGCAGGGCGTACGGATCGTGCACGCCGACGCGCACCTGGTCGTCCTGGAGGCCGACGGCCTGCGCCGGCGCTACCAGGTGGCCCGCTACGGCGACCAGGTCCACGTCAACGCCACCACCCTCACCGCCCTGCCCCGCTTCCCCGCCCCCGAGACCCAGCGCGCCCCCGGCTCCCTGCTGGCCCCGATGCCCGGCACCGTCGTCAAGATCGCCGACGGCCTCGTCACCGGATCGAGTGTCCAGGCGGGAGAACCGATCGTCTGGCTCGAAGCGATGAAGATGCAACACGTCATTTCCGCCCCGGCGACGGGGACGCTGTCGTCCCTGCCGGTCACGGAAGGACAACAAGTACAGGTCGGCACTCTGCTGGCGGTAGTGCAAGAGACCTAGGGGCGCGGGGAACCGCGCGACCAGCCACGACGACGCCGCACCCGAAGGAGCCACAGTGACCACCCTCATCGAATCGGACGAACACAAGGCACTCCGCGCGGCGGTCGCGGCCTTCGCGAGGAGCCATGACCACGCCTCCAAGACCCTCTGGCAGGACGCCGCCAAGCTCGGCTACATCGGCGTCAACCTGCCGGAGGCCTACGGCGGCGGAGGCGGCGGCATCACCGAACTCTCCCTCGTCCTCGAAGAACTCGGCACCGCCGGCAACCCCCTCCTCATGATGATCGTCTCCCCGGCGATCTGCGGCACGGTGATCGCCCGCTTCGGCACGGAAGCCCAGAAACAGGAGTGGCTCCCCGCCCTCGCGGACGGCGCCCGCATCATGGCCTTCGGCATCACCGAGCCCGACGCCGGCTCCAACAGCCACCGCATCACCACCACCGCCCGCCGCGACGGCACCGACTGGCTGCTCACCGGCCGCAAGGTGTTCGTCTCCGGCGTCGACATCGCCGACGCCACCCTGATCGTCGGCCGCACCGAGGACGCCCGCACCGGCCGGCTCAAGCCCTGCCTCTTCATCGTCCCGCGCGACGCGCCGGGCTTCACCCGCCGCGCCATCGACATGGAACTGCACAGCGTGGAGAAACAGTTCGAGCTGGTCCTGGACGACGTACGGCTGCCCGCCGACGCACTCGTGGGCGACGAGGACGCGGGCCTGCTCCAGCTCTTCGCCGGCCTCAACCCGGAACGGATCATGACGGCCGCCTTCGCGATCGGCATGGGCCGCCACGCCCTCGCCAAAGCCGTCGCGTACGCCCGCGACCGCACCGTCTGGAAGACCCCCATCGGCGCCCACCAGGCCATCGCCCACCCCCTGGCACAGGCCCACATCGACCTCGAACTGGCCCGCCTGATGATGCAGAAGGCGGCCCACCTGTACGACGCGGGGGACGACATCGGCGCCGGCGAGGCCGCCAACATGGCCAAGTACGCGGCCGGCGAAGCCTGTGTGAAGGCCGTCGACCAGGCCGTGCACACCCTCGGCGGCAACGGCCTCACCCGCGAGTTCGGCCTCGCCCGGCTGATCACGGCCTCCCGCGTGGCCCGTATCGCCCCGGTGAGCCGCGAGATGATCCTGAACTACGTCTCCCACCAGACCCTGGGCCTGCCCAAGTCGTACTGAGCGGCACCGTGGGGTGCCAGTCGCGCCAGGAGGAACCAGCCATGTTCCGCAGCGAGTACGCAGACGTCCCGCCCGTAGAACTCCCCATCCACGACGCCGTACTGGGCCACGCCGCCGACTTCGGCGACCAGCCCGCCCTGGTCGACGGCACCGACGGCACCACCCTCACGTACGACCAACTCGACCGCTTCCACCGGCGGATCGCCGCCGCCCTCGCCGAGGCCGGCGTCCGCAAGGGCGACGTGCTCGCCCTGCACAGCCCCAACACCATCGCCTTCCCCGCCGCGTTCTACGCGGCCACCCGCGCGGGCGCCACCGTCACCACCGCGCACCCCCTCTCCACCGCCGAGGAGTTCGCCAAACAGCTCGGCGACTCGGCCGCCCGCTGGATCGTCACCGTCTCCCCCCTGCTGGAGACGGCCCGCCGCGCCGCCGAACTCGCCGGCGGCGTCCAGGAGATCTTCGTCTGCGACAGCGCCCCCGGCCACCGCTCCCTCCTCGACATGCTCGCCTCGACGGCCCCCGAACCCCGCGTCGACGTCGACCCCGCCGAGGACGTCGCGGCCCTGCCGTACTCCTCCGGCACCACCGGCGTCCCCAAAGGCGTGATGCTCACCCACCGGCAGATCGCCACCAACCTCGCCCAGCTCGAACCGGCGGTCCCGGCCGGACCCGGCGACCGCATCCTCGCCGTCCTGCCCTTCTTCCACATCTACGGCCTCACCGCCCTGATGAACGGCCCCCTCCGCAACGGCGCCACCGTCGTCGTCCTGCCCCGCTTCGACCTGGAGACGTTCCTCACCGCCATCCAGAACCACCGCATCACCGGCCTCTACGTCGCCCCGCCGATCGTGCTGGCCCTCGCCAAACACCCGGCCGTCGCCCAGTACGACCTGTCGTCCCTGCGGCACGTCATCAGCGCGGCCGCCCCCCTCGACGCCGACCTCGCCGCCGCCTGCTCGGCCCGCCTGGACCTGCCGCCCGTAGGCCAGGCCTACGGCATGACCGAACTCTCCCCCGGCACCCACGTCGTCCCCCTCGACGCCATGCGCGACGCCCCCGCCGGCACCGTCGGCAAGCTCATCGCCGGCACCGAGATGCGCATCGTCTCCCTCGCCGACCCCGACAAGGACCTCGGCGTCGGCGAGGCCGGCGAGATCCTCATCCGCGGCCCCCAGGTCATGAAGGGCTACCTCGGCCACCCCGACGCCACCGCCGCCATGATCGACCCCGACGGCTGGCTGCACACCGGCGACATCGGCCGCGTCGACGGCGGCGGCTGGCTCTTCGTCGTCGACCGCGTCAAGGAACTCATCAAGTACAAGGGCTTCCAGGTCGCCCCCGCCGAACTGGAGGCACTGCTGCTCACCCACCCCGGCATAGCGGACGCCGCCGTCATCGGCGCCTACGACCCCGACGGCAACGAGGTCCCGCACGCCCACGTGGTCCGCCAGCCCACCGCCGGCGACCTCACCGAAGGAGAGGTCGCCCTCTACGTCGCCGAACGGGTCGCCCCCTACAAGCGCGTCCGCCGCGTCACCTTCATCGACGCCGTACCGCGCGCCGCCTCCGGGAAGATCCTCCGCCGGCAGCTCAGGGAGGACCGCACATGACATCACCCGTCGGCCGCACCCGCGCACGAGGCGTCGAGACCCTCAGCCTCGACGCACCCGACACCCGCAACGCCCTGTCCCGCGCCCTGGTGGCCGAACTGGCCGACGCGCTGAAGCAGGCCGATGCGGACCCCGGCGTCCGCGCCGTCGTCCTCACCCACACCGGCGGCACCTTCAGCGCCGGCGCCGACCTGCGCGACCCACCCGACCCGGACGCCTTCGTGGACCTGCTGCGGCAGATCGTCCAGCTGCCCACACCGGTCGTCGCCCGGGTCACCGGACACGTCCGGGCCGGCGGCCTCGGCCTGCTCGCCGCCTGCGACATCACGGCCGCGTCCACCGGGGCGTCCTTCGCCTTCACGGAGGTGCGCATCGGCGTCGCCCCCGCCGTGATCTCCCTGCCCCTGCTGCTCCGCACCGACCCGCGCGCCCTGTCCCGCTACTACCTCACCGGCGAGCGCTTCGACGCCGCGGAGGCCGCCCGCATCGGCCTGCTCACCGCCACCGGCGACGATGTCGACGCCGTCCTCGCACCCGTCCTGGACGGTCTGCGCAGATCCGCCCCGCAGGGCCTGGCCGAGACGAAACGACTGCTCACGGCTAGGGTGCTGGAGGCATTCGACCGGGACGCGGCCGCCCTGACCGCGCTCTCGGCCCGCCTGTTCTCCTCCGCGCAGGCCCGCGAGGGGATGACGGCCTTCCTCGAACGACGGGATCCCTCATGGGTGCTGTGACCGCAGCCGACCGCGACCGCGCCCCCAAGCAGGACCGCAGCCGGGCCACCCGGCAGCGGCTCCTGGAAGCCGCCGTCGCCTGCCTCGCCGAACGCGGCTGGGCGGGCTCCACGGTCTCCGTCGTCGCCGAACGGGCGGGCGTCTCCCGGGGCGCCGCCCAGCACCACTTCCCCACCCGCGAGGACCTGTTCACCGCCGCCGTCGAGTACGTCGCCGAAGAACGCTCCCTCGCCCTGCGCGCCCTGTTCCCGCAGGGCGCGTCCGGCGACCGGCGCGCGGTGGTGACGGCCTTGGTCGACCTCTACACCGGCCCCCTCTTCCGGGCCGCCCTGCACCTGTGGGTGGCCGCCTCCGACGAGGAACAGCTCCGCCCCCGCGTGACCGAACTCGAGGCCCGCGTCGGCCGCGAGACCCACCGCATAGCCGTCGACCTGCTCGGCGCCGACGAGTCCCGCCCCGGCACCCGCGAAACCGTCCAGGGCCTGCTCGACATGGCCCGCGGCCTGGGCCTCGCCAACCTCCTCACCGACGACGCGGCGCGCCGCGAACGGGTGGTGGCGCAGTGGGCGGCACTGCTGGAGGAGACGCTCCGCTGACGGGCCCCGGGCCCGGCTCAGGGGCTCAGCCGCTCCACCCGCCAGCTGCCGTCCGCCCGCGCCACGTACCGCAGCCGGTCGTGCAGCCGGTTCTCCCGCCCCTGCCAGAACTCCACGGACTGCGGCGCCACCCGGAAACCACCCCAGTGCGGCGGCACCGGCACCTGCTCGCCCTCGGGATACCGGGCCTCCAGCTCGGCGTAGGAGGCCTCCAGCTCGGCGCGGGTGGCGATCACCGAGGACTGGGCGCTGGCCCACGCGCCCAGCTGCGAGCCGTGCGGCCGGGTCCGGAAGTACGCGGCCGTCTCGTCCCGCCCGGTCCGCCGGGCCACACCCCGCACGATGACCTGCCGGGCCATCGGATGCCACGGAAAGAGCAACGAGACGTACGGGTTCTCCGCGAGGTCGCGGGCCTTGCGGGAGTCGTAGTTGGTGTAGAAGACGAAGCCCTGCTCGTCGAAGTGCTTCAACAGCACCGTGCGCGAGCTGGGCCGCCCCTCGCCGTCCGCCGTGGACACCACCATGGCGTTCGGCTCGAACAGATGGGCCTCCGCCGCGGCCTGCTTGAACCAGCGCGCGAACTGCTCCAGCGGCGTGGCGGCCAGGCCGGACTCGGCGAGGCCCTCGGCCCGGTACTGCTTGCGCATCGAGGCGGGGTCGGGGGAGGCGGCGTCTGCGGGAGTCACGCGGTCATCTTGCCGTACCGGCGCACCGAAACCCAGGGTGGCACTGAGTGCCGCGAGGACTCCCCAAACATGGCACTCAGGGATATGGTACTGATACCGGCCCCGGTCGGATGACCGTCGGCCGCACGGGGCGTCACAGGGATGACCGCCCAGGACCGCGAGTCCCCGGACCGCGGAACCCGGCACACCGGTCACACTCAGCCAGTCACCACCACCCTCACACCACCCGTCCCGCTCCACCCGCCCCCACCATCCGTCGCACACATCACGAGGAGCCGCCTGATGTCCGACTTCGTACCCGGACTCGAAGGAGTCGTCGCGTTCGAGACGGAGATCGCCGAACCGGACAAGGAGGGCGGCGCACTCCGGTACCGGGGCGTCGACATCGAGGAACTGGTCGGCCACGTCTCCTTCGGCAACGTCTGGGGCCTGCTCGTCGACGGCGCCTTCAACCCCGGCCTGCCGCCCGCCGAGCCGTTCCCCATCCCCGTCCACTCCGGCGACATCCGCGTCGACGTCCAGTCCGCCCTCGCCATGCTCGCCCCCGTCTGGGGCCTCAAGCCCCTCCTCGACATCGATGCCGAGCAGGCCCGCGAGGACCTCGCCCGCGCCGCCGTCATGGCCCTGTCCTACGTCGCCCAGTCCGCCCGCGGCCAGGGCCGGCCCATGGTCCCGCAGCGCGAGATCGACAAGGCCCGCTCCGTCGTCGAACGCTTCATGATCCGCTGGCGCGGCGAGCCCGACCCCAAGCACGTCGCCGCCGTCGACGCCTACTGGACCTCCGCCGCCGAGCACGGCATGAACGCCTCCACCTTCACGGCCCGCGTCATCGCCTCCACCGGCGCCGACGTCGCCGCCGCCCTCTCCGGCGCCGTGGGAGCCATGTCCGGCCCGCTGCACGGCGGCGCCCCCTCCCGCGTCCTCAACATGATCGAGGAGATCGAACGCACCGGGGACGCCGAGGCCTACGTCAAGCAGGCCCTGGACCGCGGCGAGCGCCTCATGGGCTTCGGCCACCGCGTCTACCGCGCCGAGGACCCCCGCGCCCGCGTCCTGCGCCGCACGGTCCGCGAGCTGGGTGCCCCCCGCTTCGAGATCGCCGAAGCCCTGGAGAAGGCCGCCCTGGAGGAGCTCCACAACCGCCGCCCCGACCGCGTCCTCGCCACCAACGTCGAGTTCTGGGCGGCCATCGTCCTCGACTTCGCCGAGGTCCCGGCGCACATGTTCACCTCGATGTTCACCTGCGCCCGCACGGCCGGCTGGTCGGCGCACATCCTGGAACAGAAGCGCACCGGCCGCCTGGTCCGCCCCTCCGCCCGCTACATCGGCCCCGGCTCCCGCAGCCCCCGCGAGATCGAGGGCTACGCGGACATCGCCCACTGAGCCCCACGGCAGCCCCACACGTCACGCGGGGCCGAACCGCTCCGCGTGACCGACACGCGTGACCGACACCCCACCACCGCCGCAAACGCAGGCGACCCGCGAGTCTGGCCCTCCGGAGGAGGGGCCGGCCGGACGTACCGGCGACTCGCGGGTCGGGTGACTGCGTGGAATTGGCCGGCTGCGTGCATCTCACACACGCGGGTCCGGCGCCGAACCGAGTACGACGACGGGCTGCTAGCCCGCAGTCACCTCTTCCGTCCGGTATGCATACATCTGCCGAACCACCTCCTTTCCGAAGTACCAGCCACCCTAAGAACCGCTCCGGCACCGAATCAACTGTTTTTCGAAAGTCCTGGCGACGCGGTTGCCAGCACATGGCCGACCAGCGGGTTCCGGTCCTCCGTTCGCCGGGCGAGGGCCACCGTGGTGTGGGCGGTGGGCTGGTCGAGGGGGCGGAAGGCGACGCCCTCCAGGCGGACGCGGCGGATGCCGGACGGGGCGAGGGACACGCCCAGGCCGCTCTCCACCAGGGCGCAGACCGTCACCCACTCGACGGCCTCCTGGGCGACCCGCGGGGTGAAGCCGGCGGCGGCGCACACGGCGGTGATGCGGTCGTGCAGGCCGGGGCCGGTCGCGCGGGGGAGGAGGACGAAGGGGGAGTCGCGGAGGTCCGTGAGGGCGACGGCGGGACGGGCGGCCAGGGGGTGGGACGCCGGGAGGACCGCGACGAGCGGCTCGGTCAGGAGCGGGGTGAACGTCAGGTCCGGGTCCCGCGCGGGCGGCTCGCGCAGGAGCCCGACGTCGAGGGAGCCCTCGCGCAGGGCGGTCAGCTGCGGGGCGGTCGTCATCTCGTGGAGGTCCAGGTGGACACCCGGGAACCGCTCCCGGTGGGCGCGGAGCAGCCCCGGCAGCACGGTGAGGGCGAGCGAGGCGGCGAAGCCCAGGCGGAGCCGGCCGGTGCGGCCGTCACCGGCGGCCCTGGCCGCGGCGAGGCCGTCCGCGAGGCCGGTGAGGGCGCAGCGGGCGGCGGGCAGCAGCTGCCGTCCGGCCGGGGTGAGCGCGGTTCCGCCCGGGTCCCGTGTGAACAGGGGGTGGCCGACCTTGGCCTCCAGGCGCCGGATCTGCTGGCTGAGCGGCGGCTGGGCGATGCCGAGGCGGTCGGCGGCCCGGCCGAAGTGGAGTTCCTCGGCGAGGACGACGAAGGCGTGCAGCTGGGGGAGGGGCAGTTCCGGGCGCTCCATACCTCCAGAGATATCAGATGGCATGCAGGTGCGTATTGGACGTATCTGCGCTGGCCCGCCTACGGTTCCGGACATGAGCGAGCGACGTGCCATCCTCAGCGGGTCCCTGTTCGAGGAGCGGATCGGATACGCCCGGGCCGTCGTCGACGGCGACTGGGTGCACGTGTCGGGGACGACCGGCTACGACTACACGACGATGACCATCGCGGACGACGTGGTCGAGCAGGCCGAGCAGTGCCTGCGGAACATCGGGGCCGCGCTCGCGGAGGCGGGCTGCGGGTTCGCGGACGTCGTGCGGGTGCGCTACCTGCTGCCGGAGCGGGACGACTTCGAGCCCTGCTGGCCGGTGCTGCGCCGCTGCTTCGGGGAGGTGCGGCCGGCGGCGACGATGATGGTGTGCGGGCTGGCCGACCCCCGGATGAGGATCGAGATCGAGGTGTACGCGCGCCGGCCGCACACGCGTTGACGCGCGCGGGGGGCCGCGTTTTCCTGTCCCGTGGAGACGTGGTGCCGGCCGCCACGAGGAGGGCCTGCGGTTCGCGGTGGCGCGCGGCTTCGTGGAGATCGAACGGTATGTGCTCGACGGCGGGAGCGACGTCTGGGTCGACCTGCGGCTGGCCGCCTCCGGGCAGGCGGCGTGAGCGGTGCAACGATTCCTCTGCAATCTTGCGGGAACCCTATGTGGGCTGCGTCACGTTCGAGTTGAATGAGGGCACGTGAGCGAACCTGCAGGGGGTCCAGGTGAGTGCTTCCCGCCGTAGTGGGACCACCGACGAGCTGGGGCCGGACGAGCCCGAGCGGTCCGGGCCGGGGGCCTCGGACTGCCCGGCGGGTCCGCACGGCCCGGCGGTTCCGGACGGCTCGGATCTGCTGGCCGCGCTGCTCGACGGCATGGACGCGGCGCTGTGCGCCTTCGACGCCGACGGTGTCGTCACCCACTGGAACCGGGAGGCCGAGCGGATCCTCGGCTGGAGCGCGGAGGACGCGGTGGGCCGCCGCGGCTTCGCCGGGTGGGCGGTGCGCGAGGCGGACGCCGCGGACGTCGAGAGCCGTCTGCTGGCGGCCATGCACGCCCCGGGCCGGCAGGTGCACGAGTTCGCCCTGGTGACCAAGGACGGCGGCCGGGTCCTCGTGCGCACCCAGTCCGCCGCCGTGCGCGGCCCCGAGGGCAAGCCCGCCGGCCTGTACTGCGCCTTCAGCGAGGTGCACGCCCAGATAGACCTGGAGCGTTCGATAGCGCTCAGCGAGGCCCTGTTCGAGGACGCCTCCTGGGGGGTCGTGCTCGTCGACGCCGACCTGCGCCCCGCCGTCGTCAACGCGCACGCCGCCCGCGCGCTCGGCACCGGCCGTACGACCGTCCTGGGCCGCCCGCTGGGCGAGCTGCTCACCCGGGGCGTCGAGGAACTGGAGAACGCCCTGACGCATGTCCTCGCCGAGGGCGCCCCGCCCGCGCCCGCCGAGATGTGGATCGGTGTGCGCACCCCGGAGGGCGAGAAGCGGCGCTGCTGGCGCAGCGGGTTCCTGCGGCTGGCGTCGCCGCTCACGGAGGAGCCGGTGCCGCTGGGGGTGGGCTGGCTGTTCCAGGACGTCACCGAGGCCAAGCAGGGCGAGCAGGAGGCCGCGCTGCTGCGCTTCCGCGCCAACCAGCTGCACCGCGCCTCCCGCGCCGCCGCCGAGTGCGAGGACGCGGCGGAGGCGGCCACCGTGCACCTCGACTTCGCGCTCGCCGGCTTCGCCGACCACGCCCTGATCGACCGGGTGGCGGGCGCCCCGCAGGCCGACGGCGAGTCCGCGGCGCCGCCCCGGCTGGTGCGGGTCGCGGCCACGCCCTCCGGTGGCCCCGGCCCCAGCGCGCTCACCGGCCGCGCGGGCCTGCCCGTGCGCTACGACGACGGGCACCCGGCGCTCCAGTGCGTGGCCCGCGCCGGTTGCGTGCGCTCCTCCGCCGGTGCCGTGCCGCAGGACCGGGCACAGGAGTGGGCGCACGCGCGCCAGTGGCCCGAGGACACCGTGCACGCCCTGTGCGCCGTGCTGCGCAGCCGCGGCCGCACCCTGGGCGTCGTGACGTTCCTCCGGGGCGCCGCCCGCACCCCGTTCGAACGCTCCGACGCGACGTACGCCGAGGACGTCGCCGTCCGCATAGCCCTGGCCCTGGACCTGGCGGCGGCGACGGCACCGGGGGAGCGGGACTGACACCCGGGGGCGCGGGAGGGACGGCGTCCGGAGAGGGCCGGGCTCTCTGCGCAGCAGGCCTGCCCGACCGGCACCTGAGCGTCAGCCCGCCCGCCCCCGTATTGACAGCACACTGGTCCAGACCGCACGGTGATCCGCGACACGGACACCGGACACCGGACCGATGACCCGCGACACGGACACCGGACACCGGACCGGTGGTCCGCGACACCGACACCGGACACGGCAGAGGGGCCCTTCGGATGAGCGACCGCACGCCCGCCGCCCAGTTCTTCGACGCCGCGATCGGCCTGCTGCACCGGGTCCGCGACGAGGAGGCCGGGGCCATCGAGGCCGCGGGCACCCTGCTCGCCGACACCGTCGCCTCCGGCGGCCGCCTCTTCGCCTTCGGCGCCGGTCACTCCTCGCTGGCCGCGCAGGACGTCGTCTACCGGGCCGGCGGCCTGGCCCTGATGAACCTGCTCGCCGTCCCCGGCGTGGTCGGCGTCGACGTCGTGCCCGCCACCCTGGGCTCCGCCCTGGAGCGCGTCGACGGCCTGGCGGGCGCCGTCCTCGGCACGTCCCCGCTGCGCGCGGGCGACGCCCTGGTGATCGTCTCCCTGTCGGGCCGCAACGCCCTGCCCGTCGAGATGGCCCTGACCGCCCGCGGCCTGGGCGTGCGGGTCATCGGCGTCACCTCGGTGGCGTACGCGACCGAGACCGTGTCACGGCACACCTCGGGCACGTTCCTGAAGGACCACTGCGACGTCGTCGTGGACTCCAAGATCGCCGTCGGGGACGCCGAGCTCACCCTCGACACCGTGCCCGCGCCCTTCGCGCCCGCCTCCACGGTGGTCACCGCGGCCCTCCTCCAGGCCGTCGTGGCCACCGCCGCCGCCTCCCTCGCCGCCCGTGGCGTCGAGCCCCCGCTGCTGCGCTCCGGCAACGTGGACGGCGGGCACGAGTGGAACGGACGGATCATGGACGAGTACGGGGACCGGATCTTCTACCGGCACTGAGCCCACTCCCGTCGGCCCCGTCCCACGAGCCCGATCGTCTCCCGAGCTCGATCGTCCCCCGCGCCCGATCGGCCCACCAGCTCGATCGTCCCCCGCGCCCGATCGGCCCACCAGCTCGACCGCCCCACCGGCCCACACGGCCCCACCCGGCCCCACCCGGCCCCACCAGGCCCGTAGGCCTCCGCAGGGCACGGCCGCGTGCCCGCCCCCGGACGGCCACCGGCCAAGGATTCCCCGATGTAACCGCCTCGTTCCACCGGCGCGGCACGCTTGTCAGTGCCATCCGGCAGAATTGAAGCCAGGGCCAGCGCACGCGCCGAAGAGCCGTCGAGCCTTCGGCACATCTCATCGAGGGGCACGTATGTCCGGACTGATCGACACCACGGAGATGTATCTCCGCACCATCCTCGAACTGGAAGAGGAAGGTGTGGTCCCGATGCGCGCCCGGATCGCCGAGCGGCTCGACCAGAGCGGGCCGACGGTCAGCCAGACCGTGGCGCGCATGGAGCGGGACGGCCTGGTCTCGGTGGCCAGCGACCGGCACCTGGAGCTCACGGACGAGGGCCGCCGGCTGGCCACGCGCGTGATGCGCAAGCACCGCCTCGCCGAGTGTCTCCTCGTCGACGTGATCGGCCTGGAGTGGGAGCAGGTCCACGCCGAGGCGTGCCGCTGGGAGCACGTGATGAGCGAGGCCGTCGAGCGCCGTGTCCTGGAGCTGCTGCGCCACCCCACCGAGTCGCCGTACGGCAACCCGATCCCGGGCCTGGAGGAGCTGGGCGAGACGGACGGCGCCCATCCGTTCCTGGACGAGGGCATGGTCTCGCTCGCCGACCTCGACCCCGGCCTGGAGGGCAAGACGGTCGTCGTCCGCCGCATCGGCGAGCCGATCCAGACGGACGCGCAGCTGATGTACACGCTGCGCCGGGCGGGTGTGCAGCCCGGTTCGGTGGTGAGCGTCACGGAGTCGGCCGGCGGCGTGCTGGTGGGCAGCGGCGGTGAGGCGGCCGAGCTGGAGTCGGACGTCGCGTCGCACGTGTTCGTCGCCAAGCGCTGAGCGGAAGCCGGCCGCACCGGAGCGGGGCCGCCCGGAGCCGGGCCGCCCGGAGCCGGGCCGGCACTGGACCCGGGTACGCCCCGTACCGATCACCCGTACCGATCACCCGTACCGGCCGCCCGTACCGACCACGCGGGCGGCGGCGAGACCGGCCGAGACCGGCGGCGGGGCTTCCGCAAAGCCTGAGCATTGTTCAACTCCTGGGGTGCGTCGGGCAGTTGAGGTGACGCATCGATGTCGTCGAATCGGTGATTCCCTGTGCCGAATCGCAGCGCTCCGGCGCTTCGCGTGCCAATCTGTCGCGAGAGGCATATGACCTGAGGGGGCGGGGATGATGTGCCGCAGACGAACGGAGGGCCCCGGCGCCGTGTGGCGCCGGGGCCTGTCCTCCCCTGTCCTGACCCGGAGCCCCGAGCTCTCAGGGTCAATCCCCTCGGACCGTTTTCCCCGAGCGGTCCGCCTCCCGTTGAAGATCTCCCCTCGAGGGTGGCGATCATTCCTTGAGGGTGGTCACTCGAACGAGCGGTGTTGGCCGCGTAAGTGGGTGTTTTCGAATGCTCATTCGATAGCCTGCGGGTGAAGGCCCCGCGCGGGGCGGATCACGGCCGTGACGGTTCAGGGTCGTGACGCGGACCGCGCGAGGTGCGCGATGGGCGAAGGCAGTGGACAGCACAGCGGTACGACGGCAGACACGACGCGTGACCGGACCGGCCGGCTCGAACGGGAGCGAGGGGTCCGAGCGGAGCGAGGGGGGTGCCAGGACCTATGGCGCGACGCATCGACGTGACCGGGGCGGGCGGTGTACGCCTGGCGGCCTGGGAGTTCGGTGACCCGCCCAAGTCCGACCCGGCGCAGAACGGGTCGGAGCCCACGATTCCGGCCCAGTCGTCCGGGGGAGGGGCGGTGCCGGACGGGCCCGCCGACCCCGACCGGACCACCGGCGTGCTGTTGCTGCACGGTCTGATGGGCCGGGCCTCGCACTGGGCGTCCACCGCCCGCTGGCTCTCCGGACGGCACCGGGCGATCGCCCTCGACCAGCGCGGGCACGGCCAGAGCGAGAAGCCCCCGCAGGCCGCCTACACCCGCGAGGCGTACGTGGAGGACGCCGAGGCCGCCCTGGAGCAGCTCGGCCTCGCCCCGGCCGTCGTCATCGGCCACGCCATGGGCGCCCTGACCGCCTGGCAGCTCGCCGCCAAGCGTCCCGACCTGGTCTCCGGGCTGATCATCTGCGACATGCGGGCCTCCGCGCTCGGCGCGGCCTCGCAGCGCGAGTGGGCCGACTGGTTCCGCTCCTGGCCCGTTCCCTTCGCCACCCTCGCCGACGTCCGCAGGTGGTTCGGCGAGGACGACCCCTGGGTGGAGCGCCCGAACCCGGCGCGCGGCGAGTTCTACGCCGAGGTGATGCACGAGTCCACCGACGGCTGGCGCCCCGTCTTCGAACCCGAGCAGATGCTGAAGTCCCGCGAGACCTGGATCTACGACGCCCACTGGGAGGAGCTCGCCCAGGTGCGGTGCCCCACCCTGGTCGTGCGCGGCCTCGACGGCCAGCTGGGCCGCGCCGAGGCCCAGGAGATGGTCCGCGTCCTCCCGCGCGGCGAGTACGCCGAGGTCGCCGACGCCGGCCACCTCGTCCACTACGACCAGCCGGAGGCGTGGCGCGCGGCCATCGAGCCGTTCCTCGACGGCGTCCTCACCGGGTGAGCGGGGCCGTCACGGCCGACATGGCCTGCACGGCCGTCTCGGCCGTCTCGGCCTGCACGGCCGTCTCAGCCGTCTCAGCCGTCCGTCCCGGACCGTGCCGGCGGTGCCGTCACCGGTCCCGCCCGCACGCATAGGCCAGCGGCGAGATCAGCTCCTCCGCGTCCGGCAGCCACCGGTTCGCGGGAGTCGGCCGGCAGGCCCACTGCACGGCGCCCCGCGACCCGAACCGGGTGGGCGGCGCGGCCACGTACGTCCCCTCGCCCAGCGCGACGAGATCGAGCGACCCCGGCGACCAGCCCAGTGCGCGGATGCGTTCGGGCAGCTTCGCGGACGCGCCCGGCAGGACGAAGAAGTGCATCCGGCGGTCCGGCGTCAACGTCACCGGCCCCAGCGTCAGTTCCATCCGCTCCATCCGGGCCAGCGCCAGGAAACCCGCCGTCTCCGGCACGGAGATCGCGTCGAACGTCCGCCCCGTGGGCAGCAGGATCGAGGCGGACGGCTGCTTCTGCCACATCCGGCGCGCGACGGTCGCACTGCCCGTGGCCTGCGTGGCCCAGTCCGGCCGCGCGGGATGCGCCCCGGGCGCCGGACACGCGGCGTCACCGCAGGAGCACCGCTGCGTCCCCTCCACGGCCTCCAGCCAGGTGCCGGGAAAGACGTCCCAGTGACGTTCCTCGGCGTAGCGAACAGCGGTGTCCAGCAGCGATTCCCCGCGCTGCTTCGGGATCTGAGTGGCTTCGGCGCCCGCGATGGTCTCTTCCACGATGAACACAACTCTGGGCGTCACCAGGGGTTACGCCCGCCCACGTGCGCGGGGGAGGAGCATCGATCCCGCGTCCGGGGCGCATGGGTGCATCGGCGGGGGCGCGCGGCAGGAATGAGCGCGGAAGCGGGTAGTCACGCTTGGGGGTCGGCTTCCGCCATTACCCCGGCAATCGTCACATGCCTCGCATTCTCGCCGTATCCGTGGGGCATTGATCTTCACGGCCGGAACTATTCGGTGGAAGACACATCAACTCGGTGCGCGGGACGGCACCGCAGCCACAGGGCGGACGAGCCGAAGGGAGCGCCGGCGCCGGCGGGACGAACGGGACGGAGGCCCACGGGCCCGCCGGGCCGTCCTCCCGGCACCAGCGGCGCGCTCCGGAGGTGAGCCGCCGAGAAACAGGGGGTAGTGCCCATGGCCGCAAGGCCTCTTGTCGCGCGGCAGCCGAACGAACGGTTGCAGGCGCTCATCCAGGAAGCGGGTTGCTCGAACGCCGGGCTCGCCCGCCGCGTCAACATGTGCGGCGCGGAGCACGGCCTCGACCTGCGCTACGACAAGACGTCCGTGGCCCGCTGGCTGCGCGGACAGCAGCCGCGGGGACGCGCCCCGGCGATCATCGCCGAGGCGCTGGGCCGCAAGCTCGGCCGTACGGTCACGATCGACGAGATCGGCATGGCCAACGGCAAGAACCTCGCGTCGGGTGTCGGACTCCAGTTCTCGCCGACGGTACTGGGGGCCATCGAGCAGGTCTGCGAGCTGTGGCGCAGTGACGTGGGCCGCCGGGACTTCCTCTCGGGGTCGTCCGTGGCCGCCTCGGCGCTGGTCGAGCCGAGCCGCGACTGGCTGATCTCCTCCCCGGACGCGCAGGTGGCGCGCTCGGCGGGCCCGCGGGTGGGGCTGTCCGACGTGGCGGCCGTCAAGGCGATGACCCAGGCGCTGGTCGACCTGGACCACCAGTACGGCAGCGGGCATGTGCGCCCGGTCGTCGTGCACTACCTCAACAGCGTCGTCTCGGGCCTGCTCGCCGGGTCCTACCGGGAGGCGGTGGGGCGTGAGCTCTTCGCGTCCGTGGCCCGGCTGACGGAGCTGGCCGGCTACATGGCCGTCGACACCGGACAGCCGGGGCTCGCCCAGCGCTACTACATCCAGGCGCTGCGCCTCGCCCAGGCGGCCGGCGACCGCGGTTACGGCGGTTACGTCCTCGCCGCCTCCATGAGCCACCTGGCCGCGCAGCTCGGGAACCCGCGCGAGATCGCCCAGTTGGCACGGGCGGCGCAGGAGGGCGCACGGGGGCGCGTGACGCCGCGGGCGGAGGCGATGTTCCACGCGGCCGAGGCCCGTGGACACGCGCTCATGGGCGACGTACGGGCGGCCCAGGAGGCGGCCGGCCGGGCGGTGGCGGCACTGGAGGCGGCCGATCCGGCGGCCGGCGACGACCCGTCGTGGATCGCGCACTTCGACGAGGCCTATCTGGCCGACGAGTTGGCGCACTGCCACCGCGATCTCGGCCAGGCCGAGGCGGCGGCCCGGTGCGCCGAGCAGTCCCTGGCCGGGCACCCGCGGAGCCGGGCCCGCCGGCGGGCCATCGGGTATGTGCTCCTGGCCACGGCGCAGGTGCAGCAGCGCGAGGTGGAGCAGGCCTGCAACACCGGTACGAAGGCGGTGGAGTTGCTGGAGACACTGCGCTCCAACCGGGGCGCGGAGTACCTGGAGGACCTCCAGCAGCGGCTCCAGCCGTTCCGGGAGGAACCCGTGGTCAGGGAGTTCGGGGCCCGGCTGGACCTCCAGGCCGCCGCGTGAACGGACGGAGCGTCAGTGCGTGAACGGCCGGGGAACGGCCCGTCGTCGCGCGGGGCGCGGCGGGCACGGCGCACGGCGCTCCGGTTCCGTCACACATCTCACACTCGTCCCATTGGGAGGGAGATCACGTCCTGAGCTGCGTGGCACGGGGTTCCGCCGACCCGGTAGCGTGAGCCGACGATTCCGAAGGTCCCCCATCAGTTGGAGTCCCGGTGACGCAGAGTGGACAGGGCGAGGAGCCCTCGGCGCGGCCCGCGCGCGAAGGCATCGTGCTGCCCTCCGACGGCGGGGAACCCCTGCTGCCGGGCATGACGAGCAGTTCCCCCGACGGCAGGCGGCCGTACGGGCAGCAGGCGCCGCCGCCGGTGTCCGCGCCGTCCGGCGGGCAGACCTGGGGCGGCCCGTGGGGCCCCGAGCAGCAGCAGCCGGGCGGCCAGGGCTGGCCGCCTCCGGCGGACGGGCAGTGGGGCGCCGCCCCGCAGCCCGCGGGCCACGACGCGTGGGGCTCCGGGACCCGGCCGGGCGCCGCCCCGCTGCCGCCCGAGGGCGCCCCGGCCCCGTCGTACGGCCACGGCGTGCCGTCGGCCCCGCTGCCGCCGCCCGCCGACGCCGCCACCCAGTACATCCCGCCGGTCCCGGCCGGTCCCGTCGGCGACGGCGCGACGCAGTACATACCGCCCGTGTCCGCCGTCCCGGTGGACGACGGTGCGACGCAGTACATACCGCCGGTGCCCGCGGCCCCCGTGGACGAGGGCGCCACGCAGTACCTGCCGCCGGTGGGACCGGGCGCCCTGCCCCCGGAGGCGCCGTCGGAGTCGACCCACTTCCTGGGCCGCTCGGCCGGCCACGGCCCCGGCCCGATGCCGGGCGGCGCGCAGCCCGGCTCCTTCCCGGGCGCGGGCGCGGGCGCACACGCGGGCGCAGGCCCCGTCCCGGGGGCTCCGGCGTACCCCGGCGCTCACCCCGGTCCGCTGCCCGGTGCCGCGCACCCCGACTCCGAGGCCACGCAGTACATCCCGCCGGTGACCGGTCAGCCGCCGTACGGCGGGGGCGGCGCGGACCGGCAGCCGCCCGCGGAGTTCGAGAACCTCTTCCGGGGCGGGCCCGCGGACGACGGACCGGCCGGGTCGACGCAGCAGCTGCCGCGGTTCTCCGAGCCCGAGCCCGCCGGACACGGCGGTTACGGCGCCGGGCCCGGTCACGGGTCCGCCTCGTACGCCCCGCCCGGCGGCGGGGGCGGGCGGCGCGCCGCGCGGGACGACGACCACGGGCGCGGCCGCGGAGGCCGCACCGGATCGCGGGTGCCGCTGTTCGCCGCGGTCGGCGTGGCGATCGCCGTCGTCGGGATCGGCGCGGGAGCGCTGCTCGCCGGCGGGGGCACGAGCGACCAGGGCGACGACAACAAGACCGTGGCGGCGTCCGCGCCCGCCACCGAGGCGTCCCCCTCGGCGTCGGCGGCCGACCCCGCCGAGCAGCAGGCGATCGCGCTGGACGCGCTGCTCGCGGACAGCGGCAGCAGCCGGGCCACCGTGATCGGCGCGGTGGCCGACGTGAAGAAGTGCAGCAACCTCGCCCAGGCCGCCAAGAACCTGCGGGACGCGGCGACGCAGCGCACCGAGCTGGTGACCAGGCTGTCCGGGCTGAGCGTCGACCAGCTCCCGAACCACGCCGCGCTGACCACCGCGCTCACCAAGGCGTGGCAGGCGTCCGCGTCCGCCGACAACCACTACGCGGCCTGGGCCGACCAGGTCGCCGCCAACAAGAAGAGCTGCAAGAAGGGCCAGGCCCCGACCACCGCCCAGACGCAGGCCGGCAACCGCGAGAGCGGCACCGCCAGCACCCAGAAGACCCAGGCCGCCACGATCTGGAACCAGATCGCCGGAACGTACGGCCTGACGGAGCGCCAGCCGACCCAGCTCTGAGCCCCGGTGATGCTCACCGGGCGGCCCCACTGTGATGCTCACCGGGCGGCCCGGCAGGGAGCGCTGCCGGGCCGCCCGGCTGGGGGTCCCGTCGGCCGGCCCGGTTGCGAGCTCCGTCGGCCGGCCCGGTTGCGAGCTCCGTCGGCCGACCCGGCTGTGAGGCTCGCCGGCCGACCCGGCTGTTGACCCGCCGGCCGACCCAGCAGGGAGTCCACCGGCCGATCCGGCAGGGAGTTCCGCCGGCCGATCCGGCAGGGAGTCCTGCCGGCCGACCTGGCCGGGAATCCCGCCGGGCGGCCCGGCTGTAGATGCCTGCTGGGCTGCCCAGCTGGGGCCCGTCGGCCGGCCCGGTTGCGAGCCCCGCCTGCCGACCCGGCTGTGAGGCTCACCGGCCGGCCCGACTGTTGACCCGCCGGCCGGCCCGGCTGTGAGGCTCACCGGGCGGTCCGCCCGGCGGGCTCAGTCGACGTCCGCGTTCTCCAGCGTCTTCGTCACGTCGACGAAACCGTCCCGGGCGGCCACCAGCCGCCCCTTGCATACCGTCTGGAGCGTCACGTCGGCGTTGACCAGGCGCGGGAAGCCGATGGAGGCGAGCTTGTCGCTGAACTCCCAGCGCAGGGTCGGCGTGAGCCCGCCGGTGCTGATCTCCAGCCCGTCGTCCAGGGCACCGCGCACGCTGTCGGCGGTCACCTCGCCGCTGCCCAGCGACTCCACGACCCGCCGGAACACGGTGTAGGCGATCCAGGTGGTCTGCACCCCGGTGTCCGACGCGTCGATCCGGGTGTCGGAGAAGGCCTGCTCGCTGATGACCTTCTTCATCGCGTCCCAGCGCGAGTCGTCCGCGACCGGGTACCAGCCGGTGACGTACGACCCCTCGAAGGGGCCGCCGGCGCCGCCGGTGGAGTTGATCACCGCCTGGTCGACGCTGCCGAGGACGGTGGCCGTACGCACGGCGGGGTAGTCCTCGCGGGCGCGGCGGAAGGAGTCCATGTAGGTGCTGGTGCGGTCGCCGAGCGCGGGCACCACGCACCCCTTCCCCTTGGCGTCGCCGCCGTCGGTGGCGTACTCCAGGGCCGCCTCGGCCTGTGCCGTGTACTGGGCGGCGTCCTCGGCCGCCAGCTGGTCGTCGGCCGCGTCGTGCGCGCCCGCCTTCAGCCCGGCGTCGAGCATGGCGGGCAGCGCGTCGCCCGCGATGGTGTCGGGGCGGACGAGCGCGACGGATCCGCAGACCGCGGCGAGTTCCCTGCCGAGTCCGGCCAGCAGCGCCGGCGCCCCGCCGTTGACCGGGTAGGAGAGGGGGCTGGTGAACTCCTCGTTGGTGACGCCGTAGCCGCCGATGTAGGGGATGCCGGCGCCCTCCAGGGGCGGCAGGAAGGACTCGGAGTGCTGGCTGTAGGAGCCGACGACGGCGACCGCCCCCTCCTTGACCGCCCGCCGGGCGCATTTCGCGGCGTTCACGGTGTTGTTGTGGTCGTTGCAGGTCAGGACGGTCAGCTTGCGGCCGCCCAGCCCGCCGTGGGCGTTGATCCAGCGGGCGTAGGCGCGGGCGAAGGCCGGCATTCCGGGCTTGTTGGTCGCGGCCGTGCCCTCGGGGGCCCAGGTCATCACGACGATCGGATCGTCCCCGGAACCCCCCGTGGTGCCGGGGACGATCCCGCATCCCGCGGCGAGTGACGCGCAGGCGATCAGGGCGCCCGCCGACAGGGCGGTGGCTCTGGCGGATCGGGTGAGGCGGAGGTACCTGGGGAGGAAGGTGCTTCGCGTGCGTCGCCTACCGGTCATGAACCCGCACGATTCCGCCACATCACCAACCGCCGAGTGACTCTTGGTCAACGCGCGGTGACGCGCAGGTGAATTACCGGGGCGGGTGGGACGCCCGGGGCGCGGAACGTACGATCGATGACCGTGCAACAAGGTTCGGAGAACTCTTCCCGTCGCAGCCGTCGCTCCTCCACCATGGGCGGCATGCCACTCAACGACATGCCGTGGTGGCGCTGGCGCAGCAATGTGCGCTCCGCGCTGCACATGCTCTCCGACCCGCTGTTCCAGCGGGACGTCTGGCTGGCCGGGGTCGAGGGGTACGGCGACGTCACCGACGCCGTGTACCGCCTGGTCGAGGACACCTGGCTGGACAACTGGTCCGCCGAGAAGTACGTCGGCACGATCTTCCGCGACTCGCAGGAGGCGGCGCTCGTCGACACCGCGGTGCTGCGGGTGCTGCGGATCATGCACCAGGTCGGCCCGGACGCGCCGGTCTCCGCCTACGTCGACCACCAGGCGTGGCCGGAGGCGGTGCGGGCGGCCCGTGACGCGCACGTACGGATGGCCGTGGCCGACGGGGAGGACCCGGACGCGCCGCCGCGCACGCTGGAGGTGCTGCGGATCCTGACCCGGTCCGCGTAGGCAGGCCGGTCCGCGCAGGCAGGCCGGTCCGCACAGGCCGGGGAGGGCGTACCGGAGCGGGTCCGTCCTGCGGACGGAGTTCCGCCGGGCCGGTGCGGTCGTGAGACCCTGTCGTGCATGAGTGAGCAGTCCACCCGCGCCGCGGCGGCCCCCGCCGACCAGTACGTCCTCACCCTGTCCTGCCCCGACAAGCAGGGCATCGTGCACGCCGTGTCGAGCTACCTCTTCATGACCGGGTGCAACATCGAGGACAGCCAGCAGTTCGGCGACCACGACACGGGCCTGTTCTTCATGCGCGTCCACTTCTCGGCGGAGCCCCCGGTGACCGTGGACAAGCTGCGGGCGAGCTTCGCGGCGATCGGCGACTCCTTCCACATGGACTGGCAGATCCACCGGGCCGACGAGCGGATGCGGATCGTCCTCATGGTCAGCAAGTTCGGCCACTGCCTGAACGACCTGCTGTTCCGCGCCCGGATCGGCGCCCTGCCGGTGGACATCGCGGCGGTGGTGTCCAACCACACCGACTTCGCCGAGCTGGTGGCCTCCTACGACCTTCCCTTCCACCACATCCCGGTGACGAAGGACACCAAGTCCGAGGCCGAGACGAAGCTCCTGGAGATCGTCCGCGGGGAGAACGTCGAACTGGTCGTCCTCGCCCGCTACATGCAGGTCCTCTCCGACGACCTCTGCAAGCAGCTCAGCGGCCGGATCATCAACATCCACCACTCCTTCCTGCCGAGCTTCAAGGGCGCCAAGCCGTACCACCAGGCGCACGCGCGGGGCGTGAAGCTGATCGGCGCGACGGCGCACTACGTCACCGCGGACCTCGACGAGGGGCCGATCATCGAGCAGGAGGTCGAGCGGGTCGGGCACGACGTGACCCCGGACCAGCTGGTCGCGATCGGGCGGGACGTGGAGTGCCAGGCGCTGGCGCGGGCCGTCAAGTGGCACGCGGAGCGCCGGATCCTGCTGAACGGACGGCGGACGGTCGTCTTCGCCTGACCCCTTCCCCGGCTCTCCCCCGGGCTCACCGAGCCGTCCTCCTGGCCCGTTTCGACGTCGTCGGCCCCGGCCTGCTCACCCGCATGGCCCCCGAACAGGCCTCAGGATCACAGCGGTCGACCGGGGCGCCGTCACCGCGACGACGCCGGCGGCGTCACCGGCGGCCGGTGGGCGGGCGTGGACGGTGGCCTACATCCGGCTCAGGGACGCCGCCGCGAACAGGACGTCCCTGATCGCCTCCGGGTCCCCGACCTGTCCCGCCGCCGCCTCCTCCGGCGACACATGGCCCGCCGCCAGCCGGCAGAACTCCACGTCGTCCAGGGCGACATGGGCCACCTCGTGGTCGGCGGAGCCCACCGCGGCGGGGGAGTCCAGCGGGATGAGCCACTCGCCGCCGCCCGAGCCCTCGATCTCCAGCCGCAGACTGCGGCCGGGCCGGCCGGCGGTCACCAGGTGCCGGCGGCGTCCCGGCGCGGCGAGGCCCGCCCGCCGCCGTTCGGCGAGGGCGCCCGGCAGCAGGCGGGCGGCCAGGTCGATCATGTCGTGCAGGTGGCGCGGCGCGGGCGGCGCGTAGGGGTAGTCGACGGCCTCCGCGATGTCCTCGGCGTGCACCCAGCACTCGAAGGCCCGGTCGGCGAGCGCGTCCCGCAGCGGCAGTTCGAAGCCGCCGTACGACACCGGCAGGGTGCCGCGGCCGCCGCCGGTGAAGGAGACCGTGCGGACGACGGCGTGGGTCTGCTCCCGCCACGGCGCGCGCACGGTACGCGTCGGCGGGAAGCGCGAGGCCCCCCAGTACGCCTCCGTCCGCTCGGCGGGCGTCTCCGCCGGCTTGTCCCCGGCCAGCGGGTCCTCCAGGCCCAGGGCGACGGCGATCAGTCCGTCCACCGCGAGCAGATGCGCGATGACCCCGGCGACGGTCGTACGGCGGCTCGTCCCGTCCTCGCCCCCGAACCAGCGCAGCCGGACCGGCGCGTGCCACTCCGCGTCCCCGAAGTCCTGGAGCAGGGCGTCCAGGCGGGCGGTCTCGGCGTCGTACGACGTGGCCCACGGGGGCACCGGGACGCGGGGCGGGCGCCGGTCCAGGCAGCCGTCCAGGACGCGGGTGCGCAGGCCGGGGTCCAGGTCGAGGCTCTCGGGCCGCTGGAGCAGGCCGACCGCCTCGCGCAGCCGCCGGGCCTCGTCGGCGCAGGTGCCGCAGCCGCCCAGGTGCTCCTCCACGGCGGCGGTCTCCTCGGCCGAGCAGGCGGCCAGCGCCCACGCGCCCAGCAGCGACTTGAGCACGGGGTGCTCCAGGCGCGGGGGCGTCGGGCCGGCGGGGTCCGTGGCGGACGCCGGCGGCGGACCGCCGCCGTCCGCACCGCGGGAGCCGCCGGAACCAACGGGGCCGTCCGCACCGCCGAAGCCGCCGGCCGGGCCGGGGGCGCTCGGAGCGCCGGGGCCGTGGGCGTCGTCGTCGAACGCCGCGAAGCGTTCCGTGCCGCTCATGCCGCGCCCCCGTATTCGGGCGGTGCGCCCGGGGCGGCGGTGTCGTGGGCCGTGGAGAGCAGTTGCAGGCCGAGACGGAGGCGGCGGCGGGCCTCGTCCTCGGTGATGGCGAGGTCGGCGGCGGTCTGGCGGTAGTCGCGGCGCTGGAAGTAGGCGAGTTCGAGGGCGTCCCGCAACGGGGCCGGCATGGACTGGACGATGTAGTCGGCGCGGGCGGCGACGGAGGCGTGGCGGACCTTGTTCTCCAGTTCCTCGGTGGTGCCGGGGCCGCCGCGGGCGAGCGCCGCGGTCTCGGTGGCGTGCAGCCGCTGCACGGCGAGACGGTGGGTCAGCGCGGCGACGTAGGTGCGCAGCGGGCCCTGCGTGGGGTCGTAGGCGTCGGGGTGCTCCCAGACATGGGCGAAGACCTCGCGGGTGATGCCGTCGGCGGCCCGTTCGTCTCCGAGCACACGATGGGCAAGTCCGTGCACGAGCGAAGCGAAGCGGTCATAGAGCTCACCGAGGGCGGCGGCCTCGCCGCGCGCGAGCCGCTGCTGCATCTTGCGGTCCCAGCGGGGTGGTGCGTCCTTCCGCGCCATGCGACCCCCTCGTCGTCCTCGTGTATGCGTCCAGCGTGGGTCCACCGTCACCTCGAATGTAGTCGGCACGTCCGACGCCGCACGCCCCTTTGATGCAATGTGCGCCCCCTGCCGGGCGGAGGGTGGTATAGGGCGTTGCCTACCCGGCTCGGTACTGATCAGACACGATCGGATCAGTACAAGATTGATCACCGGAGATTGAACAGGACTGAATATGACAGGAATCGGCCTCTTTTCTTCAGTGGCCGTTTTCCGTGCGGCGTTTCGGGGCACGGCCGCTGGGCAGCCGCGCTGCAAGGAAGCGAAGGGACAGCTTCCGTTTACGGCGAGCGAAGGGCGTGGTGGTGGCGTTCAAAGTGACCGGCGGCGAGCGGGGCGGATGGGCCGTGCTCCACGTGTCGGGCGAGCTGGACCTGGTGACGTCGCCGGTGCTGCGTCAGCGGGTCCACGACGTGGTGGCCGAGGGCCGCCACAGCCTCGTCCTGGACCTCTCCGAGGTGCATTTCTGCGACTCCAGCGGCGTCGGCGTCCTGATCGCCGCCCGCCGCCTGATCCGGTCCTGCCGGGGCCGGCTGCGCCTGATCCTCCCGGCGCGCGGCGCCGTCGAGGACTCCCACGTCAACCGGGTGCTCGGCGCGTTGGGCGTCCGCCGGCTCTTCGACGTGTACGGCGATGTCGCGGAGGCCGTCGACGAAGGGACCGAACCCCTGTCGGCGTGACCGGCGCCACCCGCTCGGCCACACTCTTGTCCCGAAATTCCCCCCGTCTTGGCACAACCGTCACTCAGCCGCCGCCGGAGCGTCGCCGGCGTCGTACGCTCCCTGCCGGAAGCACCCGCACGCGACGACGTAAGGCGGCCCGAGAAGACATGGTCAGCAGCGAGTACGAACGCAGGATCGCCGGCCGGTTCGCCACCTTCGACCAGGACGGCAACGGCACCATCGACCGGGAGGACTTCGGCGCCGCGGCCAAGGCCCTGCTCGCCGAGTTCGGCACCCCCGCCCGGTCCGACAAGGGACAGGCCCTGTACGCCGGGGCCGAGGCCTTCTGGCAGGGCATGGCGGGGATCGCCGACCGCGACGGCGACCAGCGCATCAGCCGCGACGAGTTCGTGAACGGCGCGGTCAAGCGGCTGCGCGACAACCCGGACCGGTTCGCCGAGATCGCCCGCCCCTTCCTGCACGCCGCCCTCGCCGTCGCCGACCCCGACGGCGACGGCCGCGCCACCGTCGAGGACACCGCACGCGTCCTCAAGGCCCTCGGTGTCCCCGACGAGACCGCCCGCACGGTGGCGGCGGCACTCGGCACCGGTGCCGACGGCACGGTCGGCGAGGCGGACATCGTGCCGGCGTTCGCCCGCCACTTCACCGTGCCGGAGTAGCCGAGGGCGCGACGCCGTCCGGCTGAACGCCGGTCAGGCCCGCGTCCACACCGATCTGACATCACGTCAGGCATATAACAGGGTTCACCTGGGAGGCGGAGTCCCGGCCCGCACATAGGTGCACTCGATGTGCGTGCAACCACACGGAGGGTGACGAGATGTCCCCTCGCGACCCCTGGGCGCGGATGCGGCGCCACGGCGCCGGCCTGCGGTGATGGACGACTGGCGGCGACAGTGTCACGGATCGTGGCGTGCCGATGTCACGGAGCGTGAATTGCGGTTGTGTCCGAGGCGTGACCCGTCACGGCCCGGAGTCGGGGAGTCGCTCGGGTACCGTCTGTGAAATGCGACTGGTTCCGAGTGCGAGCCGTGCCGGTGGCGCCCCGGGGGCGGTGCCGTACACGAGGGTGCGCACCCCTGCTCGCAGGGCGTATGTGCGCCGGGGCCCCGTCTGTTCGACTCCCCGGGGCGAGCGTCGCACAGTATGCCGCACGGGTACTCCTTCGCGCTGGAATATGCCCGAAGCGCTTGTTGGGGTGACGGTGCGTCAACCAGGCTGTCTCGTAAGGGATTCACGTTCCGTCACGCTGCCTCTGGCCATTGTTCTGGTCATGCAGAAAATGGCTACGATCGTGGCTCTCGTCGTCATGGTGCTCGCGTGGCTTGCGTGGCTCACGTGGCGCGCGGCCATGTGTCCGCCGGTTCGGATGGTGTGAGCGGTGCAGGTGCTTCAAGTGCAACTGGAGATCCGGCCCGACCCCGCTGAGGTGGGGCGGGCCCGGAGGTGGGCCCGTTCGCGCCTGGCCGGGTCCGGGATAAAGGCCGACGAGCCGCTCGCCGAGACGCTGATCCTGCTCGTCTCCGAACTGGTCACCAACGCCGTGGTGCACACGGGCTGTCCGGCCGTGCTGCGCCTCTCCCTGCCGCGCGGCGCCGGAGGGGAGACGGGGGGCTCCACCGTCCGTCTGGAGGTGGCCGACAGCAGCAGCCGGGCGCCCGTGCCCCGGTGTGTGGACGGCGACGCCACGGGCGGCCGCGGTCTGGCCCTCGTCGACTGCCTCGCGGACCGCTGGGGCTGGAGCGTCGAGGGGCCCGGCAAACGCATCTGGTGCGAACTCGACCGCTGTGCGCGGCCCCGCGCGGACGAGGCCGAGTGCGGGGGCGCGGCGGACCGCGGCGGTACGCCGTCCCGTCCCGAACCGGCGGTGGCCTACCGGGGGCCGGCGTACGAGGGGTTCGCCTGCGAGGCCGTGTGACGGCTGGGCGCGTCCGCGGCGCGATCCGGACGACCTGCCCCAGGGGCGCACGGCCGACGGGTGTACGGGTGCGGGCCGTGCGGTCGGCCGGTGTCCGGTGGGTGGCGTGCGCCGGGTGTGCTTCCGTGCGCGCCCATCGCAAAGAGGGCGTAAGTGATGAATCACCGATCCGGTGTTGACGCGGCGTGTCCGTTTGATCACGCTTGTGGTCGGTGATTCGCCGTGAGGGGACGACGAGGGTTCCGGTGACGGGAGTCCTCGCCGAGTGCGGGTCACCGGTTCGGCGTCGGATCCCTCAGGGCCGAGGGGAACCGATGAGGGTCCCCCCGCTCGGGCGAACCGCGAGTGGGGAGGCGTACGCCGAGTCGGACGGTGGCGCGCGCTGCCGTGCCCGGGGCGGGCCGGGGACGTCTCCCGCCCGGGCGCAGTCGGCAGGGGGAGGCGCGCCGCCGTCCGGCGTTCACCCGCTTCTCCACAGGCTGTGGACAACTCTTGGCGACGCCGGGACGCCGAGGACGCCGAGGACGCCGAAGACGCCGCGAACACCGCGAACGCCGGGGGCGCCGCGATCACCGGATCACGTCCGGACGGTGGCCCGGAAGGTGCGGCGGTAGGACGTCGGCGTCACCCCGAGCGCCGCCTGGAGGTGCTGCCGCATCGACTGGGCGGTGCCGAAGCCGGCGTCCTGGGCGACCTGCTCGACGGACAGGTCCGTGGACTCCAGCAGGTGCCGGGCCCGTTCGACGCGCTGCCGGGTGAGCCACTGGCCGGGGCTGACGCCGACCTCCTCCCGGAAGCGCCGGGTGAAGGTCCGTACCGACATGGACTCCTGGGCGGCCATGTCCCGCAGCTGGATCGGTTCGTGGAGGCGGCCGAGGGCCCAGGCGCGCGCGGAGGTCGTGCCGGACAGCTGCGGATCGGGCACCGGCCGCTCGATGTACTGCGCCTGGCCGCCGTCGCGGTGCGGCGGCACGACCGTACGGCGGGCGACGTCGTTGGCGACGGCGGTGCCGTGGTCGCGGCGCACCATGTGCAGGCACAGGTCGATGCCGGCGGCGACGCCCGCCGAGGTCAGCACGTCGCCGTCGTCGATGAACAGCACCTCCGGGTCGACGTCGATCTTCGGGAACAGCCGCTGGAGGCGCTCGGCGTCGGCCCAGTGCGTGGTCGCGGGGCGGCCGTCGAGGAAGCCGGCGGCGGCGAGGACGTAGACGCCGGTGCAGATGGAGGCGAGGCGGGTGCCGGGGCGCAGGTGGGCGAGGGCGGCGGCCAGTTCCTCGGTGAGCACGCCCTGTTCGTGGACCGGGCCCAGTTCGTAGGAGGCGGGGACGATCACGGTGTCGGCGGTGGCGAGGACCTCCGGGCCGTGCTCCACCTGGATCGCGAAGTCGGCGTCCGTCTCGACCGGGCCGGGCGGGCGGACCGAGCAGGTCACGACCTCGTACAGATGCCGCCCCAGGGCGTCGCGGGGGCGGCCGAAGATGCGGTGCGGGATGCCCAGCTCGAAGGGGAGCAGGCCGTCCAGGGCGAGGACGGCGACACGGTGCGGGCGGAACTGCGGTGCGTCCGGCTCACAGGTCATGGCCCGATCCTAGCGAACCCTGTCTTTCGGGCCACTCGTTCGCGCGAGGCGGGTACCGGAAGCTCGATGGCGTGACCCAGACAAGCGAAGCCCCAGTGACCGCCGTCCGTCGGGAGAGGCGGCCGACGCGCGTCCACCGTGCCTGGTTCGTCGCCGCCGTCACCTTCGTGACGATCATCGGCGCGGCCGCCTTCCGCTCCCTGCCCGGATTGCTCATCGACCCCCTGCACCAGGAGTACGGCTGGTCGCGCGGCACGATCGGCGCCGCCGTCTCGGTCAACCTCGCGCTGTACGGGCTCACCGCCCCGTTCGCCGCCGCGCTGATGGACCGCTTCGGCATCCGGCGTGTGGTCGCCGTCGCCCTGACCGTGATCGCGGTCGGCTCGGGCCTGACCGTGTGGATGACGGCGGCCTGGCAACTCCTGCTGTACTGGGGCCTGCTGGTCGGTCTCGGGTCGGGGTCGATGGCGCTGGCGTTCGCCGCGACGGTCACCAACCGCTGGTTCACCGAGCGCCGGGGCCTGGTCAGCGGCATCCTCACCGCGGCCTCCGCCTCCGGCCAGCTGATCTTCCTGCCGCTGCTGTCCTGGATGGTCACGCGCCACGACTGGCGCCCGGCGGCCGTCACGGTCGCCCTCGCCGCCCTCGCCGTCGTCCCGTTCGTATGGCTGCTGCTGCGCGACCACCCGGCGGACGTGGGCCTGAAGCCGTACGGCGCGCGGGAGTTCGTGCCGAAGCCGCCGCCGGTCACGGGCGCCGCGCGCCGCGCGGTCACCGTCCTGTTCTCGGCCGCGCGCACCGGCCCCTTCTGGCTGCTGGCCGGCACCTTCGCGATCTGCGGCGCCTCGACCAACGGCCTCGTCCAGACCCACTTCGTGCCCGCCGCCCACGACCACGGCATGCCCGTCACGGCGGCGGCCTCGCTCCTCGCCGTCATCGGGGTGTTCGACGTGGTCGGCACGGTCGCCTCCGGCTGGTTCACCGACCGCTTCGAGGCACGCCGGCTGCTCGCGGTGTACTACGCGCTCCGGGGTGTCTCGCTGCTGTTCCTCCCGATGCTGCTGGCCCCCACGGTCCACCCCCCGATGATCTTCTTCATCGTCTTCTACGGCCTCGACTGGGTCGCCACCGTCCCGCCCACCCTCGCGCTCTGCCGCGAGCACTACGGCGACGACAGCGCCATCGTCTTCGGCTGGGTCCTCGCCTCCCACCAGGTCGGCGCCGCCCTGGTCGCCTTCCTCGGCGGTGTCGCCCGCGACGTCTTCGGCTCCTACGACGTCGTCTGGTACGCGTCGGGGGCGCTGTGCGCGGCGGCGGCGCTGATGGCCCTGGTGATCCGGCGGCGCCCGGACACCGGGACGGTCCGGATCGCGGTGACGGGCTGACCGCCGGACCGGGCCGACCGCCGGGCCGCCGGACCGTGCCGACGTACCGCTGTGGGGCCGGTCCACGGGGCCGGTCCTACAGCGCCGCCAGGACCTCCTTCGCCACCCGCTCGCCCGACCGCACGGCCCCGTCCATGAAGCCCATCCAGTAGGTGGACGTCTCCGTCCCGGCCCAGTGGATGCCGTCGACGGGCTCCCGCAGGGCCGGGCCGTAGCGGGTCAGCACACCGGGCGGGGCGATCGCCACCGGGCCGCCGCGGGTGTGGGCCTCGTTGTTCCAGCGCTGGAGCACGAAGGCCATGGGGGACTGGGCCCGGTCGCCGAAGTACGTGGCGAAGTCCGCGAGGACGGCGGCCCGCACGGTGTCCGCCGGGGCCGCGTCCAGCTCCCGCATCCGGTCGGCCTCGATGAAGCCCATCAGCGCGCCGTAGGAGGCGTCGGGCGGGGAGTTGTCGAAGGTGGAGCTGACCACGCCGGTGTCGCTGACGACCTGGCCGTTGAGGCCGTCGGCACGCCAGAAGGGGGTGTCGTAGACGGCGATCGCCTTGCCGACCGAGGCCATCGGCATGCGCTGGGTGAGCTGGTCGCGGCCGGCGGGCAGGAGCGGGTCGTAGGAGATCCGGGCGGCGAGCGGCGGGGGTACGGCGACGACGACGCGGTCGGCGGTGACCGTCGTGCCGTCCGCCGCCACCACGTACCGGCCGCCGGAGCGGGTCACCGAGCGGACCGGGGCGTTCAGCACCACCCGGTCGCCGAGCGTCGCGGCGAGCCGGAGCGGCACCAGCTGGGAGCCGCCGTGGAAGCGCAGTTGCTGCGCGCCGTCCGCGGTCTCGGTGAGGCGTTCCAGGGTGCCCGGGTGCGACGCGTCGCCGGCGGCGGCGATGTAGAAGAGGACGAACAGGAGGGAGAGCTCCCGGGGTTCGGCCGAGAAGACGGAGGTGCAGGCCACGTCGAGGAGGAACTTGGCGGACGGGACGACGGCGTTGGCGCGCAGCCAGGTCTCGAAGGTCTGCCGGTCCCACTCCTCGGCCCGGGCGGCGGTCCAGGGCGCGTCGACCGGGACGAGCTTCGCCATGTCGTCGAGCTCGGCCTGCACGATCGCCGCGTTGGCGAGCCCGGCCGCGTCGACCGGCGGGACCGCGCCGAGCAGGCCGTCCGTGGCGTACGGGGTCCTGGTGCCGTCCTTGTGGAGGAGGTTGCTGCCGGTGTTGTAGGTGGGGAAGGTCGCCACGCCGAGGGAGTCGGCGAGCGCCCGGATGCGGTCCTGGGTCGGGCCGATGAACTCGCCGCCGCCCTCGGTGACCTGGCCGCCCGGCAGGGCCAGGTTCACCACCCGGCCGCCGACCCGGTCCTGGGCCTCCAGGACGGCGACCGTCCTCCCGGCCGCGACCAGGTCCCGGGCCGCGGTGAGTCCGGCGAGACCGGCGCCGACGATCGCGACGTCCACGTCCCGGGCGGCCGCCGCGGCCGCCGGGCCGGCGGCGGACGCGGTGAGCGCGGTGAGCGCGGTGGCACCGGCGGCCACCGCGGCGGAGCCGCCGAGCAGGGAGCGGCGGGAGAGCTTTCTTCCACGGGCCACGTGCGTCCTCCGTCGTGCGTCGAGTGCGTCGAGTGCGTCGAGTGCGTCGAGTGCGTCGAGTGCGGCGGGAGCTTCGAGACCTTCGAGAGTTTCGAGAGCTTCGGGAGCGAGAGGGGTGGAACCAGAAGAAGATGAGCAGGGCTCACATTCTGGGGGCACGGGCAGGCGGGCGACAACGCCCCGGTCGCATCCGGCGCACGGGGCGGGGCCGGGCGTCGGGGCGGGGCCGGGCGTCGGGGCGTGCCGTCGTCAGGGGCGGCGCAGGTGGGCGCGTACGGCCTTGGCGATCCGTTCCGCGTCGAGCGCGACCTCGCGCAGGGTGCCGCTGAGCGGTGTGGTGAAGCCGGTGAAGTACAGGCCGGGCGCGTTCTTCGGGGTGCGGGGGCCGTGCGCGACGGGGAGGCCGCGGCCGTCGAGGACGCCGAGGTGGCCGACCAGGCCGTCGAGGGCGCGTACGTAGCCGGTGGCGGCGACGACGGCGTCCGGGGAGATCCGGGTGCCGTCGGCGAGGACCACCTTGCCGTCCTCGAAGCCCTCCACGGCGGCCACCACCTCGACCCTGCCCCGGCGCACGGCGTCGAGCAGACCGACGTCCTGCACGGGTACGGCCCCCTGTCTCGCCCGGGTGTACAGCCCGGTGTCGGGGCGCGGCAGCCCCCGCGCCGACAGGTCGGGCACGCTCGCCCGCGCCAGCACCCGGGAGAGCCGGTCGACGAGGGCGACCGGGAGCCGGCGGACGAGGATGCCGCTGTACTGGGCGGCCCAGCCGGCGGTCGAGCGGCGCACGATGTGCGGCACGGTCCGCACGGCCAGCCGCACCCGTCCGGCGCCGCTCTCCACCAGGTCGACGGCGATCTCGGCGCCGGTGTTGCCGACGCCCACGACCAGGACGTCCCGGCCGGCGTACGGGGTGCCGTCGCGGTAGGCGGAGGCGTGCGCGAGGTCGCCGGCGTACGTCTCGCGGCCCGGCCAGTCCGGCAGGTGCGGGGTGTGGTTGTAGCCGGTGGCGACGACGACCGCCGCGCCCGTCAGCTCCCGGCCGCCGGAGGCGCGCAGCAGCCAGCCGGTGCCGTCGGCGGTGCGCTCGACGCGGGACACCTCGACGCCGGTGACCAGCTCCAGTTCGTGGTGCTCGGCGTACTTCTCCAGGTAGCGGACCACGTCGTCGCGGGCCGGCCACCGTCCGAACCGGCGCGGCATCGCGAGCCCGGGCAGGGCCGACAGACGCCGGGTGGTGTGCAGGCGCAGCCGGTCGTAGTGGCGCCGCCAGGACGCCCCGACCCGGTCGGACCTCTCCACCACCACGGCCCGTATCCCCCGGGTGCGCAGCGCGTAGGCGGCGGCGAGTCCGGCCGGGCCGCCGCCGATGACGTAGACCGGGCGGCCGGCGGGGTTCGGGGCGGTGGGCGCGGAGGGGCTCGGGGACGGTGTGGAGTCGGCCATGAGCGGGAGCGTAATCAAGCACAGGATTGATGGGTCTCGGTCAAGACCGGAATCGGTTGCGGATTGATCACGCTTGCGGAGGCGGGTCTGCGGCCGGTGGCGTACGCCGTTCCGCCCGCGCCCTCCACAGAAGAAGCCGCGCCGCCGGGCCCAGGTGCGCTGGGGTCCGGCGGCGCGGCGGACGGCGTCGGTTCTTATGACGGGAAACGGACGCCGTGTCCAGGGGCCGCTACTTCTTCCTGGCCTTGTAGCCCGCGACCTTCGCGATCCAGGCGATGAAGTCGCCCGGGTCGGTGTTGGAGCCGTGGCCCTCGTCCCAGTAGTAGAGGTGGCTGACGTCGTCGCCGAGGGTGTGCGCGGCGGCGGCGATGTTGGCGGAGACCGTCAGCGAGGTGTCGGAGTCCTTGGTGCCGAGACGGATCCACCAGTGCTTGGTGCGGTTCTCGTTGGGCTCGTCGACCAGGTGGTACATCGGGTTCATCAGGCGCAGCAGCTCGGGGATGTCGCTGTCGAGGCGCTTGGCGGTGAGCCCGGTGGTGTCGTTCTTCAGGCCGTACGCCGTGAAGTGGCGGGCGATGGTCGTGCCCTTGCCGAACTCGTTGTTCTCGCCCGTCGACAGGTCGAAGCCGTCGAAGGCCGGGATGGTCTTCTTGCGGGCGCCGACGTGGGTGAGGAAGTCCGCCCAGGTGAAGGACGCCTTGCCGTTCTTCCAGGTGATGAAGGTGTTGGCGGCCAGGTAGGTCTCGCGCGCGGAGTCCGACAGGGCGGCGAGGTAGGTGGTGGCCGACGGCTGGAGGTACTGCTCGACCAGGTACTCGTCGTAGTTGCGGGCGGTCAGCGTGCCGAAGCCGTCGAGGCCCTTGAGCTTCAGGCCGGCCTGGTACTCGGCGAACTGCGCCTGGAGCTCCTTCGACACCGTCTGGTCGGCGACCTCGCCGGTGGACAGGACGTTGGTGCCCCAGTTCCACTCGTAGGCGCCGTCGGCGTGCTCCAGGTCGGTGATCGGGCACCAGGCGCCGGTCGCGAAGATCGCGTCGGAGGCGTCGGCCGCGCCGAGCTCCTTCAGGTACTTGGCGTAGATCGGGCTGTCGCCGGAGGCGCCGAGCAGGGAGGACAGGGCGCCGCCCGCGCTGGTGCCGGAGGAGACGATCCGGTCGGTGTTGCCGGGGATGCGGCCCTTGTTGGCGCGCACGTACCGCACGGCGGCCTTGAGGTCGACGATCGCGGCCGGGGCGACGCCGTAGTACTCGCCCGCGGAGTTCTTGAGGGTGCGGCCGCGGGCGCCGGGCTCGACGACGACGTAGCCGGCCGCCAGCGCCAACTGGGGGAGGCTGACCATCTTGCCGGCGTTCAGCATGGCGTTGCCGCCGGAGGCGACCTCGCCGGTGCCGGTCGACGCGGAGGCGCTGGGGGCCGCGCTCGCGGAGGCGCCGCCGGTGCCGCCGGTGGGCGCGCCGGTCATCCCGCCGCCGCCCACGCCCGTCGCCTCCGCGACCGAGGACGGCATGTAGCCGCCCACCGAGTTCGCGAAGAGGATCGGCGCGTTGCTCGCGTCCACGGCCGTGCCGTCGATCTCGACGGGCACGCTGACGTTCAGGCTCTGGTAGGCCTCGTCGACCGGCTTGGCGACGTAGGTGATCGCCTTCCAGAAGTGGTACGTCACCTCGTGGTCGGTGCCGTCCGCGTCGGTGATCGTCGTCGTCAGCTTCGTGTAGGCCTCGGGGTCGAAGACCAGGGAGTCCGAGGAGGACGAGGAGTCGCCGGACGCCTGCGCGGTCAGGGCGATGCCGCCCACTGCCGCGACGCCGGCGGTGGCCCCGATGCCGATGACGACGGACCTGCGCTTGACTGCCCTGTGCTTCACGATTCGACTCCTCGCTGCATATGGCTTGCGGGTGTGAACGTAGTAGCAGTGCCGACAAAATTGCCAACAATCTTCGAACTTCATGGCCGATGCACAGCTTCATGGGCACCCCACAGGCTGGCCGGGCGTGCGCGCGGGCTTCGCGGAACGGGAGGTGACGGGCGGTCGGGCGGGTGGTTCGGGCGGGCTCGCCTTCGGGGGGAGGCGGGGCGCGCCCACCTGGTCGGACGGGTGTTCAATGACCGGATGACCGACATCCGCGAGCCGCTCGTTCTTCCCGCCACCCCGGTCCTCCAAGGTCATGGCCTGCGCCTGCGCGCGTGGGACCCCGCGTCCGGCACCGATGTGAGCGCCTGGCTGCGAGGCGTGGCCGACCCCGACTTCCTGCGCTGGAACACACCGCTGCGGACGGTCACCGACGCCGACGGCGCGCGGGAGTCGCTGTGGGCGAGGGCCGCCGACGCGGAGGCCGGTACGGGCATCTCCCTCTGCGTCACGGACGCCGGCGACGGAACGGTCCTCGGCCAGATCGGGCTCGCCGCCGTCGACCCCGTCCAGAGCGTCGCCACCGTCGGCTACTGGGTCCTGCCCGAGGCCCGCGGCCGCCAGGTCGCCACCCGCTCGCTGCTGCTGGTGGCACGCTGGGCGTTCACCGGACTCGGCCTGCACCGCCTGGAACTGGGCCACGCCCTCGGCCACGAGGCGTCCTGCCGGATCGCCGAGCGGTGCGGCTTCCCGTACGAGGGGACCCTGCGCGGGGCGATGTGGGAGGCGGGCCGCAGGGACGCCTGGCGGGACGTCCACCGCCACGGCCGCCTCGCGACGGACCCGGAGCCGGACCTCGGGGGGCTGTGAGCGGCCGGTCCGCCGGTCCGCGGGCGGGTGGCGTCGGTACCGGGCGATCGGTGCCGGGCGATCGGTGCCGGGCGATCGGTACCGGGCGATCACCTGGGGAGGCCGCCGTCGCGAGAGGGCCGCGTCGTCGCGACGGGCGGTCCGTCGTCCTGAGGGGCGGTCCGTCGTCCTGAGGTGAGGGGCGGGTGATCCGTTCGTCCGTCCCCGTCTTCGCGGTGGCGCGGGCGCCCTACGGCCAGAGCAGCTCCGCGACCCAGTCCCCGGCGTCCCGCCGGTACCTCAGCCGTACGTGCCGTCGCCTCTCGTCGCCCTGGAAGAACTCCACCGTCTCCGGACGCAGCCGGTACAGCGTCCAGGTCGGGGACGGGGTCGCCGGGTCCCGCCGGGCCCGTTCCCAGGCCGCCTCCGAGGCCCTCGCCAGCTCCTCCACCGAGCCCAGGACCTCGCTCTGCCGCCCGGTCAGCGCGGCGGCCAGCGCCCCCGTCGACCGCATCCGCAGGTCGGCCCGCGCCGCCTCCGCCGGGGCGACGCCGACCGGTCCGCGGACGCGGACCTGGCGGCCCAGCGTGGGCCAGTAGAAGGTGAGGGCGGCGTAGGGGCGGGCGGCGAGCTGGCGGCCCTTGTCGCTGGTCGCGTGGGTCGCGAAGGACCAGCCGTGCGCGTCGGCGCCGTGCAGCATCACGATCCGGGCGTCCGGCAGGCCGTCCTCTCCGGCGGTCGCGAGGGTCATCGTGTGCGGCTCGCGTTCGCCGGCCGCGGCGGCCTCGGCCAGCCACCGGGCGAACAGCGGCAGCGGCTCGGCGGGGGCCGCCGCCGGGTCGAACGCCCGCAGCTCGGTCACCTCCGGGTCCCACACCCGCAGCGACCTCAGCAGTTCGTGAAGATCCGTTCCCATGGCCCGAGTATCGCCCCGGGGCGGTCGCGGGGTGCCGGGGCGGTCGAGGGTGCCAGGACGGTCGCGGGGTGCCGGGGCCGTCGCGGGGCGCCGGGGCGTTCGCGGGGTGCCGGGGCGGTCATGGGCGGCTCACCCCCCGAGGGCCAGCCGTTGCACCAGCAGGAACGCCCCGATCCCCAGCATCGCCGCACCCGACGTCCGGGTGACCGCGCGGGCCGCGGACGGGCGGGTGCCGAGCAGGGAGCGGGCCATGACGCCCACCGTCAGGTAGACGGCGGCGCAGCACGCCATGTGGAGCAGGCCCAGGGCGGCGGTCTGCGCGGGGACCGGCAGGCGGGCGTCGTGGGTGACGAGGAACTGGGGGAGGACCGAGAGGTAGAGCAGCAGCCCCTTGGGGTTCAGGCCGCTGATCGCCGCCCCGCGCAGGAAGACCCGCCGTCGGCTCTCCTCGACCGCCTCCCCCGCCTCCGGCACCCCCGGCCGGCGCAGCACTCCCCACCCCAGCCACACCAGGTACGCCGCGCCCGCCACCGTCAGCGCGGTGAGCAGCGCGGGCGAGCCGGCGACCAGGACCGCCAGGCCGGCCGCCGCCAGTGCCGTGTGCAGGGCGTAGCCGCTCACCAGGCCGCTCACCGCGGCGCCCACCGAGCGGCCGCGCAGTCCGGCGGAGATCGCGTACGCCCAGTCGGCGCCCGGCACGCACACCAGCAGCAGGTCCACGGCGAGGAAGGAGATCAGTGGTGCGGAGTCCATGAGGGGAAGGTTAGTTACGCTTTGGCCAAAGATGTTCCCGAAGTTTTCACCGCCACGGCCCCGTAGGGGGAAGATCTGCCTCATGGACGACGTGGACCGGAAAATCCTTGCCGAGCTCCAGCAGGACGGGCGACTGACCGTGACCGAGCTGGCCGCGCGCGTGCGGCTGAGCGTCTCGCCGTGTCACCGGCGGCTGCGGGAGCTGGAGCGGTCCGGGGCGATCAGCGGGTACCGCGCGGTGGTGGAGCCCGCCGCCGTCGGGCTGACCTTCGAGGCGCTGGTCTTCGTCTCGATGCGGCAGGAGGACCGGGACACGGTCGCCGACTTCGAGCGGGCCGTCGGAGAGCTGGAGCACGTGCTCGACGCGCAGCGGCTGTTCGGGGAGCCGGACTACCTGCTGCGGGTGGCCACCGCCGACCTCGCCGCCTTCCAGCGGCTCTACGACGAGCGGCTGGCGACGCTGCCGGGGGTGCAGCGGCTGACGTCCACGCTGGTCATGAAGCACGTGGTGAAGGACCGCCCGCTGCCCGCGTGAACGCCGGGGCGCCTTCCCCGCGACAGGGACCGGAAGGCGCGACAGCCGCCACACTGTGTGAAGCCGCCACACAACGCCACAGCCGCCACACAACGCCACAGCCACCACGCAACGCCACAGCCACCACACAACGCGACCGCCGCCACACAACGCGACAGGCGGTGGTCACCCGGAGCGACCGGGTGACCACCGCCTGCCAGACAGGACTTGGGGCCGGAAAGGCCTGGAACAAAGAAAAAAGGGGGAAGCGGAAGCGCTGCCGCCGCGGCTACTTCGTCGGCTTCCTGCCGGTGATGCCCAGGTGCACCAACAGCGCCAGATTGGGCTTGATCTCGGCCTGCTTGACGCCTCCGGCCAGGTAACCCTTCTGATGCGAGGCCACCGCCGCGAGCATGGCGACCAGGGCCCCGGCGATCGCGGCCGGGTTCACGTCCTTGTCGACCCTGCCCTTGGACTGCAACTCCGCGACGGCGTCCGTCAGGGAGCTGTTCACCGAGTTCAGGATCTTCATGCGCAGTTTGTAGAAGCGTTTGTCGCCCTCGGCGGCGCCGAGCTCGACGACGCGCAGGATGGCGTCGTTCTTCTTCCAGAACTCCAGGAAACCGTCGACGAGTTCCTGCGCGGTCTGCCAGCCGGCCTTGCCGACCCACGACCGGCCGCCGACCAGTTCGGTCAACCCGGCGCCCTCGGCGGCCATTTGCTCGGCGATCTCCAGGACGGCGCCCTCGACGTCCGGAAAGTACTGGTAGAAGGTCGCGGGCGAAGTGCCCGCCTTCCGGGCGACGTCGATGACCTTGACGTCCCGGTAAGGCGATGAGCTGAGCATGTCGCTGAGGCAGTCGAGCAACTTCTGCCGCGTCGCCTGCCCGCGCCGACCGGCCACACGGCCGTCGACGGTACGCACTTGTCCTGTCATGCCGTCAGCTTACCGAGGGGTGATCTGAGCGCGATTCGGCCGACTGCAAATGGGGTGCGAGGGGGTGCGGGCGAGGCTTTGCCTGGTCTGCGGGTTGCGGGAACCGCCGTTAGTTTGGCTGCATGGCCGAAAACAGGGCATCGGTGAGCGCACAGGGAGTCACGGAGGGCGTCCCCTGCTGGGTGGACGCGCAGCTCCCCGACGTGGAGGCGGGGCGCCGGTTCTACGGCGAGCTTTTCGGATGGACGTTCGATTCGATGGACGGCGCCTCCGTGTGGGCCCGGCTGGACGGCGAGCCGGTCGCCGCGCTCGCCCCCAAGACGGACGGCCGGATGCCCACCGTCTGGACGGTGTATTTCGCCACCCCGGACGCGGAGGCCACGGCCCGCCGCATCCTGGCGGCCGGCGGGCAGCTCGTCACGGCGCCGTTCCCGGTCGGCGGCCTGGGCACCGCCGCCCTCGCCACCGACCCCGAGGGCGCCGTCTTCGGTCTCTGGCAGCCGGGCGGCCACCGGGGCTTCGGCGTCCGCCACCGGCCCGGCGCCTTCGCCTGGGCGCAGCTCTACGCCCGCGACACCGACACCGTGAACACCTTCTACGGCCACCTCTTCCACGACGCCCTGTTCGGCCCCGGAGCCGACCCCGACTTCGGCCGGGCGCCGGTCTCCGACGTCTTCCCGGAGGTCATGCCGCCCCACTTCCTCGTCCACTTCGGCGTGGAGGACTGCGAGGCGGCGCTCGGTGCGGTGAGCCGGCTCGGCGGGCGCGTACAGGCGGGCCCGTTCACCGCCTCCTACGGAACGGTGGCCGTCGTCACCGACAATCAGGGGGCGTCGTTCGCACTGCTCCAGCGCTGAGCCGCGCCGCGGCCGGCGCCGTCGGCCGCTGTCGTTGGCCGGTACAAGCGTCGCGTTCGCCGGGACAACCGCGCTCTTTGCCGGTATATGAAAGGAGACACCCCGATTGTCCGCGGGTTCGCAACCGGTGGCCCGGCCAGGAAGAATCGGGGTGCGTGCCGCCATGGCGGTGCGGTGGTGAGACGCTGCACTTCGGTCGCGTACACATGTGGGTGGCGCGGCTCGTACGGGGAGGTGGCAGGCAAGTGGTGGATCAGCTGACGCAGCACGATCCGCGGCGGATCGGGCCGTTCGAGGTGCTGGGACGGCTGGGGGCCGGCGGCATGGGGCTGGTCTATCTGGCGCGCTCGGCCTCGGGCCGGCGCGTGGCGATCAAGACGGTCCGCACCGAGCTCGCCGAGGACCAGCTCTTCCGCGTGCGCTTCACGCGCGAGGTGGAGGCGGCGCGGGCGGTCTCCGGCTTCTACACGGCCGCGGTCGTCGACGCCGACCCGCGGGCCGCCGTGCCGTGGCTGGCCACCGCGTACGTGCCCGCGCCCTCGCTCGAGGAGATAGTGAACGAGTGCGGGCCGCTCCCGGCCCAGGCGGTGCGCTGGCTGGCCGCGGGCGTCGCGGAGGCCCTCCAGTCCATCCACGGCGCCGGGCTCGTCCACCGCGACCTGAAGCCGTCCAACGTGCTGGTCGTCGAGGACGGCCCCCGGGTGATCGACTTCGGTATCGCCTCCGGTGTGTCGAACACCCGGCTGACGATGACGAACGTCGCCGTCGGCACCCCCGCCTACATGTCCCCGGAGCAGGCCAAGGACTCGCGCAGCGTCACCGGCGCCAGCGATGTGTTCTCCCTCGGCTCCACCCTGGTCTTCGCCGCCACCGGCCATCCCCCGTTCCACGGCGCCAACCCGGTCGAGACGGTCTTCATGCTGCTGCGCGAGGGCCCGGACCTGGCGGGCCTGCCCGACGAACTGCGCCCGCTCATCGACTCCTGCATGCAGATGGAGGCCGCGGGCCGCCCCAGCCCCGCCGACCTCCAGGCCCAGCTCGCCCCCCACCTCTTCGGCTCCGGCTCCGACGACAGCGGTACGGCGTCGGCGTGGCTGCCCGAGAAGGCGGTCGCCCTCATCGAGACCCGCCGCGGCGGCCGCCCGCCCGCCAAGCCCGCCGCGCCCGCCGCGGGCCGCGGCGGCGGCGCCCCGGCCCGCCCGGCGGTACCGCCCCCGCCCTCGCACGACCCCGTCGTCCCGGCGCCCGCGCCGGTCGCGGTCGGCGCCCCCGACACCGGCCCGGTACGGCTGGCCGGGGCGGCCGTCCCGATCGGCCCCGGCCCGGTCGTCGCCGACGTCCGCGCCACCGCCGCCGTCAAGGCGCCCGTGCCCGAGCCCGGTCTGGTCGCCTCCTGGTCCCGGCCGCGCCCCGGCGTCAACGGCGCCGACCAGACCGCCGCCCCGGCCGCCCCGCCGGCGCCCCCGGAGAGCCCGCCCGGCTGGCGGCCCTGGCGGTTCCGCATGTCGAACGACGTCTGGGGCACCCCGGCCGTCGACGGCGACCTCGTCTACGTCACCTCCTTCGAGGTGCACGCCCTCGACGTGGCCACCGGCCGCCGCCGCTTCAAGACGCGGGACGTGGCCTGGTCGATGGCGGTCGCGGACGGCCGCGTCCACGCCTCCGACGGCCCGACCCTCTTCGCGCTGGACGCCCGCGAGGGCACCGACCTGTGGCGGCTGCCCACGGACGCCTGGGTGTACTGCCTCAAGGCGGAGCGGGGCACGGTCGTCACCGGCACCCGCGGCGGTGGCGTCCAGGGCTGGGAGGCCTCCACCGGCCAGAAGCTGTGGGAGGTCACCGGCTGCCAGACCGACTTCGAGTCCCCGGAGGCCGGTCCCGCCCTGCACGACGGCACGGTCTACGTCTGGCAGGACGCCCGGCTGCGTGCCCTGGACGCCCGCACGGGCGAGGAGCGCTGGTCGTACCCGATCGGCGACGCGGCCTCCTGCGGCGGCGTCCCGGTCCGTGTCACCTCCGCGCCCGACGGCTGCGCCTACATCTCCGCCGGCACCCGCGTGCTCGCCGTGGACGTGGCGAGCGGCATGGTGCGCTGGCACTTCGAGGCCCCGGCGGTCTTCCTCTCCCCGCCCGCCTTCGTGCCCGGCCCCGCCGTCACGGGCGGCGGCATCTACCTCGCCGACTACCTCGGCACGGTCTACGCCCTCGACGCCACCGACGGCCGCGACCGCTGGCGCATCGCCACCGAGGCCCGCTCCTCGGTCGACCCGGTGCTGGTCGCCGCGGGCCACGTCCACGTCGGCAGCGGCAAGGGCCTCTACACCCTGGACGCGGTCACGGGCACGCCCAAGTGGCGTTTCCAGGCGGGCGGCGACATCGTGGGCGCGCCCGCGGTCGCCGAGGGCCGTATCCACTTCGGCTCCACCGACCACCTGCTGTACACCCTGAAGGCCGACGACGGCCGGCTCCGCTGGAAGCTGGCGACCGGCGGCGAGATCACCGGCTCCCCGGTGGTCCGGGACGGGGTGGTGTACGCGTGCAGCAAGGACCGGTGCGTGTACGCGCTGGACGCGGAGAAGGGGACGGGGACGGCCCGCACGGCGTGACACCGCCGTACGGGCCGCCCCGCTGTGGCAGGAGGCCCGCCGGGCGCCCGCCGGTCGACCTCTGGTGACATGACCGTGACAGAAGTTGCCTAAAGTGGCGATCATGAATCAACGGGGACACACACGAGGACGCGGGTTCAGGCTCACCGCCGTGGCCGCACTGGTGGTGCTGGCGCTGACCGGGTTCTCCACCGGACGCGGTCACGGCGGCAGCAGCCACAGCGACTCGGACGGCGGCGGGGGCGGGTGCAGCAGCTCAAGCCAGGACCACGACGACTCGTCGTCGAGCGGCGGCGGAACGACGTCGTCCGGTTCGAGCGGCTACCGCGACTACGACAAGGACGACGAGGACGACGACACCGCCGACACGGGCGGCTCCGGCTCCTCCTCGGTGACCACCTCGGAGCCGGCCACGGTGGAACTGGTGAGCTGCGCGACGGCGGACCAGCCGTACGCCACCGTCGAGGTCACCAACCCGAACGACGTCCCGTACGACTTCGCGGTCAACGTGTACTTCCTGGACGCGTACGAATCGATGCTCGACGCCGCCCAGCCGACCGTGACCGTGCCGGCGCACGGCACGAAGAGTGTCCGGGTGGCGTTCGACGCCGACGCGGCGGGCGAGGCCCCCGACCGCTGCGAGACCGAACCGACCGCCCAGCCGAAGGCCTGACCGGCTGACCGGCCGCCCGGCCGGAGGCCTGACCGGCTGACCGGCCGCCCGGCCGGAAACCGGGCCCACGGACTCCGGACACACGTCGGCCGCGGCGGCTCCCCTCCGCGCCGCCGCGGCCGATACCCGTTCCGGTGAGGTCCGGGTCAGACCGGCTCGCCCGTGGCGTGGATGTTGTCCGTGCCGGTCTCGGTGGTCTCCGCGGTCTTGGCGGTCGCCGCGGTCGCCGCGGTCTCGGCGGGCTCCGCGGTTCCGGCGGCCGCCTCGACCGGGTTCGCGGCGACGAGCGGCTCGCTCGTCGCGTGGATGTTCTTCGTCTCCACGGCCGTGGCCGCGGCGTCCGTGGCGTGGATGTTCTCGGTGCCGATGGCGTCGCTCATGGCGAGTGCCTCCCCTGACAGTTCGGGTGCCCTGAAATGATCACCTGTCCGGCGGCTCCCCCGCGGGCCGCCGGACAGGTGGTGGTGACCGCTCACCGTAGTGCAACGGCCCAGGTCGCCCCGTCTGCCCCCCGACGCGACGGAACGACACGACAAGCCTGCCGGGCGGCGATAAACGAACGATGAACGTTCGGTCGGGTGCCCCGCCCTCACCGCACGCGGGACCGTGTCACCGCCTCACCGCCTCACCGCCTCACCGCGCGCGGGGCCGTGTCACCGCGCTCACGCCATGGCGAGCGGCTTCAGCAGGGCGCGGACGGAGTCGGCCTCGGGCGCTCCCAGCGCCTCGAACGACTCCAGGGCCTCGCGCCAGCACACCTGGGCCCGCCCGGGCTGCCCGATGCCGCTCAGGGCGTGGCCGAGGACGAGCAGCACGTTGGCCCGGCGCCAGTCGCCGCCGATGCCGCGCAGGACGGTGAGGGCGGTTTCGGCGCTCGACGCGGCCTGCGCCGGACGTCCCGCGGCGAGGTCGACCTCCGCGAGCCGGAACAGGGACATGCCCTCCCACAGGCGCTGGCGGCTGTCCCGGAACACCTTCAGTGCCTCCTGAAGGCGCGCGGCCGCCTCGGGCAGCCTGCCGTGCTGGGTGAGGGCGAGACCCAGCGCGTACCGCCCGTTGGCGCCCTTGAGGGCGTGCCCCATGGCGTCGTACATCTCCGTGCCCTGCCGCGCCAGGGAGACCGCGCTGTCGGTCCGGCCGGTGGCGAGGTGGATGCGGGAGAGGTTGCACAGGGCGCTCGCCTCACCCGGGCGGTCGTCGCAGGCGCGGAAGCTCTCGATCGCGTGCGTGAGGTGGGCCTCGCCGTCGTCGTGGCGGCTCCGGTAGAGCGCGATCACGCCGAGGACGTTGGACGACCAGCAACTGGCCAGCGGGTCGGTGGCGGCGCTGGTCAGCTCGCGGGCGCGGGACGCCTCCTCGTCGGCCAGGTCGAACCGGCCGGTGACGCTGTGGGCGTAGGCGAGCGTGATCAGCGCCCGGGCCTCCGCGCGCGGGTCCCCGCCCTCCCGCGCCGCCGCGCGCAGGGCCGAGGCGACCCCCTCGTACGCCTTGGAGTTGGTGCCGGACTCGGCCAGGTCGACGGCCGCCCACAGCGCGTCGACGGCCCGCCCGAGCAGCCCCGACGCAGCGGACTGGCGGACACAGGCCAGCAGCGACACCGCTTCCGCGTACAGCCAGTCCTGCGCCCGGCGCCGGTCCTGGAAGGTCAGGCCTGGGTACACCGGCGTCGCCAGGTGATCCACCAGCCGGTCCCCGGGACGTTCGATCGCGTAGACGCCCGCCGCCGTCGCCAGGTAGAAGTCCAGCAGCCGGGACAGCGCCGCCTCCCGCTCGCTCGGCGGCCACTCGTCCCGTTCCGCGCACGCGCGCGCGTAGAGCCGGACCAGGTCGTGGAAGCGGTACCGGCCCGGGGCCGCCGACTCCAGCAGGGAGGTGTCGACCAGGGACTCCAGCAGGTCCTCGGTGTCCTCCGGCGGCAGGTCCAGTACGGCCGCGGCGGCGGCCAGGGAGATGTCGGGGCCGTCCGCCAGGCCCAGCAGGCGGAACGCGCGCGCCTGGGCGGGCTCCAGCTGGCTGTAGCCGAGCTCGAAGGTCGCCTTCACGGCCAGGTCGCCCGCCTGGAGTTCGTCCAGCCGCCGGCGTTCGTCGCCGAGCTTCGCCGCCAGGACCGACACCGTCCAGGTGCGGCGGGCGGCGAGCCGGGAGGCCGCGATGCGGATGGCGAGCGGGAGGAAACCGCAGGCCGCCACCACGTCGAGGGCCGCCTCCCGTTCCGCCGCCACCCGCTCCTCGCCCACGATCCGGGTGAACAGCTGCAACGCCTCGTCCGGGGACATCACGTCCAGGTCGACCGGGTGCGCCCCGGCCAGGTCCACCATCCGCACCCGGGACGTGACCAGCGCCGCGCACCCCGCCGTCCCGGGCAGCAGCGGACGTACCTGCGCGGCGTCCTTCGCGTTGTCCAGCAGCACCAGGACCCGTCTGCCGTCCAGCACCGAGCGGTACAGGGCCGCCCGTTCCTCCAGGGAGTCCGGGATGGCCGAGTCCGCGGTGCCCAGGGCGCGCAGGAAGGAGCCGAGGACCGTCTCGGGTTCCGCCGGCCGGGCGCCCGCGCCCTGGAGGTCGACGTACAGCTGCCCGTCCGGGAAGGCCGTGCGGGCCTGGTGGGCCACGTGCACCGCCAGGGTCGTCTTGCCGACGCCCCCGATACCGGCCAGCGCCGACACGGCCATCACCCGGCCGGTGTCCCCGCCGTCGCCCGACGCCCCGGCCAGCACCTCGCTGAGCTCGGTCACGAAGGACGCCCGACCGGTGAAGTCCGGTACGGTCGCCGGGAGTTGTGCCGGGCGTGCCGGGGTGGACTGCGCCTCGGCCGCCGGTGCCGACGGCTCCGCGAGGTCCGGGTCGGCCTGGAGGATCCGGCGCTGGAGGTCGCGCAGCCCCGGCCGCGGATCCACCCCCAGCTCCTCCGCCAGCAGCCGCCGGGTGTCCGCGTACACCGCCAGCGCCTCCGCCTGCCGGCCGCTGCGGTACAGCGCCAGCATCAGCAGCTCACGGAACCGCTCGCGCAGCGGGTGCGCCGCCGTGAGCGCCGTCAGCTCGGAGACCGCCTCCGCGTGGCAGCCCTGCTCCAGGTCCATCTCCAGCCGCGTCTCCAGGAGTTGCAGCCGCCACTCCTCCAGCCGGACGCGCTGCGCCTCCGCGTACGGGCCGGGCACGCCCGCCAGCGCCTCGCCGTCCCACAGCGCCAGCGCCCGGTTCAGCAGCTGCCGGGCGTGGTCCAGGTCGCCGGCGGCCCGCGCCTTCTCGGCCTCGGCCGCGCACTCCTGCGCCACCGTCAGGTCCAGGACGCCCTCCCCGAGCCCGCGCACCGCGTACCCGCCCGACTCGCTCACCAGCACGCCCGGGTCCAGCACCTTCCGCAGCCGGGAGGCGTACGTCCGCACCGCCGCCAGCGCCTGCGACGGGGGGTCCTCGCCCCACAGCGCGTCGATCAGTTCGGCGGCCGTCGCCGTACGGCCCTCGCGCAGCAACAGGGCGGCGAGCAGGGCGCGTTGCTGAGGGGACCCGGTGGCCAGCGGCTCCTCGCCGCGCCGGGCGCGCACCGGGCCGAGCACGTCGAAGCGCAACGCCGCCGGCTTCTCGGAGAAGCCGGGACGCCTCTGCTCCGGCACGCGCGGTACACGGTCGTCCATCGGGGCTCCCTAGGCATCCTGACCAACGGGGGTCAGTTTGCCCTGTCCGTGCGGGAACCGTCAGCCGTGCGAGACGCCGATCACAAGGCGGCACGCGGGAGACACACACCGCGCACACGCTCTCCGCACACGTCCGCGCGAGGGCGGCGGCCGGGACTCTCGGCGCGCCGGGGCCGACGAAGCCCCGGACGCCATAACGCCAAGGTCAGTAGGCTGCTGGCGTTGGTCGACATCACCGTGGGGGGTACCGGGCCGATGAGCCATGCGACGGAGGTTTTCCAGCCACTCCAGGCCGACGACCCGCCCGTGGTGGCGGGCTACCGACTTGCCGCGCGGCTGGGGGCCGGTGGCATGGGCCGGGTGTATCTGTCGCACACGCAGGGCGGCCGTCCCGTGGCGATCAAAGTCGTGCGGCCGGAGCTGGCCGACGACCCGAGCTTCCGGCGGCGGTTCGGCCGGGAGATCACGGCGGCTCGACGGGTCCGCGGGGCGTACACCGCCGAGCTGATCGACGCGGACGCGGACGGCGTACCACCGTGGCTGGCCACGCTGTACGTGCCGGGGCCGTCGCTGACGGAGGCGGTGGCCCGGGGCGGGCCGCTGCCGGTGCCCGCGGTGCTGTGGCTGATGGCGGGGGTGGCCGAGGCGTTGCAGGCGGTCCACGCCGAGGGCATCGTGCACCGGGACCTGAAGCCGTCGAACGTGCTGCTGGCCGCCGACGGTCCACGGGTGATCGACTTCGGTATCGCGCTCGCCGCCGACGGAACGTCGTACACGGGGACGGGGGGCACCATCGGCACGCCCTCCTTCATGGCCCCGGAGCAGGCGTCCGGAGGTGAGGTGACGGCGGCGACCGATGTCTTCGCGCTCGGCCAGACGGCGGCGTTCGCGGCGTTGGGCAGGCCGCTCTACGGCGACGGTCCGGCCGTCAACGTGCTGTACCGGATCGTGCACTCCGAACCCGAACTGTCCCTGCTGCCGGCGTCGCTGCGGCCGCTGTTCGCCCGGTGCCTGGCCGCCGACCCGGCGGAGCGGGCCACGCCGGCGGAGGTCGTGCAGTGGTGCCGGCAGAGGCTGGGGGCGGACACCGACGGAGGTGGGGGGCCTGCCGTGTGGCGGGAGGTCACCGGGTCGGAGATCGTGGTCCCGGCGCCGGTACCCGAACCGACCCCGGTGCACCCGCGGCCGCCGGTGCCCGCGCCCGCCCCGGTGCACCCGCGGCCGCAGTTCGGGCGGCCGCAGCCGACGCCGGATGAGCGCAGGGCTCGCAGGCGGCGCACGGCGCTGATCGCGGCCGCCGGTGTGTCGGGAGGCGCGTTGCTCGTGGCGGCGCTGGCATGGTCGCTCATGGACGCGAAGGACCGGCTGGGCGACCGGGACACGGCCGGCTCCGGGCCGTCCGCCTCGGAACCGGCCGCACGGTCGTCGGCATCCGCGCCGGGATCGTCGTCGGGCCCCTCCTCGGATTCGTCGGAGGTCCAAGCCGGTGACGGCTCCTCTGGGGACGCGGCGTCACCGTCGGACTCGCCGCAGGTACCGCGGCCGGAGGGGTTTCCCCTGGTGATGCTGGACGCGAAGAACTCGCTGAGTCTCGACAGCTCCGAGCCGACGCTGAAGAACCGCAAGGGTGACATCCGCTTCGGTTGCGAGTCGACCGGCTGCGAACTGAACGGAGACGGCACCGTGTTCGTTCAGATGTTCGGGACGCGCGGCACCACCCTCGATGAGTGCCTTCTCATGCTGAAGAGTGCCGAGAGCCACAGCTGGCCGCTGGCTGCGGCGGCGGCCGGCACCGAGATCTGCATGAAGGACACCGAGGGCAACGTCGGGCTGTACGTCATCCAGACGAAGTCGACCGCCGTACCGGACATCGCCTTCCTCCAAGGAGACCTGACCATCTGGCGGGACGCGGCCTAGGCGTGTTGTCCCGGGACGTCGGTGGCACGCGTCCTGGGTGCTTGAACAGGTGAGGGCCTTCTGGGGGGCGGTGGGGTCGGACTGGCCCTCCTGCCGTATGCCGTGCACGATGTACTCGTTATGCGGACAAGAGGTGCAAAAACCTCATGGAAGGGATTTCGTGGCATGAGCGCCGACGCGTCGGATGCGAAGAGACCACCGCGACGAGCCACGGCCCGCGCCCGCGCCCGGGGGGCCGCCGCCGCGTTCGCCGGGCTGGCCCTGGGCTGCGCGGGCGCGGTGGCGCTCGTCTCGTGCGGTACGGGCGGCGGCGACGGCGGCGGCGCCACGTTCACCCCGACGCCCACGGGGGCCGACACCGTCTCCTTCTCCGGCGCGGTGCCCTCCGCGCTCGCCTCGCTCGGCGCGTCCGTCAAGGAGTCCGCCCGCGCGGCGGCCTCGGCCGCGGCCTCCTCGGCCTCCGCGCGGGCCTCGGCGTTCGAGGCGTCGGTGTCGGCGGAGGTCGCCCGCGCCAACGCCGCCGCCCAGCAGGAACTGAAGGACGTCGCGGGCAAGGGCAACGCCACCGCCGACGTGTCGCTCACCGGCAAGCCGCGGTCCGAGACGGGCGGCCTGCTCGCCGTCGTCGTGAACATCACCAACAGCACGGACGACGCCGCCTCCTACGCCGTCCAGGTCGACTTCCGCGACTCCGACGGCAAGGTCGTCGAGACCCGCTACGTCGGCGCCGAGGACCTCGCACCCGGCGACCGGGCCCACCCCCTCGCCATCAGCCGCAAACCCCCCGAGCCGCAGCTGACCGCCGTCGTCGCCAAGGCCCAGCGCTACTGAGACCCGCACGTCTCATTCACCCCGCGGACACCAGCGGTTGCTTCAATGGTGGACGACGCGCGTGACGAGAACGGGTGGTGGGGATGCGGGTCGTGACCTGGAACCTGTGGTGGCGCTTCGGGCCCTGGGAGGACCGGCAGAAGGCCATCCTCACCACCCTGCGCGACCTGCGCCCCGACGTGGTGGGCCTCCAGGAGGTGTGGGCCGCCGACGGCGAGAACCTCGCCGAGTGGCTCGCCGGCGAACTGGGCCTGCACTGGGCCTGGGCCCCGTCCCACGCCCCCGAGCGCTGGCGGCGGCGGATAGGGGGCGCGCCGGTGGACGTCGGCAACGCGGTGCTGAGCCGGTGGCCGGTGGCGGAGACGGCGGTCCTCCCGCTGCCCGCCCCCGCCGACCTGGACGACGGCCGCCCGGCCCTCTACGCCCGGCTGGCCGCCCCGGCCCACGACATCCCCTTCTTCACCGCCCACCTCACCTCACAGCTCCACGCCTCGGCCGTCCGTCGCGACCAGGTGACCGCCCTCGCCGAGTTCGTCGCCCGGCACCGCGGCTCCACCCCCTTCCCGCCGATCGTCACCGGTGACTTCAACGCCCGGCCCGACTCCGACGAGGTCCGCCTCTTCGGCGGCCACCTGACGGCGCCGGTGGTGCCGGGCCAGGTCTTCCTCGACGCCTGGGAGTACGCCGACCCGGCCGCCCCCTCGGCCACCTGGGACGCCGCCAACCCGTACGTCGCGCGCGGCGGCTCACCGAGCGCCCGCATCGACTACGTCCACGTCGGCGCCGTCCCCGGCACGCCGGGCCGGGTACGGGCGGTGCGGCGGGCGGGCGACGGTCCCGTCGACGGGGTGTGGCCGTCGGACCACGCGGCGGTCGTCGCCGACCTCACCGACTGACCGAGGCGAGCAGCGCCGCGAAGGCGGCGGGGGTGGCGGAGAGGACGGCGCCGGTGGGGTCGGCGGATTCGGTGAGGTGGATGGTGGCGGGGGAGGGGGCGTGGGCGGCGGATATGTGGACGCAGGATTCGCCTTGGGCGCAGTAGGACGACTTCTGCGCGGTGGCGGCGACATGGACGCAGGCGTCGCCCTCTTGGCAGTAGGACGACTTCTGGGCCGTGGCGGCGACATGGACACAGGCCTCGCCTTGGGCGCAGTAGGACGACTTCTGCCAGACGATGGGGGCCATCTTGAGTCCCTTCACAGGCTTTGCCCGAGGTCTTGGATGAGGTTCTGCGATTCGGTGGGAGAGAGTGCGGTTGCTTCCAAGCGCTCCAGCAGCATTCGGTATTGCGCCAGTTGGGCCTCGGAGTCGATGAAGACCGGACCGTGGGACTGGTCCAACTGCGCCGTGTCGAGGGCTGGAACCGAGCCGCTGACGAAGTACACCGACTGTCCGGACCCGGGGTAGGAGCCCGCGTCGAACGGAATCACGCGGATCGTCACACGAGGGCGGTCGCACATCTCGACCAGGTGTCGCAACTGGGCGCGGGTCACATTCGGGCCGCCGAACTTCATCCTGAGGGCCGCCTCGTGAATGACCGCGCGGTACGGGACGGCGTCGTCTCTGTACAGCACCGTCTGGCGCTTGACGCGGAACGAGATGCGGTGCTCGATTTCGGGCGGTGACATCTCGGGAACGGCTTGGCGGAAGATCTCGCGTGCGTAGTCGACGGTCTGGAGCAACCCGGGAACATGCATGCTGTGTGCGGCGTGCAAATGGGTGCCGTAGTGCTCGATCTCGGCGAGGTCGAGGAGTCTGGGCGGCAGGATCTCGCGGTACTCCTCCCACCAGCCCCGTTTGCGATCTCCCGTCATCTCTGCAAGCGCCTCGGTCAGAGCGGGGTCCGTGCAGGAGTAGATGCGGGCCATGACGCGGATGCGATCTGCGCTCACGCCGAACCGGGCTACTTCGATGTTGCTCAATTGGCCCGAGCTGGTCCCCAGGAGGCTGGCTGCTTGCGTGGTGGTCATCCCGGCGTGCTCGCGCATCTTGCGCAGCTCGGTACCAAGCCGAGTGCGGCGGGCGGTTGGGGCAGCTCTGCCTGCCATGTTGGGCTTCTCCCTGAGGCGTGCTGATACGTGCGTCACCCACACGAGTGGAAAGCTAAAGGAATCCGGTCAACTGGTGAAAGTAATCCTTGCGCCAGTCCTACTCTGCTGTCCACGGCGCCTCGCCCGTCCAACTCCCCTCAGTGACCGGAGACTTCCATGGCCACCGTATCCCCGTCCTGGAACTACACCCTGCACCTTCCGCGTGATCCACGCGCACCGGGTATCGCGAGGGGCTCCCTGCGGCTGATTCTGGCCGCTCATGAGATGGGCGAGCTGACCGCGACCGCGGAGCTGCTCGCGGCCGAGTTGCTCACCAACTCGCACAGCCACACCGAGGGGCCGTACGCCCTGCGGGTCCTGTCGCCGCGGCCTGGGCGCGTCCGGGTGGCGGTGTGGGACACCGACCCCCGCGTCCCGCCCGGCTTCTCGGACGACAAGGCGGCCCCGGCCCCGCTCGACGCCGAGGGCGGCCGCGGCCTGCACCTGGTGCGGGCCTGCGCCGACGAGGTGGGCGTGTCCGTGCTGCGGCACCTGGGCGCGTCCGGGGGCGGGAAGCTGCTGTGGGCGGACTGCGGAGGTGAGCGCGCGTGGTGAGCACGCGGTGCCCGTCCTGGCCGGGCGTAGCCATACTGGAAGGCGGAGCCACGTCCGTTCAGCAGGAGCAGATCATGAGCGCACAGCCCGAGCACGGCTGGGGAGCGATGCCCCTCCCGGCGATCCGCACGGTGGACGACCTGCGCAGCGCGCTCAGCCGCTACGGCTTCCCGGGCGACCGGGAGCGCTTCGAGGAGGAGCTGGCAGCCGCCATAGGAGCCTCACCGACCAACGACTTCGAGGGCGCCGCAGCGGTCGTCCGGGCCTACCGGCACCGGATCCTGATCAGGAACTCGCCCGAGATCATGGCTGCTCTGGAGGACGCGCGGGCTGGGGGCGGCGGTACGTGAACGGAGTCCCACTGGAGGAGGCCGAGCCCGCGAGGAAGGCGTTCGGCGACCTGACGGAGGGGGAGCGGGAGGCGGTGCGCGAAGCGCTCGCGGCGATCGGGCGTGACCCGGCGGTGGGCCGTGAGATCCCCGGCTGGCGGCCGCCGTCCGTGGAGTACACGTACACCACTCCTCTCGCCCGTGACTCGGCCGAGGCGATCACGGTCGTGTACACGCACACCCCGGGCATGGGAGTGACGGTCGTCTACTACTTCCGGGACCCGCAGGTGGTGGGCTGACCCGCCCCGGTCACCGCCCCAGGAACACCGGATTGGTGAACGCCGCCAGCGCCCCCGGCAGGGGTCCCGCCGCCACCTCATGGCGTACCTCGGCCCGTACGTACGCGGCGTACGCGGCCGTCGTGCGCCATTCCACGGTCCCGGAGCCGGTCACCGGCAGCGGGTCGCCGGTGAGCAGGACGCCCTGGTCGGTGATGAGGCGGACCGTGCAGCGGGGGGCGCCGGTCACCTCCAGGCGGACGGTCACCGGGGTGTCCGGGGCGACGGCCAGGCGTTCGCCGAGGCCCGCGTGTTCGCCCCAGGCGCCCGTCGCGGTGAGGGTCAGCGACAGCCTGGCGGACTCGGCGACGTAGGACCGCCCGGCGCGGATGCCGTCCTGGATCGCCCGGCGGGTGAGGTCCTCGGCCCACACCACCGTCTGGGGCAGGCCGACCACGTCCGGGTCGCGGTGCGCGTCGCTGCTGCCCATGGCCGGGATCCAGTCCCGCCGGCCCTCCCGCGCCCCGGCCACCAGCATCGCGTCCCAGTCGGCCAGGGCGACCTCGTCGTCGGGTGTCCAGGGGCCGTTCCACACCTCGACCGCGTCGGCGTCCCCGAAGCCGAACTTCCAGGAGCAGCCGACGCAGGTGGCGTGCGGGTGGGCCGGGACGACCAGGCCGCCCGCCCGCCGGATCCGCCGCGCGAACCGGCCGAAGCGGTTGTCCCGCGCCCGGTACCGCCAGTCGACGAAGGTCCCCGGGTCGGTCCCGACGGCCAGCACGTGGCCGTTCCGCGTCGTGACCTCCTCGCCCAGCAGGACCAGCAGGTCGTCCCCGGCCACGTCGGCCCACCGGCCGTGCCCGGCGTGGGTGTTGTGCTCCGAGGTGTTGACGAAGTCCAGGCCGGCCGCGCGCGCCAGCGCCCCGATCTCGGCGGGCGTGCGGCGGCCGTCGGAGTACCAGGAGTGCAGGTGGCAGTCGCCCCGGTACCAGGCCCGGCCCCGCCCGCGCGCCCGCTCCGGCGGGTACACCGGCGCGGCGGCCTCGCCCGGTTCGCCGTACGTGAGGGTGATCGTCAGCTCGTACGCCAGCCCCTGCGGCGCGACCGTGTACGGGCCGAGGGCGATGTGCCAGGTGCCCGGCCGCACCGGACCGGCGACGTACCCCGGCGTCGCCTCGTCCGCCCGCAGGAAGAACTCGGTGCGGGCGCCCCCGGACCAGCCCCGGAAGCCCTCCCCGCCCAGCTCGGTGCCGCGTTCGTCGAAGACGCCGATGTCGAGCGCGTTGCCGGGGGTGCCGGCGGGGACGGAGGGGCGGTCGTAGGCGTACGCGACCCTGAGCTCCCGGACGCCCGGCGGAACCTCCACGGGCACGTACACGAAGTCCGGCGACCCGGTGGGCAGGGTGCCCCGGACGGTCCTCGTCTCCGGCTTCCGGCCGGAGGCCGCCGCGAAGCTCACGCCTCCCACCGTAAGCGCGGCGGCGGAGCCCGTCACGAACAGTGCGCGTCTTCCGATTCCCTGGGCGTCGTCACACATGTCCGGCAGTGTGGCGGCCGGGGGTGAACTCCCGTGGAAGAACGGGGGATCTGCGAGCGGCGGTATGTCATGAGCACGGAATGCGGGACCCGTTGCGGCACGGATGCCGACCGGTCGGTATCGACAGGCGGGGTCCAGGGCGGTACAGATGACCGCAGGCACCGCCCGCCAAGGGACGCCCCCCGTGCACCCACCAGGTTCACCCGTGTACCGAAGAGCACCCGTGCACCTGCGGGCACCCGCACCGTCCACCCGTCCAGCCGCGCTCCCCGGCCACGCCGCCCGACCGCGCCGTCCACCCGCGTACGAAAGGCCCCCCATGCGCATCGCCGTCACGATCTTCCTCACCGACGAGACGATCACCCCGACCCGCCTCGCCCGTGAGCTGGAGCGGCGCGGCTTCGCCGGCCTCTACCTGCCCGAGCACACGCACATCCCGGTGGAGCGCACCACGCCCTACCCCGGCGGCGGCGAACTGCCGCGCGAGTACGGCCGCACCCTCGACCCGTTCGTCGCCCTCGGCCAGGCGGCGGCCGTCACGGAACACCTCGGCCTCGGCACCGGCATCACCCTCGTCGCCCAGCACGACCCGATCGACCTGGCCAAGCAGGTCGCGACCGTGGACCACCTCTCCGGCGGCCGCCTCACCCTCGGCGTCGGCTTCGGCTGGAACGTGGAGGAGGCCGCCGACCACGGCGTGCAGTGGCGCACCCGGCGCGAGCTGGTGCGGGAGCGGATGGCCCTGATGCGCGCCCTGTGGAGCGAGGAACCCACCGCCTACGAGGGTGAGTTCGGCGGCGTGCGGGCCAGCACCGCCCATCCCAAGCCCGTCCGGAAGCCGCGCGGCCCCGTCACCGGCCCGCGCACCCTCGTCGGCGGCGCCGCCGGGCCCCGGCTCTTCTCCGACATCTGCGCGTACGCCGACGGCTGGCTGCCCATCGGCGGGCGCGGCCTGACCGAGTCACTGCCCGCCCTGCGTGCCGCCTGGGCCGACGCCGGCCGCGACCCGTCCGCCCTCCAGGTCGTCCCCTACGCCGTCCACCCGAGCCCCGGCAAGCTCGCGCACTTCGCGGACCTCGGCATCGAGGAGACCGTCGTACAACTGCCCCCGGCGGGGGAGGCGGAGGTGCTGCGGGCCCTGGACGGGTACGCGCCGTACCTCCAGCGGTCCTGACCCGCCGGCCGGTGGGCCTGACCCGCCTACGCCGACGGACCGAAGGCGGGCGGCGTCAGCACGGCCTCGGCGGGCTGGTCCTCGCCCGCCCGCCACCCGGGGTCCACGGCACACGACGTGGAGGCGCCGCCGGTGAAGTAGCCGCGGTCCGCGTACCAGTGGAAGGACACCCGCTCCTCGCCGTCCGACCGCGAGGCGAACAGGTCCCACCGGTCGCCGGACACGTTCTCCCGGTACGAGGAGATCTCCCAGCCGGTGTCCTCCAGGTGCCGGTGCAGCCGGCGCAGACCGGGGACCGCCTGCCCGGCGGGCACGTCGTCGAGCGCCCAGCTGTGACTGACGCGGTAGGCGCCGTCGACCGTCTCGTCGGTCACCCCGCCCGCGTAGCAGTAGTCCGCGGCGAGGGTGTTCTCGGGCGAGACCCCCGGGTCCTCGACGCCGGGCTCGACGGTACGCGTGAACCCGAGGACGTCGTACGCCTCCTGGGAGCGCTCCACCGCGCGGCCCGCCATCTCCTCGGGCGCGACGCGGGGGAAGTCCGACGCGTCCTTCGTCACCACGGCGAGCCAGACGACCAGGGCGAGGACGAGCAGCAGCGGCACGGCGACGAGCGCCGCGCAGCCGATCCCGACGGCCCGTGCGGCGGTGGTGCGGGCCGGGGCGGGGGCGGGGGCGGTGGTGATCTCCTCGGGCATGGGGGGACCGTAGAACGGCCGGGGCGCCCGGCGTATCGGTGCGGCAGCGCACGGGGGATGGGTACGCGTACTCAGGGCTTCCAGGGCTTCCAGGGCTTCCAGGGCTTCGAGGGCTTCGAGGGCTTCCAGGGCTTCCAGCAGGGCTCCGCCAGCCCGGGGAGCCCGTAGGCGGGGTGTGCCGGTCGCTCCCGGCCCCGGCACCCTGACGCGGGGTGCGTCAGGGGCCGGGGGGCCGGGTGCGGGGATCGGGGGCCCTGGGGGGTCGGGACGGCGTTCGGCGCCGTCGGAGGACACCTTCCCCGCCGGGAGGCGTCAGCAGGGCTCGGCGGGGAGTCGGTGCCGCTCGGGGCCGGCGGGGTTCGCGGTGGAGTGGGGCGCCCTCGCGCGGCGCAGCTCGTCGGCCTCGTCGCGGACCGCGTCGAGCCTGGTCTCCAGCATGCCGACCCGCTCGCGGCAACGCTCCAGCTCGGCCCGGACGAACTCGGCGTCCGCCACCTGACGGGCCGCGTCCTCCCGGACCGCGGCGGTCTCCTCCGCGAACCTCCGCTCCGCGGCGTCGAGCGCCGTGACGGCCATCTCGGCCGCCTCCTCGGCGAGCGTGGCCCGCTCCTCGGCGGCCAGGATGCGCTGTGCGGACGCGCGGGTGACCGTCTCGATCCGGGCCTCAGCCGCCGCGGAGTCGGTGATGATCGCCAACTCCTCGATGTAGGAGGGCAGATCGGCGGAGAGCTGCTTGATGAGTGTGACCAGGGCGTCTCGCGACCGCCCGGCCCGGTCTTCACCGTGCCCGCCGTCGGCCATCGGCATCACGCTCATCGCCGCTGCCGGCTCGCCGCCCGCACCCTCCCCCGGAGCCGGAGCCGGAGCCGGAGCCGGAGCCGGAGCCGGAGCCGGAGCCGGAGCCGGAGCCGGAGCCCCACCGCCGGCTGCGGGCGGCGCGTCCGGGCCCCCGTGGGCGTGGCCCGGGGCGGCGGGCCAGGAGGGCTCGGCGTCCTGCGCCTGGACGCACTTCGCGGCGTTCCGGGCCTCGGCGGCGGCTCGCCTGTCCTCCTTGCGCTGCTGCCGCTTGGCGCGGAACTTGCGGAACGCGCCGAGCGCGTTGTGCTCGGGATGCCCGCAGTAGCGGTGCGCAGCCCCCTCGGCGCCGGGCTCGGCCGGGTTGTCACAGTCCGGGTACGCGCAGGTGGGGACGGTCTCGGTGGCGGTGGCGCTCATGTTCTGCCTCTCATCGCTGACGTGGCGGAGTGTGCCTCTTCAGTGCGCCGGGGCCGCCGAACGTTACAAGCCGATGCGACGGCTGGTTCGGGGACGGCCGGTTCGCGGGGCTTCGAGCGTCCGCTTGTAACGTTCGGCGCCCCTTCCGTCTCTGAGTCCGGTGTGCACACGACGCCGGGTCACTGCGACCACCACCGGACCGAAACGGAGACTCCCATGTGCCGCACCAAGCGCCGCCGCCCCGCCCTCTGGATCACCACCGCACTGGTCGTCGTTGCCGTGGCCGTCGGGCTCGCCTTCTTCCAGCCGTGGCGGCTGTTCACCACGGTCCGGGTGGACGAGGCCCCGCCGGCCTCCGCCGCGCGGCCGGCGGCCTCCGCCTCCGCCCCCGACCCGTCCTCCTCGACCGCCGTCGAACAGCCGTTGACCGGCACGTTCGTCTCACACGAGCACGAGACGAGCGGTGCGGTGACGGTCCTCCGGCCCGGTGACGGGACGACGACGCTGCGCCTGACGGATCTGCGCACGTCCGACGGCCCGGCCCTGCACGTGTGGCTCAGCGACCAGCCGGTCGAGCGTGACGGGGGCGGCAACCTCGACGACGGTGAGCACATCGACCTCGGCTCCCTCAAGGGCAACGAGGGCAACCAGAACTACTCGATCCCGGCGCACACCGACCTCGGCGAGTTCTCCACCGTGACGATCTGGTGCGAACGCTTCAGCGTGTCCTTCGGCGCGGCCGAACTGACCCGCCCCGCCTGACACCTCCCCGGCCGGTTCCGGGACCGGACCGGCCGGCCGCGGGCCTACTGCCGGCGCCAGTTCCGGAACGCGGCGAGCAACTGCCCTCTGGCGTCGGGCGAGATGCCGTCCGGGGTCAGTTCACCCGTCGTGGCGATCGTCTGACGGAACTGGTCGAGGTACACCTCGCACTTGGGGCACTCGGTCAGGTGGCCGACGAAGCGCTGCTCGTCCTCCTCGGAGAGGGCGCCCTCGAGGAAGTCGGTCACCAGTTCCACGAACTCGTCGCAGTTCACGCTCGCTCCCTCCCGCCCGCGGCCTCGGCCAGATACGTCTCCAGTCTGCCACGCAGCAGGGCCCTGGCCCGGTGCAGCAGAACGCGCTGGTTCCCGGGCGAGACGTCCAGCAGGGAACAGACTTCCGCCGAGCCGTACCCCGCGACGTCGCGCAGCGTGAGCACGGCACGGAGGCGGGGCGGAAGCTCGTCGATCGCCTTCGCGATCACCTCGCGGACCTCGCCGCGCAGCACATGGTCCTCGGGAAGGTGCCAGGGCCGTGGCTCCTGGCCGACGGCCCAGTGCCCGGCGTACGGCTCACCGGGGCTGCGGAAACGCGAGGGGTCGACCGTCGGGCCCTCCTCTTCCGCCGGCAGACTGCCGAAGGGCACGGTTCTGCTCTCCTTCGTGCCGAGCGCCTTGGCCGTGTTGACGAGGATCCGGTAGACCCAGGTCTTGAACGTCGCACGGCCCTCGAAGCCGCCGATGCCCTTGATGACCGCAAGCCAGGTGTCCTGGACGGCCTCCTCGGCGGAGTCCTTGGTCGACACGAACGACATCGCCAGCCGCAGCATGCCGCCGGACCAGGCGTCCAGCACCAGGGCGAAGGTGTCCTCGTCACCGTCACGCAGTCGCTGTACCAGAACCTCGTCCGGGGGCAGTTCGCGTGCGCCCGCCATCGTCCCTCCTCGCCGGCCGCCCTGTGGGGTCGCCAGCCTATGTGCTCCGCCGAGCCCGTCACGCCGCACCTCGCAGGCGGCGAACTCCGCCGCGGGTACGGCCGTTCGCCCGATCCGTACGTCGGGCCCGGCCGGGCTGCCGCCGACGCCGAGCAGCGCAGGTACGGCAGACCCCGCGACGGCCCGCAGGTCAGCGCTCGCGCCGGCCTCGCCCACCCCGAGCCCGCGGCTGCTCGACGAGCACGGCCGTCACCCTCATCACCGCAGGTGAGACCGTGCGCCGAGCCGCTCCGAGAGGTGCGTCGGGCATCCCGGTATCCCTGATCGGCTCGAAAGTATGCTCACAGCATGACGACTTCCGCGAGCTCCGGAACCGGCCCCACCGACCGCCCCGGCGGCACCGGCCCGACCGAGAACGCCCTGCGTCGCGCCCTCAAACGGGCCCGGGACGGCGTCGCCCTCGACGTCTCCGAGGCGGCGGTCCTGCTCCAGGCCCGCGGCGCGCACCTGGAGGACCTCGCCGCGTCCGCCGCCCGGGTGCGGGACGCCGGCCTGGAGGCGGCCGGCCGCCCCGGTGTCATCACGTACTCGAAGAGCGTCTTTATCCCGCTGACCCGGCTGTGCCGGGACAAGTGCCACTACTGCACCTTCGTCACCGTGCCCGGGAAGCTGCGCCGGGCCGGGCACGGGATGTTCATGTCCCCCGACGAGGTCCTCGACATCGCGCGCAAGGGCGCCGCACTCGGCTGCAAGGAAGCCCTGATCACCCTTGGCGACAAGCCCGAGGACCGCTGGCCGGAGGCGCGCGAATGGCTCGACGCGCACGGCTACGACGACACCCTCGCGTACGTCCGCGCGATCTCGATCCGCATCCTGGAGGAGACCGGACTCCTCCCGCACCTCAACCCGGGCGTCATGACGTGGACCGACTTCCAGCGGCTCAAGCCCGTCGCGCCGAGCATGGGCATGATGCTGGAGACGACCGCCGAGAGGCTCTGGTCCGAGCCCGGCGGTCCGCACCACGGCTCCCCGGACAAGGAGCCCGCCGTCCGCCTGCGGGTGCTGGAGGACGCCGGCCGCTCCTCCGTCCCCTTCACCTCGGGCCTCCTCATCGGCATCGGCGAGACGTACGAGGAGCGCGCCGAGTCCCTGTTCGCGCTGCGGAAGGTCTCCCGCGCCTACCACGGCGTCCAGGAACTGATCATCCAGAACTTCCGCGCCAAGCCGGACACCGCGATGCGCGGCACGCCCGACGCCGAACTGGACGAACTGGTCGCCACGGTGGCCGTCGCCCGCCACCTCATGGGCCCCTCCGCCTGCCTCCAGGCCCCGCCGAACCTCGTCGACTCCGCGTACGAACGCCTCATCGGCGCCGGCATCGACGACTGGGGCGGCGTCTCCCCGCTCACCATCGACCACGTCAACCCGGAACGCCCCTGGCCGCAGATCGAGGAACTCGCCGAGCGTTCCCGGACGGCCGGGTTCGAGCTGCGCGAACGGCTCTGCGTCTACCCCGAGTTCGTCACCCGCGGCGAACCCTGGCTGGACCCGCGGCTGCTCCCGCACGTCCGCGCGCTCGCCGACCCCGAGACGGGCCTGGCCCGCCCGGACGCCGTCGTCGAGGGCCGGCCGTGGCAGGAGCCGGAGGAGGCGTTCACCGCCAGCGGCCGCACCGACCTGCACACCACGATCGACACCGAGGGCCGCACCTCCGACCGCCGCGACGACTTCGACGAGGTCTACGGCGACTGGGGCGCCCTGCGCGAGGCCGCCGCCCCCGGCATGGCACCCGAGCGCATCGACACCGACGTACGGGCGGCGCTGGCGACGGCCGCCGACGACCCGACGCGGCTCACCGACGACGAGGCCCTCGCCCTCCTGCACGCCGACGGACCCGCGCTGGACGCCCTCACCCGGATCGCGGACGACGTGCGCAGGGCGGCCGTCGGCGACGACGTGACGTACATCGTCACCCGCAACATCAACTTCACCAACGTCTGCTACACCGGCTGCCGTTTCTGCGCCTTCGCCCAGCGCCGCACCGACGCCGACGCCTACACCCTCTCCCTGGAACAGGTCGCCGACCGCGCCCAGCAGGCCTGGGACGTCGGCGCGGTCGAGGTCTGCATGCAGGGCGGCATCCACCCCGACCTGCCCGGCACCGCCTACTTCGACATCGCGAAGGCGGTGAAGGACCGGGTCCCCGGCATGCACGTCCACGCCTTCTCCCCCATGGAGGTCGTCAACGGCGCGACCCGCACCGGACTGTCGGTCCGCGAATGGCTCACGGCCGCGAAGGAAGCCGGGCTGGACTCCATCCCCGGCACCGCCGCCGAGATCCTCGACGACGAGGTCCGCTGGGTCCTCACCAAGGGCAAGCTGCCGACGGCCACCTGGATCGAGGTCATCACCACCGCCCACGAACTGGGCATCCGCTCCTCCTCGACCATGATGTACGGCCACGTCGACCAGCCCCGGCACTGGCTCGGCCATCTGCGCACCCTGTCCCGCATCCAGCAACGGACCGGCGGCTTCACCGAGTTCGTCACCCTCCCCTTCATCCACACCAACGCCCCCGTCTACCTGGCCGGCATCGCCCGCCCCGGCCCGACCACGCGGGACAACCGGGCCGTCACGGCGATGGCCCGGCTCCTCCTCCACCCCCACATCCCCCACATCCAGACCAGCTGGGTGAAGCTGGGCACGGAGGGCGCGGCCGAGATGCTCCGCTCCGGCGCCGACGACCTGGGCGGCACCCTGATGGAGGAGACCATCTCCCGGATGGCGGGCTCCTCCTACGGCTCCTACAAGTCGGTCAAGGACCTCGTCGCCGTGGCCGACGCGGCCGGCCGCCCGGCGAAGCCGCGGACGACCCTCTACGGGGAGGTCCCCGAGGAGCGGCAGCGCGCGGCACACGCCTCGGACGGCCACCTGCCGCAACTGCTGCCGGTACTGGACTGAGGGACCGGCGACAAGGGCTCGAAGCCGGGACCGGCGACAAGGGCTCGAAGCCGGGACCGGCACCAAGGGCTCTGAGCCGGGACCGGCACCAAGGGCTCTGAGCCGGGACCGGACTGTAGGCGGGCGGACAGGGACCCCACAGTAGGATGATCCAACCCCCGGACCCCCGGGGGCCGAAGACTGAGGAGAGGCGTGCCCGTGGCTGCCCGACGGCTTCCCTCGTGGGCCTGGGTCACCGGTCTGACGGCCGGCGCGATCGTCGTGATCGGTGCTCTGACGGTGAAGGCCGAACAGGGCCCGCATCCGACGGCGGCGTCGGTCGAACCGTCCGCCTCCGCCTCCGCCTCGGCGGGGACGAAGCCCGCCCCCGCCCCCTCCGCGAGCCCGACGGCGCAGTCCGTGCCGGAGGCTTCCGGCACGGGCCGCCGTGTCGTCTACTCGCTGGAGCAGCAGCGGGTCTGGCTGGTCGACGCCGACGACCAGGCCCGCCGCACCTTCACGGTCTGGCCGGGCACGGTGGACCCCGCCCCCGGCAGCTACACGGTCTCCGTGCGCAAGGGCGCCACCACGGGCTCCGACGGCGTCGAGATCGAGCACATCATCTACTTCTCCGTCCGGTCCGGCGTCAACATCGCCTTCTCCAACGCCGTCGACGGCTCCTCCCCGCCCCCCGCCGCCGGCACCCAGACCGGCGGCATCCGCATGGCCAAGGCCGACGGGGCGGCCCTGTGGGCGTTCGGGGCGACGGGGACGATCGTCCGCGTCGTGGAGTGATCAGACGTCCCGCCCGGACCGTGAGCTGATCAGGCGTCACCTCCGGGCGTACGGCCCGCCGGCAGGTACTGGACGATCAGCACGATCCCGCTGAGGACGAAGACGCGCAGCGCCGCGTCCAGCCCGTTCCAGTCGCCGGACTGCCACATCGCGAACCACTCACCCCCGATCGCGATGAACCCGCCGCCGAACAGCAGCATCAGCATCAGCAGCCCGTAGGTGGAGACCTGACGGGCACGGGCCTCGTCCCGCCGTATCCACAGCCAGGTCCCGGCCAGGAGGACCAGCGCGGAGACGGTCTCCCACGCGATGATCGCGACGTACGCCGCGTCCTGGAGCCACGCGCTGGTGACGGCCCGCCACATCAGGTCCTCGTCCTTGAACGTCGTGTCCATCGCGAGGACATGTCTGACGAACTGCTGGTTGGTCCCGAAGTCGGTGATGTTCCCGAGGGCGACGAGGGTGATGTAGAGGGCGACCGTGGCGGTCAGGACCGTGGTCGCCGTGGTGCGGGCGCGGTCGGTCGGGGTCGATGTGGGACGTGAGGTGGTCGTGGTCATGGGGGAGATCTGCCCGGCCGGGGGCGCGGCCTCCCGCACACATCACGCCAGAATGGCGCCGGCGGCGACGGAAGGTCCCCGGCGTGTGGACCAAGGGTCCACCCGCTCGACGGCCCCCCGTTGCCTCTGTCGATTACAGTGACGGACGTCGTACGTACGGACGGTGCCCGGGAGGACTTGGTGGGTGCGACAACCGGCGCCGTCTGGGGCCGCAGCGAACAGCAGGACTTCCGCAGCCGGGTGCGTGGCACGCTGCTGGGCGCGGCCGTCGGGGACGCGCTCGGGGCCCCCGTCGACTTAACGGACCTGGAGGAGATCCGCCGGGTCCACGGCCCCGAGGGCCTCGTCGACCTCGCCCCCGCCTACGGCCGCCGCGGCGCCGTCACCCACCTCACCCAGCTCACCCTCTTCACCGTGGACGGCCTGATCCGCGCCCAGGTCCGCCGCGACACCGGCGCCTGGCACCCGCCGACCGACCTGCACCGGGCGTACCTGCGCTGGGCGGCGACCCAACGCGACTGGGGACCCGACCTGCGCCGCAAGGACGACGGCTGGCTCGCCCGCGAGGAATGGCTGTACGCCCGCCGGGACCCGACCCGGCCCCTGCTGCTCGGGCTCGGCGACGACACCATGGGAACCCTGGAATCGCCCAAGAACACCGGCGCCACGGGCCCGGAGGCCACGGTCCGGTCGGCGCCGTTCGGCCTCCTCGTCGGCTGGGAGCCGCAGCTCGTCGCCCAGCTCGCCGTCGAGTGCGCGACCCAGACCCACGGCCACCCGACAGCCTGTCTGTCGGCGGGCGCGTACGCGGTGACCGTGCACGCCCTGGCCCGCGGCGACAGCCTCGACGGCGCGGTGCAGCGGGCGCTCGCCCTGCTGGCCGCGCGGCCCGGACACGAGGCGGTGTCGCAGGCGCTCCAGCACGCGCTGGGCGCCGTACGGCAGGGTCTGCCGGGCCCGGCGCGGGTGGAGGAACTGGCCGGCGCGGGCACGGCCGAGGCGGTCCTGGCCGCCGCCGTCTACTGCGCCCTGGTCGCGGAGGACGTCCGCCACGGCCTGCGCCTCGCCGTGAACCACGGCGCCCCCTCGGCACCCACCGGTGCCCTGACCGGCGGCCTGCTCGGCGCCCTGCACGGCGAGACGGCCCTCCCGCCGGCCTGGCTGGCCGAACTGGAGGGCCGTCCCACGATCCTCGAACTCGCCGACGACTTCGCCATGGAGATGACCCAGGGCCCGGCCCTCCACAACCCCACGGGCGCGTCACCGGGCTGGCTGGCGCGCTATCCCCGGGGCGACAGGACGTAGGCCCGCGACCGCGCCGGTGGGCCCAACAGGCCTACCAGCGCGAGCCGTTGCGGCCGGCGATGTGAACGGGGCGTCCGAAGCAGGACACACGGGCGGCTGCTAACGTCCCGGTCGGTGAGCGACAACGTGTACGTGGGCAACGCGGGCGAGGACGCGGCACTGGACCGGGGCTGGCTCCTCGGGCACTTCAAGGACCCCGGCGATCCGCGCCACAGCGAGGCCGTGGAGATCAAATGGGGCGTCCACCCCCGTGGCGCCGAGCGGGCGCGGTGGGTACGCGGCGAGGAACGCACGGCCCTCCTCGTCCTCGTCAGCGGCCGCTTCCGGGTCGACGTCCCCGGCCGCAGCGTCCTCCTGGAGCGGCAGGGGGACTACGTCGTGTGGGGGCGCGGGGTCGACCACTCGTGGTGCGCGGAGGAGGACTCGGTGGTGCTGACCGTCCGGTGGCCGTCCGTGCCCGGTCACGCCGTGCCGGAGGCGCGGCAGGAACCGCCGGGGAGCTGAACGGAAGCCTCCCCGTCGGCCTCAGGGGCCGGGCGGGAGGACGACTTCGGGTGCTGCCGCGACCCGCACCGTGAAGTCGGACCTCGGCACCCGGGGACGGTCACCCGCCAGCTTCGCCACGACCGCGGTCGCACCGGTGGCTATCCCGCTGATCAGGCTGATCTCGGGGGACGCGCCGGCCGCGCCCAGGCCGTACCCGACCAGCGAGCCGACGGCCAGGTTGACGGTCTCGTTCAGCGTCCTCTGCACGAAGGTCACGCCCCTGTGCTCCTGCGGGCCGACCGCGAACCTCCTGAGCTCCGCGACGTACGCGCGGAGCGCGTCGCCCAGCTCGGCCTCCGCACGCTCCGTCGGTCCGCTGCTCCAGGCGAGCCGCTTCGTGAAGTACTCCTCCGCCCGGTCGCTCTTGCGGATCGCCACGAGGCTGCCGCTGTCGGCCCGCAGCAGCGTCTCCACGGACGGCATCCTCACCTTCAGGGTGAAGGCCGCCGTCCCGCCCGCCGGGGCCGGTGCCCCGGCGTCCAGGTCCGAGATGACCGGACCGGCGTTCCGGAAGAGGACGCCGGGAACGTTCTGGGTGACGGAGTAGTTCTGGTCGAGGCCGAACTGCTCGGTCTGGCTGCGCTGGTAGCAGAGGTTGACCGTGTCGACGAGCAGCCGCACCTGCTCGACGTCCGGCGCACCGCCCTGCCGCGACCTGGCCACCGCCTCGCCCAGCAGGTCACCCGGCTTGGTGAAGGTCTCGTGGGCCTCCAGGAGACCCAGGCGCCTGCCGAGGCTGTTGAAGATCTCGCCCCGCCTGATGCCGGTGCCGCCGGCCAGGTGGGTCGTCAGCCGCGCGTCCTCCAGGGACGCCTCGCGCAGCGGGCGCGTCGCCGACCACGTCGAGCGCAGCCCCTCGTCGCCCGAGGAGAGCTCGTCGCGGGAGAACACCCGTGTCATGAGGTCACCGAAGGCCGTGCCCATGTCCGGTGGCCACACCAGGCGCCTGCGCTCCGCCGACCTGCTGTAGCAGTGGTCCAGCCAGCGGGCGAACTCCGGTGGTGAGGTCGCGTACTGGCTCGCCCGGACTCCCATGACGTTGCTCTCGCCGATGTCCCGGCGCAGGCTGGTCGCGAAGTCGTGGGTCCCCTGGTCCCGGAAGGCCGGGACCACGAGCGACTCCTCGAGCGCGCGGGTGAACAGGGAATGGCGTCCGCCCTCCGCGAGCTCGATCAGGAACGTGCAGTTGAAGAAGAAGACGTCGGTGATGAGCAGCCCGTTCGGCTCCAGGAGCAGGTTGTAGACCAGGCTCTCCCGGAAGTCGCGACGCGTGATGGAGTGCTCGATCCCGCCGTCCGTGGGGGAGAAGTACAGAAGACGGTCCCTCGCCGGTGTGGGCATGCTGGCCTCCGCAGGTAGACGCCTGTACCCAGGAAGACCCAGGAGAACGCACCTCCGGTTCTCCGTCGAGCCCCCCGGCCGGCAGGCGCCTGGCGCAGGCACACACACCAGGGGGCGCGCGTCCCGGTCGCAAGTGCGCCCGGCGATACCGCGCGCCGTCGTTCGCGCCCCGCAACGCCCTGCCGGTGCGGCCGGGAGCCGCCGTAGTCTCCGCTCTCGGGCGGGAGTCCACACTTTCGATTCCACGGGGGGAGTCGCATGGTCTGGTTCAGCATTGCCAAGGTCGTGGGCGGAGCGCTCGCGACGGCGTTGGTCCAGCGGACCGTCGAGAGCTGGCTCAGCGACAGCAAGGCGACCGAGGCCGCGCGACTGCTGTTCCATCAGGCGATCCTCGACGACCACGGACAGGTCCCCGCCGAGAGGGCCCTCACGGAGGAGGCCGGCCTCCGGTTCGCGGTGACGCCGCTCGGCCTGAGCGACGAGGTGCGGGGACCGGTCCACTTCATCGAGGCGACGAACACCCTCATCGACGGCAACCAGCCCGAGCGCACGCGGTACTTCCTCCACAACGGGGAGAACCAGGCGTTCTGGCTCACCGGCCCCGGGGGCACGCTCACCGGGACGGCGCCGAGTCCGACCAGGCTGACCCGGGTGACCCCGCCGGCCCGCACCGGCGTCATGGCCGAGCCGTCGGACTGGTTCGTGCACCGTGGCCTGCGCGACCCGCACCTGTACATCCCCGCCGTCAGCCTGTACAAGCTCGTGACGGACACGAAGCAGAACCGCCGCGCCGCACAGAGCGTCGCGGCGGCCTTCCGTGAGACGTACGTGGGTCCTCAGGGACGGGTGACGGCCGACGGGTCACCCGTCGCGGTGGGCGACCTCACCTTCTGGGTGACGCCCCTCAGGCCGACGGGCGCGTCGGGGCGCGTCGTCCTCCACCACGTCCTGGTCGTGAACACCGCGACGGCCAGGAACCATCCGCTGCGTGTCCTGACCCTCCTGCACAGCGCCATGACCGGTGCGCTCGCGTGGGCGACCTGAGAGGGCGCGCGCCTCTCACCGGTCCTCGGCCGGGGCCCGTACGACGTCCTGCACGGGCTCCGCGGGGAGCGGGACCGCCGACCCCGCCGCGCCGGGGCCGTCCCCGTCCGAGTTGATCCGGTCGATGATCGCCAGCCGTTCCGGGGTGTCCTCCGGCTTCAGGAAGCCGATCAGGACGTACAGCACCAGCGACACCGCGAGCGGCACGGACACCTGGTACTGGAGCGGCACCCCGCCCTCGACGTTCCAGTTGATCGGGTAGTTGACCAGCCAGAAGGCGAGCAGTCCCATCGACCAGCTGGTCAGGGCGGCCGTCGGGCCGGAGCGGCGGAACGGGCGCAGCAGGCCGAGCATCATCGGGATCGCCATCGGTCCCATCAGCCCGGCCACCCACTTGATCACGACGGTGATGATGTCCTTGAAGGTGGGCGAGTTGACCTGGGTGGCGGCCGCCATCGACAGGGCGAGGAAGACGACCGTCGCGATCCGGGCCGCGATCAGGCCGGAGCGCTGGTTCCAGGCGCGGGCCCGCGCCGAGATCACCGGTGCGCAGTCGCGGGTGAAGACGGCGGCGATGGCGTTCGCGTCGGAGGAGCACATGGCCATCGTGTGGGAGAAGAACCCGACGATGACGAGCCCCAGCAGACCGTGCGGCAGGAGCTGTTCGGTCATCAGGCCGTAGGAGTCGGAGCCGTCCGGCTTCTGCGACTCGACGAGCAGCGGCGACATCCACATCGGGTAGAACAGGACCACCGGCCACACGAGCCACAGCACCGCCGACAGCCGGGCCGAGCGCGCGGCCTCCTGCGGGGTGGCGGTGGCCATGTAGCGCTGGGCCTGGTTGAGCATGCCGCCGTTGTACTCGAAGAGCTTGATGAAGAGGAACGCCAGCAGGAACACCGTGCCGTACGGTCCGACCAGTGGCTTGTCGTGGCCCTGCAACGCCGGTTCGTCCCACGCGCCGAGGAACCCGATGTTCCGGTCGCCGAGCTCCAGCACGACCGCGATGAACATCGCGACACCGGCGAGGAGCTGGATGACGAACTGTCCCAGCTCGGTCAGCGCGTCCGCCCACAGCCCGCCGATCGTGCAGTAGACCGCCGTGATGCCGCCGGTGATGAGGATGCCCTGGTTCAGTGAGATACCGGTGAACACGGACAGCAGGGTGGCGATGGCGGCCCACTTGGCGCCCACGTCCACGATCTTCAGCAGCATCCCCGACCAGGCCAGTGCCTGCTGGGTCTTCAGGTCGTACCGGTTCTTCAGGTACTCCAGCGGGGAGGCGACGTGGAGACGGGAGCGGAGCCGGTTGATGCGGGGCGCGAACAGCTTGGAGCCGATGGCGATGCCGAGGGCGATGGGGAAGGACCAGGTGACGAAGGACGTGACGCCGTAGGTGTAGGCGATGCCGGCGTAGCCGGTGAACATCACCGCGCTGTAGCCCGACATGTGGTGCGAGATGCCGGACAGCCACCAGGGCATCTTGCCGCCCGCGGTGAAGAAGTCGCTGACGTTGTCGACCCGTTTGTGAGACCAGACTCCGATGGCGACCATCACACCGAAGTAGCCGATGAGCACGGCCCAGTCGAGACCGTTCATGTGCCCCCTTCCAGGGTTCGCACGCCAGGGTCAGGCATGTGAACTCTCGGTTCGGTGACATGGCCGCGGCAAGCGAGCGGAAGGTCAAGAGCGGGTAAAATAGTTCTCCGTGGTGACCTGGGTTCACGGATCTGAACAGCTGTGAGGTGTGCGGGAATTGGCCGAAAACGAGCGGTCAGCCCGGGGGAGCCCCGGTCACTTCAGCTCGTCGGGGCACGGGGTCCCCCGACGCAGCTGATACGGCGCCGCCAGCCGGTAGGTCCCCGCCGACGGGGCGACCAGCATGGTCCACCGGTCGCCGTCCGCGTCCTCCTCCGTCTCGAACAGGCAGCCGTTCAGGTTCTCGTACGTCTTCGGCTCGCCCTCGGCCCGGTTCTCGGACGCCTCCGTCTCCTGCGGCGGCTCCAGGCCCTTGCCCTCCGCGTCGACCAGGCTCAGCCAGGGGGAGTACGGGATCCGGATCAGGACCCGCCCCGCCTTGCGCACCTCGATCGTCATCTCGCCCTGCGCCGCCCGGTCCACCACGGCGTTCGGCTCGGCGAGCGGGGCCGGATCGGTGACCCGGAACAGCTGCCAGTTGGCGTCGCCCCAGATCTGCTTCAGATACGGCAGCCCCCGCTGCACCAGCTCCCGCTCCCGCTGCCCGCCGTCCCCGTCCGGCTCGTCCTTGGGGACGACCACGAAGTGCACGGCCCACCGCTGGAGCCACTCGTGGTAGTTCGCCGAGTTGAGGGTGTCGTCGTAGAAGAGCGGGTTGCGCTCCATGTCCGCCTGCCGGTTCCAGCCGCGCGCCAGGTTGACGTACGGCGCCAGCGCGGAGGCCTCGCGGTGCGAGCGGGCCGGGACCACCTCCACCCGGCCCTTCTCCGCGCCGACCTCCTGCAACTCGTTGACCAGCGGCGCCAGCTCACGCGCCCAGGACGCGGCCGGCGTCGTGCGGACGATGTCGTCCACCGACTTGTAGCCGATCCAGCCGACGAAGAGCACCGACGACAGGACGATCACGTACCACTTGCGGCTGCGCGGCACCGCGAACGGCAGCGCCGCCATCAGCACCACGCCCGCGAACAGCATCGACAGACGCGTGATGTTCGACCCGATCTGCGAGCTGATGACCCACACCAGCAGCACCGCGAGCCCGTACACCGCCGCCGTGATCCGCACCGTCTTCCAGTCGCGCGGCACGACCGCGAAGACGACCACCGAGAACAGCAGCGGCAGGGACGCCGAGCCGAACGACATCGGCTGGGTGCCGGAGAAGGGGAACAGCCAGGCGGAGACCGCGACGACCGCGCTCGGCGCGAGGCCCAGCGCCCACGCGCCCGGCCGCCGCTTCTGGAGGAACAGCGCGGCCGCCACCAGACCCACGAACAGGCCCGCCACCGGCGACCCCATGGTGGCGAGCGCGGCCAGCGGCGCCGCGCACAGCGCCTTCGCCCACCGCTTGTAGCGCCAGCGGTACGGCCAGCAGAACACGACGGCGACCGCCGCCAGCGCGAACATGTTGCCGAGCCCGAACGTCACCCGCCCCGAGACCGCGTTGCACAGCAGGGCGAAGACCCCCGCCAGCGCCGGCCACAGGGGGTTCCGCACCGGCCGGCAGCGCAGCAGGATCAGCGTCAGCAGCCCCGCCGAGAGCGTCCCGGCGATCATCATCGTCGTCCGGACGCCGAGGACGGACATCAGATACGGCGACACCACGCTGTACGACACCGGGTGCATCCCGCCGTACCAGGCGAGGTTGTACGCGGAGTCGGGGTGGCGGCCGACGAACTCGGCCCACGCGTCCTGCGCCGCCAGATCCCCACCGCTGTTCGCGAACGCGAAGAACCAGACGACGTGCAGGACGCCGGACAGGACCGTCACGGAGAACACGAGGTGCCGCCGCAGCCATGCGGCGACCCGGCCGAGGAGCACCCTCACGCGGGACGCGCCGGCGGCGGGCTCCCGCTCGCCGGTGCGGCGGTCACCGGGGGCGCCGTCGCCGTCACCGGGGCCGCCGGCGCCGTGGCTGTCGCCGGGGGTGCGGTCACCCCGGTCGCGGTCGCCGGGGGCGCCGGGGGCGCCGTCACCGGGACCGCGGTCGTCGGTGTGACGGTCGTCGGTGTCGCGGTCGTGGTCACCGGCCTGAGGTGCGGGCAGGTGCAGCCGCGGGCCGGTGTCCGGGCCCGGATCGGTGTCGTCGGCGCGTGTCGGCTCCGCAGTGGCCACCTGAAGGCAACTCCCCGTGTCCCGTCTTCTCTTCTCGGCCGCGTCCCGTTCGCGCCCGTTTCACGGCCGCGTCGCCGCGACCGCCGACCTGTCCGTTTCGTGACGCTAGCACGCACCCCGCCGGGCGGAGGCCCTGGCGGGGTGCGGTAGGGGTGCGAGAGGGGCCGTGCGCGGCCGGCGGGTCAGCCGACGCGGGTCAACTTGTCCGTGAAGCCGGGCTCGACCAGGTCCGTCTGGAGGGCGACCGGTACCTCGACCGCGCCGCCGGAGCCGTCGCCCACGGTGAGCGTGCCCACCTGGGTGCCCGCCTTCGCGGTGTGCGGCACCTCCCCGGCGGCGAACGACAGCTTCGTCGTCAGCCCGGCCCAGCCGACCGCCGTGACGTCCTTCGTGACCACGACCGGGGTGTGGTGGCCCAGCTTGTCGTCCACGTACCCGACGACGTCGCCCTTCGTGAGGATCTTCGACGAGATCAGCGCGTCCTGCGCGGCGAGCAGCGCGGTCTTGCTGACCGCGTTGACCGTGTCGATGATCGACGGCTTGTGCTGGCCGAGGACCGCGCCGACCAGGGTGACCGTTTCCCCGCCGACCTCCTTGGTGGCCGCGAACAGCAGGTTGCCGCCGGCCTTGGTGGTGGAGCCGGTCTTGATGCCGATGGCGCCGTTGTAGGGGACGAGCGTGTTGTAGTTGCGCCACTTCTGACCGGACGGGTCGGTCCACTCCGGCAGCCTGGTGATCTCCATCAGCGCGGGGATCTTCACCAGCTCGTTGCCCAGCTTCACCTGGTCCTCGGCGGTGGAGACGGTGGTCTCCTTCAGCCCGGAGGCGTCGGTGTACGTCGTGTTCTTCATCCCGAGCTCCTGGGCGGTGGCGTTCATCTTCTCGATGAACTCCGCCTCGGTGCCCGCGTCCCAGCGGGCCAGCAGCCGCGCGATGTTGTTCGCCGACGGGATCATGATCGCGGAGAGCGCCTGGCGCAGGGTCAGCTTGTCGCCCTCCTTGACGGTGTTGAGGGTGGACTCGCCGTCCGCGTCGTAGCCGCCCTCCTTCTCGGCGGTGGCGTCGACCGGGACGCTCGGCCCCTCCTCGCCCGACTTCAGCGCGTGGTCCTTGAGGACGACGTACGCCGTCATGGCCTTGGCGACGGAGCCGATGGCGACCGGGTCCTGGTCGCCGAAGCCGTCCATCGTGCCGATGCCGTCGACGTCCATCCAGCCCTGGCCCTCGTCCGGCCACGGCAGCGACAGCTCGCCGCCCTCGAACGTGTACGAGTCCTTCGCGGTGAGCGTCAGCGCGGTCGCCGGCAGCGGCCGCACCGCCTGCGCGATCGCAAAGACGATGATCAGCAGGATGACCAGCGGCGTCCAGATCTTGACCCGGCGGGCGAACGTCCGCAGCGGAGTCGGCGGGGGCGGCGGGGTGTTCGTCAGCTCGGCCAGCAGGTCCAGCGGCGGCTTCGGCGGCAGCGGCTGCTGGGTGGTCAGCTCGGGGCCGATCTGCGGGACGACGGCGGTGGCCTCGGCGGGAGCGGTTCCGGGGGCCTTGCCCGGTGCCTTTCCGGGGGCCTTTCCGGGCGTGGCGGGCGTGGTGGGCTCCGCCGGCTTCGGCTTGCGGGTGGACGGGTCGTCGAGCGGCTTGAGCGCGACGAACTTGCTGGTCCGCTCGGCCTCGGCTTCGGCCTCGGGCTCGCCCTTCGGGCCCTGCCGGCCGGCGCCGGGCTTCGCGTCGGCGCCGGGCTTCGCGTCCGCCTTCGCGTCGGTCTTCGCCTCGGTCTTGGAGTCCGGCTTCGCGTCCGTCTTGGAGTCCGGCTTCGCGTCGGCCTTCGCGGCGCCGCCCAGCTTCAGCATGGTGGTCGGCTGGTCGACGGCGGGCGCGGGGGGCCGTACGGCCTTGAAGACGGCGGTGGGCTGGTCGACGGGGGAGGCGGGGTCCTCGTCGGACGTGTCGGCCGCGGCGGGCTCGGTGCCCTCGGACCCGGGGGCGCCGGCCGCGGCGGGCTTCGGCCCGCCCGACTTCGGTTCGTCGGCCTTGGCCTTGGCGTCGGCCTTGGATCCGGACTCGGACTTGGAGCCGGACTCGGTCTCGGATTCGGACTCGGTCTCGGCGTTCCCGTCGGAGCCCGTGGCCCACTTGGGGGCGGCCTTCGGCGCGGACTTGGCCTCGGGCTCCGGTCCGGCGTCGGCACCGGCGTCCGTGTCGGCGTCGGTAACATCGCCGGACTTACCGGACTTGCCGGTCTTGTTGGTGTCGTCGGTGTCGCCGGTGTCGCCGGTGTCGTCGGTCGTGCCGGTGTCGGCGGACCCGTCGGCCTCTCCGGTGCCGGCGCCGCCCTTCTCGCCCTTGTCGTCCGCCGAGGTCACCCACTGGGCCACGGCGGCCTTCAGGCGCGCGTCGCCGCCTTCGGGGGCGCCGGAGCCGCCGGAGGCGGCTGCGTCCGCCCCACGCGCCCCCTCGCGCGCCTCCCCGGCCGTCTCGGCGGCCTCGGGGCCCGTGGAGGCCTTCCCGGTGCCCTCGGGCTTCTCCCGGCCCTCGGTGTCCGCCGTGTCCTCGGTGTCCGCCGACGCGCCCTCGGCGGGGTCGGCGCCGTCGGTGGAGTCCTCCGCCGTGTCCTCGCCGTCGCCCTCGGTCTTCAGGTCGCGCACGGCGAACACCCGGGTCGCCGTGTCCACTCCGCCCCGGGACGGGCCCGGCGCCGAAGCCGACGCCTCGTTCTCCCGCGTCACCGGGATCCGCGGATCCCGGGCCTCGGGAACCGTTCCCGCGCTCCCCGACGTCGGTTCCTCCGACGACTCACGCTGCTTCGACCTGTCGGGGGACTCGCCCGCCACCGATGCCTCCTCCATGTGCCGCACGCCACCGCGCGCCTGTCGAACCATGAACCGCCCGCCCGGGACACCGCCTCACGGGCTGTCCGAACCATGTACCAGTGTCCTGTGTCGAGGGCTTGGCTCCAGCGGTAGACGAGAACGACATACCTACTGGTTCCACTACGAACAGGTCACGCACCCTCGACAGATGAATGTGAGAGGGGTCACCCTGTCATTCATCCACGCGGGGAGGCATGGATGGGCAGGAGCCGCAGAACACTTCCGGAGGAGCTTCTGTTGCTGGCACTGGACCCGACCACGGGTACCACTGCACAGCCGCAGTCGCTCGACCTTGGTCTGGCCGGAGCACAGCTAGTGGAGCTGGCGCTGGCCGGACGGATAGCCCCAGACGGGGATCGTATCGCCGTGGTGTCCCCACGGCCGACTGGAGATCCAACACTGGACTGCGCGTTGGAGTTGCTGCGAAGGCGCGGCGCACCGGTGCGGGCCGTCCACTGGATCGGCGGGCCGCGTCTCGGGCTACGCCAGACCTACCTCTCGCATCTGGAGCGGTGCGGCATGGTGCATGCCGTCGCGGGCCAGATGTGCGGAGTGCTGCCGACGACTCGCTACCAGGCGACGGACACGGCGATCAGCCGGGAGATCAGGACCCGGCTGGACTCCGCGATCCGCACCGGCGTGCCGCCGGACCCGCGGACCGCGGCGCTCGCCGCGCTGGCGCACGCGGTGGGCCTCGGCAAGCACCTGTACCCGGGCAACGAGGGGCGGTCGTCCCGGTCCCGGTTGCGGGACCTGATCCGGCACGACCCCATGGGCGGCCTCGTGGCACACGCCGTGATGGACGTTCAGAACGGTGCCGGGGCCCAGCCACGCCGTAACCCGGCCCAGGCGCCCGGCCGCCAGGCCGGACCGGGAGCCAGGTCCGCTCCGGAACCCGCTCGTGGCGTTCCGGCGCAGCCGGGCCGAGGCCCCATGGCGCGCGTCGTGGCCCACTGAGCCGCCGTCCCACGCCGTACCCGTACGGCCCGTACGACCCGTACGACCCGTAAGGGACCCGGTGCGCAGGCGCCGGTCCCCTGCGCCCCCGCAAGACCCGCAGAACCCGTTCGGGAGCCGCGCGGCCGCGCGGGGCGGTGAAGCCGTACGTCCTCCGGGACACCCGGCGCCACCGCCCCGCGCGGACGCATGTCCGGCGGAAGTGAGGGCGGGGAGTGGCGGGGCGGGAAGCGGTGAGGGCGGGGCGGGAAGCGGTGGGAGCGGGACGGTGGAAACGCCCAAGTGACGTGTACCGGCCGCATATCCACCGTTTTCCAGCGGTAGTGAGCACCTTGGTGGCAGTCTGCTCAACAGCAGATACGCAAAGTGTCAATGACAGGCATGCAGCCGGAGGTGCACGTCCCGTGGCGTCCAATGTCAATCCCACCGTCCGGCGGCGCCGGCTGGGCCAGGAGCTGCGCAAGCTCCGCGAGGACAAGGGCATGACGGCCGAACAGGTCGCCGACCGCCTGCTCGTGTCCCAGTCGAAGATCAGCCGCCTGGAGAACGGCCGCCGCAGCATCAGCCAGCGCGACGTCCGCGACCTGTGCGGGGTCTACGAGGTCGAGGACCAGCGGATCGTCGATTCGCTGATGCAGATGGCCAAGGACTCGCGCCAGCAGGGCTGGTGGCACGCCTTCGGGGATGTCCCCTACAGCGTCTACATCGGCCTGGAGACGGACGCGGCGAGCCTGCGCGTGTACGACCCGCAGGTCGTGCCCGGCCTGTTGCAGACCCGCCAGTACGCCGAGACGCTGATCTCGGGGGCGTTGCCGGAGACCGCGCCCACGGAGATCGAGAAGCGGGTGCAGGTGCGGATGCGGCGGCAGGAACGAATCAGCGCCGAGGAGAACCCGCTGCGCCTGTGGACGGTGATGGACGAGGCCGCGCTGCGCCGCGTCGTCGGCAACCGCTCCCTCATGCGCGACCAGTTGGAGTACCTCGTCGAGCAGTCCCAGCTGCCGCACGTCACCGTCCAGGTGATCCCCTTCGAGATGGGCGCGCACCCGGGGCTGAACGGTCAGTACGCCATCCTGGAGTTCCCCGACGCGTCCGACTCCAGCGTCGTCTACATCGAGGGCGTCACCAGCGACCTCTACCTGGAGAAGCCGAACGACGTGCAGAAGTACAGCGTGATGTACGAGCACCTGCGGGCCCAGGCCCTGAACGTGGACCAGTCCCGCCAGTTCATCGCCGACATCGCGAAGGACTACGCCCGTTAGGACGTTCTCGTCGGAAAAGTGCCGCACGATACACGTCACCCGGCCGGTATGGAAGACCCACCTGGAATATGCCAACCGGTCGAGTGAATAGTCGCTTCGGAAGTCGATGTCAGCCAGTAGCGTCGATCACGCCACCGGACACCACCGTTGGCGCAAACCGTGCCGTGGGCCCGCAGTCGTGCCCCGCGTACGGCGACAGCAACTCATCTCACTGGCAAAGCGGAGCGAAAATGGCAATTCGTCAGGGCAGCACGGACACCTGGACCAAGTCCTCCTACTCGACCGGCAACGGCGCGTGCGTCGAGGTCAAGTCGCCGGTCGTCGCGGCCATGGCCGTACGGGACTCCAAGGTCCAGGACGGGCCCGTGCTGGACTTCCCCGCCGACGCGTGGAACCTCTTCGTCGCCTCGGTCAAGGCGTAGGGCGGGGATCCTTCCCACACCACCGGAGCCCTCTCGACGAGCTCGCCGTCCTTGCCGAGGGGGCCCGGCTGTTCCAGCTCGCCGCTGCCCTCGTCGACAGCGGCGTGCGCACCGCGCTCAGCCCAGCTGGCCCTCGACGGCGGCGACGACCTCCGCGGACTCCGGCTCCGTCTGCGGCGAGAACCGGGCGACGACCCTGCCGTCCCGCCCGATGAGGAACTTCTCGAAGTTCCAGCGGATGTCACCCGCGTGGCCCGCCGCGTCCGCGAAACCGACGAGGCGCTCGTACAGCGCGTGCCGGCCCTCCCCGTTCACCTCGACCTTCTCGGTCAGCGGGAAGGTCACGCCGTACGTGGCCGAGCAGAACTCCGCGATCTCCTCCGCGGTCCCCGGCTCCTGCCCGAGGAACTGGTTGCAGGGCACCCCGAGCACGGTGAAGCCGCGGTCCGCGTACCGCTCCTGGAGCCGCTCCAGGCCCGTGTACTGCGGGGTCAGGCCGCACTTGGACGCGACGTTCACGATCAGGACGGCCCGGCCCGCGTACTGCGCGAGCCCGGCGGAACCGCCCGTGAGCGCACCGATCTCGACGTCCAGGGGGGAAGTACCGGTGTTCGTAGTCATGCCCGGATGCTAGCCCCGGAGTCCGGACGGCCGGGGACGGCGGGCCGGGAGCAGCCGGACGGGAGTGGCGGGCCGGGAGCAGCCGGACGGGAGTGGCGAGCCGGGGCAGCCGGACGGGAGTGGCGAGCCGGGGTGGCCGGACGGGCGTGGTGAGCCGGGGTGGCCGGACGGCAGGTGACGGGGCCGGGACCGGGGGCTCACGGGGTTCTTCGGCGAGCCCCCGCCAGCGCCTCGCCCGCCGCCGTCCGCGAGTACAGCACCGAGCGGCCCGCCCGCCGCCGTTCCACCAGGCCCGCGTCCAGCAGGACCCGCAGGTGCCGTCCCACCGAGCCGAGCCCCTGCCCGGTCAGGGCGACCAGCTGGGTCGTGCTCAGCGGGCCCTCGCCGAGGAGGGTCAGGACACCCGCCCTGGCCGGCCCGAGAAGGGCGCTCAGGGCGGCGGGCACGGCCCGCTCCCGGTGGTCCTCGGCGAGGACGCCCGTACAGGGGTAGACGACGGCGTACCGCTCCCTCCCGTCCTCCCACGACACCCACCCCGTCCGCGGGGTCACCGGCACGAAGAGCAGCTCGGCCCCCGAGACCTCCCTCGGCGGATACGCGTGCGGGTTGACCTGGAACCGGTTCTCCCCGAGCCACCGCGTCCCCGGCCGCAACGAGTCCAGCACCGCCGCCCACCCGCCCCGGCCGACCCGCGCGGTCCGCGCGGCCACATCGGCCTCCAGCACCCGGCGCCGCCGTTCCCAGGAAGGCCGTACGGCGGCGTCCCAGACGTACTCCAGGAGCCGGGCCGCCCGCTCGGCCAGGTCGTCCCGGTCCAGGGCCGGCGGCAGCTCCCCGGCGAGGGAGACCCGCAGGTGCGCCCGCACGTCGGCGGGGCGCGCCGCGCGCACCCGGGTGACGGCCTCGTCGAACCGCTCGCCGTCGCGCGGCGTGGGGGTGAGGAAGTCCGCGATCCAGTTCCGTCCGAGTCCGGCCCGGATCAGGGACGCGGTCACGGGATCGGCGGCCAGCCGCTCCCGGTACCCCGGCAGATGCGCCCGCAGCCACGCGTCCTCCCCGGGATGCGCGGCCACCCCCGTGTGCAGCAGCTTCACAGCCGCGAAGGTCTCGGCGAACGCGGAGACCACGAACCGGCTGCCCGCCAGCGTGTCGGCGTTCACCTGCCACCAGCCCATGAACCGGCCCCCTCCTGCCCGTACGACCCGCGCCTCGCCCCGGTCTCTCGCCCGGACCCCGTGCCCCGGCCCTTCGGTCCGACCCCTCGCCGGGACCTTTCGCCCTGACCTTTCGCGCGCCCGCGAAACAATAACGACCGGCCGGGTCCCCGCCCGAGACTCCGCGTATGACCAGCTACCGACAGCTCTTCACGACACCGGAGTTCAGGCCTCTCCTCCTCTCCTCCGCCGCGCACACCGCCGCCCAGACGGCCGCGGGCCTCGCCCTCGCCACGCTGGTCTACCGGGCGACGGACTCCCCGCTCCTCGCGGCGGTCAGCATGTTCGGCCCCTCCCTCGCCCAGGTCCTCGGCGCGACCCTCTTCCTCTCGGGTGCCGACCGGCTGCCCCCGAGGGCCGCCCTCGCCGGTCTCTCCGTCGCCTTCGCCGCCGCCACGGCCGTACTGGCCGTCCCCGGCCTCCCGGTCGTCGCCGTCTTCGCCGTGGTCCTCGCCCAGGGCCTGGTCGCGGCCCTCGGCGGCGGTGTCCGCTGGGGCCTGCTGAACGAGATCCTGCCCGCGGACGGCTACCTGCCCGGCCGGGCGGTGTTCAACATGATGAGCGGCCTCACGCAGATCGCCGGCTACGCCACCGGCGGCGCCCTGCTCACCGCCCTCTCCCCGCACCGGGTCCTCCTCCTGGCCGCCCTCCTGTACGTGACCGCCGGCGCCACCGCCCGCCTGGGCCTGACCGTCCGTCCGCCCCGGGCCGCCGGCCGCCCCTCGGTCGCGGCGACCCGGCGCACCAACGCCCTCCTGTGGTCCTCCCGCCCGCGCCGCCTGCTCTACCTGGGCCTGTGGCTCCCCAACGGCCTGGTCGTCGGCTGCGAGGCCCTCTTCGTGCCGTACGCCCCCGGCGCCGCGGGCACCCTGTTCGCGTGCGCGGCGCTGGGCATGCTGGCCGGCGACCTCACCGTCGGCCGTCTGCTCCCGCCCGCCGTACGCGCCCGCCTGGCGACCCCCCTGCTGCTGCTCCTGGCCACGCCGTACGCCTTCTTCGCCCTGCGCCCGGCCCCGCCGCTCGCGGCGGCCTGCGCCGCCCTCGCCTCCGTCGGCTTCGGCGCGGGCCTGGTGCAGCAGGAGCGCCTGATGGCCCTCACCCCGCCCGCGCTCGGCGGCCATGCCCTGGGCCTGCACTCCGCCGGCATGCTCACCCTGCAAGGGATCGCCGCGGCCCTGGCGGGCGGGGCGGCCCAACTCACCTCACCGGCGACGGCGATGAGCCTGATGGCGCTCGCCTCGATCACGGTGACGGTGACACTGGCGTTCGCGGGCCGTGGTGGCCGTGGTGGTCGCGATGGCGGTGGTGGCCGCGATGGCCGCGACAACGGCCGACCGCACGTCCCGGACCACACGGGCGATCCGAGCCCTACGGCCCCTACGGCCCCTACGGCCCCTACGGCCCCTACGGCCCCTACGGAACCTGCGGCACGTACGAGCCCTACGGGTCCTACGAGCCCTACGAGCCCGAAGGGGTGACCTCGGGGCTGGTGGGGTCCGTGGGGTCGGTGAACACCTCGGGGACCTTGTTGTCGAGGACGACGCGGGAGAGCAGCGCGGCGAGCCGTTCGCGTTCGGTGCCGGTGAGTCCCTCCGGCAGGGCGGCGATCCGCCGGCGCGTCGCGTCGTAGAACTCCTGGGCCAGCCGGGCCCCTTCCTCCGTGAGCCCGACGCGCACCGCCCGCCCGTCCCGCGGGTCGCCCTCGCGCCGCACCAGACCGCGCTGCACGGTCCGGTCCACCAGCCCGGTCAGACTGGACTTGGCGAGTCCCAGCAACTCCCCGAGGTCGCTCATGCCGTACGGCTGAGGCATGAGGACGCACAGCAGCTGGCCCTGCTGGGGGGTGATGCCGAACGCCCGACTCGACTCGGCGTACACGGCGTTCACCAGGAACGTCGACCGCACCAGCGCGGTCACGACGCCCATCTGCTCACCTGCGGCTCTGCCCATACGGGAAGCGTAACCGGGCGCGTGTGCCGGTCCCGCACACGCGTGTGCGGGAGTGAAGGGCGGTCGGGGGAGGTCGGGTGAGGTCGGGTGAGGCCGGGCACATGGTCGCGGGCTCTCCCTCTCCGCTCGGCCCGGGCAGCAGCCTCCCCCCGGCCGTCTCGACCCGGTCGCCAGGCAGGCGGGAGTTCGACGACAGGGCCTAGCGTCGGAAGCGGGGCGGTGGCGCCCGGCGCGGGGGAGCGGGCGCCGCCTCCCTCGGGCCACGGGACCCGGCACCCCCGGACGTCAGGGGCGGGGAAGGGAGACGAGGACCTCATGCTGTTGCCGACGATGCTCGCGGACCTGGAGGAACTGGTCCGTTGCGAATCCTTCTCGGCCGACCACACGGCGGTGGCGCGCAGCGCCGAGGTGGTCGGTGCCCTCGGCGCGAGACTCCTGGGCGCCGAACCGGAGACGCTCGTCGTCGACGGGGTCACCCACCTGCGGTGGACCTTCGGCACCCCGCGCGTGCTGCTGATCGGTCACCACGACACGGTGTGGCCCCTCGGCTCGCTCCGCTCCCGCCCCTGGTCGGTGACCGACGGGATCGCCCGCGGACCCGGGGTCCTGGACATGAAGGCGGGCCTGGTGCAGATGTTCCACGCCCTGGCCTCGCTGCCCTCCCCGGAGGGGGTGTGCGTCCTGGTCAACGGGGACGAGGAGGTCGGTTCCCCGACCTCCCGGCACCTCGTCGAGGAGACCGCGCGGCGCTGCGCCGCCGCCTTCGTGCTGGAGGCGGCGGCCGACGCCGAGGGCACCCTCAAGACGGCACGCAAGGGCACCTCGCGGTACGAGGTGGTGGTCCACGGCAGGGCCGCGCACGCCGGCCAGGAACCCGACAAGGGCGTGAACGCCGCCGTCGAGGCCGCCCACCAGGTGCTGGCCCTGACCGAGCTGGGGTCGGCGGTGGGCGCGGCCGCCACCCACCCCGTACTGGGTGCGGCGACGGTCACCCCGACCCTGCTGTCGGCCGGCAGCTCCCGCAACACGGTGCCCGCCCTGGCGCGGGTGTCGGTGGACGTCCGCGTACCGACGGAGGCGGCGCAGCACCGCGTCGACGAGCTCGTACGGGCCCTCGCCCCCCGTACGCCCGGAGCACGCCTGGAGATCCGCGGCGGCGCCGGACGGCCGCCCCTGTCACCGCACTCCTCCGCCGCCCTCTTCGCCCTCGCCCGCCGCGTGGCCGAGGACCTCGGCCAGGAACCCCCGGGGAACAGCGCGGTCGGCGGCGCCTCCGACGGCAACGACACCGCCGCGGCGGGCTGCCTCACCCTGGACGGCCTGGGCGCCGTCGGCGGAGGCGCCCACGCGGACACCGAGCACGTCGACACCACGCGGATGATCCCCCGCACCCGCCTGCTCGCGGGCCTGATCGCCCGGGCCGTGACCCTCGACCACCTCGACCGCCCCACGGCCGACACCCCGCCGCCCTAGGCTGCCGACCACCGAGGCGGAAGGAGCGGACTGACGTGAGCGACGACGGGCGGGACGCGGCCGAGGTGCGGGACCTGGACGGGGCCCGGGACCCGGCCGGGGTGCGGCGCGTGGTGACCTGCTCGGCCGGCGCGGAGCGCCCCCTTTTCTTCCTCGACGTCGACGGGCCGCTCATCCCGTTCGGCACGCCGTCCGGTCGGCCGCGCGGGACCCCCGCCGCTGCCGCCCCTCCCACGGCGTCCCCCGGCCCGCAGAACCCCCTGCTGGAGCGCCTCGACCCCGCCGTCGGTCCACGCCTGCTGGCGCTGGGGTGCGACCTGGTGTGGGCCACGACCTGGATGGACGACGCGAACGAGGCCGTCGCCCCGCGCATCGGCCTGCCGCCCCTGCCCGTCGTCAGGTGGCCGGAGACGCCCACCGACGCGGGTCCGCGCGGCCTGCACTGGAAGACCTCCCGCATCGTCGAGTGGGCCGGCGCCCGCCCGTTCATCTGGGCCGACGACGAGATCGGCCCGGTGGATCGCCTCTGGGTCTCCGGCCGGCACGAGGGCCGGTCACTGCTGCGCCGCGTCGACCCGGCCGAAGGCCTCACGGACGCCGACTTCGCCGCCTTCACGCGCTGGCTCCGGTCCGTGACGTCCGACGGGCCCGGAGCGCCGTAGGGGTGCCGGGCCGGGGCCCTGGCCGGTCTCACCGCCGCTCCGGATCACCGACTCCGCCGCGGCACGGCATCGCACGACCCGCACCACCTCGGACAACGTGATCTTCAGTGTTCGCTCCGGCGACCTGGTGAACCCCGGTGGTCGCCGCACCTCCACGGGATCGCCACACGGCATTGGTGAACACCCGCTGACGCGTGCGCAGTTGAGGTACAGGATGGACAGTGTGGGACAGCGCACCGACAGTGTGCGGGCGTGAACGAAGGGGGGAAGCGGTGGCCTATCTCGTGGAAGTGCCGGTCAGCGGGGCGGACGGGGCGTCGGAGGTGGTGAAGGTCCAGATCGAGGCGAACGGTGACGGTTTGGTCAGGGTCGCCAGACCGGGGCAGGTCGTCGCGCGGGCCACTCGCTCGTTGGGCGAGATGGTGGCCGCGGTCAGACCGGTCGCCCAGAACTTCGTCGACGGCTTCCGGGACATGGCCCGCGCGCCCGACGAGATCAGCGTCGAGTTCGGGCTGGCCCTGTCGGCCGAAGCCGATGTGGTGATCTCGAGCACCTCGGCGCAGGCCAACTTCAAGGTCGCGCTCGTCTGGCACAAGCCCGCCGTTGAACCCGCGGGCGCCGCGACGAGAGACGAGCCCACGCCGTGACGGCGACCGAGCCGGGCCGGGCGACGCCCGACCCCTCCGGTTCCGGCGCCTCGGCGGCTGATTCCCAGGGGCCCGAGGCAGCTCCTTCTCCGGGGCCTGAGGCTGTCGAGCCTCCGGGACCTGAGGCGGCTCCTTCTCCGGGGCCTGAAGGTGCCGAGTCTCCGGGGCCCGAGGCTGTCGAGCCTCCGGGGCCTGAGGCTGTCGAGCCTCCGGGGCCCGAGGCCGTTGCTTCTTCGGAGCCCGAGGCGGTCGCTTCTCCGGCGCCTGCGGCTCCCGGCCACGCTTCCGCCCCCGCCGACGCGGGCCTCCACGCCCTGGACGCGGCCGTGCTCCAGATCCGGGACCGGCGGGGCGAGCCGGTGGGGCTCGGCTTCCTGGTCACCGACGAGCTGGCCCTGACCTGCGCGCATGTCGTCGACGCCGCGCTCGGTACGGCCCCGGGGACCGAGCCCGCCGACCACGCCCGGATCGAGGTGGCGCTCCCCCTGCTCCGGTCCCCGGCCGGAAGCACGCCGGACAGTGCCGCGGCCGGCGCGCCGCACGTCACGGCGAGGGTCGAGCACCGGGTTCCCCCGCAGCCGTCCGGCGCCGGAGACGTGGCCGTGCTGCGTCTGAGCGCCGTGGTGCCGGGCAGCCGGCCCGTCCGCCTGGTGGACGAACCGGATGTGTGGCAGCACCCCGCACGGGTGTTCGGTTTTCCCGTGGGGCGCCCCGGCGGTGTGTGGCACTCGGCCCTGCTCCGCGCGCGGCAGGCCGACGGCTGGATCCAGGCCGATCTGGCGGAGGGCGGCTACCGGGTGTCCGGCGGCTTCAGCGGCAGCCCGGTGTGGGACGAGGAACTCAAGGGCGTCGTCGGCATGATGGCGCTGGCCGAGGAGGGCGAGCCCCCGGCGAGCTATCTGATCCCGGCGGCCGGTCTGCTGGACGCCTGGCCCGCACTGCGGCCCCTGGTGCTGCCGCCGTCACCGTTCCGGCGGCTGTCGGCGTTCGAGGAGGCCGACGCCGCGGTCTTCCACGGCCGTGTGGCGGAGTCCGACGCGGTCGCCCGGATGGTCGCCGCCGAGCGCTGGACCGCGATCGTGGGCCCCTCCGGCTCGGGCAAGTCCTCCCTGGCCCGGGCCGGGGTCGTACCGAGGCTGCGGCCGGACGGCACCTCGGTGATCGTGCTGCGGCCCTCGGCGGGCAGCACCCCGACGGCCGGCCTGGCCCTGGAGCTGCTGTCGCTGCTGGAGCCCGGCCTGTCCGAGACGGACCGGCTCGACCGCGTCCCCACGCTCACCCGGGTCCTGGCCAGGGAGCACGGCCTGGCCGACGCCGTCCCGCGGCTGCTGAAGCGGCAGGGGAGCCGGCGGCTGCTGGTCGTGATCGACCAGTTCGAGGAACTGCTCGCGCGCGACGCGGCGGCCGTCGACGATCTGGCCGGGGTGCTGTTCGACGAGACCCTGCCGGACACGGTCCGCGTCCTGACCACCCTGCGGGCCGACTTCCTGGGCGCAGTCCTCGCCCACCCGCGCCTCGGGCACGCGTTCGACGGGCGGCGGGCGTACGCCCTCGGCCCGATGCACACCGACCAGCTCCGTGACATCGTCACCCTGCCGGTGGACGCCGTCCCCGGCGTGCACTACGAGCCCCACCTGGTCGACCGCATCCTCGAGGACACCGGAGCCGAACCCGGTGCGCTGCCCCTGCTCGGCTTCGCCCTCGACCAGCTCTGGCGGGAGCAGCAGCAGACCCACGGACGGCTCACCCACGCGGCGTACGAGAAGATCGGAGGCGTCGCCGGCGCCCTGCACGACCACCTCGTCAAGGTCTGGGCCACCCGTGTCCCGGAGTCCGACGAGGAGGCGGCGCGCCGGCTGTTCACCCAGCTCATCCGCGTCCCCCTGGAATCGGCCGGTGTCACCCGGCGGGTCGTCACGCGCACCGAACTGGACGCAGCGGAATGGCGCGTCGCGCAACGGCTCGCCACCACCCGCCTGCTGGTCACCGGCCGCGACGCCGACGGCACCGAGACCGTCGAACTGGCCCACGAGGCCCTCATCTCCAGCTGGGACAAACTGGCGGGCTGGGCCGCGGAGGACCGTTCCTTCCTGGTCTGGCGGGAGTCCCTGCACCACGACCGGCGCCGCTGGGACGACGGCGGACGCTCACCCGAACTGCTGCCCACCGCCGCCGCCCTGGCGACCGCCCGGCCCTGGCTGGACGACCGGGGAGCCGAACTCACCGCCGCCGAGCACGAGTACCTGGACCTCGGCCGCGCACATCACCGCACCCGCACCCGCAGGCGCCGGGCGCTCCGGTCCGGCTTCGGCATCCTCGCCGTGCTCGCGTTGCTGCTCGGCACGCTGTTCGCGTACACGCGACAGGAGAGCGAGGAACGCCGGGCGCTCGCCGACTCCCGTTCCCTGACCCAGTTCTCGCAGGACCAGGCGGACTTCGACCCGGTGCTGTCGGTGAAGCTGGCGCTCGCGGCGTACGAGACCGCGCCCACGCAGGAGGCGCGCAGCCAGCTGCTGCGGCAGTACCTGGCCTTCTCGGGCTCCACCCGTGTGCTCTCCGGCCTGCTGGGGACGGTCGAGCAGTTCCAGACCAGCCGGGACGGCGACGTCGTCTTCGCCCGGTCGACGCTGGGCCGCGCGACGCTCTTCACGCGCTCCCTCACCGGCACCGTGCGCAGCGAACAGTTCTCCCGCAAGGCGGTGATCAAGGTCATGGTGTCGCCCGACGGCAGCCGTGCCGCGTTCATCTGCGACGACGAGACGGCCGGCTGGTTCGAGGTGCACCCGGACGCCGACCGGCTCATCGGCACGGTGCACGAACTGCCCGCGGTGGAGGACCTGCTCGTCTACACCTTCGAGAACAGGAACGGGTTCGCGATGTCCACGGACGGACGGATCGTCGCCGCCCGCACGGAGGACGGCCTGGTCTGGTGGGACCTGGACCGCGGCACCGTCGGCGGCACGGTTCCCGCGCCGGCGGACACGAGCGGCAAACTGTGGATCGGCCCGGGCGGCCGGAGCCTGCTGGTGGAGACCTCCGCCTACGACGGGGACGACTACCGCGTCGGCCTGGCCGAGGTCGACCTGGCCACCGGCAGGACCCGGACCGTCGTGCGCGACGCCGACGAGGTCCTGGTCTCGGGCGACCGGTCGTCCGTCGTCGTCTGCCACAGAGGCGACTCCGCCGCGTCGTACACCCTGCGGCGGATCTCCGACGGCGCCCAGCAGGGGCGTCGCTACGACGGGGAGGACTACAGCAGCTGCGAGACCGAGGGCGTCGACCCGACCGGGCGTCGCATCGCCACGGCCGACGGGGACACCCTGTCGCTGGTGGACCTCTCCCAGGGCGAGCTGATCAGCCAGGCCACCCAGCTCGGCGAGGTCACGGCGACCGCGTGGGACCTCGTGTCCAGCGGCGGCTCACTGTACGTCGCCGGACACGGCGACTCGCTGATCAACTTCGTCGAACTGCCCGACGAGCGCAACTTCTTCCACGTGAGCGAACAGAAGCTCAGCGCGGACGGCGGCGAGATGATCAGCCTCGTGGACGACGGCGCGAGCCTCCAGGTCCACTCCGTGAAGGCCACCGCGGTCGACCCGCCGATGGCCGAGGCGAGCCGCCCGCGACCGTACTGGTACCCCGAGGGCTACCAGCTCGTGCTCAACCCGGACCGGACCCTCCTGGCCGACTGGGACACGGAGAACACCCTCTCCGTCCGGAAGGTGTCCACACTGGCGAGGACGGCCCGGATCACCGTCCCCAAACCGCCGTCCACCTCCGACTTCCACTACTTCTTCGACCGGAACGGACACCTCGTGACCGTCTCCGGGACGACGGTGCAGCAGTGGGACGCGCGCACGGGCGAGGAACTCGCCCAGTTCGACATCAAGACGCTCATCGCCAAGAGCCCCGGCGCGGAGACCCCGGCGTCGACGCACGTCGCCCTCTACCCCGGGGACAACCAGGTGGCCGTGCTCCTCTGGGGCGACCGCACGGTCCGTGTCGTCGACCTCGGGACGGGACGCACGACGACGACCGTGAAGGTGCCCGAGGACGCCGTCGCCACGCAGTTCGACCCCAGCGGACGCTACTTCGCCGTCCTGCGCAGCGGTGGCATCGTGGAACTGTGGCGACGCGACCCGCTGCACAAGGAACTGGGCCCGCTGCGCAGCGTCTCCGAGGACTCCGCGACGCCGTACGTGGCCGGATTCATCGACGGGGAGGGCGGCTTCGCCGTGGCCGCGAACAGCTCCGTACGCATCTACGAGGTCGGCAGCAGCGTCTCCCGCGAGTCGTACGACTTCGGGCGCGCGCCCTCCGACGGCATCCTGTCGGACGGCTCGTACGTCTTCCGGGACATGACCCCGGACGGCAAGAACGTGATCTACCAGGACGCGAACAACGGCGGCGGACCCCTGCGCCTCGACCCCGCGCAGTGGCGGCGCGAACTGTGCGACCTGATCGGCGACCAGCCGTTCACCGCCGAGGAGAGAGCCGGCTTTCCGGTGCGGGTGCCGAGTCGACCGCTGTGCCGTTGACCGCTGTGTCGTTGACCGAGGTGTCCCTGAGCGCGGCGCTCCGGCCGTGGCGTCGGGCGCGGCGCGGCTTCGGAACGCTCCGGCCGTGGCGTCGGGCGCGGCGCGGCTTCGGAGTGCCGACGGAGTGCCGTCGTGCCACGCTGGGACGAGAGTTCGATCCGGTCCGGGACGCTCTGCCGACCGGACGGCCCTGCCACCCCCAGGGAGCCCGACGTGTCCACTGACGCCACCCGACCCAGATGGGCCGACGCCGACCCGCGCCCGTGGCATGGGCCCACGTCCGGTACCACCGTCTTCGCCGCGGCATTGATGATCTTCGGTGGGGTGATGGCGGTCTTCGAGGGGATCGCGGCCATCGCCCAGGACGACCTGTTCGTCGCCGTGCGCCACTACGTGTTCGAGTTCAGCCTGACGGGCTGGGGCTGGGTCCACCTGATCCTGGGCATCGTCGTCGTCCTCGCGGGGTGCGCCGTGCTCAGCGGAGCGCTGTGGGCGCGCTTCTTCGGCGTGTTCGTGGCGGGGCTGGGCGCGCTCGCCAACTTCCTGTGGGTGCCGTACTACCCCCTGTGGGCCTTGACGCTGGTGGCCGTCAACGTCTTCGTCATCTGGGCACTGTGCGCGGGGATGCACAGAGAGGCCGGCGACGGCGCGTAGCGCGCGCGTCAGGAGGTCCGGACCGGACGGCCCGTCAGCGCCGCGTCGAGGGGAGGCGGAAGCCATGCCGTCCACCAGGAATACGTTTCTGGATGCCGACAAGGACGTGGCCGGATACACCAGGTCGTCGTGGTGGCAGCGCACCGTTGCGCACGTGGCGGAACTCCAGTGTCAGCTCAACCGCATCAAGTCGCTCAAACCGCACGGGTTCGAGCCGCACGAGGAAGAGATCGCGAACAAGATCGAGACTCACCTCAACGCGGCACGGCAGGCGGCCGATCGCAAAAAGAACCCTTGGTCCATGATCTCCGGGTCGGACATCGATCGGGCATTGGCCAACATTCACCGGGCGGAAGCGAAGATTCTTCGCCTCACACCCGAGAACGAGCTGGGTGAATTGGGGCCGTTCGTGCTGGCGAACGCCCGGCAGCATCTCGGCGACGAAGATCCTCGGCGTGTCAAACTGGAAGAGCTGCTCCAGGCCAACGGTCACCGGCTCAGCAAGGAAATGCGTGAACTCGCCGTCACGACGCTGCTGGCCGCTCAGACGGCGGAGGAGCAGGAGCGGGCGAGGGCCCGGAGTTTCCGGAACATCCTGATGGCGTCCGTGGTCGCCACGGCGGTGATCGCCGGGATGTTCATTTTATGGGGCTTCTTGTCCCCGTCGTCGATCGCGTCGAACATCTGCTTCACCCCGGATCCGGTCAAGCCGCAAGTGTGCCCGATCGGCACCACGGAAACCGGCCAGGACATGCTGATCGTGATGGCGTTCGGTTCGGCCGCGGCGGCTTTCGCGGCGGCGGTGTCCCTGAAGGGAATCCAGGGAACCTCCACTCCGTATTCGGTCCCCTTGCTGCTGGTGCTCCTCCGGATCCCGGTGGGAGCCTTGGCCGCCCTGATGGGTCTCGTCCTGATACACGGCGGATTCATCCCAGGCCTTTCGAACCTGGACAGCGGGCCTCAGATCATCGCGTGGGCCATCATCTTCGGCATATTGCAGGAGAGCGTCACGCGACTGGTGGACCGCCAGGGCAAGGACGTCCTGAACAACGTGCGTGGACCCGAACGCGAATTCCAGACGGGTTCGAGCGGGGCGTCGGAGGTGCGCGATAACTGAGCCGACGCAGTGGCGCCCGCTGGAGCCGGTCCGGGTGCCGGGCCGGGCGGGGAGGGGCCGCCCGGCCCGGCCGTTCCGCGTCGGGCTCAGCTCGCGGTGCAGGAGATCCTGGCGGCGTCGGCCGCCATGCGGACGCCGCTGGTCGCCTCCTGGCCCCGGTCGTGCAGCTTCAGGGTCAGGAGTCCGGCGGTGATCCGCACGCTCGGCCCGTCCACCCAGTCGCCGATGGCGGTGCGGGAGGGGAAGCGGTCGGCGTCGGGGGCGGCCGGGCGGCCTCCGGGGCCGGTGCCGTCGGGGCGGCGGGCGGCCGGGCGGGAGCCGGCGGTGGAGTCGGCGCCTCCGATGAGTCCGCCGGCCGGCCTGCTCCCGGTGCCGTCGGGCGCCGGCCGCTCGGGACCCGGCGCCGGAGGGAGCGTGCGGCGGCCGGTGTTGCGTGCTGGCGGTGGCTGGGGTTGCTGTACTTCGTTGCTGCACCGCGTCACAGATCCACTCGGAACTCCGTCTCCCGACTCCCCTGCCGCATCACGACGTGGGCCGGCCTGAACGGCAGACTGCGAAGGGCTGGCTCCATCACCTTGAAGAGAGCTTCCGCATCGGCCCCGTAGGCGTACAGCACGGCTTCGCCTCCGCCGAACTCGTTCCCGTCCACCTCGCCGACTCCCGCCTCTTGGACAGCGGCCGCCATCGTGCGCTCAGCGTCGAAGACGGCCTCACGCTCGGCACGCGAGCCGTACTGGTCATCACTCAGACGGTAGCGAGCGATGACGGCTTCTTCTGGTGTCTCGGGTTCGGGGAGATCAAACAGCGTGTCCATGCGGGCACGATCCCACCAGCCTCTGACAACGCGTCTGCACCGTGCCCGCCGCTGAGCTCGACGCCGCACGCTTTCCAACTGTGGTGGCGGGTTGCAGTGCAGGGTGCAGGGTGCAGGGGCGTTTACCTGCGTTCATGGGCGGCTGGTCGGCGGGCTGGTCCCCGCCCGGTCCCGTCCGATCGGCCGCGAACGGTGGCAAAACCCGGGATCGGCCGCCCGGCTGGATGAGCAGGACGGCTTCGCCCTCTTCAGCGCCCATGCCGCCGGTCTCGTAGTCGTCGTAAGACAGGAAGAGGTACGCCATGCGCCGCTCCTCGCCGGGCTCCCCGGGGACGGGGAACTGCCCGATGAAGTCCAGTGGCTCCCCCGTGCTGGGGCGCACCGGCCAGAAGGGCTCGTCCAGCCATACGGGGGCACCGCCCAGCTTGGCGACGGGCTCGGTGATGGGCTCCTCGGCCGGGTGGAACGTCATCTCGAACCGGGGGAGGTAGCCGGCATCGTACGGCCCTGCGGCCCCGCCTCAGTGACGTGGGTCAACCGGCCGTAGTCCTCGGCTGATCGTTCGTTGGGGTTCGGTGCTGACCGGTGCTGACCGGTGCTGTCCGGGGCTGTTGGTGTCAGGCGGTGGTGTCAGCCACCACAGGCGCACTTGACAAGATCCGCTGCTGTTGCGCTCCCGGTGGTTGCCCTCAGGAGCTGGCACGTCTCGGCGAGCATCACCAGTCGGTGCGAGCACCACCCCTTCATCCGATTGGCTCGTTGCAAGAAGGAAGTGCCCGGTGATGGATCAAGGTGCCTGACCGTCTCGTTGAAGGGAAGACCATGGGTGGTGTTGGCCCGGCACAATTGGCCGCTGTAATCGCCTTGATCGGCATCGGAGTCGCACTGGCGATCTACGGGTGGCGCATGGCCAAAGGGCCAGAAGGGACGACAGCACGAGTGGAGGTCCTTTCCGGTATGGGAGGTGGCCTGATCACGGGCTTCGCCGTTGGGCTGAGTGTGTTGTTTCTGGAACGTGGGTTTGTGGCTGCACAGGAGCGAGCAGTTTGGCGCGCCAATGTGGAGATCGCCGAGAGCATTCCCGGATTTACCCCTGGGCGGCGTTCACTGGAGGGGATGCACTTCACTGCCAAAAAGTTGAAGGGAGCCAATTTTACTGGTCTCGATCTGAGGGGCATGAGCTTCCGTGACGCTGAACTGCTGGGTGCCGACTTTGACAACGCTGACTTGCGTGGAGCTGACTTCACGGGCGCCAACCTTGAAACGGCCAGCTTTCGAAGAGCCGACCTTTCCGACGCCCTGCTGCTCAGCGCAAATCTCGGCCGCGCGGAGATGAGGAGCGTCAAGGCGATGAATCGTACGCAGGCAAACAAGAAAACATGCTGGCCTCCCAAACTGTTCCAAGAGCGGACAGATCTCGAAGGCCAGGTCAGGGCGATGGACTGGTTCGATGAAAATGGCGAGACCGTTAAAAGTAAGGGAGGCAAAGGGCCATGCCCCGATTGGGCTACTGGCTGACGTTTCCCAGCTTTCGCGTTCCGTCCGAGGTGACGTCGGGAGAAACTCCCTACGCGGGCGCTCCGTTCGGTGATCGACGGCTGGCACCCTCGATGCAGTCCTGTCTCAACCTCGCCCGACGACGGTCAGCCACCGTCATCGGGCGAGTGGCTGCCTGTCATCGTGGCTTCGCACGTGGAGGCCGTTGCCGTCCAGAGCGTCCATGAGTCGGACCGCGAAGACTTCGGTATGCGGTCGCTGACCTCGTCGGGTGTAAGCCAGGAGACGGCGTGGATTCGGTAGAGGTGCGTTCGGCGCCGCCGGAGGGCTTGCAGCGGAAGACGTGGGCGACGACGCCGCGAGTCATGTTCTTGTAGACGCCGGTGAGTTCGTCGACCTCGACGTGGCTTTGCATCGCGCACCTTTGTCGGCACCGCATGCGGCAGGCGGCTGCGCGCGCCAGGGCGGGGGAGAGATGGCAGAACTCGGACTACGTCTTCGCCACCCGCACCGTCCGCCCCGTCGAGCCGCGCAACCACCACCGCTCCTCCACCCGCGTCGCCCAGTCCGCCGGCCTCCGCGTGATCCGGCTCCACGACGCCCGCCGCCACGGCACCGCAACCCGCCTCACGGCGGCCGGAGCGGCGCCCCGAGTCGTGATGGAGGTCCTGGGGCACTCGCAGATCAGCATCACCATGGACGTCTACACCCACGTCGTCCAAGACACCCAGCGCGAGGCCATGAGCCACATGGACCGGCTGCTGCGGAAGCGGCGCCCCGGTCGTCAGTGACCGTCGCCGTTGATGTCAGATCTGGATGTCAGAAGGGGGCCACCTCCGAAATTTCGGAGGTGGCCCCCTTCTGAACTGGTGCCCCCGGCAGGATTCGAACCTGCGATACCCGCTTTAGGGCTTTTCTCTGGGCGGGGCTGTGACCTGCGGAAACGTCCACCGCGTGGTGCCTGGCCTGGGGAAATACCCCTCCGTAGTTCTCACGTGTTCACGGCGCTTCCCGGCCTGATGTGTGCTGAATCCGTTCCGTGTGGGCACCGCTTGGACGGCATGGAGTCCAGGCTTGGTTCGGTGGTAGCGTTACGGATCCACTCACTCGGCTCAGCTGGGCCGACATCCAGCGTCCGGGGTGCGGCGACGGCTCCTCAGTTAGATGCATAGCCCTGTGGGATGCCAAGGCGTGAGCCCCGTGCCGGTGCTCGTGAGCCTGTTCCGTGGGTCGAAATCAGACTCACGAGCTGCGCCCATGAAAGGGCCGAGTGACGCCTGTGCCTACGTGCAACGTGGACTAATCGCGCAGCAGGCGCATAGCCAGTACGGAACCGTCCGGATGTATGGAGATGGGACCGTTCCAGCGTGGTGCCCAGGCGTCGCGTGGCCATGTGGACCGGCGGGCGTAGATTTCCCGGCGGTACTGTTCCACCCGTCCTTCCTCAAGGCGGCGGAAGAGATCCTCCGCGGCTCCGGAGAACGCCTCGACTCGCTTCCGGTTGAGCCGGAAGACGTGGTCGGTGCCGACGAAGTCGATGCCGAAGAACCGGTGCCGTGCATCCTGGACGCTGTCCGTGGCCGCGTGCGTAAAGCCTGCGAAGTGTCGTTGCCCTTGTCGTTTCGTCAGGTACGGGACGGTCGCACTTGTGTCTCCGGCGAAGGCCGTAAGACCGGCTGCGGCTGTGCGGGCAAGCACGTGTTGAAACCACCCGTAAAGTTCGGGACTCACGTGATAGCCGGGTTCGGGCCCCGAGGGCTTGTCGCTTTGCGCCGGTGGCTGGATGCCGGGATACACGTTCTCGTCCTCCAACGCGTGATCAAGAATGCGCTCCGGAGCGTCCAGCCAACCCCCTTCTCCGCCCGCCTCCAGGGTGTGAACCGTCAGCGGGCCGTCGAGTGGGAGTTCTGTGCTGAACACCAGACACGGTGTCTCGTCCCATGCCCCGATGTGCACTGCCTCCACGTGGGCGGAAGCCGAGGCAAGCTGAGTATGAGAGGCGGAGAGCCCGCTGTGGTTGCCTTTGCACGCGATCGGGAAGACGCGAGAGGGCTCGCCGGGCATCCACACCTCGGCGAAGAACTGCGGTCGGTATCGGTAACCCGACTTCTGACCAGAGTCCCTGCTGGTCAGGGCCCACCCTGCGCGCAGAGCTGTGTCAGCCGGCACGATAGAGACGAAGTGGTTCGGATAGCGCCTGCTTAGGAGCCGTGTAGCGAGCGCCAGCGCGAAACCGGTGCCGAGTTCTCCTGACTGAAGCGCCTTGTAATACTCTGCGGTCTCCTTGCCCTCGGTGGAGAGCGCCATGAAGGAGTCCGAGTTCCCGGTCAGAGCTTGGTTGTACTTCAGGCAGCCCCAGTGTTCGGCGAGGCCGCGTCCCGCTCCGCGCCGTGCCAAGGTGATTGCCCGTCCAAGAGAGTGCAGCACACTCCAGGGTGTGAGCTGCGTGAGTCGGCCAAGATCCTTTGCAGCTATGGGGGCCAGCCCAGGCTTCCGGCGAAGCCGATCGAGCTCCTTCTCCTCTCTTTGCTTGTCGTCGTCCGCCGCCGCGGTGCTCACGTCCCCGGCCAGTTCCGGGTTCGAGTGGACCGCGACGTTGGACGGCTCCGCAAGGTCTCTCAGCACTTCTGCCGTGATCTTCAATCTGCTCCCCCTCGTGATCCGATGTGCTTGGATTGGGCACTGTGGCCCGGCAGCCACGCCGCAGATTTGTTGTGTGTCGGCCTATGGGTCGGCTTCGGGCTGGCTGGCCGCGAGGTCGTTGAGGGCGCCGTTCACGACGTACCAGGACACGGTGAGCGTGTCGCGGTCGGGAGTATGCGCCTCGCGGAACTCACGCCGTGGGTGAACGAAATTGCGGTACTTGCAAACGGCCTGGCTGAAGCGCTCCATGTCGACGTCGATCCAGCCCGCCTGGTGGCAGATGTCGATGAGGGCCTTGAGGCCGATGAAATTAGGGTCCTTGTTACTCAGCAGGGAGACGTCGCGCTCCTCGATCACCGTAAGCAGGACGCCTTCGAGGAGGCTGCCCAGCATGATGATGGCCGCGACATGCGCGCCGTTGGCGTAACACGTACGGGCTTCGTCCAGTCGGCGCTGGAGCAGTGCGGCCATCCGTGGTTCACGGATGATCTCGGCCATCGTGGCCTTGAGCTCGACCGGCGCCTGCTGGCCGGGGTGCGCCATGGCCGGGTCGCAGACAACGATCCTGGGTCGGCCGCCCGGATTCTCCAAGCGGAAACCCTCGTGGACGAGGAAGGTGTTGACTGCGCTGACGACGGTCGGAAGGACATCGGGTTCGTCAAGGTACTCGCGTGCGTCCGCGAGTCTGACCAGTACGTTCTCCAGCTCGGTGGGGCTATCACGACGAGCAGTGAGGAGCTGGAGAGTCCACTCGCCCCGGTACTCGCCGTCGTACTCGGGCACATTGAGCCACCCGGCGTTCTCCAGGAACTGGGCGATCTCGAACCCTCTGCGGTAGTAGAGGTGGTCGTCACCGCAGATGATGCGGGCCAGCTCCTTCAAGGTGTTGCCGTCGAGCGGGCCCAGAACGGCTTCTTGCGTCATGCTGCGTCGTCCTCTGCGGTGTCGTCGTCGATTCGGTCGTCGGTCTGTTCATCCCCGGTGTCCTCGTCGGCGGCGAGCCCGTCGTCCGAGGAGAGGTCGAGCGGCTTCCACGCGGCTTGGGAGCCGGCTGCCTGGGCGGCTGGAGCGGAGTGCGCGTAGCTGGCGGGGCGGATCTCCTGGCGGTCGAGTTCCTCCCACAGGCCGTCGAGCGCCGCGTCGGGATCGAAGCGGAATTCGCTCTCCCGTATCCGCCAGAACTCCCAGCCCACGCGCTTCAGTTCGCGGTCCCGCCGCTGGTCGTTCTCGATCTGCTCCCGTGTGGCGTGGTGGAAGGCGTCGCCATCGCACTCCACGGCGAGACGGCCGCGTGCCCCCACGACCACCAAGTCAATGCGCTTGCTGCCGGCCGGGAACTGCGGGATCACGTGGTAGCCCCGCTTCTTGATCTCCAGATACACCTGCTGTTCGAAGAGCGAGTCGAAGGGAGCCCTGCGGATATCCGGTAGCACCGGTCCGATGTCGTCAGCGGCTTCCAGCGCGGCGGGTGGGTTCTCCATGTATGTCAGGAGGTTGAGCCGTAGGTCGTGCGGCTTGAGACGGTCCGGCGGGACCGAGTAGAAGAGCCACATCTGATCCTGGGCCCTGCTGGCGGCGACGTTGTACGCCTGCTGCTCGCTCTTGTTCCCGCCCGCTGCGCGCGGCGGGTTCGTCACGACCATGGACAGCAGGATCACGTGACGCTCGTCGCCCTGGAAGGAGGCCGCGTTGCCGACACGGATCCGGTGACGCTCGCGCACGGTGGCTGGCAGCCGCTTGATGAGGGACTCCAGGAGCTTGATCTGTCCGAAGCCCTGGAGCACGATCACGCCCATGGTCTTGTCCTGGTAGGCGGGGGCCTCGGCCAGACGGGCCAGGCAGTCGACGATCGCCTCGGCCTCCTTGGGGTTGTGGACGCGGCTTTCGCGGCCCGCGACCACGGCGCCCTCGACGAAGTGGGTACGCAGCGGGTCCAGCCGTTCGGCGCCGTACTGACGCAGGGGCAGAAGCTTGTTGTTGTAGAACGTGTTGGAGGACCAGTTGATGATCTCCGGCACACAGCGGAAGTGCTCTTCGAGGCGGATCACCTGTGGGAAGAAGGTGGACAGCAACTGGTACAGATTGGTGTGCGGCGTGTAGAGCTGGCGCAGTCGGCTGGGCATGTCCGGTAGATGGGCGGCCAGCTTGTCCTGGATGGCTTGGTGACGGCCGTTGCGTGTGAGGGCGGGCGCGCACTGTTTGTCGTCACCGACGACGATCACGCGGGGAGCCAGCCACAGGAGGAACAGTGCGTCCATGCCCGCCTGACTGGCCTCGTCCACGATGACGACGTCGAAGGCATCCCGCCTCGCCTGCACCATCTCGGCGACCTGAGGGATGGGCATGACCCACGCGGGCACCGCGTCCTGCGCCACGGACATCGCGTCGCGTGCCGCGGCTCTGAAGAGGCCCGTGTTCTTCCCCTTGCCCTTGCCGAGGGACGCCATGTGGGTCCGGTACGCCTGGAGCGCCGAGCGCTGTTGCTGCGTCATCCGCTCCAGGCAGTGCAACCGGCCCCAGGCCGCGGCGAGTTCACCGGTTACCTGTTCCAACCGGTCTTCGTGCTCGCTCAGGTCGCCTTCGAGCTTGCGCTCCAGACCGGGCGTGCGCTGCCTGTCCAGGAAATGTGAAGCCTTCGCCCACGCCCATGCCCGCTCCAGGGAGCCCAGCCGTTCCTCCCAGTCGGGATCGTCGGCGTTGTCGAGGAGGCGGCCCGCGAGCAGGGAGTGGCCGGCGCGCAGGGTGCCAAGCAGTTCGGTGCACCGACGCGTACGGTGCTCCCGCCGGTGCGCGGCCACCAGTGCCTCCAGGGACTCGGCATAAGCCTCCACGTCCTGGTCGCGGAGAGCCTGGGCCAGGGCCATGGACTCCGCGGTCAGCTGCGTGCCGCTTACGGGGGTACGAAGGAGTTCGTCCCACGCGGCCAACTGCGCAACGGCCTCGTCGGCGGCCCGTCGCCCACGGAGTGCGGCGACACCGGCGTTAAAGTCCTGCCACGCCTGGCAGGAGGCGATCGTCAGCCGTACCCCGTGACTCACGAGAAGCGCGTCGACACGGTCCCGGGCCGAGCCGAATGCCTGTATGTGCTCAAGGCGCTCGGCGCGTGCGGTCAGTTCGGCCAGCCGCACCTCCACGTCCCCCGGCGGGACGGCGGCGTTCACCTGCTGCCAGCGCGTGGCCGCGCCGGCGAGCGCAGAGTGCGCCCGGAGGTGGGCCAGCACGGCGTCCAGATCCTCAGTCGTCTGCGGTGTACGGCCGTCGACAGTGCAGCAGTCCAGCAACTCCTGGGCGTTCTTCTGCGCTTTGCCCGGGAACCGGGACCGCAGTGTCTTGCCTGTGGCCAGGTGGTTTCGGAGAGCTACACCGGCGTTTGTCAGCTGGCCTGCCTTCTGAGCGGTCAGGTCCTCGGGCATGGTCACCAGGCGCAGACCCAGCGCATCCACGTCCCCCGCAACCTCTCGGATGTCGTCGGTGACGGCTGCCACCCGCTGCCACAGTCCGAGGTCGGATCGGGAGAGCCGGTCCGTCAGCGCCCGGGTGATCCAGGAACCGAGATCCCAGCGTGTGGCGTCGGCAGGCATCCCGAGGTGATGAAGGGCCGTCTCGCAGGTATCGAGCAGCGAAGCCAGTTCGGAGGTCACGGATACGTCGAGATGGGCGAGTACGTTCCGGATCTCGACGGCCTCTGCGGACAGACCCTCATCGCTGAGGCGGCTGGCCGCGAACACGTCCGCGACTTGTCGGGGCGAAGGAAGATCGGCAGGCACGGGAAGCGCGCCGCCAGCCCGCGGTTCACCCGCGCCGTCACGCAGCAGGACGAGCAGTTCGTGGGCCTGCTCGGAGGCCAACGGCGGGACGTCCTCGGCGGTGTCGGGGAGGCGGCCGATCCATCCGAACTCCTCAGCGCCGGCATGGACCCGCTCCACGATCTCGGCGAGCGTTCCTGCGTATCCCGGCGCCACGCTCCGATGCCGGTACTCGGCCTCCCGAAGCGAGATCACTTGCTCAGTGAGCGTCTCGATCCGTCCCCGTGCCTCGTCCCGCTCGCCGGTGAGGCGGCGGATCTCAGCACGTAGTTCGGCGGGGTCACTGGTGGCCACTTGGTCGGTGAGTGCGTTGATGGTGCGCTCCAACTCGCCCTCGCTCTCGCCGCCGTGGCGAGTGGAGCTGAGGAGCAGGACGCACAAGTCCCGCACAGGGTGGGGAAGTTTGTCCCGCAACACGGTGAGGGGCTGGTCACGGGCGCTGGTGACGAGGACCCGTTGGCCCTGTGCGAGCAGTGCCGACACAAGGTTGGTGATTGTGTGGGTCTTGCCCGTCCCTGGCGGACCCTGGACCACCACACCGGTGTCGTGCTCCAGGCGCCCCAGCACGCTGCGCTGCTGAGCGTTCGTCTTGCCCGGGAAGAGTGGATCGTCACCGAAGAGCGGCGCCCTCTGGGTCCCGTCCCAGGTGGAACGGTCGGTGCTTTCGATGTTCATGGCCATCTGGGCCAGGCCCAGAGGTGCCCGGTTCTCCGAGGCCACCGTCTCGGCGATCTGGTCGTAGAACCGCAGCAGCGAGTTGAGGTTGCGCGGGCGCAGGACCAGGGCCGGTGCGTAGGTAAGACGCGCCCCCAGTTCAGGTGCGCGGGGTGGCTCCCACGCTGCGCTGAAGCCCATGGGCCGAGTGGTCGCCCGCTCCTGCCATTGCGCGAGTTGCTCCAGTGCCTCGGGCCCCAGCGGATCCATCCCGCGAGCCGTGATCTCCTCCGAGAGAGCGGCCCCGCGCTCGCGTACCCAACCATCATCACTGTCCAGGAAGTCCTGGTCTTCGAGACGTAGGGCGCTCTCCGGTGAGAGTTGCACCGTAAGCCGCGCCGTGCGGCGATCCACCGATGTCTCTACCCGATGGGTGAACAGATGGCGGTGCACTACGTCACCGTCCGGGGAGACCCAGGTCAAAAGCCCTATGCCCAGGCTGAGTTCCGTCTGGTCGTCCTCCCGGGCCAGCTTCTGGTGCCACGCGTACAGCCGGTCGTAGAGCTCGCGGAGATGTCGTTCCGCGCGCTCCCGCGCCGCCCACCGGCGCCAGCGATCCAGCCATGTTCCGTAGGCCCGTAGCACGTCACCGGCCTCTTCACGGCGCAGGGTGCCTTCCTCGGCCGACTGCTCCCTCTCGTCCGCGACGCGTACTAGCTCGCCCCCCGGTCCCTCTTCCGCAAGAGGCGGATCACCCGAATCGGGGTCGAGGCAGCGCGTCGGCTCGACCCAGCCGTCGAGCGAATCGGGCAGGTCCGGCGGCGCACTCTGCGGCACGTGGTCGAGCGTCAGCAGCACGCCGTCAGGGCGCGCTGCCGGCCTGCGGACAGGTTCCGGCAGCCTGGCCAGCCACAGGCGTTCACGGCTGCGGTCGTCGCGCTGTCGTTGGTGGCTGCTGTGGACCATGTCGCGTAGGAAGTTGACCAGCCCCGCTGTCTGCCCGATGACATCGGGATCACTCGCGTGGCGTCGCGGATCGTTCACCGTTCCCCTCTCGGCCGCTGACGAACGTTTCAGGATGAGGGTCGGTTGAGAGGACAACAACGAGCTCGGGGCACAATGACCGGATCCGTTTCACGGATTCGGCGCCATGCACGTCGCTGAATGGGCTGTTCGCGTACGGGCCGAAGGGTCTGGCTGGGTGCGCTTCGCAGTGCTTCCGTCAGGTGCCTCTACGCAGGTGGGAGGCGCTGCGGAGAGTCGTCGGGAGATACCGGCACGTACTTGCATGCGAGGTGCTCCGGGCCTGCGAAACGGAGGGTTTAGTCCACGGCGAATGATGGCCGGTTCCGGTGCAAACTGGACGTGCGGCTTGTGTACTGGGTGGCCCCACGCCACCTGGCCGATGACGACGACGCGCTCGCCGAGCGGGTCGACGAGACCCTCTCCGGCCTTGGCTGGCGCGTGTGGCCGACTTCCCGCCACACCATCCTGTACGTGAGCCCGGACGAGCTGTGCGGCGTCGAGTGGATCCTCGCCGGCTACTCGCTCGGCGGACTGCCCGTCGCCCTGCAGCTGAGCGCTCGCTCGCACGCGGCCTCCGTGATGACGGAGTGGAACGCGTACTTCACGGCCGGCGTGCCGCACGAGGCGATCACTGACCTTCTGATCACGCTTGATGCCCGCGAGGAGATGCCCTGTGCCAATGTCAAGGAACCCGAGGTGGTGCTGACCGCGCAGGGCTGGATCCGGGACGTGGACCGGCCCCACACCAGAGCCTCGGATCCCGGTTTCTGCTCCAGCGTTTCTCAGAAGATGGTGCCGCCGCTGATCCAGGACGTCGACCCGCGCCCTGACCTGCTCGGCTGGCAGGCTTGGGCGGAGCCGGTCCTTGGCCCCCCGTACATGTGGTGCGCCAGCTTCAGCGCCAGCGTTCCCCATGAGCGGAGGGTCGGCTCACCGTCATCCGCCGCAGATGATCCCCGCACATCCATCTGCTGCTGCGCTACAAGGGCGGGACAGAGACGGACCTGGTGGAGCCCTGGCGTGCGCCCCTGGCCCTACTCGATGGCCGCCGAGCGGTTCGCCGTGGGCGGTCGGCGGTTCGGCGTTGTCCGGGCCATGGGGACTTGGCCGTGGATCGTGTCGGATGGCCTGTGGGAGCGGATTGAGCCGCTCCTGCCGGAGTGGGAGAGGCGGTTCAGGTACCCGGGTCGCAAGCCGGTCCCGGACCGGCCAGATGCCGTGCGGGATCCTGTTCGTGCTGCACACCGGCGTCCAGTGGGAACACCTTCCCCAGGAGCTCGGCTTCGGGTCCGGCATGGCGTGCTGGCGACGGCCGAGGGACTGGAATGAGGCCGGGGTCTGCAGCAGCTGCATGAGGTACTGCCGGCCGAGCTGAATGCCGCCACCCGCCTCGACTGGTCGAGAGCGGTCGTCGGCTCCAGCCACGTCAAAGCGTTGGAACAGGCATGCACCTCCACTCAGTGATCAGAAGTTGAGAGAGTGTGGCTGTACGACTCGGATCCGAGGGAGACGGAGCCACCCGCCTTGATCATTCTGGACGCGAACATCCTCAAGTCGACCTCGCTGCGGAGTCCCGCCGCCGACATGCTCCGCGCGATCCGGGCCGCGAAGGTGGAGCGGGTCGCGGCTCCTTGGATAGCCATGGAGGAAATCGCCGCGCAGCAGGTCCTCAGCTACCAGGCGAAACACGATGCGGCCTTGGAGGCAGTGGATACCCTGCGCAAGGCCACCCCTTGGGCAGACATCGTGCACCCTAAGCGGTTCGACGACGAGCACGTACGCAAGCACTGGCGGGCACGGTACTCGGAGATCGCGGATGTCATCCAGACGCCCGCGTCCGCCTACCAGATGGCGATGTTCCGCGAGACGAACCTCCTCGCCCCGTGCAAGACCGTCAACAGCGGCAAGAACAAGACCGGTGCCCGAGATGCCGCGATCTGGCTGACGGCCGTCGAGTACGCCAGGAAGCACCCGAAGGAGACCGTCTACTTCGTTAGCAATAACACGGAAGACTTCGGTGACGGCACGTCCTTCCCCTCACCCATGGACAAGGACCTCCGGGGCCTGGAGAACCGGTTCTTCCTCTTCACCTCGCTCGACGGCGTCCTGAAGAAGTTCGCCACCGAAGTTGACGCAGAGGTCGAGGACGTCCAGGCGCTCCTGGGCACCAAGGAGAGCCATACGGCGGTCTTGGAAGCTGCCCGGGGTGCGAGCCGGCGCTTCCGGACGGTCTATGGATCCGTGCTGTACGAGGACGGAATGCGCGGGACCCTGAGCAGCGCTCGGGGGTGGGACCCGCGAGCAGTTGCTCTCGACACTGTGTCGGAGGTCAGCGCCCGCGAGATCGACGGGCATAAATGGTTCACTGCGTCCGTGCGCTGGCTGTTCGCGGAAGACGGGCATCAAGTTCGCCGGTTCGGCAGGGAGTGCGACAGGGTTGCCTACGCTTGGCAGACGCGCGTCCTGCTGAGCCCAACGGCTTCGGACAGCAGCTTGACAATTCTCGACTCGAAGCGTCCTGGCCCGGTCAGTAGGGACGACGTCCCTAACGTTCCGATAATCGTCGAGTCTGAAGAGCTGACAGCACTGTTGGAGGCAGCACTCGCTGGCGACCTCTCAGGCTCGTCCGTGCAGTTTCGGCAGATCTTGAACGCTCTGAGGCATGGCATGACCGACCGCAGCACTCGGGAAACGGCGCTGCGTCTCTTGGCCGATAAGGATGACGCCGCAGCCTTCAGGTTGCTGAGGAACGCAGTGCACGATCTTAGCGAGGAGGACACTGACGAAGCGCCGTAGCGGCGACGAGCGACTGAGGGGGCAGTCGGCCGCCCGCGCTTAGCCCTTACAGCGGCTGACACAATGAGTTCAGTTGAAACCAGCTCATTGTGTCAGCCGCTGTAAGACCAGTTCGCCAATAGCAATGAGGCACCTCCGCCCTACACCTTTCGTGTCGACTGGGAGATGCTCTATGGCGCCACGATTGCAATCGCTGCCAGCGTCTAAGGCAGCTGGCGCGTCTTTTGGCGCTTCGGTCGCTTCTCAACAGGGACCAAACCACGGCGAATCTTCATCAGATGCTCGTCCTTCGTGTTCTCGCGCACTGCGAGACGACTCAGGATTCGATGCTGCGTTTCCGGAGTCCAGAATATTTCGAGACGCTCCCGAGCGCGTGTGATCGCGGTGTAGAAAATGCTGTGGGAGATACTCTCCTCGTTGGCATCCGTGATGACAATCTTTACTGACTCGTACTCAACACCCTGTGCTTTGTGGATCGATACGGCGTAAGCGATCTGAAACGGCACCATGGTGGTGACAGAGTCGTCGTCATCGTCGCTGTTGCCGCGCTCGAAGACGTCGAACTGGACAGTCGAGCCTTCCACCCAGCGCAGACCGGTGAAGAGCGCATCGTCTTCAGTGACATCCCGTTCGAGATTCACATCGAAAGTGATACGGCCGGGCACGCGATCGATCTTGACGATTTTTCCCTTCAGGTTGTTAAAGATGACTGGACTGAACCGATCAGACTCGTTGAAAAGTACTGGATCTCCGACCTTGTATGTGGACTCGCTCCATGTCACAGCTGGATTCGGGTTGCTCGCCTGCAGGAACCGGTTAACGTTGTTGATGCCATACAGGCCGTCATAGTTAAGGCAGAGTACGATCTCGTCGTCGCTTCTATGTTGAAAGAGCGAGTCTCCCAGAACCGTCGAGTAGCCATTCTTGGAGAGCGACTCCTCGATGTGGTCGTCCAGGTTCCGCACCCTACTCCACAGCGTGAGAAGGCTCTGATCGGTCGTCCTGAAGGGCGCTGTGAGTTCGAATACAGACTCGCTCGGGATGTACGACCGGATGATGCTGAACCAGTTACCAAACTCAATCGATTCGATCTGGTATACGTCGCCAACAAGCACGAGCAGATCGAAGGATGTCTTCTCAAGTACATCAAGCAGGCTTGCGTTGCTCACCGTGCTGCATTCGTCGATTACCAAAACGTCGTACATTGCTCCGAATGACGTACCGGTGCGCACGTGCTTGCTGATCGTGCTGAACTCGGAGTTCGGCGCCTGTACTCGTCTCTTCAGGTTGTCGACAGCCGGATTGGTATGCGCCAAGAAGAGCTTCCGCGCGCCCTCAAAGTAGTTCGCGATGTGATTCACCATCGTCGATTTTCCGGTACCGGCCGCGCCGTAGACGAGGGCGACATTCGAGTGCTCGAACAACTTGGTCAGAGCTGCAGCCTTCAAAGGGTCATCGATGACGCCCGGGTTCGCGTCAATCCATGCCTGCACGTCGCTGCTGTGTTGGGGGACGCCAGTAGCAGAGATTTCCCGGAGTTTGTTGATTATCGAGACCGTATCGTCCTCATAACCGACGATGAACACATGCCCATTTGCTTGAGCCAGCTTCCTGCGCGCGTGCCGTTCTGTGGGGGGAAGCATGCGGTTGTGACGCGCGATCAGCTCGTCGAGGTCACCGAGGTCCTCCAACTCGGCTGCCGGCGTATAGATCACACCGTGCTGCTCGACATTGCTCCTGACTCGTCTGGCCAGCAGCTCGTGAGGCCGAGTCCTCGCGTCCAGGCTCTCGGCAAGGTCCCCAAAGCGCGGGTTATGTCCGCGTGGGGATGTGCAGAACGGCATCGTGTCGAAGGGCTTGCAACCCCAAGATACGCGCAGCCCGGAGAGTGCGGAACACTGGTCGACGTCGAACTGTGCCTTGATAATGCGGTTGTTCATCCGCAGCATGAGGTAGCGCAACAGGCGAGAACCTGGCCGGTTGTTGCGGATGAGGGACCGCGCGCGGTCAAGGACTGGAAAAATAACCTCATCTCGTTGAGTGCCGACTAGTGCCCAGGAGCGGAGAGAGCCGTAAGCAGCGTCAGTCATATCCATGAGATCAAGCAGACTTGATCGTGTTGTTGTGAGATACCGCATCAGGTTGCGGTACTCGGAATGCGACCTACTGACCTCTCCGTGCGAGGCGTTGAAGAGGCGTGCGAAGTTGTCGAACTCGCACGGTCGAATTGACACCTCCCATGAGCGGATCAGCGTGATGGGCATTTTCTTGCCGAGCACCTCGATCGTGTCGCTCGCCAGCTCCAGACTGGCCGCGTATTTGTCGGTGACGTCGATGTCAGTGAAGCCAATGATGCGATCGAACTTGCTCGTCCGGTTGTGGGCGAGATGAAACGTTACCTCATAATAGATACGGCCAGCGATGAAGAATGGTCGCGAGCTGTGAATGTAGTATCGCTCGTGACGTGGGCTTGAGGAAAGCCTCGTCTTTTCCTGCTCGATGCAGGCAGCAATCTTCTCGTAGTACTCCCGCAACGAGGGGTCGAGGTCGATCGGGAACTGTTCGATATTGGCCAGGATCGTTATACCGAGCTGATCCTTTGCGAGGTTGCGGGTGCGGAGTAGGTACTCGTAGTACTTCAGCATCAATCGCTCGGAGGGGTCACGATCCAGCGTGTAGTGCGAGACGCTGGCCTGGAGTAGGCCATGGAATCTACTCAGGAGCCTGATCTTAGCGAGCGCCTTAACGGCATCCAGAGCTGGCCCGACCTGGTTGTAGTGAAACTCAGCCGAGCGATCATTAAGGTGCGCCCAGACAGCAAGACCCTCGACAAGATTCCGGAGTTGCCCCAGCACGTTTTGCGAGAGGAAGCCTCGGTCGCCTACTGGGTTGGCAAGGTTCCGGCAGATCACGTCGTCGGCGCTCTTCACTTGCTGTTCTACTGTTGCCATCGCTCCCGCTCTACTTCCCCGAAGGGGCGTGCGTCACCTTCGATGGCGAGGCACGCAGTCCTGGCCTCCCCGCCCCGAGCTGAAGTGCACCGGACGGTGTCTGCGCATGTGTTTCGTCCTGCTGCCGAACAGTGGACGCCGCCCCGATGCACAACATCAGACGACAATAGAACCACTCAAGAGCCCGCGAACGCCCCGCTTTTCGAGACTGCCCTGCTTGCCACACAGGCTCCTGACCTGACCTGTACGGTCCCGAGACCAGAGGTGGCTTGCGCCACCCCCTGGCCGCCCATGTAAGGCCACAAGCGGCTAACAGATGCGGGGGCATCCATGGGGGTTCGCGTGCCAGATCAGAGTGGATGTGTGTGCATCCGCGCCAGCCAGTCCATGAACACCCTTGGTTGGTGCGTCTGGCGCCTGCTCGAACTCTTCGCGCCGCAAGGCTGACCCCGGGCTGGAAGTGCCGCCCACGTCCTCATGACGAGAGTCTGCCGTGTATGAGCTGCGGTCCCGGTTCGACGGCCCCAGCGGGGCGGCGCCGCATGCTCCCGGGGCCGCCGCATCCAGGCCGTGTCGCCGGTACCGGCGCGCTGTCGCGGGTGCGGTCAGTGACAGGCGCGGATCATCACGGTGAGGATCGGCGAGGCTGGTGACGGCTGACTCAGCCCGATGTCCTCGTATCCCCACGACTTGTAGAGCGCGTGGACCCTTCCGTCCCCAGCGGCCGGGTTGACCATGAGAGTGACGTACGGCTCGTCGCGTGTGGCGAGGAGGGCGTCGTGGATGCGGCGGGCGGTGCCGGTCTTGCGCCAGACCGGCCGGACGCCGATCTCCTTCAGGGCCACAGCCGGGCGCTCGGTGTACTTGCCCGCCGGCGCGGGACTGGTGCGCTGCCAGTAGCGGTCGCCGTGCTCGATGGTGTTGCCGTAGGCGTAGCCGACCGGATGGTCGTCCGCGTACGCGAGGACGACCGTGAACCCCGGCTCGCCGCCGTGTCGGTCCAGGCGCTCGCCGAACGCGGTGACCGCGTAGTTCGGCAGGTGGAGGAGCGGGGCGCGGACTTCGGCGTACACGTCGAGGAGGTCGCCGCGGACGGTGTCGAGGGTGGTGAACGTGCGCAGTTCGATGGCGGGTGCCGTGGTCATGCGGCGGTCCTCCAGCGGGCGGTGTGCTCGGTCCAGGTCTGTACGGTGGAGCTGCCCGGCGCGGTGGCGCGCAGTGCCGCCCCGAACTCTTGCAGCATGCGCGTTACCCGCGCGTGCTGGGTGGCGGCGTCCGCAGGGACCTTCATCGCGGTGGCCGTGGCGGCGTCGGCGTCGCCCTGTGCGAGTTGGGCGTGCGCGAGCCGGGTCGTGGTGATGGCCCGGGACCGGACCATGTGGGGCCGCAGCGCGGACAGGCAGCGGTGGGCGTGGAACTCGGCGGTCGCGTAGTCGCCGAGCGCCAAGTAGGCGGACAGCGCCAGGGAGTCCAACTCGGCCTGGTCGTAGAACGCGAGCATCCACACCGGCCGGTACTCGGCCGGGTCGGCGCGCAGCATGGCGTCCTGTGCCTGATCGAACGCGCGGCGGATGCCAGTGCGGTCTTGCGCCGTACCGTGAATCGCCGCCTGCCGGGCCAGACCCAGGGACGCGAACAGCGGGTCACGGCGCGTGATGTGTAGGTTGCGGGCCACGTCGTTGGCGGCGAGCGCGTCGGCGGGCCAGCCCATGTGCCGGTACATCGCCCCCGCGTGGCTCCAGATGCGGAACTTGATCGCCTGATCGCCGGACATCTCGGCGAGGGCTTGGGCCTCACGCATGTGCGCCTTGGCGACGTCGTAGCGACGGCCGTCGATCGCGGCCCACATCGCCGAGGAGCGGAATGCCGCCGCGGAGGCATAGAGGCTGCTGCGTACGCGCTGGGTGGCGCTGCCGGCGTTCTGGAGGTTCAGCGCCTCGTCGGCGAGCGCGGCAGCATGCTGCTCGATGCCGAGTTGTCCGCCGTGGCGGTGGTCGCTGGCGATGATCTCGGCGAAGCGCGTGTTCAGGCGGTTGACGTCGCTCATGCCGATGCCTCGCGGGGATGCGGTGCCGGGCGCTGCTGCTACGGCGGCAGCCGCTGCAATGCCGCCGACGAGGGTACGACGCTTCATGTCGGGGTCCTCCTGCTGCGGTGGGGCTGGGCTGGACGGAGTCCGGCCCCGTGGCACGAACCCTAGAGCGACGGCGGGCAGGCCACTGACGTCCTCGAGCGCCTTGCGGGTAGCCGATTTGGGCCACGTGACCCGGCCTGCTTTCCAGGCCCGGACCGATGAGCCGTCGAGGCCGCCAGGCCGCCCGGTCAGCCGCTCTAAGGCGCTGTTCACAGCGTCGGCAAGGCTGTTGGAGCTATAGCCGTGTTCGGCCATCCACGCCTCAAGAACGCTGTTGCGCGGGGTGTCCATGCACGCACGGTAGCTCTCACGCCCCTTCCACCACCAGGTAAAGGGAAGGTCAAATCACCCTAGGTCTTTCTTCCGGGTGGATGGCTAATCGCCCTAACCACCTGGCTGCAAAGGCGAGTTGTCTGGTTGCTGGTCGCTCGCCACTCCCTCCGGTGCGGGCGGCTGTTGACGGCCCGGCCCGCCTCTGGCGCCTTCTCAGGGGTGAGCCGGGCACCGAGACAACGCGAAGGCTCAGCCCCAATGACGAGTCTCATTACGCCATTTCAGGCCGCTCCCATCGGCCATCCCGCCTACAGCCAGACCTTCCCGTGCGAGCCGGCCACGGCCGAGATCGGCCGCCAGCTCGTCCGTGACGCCCTCGGCGTATGGCGCCTCGACAACCTTGCCGATGTCGCCGCGCTGATCATGTCGGAGCTGATTGCGAACGCCGTCAGGCACACCTCATGCCACTCGATCCGGCTGATCGTTGGGCGGCCGAGCGCGATACGGGTGCGTGTCGGGGTGGTGGACCGGGCACCCTTGCGCCTGCCGGTTCTCGGTCAGGCTGGTGACGACGACGAGTCAGGCCGTGGCCTGCTCCTGATTGACGGCATCGCCGACCGCTGGGGCTATGACCTGCACGGCCCGGACAAGCGCCCATGGGGCAAAGAGGTCTGGGCCGAACTCCTCATAGGGGGCGACGAGTGAGCACCTCGGCCACGGTGACCCCGCCCATCCCGGACGTCGCGGGCCTCCGGCCACGCCAGCAGATGGCCATGGAGTGTGCCCGCTGCGCCCGGTACTTGGGTGCGAGCGGCGAGGTCTTGGTCGATGTGCGTCATCGGGGCCTGCTGTTCCGGCTCTGGGTCTGTGGGCCCGCCTGCCGGTCGCCCACCCCCAGGCCGCAGAGCGGAGCCTAAGCGTTGTCCCGTAACTGCTGTTCATGGGTGAGATGATCTTGCCGTGGCTGGTGTGATCACGGCGTCGGAGCTTTCCTGGATAGCCCCGTTCACCGGGCTGAGCCCGCGTCAGTTCGGCAAGTTGGTCACCGCGCTGCGGCGCGAGGGTGCGGATCCGGTCCGCAAGGGCCGGCCCTGGAGCCTGCCGCTGGAGGACCGGGTCCTGCTGGTCGCCGCGTACTGGCGCACGAACCTCACCCTGCGGCAGTTGGCGCCGCTGTTCGGGGT